>NZ_JABBNC010000046.1 GCF_012933445.1 Actinoplanes sp. TBRC 11911
CAACTCTCCAAGGTTCACAAAAGTCCACGCTCCGGCGGATGACCCGGCCGGGATCCGCGACGTCCAGGCTGTGCGCGGCGGGCAGCACTCGGCGTTTTCTGGCCACTGCGCCGACCGCCCCATGGACGCCCGTCCGTGCCGGGCCCTGACCAGCCACCGCAACCTGGCAAACCGCCGCACCGGACGGACGACCCGCGACCCACGACCGCCGCCGACCGCACGATTGATGCCGCCGACCGCGCGGACCTGGTCGAAACGCTCGGGAAGCCGACGCCTCCACAGCGCGGGGTGCTGACGGAGCGGCAACCTGCACGCGCCACCCCACAGACGCAACGCCCCGAAACGGGAACGGGCAGCACAACCCCGACGCGAGGCGGTGCTGCCCGTTCGCCGGGCCGTCAGGGCTGGTCGAAGTTGACCGTCACCGACGTGTAGCCCAGGCGGGTGAACAGGCTCTCCAGCATCCGCTGGGTGTTCTGTTTGGCCCGCTGGTCGAGGCCACTCGCGCGCGCCGCCTCGGTGATCCGCTGCTGCGCCAACTGATACACCTGCTGCTGCTTGTTCGGATCGTTCTTGAACGCGTCGCCGATGCGGTTCAGCAACCCGCGTTCCTCGGCGACGACGTAACTCTTCTGCATGTCGAGCGCCGCCGTGGACTGCTGCGGGGGCGGCAACGTGATCGTCACGGTCTTGTTGGTGTTGTCCACCTTGAGCGCGTCCGTCGACAGCGAACCGAACTCCACATACTCCTCGACGGTGCCCGAGCCCACGAACAGGGTGCGCTGGTTGATCAGGAAGTCGGGGATGTTGTTCTTGTCTTCCTGGAGGTCGACGATGACCTGGAAGGTGCCGTCGGCGGCCACGTAACGGCTCAGGTCGCGCATGGACTGAAGCAGGACCGGCTGGCTGCGGTCGGTGGTCTTGTCGGAGAACGGGTTGTCGAAGCTCGGCAACACGTGCACCGCTCGAAGACCGAGACAGGCGGCGACGATCAGCGCGAAGACGAAGCCGGTGAAGATGAGCAGGCGAGCGAAACCGTTCCGGCCTGGTTTCGGCTCCGGGGCGGTGTCCGGGGTTTCGTCGGACGCAGCCGGAGTTCCGTCGGGCGCGGCCGGGTACTCCCTGGTCGGCTCGTCGACATCGGGTGAGTTGGCCATGACTCCACGTTAGAAGAGGGGTACGACATTTTCATTTCGAGGGCGCTCAGCCGACTCAACCGGCGAAAGCGTCCAAACCGGTCAATTTCTGACCGATGACCAGCTGGTGGATCTCCGAGGTTCCCTCGTAGGTGAGCACGCTTTCGAGGTTGTTCGCGTGCCGCATCACCGGGTACTCCCCGCTGATCCCGTTGCCGCCCAGGATCGTGCGGCACTGGCGAGCGATCTTGATGGCTTCCCGCACGTTGTTCAGCTTGCCCACGCTGACCTGCTCGGGACGTAACGCCCCGGTCTCATCTCGGCGACGACCTAGATGCAGCGCCAGCAGGAAACCTTTCTGCAGCTCGAGAGCCATGTCCGCGAGCTTGGCCTGGGTCAGCTGGAACCCGGCGAGAGGCCGGCCGAACTGCGAGCGCGTCGTCGCGTAATCCAGCGCCACCGCCAGGCACTCGCGCGCCGCACCGAGAGCACCCCAGACGATGCCGAACCGGGCCTCGGTGAGACAGGACAGCGGCGCCTTCAACCCGGCCGCCGACGGAAGCTGAAATGCGGCGGGGACGCGTACGTCATCCAGCGAAATCGAACCGGTGCTGGACGCCCGCAGCGACATCTTGTGCTTGATCTCCCGGGCGGAGAATCCCGGCGTATCCGTCGGCACCGCGAAACCGACCACACCCTCGTCGGCGCGCGCCCAGATCACCGCGACGTCCGCCAGCGGCGCGTTGGTGATCCACATCTTGCCGCCGTTGAGTACCCAGTCGTCGCCGTCGCGGCGCGCCCGGGTCGACATGTTCGCCGGGTCGGAGCCATGGTCCGGCTCGGTGAGCCCGAAGCAGCCGATCAGCTCGCCGGCCGCCATCCCGGGCAGCCAGCGCTGCTTCTGCTCCTCGCTGCCGTACCGCCAGATCGCGTACATGGCCAGCGATCCCTGCACACTGACCAGCGAACGCACCCCGGAGTCGGCAGCTTCCAACTCCATGCAGGCGATCCCGTACGCCACCGCGGAGGCACCCGCGCAGCCATAGCCCTCGAGATGCATGCCGAGCAGCCCCAGCTTGCCGAATTCGAGAGCCAGCTCGCGGACCGGGGCCGCGCCGTCCTCGTACCACTGCGCGACCGAAGGACGCACCCGGTCGTCGGTCACGCGGCGCACGAGCGCGCGCACGTCACGCTCCTCGTCGGTAAGCAAACTGTCGAGATCGAGCAGATCCAACGGGGCGACCACCATGTCGCTCAACCTAACGGGTGACTCAGTCCTGGACGACCAGGACCCGTGCGTGAATTTGATTGCGTTGCTGAAGCGCGGCACGCAACGCCCGGTGCAGCCCGTCCTCGAGATACAGAGCGCCCTGATATTCCACGACGTGCGGGAACAGGTCGCCGTAGAACGTCGAATCCTCGGCCAGCAGCTTGTCCAGCGCGAGCTCGCGCTTGGTGGTGATCAGGTCGGCCAGCCGGATCGGGCGGGGCGGGATCTCGGACCACGCCTTGAGCGTGGTGTTGTGATCGGGGTACGGGGCTCCGTCCCGGACCGCTTTGAAGATCACGGTCGTTTCCCCCCTCTCCGAACCGAATCGCTCTCAGCCTAGTCGTGCCATCGTCACCGGGCGCTCGCCCATCGGCCATGATGCACCACGTCGTCGAGCGGCCGTTGACCGCGTTTGCGTGACGGCGACCTCTCGGCCGGGGCGCGATAGCCGACCGAGAGCGTACCGACCGGGGTGAACTCCGGTGGCACCCCGAACGCCTCGCGGAACCTGTCCACGGCCGGCACCGGCACCCCGAAGAAGCACGAGCCGAGACCCTCGTCGACGGCGCTGAGGTGCATCAACAGCGCCGCGAATCCGGCATCGATGTCCCAGTACGCCACCGGCCAGCGCTCCTCGAGCGGCGCCGTCCAGTGCTTGTCCGGCTCGGCGTAGCGCTTCTCGTAGGCGGACCGGTTCGATAACGCGACGATCAGCAGCGGCGCCTTGCGCATCCGGGTCAGCCACGAATTCGAGCCGTCGGCCGTGACCGCCCAATAGAGATCACGGTCGGCCGGTGACGTGAGGACCAGGAAGCTCCAGCCCTGCGAGAATCCGGCGCTCGGCGCCCGCAGCCCGTGCCGGACGATCTTGTCGACGAGGGCGGCCGGCACCGGGCGGTCCGGGTCGTAGTCGCGGACCATGCGGCGGCGCCGGACCACCTCGTCGAACTCCATCAGGCCCGGATGCCCCAGGACGCCGTCCACCGCTCACCGGAGGCGAGCACGGTCAGGTCGCGGCCGGTGCGGAACGAGTCCGGCGGGCAGGTCATCGGCTCCACCGCGACCGAGCGGCGGAACCGCTCGCCGTGCAGCGTGTCGCCAGTGAAGACCTGCCAGTAGGTGAACTTGTCGTCCGCCCAGACCACGATCTCGCGCTCGGAGCCGGCGTCGGACAGCGTCACCCGGGTGATCCCGTCCGCGTCGTGCTCGATGTCGCCGAACGTGGTGTCCAGGACCAGGTCGCCGATCTTGCGGGCCTCGGTGAAGTCGTAGTCGGTGCCGGCCACCGAGACCGTGCCGATCGGCAGCAGCCGCGAGTCGGCCTGGATCCGGTTCTTGCCGGGCACGTGCAGCACCGTGTCCTCGACCGCGACGCCGGGCAACCGCACGTACGGGTGCACCGAGTAACCCCAGGGCGCGTCCTCGGGGCCGATGTTCACGACCTCCTGGTCGCAGCGCAGGCCCTGGGCCGAGACCGACCAGCGGGCGCGAAGGCGCAGCCAGAACGGGTAACCGATCTGGGCGGGCAGCACGTACTCGAGCGTGACCGCGTCGGCCGCCTGCTCCACCACCTCCCAGCGGGACCAGTTGACCAGGCCGTGGATCGCGTTGTTGCGGGCCGGCTCGGTCAGCGGAAGCTGGTAGCTCTTCTCCTGGAACGTGTACTTCCCGTCGCGGATCCGGTTCGGCCACGGGGCCAGGATCTGACCGGCCGACGCCGGGGACAGCTCGTCCGGCGCGAACCCGTCGAGCACCGGTGTGCCGTCGACCGTGTACTCCCGCAGGACGCCGCCGACCTCCACCACCACGGCCCGATGGCCCTCGGCCTCGATGGTCCATTGCTGGCCGGACCGGGCTCCTACAACGCTCGTCATGACTCGGACCCTATCGTTTGGGTTTTCTCGGACGGACTTCGCGGCGGCCGGTAGTGCACCAGCGCCGGGAAGACCGCTGCCAGCACAATCGCCAATCCGGCGGCGGCGAAACCACCACCGGCCCAGGACACCGTGATGCTGCTGACACTCGCGGTCGCACCGGCCCGGAGATCGCCGAGCCGCGGTCCGCCCGCCACCACCACGGTGAAGACGCCCTGCAGCCGGCCGCGCATCCGGTCCGGGGCGAAGACCTGCAGCATCGACTGCCGGTAGACCGCGCTCACCAGGTCGGCCGCGCCGCCCACGCCGAGCAGCAGCAACGCGAGCCACAACTGATGCGCGAGCCCGGACAGGCCGATCGCGACGCCCCAGCAGACCACCGCGACCACCAGGGCGACGCCCTGCCGTTTGACCCGGCCGATCCAGCCGGAGAACAGGCCGCCCACCACCGAGCCGATCGCGATGGCGCTGAACAGCCAGCCCACCACCGACGGACCGCCGAAGCGGTCGGCCGCGACCTCCGGGAACAGCGCCCGCGGCATCGCGAACACCATCGCGATGATGTCCACCGCGAACGACAGCAGCAGCACCGGCTGGGTGACCAGGAACCGCAGGCCGTCGCCGATGCCGCGCAGGCCGGCCGAGGGTCGTGGCGCACCCGGTTCGTGCTCGACCGGCGGGATCGACGGCAGCTTCCAGGTGGCCCAGAACGAGATCGAGAACAGCGCGGCGTCGACCAGGTACGCCACCGTGACGCCGGCGCCCGTGCTGACCAGCCCGAAGATCAGGCCCGCGGCCAGCGGCCCGACCACGCCGCCGGCGGTGCTCGTCGTGTAGTTCAGCGTGTTCGCGGCCGGGACCAGCCGGGCCGGCACCAGCCGCGGAATGATCGCCTGCCGGGTCGGCGAGCTCACCGCGAACCCGGCCGACTGCAGCGCCGTCAGCCCGAGCAGCAGGTAGCCGCTGCGCACGCCGAGCACGGCCTGCACCAGCAGCCCGACGGTGGACAGCCAGGCCAGCGTCGAACTCACCAGCAGCAGCTTGCGCCGGTCCACCACGTCGGCCGCGGCGCCGCCCCACAAGCCGAAGATCAGCAGCGGGATCAGCCCGGCGATGCCGAGCAGGCCCACCCAGGCCGACGAGTGGGTGATCGCGAACATCTGCACCGGCACGGCGACCGCGGTGAACTGGAACCCGAAGAACGAGACGCCGTTGCCCACCCACATCCGCCGGTAGGCGACCAGCCGCAGCGGGCGGAGGTCCATCAGCCAGGACTTCCGCTCACGCTCCTCGACTATCTCCTCGACCGCCTCCACGGCCTCCTGGCTCACGGCGCGAGCCTCTCGACAACCCAAGAGCCTTCCCCCGTACGCCGGAAGCGCAGTCGATCATGCAGGCGGCTGCTCCGCCCCTGCCAGAACTCGACCGTCTCCGGCACGACGCGGAGTCCACCCCAGTGCGGCGGCGGTGGCACCGGTTCGTCGCCGAAGCGCTCGGTCACGGCGGTCAGCGCGTCGTCCACCGCGGCGCGGTCCGGCACCACCCGGGACTGCGGGCTGGCCCAGGCGCCCAGCTGAGAGCCGCGCGGACGGGAGGCGAAGTACTCCTCGGTCTCGGCCCTGCTCACGCGTTCCACCGGGCCGGCCACGATCACCTGGCGCTGCATCGGGAACCACGGGAAGACCAGGCTGGCGTACGCGTTCCCGGCGAGATCGGTGCCCTTGCGGGACTCGTAGTTCGTGTAGAAGACGAATCCGCGTACGTCGTAGGCCTTGAGCAGCACGGTCCGCGCCGAGGGGTGCCCGTCCCGGCCGGCCGTCGCCACGATCATGGCGTTCGGTTCCGGCAGGCCCGCCGCGGCGGCAGCGGCGAACCAGGTGGCGAACTGGGCGGTCCAGTCGGGGGCGAGATCGGTCTCGAGGAGGGGACCACGCTCGGTGTAGTCACGCCGCATCGCGGACGGCGAGGGGGGTTCAGGGGTCACGAGCGTTCTCCATCACTTGGCAGGTAACGACCGTAAGTCTCCCCAGGCCGGACGTCAGGCGGGTGAGGATGGATGTCACCGATCGCACACCGTGGTGGGTCGACCGCCGGTGCGCGGGTTGGCAAGATGAAATACTTGAGTTTTTGGTGCAAGGAGCCCCATGACCGACTTCAAGCCGGGTCTCGAGGGCGTGATCGCGTTCGAGACCGAGATCGCTGAGCCCGACAAATCCGGCGGCGCGCTGCGCTATCGCGGCGTGGACATCGAGGATCTGATCGGCCAGGTCTCCTTCGGTGACGTCTGGGGCCTGCTGGTGGACGGGCGGTTCGGGCCCGGGCTGCCGGCCGCCGAGCCGTTCCCGGTGCCGGTGCACTCCGGTGACATCCGGGTCGACGTGCAGTCCGCGGTCGCCATGCTCGCCCCCTACTGGGGCTTGGAGCAGCTCCTCGACATCGACGACGAGCAGGCCCGCAGCGACCTGGCGCGGGTGTCGGTGACCGCGCTGTCCTTCGTCGCGCAGGCGGCGCGCGGGCTGGGGCTGCCCGCGGTCCCGCAGAAAGACATCGACAAGGCCGACACGGTCACCGAGCGGTTCATGCGGCGGTGGCGGGGCGAACCCGATCCGCGGCACGTCAAGGCGCTGGATGCGTATTTCATCTCGGCCGCCGAGCACGGCATGAACGCCTCCACCTTCACCACCCGGATCGTCGCCTCCACCGGCGCCGACGCGGCCGCCTGCATCTCGTCCGGGATCGGCGCGCTGTCCGGGCCGTTACACGGGGGCGCGCCGGCCCGCGTGCTGAGCATGATCGAGGCGGTGGAGCGCAGCGGCGACGCGGAGGCGTACGTGCGCGGGGTGCTCGATCGTGGTGAGCGGCTGATGGGCTTCGGCCATCGGATCTATCGCGCCGAGGACCCGCGCGCCAAGGTGCTCCGGCGGACCGCCCGCGAGCTGGACGCGCCCCGCTTCGAGGTGGCCGAGGAGCTGGAACGCGCGGCGCTGGCCGAGTTGCAGGCCCGCAAGCCGGACCGGGTGCTGGCGACCAACGTGGAGTTCTGGTCCGCGGTGGTGCTCGACTTCGCCGAGGTGCCCGCGCACATGTTCACCTCGATGTTCACCTGCGCCCGGGTGGCCGGGTGGAGCGCGCACGTCCTGGAGCAGAAGCGGCTGAACCGGATCGTCCGGCCGACCGCCCGCTATGTGGGACCCGAGGCCCGCAAACCGCAGCAGGTTCCGGGCTGGAACCACTTAACGCATAAGGTGTGACCCGTGAGCGACATCCGGATACCTGACCCGATCAAGCCGGTGGACGGACGCTTCGGCTCCGGCCCGAGCAAGGTGCGCCCCGAGGGCGTCGAGTCGCTGTCCGCGGTGTCCCGCACGTTCCTCGGCACGTCGCACCGCCAGCGCACGGTGAAGGACCAGGTGGCTCGCCTGCGGCGCGGCCTGGCCGAGTTCTTCGCCGCCCCCGACGGGTACGAGGTGATCCTCTCCAACGGCGGCACCAGCGCGTTCTGGGAGGTCGCGACGTTCGGCCTGATCCGGGACAAGGCCCAGTTCACGGAGTTCGGCGAGTTCGGGGCGAAGTTCGCGAAGGCCGCTACCGACGCGCCGTTCCTGTCCGCCCCGACCGTGCACCGCGCGCCCGGCGGCCAGGCCGCGTTCCTGCGCGCCGAGGACGGCGTCGACGTGTACGCGCAGGTCCACAACGAGACGTCGACCGGGGTGGCGGTGCCGGTGCGCCGCGTCGCCGACGACGGCCTGCTGCTCGTCGACGCGACCTCGGGCGGCGGCAGCCTCGACGTCGACCTGCGCGAGACCGATGTGTACTACCTGGCCCCGCAGAAGGCGCTGGGCTCGGACGGCGGGATCTGGCTGGCCCTGATGTCGCCGGCCGCGATCGAGCGGGCGCACGAGATCAAGGCCACCGGACGGTATATTCCGCAGTTCCTCGACCTGGTGACGGCGATCGAGCAGTCCCGGCTGGAACAGACGTACAACACGCCGGCGCTGGCCACCGTCTATCTCGCGGCCGAGCAGCTCGACTGGATGAACGCGCAGGGCGGCCTGGCCTGGGCGGTCAAGCGCAGCGCGGAGAGTGCCGCGGCGATCTACGGATGGGCGGACCGTTCGACGTACGCGACCCCGTTCGTGACCGATCCGGAGCTGCGCTCGGCGGCGGTGGCGACGATCGACTTCGCCGACGAGGTGGACGCGGCGGCGGTCGCGAAGGTGCTGCGGGCCAACGGCGTGGTGGACACCGAGCCGTATCGCAAGCTGGGCCGCAACCAGCTGCGCGTGGCGCTCTATCCCACGATCGAGCCCTCCGATGTGACGGCTCTCACGGTCTGCATCGACTACGTTGTGGAGCGACTCTGATATTGGGGCGCAGTGGCGCGTGCGGCGCGCCGCCGCCGTGATGAGCAGCGGCGTCGCGTCTCCGATGCCCGGTTCGGGGTGGTGCTTTCGGGTCACTCGCCGTCGCGTACCGGACAGGGGTTTGAAGATCATCGCTGGTCAGGAAGAGTTGGCGGCGTGGCTTACCACCATTAGGTGACCGAGGCGCGTACCGTGTTGCGAAACGCGCCCGAGGGCTGGCTCTCGGGAGCACGGGCCAACGCGGCTGGACGGAGGCAACGCATGCGGCCGGTACGCTTCGTCGCCCTCTCCGAGGACGGTCAGGCCATGGTGCTCGCCGATGAGGTCGGCCGGCTCCTGGCGCTCCCCATCGACGATCGGGTGGCCGGCGCGATCGGGCACGACGGACAGCAGGCCTCGCCCGCGGGCACGGCCGTGGCGGTCATGTCGCCCGATGTCACGTCCTCGTTGTCCCCGCGCGACATCCAGTCCCGCATCCGCTCCGGTGAGTCCGCGGAGGACGTCGCACGCATCGCCGGCGTCCCGGTCGACCGGGTGCTGCGCTATGCGGGGCCGGTGCTGCAGGAGCGCGCGATGCTCGCCCAGCACGCCCGCCGCACGCGTTTGAAGACATCGGATTCCGGCGCCGCGCTCGCCGAGGTGGTGGACAGCCGGCTGTCGCAGCACGGCATCGACACCGAGAAGATCTCGTGGGACGCGTTCCGCCGCGACGACGGCACCTGGCGCATCGTCGCCACGTGGCCGTCCGGCAAGGCGACCGCGCAGGCCATCTGGGATCTCGACAAGGGACGCCAGGTCGTCTCGCCGCATGACGACATGGCGCAATATCTGTGTGCCGAGCGCCCGACCCAGATCCTCGGTCAGGACCCGGTGCCGGAGCGCCCGTTCATCTCCGCGCAGGGCGGCCACGGCCTGCCCGGCCCGGCATCGCGCTCCGACGCCGCCCGCCCCGGTCACGGCCTGCCCGAGACCGGCCCGCGCCGCGGCGACCGTGACCGCGGCGACCCGATCCGGTCCGGCCGCGACGCCTTGCTCGCCGCGCTGGACCGCCCGCTGACCGGCCAGACCAGCGGCCGCAACCTGGACGCCGGCCCCGCCGAGACGCCCCGCCGCCCGGTCGCGGGTGGTGCCGCGGCGCTGCTGGGCGGCGGTTCCGGTTCCGCCTTCGACGACGACGCCGACCTGCCGAAAGAGGTGCCGGCCGTGCCCTCGCTGGCGGTGCTGCGGCCGCGGCGCACGGTCGGCCAGCCCGGGCAGCAGCCCGCGGAGACCGACGAGACCAAGCCGCGCAAGCGCCTGCCCAGCTGGGACGACGTCCTGTTCGGCGGCGGCCCCGCGGCCCGCGAGTCGTCCTAGCTCGCCACCCTTCTAGCTCGCCGTCGTCTTGGCGGGGGCCGGGGTCGTCTTGACGGCGCTCGGGTTGCCCGGCTCCCCGACACCCGACGTCACGATCGACGTGAGCAGCGAAGCCAGCGCGGCCAGCCCGGCGACCGACAGAACCTTGCCCCAGTTCACGTCCACAATGCCCAGCCCGTTACTGGTGATCAGCGCGAGAATCGCCTGAGCAAAAGTCTTGATCAGGCGCTCGAGTGCCTGCTTCCAGAAGTTCTTGGTGAACACGAGTCTCCTTAGGTCGCACCTCGCCAGTACGAACGGCCACATTCGACCGTGGTTCAGCCAACCTAGGCTGAGGCGCATGGATCTCGAACACCTTCTGGACATGCTGGCCGCGCCGGATCCGGTGGTCCGTGACGAGCAGGCGTACACGCAGGTCGCCGCCCTGGTACGCGCCGGCTCGCTGGACGACCGGCTGGTCGAGATCGGCGATGCGATGGCGGACCGGTTCGCGCATCCGGAGATCCAGGCGCGGGCGTTCGCGCCTTTGGTGCTCGGCCTCGTGGTGCGGCGGTCGCTTGTGGATGATGCCGTGGTGCGGCGCTGGTGGGAGGCGTTCGCGTCGTGGTGGCCGGCCCAGACTGACGTCCAAGGGTGGGATCCGGAGCTCGGGTGGTTGCATGCGGTGGCGCACGGGGCCGACCTGGTCGGCGCGTTCGGGGCGTCGACGCGGCTGCCGGCGGGCCTGTTGCTCACCCTGATCGCGGCGCGAACGACGGCACCCAGTTCCTACCGGTACGAGCAGATGGAGGAGGACCGGCTGGCCCGGGCCGCGGCGGAAGTCCTGTCGCGTCCGGACTTGACCGTTGCGGAGTCCACCGGATGGCTCGAGGTGGTCGACAAGTTGTTCGCGACGGGTGGACCGGGCCCGGTGCCGGCCCCGGTGGCCAACACATTGGCGATGTTGAAGGCGACCTACATCATGGCGGACCGCGGCGGTGCGGCCGTCGTGGCGGAGGGGATCGCCGAGCGGCTGCATTTCGTGTTCCCCGCGTATCCGGCGGCCCGCTGAACGCGAGAGGGACCGCTCACGCTCTGCACAGGACACGTTTATCAGGCGCACCGGACAGGGATCGCTGGTGCGGGGCCCAGAACGGCCGCCCACAGACCCGGTACCCGGGGGCGGCCCGGGACCGAGGGCGGCCCGGGACCGAGGGCGGCCCGGGACCGAGGGCGGCCCGGGACCGAGGGCAGCCCCGGTACCGAGGGCAGCGCGGTCGAGCCGATCATGGCCCGGGTCATGCGGCCAGTCGCCCTGGGGCACCGCATCGGGGTGCCCTCGCTGCGGCACATGAGGTTCGAACGCCGCACCGCCCACGAGACGACGCTGGGCCTGGACGCACGATCGCGGACCCGCCACCCCACCGCGTCCCGGTTGGGCTACGCGGACGGAATGCCGCTGCACGCTCGCTTTCGTAGCCTTCGCGCGCATTTGATGCCACCTTGCCCCGATGTGCCGGCGGGAATTTCGAGACCTTGGAGAGTTATGGCTCGAATGTGGGCCTAACTCTCCAAGGTCTCGAAATCGGGCGGCAAACGGCCACTCCAAAAGCTGCTATAGATGGACAAAATCACCGTCCTATTCGGACGAGCGTCCACGATGCGGATACCTGCTTCCGAATAGTGGAACCGTTCAGTTGTTTCTCGCGCCGCTCACCTTCCGATGAGTTGGCCTTCCATCGCAGGTCTGTGAGGGCTCTAGCTGTGGGGAGCTGGGACGTTCCGGCCGTGGCGGGTGCCCACACCTGCGGTGGGTCGCCGCGGCGTGGGCAACCACAACCTCCCCGGCCTCGCAACTCCCCACACCCGGGTGAGGGCCGCCGCGACGTGGGCAACCACAACCTCCCCGGCCTCGCAACTCCCCACACCCGGGTGAGGGCCGCCGCGACGTGGGCAACCACAACCTCCCCGACGTCGCAACTCCCCACACGGGGGGCTGCCACTGTGCGGAGCTGGGACCTGTCCGGGCCTGGCGGCGTCGCCTCGCACGGGGGACTCCCGGCCGACGGAGCCAGATGAACAGTTACGAATAGTGAAAACGCGTTGGGGGTCAGCTCAAGTGGGAGGCCGGATACGGGCGGGTGACGCGGTGGACACGCGGTCGGTCACTTCCGTCGTAGGGGAGATGACCTCGCCGAGCATGACCACGTCGGACAGTCGGGGTTGCTGACACCTCGGCCGCGGTGTGCCTCGGGCGACAACCCGTAGACGAACGAGCCGACGGCAGCGGCCAACGCGGCGTAACGGAGGCGGCGGCGCGCGAGGTGACGCGTGGGGAGTCGCGGCCTAGGCACCGGCTTGTACGCCCGGCGCACGGCGATGGGGTGCGGCGGCGACTCTGCGCGGACTGGCTGCCCGCCTGCCGGGGTGAGCGGGCGGGACGGCCCGGGCGTGGGTGAGGAGGGTGAGTTGCAGCTGGCCGGCCGGGCGCCACGGGACTCTGCCAGCCCGTACGTGGGGAATGGTCTTTTATTTGACTATCACCGGCTCCTCTATGCGGTGGGCGGCCAGTGGAGTCTCCGGGCTTAGCCACGAGCTGTCGGGTGCGCCCTGCGGGTTGGCCACCCAGTCACGACATATCCGGTTTATGCCGATGGGGTGGATCGTCAGGGTGCCGTCGGAGGCGATGTGCATGCGCAGGAAGCTCTTGGCGTCCTCGATGCCCTGGCCGGCGAAGAGTTCGTTGACGTTGACGTCGAAGAAGCTGGCGATCAGCAAGTAGAGCGCGCACAGCTGAGTGGACACGAAGCCGATGATCGGGCCGTAGATGACCGCGGCGACCACCAGCGGGGCCGGCCACGCCCAGTCGTGCGGGGGTAATCGGAGCCAGACCCACGTGCCGCCGATGGCCAGCGCGATCTGGGCGAGGGCGTGCGACAGGCCGAGGAGCCAGCGTTTCGCGTGGGTCTTGCGGTTGGCGGCGGTGGGCTGGGCGAACAGGACGCCGCCGGCCAGGATCAGGAACAGCATGATGGAGAGCGGGATCGTGAACAGGCGCTGGATCGTGTCGGCCTGGCCGACCGCGCCCGCCATGGCCAGCATCGTCAGCGTCTGGATCAGGCCGAGCATGGTGACGAAGCCGGGATTGCGGGTGGGCACCCGGCCGAACACACCCCAGCTCATCCGGCGCGAGGTCGCGGCGTCCGGGAAGCGGGCGCGCAGGCCGTAGCGGCGGCTGTCGCTCTTGCTGCGGGTGAGCGTCTCCACCGGCGGGACCACCAGGGCGTCCGGGAGCTGATGCGTAGCCAGCAGGTAGGCGCCGCCGCCGCCACACGTGATCAGCTCGCGCTCGGCGTCGTTATAGCGCGCGTAGTGGTGCAGGTCGCCGGAGACGAGCACGCGCACCTCGGCCTCGGCGGGCGTGAGGATCGCGCGGATGAAGTAGTCGATCGCGTCGTACGTCTCCGGGTCGTCCTTGGCCTTGACCCACTTCGGTGACGGCGTCATCAGGATGACCTTGTCGCCGGGGCGGATGTGCTGGGCGGCCTTTTCGAAGTAGAGAAGCTGGGGATCGTCGATGTACGCCCCGGACTGCTCGTCGATCGCGAACAGCCACCAGTTCGCGGGGAGCCGCACCGCGAAATACGACCGGCGCTGCTGGGTGAGCCAGCCCCCGATGTAACCGTCCTTGCGGCGGGCGAACAAACGCAGGAAGGCGGTCAGCCCGTCATACCAATCGTGGTTGCCGGGGAGCGCGAACAGCGTCGGGCGCGGGCCCGCGAGGGGAGTTTCCGGCAGCGCGGCGCGATAAGGGCCCTTTGTCCGATTCTCGTAGCCGTCGCCGCGGGCCAGCGGATAGACCTGGTCGCCGCCCATCAGCAGCAGCCGGCCCCGGGGCAGCGACGCGTCGCCGACGTCGAGCCGGGGCTGGGCCAGTAGGTATGCCACCGAATAGGTCGCGTGGAAACCGTCGCCCAGGTCGGCCACGTAGTCGAGCCAGATCTCGCCGTCCTCGGTCATCGAGTGGTCGAACCAGCTGCCGTCCAACGAGTTCTGCAGCTCGCGCTTGTCCAGGTAGGCGCCGAAGAGGAAGGCCAGCAGGGCGCGTAACCCCGTATTGAGCAGGAGCAACGGCGCCAGCCAGCCCACCGGCCGCTGCGGGGTGAAGCCGAGCTCCTTCGGATCCATGCTGCGCGGCCGAGGGGGTTCGACTCGGGAAATCGTGTCGTCGGTCACGTTAGGCACATTAGACCGGGGGTGCGACAGTTTTCGATCCACGCCACGTCCAGCCCCCGCCTCGGCGCTCCGGCCGGATACCGTACACTTGGTCTCCGTTGCCGCCTTAGCTCAGTCGGCTAGAGCGACGCACTCGTAATGCGTAGGTCGACGGTTCGATTCCGTCAGGCGGCTCCAGTAGAGGTCCAGGTCAACCAACCTGGGCCTTTTTCAATTACGCTGCCGCCGCCTGCCAGGCCTCGTCGGCCGCGGCCTTCAACGCCATGCCCTCGTCGCCCCGGTAGCGGAAGAAGCGTGGCAACGCCGCCGCCAGCGCCACCGTGCCCGCGATGCACAACACGCCGCCCACCCAGATCGAGCCGGTCACCCCGATGCGGGTACGGGCCATCGTGCCCGAGCGCAACTGGCCCAGCAGCGGTCCCGTCGTGTACGAGAGCAGCTCGATCCCGGCCAGGCGACCGCGCAGGTGGTCGGGGATCGTCTGGCTCCAGATGATGTCGCGGAAGATGCCGGAGTACATGTCGGCGGCGCCCGCGAACGCCAGGCACAGCAACGTCAGCCACAGCGTGTGCGAGAAGCCCACGCCGACGATGCCCACGCCCCAGAAGAAGGCCGCCAGCAGGACCATCACGCCGTGCCGCTGGACGCGCGACGTCCACGCGGAGCCGAGCGTCGAGAGCAGCGACCCGGCGGCGGGCGCGGCGTAGAGCAGGCCGAGCACGCGCGGGCCGCCCAACCCGGTCGCCAGGAACGGGAACAGCGCCTGCGGCATGCCGAACAACATGGCGTTGATGTCGACCAGGTAGGTGCCCATCAGCTCGGGGCGGGAACGCGCATACCGCAGGCCGGTCAGCACGGCCCGCACCGACGGGCGGTCGGCGGACGGCGGCGGGGGCACGGCTCGCAGCAGGGTCAGGCACGTCAGCGACACCGCGAAGGTGAGCAGGTCCAAGGCGTACACCCAGGAGAGCGAGACGGACGCGATCAGCAGGCCGGCCAGCGCCGGACCGCCCAGCTGAGCCACCTGCGAGCCGAGCGACTGCAACGCGATCACGGCGGGGAGCTGGGTCGGCGCCACCAGCCGGGGAACGAGAGCCTCGAGGGCGGGACGTTGCACGCCGTCCACACACGCCGTGAGCGCTGCCACGACGTACAGGAGCCAAAGGTGTGGTCTTGAGGAGAGAGCGTTGATCAGCAGGACGGCACAGAGCCCGGTCAGGGCGAACTCGCCGGCCCGGACCAGGAGGCGGCGGTCGAGGTAGTCGGCGAGCGCGCCCCCGACGAACGCCATGACCAGCAGCGGGACCAGCTCGCACACGCCGAGCAGGCCGACCATCAGCGGGTCGTGGGTGAGCGCCGCGACCTGGAACGGGATCGTGACATACGTGATGAAAGAGCCGAAACCGGAAGTCGAGCCCCCGATGAAGACCAGCCGATAGTCACGGGACGTGCGGAGGGGGCTCAGATCCACGCCGAGGATCGTAGGGAACCTATTTCAGGACAAGGCGCCCGGTGGCCTCGAACGACGCGAGATCGGCCAGCGTCTCGTCCAGGACGAACGACTTCGGGCCGGGCAGCGCGTCCAGCGGGAAGAAACCGGCGTCGACAGACTCGTCTGTCTCGCGCAGCAGCGTCCCCTCCCA
The DNA here is from genome assembly GCF_012933445.1 of Actinoplanes sp. TBRC 11911. GTDB lineage: Bacteria > Actinomycetota > Actinomycetes > Mycobacteriales > Micromonosporaceae > Actinoplanes. The sequence goes on from NZ_JABBNC010000046.1 coordinate 15,859, forward strand.
GGTGTGGATCCGGAACGACATGAGGATCTGCTGGTAGGTGTGCCCGTAGTCATTCGTGTACGTATATGAGCTGTAGAACGCGAACGGGGTGAGCGACGTGGCCCGGAGCCCGGTCTCCTCCCACACCTCGCGGATCGCGCACTCCTCCATGCTCTCGCCGAGCTCCATCGCCCCGGCCGGGATCGCCCAGCGCTTGTTGTCGGAGCGTTGGATCAGCAGCAATCTGTCCTGCTCGTCGATGATCACGCCACGCGCGCCGACGAAGAGAATGGTGTCGGTGTCCCCGATGCTCGCCCGCACTCGGCCCAGATAAGACTCAGCCCACGTCAATGCCACGCGCCAACTTTAGTCATGCCGATTTCTTGGCCGCCTTCTTCGCGGGTGTGGCCTTCTTGGCCGCGGCCTTCTTGGCGGGAGCTTTCTTGGCGGCAGCTTTCTTGGCCGGCGGCGCGGCAGACTCCCCGCGCGCCTGCTTGGCCCTCTCCACCGACGCCTTCAACGCCGCCATCAGGTCGATCGCCGCGGACGGCTCCTCCTCGGCCTCCTCGGGCTGGACCACCTCACGCCCCTCGACCTTCGCGTCGATGACCTCCTGCAGGGCGGCCCGGTAGTTGTCGGTGAACTCGTCCGGTTTGAAGGACCCGGCCATCGAGTCGATCAGCGACTGCGCCATGGCCAGCTCGGCGGGCCGGGTCTCGATGTCGTCGTCGAGGAAGCCGAACTCGGGCGCGCGCACCTCGTCCGGCCACAGCATGGTGTTCAGCACCAGCACGCCCTCGTGCACCCGAAGGGTGGCGAGCTGTTCGCGCTGACGCATCGCGATCTTGACGATCGCCACCCGGTCGGCGTCCTGCAGAGCGTCCCGGAGCAGCACGTACGGCTTCGCGGCCTGCCCTTCCGGCTCCAGGTAGTACGCCTTGGCGAACAGGATCGGGTCGATCTGGTCGGCGGGCACGAACTCCATCACGTCGATCGCCCGGGACGTGGTCAGCGGCAGGTCGGCGAAGTCCTCGTCGGTGAGGATCACCATCTCGCCGCCGCCGATGTCGTAGCCCTTGGCGATGTCGTCGTAGCTGACCACCTCGCCGTCGATGGAGCAGGTGCGCTGGTATTTGATCCGGCCGCCGTCGGTGCGGTGCACCTGATGGAACCGGATGTCCTTCTCCTCGGTCGCGGAGTAGAGCTTGACGGCGATCGACACCAGACCGAAGGAGACCGCGCCTTTCCAGATCGCTCGCATGACCACTCCCATACCCAGCGTGAGGCGTTCTGATCAGGATGTCATCAGTGAGACGCCTGCGTAAGGTGTTCGCCGGTGCCTATGGTGATCGGGTGCCTGGTGCGCCGCTGTCTCCGATGCTGGCCACCGCCGGCGCGCTGCCGTCCGGCTCCGAGTGGAGTTACGAGTTCAAGTGGGACGGCGTCCGGGTGCTCGCGCTGTTCAGCGGCGGGCCGCCGGACCTGTTCGCGCGCTCTGGAGCGGTGGTAACTGCCGCATATCCAGAAATTTCGGATATGTACCTTCCGCCCGGCACGCTGCTCGACGGCGAGATGGTGGTCCTCGACCGCCTGGGCCGGCCGTCGTTCACTTTCCTGGCCGAGCGGATGCACGTACGCGAACGACAACGGGCGGCCCGGCTCGCAGTACAGCACCCGGTCACGTACATGATCTTCGACCTGCTCTATTACGAGGGCAACGACTTCACCGGCCTGCCGTACCTGGCCCGCCGGGAGAAGCTCGAAGAGCTGGGTCTCACCGGCCCGCACTGGACCGTCCCGCCGTCGTTCGGCGACGGCGCGGCCACCGAGGCCGCCGCCCGGGAGAACCACCTCGAAGGCGTCCTCGCCAAACGCTCCGACTCGGTCTACCTGCCCGGCCGGCGCTCGCCCGACTGGATCAAACACAAGTTCGACCGGACCGGCGACTACGTGATCGGCGGCTGGCGTTCCGGCGCCCGCAAGCTCGGTGGCCTGCTGATCGGCGTCCCCACCCCGGACGGCCTGGCGTTTCGCGGCCGGGTCGGCGGCGGGATCAGCGGGGCCGCCGAGAAGGAGCTGCTCGGCGTACTCGAACCGCTGGCCAGCCGGGAGTCGCCGTTCGCACCGGGCGCGGTGCCTCGCGAGGACGCCAAGGGCGCCAAGTGGGTGCGCCCCGAGCTGGTGGTCGAGGTCCGCTACGGCAACAAGACGCCGGACGGCCGCTTGCGTTTCCCCCGCTTCGTGCGGTTGCGTGACGACAAGACCGCGCAGGACTCCGTGGAGGAGGACGACGATGGCCGGTGACCGGTTCATGGTGTCGATCGACGGACGCGACCTCGAGCTCTCCAACCTCGACAAGATCCTGTATCCGAAGGCCGGTTTCACCAAGGGCGAGGTCATCGACTACTACACCCGGATCGCGCCGGTCATGCTGCCGCATCTGGCGGGCCGCGCGGCCACCCGGATCCGCTTCCCGGACGGTGTCGACGGCATCAAATTCTTCGAGAAGAACAAGCCCGGCGGTACGCCCACGTGGGTGCACCTGGAAACGTTGCCGGTCCCCGGATCCACCAAAAGCCGCGAAACGATCGACTTCGTGGTGGTGGACGACCTGCCCACGCTGGTCTGGCTCGCCAACCTCGCCGCGCTCGAACTACACACCCCGCAATGGCGGATCGGCGCCGACCCGGACATGCTCGTGGTCGACCTCGACCCGGGGGCGCCGGCCGGCCTGCAGGAGTGCTGCGCGGTGGCGGTCCTGATCCGCGATCGGCTTGCCACCGACGGGGTCAAGGCGTACCCGAAAACCTCCGGCAAAAAGGGCATGCAGCTCTGCTGCCCCATCTCCGGCACTCAGGATTCCGAGGCGGTTTCCGCGTACGCCAAGAGGGTCGCCGAAGAACTGGCCGCCATGGTGCCCGGCTCGATCACCGCGAAGATGGCGAAAGCGGTACGGCCGGGAAAGGTCTTCATCGACTGGAGTCAGAACGCCGCCGCCAAGACGACGGTGACCCCGTACTCGCTGCGCGCCCAGGAGACCCCGACCGCGTCGACGCCCCTGCTCTGGGACGAGGTGGAGGCCGTCGCCACCGGCTCCGAACCGGCCCGGCAATACCCCGCCGACGAGGTGCTAAACCGCGTCGAACAACACGGCGATCTACTCGCTGACCTGCTCAAGAAGGGCCCGGCGCTGCCATAGCCTGGGGGAGTCATGATTGCGCCTCCGCCCGACACGCTGCCTCGCGCCATCCAGGCCCGCGGCGTCCGGCACAACACGCTGCGTGACCTCGATGTGGACGTTCCCCTGTGGCGTACGGTCGTGATCGCCGGGGTGTCCGGCTCGGGCAAGACGTCGCTGGCCATGGGCACGCTCTACGCCGAGGGCCTGCACCGGTTCCTGGAGGGCCTGAGCACGTACAGCCGCCGCCGGCTCACCCAGGCGTCGCGGCCCGACGTCGACCGCATCGATCATCTGCCGCCCGCGCTGGCGCTCCGGCAGCGCCCGCCGGTGCCGGGCCCGCGCAGCACGGTCGGCACGATGAGCGAGGTGCTCAACGTGCTACGGCTGATCATGTCGCGGCTCGGCACCCACCGCTGCCCCAACGGCCACGACGTGCCGCCGTCGATCGAGACCCAGGCCATGGGGATCCAATGCCCGGTCTGCGGCGTACGTTTCGAGGCCCCCAGCGCCGAGTCGTTCGCGTTCAACTCGCTCGGCGCCTGCCCGGCCTGCAACGGCATCGGCATCCGCTCCGAGGTCGACCCCGCCACGCTGGTCCCGGACCCGTCGAAGACGATCGCCGACGGCGCCGTCCTGCCCTGGAACGTCGGCGGGCGGCGGCTCAGCATGTACGCGGCCGGCGAGCTTGGCGTCCGGCTCGATGTCCCGTACCGGAAGCTGACCCGCAAGGAGAAAGACTTCGTCCTGTACGGCGCGCCGGTGCAGCAGATCGTCACCGTCTCCGGCCGGGGTGGCCGCCAGGTGCAGCTCAACGTCACCTACGACAACGCGATCACGGCGGCTGCGAAATCGGACAACAGCAAGTATCTGATCTCGCAAACCTGCTCGGTCTGCCACGGCAGCCGGTTGCGCCCGGAAGCGTTGACCTCCCGGCTCGACGGCCGGAACCTGGCCGAGATCAGCGCGCTCGACCTCGATCGTTTGCTCGCTTTCGTGAATTCTTTGCCACCGCTGATGCCGGCCTCCCTGAGCCGCCTGACCACCGGACTGATCGGGGAGCTGACCGGGGCTCTTGTGCCGCTGCTCGACCTCGGTCTGGGCTACCTGGGCCTGGACCGCGCGGGCGCCACCCTGTCCACCGGCGAGCGACAGCGCATCGAGCTGACCTCGACGGTTCGAGCCAACACCACCGGCATGCTGTACGTGCTCGACGAGCCGTCGGTGGGCCTGCACCCGAGCAACGTCGAGGGGTTGCGCAAGACGGTCGCGGCGCTCGCGGGCAACGGCAACTCGGTGGTGATCGTCGAGCACGACCTGGACGTGATCCGCACCGCCGACTGGATCATCGAATTGGGGCCGGGCGCGGGCTCGTTGGGCGGCACGATCGTCGCCGAGGGCACCCCCGACCAGATCCAGAAGAACCGAAAGTCCATCATCGGCCCGTTCCTCGCGGGTAAGCGGACGGTTTCGCGGCCGGTGGCTCCCCTTGATTCGGCCGCGGCATCCGCCCGAATTACCGTGAAAAATCTATATAACTTGCGCGATGTCACGGCGGACTTCCCCATCAACCGGCTGACCGCCCTGGCCGGACCGTCCGGCGCCGGAAAGACCGCCCTCGTGCTGGACAGCCTGATCCCCGCCGCCCGCGCCCACCTGGCCGGCAAGCCACTCCCGCCGCACGTGGAGTCGCTCGACCTGGCCTCGATCCGTCAGGTGGTGGAGATCGACGCCACCCCGATCGGCCTCAACGCCCGCTCGACACCCGCCACCTATTCGGGCGCCCTGGACGCGATCCGCGCCCACTTCGCCGCCGCCTCGCACCTCGCCGCCGGCCACTTCTCGTTCAACACCCGCGAGGGCCAGTGCCCGACCTGCCGCGGCCTGGGCTCCATCGATCTGGACGTGCAGTACCTGCCCGACATCAACGTCGAGTGCCCCACCTGCCACGGCGCAAGATTCAACGACGACACCCTTGCCGTACGCGTCGACGACCTCACCATCGCCGACGTGCTCCAGCTGACCGTCCGGGAGGCCCTGGACCTGTACGCCGACGCCCCGCCGATCGTCCGCCCACTGCGCCCGATCGCCGACGTGGGCTTGGACTACTTGCGCCTGGGCGAGCCCACCCCTTCGTTGTCCGGCGGCGAGTCCCAGCGCCTGCGCATCGCGGCCCGCCTGCGCACCAGCCAGCGCAACGTCCTGTATGTCCTGGACGAGCCCTCGACGGGCCTGCACCCGGTGGACATCGCCACCCTGATCGGCGTCTTCGACCGCCTGTTAGCCGACGGCTCCACCATCGTCGTGATCGACCACGACCTCGACGTGCTGGCCGCCGCCGACCTGCTGATCGACATGGGCCCGGGCGGCGGCCCGGACGGCGGCCGCATCGTCGCCCGCGGCACCCCGGCCGAGGTGGCCGCCAACCCGCACAGCGTCACCGGCCCGTACCTGGCATCCCACCAACGCTGACTCCCGCCGAGTCCGCACCATTCGAAAGCAGCCACCTGCATCGTGGAACCGTTCAGCTTTTTCTCGCGCCGCTCACCCGCGATGAGTTGGCCTTCCGTCGCGGACCTGCGAGGGCCGCCGTCGCTGTGGGGACCCGGGACCTTCCGGCCGTGGCGGGTGCCCACAGCCGGTGGGAGTCGCCGCGGTGTGGGGAACCGCAACCTCCCCCGGCGTCGCGACTCCCCACACCCGGGTGCGGGCGGCCACTGTGGGGAGCTGGGATCTGCCCGGGCCTAGCCGGCGTCGGTTCGCACGGGGACTCCCGGCCAACGGAACCAGCTGAACAGTTCCACTATTCGGAAGAAGGCGCCCGCATCGTGGACGATCGTCCGAATAGGACGGCGATTTTGTCCATCTATGGCAGCTTTTGGAGTGGCCGTTTGCCGCCCGATTTCGAGACCTTGGAGAGCTAAGCCCAGAGCCCACATTCGAGCCACAACTCTCCAAGGTCTCGAAGTTCCCGCCGAAACACCGGAACAAGGCGGCATCAAATGCGGGCGAAAGCTACGAAAGCGAGCGGCTCACCCACGGGCCCCGCATCCCTCTGCCGGATGCGGGGCCGCGCTGCCAAATGGCAACCTCAGGTCGCCTCTCGGACACCTCCAGCCAGCTCCGAGATTCGAGCTGCAAGGGGCGGCATGGGGCACAGACTAGCGTGACTCGTCTCTGCTTGTCTACCTTCGTATCCTCTCGTATCTGATGCTACGGCTACGTACCCCAGTTCGTAGCGTCCCTAGTTGTGAGCCAAAGAGCTGTTCGAGCTGATGGACCCGTGCCGGTCTATGTGCAAATCGCCGACTACATCGAAGGGGACATCAAGGCGGGGCGGCTCCGGGAGCACGACCGCATCCCGACCGAGAGCGACATGCACGCCGAGTGGGGCGTGGCCAGGACGACGGCGCGACGGGCGGTGAATCTGCTCCGAGAGCGAGAGTTGGTCTATACCGTTCCGCAACGCGGCACGTTCGTGACTCCTCAACGGGACAGCCCGGCGGCTGGGTGAGGAGGGTGCGTGGCACTCGGCCGGCCGAGTGCCACGGGACGTTGCCAGCCCGTACATGAGGAATGTGGGTAATGGCTCCCCACAAAGAGGAGCCATCCACCGAAACTCAGTCGATCTGGGGCAGCGCCGGCCCGATGACGTCATCGGCGTCGACGATCGTGTACGCGTACCCCTGCTCCGCCAGGAACCGCTGCCGGTGCGCCGCGTACTCGGTGTCGATCGTGTCGCGCGACACCACCGTGTAGAAGTGCGCCTGCCGGCCGTCCCCCTTCGGGCGCAGCACCCGGCCCAGCCGCTGGGCCTCCTCCTGCCGCGAGCCGAACGTGCCGGACACCTGGATCGCCACCGCCGCCTCGGGCAGGTCGATCGAGAAGTTGCCGACCTTGGAGAGGACCAGGGTGCGCAGCTCACCCGACCGGAACGCGTCGAACAGCCGCTCCCGCTCCTTGTTCGTGGTGGCGCCCTGGATGATCGGGGCGTCCAGGTATTCGCCCAGTTCGTGGAGCTGATCGATATACCCGCCGATGACCAGCACCTGCTCGCCGGGGTGGCGGTCGACCAGGGCGCGGACCACGGGCAGCTTGGTGCGGGCCGTCGCGGCGACACGGTAGCGCTCCTCGGCGTCCGTCATCGCGTACGTCATCCGCTCGTTCTCGGTGAGCGTCACCCGGACCTCGGTGCACTCGGCCGGCGCGATCCAGCCCTGCGCTTCGATGTCCTTCCACGGCGCGTCGTAGCGCTTCGGGCCGATCAGCGAGAACACGTCGCCCTCCCGGCCGTCCTCGCGCACCAGCGTGGCGGTCAGGCCGAGCCGGCGCCGGGCCTGCAGGTCGGCGGTGAAGCGGAAGATCGGCGCGGGCAGCAGGTGCACCTCGTCGTAGATCACCAAACCCCAGTCGCGCGCGCCGAACAGGTCGAGGTGGGTGAACGCGCCGCCGCGACGGGAGGTCAGCACCTGGTACGTCGCGATGGTGACCGGGCGGATCTCCTTGCGCTCGCCGCTGTACTCGCCGATCTCCTCCTCGGTGAGCGACGTGCGGGCGATCAGCTCGCGCTTCCACTGCCGGCCGGCCACCGTGTTGGTCACCAGGATCAGCGTGGTCGCCGACGCGGTGGCCATCGCAGCGGCCCCGACCAGCGTCTTTCCGGCGCCACAGGGCAGCACGACGACTCCCGAGCCGCCCGCCCAGAAACCATCGACGGCTTCCTGCTGGTACGACCGAAGGTGCCACCCGTCCTCGGCGAGCGCGATCTCGTGCGCCTCGCCGTCCACGTACCCGGCCAGGTCCTCGGCGGGCCAGCCCAGCTTGAGCAGCGCCTGCTTGAGGCGCCCCCGCTCGGACGGGTGCACGGCGATGGTCTCGTCGTCGATGCGGTTGCCGAGCATCCCGGCCAGCTTCTTCGACTTGGCCACCTCGATCAGCACGATCTTGTCGAGCCCGCGCAGCACCAGCCCGTGCACCGGGTCGTTGACGAGCTGCAGCCGCCCGTACCGGTCCATCGTCTCGGCGACGTCGACGAGCAGGGCGTTCGGCACCGGGTACCGCGAGAACCGGATCAGCGAGTCGACCACACCCTCGGCGTCATGCCCGGCCGCACGCGCGTTCCACAGCCCGAGCGGCGTCAGCCGGTATGTGTGCACGTGCTCCGGCGACCGCTCCAGCTCGGCGAACGGCGCGATCGCCATCCGACAGGCCTGGGCATCCGGGTGATCAACCTCGAGGAGAAGCGTTTTGTCCGATTGAACGATCAGTGGTCCGTCGCTCACCTGCACAACCCTTCAACGACTTCTAACCGACCCTCCAGTCTGACACGGACTCGCGCAGGGCGTGGGGCGCCGGCTTCGACGTCCAGCTTTTGCCGGTACGGGCTGCCAAAGTCCCGTGCCACTCGGCCGGCTGAGTGCCACGCACCCTCCTCACCCGGCCGCCGGGCTGTCCCGGCGGCAGACCCGGGCAGCACCAGCAGCAGCGCCGGCCGCGTCACCACAGTCCAGATGATCTCCGCGTTGAGCACGGCCCCAGGAAAGCAGAGCCCCACCAACCATGCTCGCACCGGCATCCGTCACGCCACCCGCCGCCCACCACGCCATCCGGCATTAGAGTCCGCCAAGCTCTGCCTCACATATCCGACATTTCAGGTCACGAGTTGGGATCGGCCGGGCCACTGGCCCGCGTGCGGGGCTGCGGCTGTCCGAGCTGCCGGGCCCGGCAGCCGGCCCGCGCCGCTCCCATCAAGTGGGACCAGTGGCCACCTGCTGAGACCGGCGACCACATCCTGGACGGGGCGCCCGCGATATGAGACCCGCGTCCATTATGGAGAGTTTCTTTGTCAGCTAATGCGGCTTTAGTCCAGCGCACTTTCCCCGCCAGATGTGAACCTTGGAGAGTTATGGCTCGTATGTGGGCGCAACTCTCCAAGGTTCGCAAAAAGTCGACGATTCGTCCCCAATGTCCACCTTGTACCTGCTGAACCATCAGCTCACTCGAGCGCCGGTCCGCCGCTTCCATCAAGTGGGACCAGTGGCCACCTGCCGAGACCGGCGACCCTAAACCTCCTCCGGGACCGCCGCCGTGATCCGGTGCAACGCGAACGTATGCAACGTCTCCGTGCGCTCATCCTCCGCGCGCAAATACCCCGCGCTCAGCGACACCGGCCGCACCAACCGCGACAACGTAGCCCCGTGCGAGTCCACATATCCGACCCACACCTTCGCCTTCTCGCGCACCGCCTGCTGCAGCACCGCCATCGCCTCGCTGTGCCGCTGCACCGACGTCAGCCCGGGCACCCCTTGCCCGTTCGCCGCGCGCACGCTGTCGGGCGCCCGCCGAGCGGCCCGCGTGGCGATGTCCCCGCGCCGGATCTGTTCCACCACACCGGCGAGGCGTGGGCCGGCCAGCATCAGCGGCCCGGAATGATCGGCGAGCCTGGTGGCCATCGAACTCCGCGTCGGAGCACGACGAACGGCAGGCCGCGACAACACCGTGGCGCCGCCCGCGTCCTCGGCCACCGGCGCGAACCCCGCCTCCCGCAGCGCCCCCAGCAACCGCGCCACCTGCAGCGGGCTGACCAGCACCGTAGGCGCGATCTGACGCAGGTTCAAAATGGCCAGCCGCTTGTCCGCGAGCACCTCCGCCATCAACGCCGAGTCGTCGCTGCGCAGGTACGAGCCGGCCGAACCGGTGCGCAACCCGCCATGACGGCGTGCGGCGTCGTCGATCATGTACGTCAGGGTCTGTGGCACCGGCGTACGGGAGCGGCGTTTGAAAAGCGTGTGCAGGTCGTTGGCCGTGTAACCGACGTCGAGCGCCTGCCGCACGCTCTCCGCCGTCACCCGGAACACGCTCGCGCCGCCCGCCGACTCCGGTTCGGCCACGACGTCCAGCTCGGCGGCCAGTTCCGGCTCCGGCGGACCGGGCACCACCACGGACAGGTCGGCCTGCACCAGGAAGTGATCGACCGGCGCGGGCAGCAACACGTCCAAGGCCCGGACGGCGTCGCTCGGCGTCGCCGGATTCCCCGGCCGTACGCCCAACGGGTCGCCCTCGTCGACGTCCGGATCTTCGAGCAGGAGCCGCCCGTACGACGTGATGGCGCCCAGCGCGACCACCCCGAGAGCGGCCGCCCCGGACAGCGCGTCCCGATGCGCCGCCTCCCGCCCGCGCGACCGGCGCGGCGCCTGCCAGGCCAGCAGGCCGAGCACCTCGTCCGTTTGCGCCGCCGTGCCCGGTTTGAGGTCGTTCAGCACCAGCAGCGCCTCGCGACGGGCCTGCGGCGCCCCGGCCCGTTCCGCGTCCGGGGCCAGCACGTTGATCGGCCGGTCCCGCTCGTCGCGCTGCCCGACCAGGCTCGGCTGCCGGGTCATCGCCAGCCACGCGCGGGCCAGCGCGGTCCAGCGCTGCGCGATGCTCAGCGCGTGCCACAGGTCATACGACCCGGTGGGCAGGAACGTCTCGTCGACCCCGCCGGACGCCCGGGAGACCGTCACCGACCGGGTGGTCCCGCCGGCCTCGACCTCGCCGATCAGGCCGGCCGCGTACGCCGTTTCCAGCAGCAACGCCGCCATCGGCTCGTCCAGGCCGGCCGCTCGCGCCAAACGCTTCAGGTCCCGTACGCCCAGACCCCCGGCCCGCAACACCGGAGCGGGCTCGGCCGCGAGCGCTTCGAGCAGCGCTTCCGTGCTCCGGACCGCCTCCATCACCTGACCGGCGCCGGCCGAGTCGACTGACTGCGGGTCGCGCGGCGTCCCGTCCGGGATCGGCGGAAACGGCCGCAGCACGCCCAGCGGCCCGGTGTCGCGGCGCAGCAGCATGCCGACCTCGCGGGGCAGCTCGACCAGTTCACCGTCCGCGCGCGGCGCCCGGCCCGCCTCCAGCACCGGCACCAGGATGTGCTGCTCGACCAGCCAGCGCACCGGCTCGACGACGGCCTCCCGGCGCAGCGCCCCGATCGGCGGGCCGGCCGCGAGACGGTCCAGCACGGCACGGGCGGCCGGTGGTGCGGACAACACCGTACGGCGCAGTTTCGCCCGGTCCGCGACCAGCGCGGCGGCCTGCGCGTCCAGGTAGTCGGCGGGACGGCCCAGGCCGGCCGGGTACGGCGAGGTGACCTCGTCGACCGCACCGGCGACCTCGAGCGCGTCCGGGGGCCCGTACAGCAGGAACCGCGCCCGGAGACGGTCGATCGCGACGGAGACGTCGTCCTCGGCGGCCAGCTCCAGGATCGCGGCGACCGAGGTGCGCGCGGTCTCCGCGTCCCGGCTCAGCCGGGCCGCGTCCAGGACCAGCAGGGTGAATTCGTCCAGGCCGTCGAGGCAGCGCGCCACCGAGCCCCGGGACTGGGCCCGGATGGCGAGGGCGGACACGTCGGCCGGAACGGGCACGACGAGGTCGGGGCGCAGTTGGATGAGCGCCCCCAGCGCTTCGTCGGTGAGCGACCGGAGTTGATCGGCGAATGTGGTGGGCATCGTCCTCAACGCTAGCGACCGTGGGACGATAGTGGGGTGTCCGGGCTTCCCCGGACGCCTGGTCAAGAATTGAAAGGGACATCCGTGTCCGTTGAAACAACCCGCAGTGGGGGTGCCGTCGCGCACTCCGCCGAACCCGCCGAGTCGAACGGTGGCCACACGGTCTCCGAGCTCGTGTCCGAGCGCCCGGCCGCGCCGTCGCCGTTCGGCGACGACCAGACCTTTCCGCTTCCGCTGGACCGCGTGAACTACATCCCGCCGACCCAGGCGTGAGCGATGCGGTCGGGTTCGACCTGGATATGACCTTGATCGACTCTCGGCCGGGGATTCACGCGACCTATCGCGCCCTGACCGAGAGGACCGGGGTCTTCGTCGACGCCGACCTCGCGATCAGCCGCCTCGGCCCGCCGCTGCGGAGCGAGTTGGCGCACTGGTTTCCGCCGCCGGACGTCGAGTCCGCGGTCAGCACGTTTCGCTCGCTCTATCCGGACCACGCGATCGCCCCCGCCGTGCCGACCGCCGGCGCTCGCGAGGCGATCGCCGCGGTGCGGGCGATGGGCCTGCGTGTTGTTGTTGTCACATCGAAGCTGGGGCGGCTCGCCGAGCTTCACATGGAACATCTCGGCATGGCCGTCGACGAGATCGCCGGTGACCTGTTCGCCGAGGGCAAGGCCGCCGCGCTGACCGAGCACCGGGTCCGCTGGTACGTCGGGGATCATGTCGGCGACATGATCGCGGCGCGGACCGCGGGGGTGCCGGGCATCGGCGTGACGACCGGGCCGTGCACATTTGACGAGCTCAACGGGGCTGGGGCGAGCTACGTCCTGCCCGATCTCACCGGGCTTCCGGCGTTGCTGCGCGAGATTGCAGTTGGGTCCGGGCCCGCCGCTTAGTTAGCCTTGCGGTGAGCGGATGTTTCCATTGAGTGAAGTTGAGGTCAGCGGTGCCCACGGGTCGAGTGAAGTGGTACGACGCGGCAAAGGGATTCGGGTTCGTCACCAGCGATGAGGGCGGGGATGTCTTCCTGCCCAAGGGCGCGTTGCCGTCCGGTGTGGCCGAGCTGAAGACCGGGCAGCGAATCGAGTTCGGCGTGGTGGACAGTCGTAAGGGCGCGCAGGCCATGGGCGTCAAGCTGATCGATGCGCCGCCGTCCTTGGCGGAGCTGCGTCGCCGTCCGGCGGAAGAGTTGCACGGCATGATCGAGGACATGATCAAGGTGCTCGAGTCGCAGGTGCAGCCCGGGCTGAGCCGCGGGCGGCACCCCGACAAGAAGACGGCGCAGAAGATCGCGCAGCTGGTCCACGCGGTAGCGAAAGAGTTCGAAGTCTAAATTTAGATAAACGGTTTTACCGCAGGCGTGATACCCGCCGCCGCCGACCGCTGCAACAGTGCGTCGGCGGCGGCGAGCCCTTCCCGGCCCAGATCCAGCGTGAACTCGTTCACGTACAGGTCGATGTGCTGCTGCACCACGTCCGGCTCCATCTCCTGGGCGTTCGCCAGGACGAAGTCGCGGCTCGCGGCGGGGTCGGCCCAGGCCATGCTGACCGACTTGCGGATCCACTCGGTGGCCTCGGCCGGATCGACAACGCCCTTCCTGGCGAGGATGGCGCCCAGCGGGATCGGCAGGCCGGTGTCCGCCTCCCACCAGTCGCCCAGGTCGGCGAGCGACACCAGGCCGTAGCGCTGGTACGTGAAGCGGGCCTCGTGGATCACCAGGCCGACGTCGTAGCGGCCCTCGGCCACCCCCGGCATGATCTGGTGGAACGGCACCACCTCGATGCTCGCCGGCGTCTTGCCCTGCGCCCACAGCCGGAACAGCAGGTACGCCGTGGTGCGGTCGCCGGGCACCGCGACGGTGGCGCCGTCGAGGTCCTGCGCGGCGTCGCGGCCGAGCACCAGCGGGCCGGCCCCGCGACCGAGCGCGCCCCCGGTGGGCAGCAGCTCGTAGTCGTCGAGCAGCCACGGCAGTGCCGCATAGCTCACCTTCACCAGGTCGAACTCGCCTCGCTCGGCGGCCGTGTTTGTCACATCGACGTCCGCGAAGGTCAGATCGATCCCCGGCGCGTCCGGAATCAGCCCGTGCACGAGCGCGTGGAAGACGAAGGTGTCATTGGGACACGGGGAGACCGCCAATGAAAGAGCCATGCCCTCACGCTAGTGATGCGGACGGATCATGCGGTGGAGCCGCGCCTGTCGACCCGCACACATCCGTGAAGTTATCCACAGGCTGTCCACAGGGCGGCCGAAGCTGTGGATAATGCCTCCATCGCCTCCCGGAAGCGCCATTTGTCGCGGTCACGGGGGCCGACCGGGTTGGAGACGGTCCGCATTTCAAGGAATGGGATTTCCGCAGTGGCAATTCCCACTCCGTAACCCTCCATAGCCTCCGCAACCGCGTCCGGGAAACGCGCCATGAGACGGTCGGCGGTCGCCGCCGTTCCGGTCACCGTGCTGAGCGTGAGGATGTCGCCGACGATCGCCGTGGGCAGTGCGCCGGTGACCGCCTTGAGCAGCGCGGCGTCCGATTCCACGACGCTGGTGCCGAAGCCCAGCTCGTCGACGGTGAGGAAGCCGTCGGGCGACTCGGCGCCCAGGTCGGCGGCGATGCTGCGGGTGCCGATCACGGTGGCGCCGACCGCCGCGCGCCCGGCGAACCCGCCGGCGATGCCGGCCGAGACGACCCCCCGGAACTGCCGCGTGGCCAGCAGTTTCCCCGTACGCGCCGCCGCCGCGGCCGGGCCGACCCCGACGACCTCGACAACGATCCGTTGACCCGTGGCCGTGGAAAGCACGGCATCGGCGTCCGCGGCCAGGCCGGCCCGCACGGCATCGGCTTCCGCGGTCGTGGGCAGGCCGGCTCGTACGGCATCGCCGTCCGCGGCTGTGGCCAGGCCGGCGCGCACGGCATCGGCTTCCGCGGCCACCGCGGTGACCACGAGCAGCGGGTGGGGCATCAGGCGTCCTCCTCAGGAGCGTTGGTGCCGTTGGTGGAGGGCCGGCCCGCCGACGAGGGCCGATAGACGTGGAAGCCGGGCGGGGCGAGCGCCGGGTCGGGCTTGACCTCGGGCTTGACCTCGGTGGTCGTCGGCTCCGGTGGCGGCGGAGGAGGCATTTCGGTCTTTTTGCGTCGGCCGAAGCGGCGCTTACCGTCCGACGGCGGCTCGACCAGCGTCTTGTCCAGGTTCCGCTCGCCGTCCGCCGGCCCCGAGGTGCGGCTGCGGGGACCCGGGTTCGGTCGCGACCGGGTCGGAACGGTCGGGGCCTCAGGCCACGGATCCGCAGGCGTTTTCTCGTCCGGCTTCGGCTCCGCGGAATCCGCGGCCGGCGCGTCCACCCGCCCACTCAGCCGTTCACTGTGGAGTCGGGCGGCCACCAGCCCCGCGCGTATCGCACCGGCGATCGCGAGGATCGCGGCCAGCGCCACACCCGTCCGCCCGCCCAGCGGCAGCAGACCGATGCCGCCGCCGAGCACGAACGCGATCATGAGGACCGTCTCCGAGTGGGCGAAGGCGCTGGCCCGCAGGCGTTCCGGCACTCGTTCCTGGATGCTCGCGTCGACGGCCAGCTTGGAGATGCCGCTGAAGATCGACGTGATCAGGGCGAACAGCGCCACCATCAACAGGCTGTAGAAGACCGTGGCCGCCACCGCGGCGGCGGCCGACACCATCAGGCCGGCCGATTGGAGAGCCAGCGGGCGGCGGATGGCCAGCCGGGTGCCGGCCGCGGTGGACAGGAACGTGCCGACCGCGAGCGCGCCACCGATCACCCCGATCGCGGCCTTGCGCCCGATGTCGTGGCCGAGCACCGTGGTGTCGAGCTGGTTCGCGGCGATCACGAAGGCCAGGAAGAGCAGCGTGAAGCCGTAGAGCAGGCGCAGGCTGGCACTGCCGAGCAGCGTCGAGATCACCAGGCGGTTGGCCAGCGGACGGTCCTCGGCACGGCCCAGTCGCAGCATGGTGCGCCACCAGTGCGGGACGGCCTCGGGCGGGTCGGAGTCGGCGCGTGGCGGCAGCCGCAGCGCGATCACCACGCCGACCACGAAGATGACCGCGGACACCCGCAGCGACCACTCCGGCCCGATCTTGAAGGCGAGCAGGCCGATCGGGGCGACCACCGCGCCGGCGAACGTGCCGTAGACGCTGGCACGCGCGTTCACCTGGGACAACCCGACGCCCTCGGGCAGCAGTCTGGGCACCGCCGCCGAGCGGGCCACACCGTACGCCCGGGAGAGCGCGAGCACCCCGAAGGCGGCGGGGTAGAGGACCCAATCGGTCAGGTTGCCGGCCAGCACGTACGCCAGGAACGCCCGGCCCAGGAAGGTGAGCGCCAGAGCGTACCGCCGGCCGTGCCGGAAGTGGTCGAGGATCGGGCCGACCACGGGCGCCAGCAGCGCGAACGGGATCATCGTGATCAGCAGGTAGAGCGCCACCTTGCCGCGCGCCTCGCCGAGCGGGACGTTGAAGAAGATGGTGCCGGCCAGGCCGATCGCGACGAGCGCGTCGCCCGCGCTGGACAGGGCGTGCAGGTCGAAGAGCCGGATCATGCCGATCTCGTTGGCGGCGCCCTTGGCGCGCGCGGTCCCGACCCGGCGGGTGGCCCACGCCCCACTACGCACCGAGCCGCGCAGCAGCAGCCGCGTCGCTTTGACACCGGTGCCGACGGCGCGTCCGAGACTGGGAAGCAGCGGCATGAAACCCATCCTGACTGATCGGGGCGAGCGATGTCTCTCCGGCGGCACCCGGATCTGGGGAGTCGCTGCGGTACTTCCATCTTGGTAGGGGACAATGGATGCGTGACGACCAGGACCACGACCCGCGCCGCCCGTCTCGACCAGGTTTGCGCCGATGCGGTGGGGGTCGCACGTGGAGCGATCACCGAGGTGGACCCGAGCGACGTCGGCGAGCACCTCGAGGCCATCGCCGAGGGCGACCGTGTCGTTACCCACTTTTTCGAGAGCCACCTCGACGGCTACCGCGGCTGGCGGTGGGCGGTCACGGTGACCAGGGTCCCCCGCAGCCGGCACGTGACAGTGTGCGAGACGGTGCTGCTGCCCGGCCCGGACGCCCTGCTCGCCCCCGGGTGGGTGCCGTGGAACGAGCGGGTCCAGCCCGGCGACCTCGGTGTGGGCGATCTCATGCCGACCGCGCCGGACGACGACCGCCTCGCCCAGGGCTACGTGCTCAGCGACGACCCCGCCGTGGAGGAGGTCAGCTGGGAGCTCGGCCTCGGCCGGTCCCGGGTGATGTCCCGCGAGGGCCGCATCGACACCGCCCAGAGGTGGTATGACGGGGACTCCGGCCCCGAGGCACCGATCGCGGTGGCCGCGCCCCGCAACGCGCGCTGCGGCACCTGCGGCTTCTACCTCCCGCTGGCCGGCTCGATGCGGGCCATGTTCGGCGTCTGCGGCAACCTGTACGCCCCGGACGACGGTCGCGCCGTGAGCGCCGACCACGGCTGCGGCGCGCATTCCGAAGCGCTGCTGGGCACGGCCGAGCAGCCGGTCGAGGAGCTGCCGACGGTCTACGACGACAGCGAGGTCGAGTCGGTCGCGGTGAGCCGCGGCCACGGCTCGGTCGAGTCAGGCGAGCCGGCCGAGGATTACGGCCACAGCTAAGAGTTCGAGGGCTCGGTCACTTCCGTCACGCGGAACTCCGGGTGCGTCAGCGCTCGGCGGCGCTTGCGGTTGCGGTCGTGCACGATCATCGTGAGCAGCCCCGGGATGCCGACCAGGACGCCCGCGATGCACGTCTCCACCCAGCGCTGCGGCGCGTCCGCCAGCCAGACGACCAGCGTCGCGATCGCGAACCCGGCGATCCCCGCCAGCGCGAACGGGATCATCGGGGGGTCGACCGGCTCGACTCGAGGCTTCCGCTCATTCACACCTAGAGAATAGTTCGTGATCGACCTGTCACTCCGCCGTGTCTGCCACGTTCATCGGGTTTGACAACATCCGCCCCGGAACGCAGCAGATGGCGGAAAGGGCCTCATGAATTTTCTCGATCGATACTTCGAGATCTCGTCTCGGGGATCGACCCTCGGGCAGGAGATACGCGGCGGTCTCGCCACCTTCTTCACGATGGCCTACATCGTGGTCCTCAACCCGCTGATCTTAGGTTCGGGCGTCGATGCCACCGGGGGCAAGCTGCCGATCCAGGCGCTCGCCGCGGGCACGGCGCTGGTCGCGGGTGTCATGACGATCCTCATGGGCGTGGTCGCGCGGTTCCCGCTCGCGCTGGCCGCCGGGCTCGGCGTGAACGCGCTCGTAGCGTACGAAATCGCCCCGGAGATGACCTGGGCCGATGCGATGGGCCTGGTGGTGATCGAGGGTGTCCTGATCACGATTTTGGTGCTCACCGGCCTTCGAACGCTGGTCTTCCGGGCCGTGCCGACGCAGCTCAAGACCGCGATCGGGGTCGGCATCGGCCTGTTCCTGATGATCATCGGGCTGGTCGACGCGGGTTTCGTGCGGCGCGTGCCGGACGCGGCGAACACCACGGTCCCGGTTCAGCTCGGCAACGGCGGGACGCTGCAGGGCTGGCCGTCGCTGGTGTTCGTCCTCGGTCTGCTCTTCACATTGGTCCTCTTCGTGCGGAAGGTGAAGGGCGCGATCCTGATCGGCATCCTGGGCAGCACGGTTCTCGCGATCGTCGTGGAGGCGGTCGCGCACCCCAAGGGCTGGTCGCTCAACGTGCCCGAGTTACCGAAGCAGATCGTGGACACGCCGGACCTCTCCCTGATCGGCCACTTCAACGTGCTCGACTCCTGGTCCCGGGCCGGGTGGCTGGTCGTGATCATGTTCGTCTTCAGCCTGCTGATCACGGACTTCTTCGACACGATGGGCACGATGGTCGCGGTGGGTCAGGAGGCCGGGCTGATCGACGAGCAGGGCACTCCCCCGCGTACCCGGGAGATCCTGCTGGTCGACTCCATCGCGGCAGCTGCGGGTGGCGCCGGCAGCGTCTCCAGCAACACGTCGTTCATCGAGAGCGCCGCGGGCGTCGGGGAGGGCGCCCGCACCGGCGTCGCGAACCTGGTCACCGGAGCGATGTTCCTGCTCGCCATGTTCCTGTCGCCGCTGGTCCGGGTGGTCCCGTTCGAGGCGGCGTCGACGGCCCTCGTGGTGGTCGGGTTCCTGATGATGATGTCGGTGCGGCAGATCGACTGGACCGATTACACGATCGCCGTCCCGGCCTTCCTGACGATCACGCTGATGCCGTTCACCTACTCGATCTCCAACGGCATCGGCGCGGGCGTCATCTCGTACGTGATCCTCAAGGGCGCCACCGGCCGGTCGCGCGAGATTCACCCCATCCTGTACGGCGTGGCGGTGCTCTTCGTTCTCTATTTCTTCCGGGGGCCGCTGGAATCCTGGATCCTCTAAAATGCCTGCCACCGGGCGTGTCCGGCACGCCCGGTGACGGCGGTCATACGCGAATCAAATGTCGTTAGCCATGCTCATTAGCTAAGCTAAGAATCGTGATGGAGTGGCCGGTGGTGACGGAGCGAGTGGCAGCGGACGAGCTGGCCAAGACGCTGCGTGAAGCCATCCAGCGGCTCACCCGGCGGGTCCGGCAGGCCCGCCCGGTCGGAGATCTCACGTTCAGCCAGCTCTCCGCCCTGACCAGCCTTCAGCTGGCGGGCGCGCTGACCCCCCGGGAGCTCGCCGACACCGAACGGGTGCAGCCGCCGACGATGACCAAGATCGTCGGAAAGCTGGAGCAGCGCGGTCTGGTCGTGCGCACCCCGCACCCGACCGATGGACGACAGGTCATCCTGTCGCCCACCGAGCAGGGCCGGGCCGTGTACGCCCAGTTCGAGAAGGCACGCAACGAGTGGCTGGCCGGGCAACTGGCCGGGCTGACGCCCCAGGAACGAGAGACCCTGGAGCAAGCCGCCAAGATCATGCAGAAGGTCGCCAAAGCCTGATCGGTCCTTCGGTCGCCGCGCTTCGTCACACGACGATGACGCGTACGCCCGAAGGGGGCACAGCCCACAGTGCAGGCAGTGCTGAGCACGACATTCCGGTCCTTGACCGTCCGCAACTACCGTCTTTTCGCCACCGGGCAGCTCGTGAAGCTGGTCGGCGTGTGGATGATGTTCACCGCCCAGGACTGGCTGGTCCTCAGCCTCTCGAACAACTCACCCGCGGCGCTGGGCGCGACGTCCGCCCTGCAGTTCACGCCGGTCCTGCTGCTCACCCTCTGGGGTGGCCGGCTGGCCGACCGGTACGACAAGCGCAAGTTACTCGTCGTCGCGAACACGGCCTTCGCGATCACCGCGATCGTCTTCGCGGTCCTCGTGGCGTCCGGTGTGGTCGTTCTGTGGCACGTGTTCCTGTTCGCCGGCCTGCTCGGCATCGCAAACTCGATCGAGACCCCGGTACGCCAGTCGTTCGTCTCCGAGCTGGTGGAGAACCGTCTGCTGCCGAACGCGCTGGCCCTGTCGGCGGCGACGTTCAACACGGCTCGTATCGGTGGTCCCGCTCTTGCGGGTGTCGCGCTCGCGGTCCTGCACACCGGGCCGGTGTTCCTGGTGGCCACGGTGCTGGCGGTCGCCCCGATCTTCACGTACACGTCGATGCGCCCGGCCGAGCTCTTCCGCTCCGAGCACGCGACCAAGAAGGACGCCCGGATCCTGGACGGCCTGCGCTACGTCCGTAAGCGCCACGACCTGCTGCTCCCGCTATCCCTGATGGCCGTCGTCGGCATGATCGGCTTCAACTTCCCGGTCACCCTGGCCGCCCTCGCGAAAATCAACTTCCACGCCGGTCCGTCAACCTTCGGCCTGCTCACCACGAGCCTGGCGGTGGGCGCGCTGGGCGGGGCGCTGGCGGGCAGTGCGCGGCGGGCACGTCCCGGCGCGTACGTGGTTCTCGGAGCGGCGATCGCCTTCGGACTTCTGGAGTTCGTCGTCGGATTCGCGCCGAGCTTCGTGATCGCGATGGCCATCCTGGTCCCCACCGGTTTCTTCTCCATCTACCTGGCCCAGGCCGCGAACCACCGGGTCCAGATGGGCGTGGCGCCCGAGTATCGGGGCCGGGTGATGGCGTTGTACGTGCTGGTGTTCCTCGGCACGACCCCGATCGGCTCGTCCCTGGCCGGCTGGTGGGGCGACCGCTACGGCGTCCCGTCGAGCATCTGGCTGGCGGGGTTGGTCTGCTTCGTCGCCGGCGTCGCGGCCGTGATCTGGCAGCTCCGCATCAGCGGCGACCGGCTGTCGCTGCACCTGCGCCCGTACCCCAAGCTGACCCTGACCCACGCCGAGGCCATGCCCGCCGCGGAGACCGTGCCCCAGGCCGAGACCCTGGCCGCCACGGAGACCGTGCCCCAGGCCGAGACCCTGCCCGCCGCGGAGACCGTGCCCCAGGCCGAGACCCTGCCCGCCACGGAGACCGTGCCCCAGGCCGAGACCGGGACTTCCGCCGAGGGGCCGGACCAGCGGAAAGTGCAAGTTGCACACTCGGGATGACCTATTTGGCTGGACAGACTTGTCTGTCTAGCCAAACCCGAACGGGTGGACCTTGAGGGTTGGCAGACCCGCTCGGCCGATCGGGTATTCCCGCCCTTGAGGTGAAGGCTTAGCGTCGAGGACGTGGCCATCGCACAGATTGTTGTGTTTTCTTCGGCGTTGGTGACGTTGCTCGGGCTGCCGTGCGCCGTCACCGCGGTCCGCCGTGTCGACGACCTGGCCCGTCGTCGCCTCTGGGCAGTGCATCGCGAAGAAGACAACCGGGCCCTGCGCGAGCTCGACCGCGCGTTCCACGGCATCGACACCTGCGAAATGCTGGCCGCCCTCAAGGCCGCATCCCTCGATCAGATCGCCCACGACCTGCGCCGGCTCAACCGGGTACGCCGCACCGAAGTGGCCCACTCCCCTTCGTGGCGCAAGGACGCCGTCGAGCGGGCCTACGACCTGCGGCTCTGCCTGGCATGCGAGTGCCTGGGCGTGGACGAGCACCTGACCCCGCTGGAGGGCATCGACCGCGAGCTGGAGCGCCTGCGCGTCGAGGGCCAGCTCCAGAAGGCCGGCCTCACGCTGCACGCCTGAGGGCGCACGGTCGTCAGTTCGCGCGCACCAGGACCGTATATCGCGGCACCGGCGCACGGGCCAGCCGGCGCAACCGGCGGATGCGCGACGGGCCGTACACGATCACGTGCCGATCAGCCAACCTGCACCTCCCCGCGCCCGCTGTCCGGTCATTGTGACGCGGCGACGCCCGGATCTCTATCCAGGTTGGACGCGGTCCGGATCGAGCGGCCGCAGCGCACCGGCCAGCGGCATCGCGACGACGAGCAGAACCGCCACCGCCAACAGCGCCCGCAGCACCGTCACGTGGTCGCCCAGGAAGCCGACCAGCGGCGGACCGCCCAGGAACGCGCAATACCCGATCGACGCGACCACGCTCACCCGGGGCGCCGCGTGTGCCGGGTCGTCGGCGGCCGCACTCATGCCGACCGGGAAGCCCAGCGACGCTCCCAAACCCCAGAGCAGCACGCCGGCGAATGCCACGCCGGTGGCCGGACCGAAGACGTACAGCGCCAGCCCGGCGATGCCGCACACGGCGAGCGCCCGCAGCACCGGCACGCGCCCGAAGCGATCCAGCAACGGCGGTCCGAACCAGCGCCCGGCGGTCATCGCGGCCAGGAACAACGCGAACGCCAGCGAGCCGACCCAGGCGGCCGTCCCGTACCCGTCGATCATCGAGACGCTGATCCAGTCGATGCCGGCGCCCTCGGTGAAGGCGAAGGCCAGCACAAACACTCCGATCAGGACGGTACGGGGTTCACGCCAGTAGGCGAGTGCCCGGCTCAGGCGTCCCGAGGTCACCGGCGCGGTCGAACCCACCAACGTCGGATCCGACGGGGTGACGGCCGGCGCGGGTCCGGCGTCATCCGGCAGGAAAGCCCGCACCGACACGATCACGATCACCGCGGAGATCACCGCCGCGGCGACCAGGTGGGCCGAAACAGAGAGGTGTAACGCCACCGCGGCGGCGCCGACCAGGGCCCCCGCCACCGTCCCGACACTGAAGCCCGCGTGATAGCGCGGCAGAATCGCCCGGCCCAGCCGCCGTTCCACCATCGCGCCCTGCACGTTCATCGCGACGTCCCAGGCCCCGTTCGCGAAGCCGAAGAAGAACAGTCCGAGCACCACCGGCGGGATACCCAGGTGATATCCCAGCGCGGCGCCGCTGAGGGCAACCACGAGGAGGGCCGCCATCGTACGGACCGTGGCCCGCGATCCGAACCGCGCCACGATGTGCCCGGCCATCAGCAACGAGACGATCGAGCCGAGCGCCAGCGAGAGCAGCACCAGCCCCAGCCGCGACGGGCTCAGGTGCAGCTCGTCGCGGATCTGCGGAATCCGGGACGCCCAGCTCGCGGTGGCGAACCCGGACAGGCCGAAGGCCGCGTAGACGGCACGGGAGGCGGCCCGCACCTCGGGCGCGGTGTCAACGGCGGTGGTCATGGGCGACTCCCCCGGGCTCGGGCCTCGAACGTCACGGGCGGTCACCGGATCGACGGAATGCTCGATCACATCCCGTGATCAAAGCCTCCCGAGCGCCGATTACGCTGCGCAGTGCCACTGCATGATCACGCCGGTCCATGTGTACGAGCGTACACAAGGGCGTTGGTTAAAATCCGCCGTGTGATCTCAGAGCCGCTTTGGGACGTCGCCGTGATCGGCGGCGGACCCGCCGGACTTTCTGCCGCGTACGCCTCGGCCTCGCTCGGCGCCCGCACGATCGTGCTGGAGCGTGCCGAGCATCCGCGCTACAAGACCTGCGGCGGCGGCTTGATCGGCACCTCGATGGGGGTGGCCGAGCCGCGGATCACGGTCCCCGCGCGGGACGAGGTCAACGCGATCACGTTCACCCGCGACGGACGCCGCGGCTTCACCCGGCATTCCGACCGGCCGATCCTCACGATGGTCCGGCGCGACGACTTCGATCTGGCCTGGTATCGGGCGGCGACCGACGCCGGTGCCATCGTCCGGCAGCATGCCCAGGTGCGCGGCATCGACCAGGACGCCGACATGGCCACGGTGACCTTGACGGACGGCACCGAGATCACCGCGCGCGTGGTGATCGGGGCGGAAGGCTCGGCGGCGATCAGCTCCCGGCACGTCGGCGTCACGCTTGACCAGCAGGATCTCGGGCTCGAGGTGGAGCTGGCCGCGACCGAGGACGACCGGCGTGCGTGGCGCGGACGGGTGCTGCTCGACTGGGGTCCCTACCCCGGGGCGTACGGCTGGGTCTTCCCGAAGGACGACGAGCTCACCGTCGGCGTGATCATGACGAAGGGGCACGGCGCCGAGACAAAGCAGTATCTTGCCGACTTCGTGGACCGTCTGGGCCTCACCAACCGCACCATCGTCCGCGACTCCGGCCACCTGACCAGGTGCCGTCGCCCCGACTCGCCGGTGCGCAAGGGCCGGGTGCTCGTCGCCGGGGACGCGGCCGGCCTGCTCGAACCGTGGACGCGAGAGGGCATCAGCTACGCGTTGCGCTCCGGCATGTGGGCCGGCGAGGTGGCCGCGAAAGGGTCGGACCTGGACGCGTACGACCGCAAGATCGCCGCGGAGCTGGCGCCGGAAATGGCCGCCGGGCGCCGCCTGCTCAAGGTTTACGCCCGGCATCCGTGGCTGGTGCACGCCTCGATGGGCACGCCGGTCGGCTGGCGCGCCTTCCAGATGTTCTGCCGCGGTGATCTTTCGATGGCCCGGGTGCTGCGACGCCCGGCGATCCATACGGCCGTACGCATGCTGGGCGCCTGATACGACATTCACGCCAAGTCCGGACCCGCACCGTCATTCGGTGCGAACCGGCGCAGCGATCACTCGGCCCGAATCGGCGTGCCGGGTGCTCGACTTGGGTCGCGGCCGACGGGCCACTCGACCGGGACCGGCACGGCTGCGGAGACCGGCCACGGGGCCCACTGCACCGCCGCCGCGAAACCGCCACGCCGGGCATTTCGGGCGTCCTTCTTGGTCAGCGGGCCTTCTCGGCGGGCGTTGATCCGCTCGCCGATGAGTCTGATCTCGAACCAGGACCCGCCGACGCCGCGCCGGACCCGCTCCCAGAGGCCGCCCTCGATCAACGCGGCGGTCTGCGCGCGGAAAACCTCGACGAGTTCCGCCGGGTCCTCGTCGCAGACGTCGCAGCCGCATCCGGGCAGATCTTCGGACCACCACCTCCCGAGCCGCACGTGCAGTCCCGGGAAGTCGGTGAATGCTATGGCCAGCGGGCCCGCCGCCGGCGTACGCGGAATCAACCGCACCATCCGCACCAAGCCCTCATCGGGCCCGAGCTGCTCCTTGGTCTCCCGCCGCTCGATCATGTAACGCTCGGTGAGCTCATCGAGCAGCTGATCCGCCGCATCGTGCAGAACGGCGAAGCGCTCAGTGTCGGTGCCGTGCGGGTGAGCCCTCACCAGCGCAGTATGCCGCGCTGTGTCCGCGGGCACACGGTGATGAGGAATTACCACCGTCATGCGAAATCGAATTCGCCGCTCCGCGCGCCTTTGACGAAGGCCGCCCACTCGGCGGCGCTGAACTCCATCGGGCTCTGGCCGGGGTTTTTGGCATCGCGCACCAGAACGCGATCCCCGGTCCAGGCGACCTCCACACACGCATTAGTGCCGCAGTGCGACGATCGCAGCCACCGCAGGTCATTCGTCGGCTTGATCATATGTTGCACCTCCGTGACGGATCCCGTCATCCACGGTAAGCGACCGTCACGACCCTCGGCGCATGTCAGCGTGAGTGAAGACATGTTCCATGCGTCATTCACCCTCGAATCGACGAAAAGTCCAAGTAATTTGCCTGCTAAGTCCCTTCTGTCACATGTGCGGTGAACGATCGACTCGTGTCACCCTGCACCCGGAAGTGAGCGGGAGCGCGCGCCCAGATCGAGGTGCAGGGTGACCCTCATGATCAGCTTAAAAACGGAACTCGCCGGCGGTGACGCCGTCAACGAAAGCGTTCCACTCATCAGCGGTGAAGCTCAGCGGGGCGATGTTCGGGTTTTTCGAATCACGAACGAGATATTCGTCGTTCACTCTGGCCACCTCGACGCAGGTGTTGTTGCTGCACCGAGTGCTCTTGTGCCACTCGACCGAGTTGCTTTCCATCTTACGCTCCACACAAAGAACCCGCAGTCCTGCTGACTGCGGGGGGTCAAATATATGTTAGGTGCTTTCTCGGTCGCGGATGTGCGCTTCGAGTTCTTTGATCCTGTTCCGCATGAAGTCGATCGTGTCTTCCTCAGTTGCGGACGCGCGCCAGATTTTATCGAAGCGCTCGTGGTGTTTCCGGGCGATTTCCCGATCCTCGACGATCTCGTCCACCAAGCCGGTTTCCCGGTAGAGGACGTCGGATGTCGGGTCTCCCGCACGCAAGGTGTACAGCTCGAAGGTCGCATTGTTCGTCAACGGTGCGTGCGGGGAGTCGAACGGAATCATCCTCACGTTGACCTTGCCCGCCACCGCCAGGTCGAGCAGGAAACTCAGCTGCTCGACGAAGACCTCCAGGCCACCCAGCGTGCGGTGGAAGACGGACTGATCGAACAGCGCGTACATACGCAGGTCGCCCAGCCGGGAGAGAACCGTCTGCCGCCGGCGGTCCCGGGCCTCGGCCCGATGGTGACGCGTGGCGGCGGAGATCTCGTCGTCTTCGAATTTCGCGAAGTTGGCCGCCGTATAGGCGGCCGTCTGCAGGGGGCCCGGCATGAAATGCATCTGGTAATAGCGAATTTCCTGCGCCTCGATCTCATATTCGATGAGGCGCATCGAGGCGTCGGTGATATGCGACCGGAATTCGGGCGTCTGATACCAGGCAGTCCGCTGCCGAGTCCGAGCGATTTTCGCGAAGGCGAGCAAATCCGCGACCGTCGTCTTGTCCTTGACATTCAACAAGGTCAACAATGGGCGGAGGTCGTTCGGAGAAATCCGAACATCACCGTTCTCAATACGAATGATCTTACTGAGGGACCACTCCATCTCCTCAGCCACTTCGAGCTGAGTCAGATTTGCTGCCTCCCGAGCCTCACGCAACGCGAGACGAAGATGTCTGCGCGCGACGGTCGGAGAGACGTCTTCGGTCACAGTCCTCAGTCGATCCTTCGTCGTTGAAGAAACCTCGTGCCACCTTGCAGCATGCGCGGTGGCAGCTAGCAAGGTGGCACCATGCTACCCACTGTCCTCACTCAACGATGAAATCGCCGCGAGGTTTTCCCTAAAAGTGACTTGTCACTGAGCAACTCCGAGCGGTGATCATCATGCCGCGATCGAACCGGTGTGGAAGCGTACTACCGAGTAGCTCTCCATGACCCGTTGAAGAGCTCGTGCCACCTGGTTGAAGGTCCTTTCGTCCATGGTGGAGTAAATGATCAGTTCGTCGGCCCGCAGCTCGAATCGGCGCTCGGCGCGTCCCCGGATGAGGACGGCGGCGAAGGCCGCCGGCAGCAGGATGTTCTTCGGAGAATGCCGGGTGAGCCGCGCACCGCGCAGATCGGCGATGGCGTACACCCGCGGTGTCTCGCCGAGCCAGACGAACTGGCCGGCCGTGATGAGAGCGTCGGGACCGCGATAGTAGAGGCGCACTTTTTACATCCCCCCTCACGGCAGTCACGCGCGAGGAGGGGCCGCGGAGCGGCTAGAGAGAATTCCACCTCGCATGCCTGGGCGGAGCGGGACAGTCCGGAGGCGACAACGGCACCCGGTTGCCGCCGGGTGCCGCTCGCTTACTCCCCCCTTGCGTGTCACTCCGCCCTGTCGTGACTGTCTGCATTCAGTAGAGCACCGACACCAGTCTCATCGCTACTGTGCAATCTGCCATCTGGCAGATTGCGACAAAGCTAAGCCGCCCACGGCGCCGGCAGGCCGTTCTCCATGGCCCGCAGCAAAGCACGTTTGACCTGGTTGAACACTTGCGCATCGGCGGACGAGAAGAGCTCCACGGCGACGCCCCGATATTCGGCACGCAGCACCAGACGTTGTGGACGACGCCGCAGTACGCCGAAGAGGGCGACCGGCAGGGCAGCCAGTCCGACCATCGCGAGGGTCAGCCACAGGCCCGCGACCGAATAGATGAGGGCGCCGGCGGCCAGAACCGCGCCGGCGCCGGCGAATGTGGCGGCATTCGACCTGTCCGCATCGTCCCGGGTGACACCGACATTACGCAGATCGCGAATGGTGAATGTCTCCCACGGCACGCACCGAACGAAGAGTTCGCTGGTCACGACGACGTCGGGACCACTGTAGTGGATTCGCACCTCGAACTCCCTTCCGCTCTTGCGAGGACGGGACAGGAGGGGCCACGATGGGCGCAGAGAGAATTCCCCGCCTCGCGCATGTCCTAGAAGGGCCGGCCTCCTCAGCGAGACCGCCCGGACTCTGTTCCGGGGCGACAACGGCACCCGGTTGCCGCCGGGTGCCGTCGTTAACTTCCGCCCTTTTGCTGGTACTCATCAGTAGAACACGCCACCAGGCAATCCGCCACCGTTCAACTTGCCACGTTGCAGGTTGCGTAGCACATCCGTCACTTCCGACCGCTCTTGTGGCGTTTCACCGACTATCTGATCGGGTAGCGACCGGTCAGATGCGACAGTCGAACCTGTGAGCACGCAGGTGGAAGGGCGATAACCCGCATGGAGAGCCGACTCAAGATCGCGGGCCAGGCCGTGCAACCCATCCTGGTGATGTTCCCCCTGGGCCTGTTCGCGATGGCAGCCATCTTCGACACCGCCAACCTCCTCGGCGGTCCGGGCATCCTCGGCACGCTCGCCTGCTGGAACGTGGTGGCGGGCCTGGTCGCCGGCATTCTCGCGACGATGGCCGGGGCGCTCGACGTCGCCTTCGCCCGCCCCGAGTTCAAACGCGTCGGCATGCTCCGCGTGCTGCTCAGCATGGGCTCGCTCATCCTTTTCGCGGTCATCCTCATGCTGCGCATGGGCAACACGGACCGCGCGGCCGGCGCCGGCGTCTACTTCGTCGAACTGATCGCACTGGGCGTCAGCGGCTTCGGCGCATGGTTCGCCAGCCGCCTCGCCCACGGCCGCATGCCGGCGTTCGCCCGCGCCGCGCTCGGCCAGCGCGGCTGAGATCCCCTAAAAGTCTCGTAGCGCCCTGCTGGTCAGCGGCTTTCGTATGCCTGCCTCGGCCCGCAAACCGAGGCGCGGCTGCACGAACAACGTGACCCGTCGGCGTCCATCCGGACCACCACCTCGTCCTTCGGCACGCTGTGCGCCACCACCCGGCCATCCCCCTCGGGCGTCGTCACCCTGGTTCCGACGGCCGGAGCGGACTCGGCAAATTTGGCGTACAAAGGATGTTCGTACTTGAGGCAGCACATCAGCCGCCCGCACGCGCCGGAGATCCGCAGTGGATTGAGCGGCAGGTCCTGGTCTTTCGCCATCCGGATGGTCACCGGCTCGAAGTCGGTGAGGAACGTGGCGCAACACAGATCGCGGCCGCAGGAACCGATGCCGCCCTGTACGCGGGCCGAGTCGCGGGCGGAGAGCTGGCGCAGCTCGACGCGGCAGTGCAGGGTGGCGCCGAGGTCGCGGACCAGGGAGCGGAAGTCGACGCGATGCGGGGCGGTGAAGTAGATCGTCGTACGCGCGCCGCCGGTGCCGGCCTGATCCAGGACGTGATCCACGGCCACGACCTTCATCGGCAGCTCGTGCGCCTTGATCAGTTTCTTCGCGGCGGTCTTCGCCTCGGCCTTGCGTTTGCGCAGCAGCTCATCACGGCGCAGATCGTTGTCATCGGCGAGGCCGGCGACACGCGGGTAACCAGCGGTGTCCTCGCTGACCCACTGCGCCGCCCAGACGCACTCCGCCACCTCGGGTCCGTCGTCCGTGGGCACGAGCACCCGGTCGCCGACCTTGGGCGAGAACTCGCCCGGATCCAGGTAGTAGAGACGGCCATACCGGTTGAAGCTGACCGCGCACAGCATGCCCATGGGCCCACCCTACTCGTGCGATCTCCCGTACCAAATGCCGGTTTTGACCTACCCGGCGGGGTTGTCACATAGATCGCGCGCAACCGCCCAGATCGACCTTCGTTGGGCAGACCCGTAGACGCCGTTCGCCGGTGGCGGCAGACGCCGCTGGATCGAAACGGCAGACTCGGGAGGAAACCTGCCATGACGTCCGCCAGGTCGCTGGCCGCCAGTGTCGCCGCGCTCGGTTTCGCGAGCGCACTCACCGCGCCGATGCCCGCGCTCGCGGCACCCGCGCCCTGCGAACGAGCCGAGAACTACGCGGCCCAGTCCGGCGCGGCGCTGCTCCGGATCGACGAACTCGAGGTACGCAAGGCGGCGGAACGGCCCGTCGCCAAGCCGGGCGACCAGGAAAAGGACGAGCCGGCCGACTCGGTGTTCTCGGACATCGACCCGACGACGGACAACCCGGACGACAGCGACAGCCTCAGCGAGGGCATCGGCATGTTCGGGACGAACCTGCTGAACCTCGCGGACCTGTCCCACGTGACGGTGTCGGAACTGGACCGGGGCGGATCCGGGGGCGGTGCGATGGGCGTGCCCGAGGCGGCGAGCGTGTCCGACGTCGGAGTCGGCGAATCCCGTACGGCAATGGTCGCCACCACCCGCATCAACGCGGCCGGATACGCCCGGATCGCGGACGCCAAGGGCGACCTGTCCGAGCCGGTCATTCAGCAGGCGCCGCCGACGCACGACAAGGCGACGACCCGGAACACGGCGGCCGGCGATGTCGGTCCGCTGACCGTCGGGAAGGGGACGATCGCCGCCCACGCACGCTGGGACGGCGCGATGGCCTGCGGGAAGGCGGCGGGTGAAACGTCCCGTGCCGACACGGAGCTGAAGAAGGTGAGCCTGGGCGATCTGGTGCGCGTCCCCGAAAAGCTGGTCAGCCGGTCCACCACCGCGCTCGAACGCAGCGGGGGCGAGACCCGGACGGTGGCGTCGTCGGCGGTGACCGCGAACCGTATCGACCTGGCCGGCGGCGCGATCCGCGTGCGCGTGCTGCGTCAGCCCACGCTGGTCGCATGCATGTCGACCGCGGGCGGCGAGATCTCTTACACCCCCGCGGCGATCGAGGTCTCCGGTGAGGGCATCACCACCAAGCGGCTGTCGACGGCCGGTGACCATGCCGACGTGACGCTGCGTTCGCTCGAGGCGGCGCCGTTCCCGGGCTTGGACACTCTGCGCAAGGGCGCACCGCTGCCGTTGCCGATCATCCCGGGCCTCCCGAAGATCTCCAGCCCGCACCTGGAGTCGGCGCCCGCGGGCGGCGAGGGGACGCGGGTCCGGATCTCGCTGGGCGAGGTGCGGCAGGCGAGGAAGGGCCGGGCGATCGCGGCCAAGGCGACCGCCATCCAGGTGGCGATCACCCAGGGCGGCGGCTCGGACGCGTCGTCTGCCTCGGACCGGGACAAGAAGGGCTACGGCTCGGCGACGACGCTGGCGATGACCATGGGCTTCGGCTTGATGGAGGCGGCGGCGGTGGCTCCCGCGGCAGACCTCGAAGGTGTTTCCGCCGCCGGTGGCACGGCCGGTGGGCTGCCGATCACCGGACCCCGGCTGGACGTTCTCGCGTACGCCGGAGTGGGTCTGCTGGCCGTCGGCGCCGGGGCCGTGTTGATGACGATTCGCCGTCGGCGGTCACGGCTTTAGACGAGTAAGTCCTAACCGCGGTGGTAGGCGGTGAGTGACCTGGTCACGGTGTAGCTCCGGTGGCGCCAGAGCTGAGGCGCTGCGGCGATCCGTTCGCCGCCGGGCCGTCCCGCTATCTGGACACCGCGGTCACATCGTGGATTTTTGTGAACCTTGGAGAGTTGCGCCCACATACGAGCCCTAACTCTCCAAGGTTCACATTCGGCCGGAAAAAGCTACCGGGCGAAAGCCCCGTTACGTGACAAATATACTCTCTACAATGGACGCTAGTCTCACATCGCGGACGGTGGGTCCATGATGCGGGCGCAGGTCTCAGCAGGCGGTCGCCCGTCTCACGGAATGGAAGCGCCGCGCGGCCGCGCCCCGAGCCGGCCCGTCCGGCAACCCAGCCGATCCGATAAATCTCGGGAAATGTCGGATATGCGAGAGGGGTGGCGGGGGGCTGGCGGACGGACGGCGATCAGATCGCTGATCGCCTACGGCCACTGATTCGGCTAGGGCCACTGATTCGGCTAGGGCCACTGACTCGTCTAGGCGACGGGTCGGGCAACCGGAACCGATCGCCCGGATGGAGAGACATCGATCCCCTCTCGGTGGAGCTCCCGTCAACGGATGTCCGATCCTGGTCCGCCAAGTGGCCCTAAGCCGTCCGAATCCCGAGACAACCATCGATTTCCAGCGTTGAGTGAGTTCTACACCTGCGGGGGGTGCAGGAGGGCACGGCGTCGCATTCGGCTTTTCCGGTTGTCCGAATGCGGCGCCGCGTCCGGTTCCACCGCCCGCGGCAAAGCCGGGCCACCGCCCGGCCCCAG
The DNA here is from genome assembly GCF_012933445.1 of Actinoplanes sp. TBRC 11911. GTDB lineage: Bacteria > Actinomycetota > Actinomycetes > Mycobacteriales > Micromonosporaceae > Actinoplanes. The sequence goes on from NZ_JABBNC010000046.1 coordinate 47,964, forward strand.
CCAGCGTCGGGCCCCAGCCAGCGTCGGGCCCCAGCCACCGTCGGGTCAGCCGCGCCAAAGCCTCAGCATCATCGCCTCGACGGCGATCTCGGGCTTGACGTTCAGGTCGATCGCGTCCCGGCAGGCCAGCACCGCCTCCAAGCGACGCAACGCGCTCTCCGGGCTCCACTTGCCGGCCGCCGCCTCGGATTGCGCCGCCACGTCGGTATGCACGACCGGGACCGGCGCCCGCAGGCTGGTGATCAGCACGTCGCGATAGAAACCGGCCAGGTCGACCAGGGCCCGGTCGAGCGCGTCGCGCTTGGCTCGGGTCGCCCTCGACTTCTGGCGTTTCTCCAGGTCTTTCAGCTGGCCGGCGGCGCCTCGGAAAGCACCGGCGGCGCCCCGCCCGGTGCCGCCCGCGCCCAGCGCCTGCTCCAGCGCGGCCCGCTCGGAAGCATCCATCTCCACGACCAGCTCGGCCGCCTCCGCCTCGGCGGCCTTGATCAGCGCGGCGGCCGCGTCGTAGCAGGCGCCAACCCCGGTCAGCCGGCGGGGAACGGTCAGCACCGCGTCCCGGCGGCCGCGGGCCTCCGCGTCGCCGGCCAGTCGCTTCGCCCGGCCGACGTGGCCCTGGGCGGCGGCCGCGGCCCAGGTCGCGACGTCCGGCGCGACGCCGTCCCGGCGCACCAGCACCTCGGCCACCGCGTCCGCGGGCGGCTGCCGCAGCGTCACCACGCGGCAGCGGGAGCGGATCGTCACCGAGATGTCATCCGGGTGGGTGGACGGGGTGCACAGCAGGAAGACGGTGCGCGGCGGGGGCTCCTCGATCGCCTTGAGCAACGCGTTGCCCGCCTGCTCGGTGAGACGGTCGGCATCCTCGATCACCACGACCTGCCACCGGCCGCCGGACGGGGCGCTGGCCGCGCGCAGCACCAGGGCCCGCATCTCGTTGACACCGATCGAGAGGCCCTCGGGGACGACGAAGCGCACGTCGGCGTGGGTTTTGCCCATGACGGTGTGGCAGCCGTGGCACTCACCGCAACCGACGCCGCCGCGCTCGCACTCCAGCGCGGCCGCGAACGACCTGGCCGCCACCGACCGCCCCGAACCCGCCGGGCCCGTGAAGATCCAGGCATGGGTCATGGCACCCACCGCCACCTGCTCGCCGGCGACCACCCGGGCGGCGGCCGCGGCGGCCTGGCGCAGCGTGGCGACGGGCTCGTGCTGGCCCACCAGATCCGCGAAGACGTCGGTCACGCACCGAATGGTATTGCGCGGGTCCGACAAAACCGCAGGCGCGATCCGAGGTTATCCACAGTGGAGAACTTGACGTAGCGCGGGCGTCACGCTTCCGGGTACGGTCTGATCCCTGAGCGCGACGGCGCGCTGACGCGCGGTAAGGAGCGTGGCATGGGCCGTGAGATCGACGAGTCGTGGATCGACGACGCCATCCAGCGGTTCAAACGCTTTGATCAGCAGCGCGATCAGTACGAGAGGGCCGTCGCGACGCACCTCGTCTCCGTGCACTCGGCGGACGACACGATCGAGATAGTGGTGACCGCCGCCGGCGACATCACCGACGTCCATCTACGGGGCTCCCTGCACCATCGCAACCCGGTCGATTTCGCGCGCGAGTTGAAGGAGGTCATCACCAGCGCCGCCGAGGCGGCTCGCTGGGCGCGCGAGAAACTCCACGGCGAGGTCTTCGGAAAGCTCCCTTCGCTGGAAGAGGACATATGAACCATCTTGCCGACCGCCTCGATCGCGCCGCGGAGTCGCTGACCGCCATCCAGGCGCGCCTGCCCCGGCTGACCGTCCCGGCCGCCGCGTTCGGTGCCGACGACGCGGGCGCTCCCGGCCACCTGGGCCGTGACCTGCACGCACACTGGACGGCGGTGCTGACGGCCCGATCCCGGGAAGCCGCGACGGCCGCCGCGCGCCTGACGGAAATTGCTTTTTCCGTACGCGACGCCCAGCAGCGTTATACGACAACGGACGAGGCAGCCGCTCGTCGCCTGCGCGGGCAGAACTGGTGACGGCCGGTGACGGATCTCCTTGATCAAGTGCTGGCGGCGGCCGATCCGCTGGTCCGCCGCGTCGACGAGGTGCTGAACGCGTCCGGCGCGCCGGACGGGCACGCCCTGTGGACCGAGCTTCGGCGCGTGCGGTTACTCCCCGGCGACGCGGCCCGCGCGGTGGCGGCGCTGGATCCCGCGCCGTTGTCCGGGGCCGCCGACGCGCTGCGCGCCGACGCTCGGACGTGCGCCGACGCGGCCGCCGAGCTGCCACCGCCGGACACGTGGACCGGCGAGGCCGCGGAGGCGTATGACGATCTTCGACGGCGGACGGCGGCTCGGTTGAGCGGCACCGACGACAGCTTGGACGAGCGATGGGAGGCCACCGCGGATCTGGCCGACGCACTGGCCGACTGGATGAGCACGGCCCGTTCCGACCTGGCCGTCGTTCTCGCCGAGGTGATGATCTCCGCCGAGGCGGTGACGCTGGTGACCAGCGAAACCTGGCCGGCGACGGCAGATCAGGCGTCGGCGGCCGCCGCGGTGGGCACGCGCATCCTCCGGTCGGTGGCCGCGAGCTACGCGGACGCGGACGACCTCTTGCGCGGCTCGGCGCCGCTGGCCAGCGCGATCCCGCTTTAGCGGACGCCGCCCCGCGCCGGCTAGCGGCGCTCCGCGCGCTGCTGGCCATTCGGGCCCTCGGGTGCGTCGTCGTCGAGACCGAGCACCTCGGCCATCTCTTCCAGCGGCGACTCGGCCCGATTTGTCCCATTGGGCGGCCGAGAGTCGGCGGTGACGCCGGGCGTGTCGCCCGCGGTGGGAACAGAGCCGGCCGCCGCGTCCTGCTGGGCGACCACCAGATCCGGGGCCGACGTGTCCGGCTCGGGTGGGACCTCGGTCGAGGCCGGCGCCGGATGCGTCACCACGTCGGCGGCGAGGATCGCGGACAGGCGCTCCACCACGGCCGCGCCGATCTCCTCCTGTGGGCGGCCGGCGTCCAGCACGAGGTAACGCCGCGGGTCGGCGGCGGCCAGGTCGAGGAAGGCGTACCGCACTCGCTCGTGGAACGCCTTCGACTCGCTCTCCAGCCGGTCGGCCCCGGCGCCCCGGGAGTCGACGCGGCCCAAGCCCACGGCCGGGTCCACGTCCAGCAGGACCACCAGGTCGGGCTTCAGGCCGCCGGTCGCCCACGAGGACAGCCAGGACACCTCGGCGACCGGCAGCGTGCGGCCCGCGCCCTGGTACGCGAGCGACGAGTCCACGTACCGGTCGCTGATCACCACGGCGCCCCGGGCGAGAGCCGGTCGCACCACCGTGGCCACGTGATGGGCTCGGTCCGCCGCGTACAGCAGGGCCTCGGCCCGCGGCGACGGCGCCTCGGTCTTGTCCAGCACCAGGCCCCGGATGCGGGCGCCGACGTCGGTCGCGCCGGGCTCCCGGGTCACCACCACGTCGCGGCCCTCGGCCTGCAGGGCCGCGGCCAGCCGGGTGACCTGGGTCGACTTCCCGGCGCCCTCGCCGCCCTCGAAGACCACGAACAGGCCGGTACGGACGAACTGCTCAGCCGGCGCCAGCGGACGGCCGCGGATGGAACCCCAGAGGTCGGCCAGCACCGGAACGCCGTGCTTGTCGTCCATCTGCCGGAACGCGCTGATCCCGGCAAAGATCCCGGCGGCGCCCGCGAGCAGCAGCAACACCCGGGTGGACGAGACGGCGACGGTGAACGCGCCCAGGTCGACCCGCCGCGAGCTGCCCAGACCGACCAGGAAGCCGGAGAGGGTGATGGCCAGCAGCAGGACTATCCGGACGCCGATCTGGACCACGGCGAACGTCCGGCCGCGGACCGCGTCCTCGACCTCGGCGTACAGCAGGGTGATGCCCGCCAGGAAGGCCATGCCCGCGCCCGCCCCGACAAGCAGGGCACCGACCAGCGCCATCGACAGGTGGAACGCCACCCCGAGGAACATCACCGCGCCGCCGGCGAGCACGATGCTCATGCCGAACCAGCGGCGGCGGGACAGGTCGCGCACAATCATCGGGCCGAGGCCGATGCCGACCGCGAGGCCCATGAAGATGACGCCGAAGAGCAGGTAGAACGCGGCCTCACCGGCGCCGAGCGAGGTGGCGAACGTCTTGGCCGCACCGATCACGACGCCACCGGCGGCGAACGCCCCGAAGATGCCCAGCACCAGGCCGCGGACCACGGGCGTACTGCCGAGGTATTTCCAGCCGTCCATGAACTGGCGGAACATGCTCTGCTGGGCCTCGCGCTGACGTTCCGCGCTCTTGCCGCCGATCTCCTTGATGCCGAAGAAGACGACCAACGCGGTGGCCAGCCGGGACAGCGCGTTCAGGTAGAGCGCGATCTGCACCGGCTGTGCCCAGTCGGGTAAGGCGACCCCGGACTGCTGCAGGCCGGCGGTCAGCGCGGAGAGCAGCAGCGCGGCGAGGATCGGCGTGATCCCGTACGTGGTGATCAGGGTGAGCTGGTTGGAGATCTCGAGTTTCGACTTGGGGATGAGGTTCGGGACCGCGGCTTCCTTGGCCGGGATCCAGATCAGCGTCACGGCCTCGCCGACGAACGTGGCGATCGCGGCCCACGCGACGGTGATCGCGGCGTCCCCGCCGAAGAGCGGGACCAGCGGGATCGATCCGTAGAACACGAACCGGATGAGGTCGGTGATGACCATGGTGTAGCGCCGGTCGAACCGGTCGGCGAACACCCCGGCGAGCGGGCCCAGGACCAGGGAGGGCAGCAGGCGTACGGCGATCGTGCCGCCGAAGGCCGCGCCCTGTCCGGCACTGCTCTGGAACTGCGCCGCCGCGAAGATGCCGGTGGCCAGCAGGCCGATCCAGTCGCCGAACGAAGCGGCGCCCAGAACGAGCCAGAGCCGCCGGAACGGACGGATGCGCAGCACGGATCGCAACGCCGCCGCACCTGAAAGGTCGACAGGTCCGGTTTCCCGCGTTTCGGTGTCGATGGCCGTACCTCCCGTGATCCCCGCAGGGTGCACTCTAACCGGCGGGCTCGAACGGCCGTGTTTCGCACGTTCGTGTGGCGCATAGGTGAAGCTATTTCGCATTGTTCATAAAGGCGTTAACGTGCCTCCCGTGAGCGACACCCTGCGCGAACGCCTGGACCGGGCGACCGGCCACCTCGAGACGCCGGTCGCGGCCGTCGACCTGGGGGCCTTCGACGACAATGCGTCGCAGCTCGTGGCCAGGGCAAACGGCAAGCCCCTGCGGGTGGCCAGCAAGTCGGTGCGCTGCCGGGCGCTGCTCGAGCGGGTGCTGGCGATGCCCGGCTGGCACGGTGTCATGTCGTACACATTGCGGGAAGCGATCTGGCTGGTCCGCGCGGGGGTCACCGACGACGTGCTGGTGGCGTACCCCACTGTTGATCGCACCGCGATCCGCGAGCTGGCCGGCGACCAGAAGCTGGCCGACGCCATCTCGATCATGATCGACCACCCCGCTCACCTGGACATCGTCGATCAGGTGACGCCGCCCGGCGACCGTCCGGCCGTCCGGCTGTGCATGGATCTCGACTCGTCCTGGAAGCCAGGCGGGTCACTGCACGTGGGCGTGCGCCGGTCGCCCGTGCACTCCGCGGCGCAGGCGGGCGCGCTGGCTCGCCGCGTCCGGGCACGCCCGGGTTTCCGGCTGGTCGGCCTCATGTCGTACGAGGCGCAGATCGCCGGCGTGGGTGACGACCCGCCGCGACAGGGCCTTCGCGCCCGGGCCATCCGGGTGATGCAGTCCCGCTCGTACCCGGAGATCGTCCGTCGGCGCGCGAAGGCGGTGGAGGCCGTCGGCGACCTCGAGTTCGTCAACGGTGGCGGCACCGGCAGCGTCGCGGCGACCGCGAACGACCCGGCGGTCACCGAGGTCACCGCCGGTTCCGGGCTGTACGGGCCCACGCTGTTCGATGCCTACACCGCGTGGCGGCCGAGGCCGGCCGCGTTCTTCGCGCTCAGCGTGGTCCGCCGCCCGGCGCCGCGGATCGCGACGGTGCTGGGCGGCGGCTGGATCGCCTCCGGCCCGGCCGAAGCGTCCCGGCAACCCAGCCCGTACCTGCCGGCCGGCCTGCGGTTCAAGCCGGACGAGGGTGCGGGCGAGGTGCAGACCCCGCTGGTGGGCGAGGCGGCCGAAACTCTACGACCGGGCGACCGGGTGTGGTTCCGGCACGCGAAGGCCGGCGAGCTCTGCGAACACGTCAACGATCTGCAACTCGTCGACGGGGAGACAGCGACGCCGGCCCCGACCTATCGCGGAGAGGGTCATGCGTTTCTCGGATGACCTACGCCGTGACGTGACGGTGCAGGTACTCCCTGATCAGCGCCTTGGCCTCGATGATCACGGCCTCGTCACCGTACTGGGCGCGGCGGAACGCCAGCTTGATCAGCGCGTCCGCCGCCTCGACCGAGATCTGCAGCGCGAACCGCAGGCGGACCCGGTCCATGAGCTGGAACTGGTCGACCAGGAGCTCGGCCAGTCGCTCGGCGATGACCGCGTTGTTGTCGCGCTCGACGTCCAGCAGGTGGACGTCGACGACGTCACCGAAGTGCAGCGTGCGGAACCCCGCCACGCTGCGGTGCATCTGGATGTAGACGTCGATGGCGGCGTCGACGCCGTCCCACCAATGGGCGAACGTCTCGCTCGCGAACCGAGCGGACAGCCCTTGGAGGTAGGCGTCCATGTTGCGCATTGCGAGGGCCTGCACGATGGCCCTCTTGTCCGGGAAGAACTGATAGACCGAGCCGATGGCAACCTCGGCACGCTCGGCGAGCAGCGTCGTGGTCAGCCCTTCATAGCCGACCTCGTCGACGAGCTCCGCGCAGGCGTCGAGCATGCGCTGGACCCGGGCAACGCTTCTGCCCTGCACCGGGACCCGGCGCAGGGGTCCGGTGGTGACGGTTGGTGTCGACACGCGTCGCCACTCCCTCTCAGCAGTGTTAATCGGAACGTTACTCGGATCAACGAGCGAGAGGCATCGACGGGACGCGGGGATCCGACGCAAACCCGGTTTGGTGCGGTTGTCCGCTCGTACGGAGGACAAAGCCAGAATGACGACCCCCAGGACCGCCCATCGTTGGATCAATTGGGGCGGAAATCAGCAGTCTCTCGCCGTCGATATCTTGACTCCCGGCACGATCGACCAGGTTTGCGCGCACGTCAAGGAAGCGTCGGAATGTGGACGCAAAGTTAAGGCGGTCGGAACCGGGCATTCCTTCACCGATATCGCCGTCGCTAATGATCAGCGGATGCTTCTGCACCGTCTGAGTGATCTCGTCACGGTCGACGGCTCGCTGGTGACGGTTCAGGCCGGGATGCCGTTGTCCAAGCTCAACCGGCTGTTGGCGCAGCACGGGCTGGCGATGCCGAACCTCGGCGACATCGACGAGCAGACCGTGGCCGGGGCGATCTCCACCGGAACGCACGGGACGGGTGCCGGCCATTCGACTCTCGCGTCCTGCGTAGAAGAGGTCAAACTGGTCACCGGCACCGGCGACGTCCTTATCGTCAAGAAAGAGGATGAAATCTTCCCGGCGGCCCGATTAGGGCTCGGCTCTCTCGGCATTCTGGTCGAGGTCACCCTGCGCTGCGTGGAGGCATTTACGCTGCTCGCCGACGAGCGGCCGATGCCGCTGGCCGATGTGCTGGCCGGCCTCGACGAATGGATCCCGGCGAACGATCATGTCGAGTTCTACTGGTACCCCTACACCGACCGGGCCCAGCTGAAGATCAACAACCGGGTCGAGTCGAACGATCACCCGCTGTCGGACTTCCGGGGCTGGCTCGACGACGAGTTCCTGGCGAACTCGGTCTTCGGCGCCGCCTGCCGCCTCGGCCGGCGCATCCCGCCCCTGGTCCCGGCCATCAGCGCGGTCGCGGCCAGGGCACTGACGGCCAGGACCTACACCGAGCGCTCCGACCACGTTTTCTGTACGCCGCGACGAGTCCACTTCACCGAGATGGAGTACGAGATCCCCCGAGGCGCCCTCCCCCAGGTGCTCGACGCCCTGCCCACGATCGTCGAGTCGCTGCCGTTCAAGGTGCAGTTCCCGGTCGAGGTGCGCTTCACCGGCCCGGACGATGTCTGGCTATCGCACGGCTACGGACGCGAATCGGCGTACGTGGCGGTGCATCAATTCGTCGGGAGCCCGTACGAGGCGTACTTCCGTGCCGTGGAGAACGTCTGCCGGCCGCTCGGCGGGCGCCCGCACTGGGGGAAGCTGCATTACCGCACCGCCGATGACCTGCGCCCGGTCTACGAGAGGTTCGACGACTTCGTGGCCGTCCGCGACCGTCTCGACCCGGCCCGGGTCTTCGCGAACGATTACCTGGACCGGGTGCTCGGCGCCTGACCCTATATATCTACTCGGCGCTGGCCGTGGCCTTCTTCGGCGCGGCCTTCTTCGCGGCCGCCACCTTCTTGGCCGGTGCCTTCTTCGCCGCGGTGGTCTTCTTCGCGGCCGTCTTCTTGGCCGCGGTCTTCTTCGCCGCGGTCTTCTTGGCCGGCTTCTCGTCCGCCGACTTCGGGGCCGCCTTCTTCGCCGCCCGCTTGCGCGGCGCCGGTCCCTTGGCCCGCTTCTCGGCGAGCATCTCGGACGCCTGCTCGACGGTCAGCTCCTCCGGGGTCTGACCGCTGCGCAGGGAGGCGTTGTACTCCCCGTCGGTCACGTACGGACCGAACCGGCCGTCCTTGATCACCATCGGCTTCTCGGTGACCGGGTCCGGACCCATCTCGCGCAGCGGCGGCTTCGCGGCCCCCCGCTGGCGCGTCTTCGGCGCGGCCAGCAGGGCCAGGGCCTCGTCCAGGCCGATCGTGAAGAGCTGGTCCTCCCGGTCGAGCGAGCGCGAGTCGGTGCCGCGCTGCACGTACGGGCCGAACCGGCCGTTGCGCGCCACGATCTCGGCGCCCTCGGCGTCCTTGCCGACGATGCGCGGCAGGGTGAGCAGCTGCAACGCCTGGTCGAGGGTCAGCGTCTCGGGCGACTGGCTGCGGAACAGCGACGCCTTGCGCTCGCCGCTCGACACGTACGGGCCGAACCGGCCCGACTTGATCACGACGGACGCGCCGTTCGCCGGGTCGTCGCCGAGCGTGCGCTCGCCCCCGCCGCCGAGGAACAGCTCGTCGACCTTTTCCTCGGTGAGCTCGTCCGGGGCGACCCCCTCCGGGATCGACACACGGTCCTCGGGGGCCTCCTCGGTCGCGTCCGGAACCTGCCGCTGCAGGTACGGACCGTAGCGGCCGACCCGCACCACGACGTGCCGGCCCTCGGCGTCGTCGAAGAGCGGGATCGAGTTGATCGACCGCGCGTCGATGGCGCTCAGGTTCTCGGTGACCAGCTTGCGCAGGCCACCCGCCTTGGCGATGACGTCATCGTCGTCGGCGGTCTGGCTGCCGAAGTAGAAGGAGGTGAGGAAGTCCTGCGCGGCGAGCTCGGCCCCGGCGATCTCGTCGAGGTCGTTCTCCATCGCGGCGGTGAAGTCGTAGTCGACCAGGCGCGGGTAGTGCCGCTCCAGCAGGTTGATCACGGCGAATGCGATGAACGTCGGGATCAGCGCCTGACCCCGCTTCTCCACGTAGCCGCGGTCCTGGATGGTCTGCATGATCGACGCGTACGTCGAGGGGCGGCCGATGCCCAGCTCTTCCAGGGCCTTGACCAGCGAAGCCTCGGTGTAGCGCGCCGGCGGGATCGTGTTGTGCCCGGCCGCGGCCAGCTCTTCCGCGTTCAGCGCCTGGTCGCGGACCAGGTTCGGCAGGCGGCGCTCGGCGTCCTCGGCGTCCGCGTTCTCGTCGTCCGAGGACTCCACGTACGCCCGGAGGAAGCCCGGCTCGGTGATCGTCTTACCGGTGGCCCCGAAGTCCGCCTCCTCCTGCGCGGTGGAGACGGCGCGGATGCGTACGGAGATCGAGTTTCCGACCGCATCGATCATCTGCGACGCGACCGTACGCCGCCAGATCAGCTCGTACAACCGGAACTCGTCGCCGGAGAGCTCGTTCGCCACCTCGCCGGGAGCGCGGAAGTTGTCGCCCGCGGGCCGGATGGCCTCGTGCGCCTCCTGCGCGTTCTTGACCTTGCCGGTGTAGCGGCGCGGCTCCGGCGGGACGCTGCGCTGGCCGTACAGCTCGGCGATCTGCCGCCGGGCGGCCGCGATGGCCGTCTCGGACAGGTTCACCGAGTCGGTACGCATGTAGGTGATGAAGCCGTTCTCGTACAGCCGCTGGGCGGTGCGCATCGTCTGGGCCGACGACATGCGCAGCTTGCGGGCCGCTTCCTGCTGCAGCGTCGAGGTGATGAACGGCGCGTACGGCCGGCGGCGGTACGGCTTCTCCTCGACCCGGGTGACCTTGAACTCCTGGCCGTCGAGGCGGGCGGCCAGACCGCGGGCGCCGTCGCCGTCGAGCTGGACCGCGCCCGAGCCCGGCTTTAGCTGCCCGGTGGTCGGTTCGAAGTCCTTACCGGTGGCGATGCGGTCGCCGTTGAGCGCGATCAGTGTCGCGTTGAAGCGGCGCGCGCCCTCGACCTGGCCCTGGACGGCGAGCAGGGCGTTGATGTCCCAATACTCCGCGGAACGGAACGCCATGCGCTGGCGCTCACGCTCGACCACGATCCGGGTGGCCACCGACTGGACCCGGCCCGCCGACAGCTTCGGCATGACCTTCTTCCAGAGGACCGGGCTCACCTCGTACCCGTACAGGCGGTCCAGGATGCGCCGGGCCTCCTGGGCGTCCACCAGGGCCTTGTCGATGTCGCGCGGGTTGGCGACGGCGGCCTGGATGGCGGCCCGGGTGATCTCGTGGAAGACCATCCGCTTGACCGGCACCTTGGGCTTGATCGTCTCGACCAGGTGCCACGCGATGGCCTCGCCCTCGCGGTCCTCATCGGTGGCGAGGAAGATCTCGTCCACCTCGCGGGCCAGCTTCTTCAGCTTGGCGATCTGCTGTTTGCGGTCGGCGGAGATCACATAGAGCGGATGGAAGCCGTTGTCGACGTCGACACCCAGCCGGGCCCACGATTCGCCCTTGTACTCCTCGGGCACCTCGTCGGCGTTCTTCGGCAGGTCACGGACATGGCCGATAGAGGCCTCGACAAAGTAGTCGGGGCCTAGGTAACCGGCGATCGTCTTGGCCTTCGACGGAGACTCGACGATGACCAGACGGGTCGTCCTGGTGTCACTCGGCACGGCACTCCCAAGATTCCACGCTCAGCTGTCCGCCCTCCGGACAGACTTTCAACGTAACGCGCCGGACGAGCACACATTCCCCGGCGGGCGGGGAGTCGGATGGTAACGGTCCGGCCACCGCATGCGTCCGACGGCGACACCGTACACCGCGAAGACCGCGTCGTGTCGCACACAATCCAGGAAGATCACGCACCCGCCGCGCCGGGCCACAGGTGTTCCGGTGCCGCCTCGGGCCGGTCGCCGACGAGTTCGGCGAGTCGCCGCAGCCGTCGCTTGCCCATGATCAAATACCGGCTCCGGTCGGCCGCGACACGCCCGGCCAGACCGGCTCGGACCAGGGCGGCATCGATCATCACAACATCCTTCGCCGGGTCCAGGCCGAGCGCGTATCCGCCGGTCACGGGCTCGCCGGCGGCCGCCACCCAGAGCCGGAGCCGAGGTCCGGAGAGAAAGAGTTGGGTGGCTGCGCCGGTCCAGAAATTCGCAAGACCATTCAATCTCCGGGAGTACGCCGTGAGGACCTCGAACCGGGGGCCGGACGGAACCTCGTCGTTCTCGCCGGTCGACTCGTCATCGCTTTCCGTGTTGCCATCGTCACTCTCGATGCGAGGCGCGTCGCCGGCACCGGATTCGTCGGCATCGTTACGCTCTGAGCTGGCGCGACGCGTCTCATGCTCGTCGTGCTCGACATCACCGACGGGCGTTTCGGGCTGTTCGTCGTATTCACCGGAAATATCACTCTTGATCGGCGAGTCGCGCGGGGACAGGTCGGTCGGGTCGATTCCGGCGAAATCGGCCGGATCGTCCAGGCGTACGGGAAAAGGACGCCAGGTGACCACCAAGCCGCGGCTGACCAGCTCGGCGACCAGGACATGGACCCGCCAGGCGGCATCCACCGGGACCGTGACGCGGGCTGTACCGCCCATGCGGCCCAAGCGACCGGGACCGGCCAGCAGACCGGCGAGATCGGCCGGCGATGGTTCGGTGGTCGCCGCGCCGAAGAACGGCAGCTGACCGCTCGGGGGTGGCGACGGCCGGGGCGGCAGACGCCGCTTCGCAGCCGGAACCGGCGCGGGGAGCCCCTCGCGCGGGATCAGCGGCCACCCCGGTTCCTTCATCTCACCGGTTGCCGTCTCACCGGCACTCCGGCAGCTCGTCGAAGGCCTCTTGCAGCTCGGCCGAGTTGAGCTTGCTCGTGTCCAGCCCGCTGGCCGAATAATCGGCCTGCAGCTGCGCGACCACCTTGGTCACCTGCTGGTAGAAGGGCTCGGAGCGGGCCGTGTCGAGCGCCTGGATGCCGGTTCGCGCCTTCCCGTACGCGTCACGCATCGCGGTCAGCGACGAGAGGAAACTGTCGGCTATCTGCTTGCCGTTGGTGACGTCGGGCACCCCGGCCTTGGCCACCCCGGCCCGCGCCTTCTCACTCGCGTTCTCGGCGCCGCCGAACAGCCGGGACAGGTTTTCCTTCGCCTGGCCAGGCGTGGTGAGCGCGCTCATCTGCTGCTGGGCACGGGTCGTCAGCGAGCCGATCTCGGTGCGCCAGGGCTCCAGAGTGGTACACACCGACGACGCCCACGCGCGAGCGCCGTGCGTGCCGGAACAGCCGGCGACAATCGAGGCGAAAGCTAGCAGGACCACCAACGCGAGGGGACGAGCCGGACGCATGGGAAGCAGCGTACGGGCAAGGTCCGACAACCTCATATCCACGGCGAGGGACACCCGGCCGTGACCGGGTGTCCCTCGATGACCATGTGGACGATCAGGCGGTGACCTTCGCGCTCGGCGTGTTGTCGCCGGCCGGGGTGGACGGGACGTCCTCGCCCATCGAGATCGGCTTGCGCTTGCTGTACACCACGGCCACCACGACGATCGCGGCGGCGACCAGCGCGATGGTCACCCGCAGCGGGGTGTTCGCGTCGTCGCCGATGCTCCAGGCCACCACGGCCGGGGCGATCAGCAGCGAGACCAGGTTCATCACCTTGATCAGCGGGTTGATGGCCGGGCCCGCGGTGTCCTTGAACGGGTCACCCACGGTGTCACCGATGATGGTCGCCTCGTGCGCCTCGGAGCCCTTGCCGCCGAACGCGCCGTCCTCGACCAGCTTCTTGGCGTTGTCCCACGAACCACCGGAGTTGGCCAGGAAGACCGCCATCAGCGTGCCGGCACCGATGGCACCGGCCAGATAGGACGCGAGCGCGCCCGCGCCCAGGCCGAACCCGACAGCGATCGGCGCCATGATGGCCAGCAGACCGGGGGTGATCAGCTCGCGCTGCGCGTCCCGGGTGCAGATGTCCACGACCCGGCCGTACTCGGGCCGCTGGGTGCGGTCCATGATGCCGGGGAACTCGCGGAACTGGCGGCGGACCTCCATGACGACCGCGCCCGCCGAGCGGGAGACGGCGTTGATGGCGAGGCCGGAGAAGAGGAACACCACTGCCGCACCGATCAGCAGACCCACCAGGCTGCGCGGGTTCGCGATGTTGAGCAGGCCGAGGATCTCCCCGCCCACCCGGTCCGGGCTGATACCGGCCTCACCGAGCGAGCTCGCGAGGCTGTTCGTGTACGAGCCGAACAGGGCCGTCGCGGCGAGCACCGCCGTCGCGATCGCGATGCCCTTGGTGATCGCCTTGGTGGTGTTGCCGACCGCGTCGAGCTCGGTGAGGATCTGCGCGCCCTTCTCGTCGACGTCGCCGGACATCTCGGCGATGCCCTGCGCGTTGTCCGAGATCGGGCCGAAGGTGTCCATCGCGACGATGACGCCGACCGTGGTGAGCAGGCCGGTGCCGGCCAGCGCGACGGCGAACAGCGACAGGGTCAGCGACGCGCCGCCGAGCAGGAAGGCGCCGTACACGCCGGCCGCGATCAGCAGGGCGGAGTAGACCGCGGACTCGAGGCCGACGCTGATGCCGGCCAGCACGACGGTGGCCGCACCGGTCTGCGACGACTTGCCGATGTCCTGCACCGGCCGCCGGTTGGTCTCGGTGAAGTAGCCGGTCAGCGCCTGGATGGCCGCCGCCAGCACGATGCCGATCACGACCGCGCCGACCGCCACCCACCGCGGGTCGCGGCCGCTGGTCAGGATGTCCGGCGCGATGCTGTCGTCGTTGAAGCCCGCGAACGTGGACGGCAGCCGCCAGAAGCTGACCACCGCTACCGCCACCGCCGCCACCAGGGCCGAGATGTAGAAGGCCCGGTTGATCGCGGTGAGGCCGTTGCGGTCGCTGGGACGCAACCGCGTGATGAAGACGCCGAGGATCGCGATCAGGACACCGATCGTCGAGATGATCAGCGGGAAGATCAGACCGTCCTGACCGAACGCGGCCTGGCCCAGGATCAGTGCGGCCACCAGGGTCACGGCGTACGACTCGAAGAGGTCGGCGGCCATGCCGGCGCAGTCACCCACGTTGTCGCCGACGTTGTCCGCGATGGTGGCGGCGTTGCGCGGGTCGTCCTCGGGGATGCCCTGCTCGACCTTGCCGACCAGGTCGGCGCCGACGTCCGCGGCCTTGGTGAAGATGCCGCCGCCGACCCGCATGAACATGGCGAGCAGGGCGGCGCCGAAGCCGAAGCCCTCCAGGACGGTGGGGGCGTCGCTGCGGAAGATCAGAACGACCAGCGCGCCACCGAACAGGCCCAGACCGACGGTGAGGAAGCCGACCACACCGCCGGTACGGAAGGCGATGCCCATCGCCTTCTCCCGGCCGCCGGACTCGCCGGCCGCCGCGGCCACCCGAAGGTTCGCGCGGGTCGCGAGCGCCATGCCCGCGCCACCGATGAAGGAGCTGAAGACCGCGCCGACGATGAAGAACAGCGAGCGGCCGATCTTGACCCACGTCTCGTTGTCGGTGTCGTGCACCGGCAGGAGAAAGAGCACGACGACCGCGATCACGACGAAGACCGCGAGCGTGCGGAACTGGCGGAACAGGTATGCCGACGCGCCTTCTTGCACGGCGCCGGCGATCTCCTGCATGTTCTTGGTGCCCCGGCCTGTCTTGAGCACCGACTGCACGAACACCGCGGCGAAGGCCAGCGCGATCAGCGCGAACGCGATCGCAACGATGACGAAAGTGACGTTCGACCCACTTAGGGACACCCCGCCCGCGGCTAAGGTTCTTTCGGTCCCGGACATCAATGTCCTCCTGTATCACCGACCGCGCCCGGGACGGCGGACGAGACCATCCGGACGCATCCCCGTCACGGGGAGACGACAACCGAGCAGTAGCTGATAACTCGCGTACTGTATAGGTCCGTCGTGGTGATGGTCACACCCTGATCCGGCCGTGTCGCGGTGATGTTCGCCGCTGTGTTAGCGCGGCAGCCTCGGCGTAAAGGCGCAGGTCTATTACCTGCGGGACACCGGCCAGATCATGCGGACCTCGGTTCCCGGGCCGTCCTCGACGGGACGAACCTGCAGGTCATCCACCAATCCGGCGATAAGCGCGAATCCGACGCCGGTGGTGAGTGCCTCGTCGGTGAGCGACTCGTCGGCCAGCTCATCCGGCGGCAGTTTGGCCAGTCCCACGCTCGCCTCGATCGGAGCGTGATCAATAACACGTACGGAATAAGAGTCCGAATCAGACATTTCGACGGTCACCAGATCGGGCAGGCCGTACTGGTTGTGCAGTGCCACCGCGCGGGTGCACGCCTCGCCGATCGCGAGGCGCACCTCGTCCAGCAGTTCCTCGGCGACCCCGGCACGCCGGGCCACCGCCACACCGACCAGCCGGGCCGTGCGGACATGCACCGGCGCCGGCGAGAAAGACAGCCGAACTGTCGCCATCACGGGGTCGGACCGCGGCCGTCGCTGTCCTGGGTCGCCGCCTCGATCGTCGGGTAGATCGGGAACACCTGGTCCAGGGCGGTGATCCGGAAGATTTTCAGCAAGGCTTCCTTCGAGCAGACCAGGCCGAAGCTCCCGTTGGCCTGCCGCAGCCGCTTCATGGCGCCGACCAGCACACCCAGCCCGGTGGAGTCGAGGAACTCGACGCCCGCGAGATCGACGACCACGTCACGCGCGCCGGCGTCGACGAGCTCGACGAGCCGCTCCCGCAGTCGCGGAGCCGTATACACGTCGACCTCGCCGCCAACCTCGAGCACGGTGTGCTCGGCGACGGTCCGAGTCGCAAGGGACAGCTCCATCGCTCCTCCTCCCTGCGGGGCACGCTGATGTCGGCAGCCGATCTCCCCAGCGAATCTAACCACCGTCGGCCATGTGGCGACGCGGGCACCCTCCGTCGTACCCGTTTGGGGTTCCGGCCATTCCGATGTCACAGTGCACGGCGTGACGTCCACGGCCTTCGGCCCGGCCGAGCTGCTCAACCGGCTCCGGGCCCGTTCCGCAGCGGCGGCGGACTCGCCGATCACCCATGTGGAACGCGTGCCGCCCCGGCCGGGACGCACCGTGCCGTGGCCGGGCTGGGTGGCACCTTCGCTGCGGGAGTCACTGGCCATTCCCGGGCCGTGGGAACACCAGGTGGCGGCGGCGACGCTCGCCCACGAGGGCACCCACGTGGTGGTGGCGACCGGGACGGCCTCCGGCAAATCGCTGGCCTATCAGCTGCCGGTGCTCACCCGGCTGCTGACCGACGAGCGAGCGACGGCGCTGTATATCTCGCCGACCAAGGCACTGGCGGCCGACCAACTGCGGGCGGTCGCGCGACTGGGCCTCGACGGTGTGCGCCCGGCCACATACGACGGTGACACTTCTCGCGAGGAACGCGACTGGATCCGGCAGCATTCGCGCTTCGTGCTGACCAATCCCGACATGCTGCACCACGGCATCCTGCCGGGCCACGATCGCTGGGCGTCCTTCCTGCGCCGTCTCGCGTACGTGGTGATCGACGAGTGCCACGCCTATCGAGGGGTTTTCGGCTCCCACGTCGCGCATGTGATCCGGCGGCTGCGCCGGTTGGCGGCTCGATACCGGGGTGCGCCGACGTTTGTGCTGGCGTCGGCGACCTCGGGTGATCCCGCTGGAGCCGCCTCCCGGTTGATCGGGCTCCCGGTGGCGGAGGTGACCTCGGACGCGTCGCCGCGCGGGGGTGTGACATTCGCCCTGTGGGAGCCGCCGTTGCTGCCGCCGTCGCCCGCTTCAGCCGCCGCCGCTCCTGATTTTTCGGAAATGTCTGGCGGCCTGGCCGAGGTCGAGCTTCCGCAGGTGCGCCGGTCGGCCCTGCGCGAGACCGCCGACCTGCTCACCGACGCCGTCGCGGCTGGCACCCGCACCCTCGCATTTGTCCGGTCGCGGCGGGGCGCCGAGGTCGTCGCCACCGTGGCCCGGCGTTCGCTCGACGAGGCCGTTCCCGGGCTGGGCGCGCGGGTGGCCGCGTACCGAGCCGGCTATCTCAAGGAGGACCGCCGGGAGATCGAACGGGCGCTGCTCTCCGGTGACCTGCTCGGCCTGGCCTCCACCAACGCGCTGGAACTCGGCGTCGATCTCGTCGGACTCGACGCGGTGCTGATCTGCGGTTACCCGGGCACCCGGGCGTCGCTGTGGCAGCAGGCGGGCCGGGCCGGACGGTCCGGTGGCGAGGCCCTGGCCGTGCTGATCGCCCGCGACGACCCGCTCGACACGTATCTCGTGCACCACCCCGAGGCGTTGTTCGGCCGCCCGGTCGAGATGACCGTGCTCGACCCCGCCAACCCGTACGTGCTCGGTCCGCAGCTCTGTTGCGCCGCCTCCGAGGCCCCGATCACCGAGGCCGACCTCGAACTGTTCGGGGGTGACGTGGCCCGCGAGGCGGTGCGCGGGCTCACCGAGTCGGGCGCGCTGCGTCGCCGGCCCTCCGGCTGGTACTGGACCCACCCCGGCCGCCCCGACGTCGACCTGCGCGGCGCCGGCGGTCCCCCGGTCTCGGTCGTCGAGTCGTCGACCGGCCGGCTGCTCGGCACCGTGGACCACGGCTCGTCCCACATGATGCTGCACACCGGTGCCGTCTACCTGCATCAAGGCGTCTCCTTCGTGGTCGACGACCTGAACCTCGACGACGCCATCGCGCTGGTCCGCCAGCACGAGCCCGAGTGGTCCACGCACGCCCGCGAGGTGGTCGACCTGACCGTTCTGGGGGTACGCGAATACGTCGACGCCGGCCCGGTCGGCATGTTCCTCGGCGACGTCGAGGTGACCAGCCAGGTGGTGTCGTACCAGCGCCGCCGCATCGGCTCCGGCGAGGTCATCGACACCAAGCCGCTCGACCTGCCGGTCCGCGACCTGCGCACGGTCGCCGTCTGGTTCACCGTGTCGCCCGCCGCCCTGGAGGCCGCGGGCATCGAGCCGGCCGACTTCCCGGGCGCGCTGCACGCCGCCGAACACGCGGCGATCGGCCTCCTCCCGCTGATGGCCACCTGCGACCGCTGGGACATCGGTGGCCTGTCCACCGCCAACCACGCCGACACCGAGGCGCCGACCGTTTTCGTCTACGACGGCCACCCGGGCGGGGCCGGCTTCGCCGAGCGCGCGTACGCCACCGCCGCCGAGTGGCTGCGCGCGACCCGGTCAGCGATCGACGCATGCGGCTGCGAGACCGGCTGCCCGTCCTGCGTCCAGTCCCCCAAGTGCGGCAACGGCAACAACCCTCTGCACAAGGAAGGCGCCGTGTCCGTGCTGGACGTCGTCCTCACCGAGCTCGGCCGTCCACGGCGTACACCGGACCGGCCCGCGCAGCCGCCGTCGCCCGCCTGAGCAGCCCCGGCAGCGGCCGCACGTCCACCGCCACCGCGACGACGACCTCCAGCCCCGTCACCGTGCACCCGGTCAGCCGCCCGCCGTTGGCCGTCACGAGCTGCCCCGCACGCGCGCACGCGACCTCCGCCCCGTAGATCGCTCGCCCCGCCCCGGCGAGCGCCCCGAGGTCGGCCGCGGCGCGCGCCCGATGGTTGCCCACCAGCCCGGCGGCGATGGCCGCTCCCGCCACCCCGGCGGCGACCAGGACAAGCCCGATGGCGAGCAGCAGAATCGAAGCCGCCCCGCACTCCCGCGCCCTCACCCCACCGTCCCGCGCCCTCACCGCACCGCCTCCGGCTCGCGGGCCGCCGTGGCCGTCGCATGCACGGTGACCTTGGGAAGCAGCGGCACCGAAGCGGTCACACTCGCGGTCACCGTGTCGGCGTCCACCTCGACGTGCGAGCCGTGCGGCGGCGTTTCGCCGCGGGCCACCGCCAGCGCCGCGTCACGCGCCGTGTCCTGGCACTGCGCCTTCGTCGCGACCGCCGAGACCGCACCCAGGCCGGCGATCAGCAGCACCATGAGCGCCGGCAGCCCGGCCGCGAGCTCGGCGGTGAAGTATCCCCGGTCGCGACCGGGCCACCGGCGCCCGATCACTTCATGGCCTTGTCGATCAGTCCGGTGAGCCCCTGCATGACGTGTTGACTCGTGACGACCTTGTACAGCAGGGTGGCGAAGCCGACCGCGGCCAGCGTGCCGACCGCGTACTCCAGGGTGGTCATACCGGCGTCCGCGGCCTCGCCCCGCAGCCGGGCGACGTTGGCGAACAGTTTGCGCACGTGGTTCTCCTTCGGTAGTGGTGCATGGCAGCGACGGGCCGCTGCCGGGATTGCCGTGACGGACGGGTCACGGAGTCATCGGGCGCCGCATCACGGGACGCCGCGTCACAGGACGCCGCGTCACAGGACGCCGCGTCACAGGACGCCGCGTCACAGGACGCCGCCGAGCAGCGAATAAACGACGGGCACGAGGCCGGCCAGCAGGAACGCCGGCAGGAAGCACAGCCCGAGTGGCAGCACGATCAGCACGCTGGCGCGCTGGGCGCGCGCCTCCGCCGCGGCGTTCCGGGCCGCGCGCAGGTCGTCGGAGAGCCGGCCCAGGGCTCCGGCCAGCGCACCGCCGCTCGAACTCGATCGGATGGCGGCCCCGACCAGCCGCGCGGCGCCGTCGACGTCGGCGAGGTGGCCCCACGCCTCGGCCGGTTCGGCGCCGAGCTTGAGCGACCGGGCGGTCCGGGCGAGGCGCTCACCGAGCGGCCCTTCCAGCGTGCCGGCGACCTCGGCCGCGGCCCGCTCCACCGGGGCACCGGCGCGCAGGGCCGCCGCCAGCAGATCGGTGCCGAGCGGCAGATCCGCCGCCGCGGCGAGCCGTTCGCGCCGCTGCCGGGCCGGTTCGCGCCGACCCAGCAGCCAATACGCTCCGATGCCCGCCGCCGCACCTGAAGGGATGCCCCATCGGGCGCCGGCGAGCGTGGCCGTCCCCAGCCCCGCGCCGAGCGAGAGAAGGATGCGGGTCCGGGTCTCGTTCGCCGCCGGGTGAAGCTTGGCGAGCCGTCGTCGTGCGCTACCCCGGCCCGCCATCGGCAAGGCGAGCAGGAGGGCGGCCGCAATGGTCAGAAGCGCGGTCATGGCACCGGCTCCGGTTCTGCCGAAAAGGCGGGCTCGGCCAACGGCACGGACTCTTGTTCCAGTGCGCACACCGGCGCGTTCTCCCCGTGCTCCAGCAGGCTGAACACGCAGCACACCCGCAGCGGCACTCGTGCCGGACCGGCGGCCCCGAGGAACTCGATCAGCGCGCATCGGTCCGTCACGAGGACACCCCCGCCACCAGACGCTCGGACCAGAGCAACCCACCGCATTGCAGCAGCACGGCCGCGACCGCGCAGCCCGCACCGATCGGCGTATGCAGCAACACCCCGACCGGATCCGCCCCCATCGAGATCCCGAGCCCGATCCCGCCCAACGGAAGCGCCGCCAGCAGCATCGCGGTGGCCTGCGCACCGGCCGCCTGGGCCGCCGCGGCGACGGCCGCGCGATCCTGCGCCCGGGCGTCAGCCTCGATCCGCTCGACCAGATCGGCCGCCGGTGCCCCCGTCCGCTCGGCCAGCCGCCAGACCGCCGAGGTCAACTGCCCGACGCGGTCGGTCGACGCGAGCGCGGTCGGCGGCAGCCCCGCTCGGAGGTCGGCGGCCAGGCCCGCGAGGTCGTCGAGGGTGCGGGCTCGCGAAGCGGCAGCCGCCCGCCGACGAGACCGCCGGAGCAACGCCCGGCCGCCCAGAGCCGCGTAGGCACCGGCGACCACGCCGCCGACCGGGCCACCGGCGAGCAGCCCGAGCACCGCCAGCAACCCGACCGAGCCGCCGACGAGCCGCCGCGGCCCGGCCGCCACTATCAGGCGGCCCAGCCGGACGCGGTCCAGCCGAAGCCGCACCGGCCAGACGAGCACCAGAGCCGCGGCCGCGAGATACCAGGTCACGACGCGCTCCGGGGCGGCTCCAGAACGGACGGCACGGCGACCCCACGCGCGCTGAGCAACCGGGCGAGCGCGGGCGCCGCCGGCCCGGCCCCACGCAGCCGCCGCCAGGCCGGAACGACCGTCGCGAGCCGCGGCTCGCCG
The DNA here is from genome assembly GCF_012933445.1 of Actinoplanes sp. TBRC 11911. Lineage (GTDB taxonomy): Bacteria > Actinomycetota > Actinomycetes > Mycobacteriales > Micromonosporaceae > Actinoplanes. Next base: position 69,495 of record NZ_JABBNC010000046.1, read on the forward strand.
GACGGCAGCAGGACGCTGATCGACTCGAGAACGCGGCCCCGATCCGTACGCCGAAGATGGAGAACCACCTGCAACGCCGCCACCACCTGGGCGTGCAGTGCCGCCCGTGGCAGCCCGCCCAGCAGCCCGAGCGCTTCGAGCCGGGCCGGCACGTCGGACGGCGCGTTGGCGTGCAGCGTGCCCGCACCACCGTCGTGGCCCGTGTTCAGCGCGGCCAGGAGATCGACGATTTCGGCGCCTCGGCACTCCCCGACCACCAGCCGGTCGGGGCGCATCCGCAACGCCTGCCGCACGAGGTCGGTCAGGCCGATCGCGCCGGCACCCTCCACGTTGGCCGTACGCGCCTGCAGCCCGACCACGTGCGGATGCACCGGCCGCAGCTCGGCCGCGTCCTCCACCAGCACGATCCGCTCGGTCGGCGGAACCTGGCCGAGCAGCGTGGACAGCAGCGTCGTCTTGCCGCTGCCGGTGCCGCCGGTGACCAGGTAGGCCAGCCGGGCCGCGACGATGGCCGCCAGCACCGGTGCCACGGTCGGCGCGACCGTGCCGTGGTCGACGAGGTCGCCCAGGCTGAACGGCCGCTGGCGGAAGGTGCGCAACGATAGATACGGCCCGCCGGTCGCCACCGGCGGGAGCGCCGCGTGCAGGCGGGTGCCGTCGGGGAGCCGCGCATCAGCGAACGGCTGGCCGTCGTCGAGCCGTCGTCCGCAGGCGGCCGCGAGGCGCTGGGCCAACCGGCGTACGTCATCGGGATCTCGCAGCGTGACCGGTGCTCGTTGCAGGCCCGCCCCTCGGTCGACCCAGACCTCGACGCCGTTGACCAGCACATCCGTGACGTCCTGGTCGTCGAGGAGCGGCGCCAGCGGACCGGCGCCGACGAGCTGGTCGTGCACTCGGTCGGCGAGGCGCAGAACGGTCCGGTCGCCGAGCGCCGCCGTGCCCGCGTCACGACGCACGGCCCGCACCACCGCCGCGGGTGTCGCTTCCACGCCGTCGGCCGCGAACTGCCGGCGCACTCGCCCGACGACCGTCTCGTACCCGCTCATGCCGCCACCGCCGGGCGCTCGTCGCCGACCAGGTCGGTGATCAGCCGCTTGCAGAGGATCGCCAGCGAGCCCTTGCCGTCGCGGGCGGGCGCGTGGCCGCGTTCGAGTGCCTCGCACAGGGCCGGTTCCGGCCGCAGCGTGCCGATCAGCGGAAGATGCAGCGCGGCCGCCACCTCGCGGGCCTTGAGCTTGCCCGGCGCCGGGCCGCGCACCACCAGTGAGAGATCGTCGCGGTGCGCCCGGATCATGCGGACGACCCGGGACGCGGCGGCGGCCGCCCGCAACTCGGCCGGCACGATCAGCACGGCGCGATCGGCCGCTTGCAGCGCGAGCACCGACGCGTCGTCCATCTGGCGTGGCAGATCCGCGATGATGACGTCGCGCCGGCGGCGACCGGCGTCGAGCGTCGCCGCCATCGCGTCGGCCGGCATCAGCGGACCCTGGTCGCGGGCGAACGAGAGCAGCACGAGATCGCCGCGATGTGGCAACGCGTCGAGAAGGGCGGCGGGATCGACCCGGCCACCGGACCGGGCCAGCGCCGACCAGCGCAGGCCGTCCACGTTCTCCCAGCCGAGGACCAGATCGAGGCCGCCGCCCAGCGGATCCGCGTCGATCAGCAGCGTGCGGTGGCCGGCCGTCACCGCGGTCACGGCCAGGCCCGCCGACAGGATGCTGGCACCGGCGCCGCCCCGGCCGCCGATCACCGCGAGGATCCGTCCGTCCGACACAGCGGACGCGGGTCGCTCGGAGAACCGGTCGACCACCCACGCCTCGGCCGTCGGCAGGGTGATGACGTGATCGACGCCCAGCGCCCGGGCAGCGTCGAACACCGGATCGGGTAGCTCGCCACGACCGGCGAGAACCACTCGTCGGCGCCGGGGTAATCGCGCCCGCAAGCACGCGCCGATCTGATCGACGCCGACGAGCACGAGCGGGGCGGCCGGATATTGATGCCGGGCCGCCACGAGATCGCAGGCCACGTCGACCTCGGTGCCGCCGGCGGCGGCCAGGCGCAGCAGGTCGTCGAGCAGATCGGGATCGCCGGTCACAACAAGCGGAAGGGACATTGTGGATCTCCAACGCGGGCGGTGCGGGTGAGGCGCCCACCTTCGCGGGAGCCGCGTCGGGGCGGCAACGAGAGATCGCCGGGCTGTGGATAACTCCGAAAGCTGTGGAAAACCCACACGCCGGGGACTGATCTGCTATTCGTGGCTTTCGGAATTGAAGCGGGTGCGAGAGGGATTCCGCGCGGCCTCCGACTCGGGAGTCCGGTTCGTGGTCACAAATCCGACACCGGCCGTCTGCCGAGCACTCTCAGTGACCGGTTTGACCGAGTTTTTCGGATTGACCGCCGCCGAAGACAACGCGGACGGTGCATAGGGAACGACCCCCGTCGGGGGAGACGGGGGTCGTCCTAGGATTCGGCTCCGGGGGGGTCGAGCCGAATCGTCTCGGTGATCGCGGGGGGCGCAACCACCGAGGGTCGTAGTAGCAGAGGGCGACCGACACAACGTGAATCCCGATCGCAACAAGACAAGCATGCACCACGGGAGCACCGCAGTCGAGTACTGATTGTCGCGCGCTGCGATAGACCTGCCTCTCTGACCGATTTCACAGCGCGTCACCACCGGCCGGAACGCGCCGCGCCGCGGGCAACTTGACCGAGCCGCGTGCCGCTACACTTCCGCACCGTGGGCCTGAGCGCCGCGTTTTTCGACCTCGACAAGACCGTCATCGCCAAGTCCAGCGCGCTGGCCTTCGGACGGCCGTTCTACCGTGACGGCCTGATTAACCGCCGCGATGTCGTCAAGTCCGCGTACGCGCAACTGATGTTCCGGCTCGGCGGCGGCACCGATGAACAGGCCATGGCCCGCACCCGCGACTATCTGGCCGCATTGTGCAAGGGCTGGCGCGTCGATCAGGTCCAGCAGATCGTCGCGGAAACGCTCGACGAGCTCATCAACCCTTATGTGTACGCCGAGGCGGCGGCCCTGATAGCGGAACATCAAGCGGCCGGCCGCGATGTCGTTCTGGTCTCGGCGTCCGGCGACGAAATGGTCCGCCCGATCGGCGCACTGCTCGGCATCACCGACGTCATCGCCAGCCGAATGACTATCGTCGACGGTCGATACAGCGGTGAGGTCGAATTCTATGCGGCGGGCCCGAGCAAGGCCCTCGGCGTACGGGAAATGGCCGCTGCACGCGGTTATGACCTGGACGAATGTTACGCCTATTCGGACTCGAGCAGCGACCTTCCACTGCTGGAAGCCGTCGGTCACCCGAGCGCCGTCAACCCTTCTCGATCGTTACGCCGTCATGCCGTCGAACGCGGCTGGCCCATCCTCGAATTCCGCCATCCGATCCCGCTCGGACGCCGCTTACGCGACCGCCCCGCCGTTCCGGTGGCGGCCGTCTTAGGCGTCGGCGTCACCGCGGCAATCGGCTTAGCCTTATACGCACGCCGCCGCCGAATCAAAGCAATGGCATAACGTACGCCCGTTCGAAAGGTCCCCGGGGCCACGCCCGGCCGATTGCAACAACATCTCCACACGCCCCACCGGGCTGTCCCGCCACAAAACCCAGTCGCGACAGTTCCGTCAGGTCAATTCAGCCATTGTCGAATTTGGATCCCCGCAGCCCGATCCACCGGAGCCGCGGCAAAGGGACACCTGCCGCTCGCAGCGCCCGGCCGAATCAGCGCAGGACGCACCCTCTCCAGATGAGCGTCGCGCGTCCGGTCCAGCTGATCGCCCCGGCACATGGCGGCAGTCTCACTATCCGGATTAGACCGACCGCAGTAGGTGACTGTTCGGCTGGTTCCGTCGGCCGGGAGTCCCCGTGCGAGGCGACGCCGCTAGGCCCAGGCAGGCCCCAACTCCCCACAGTGGCCGCCCTACCCGGGTGTGGGCAGGCGCGACGCCTGCAAGGCCGCGGTTCCCCCCACCACGGCCACCCCCACCCCCGCGTGGGCAGGCGCGACGCCTGCAAGGCCGCGGTTCCCCACACCACGGCCACCCCCACCCCCGCGTGGGCAGGCGCGACGCCTGCAAGGCCGCGGTTCCCCACACCGTGGCGCCCCCACCAGGTGTGGGCACCCGCCACTGCCGGAACGTCTCAGCTCCCCACAGCGACAGCCCTCGCCGGTCCGCCACGAAAGGCCAACTCATCGCAGGGTGAGCGGCGCGCGAAACAGCTGAGCAGTTCCACTATTCGGTCTGGGATGGCCACATCTTGAACGTGGGTCTCATGTGGACGGTGGCTTTACCCGGATTTGTGGCTTTGGCCGCCGAGGTTCGGGGCCCGATTTCGA
>NZ_JABBNC010000047.1 GCF_012933445.1 Actinoplanes sp. TBRC 11911
ATATATGGGCGCAACTCTCCAAGGTCTTGAGCAATCCCAGGATGCGGTCGGCACATCCCACGTTGCAGGATGCAAAACAGCCCGCGACGCGGGAGTCGACAGCGTCAGCCGTGCCGCGGGGGCGGGACTGGCCAAGGGCGGGACTGACCGCAGGCGGGACTGACCGCAGGCGGGACTGACCGCAGGCGGGACTGACCGCAGGCGGGACTGGCCAGGGCGTGTGACGGGACAGGAGCGGGACTGGCCAGGAGCGGGACTGGCCGGGGTGTGTGACGGGACAGCCCGGTCGGGCGTGAGGAGATGTTGTTGCACCGAAGCTGGGCGAAGCCTCGGGGACCTCTCCCCCGGGCGTACATCTTAGAGAGAAAGCACTATCCGCCGGGTGGCCTCACCGGTTGCCTGGCGCTGCCACGCGTCGGCCACCGCGTCGAACGGGACCACCTCGTGCTCCACCGTCAGCCGGCCCGATGCCGCGTACGCCGCCACCGCGGCCAATGATTCCGCGCGCTGCTCGATCGTCAGCTGGTTGTTCGTGTAACCGATGATGCGCAACGAACCGCTGCGCAGCGTGGCCGAGTCGATCGGGGCCGTCGCGCCGGCCGCGCTGCCCAGGTTGACTAATCGGCCCTCGGGACGCAGCACGCGCAGCGCCGCGGCGGCGGGGCGGCCGAAGACCGGGTCCAGCACCAGGTCGACCGGGCCCTCGGCCACCGAACGGATCCGGTCGGCCAGCACCGCCACGTCGTCCTCCTCGTACAGCGGGACGGCGACCGCGGCGCCCAGCAGCTCGGCGCGCTCGCGGGAAGCCTCGGAGCGGGCCACCGCGATCACCCGGCGCGCGCCGGCCAGCAGCGCGAGCTGGATCGCGGCCTGGCCCACGACGCCGCCGGCGCCCAGCACGACCACCTGCTCGCCGGGTGCCACGCCGCCGGCCCGGGTCAGCGCCGCGTGCGCGGCCACCGCCGAGAGGCCCAGCGCCGCGATCGCCTCCAGCGGTACGCCGTGCGGCAAGGTCACCACGTCGTTCGCCGGGACGGCCACCGCCGCGGCCATGCTGCCGTCGCCGGGACGCATTCCGGCCGAGGTGGCGAACCACACCGGCGTGCCGTCCTCGCGGTGGCCGACGCCCTGCACGCCGGGCACGTACGGCAGTTCCGGCATGCCGAAGTAGCTGGTGCCGGTGGCGCAGAGCAGGTCCAGCGGGGTGATCGGCGCGGCCGCCACGCTGATCCGCACCTGGCCGTTGCCGACCGGGGGCACCGGCCGTTCGCCGACCGCGGGGGGCCGGCCACATATCGTCAGGACGGCCGCCCGGATCATGTGGTGATATCCGGGTACGGGAGGGAGAAATGCGCGAGCCGGGCCCCGTACGCCTTCTGGTACTCCAGCGGCTCCTTGTTGTCGCGCTCGAACATCGCGATGAACAGTGTCAGCGTGAGGAACGGGTGCGCGCCGAGCTCGAACAGCTTGACGTGGTCCTGGGCGACCAATGCCTCGCGCTCGGCGGGGGCGAACGACTGCCACGTGCTGTCCTCGGCGCCGACGCTGTTGAGCAGCGAGTTGGCCATTGTGGACTCCCACCACTCGACCGTCTCGCGGGGTTCGGCCCGATAGCGTTCCACCAGTTCGGGATCGCGGTCGACCGTGTAGAGGAACTTGTCCAGCAAATACTTGCTCATGCGGGCTCCCCGTTCGGGTACCAGGTGAAGTACGCCTCCATAGTGTGGAACAGATCGAGCGTGTCCACGTGGTCGGCTTTGCGGCCGGCCCCCGCGACGCCCATCATCAGCATGAAGTCCATGAAGCCGTGGGTGGCGTTGCCGGGCGCGTGCAGCGAGTCCAGGGTGACCTCGCGCAGGCAGTTGTCGAGGTCGCCGGTCGCGATCCATTCCACGGCGCGCTGATCGAACTCGGGGTCCGGCCCGTGCGGTCCGAATTGTCGCGGCCCACCCAGCTCGAGCGAGAGGTGGCCGGTGCCGATGATCGCCACCCGGAGATCCGAGGGCCACGATGCCACTATTTCCCGAATCGTCTCGCCTAGTTGGACGAAACGCTTCGGCTGCGGCAGCGGCGGGGCGAAGATATTCGTATATATCGGGACAATGGGGAGATCGCCCTCGGGCCGCAACGTGATGATCGGGCACGTGATGCTGTGGTCGATCCGCAACTCGTTGCTGAAGGCCAGATCGAACCCGGCGTCCAATCCGGAACGCAGGATATGCCCGGACAGATCCTCCTGCCCGCGCAGCGTCATCCGCGGCAGCCCGAACTCGCGCTCCTCGTTGTACCAGTTCGCGTCGTAGAACGGCGCCTTGCCGACCAGGAACTGCGGCATGTTGTCCAGCCACAACTGGTGGAAATGATCGGAGCCGACCATCACCAGCACGTCCGGGTTCGCCCGGGTCAGCGTCTCCCGGAAGGCCAGAATCTTGCGGGTCCACTCGTCCGCGAACGGCGGCCGATCCTCCCCGGTCGACGTGCTGGCCCGGTAGTAGAAGGGGTGGTGGGTGGAGGCGATGACCGCGACGATGCTAGCCATACTCAGTCCTCTCCGGGTTCGTAAACGGCGTTGCGGTCAACGGCACGGTAGATCTCCATGCCGATCGGCCGGCGGCGCTCCTCGGCCAGATGACCGAGCAGTCCGGCGGCGCGCGCCAGCAGGGCGAAGCCGCGCAACAGGTCGGTGGGCAGTCCCAGGTCGGCGAGGGCGGCGCCGCAGACTCCGGCCCCGTTGAGCGGCAGCGTCCGCCCGAGCACCTCGGGATGCACTCGGCCGATGGCCTCGAAAAGACGCAGATGCGGGCCTTTGAGACCCTCGGCCTCGGCGATGGAGATCAGCACGGCGGTGCGTGGATCAGCTTGCTTGTGTACGGGATGTCCCAGTCCCGGAACGAACGTTCGTTTTTCCTTCGCCCGCCGCACCGCGTCCCGCGCGATCACGTCGTAGTCCCGCTCCGTCCCGGCCTCGACCAGCGTCTCCGCCAGGAAGCGCCCGGTGTCCTCGGTAACGCCCAGGAACCGCGACCCGCCACCGAGCAGCCCCGCCGCAAGCGCCCCCTGCAACGATTCCGGCGCCGACAGATACGTCAGCCGCGCCGCGATCGCCGTCGGCGTGAACCCGTGATCGGCCAGCGCGACCAGCACCGCCTCGAACACGCGCAACTCCCCAGCCGTGGGCCGCCGCCCGGCAACCAGCCAATAGGCCAGCTCCCCGAACCCCACCTTGCCCATCAGGTCGGCGGCCAGATCCTGCCCGAGCAGCGAGATCGACGTCGGGGTGGACGTGCCGATCCGGGTCGGGAAACTCAGCTCCTCAGCCACGCGCGGATCTCCTCGCCGTGTTCGTCGAGCCCGGGCGGCGGCAACTCGTACCGCGCGGGCGTGTCGGAGAACGTGATCGGATTACGTACCGAGGGAATGCCACCCACCGTGACCACCGGCGCCAGGCCGAGCTCGTCGGCCAGCGCGACCCCGCCGTCGATGGTGTTGATCGGGGCGCACGGCACGCCGGCCGCGAGCAGCTCGCGGAACCATTCGTCCTTGGTGCGTTTGGTGAGGCGCTCGACGAGGATCGGCCGCAGCTGCTCCCGGTTCGCGGTGCGGTCCTGATTGCGCCCGAAGCGGGGGTCGTCCGGCAGGCCGGGCAGCTCGAGCACCTGGCACAGCTTGCGGAACTGCCCGTCGTTGCCGGCGATGACGATCAGCTCACCGTCCGAGGTGGGCAGTGGCTCGTACGGGAAGAGGCTGGGGTGTGCGTTGCCCATCCGGAACGGGATCGTGCCGCCGGCGACGTACCCGCTGGAGTGGTTGACCAGTCCGGACAGTGCCGACGACAGCAGGTTGACCTCGACGTGCTGGCCGCGACCGGTCGTCCCGCGATGGTGCAACGCGGCCAAAATCCCGATATTCGCGTGCATGCCGGCCATGACGTCGAAGACGGAAATGCCGGCGCGATAGGGCGACCCCTGCGGGTCGCCGGTCAAGCTCATCAACCCGGAGATCGCCTGCACCATCAGGTCATAGCCGGGCATCGAAGCACCCGCCCCGGACCCGAACCCGCTGATACTGGCGTAGACGATCTTCTCGTTCGACGCCGCCACCGTGTCGTAGTCCAGTCCGAAACGGACCAACCCGCCCGGCCGGAAGTTTTCGATCATGACGTCGGCGCGATGGGCCAGTTCCCGCGCGGCGGCGAGATCGTCGTCCTCGCGAAGATCCAGGGCGATCGAGCGCTTGTTGCGGTTGATCCCCAGGTAGTACGTCGCGACACCGTCCCGGATCGGCGGCATCCAGGTGCGGGTGTCGTCGCCGCCCGGACTCTCCACTTTGATCACCTGCGCGCCGAGGTCGGCCAGCAGCATCGTCGCGTACGGCCCGGCCAGGATCCGGGAGAAATCCGCGACGATCAGGCCCGCCAGGGGTGGGTCCGACATTACCAACCGCCCGTTCTGCGGACACTTGTCCGCCGAGTCAGCGTGCCGCGCTGATCCGAACCTGTCAACACGTTCTTCATGATCCCGAAACGATCTCTTGACACCCCTTCGTGACCGGGAACACACTGGCGCCACCGCGCTGCCCGCACAGCGGACAGGCGTCCGAGAGGGGTGGAGATGAGCGCGAACGACCGGCCGGTGATCTTCCGTAACGGCCTGGTTCTCACCATGGACGACTCGCACACGGTGCTGCAGGACGCCGACGTGCTGGTCGTGGACGGCAAGATCGCTTCGGTCGGCCAGGGTCTGACCGCACCGGACGACGCGCTGGAGATCGACGCCTCCGGCGGCATCGTCATGCCCGGCATGATCGACACGCATCGGCACATGTGGCAGACCGCGATGCGCGGGTACGGCGCCGACTGGACCCTGACGCAGTATTTCGTCTGGTATTACCTCGAGTCCGGCAAGCTGTTCCGGCCCGAGGACATGTACGCCGGCAACCTGCTCTCCGCGATCGAGGCCGTCGACTCGGGCGTGACCACCACCGTCGACTGGTCGCACGGCCTGCAGTCGGCCGACCACGCCGACGCCGCCGTGGACGCCATGGAGTCGGTGCCCGGCCGGTTCGTGCTCGCCTACGGCAACATCCAGCAGGGCCCGTGGGAGTGGTCCACCTCGCCGCAGTTCATGGACTTCTACCGGCGGCGCATTGACGGCGGCAAGCTGGCCGGCTTCCAGATGGCGTTCGACGTCACCGGCGACCCGGCGTTCCCGGAGAAGGCGGCCTTCGAGGTCGCCCGCGAACTGGGCGCCGCGGTCACCACGCACGCCGGCGTCTGGGGTGCCACCAACGACGACGGCATCCGGCTCATGCACGAGAACGGCTTCATGGGTCCGAACAACGTGTACGTGCACGCGGCCACGCTCAACCCCGACTCGTACAACCGGATCGCCGCGACCGGCGGCTCGGTCTCCGTGTCGACGGAGAGCGAGCAGAGCGCCGGTCAGGGCTACCCGCCCACCTGGATGCTGCGCAAGCACGGCATCCCGGTGTCGCTGTCGATGGACACCAGCGTGTGGTGGAGCGGCGACCTGTTCTCGGCCATGCGCACCACGCTCAGCGCGGACCGTTCCCGCGAGCACCTGGAGGCGCACAGCAAGAAGGAGACGGTCACCCACCACCACCTACGCGCCGAGCAGGTCGTCGAGTGGGCCACCCGCGGCGGCGCGCAGGCGCTGGGGATGGACGCGCAGGTCGGCGCGCTGACCCCGGGCCGGCAGGCGGACGTCGTCCTGATCAAGAACGACGACTCGCCGGCCATGTTCCCGATCCTCAACCCGTACGGGCACGTGGTCTACCAGGCGCAGCGGGCGGACGTGCACACCGTGCTGGTCGGCGGCCGCGTGGTGAAGACGGACGGCAAGCTGGTCGATGTGGACCTCCCCGCCGCCCGCGCCAAGATCGAGGCAACGGTCTCGTACCTGCGCGACGCGTTAGGCGAGGACGCCTGGCAGGGCGGCATGAACCCGGACGTCCCGGAGACGAGCGTGCGCGAGAACCCGTACCAGTACACCGACTACGACGCCGGCTCGGCGCAATGGAAAAATTAGGTGGTGACCGATAACGGAAGGAGCGACTTCATCGAGGCGCTCGCACGCGGCCTCGACGTCGTCCGCTCCTTCCGGCCGGGGTCACCCTCGATGACGCTCAGCGAGATCGCCGCGCTCACCGGTCTGGCCAGGCCCACCGTGCGGCGCATTCTGATCACATTGGAGGAGCTGGGGTACGCCCGTACGGCCGACCGTGGCTACGCCCTGACGCCGCGCGTGCTCGAACTCGGCATGGCGTACGTGAACGCCCTGAACATGTGGGACGTGGCCCGGCCGCACATGGAGAAGCTGGTCGCGCAGACCAACGAGTCCACCTCGATGGCCCAGCTCGACGGCAGCGACATCGTGTACGTGGCCCGGGTCGCCGTCCCGAAGATCGTCACGCTCGCGGTGACGATCGGGACGCGGTTCCCGGCCGCCGCGACGTCGATGGGAAAGGTGCTGCTCGCGGCCCTGCCCCCGGCCGCGGTGCCGGCGGTGCTCGCGGAGCCGAGCCGCTCCGGGATCACGCCACGCTGGCAGCCCTCACCGGACGCGCTGTCGACGGCGCTGCGCGAGGTGCGCGCGAAGGGCTGGGCGCTGGCCGACCAGGATCTGGCGCCCGGCGTGCGTTCGGTGGCCACCGGCGTCCGCGACGGCGAGGGGCGCGTGGTCGCCGCGATCAACGTGACCGTGCACGCCGCCGAGACGTCGGTCGAGACGCTGCTGGAGGAGCACCTGCCCCGCCTGCTCCGCACGGCCGCCGACATCAGCCACGACTGGTCGCTGACCGCCGCGATCCCGCTCGCCTGACCGCAGCCCACCACCCGCCGACGCCCCGATTCCGCCGGCGCGTTTTGCGGCTCGGGCCGACGCCCCGATTCGGCCGGCGCGTTTTGCGGCTCGGGCCGACGCCACGATCCCGGCCGCCGACGCCCCCGTTCTCGAGGATCACCCCCGGCCCCCGAGCCGTCGATCGCTTCGATGCTGGTATGGCGGGGAGCCCAACCGATCCGGCCGGCGGGACTGCTGCGGTTGGACGCCGGTCGTGCCAGCCTTGATGTCATGAAGCTTGTCACCGACCTCTTCGACCCCGAGCCATTGCAGTGGGGCTTGCGCGGCGACCCGTGGGCTTGGCGAGCACTCCGCGAACATCTCTCCGGCATGTACCTCCCGCCATCGATGGGCGAGGTCGAGATGCTCCTGTACGCCTCGTTCGACCGCGTCGTCGGAGTGGAGCTTGCGACCGAGCCCGCTCCCTGGGTGTACCGCGACGAGTTCGCCAACGACCCGGGCCTGAGCAGCGGAAACGTCCACTTGGAAACGTGGCGCTCCACTTTGCTGCCCCTCTTGATCGACCGCGCAAGCTCCGAGATCAGGGAGTAGCGCGACTGAGCGAGGAGCCGCGCCAAGATCGCCAGCAGTACGCCCCTCGACGCAAGATCGCCAGCAGTACGCCCGTGCTCAGCGCGAGCCACGACGCCTGCACCCCTTCGGCGCCCGCATCACACAGCGCACCTTCGACGGCGCAGCATCCCACGCCACCCGGATTTGTTCCCGACCACCGCGCAGCGCGACCGACGCGATGCCCCTCAATTCCGACGGCGCGGCATCCCACGCGACCCGGATTTGTTCCCGACCACCGCGCAGCGCGACCGACGCGATGCCCCTCAATTCCGACGGCGCGGCATCCCACGCGACCCGGATTTGTTCCCGACCACCGCGGAGCGCGACCGACGCGATGCCCCTCAGTTCCGAACGCCACCCGCACCCGAAACATCGGGATAAATCGTCATAAGACGTCATTGCCTGCGAAGCTTTGGCCGGCGCCGCGGGCTGGCGAGACCGGCGCCCGACGGCGGGGATGACCAGCGCTGCAGCCGGTGCGGGGATGACGTCGGGCGCAGCAGGAAGACCGGCGACCCAAAGTGGCCGCGAAGGCGCGGCTGACCCCCTTCCGAGTCGCGATGACGAACCGACATTTGACGCCAATCCGACAGCGGTCTCACGATTCGGAAACGGAGGCCCGCATCGTGGACGACCGTCCGAACAGGACAGTCATTTCGGCCACTTTTGCCCAACTTTGCGGTCCGCCTCGACGGCCCGATTTCGAGACCTTGGAGAGTTACGCCCACATTCGAGCCCTAACTCTCCAAGGTCTCGAATCTCGCCGCTGGCAATGAAGAGGCGGCAGTTGAATAAGGTGAAAAATGCCGAAATAACGCCGCCAAGGCCACCGGCCACGGGCGATTCGTGGCAGCGACGGACACCGGCCCCGCCGCCGATGCGGAACCTGGCCGGTATCCATCCCGTCCTGCTTGCCCCAGGCTCAGGCGGGTGCGGCGACACTCCCTACGGACGTTCGACGAGCAGAATTCGGAACTCGCGCCGCCCGAGCAACTTTAGAACGATCTCCCCCGCCAGCCCAAAAGCCCGGATCCCCTCCCGATACGGATATTTCCGGATTTTCCCGATCGGGTACTCGACCTCGCCCAGTGCCACCACGCAGCCGCCAGCCACCGCGTTGCGATACCAGTCCGCGCTCTCGCCATAGGTTAATTCCGCCACGAACCCGCCGTCGACGCGGACGAGAAGCATCGGCGTCTCGTACATTTTGCCGGTGCGGCGCCCCACGTGACGCACGACGGCGACGGGTCCGATCCCCGCATGCGCCATCCGCAGCGCGACCCGGTTGATCGTGTTCCGGACGACCCACAGCCACGCGCGGCGCGCCGTCTTTCGCTTTTGAGCGTTACCACTCACGCAGGTCGCCGGGGTGGGGTGAGCGTTTTGGACGCGCCAGCGGCCAGCTCGCCACGCCCCGGCCCTCGGCGTGAGCAGCGATCCGTACCCACCACCCCGCTACGACATCTGGATCTTGATCTTGGGGGGCTAATGGCCGTTGAAGGCGTCTCGCATCCGGCTGAAGAAGCCGCCCTGCTTGCTCAGCTCCGCGATGTCCTCGCCGCGGGTCTTGGCGAAGTCGCGCAGCATCCGCTCCTGATCCGAGGTCAGCTTCGTCGGCGTCTTCACGTCGAGGTGCACGAACAGGTCGCCGCGACCCTGGCCACGCAGGTGCGGCACGCCCTTGCCCCGGATGCGCAGCGTCGAGGCCGGCTGCGTCCCGGACTTGACCTCGATGTTCTCCTCGCTGTCCAGCGTCTTGATGGTCAGCCGGGTGCCCAGCGCCGCGGCCGTCATCGGCAGCGTCACCCGGCAGTGCAGGTCGTCGCCCTTGCGGGAGTAGACGTCGTGCGGCCGCTCGTGGATCTCCACATACAGGTCGCCGGGGGTGCCGCCGCCGGGGCCCACCTCGCCCTGCTGCGCCAGCCGGATCCGCATGCCGTCCTCGACCCCGGCCGGGATCTTGACGGTGAGCGAGCGGCGGGTGCGCACGCGCCCGTCGCCGCCGCAGGTCGGGCAGGGGTGCGGGATGACCGTGCCGTGGCCCTGGCAGACCTGGCACGGGCGGGAGCTGACCACCTGGCCCAGGAACGTGCGCTGCACGCTCTGCACCTCGCCACGGCCGCCACACGTCTCACAGGTGGCCAGATGGGTGCCGGGTGCGGTGCCCGCCCCGGAACACTGGGTGCACAGCACCGCGGTGTCGACCGTGATCGGCGCTTCCACCCCGAACGACGTCTCCACCAGGTCGAGCTCGAGCCGCAGGATCGCGTCGGCGCCCGGACGGGTGCGCGGGCGCGGACCCCGCGCGCCGCCGCCGGCCGCGGTGCCGAAGAACGCGTCCATGATGTCCTGGAAACCGACGAACGGGCCGCCGGCACCACCGGGACCGCCGGGAGCGCCACCGCCGCCGGGCGCGAGCGGGTCACCCCCGAGGTCGACGATCTGCCGCTTCTTGTCGTCGGACAGGACCTCGTACGCGGCGTTGATGTCCTTGAATTTCTCCTGCGCGTCCGGATCCGGGTTGACGTCCGGGTGGTACTGCCGAGCCAGCTTGCGGTAGGCGCGCTTGATCTCGTCGTCGGTCGCCTCCCGGCTCACGCCGAGAATGCCGTAGTAATCCTTGGCCACGGGGTTTGAGGTCCTCAATGTCAGTTCTGTGCCAGTAGGTCGCCCACGTAGCGTGCCACCGCGCGAACCGTCGCGATGGTGCCGGGGTAGTCCATCCGGGTGGGGCCGAGCACGCCGAGCCCCCCGACGATCGTCGCCCCCGGCCCATAACCGGTGCTCACCACGGACGCCGACCTCAGGTTGTCGATCTCGTTCTCGTCGCCGATCCGCACCCGCGTCTTGCTGGGTTCGAGGTCGCCGATCAGCTTGAGCAGGATGACCTCCTCCTCGAGGGCCTCCAGGACGGGACGGAGTGTCCCCTGGAAGTCCAGCACACCGCCTCGTGTCAAGTTGGCCGTCCCGGCGAGAGCGAGACGTTCGTCGCTGCGCTCGACCAGAGTCTCCAGCAGCACCGAGGCCAGGCAGGCCATGGTGCCTCGGCTGTCCGGCGCGCAGTCGTCGACCAGGCCCTGGACCAGCGGCGGGGTGTCGGCGAGCTTCTGCCCCGCGAGCTTCTCGTTGACCCGGCGGCGCAGGTCGGTCACGTCGTCGGCCGGGATCGGCTGCGGCAGCTCGACCAGGCGCTGCTCGACCCGGCCGGTGTCGGCGATCATCACCAGCATGATCCGCGTGGTGGAGACCGGCACCAGCTCGAGGTGGCGCACCGAGGAGCGGGCCAGCGACGGATATTGCACGACGGCGACCTGGCGGGTGAGCTGGGCCAGCAGGCGCACCGTCCGGTGCACCACGTCGTCAAGATCAACCGCGCCGATCAGGAAGCGCTCGATGGCCCGGCGCTCGGCCGGGCTCAGCGGCTTGACCCGGGACAGGCGGTCGACGAACAGCCGATAACCGGCGTCGGTGGGCACCCGGCCCGCGCTGGTGTGCGGCTGGCGGATGTAGCCTTCCTCCTCCAGCACGGCCATGTCGTTACGCACGGTGGCCGGGGAGACACCGAGGTGATGCCGCTCGACGAGGGCCCGGCTGCCGACCGGCTCCTGAGTCTCGACGAAGTCCTCGACGATCGCCCGGAGCACCTCGAGCTTGCGGTCATCGAGACTCATATGACCCTCCCTCGTCTGGCACTCCTGGTAACAGAGTGCCAGTCTACGTCGCTGCGGGCCGGTGCGCGATGATCGAACGGCTGTCGATTGGTTGACTAGAAACGCATGTTCCACTCGACCGGTTTGAGCTGCGCTTCTACCGTGTCAGTCATGACCGAACCGCCTCGTGGACCTGGTAGCGGGAGCCCGAACGACCCGACCGAGCCGTTCAACCCATATGCGGGTAACGACCCGGCCTCCGGTTCGACACCGCCACCGCCCGGTTATTCACCGCCTTACTCACCACCACCGGGGTATTCGCCTCCGCCACCCGGTCCCGACTACGGCGGTCCTGGGTACGGCTCTCGCACCCAGGACGACCGCACCTGGATCCTCACCGCTCACTTCGGCGGCGCGGCCGGCACGTTTCTCGGCGGCGCGGTGGCCGGCTGGATCATCCCGCTGATCGTCATGCTCGCCAAGGGCAACGAATCGCCCGTGGTGCGCAACGAGGCCGTCAAGGCGCTGAACTTCCAGCTCCTGTGGTCCATCATCGGCTTCGCCGGCTGGGCGCTGATCTGCATCGGCGTCGGCTACGTGATCGTCGGCATCGCCTGGATCGTCGCGGTCGTGTTCGGCATCATCGCGGGCGTCAAGGCGGCCAACGGCGAGCCGTACACCTATCCGATGGCGGTCGCGATCGTCAAATAGTCAGACCACGTCACGGATGACGGCATCGGCCAGCAGCCGCCCCCGCAAGGTCAAGATCAGACGACCTTGCCCGTACGCCTCCGCGTCGAGCAGTCCGTCCTCCAGCGCCTGCTTCGCGCCCGCCGGGTCCACCCGGTCCAGCGTGATGCCCTCGCGCAGCCGCACCCGCAGCATGACGTCCTCGACGTGGCGGTCCTCGTCGGTCAGCACTTCGCGCCCGTGCCCCGGCGAGACGCCTTCGGCGAGCCTCTTCCCGTACGCCACCGGATGCTTGACGTTCCACCACCGCACCCCGCCGACGTGGCTGTGCGCCCCCGGCCCGAACCCCCACCAGTCCGCGCCGGTCCAGTAGAGCAGGTTGTGCCGGCACCGAGCCGCCTCGGAGGTAGCCCAGTTCGACACCTCGTACCATCCGAACCCGGCGTCGCTGAGCGCCCCTTCGGCGGCCAGATACCGATCCGCGGCGACGTCGTCCGACGGGTACGGCAGCTCCCCGCGCCGCATCTTCGCCGCCATCCGGGTGCCGTCCTCGACGATCAGCGAGTACGCGCTGACGTGATCCACGCCCGCGTCCACGACCGTACGCAAGGATTTCTCGAAGTCCTCGGCGGTCTCCCCCGGCGTCCCGTAAATCAGGTCCAGGTTGACGTGCTCGAAGCCGGCCGCGCGCGCTTCGAGGGCGGCCTGCGGCGCCCGGTTGGGGGTGTGCTTGCGGTCAAGGATCCGCAGCACGGTCGGCGAGGCCGACTGCATCCCGAGCGAGATCCGGGTGAAGCCATGCTTCCGCAGCGCCCGCAGGTAGGCGGGGTCGACGGACTCGGGATTGGCCTCGGTGGTGATCTCGGCTCCGGGCGCGAGCCCCCAGGTCCGGTCGATCCCGTCCAGGATCCGGCCCAGGTCGTCGGCGCTGAGCAGCGTCGGCGTCCCCCCACCGAAGAAGACGGTGTCCACGGCCCCCGAGCCCGTCCGAACGCCCGCACCACCCGATTTTTCCGGATTTATCACGTTTTTTGCGAGCTTAAGCTCCCGCAGCAGCGTCTCGGCGTACTCATCCCGGCTCGCCCCGCCGCCCAGCTCACTCGCCGTATACGTATTGAAATCGCAATACCCACACCGGCTGGCACAGAACGGCACATGGACATAAACGGCAAATCCGTTTTTCCCGACATGCTGCGTCGCGGATTCGGGGAGCGATCCATCCGCGGGTACGGGTTCGCCATCGGGAAGTGCGCCTGCCATCCGTCAAGTGTGCACGGCCACCGTTAGGGTCTCGGCATGGATCTGGTCCGTACCGCCACCGACGCCGGGGTGACCACAATGACCCTGGACAGCCCCGCCAACCGCAACGCCCTGTCCACACCGCTGATGCGCCATCTCCTGGCGGCTCTCGGCGAGGCGCTGACCGACCCGGCCGTACGCGTCGTGGTGATCTCACACACCGGACCGGTCTTCTGTTCCGGCGCCGACCTCAAGGAGACCGCCGAGGCCCGCGCCGCCGGCCGCGTCCCCGCCGAGTTGCTCGCCGACGTGCTCGCCGCCCTCTGGGAGTTCCCGAAGCCGGTCGTCGCGCGGATCGGCGGCCCGGCCCGCGCCGGTGGCCTGGGGTTGATCGCCGCCGCCGACATCGCCGTCTGCACCACCGAGTCGACCTTCGCCTTCACCGAGGTGCGCCTCGGCGTCATCCCCGCGGTCATCAGCGCCACCGTCCTGCCGCGCCTCTCCGCCCGCGCCGCCGCCGAGCTCTACCTGACCGGCGACGTCTTCGACGGCCCGCGCGCCGAGGCGATCGGTCTGGTCACGGCCGCGGTCCCGGCCGATCGCCTGGACGCGACGATCACCGGCTACTGCGATTCGCTCGTGCTGGGCGGTCCGCTCGCGCTTGCCGGTGCCAAACAACTTCTACGCCGTACGCCGGAAGCCTCGGTCCGTGCGGAGCTGGCAGATTTGTCCGCTCGCTCCGCCGGTTACTTCAAGTCGATCGAGGGCGTCGAGGGCGTCACGGCCTTTCGCGAGAAGCGTTCGCCATCGTGGGTTCCGGGCGGTGATTCAGTAGGCTAGGTCACCGGAGCTAGATCACAGTGGGGGGTGTGGGTGCGCAGGACCCCGGCCGTAGCGGCCCTCGTTCTTGTGCTCGTCGCCGCGCTCGGTGGCTTCGCCCTCAGCCGCTCGTTATCCCACAGCGGCATCAAGATTCCGCTGGTCATCGGACCGGAGTGCACCGTGCGCGGCGACGGCGAGGTCACTCTCGACACGGTGCAGATGGCCAACGCCGCCACCATCAGCGCGGTCGGCATCCGACGTGGCATGCCCGAGCGGGCGATCGTGGTCGCGCTGGCCACCGCGCTACAGGAATCCAAGTTGGAGAATCTCGACGACGGCGACCGTGACTCGGTCGGCCTTTTTCAGCAACGTCCCAGCCAGGGTTGGGGAACGACCGACGAGATCAAGGATCCCCGGTACGCGGCGAACAAGTTCTACGCCTCGCTCAAGCGCGTCAAGGGCTGGGAGAAGATGCGCATCACCGACGCCGCGCAGAAGGTGCAGCGTTCGGCCTACCCCAACGCGTACGAGAAATGGGCTGACGAGGCGTCCGTGCTGGCCAACGCGCTCACCGGCCGGGCGACCGCGGCCGTGGCGTGCACCGTGACCGGCGCGCCGGTGCTGCGAGGCGCCGCCGCGACGGCCGCGCTGACCGACGGCCTCAAGCTCGACTGGGGCAAGGGCCTGGCGAGGACCAAACTGGCCGAGCAGAGCGCCGGCCTGACGCTCGGGGTCGACAACGCGAGCGCCGGCTGGCGGTACGCCCACTGGCTCGTCTCGCACGCTTCGGCAACCGGTCTCGAATGGGTACGTTTCGCGGATCTCGAATGGCACGCCCCGGACGGAAAGTGGCAGCCTGTAACCGACGACAACGGCATCGATGAACGTAAAGTCATCGCCGAGGTCTTCAGCTGAGGTCGGTCTTTCGCTGCTGGCGACCGGTTTGGCCGCCGTTCGCGGGTCGCTCTGCGTAATGACGACCGATTCCGAGGCGGAATTGCACTGCGTATACATCGACGTGGACAGACAGCTACACCCCTGGTACTAAGTAGGGCGTGTCAAGGGCGATCGAATGGATCCTGCTGGGTGCGGGCAGTTGTGGCGCGCTCATCTTCGGGGTGATCCGGCACCGTCCGGCCCGGATCGTCCCCTGGCTGCTGCTCGCCGCCGCCCTGGCCAGCCTGGCCGTGGGCGACGTCTTCTATGCGCTGCGCGACATGCCGGCCGCGGACGCCGCGTACCTCGCGATGTTCGTCCTGGTCGGCGCCGCGCTGCTGCAGTTCACCCGCGGCGGCGCGCTGCTGGTCGACCGGGCCCGGCTGATCGACCTGACGGCCTTCACCTGTGCGACGTTGCTGGTCGTCTGGGTGTTCGTGATAGGCGACAAGGGACAGCTCGGGAAAATCTCCGCGTCCGATGTGATCGGTGGCCTGATCCTGGTCGGCGTGGCCGCCCGCCTGCGCTGGGCGGCCGGCCGCAACCTCGCCGCCACGCTGCTGCTGCTCGGTTCGGTGACGATGCTGCTCAGCGACATCATCTACCCGCTGGCGCCGAACCCCACGACCGAGGCCGGCTACACGATCCTCTACATCGCGTGGGGCCTGGCCGCGCTGCACCCGTCGATGGTCCGCCTGACCGAGCCGATGACGCCGCGCCTGACCCAGTGGAACGGCCGCTGGGCGGCGCTGCTGGGCGTCTCGGTGGCCGCGCCGCCCGTGGTCCTGCTGATCGAGTCCGTCACCGGCACCGTCGAGGACGGCGTCGTGATCGCCGTGGCCAGCGCCATCACCTTGACGCTCGCCATCACCCGCCTGGCCGACTCGGTCAACTTGAGCACCCAGGGCCTGTCCCGCGAGCGCGCCTTGCGCTCCGCGACCGCCAGCCTGGTCGCCGCCGCCGACCTGCCCGCCGTGGTCGAGGCGGTGCGCGCCGCCGTCCGCGAGCTGGTCCCCGCCCAGGCGATCACCAAGGTCGTCTTCGCCACCGACGACCGCCAGCTGGCGCTGGAGGCCATCCCCGCGGTCCCGTCCGGCCCCCACCCCCGCAGCTGGTGGGCCGGCGACGACGAGGCCGAGACCCCGGCGCCCGAGGCAGCGGGTTGGCGCCGCCTCCTGCCAAGGCGCCACCCCACCGCGCTCGCTGCCAGCGAAGGCCCCCAGCCGGCCGGCCGCACCCCCAACCACCTTCACCGCGGCGACCACGCAAGCGACCCCAAGCACCCCCACAACCGCAGCCAGCCCCGCGGCAGCGACGAGGGCCGCGAGCTCAACCGGGACGGAGACCTGGACCTGGCCCGCGACGTGAACCTTGACGGCGACATGGACCTGACCCCGGACTCCGATCGCGATCACGACCGCAGCGTGCGGGGTGACCAATCTGTCTCGGACGACGGCGGTCGAACCCGCGACGCGCACGAGCCGAGGCGCGCCACCGACCGCGCATCCGCTTTATCGGGATTCCTCGCCATTTTCTGCAAGCGCCACACCGCGGCCGCAGCCACCGACCAGGAGGGCACCCTCGTCTGTCCTCTGTGGCTAGAACCACTGGCCGTGGCCCGCCCCAGCGGCGGCGCCCTGGTCCTGACCGGCCGTCGCACCGGCCTGACCTTGGCCCGCGACGCCTTGGAGGTGCTGGCCGGCCAGGCCGCCTTGGCCCTCGACCGAATCACCTTGGTGGACGCCGTAGGCAGGCGCGACAGCGACCTGTATCTAAGAGCCGTAATCCGAAACACGGCAGACTTGATGCTGGTGATCGACGAGGACCGCCGCATCCGCTACGCCAGCCCCGCGCTGCACGACCTCTTGGGCGCCGACGACCTCTCCCCGCTGTCCACCTTGGAGGACCTGGTCCACGACGACGACCGCGCCCAGATCCGCACCGCGTTCGCGGCCGAGGGCGACGGCACCCTGTTCTTCGCGCTGCGCCGCGCAGACCACTCCCAGGCCTTGGTCGAGGCCACGTACCGCGACCTGCGAGACGACCGCCTGGTCCAGGGCTTCGTCGTAACGATGCGCAACGTAACGGCCGCCCACGACCCGGTCGAGCAACTCCCCCAGCTGAGCCACGTTGACGAACTCCCAGCCTGGGTAAACCGCCGCAGCGCCCAGCACAAGTTCCGCTACTAGCTGCCCCCGCGCACCCCGGAACCCTTGGTGGGCGGGCGTTCCGACTATGCCTGGACGGCACCCGATACATCGCCCTCGAACCAGCCGGGCAGCTGGAGCGTCGGGTGCCCCGACCTACATGGAAAACGCGCCCAGACCGTGGATTTTGCGAACCTTGGAGAGTTGCGCCCACATACGAGCCATAACTCTCCAAGGTTCACATCTGGCCGGAAAAACCTGCCGGACAAAAGCCGCATCGCATCACGAAAGCATCCTCTACAGTGGACGCGAGTCTCACATGGCGGACGGTGGTTTCAAGACGTGGTCACCGGTCCCAGTACGCGGGCGCAGGTCCCACAGAATGGACCCTCGGCCCGTCACTCGCCGGGCCCCCCTGCAGCGCTGCGACCCAACCGACCCACCTGATCACCAGAAATATCGGATATGTGCGGCATGGGTGGGGGCACACGCCGGTTCCCAGCCACTCCGCCAACTGTTCGACGGGACGCTGACCGCGCGACGTGCGCCGACCGCGGCTCGTCCACCGCGTGAGCCACCTAGCCGCCCGGGGCGCCCCACTCGCCGCGTCCGGGGGTGTGGGGAATCCGGGGGCGCGAATCCCCGCATAGGGGCCGGCGAATTTGGGGTTGGGCGCGGCCATTCACTCACGTCGCCGGGGTGGGGTGAGTGTTTTGGACGCGCCAGCGGCCAGCTCGCGCCGCCGCGGCCCTCGGCGGGAGCAGCGATTCGTACCACCCACCCCGCTACGACATTGAGATTTTGAATGTGGTCCGGAAATGACCACTCGGATATCGAAGAACGACAATTCACAGACATGGCGAAGCGCCGGGCCGAAGGGGCCCGGCGCTTCGTGCGCGCGTTATCGGGTGAGCCGGCGGCGGCTGCCCATGCCGGCGACCAGCGCGACGCCGATCGCGGCCAGCACCACCTGGAAGAGCAGCTCGATCCAGTCGATGCCGTTCGTGTCGCCGACGCCGACCGCGTTGGCGATGACCGTGCCGAGCAGCGCGGCGACGATACCGATCACGATCGTCAGCCAGATCGGGATGTGCTGCTTGCCGGGTACGACCAGACGGCCGAGCGCACCAATGATGAGACCGACGATGAGCGCGGAGATGATGCCGGAGACAGTCATGGGGGTTCCTCCTCGGGTGGAGCTTGTTGCGTCCGTCGAGCCCCAGAGTTCCCGAGGGAATCAGAAACCAAACCGCCCTATTTTTTGCTCGCTCCCTTGACGTCCGCGGAGTCGGAAGTCGACAACGCGGCGATGAAGGCCTCCTGCGGCACTTCGACGCGGCCGACCATCTTCATCCGCTTCTTGCCTTCCTTCTGCTTCTCGAGCAGCTTGCGCTTTCGGCTGATGTCACCGCCGTAGCACTTCGCGAGCACATCCTTGCGGATGGCGCGAATCGTTTCGCGGGCGATGATCCGGCTGCCGATGGCCGCCTGGATCGGCACCTCGAACTGCTGCCGCGGAATGAGTTTCTGCAGCTTGGCGGCGATCGTCACGCCATAGTTGTACGCCTTGTCCTTGTGCACGATCGCACTGAACGCGTCGACGGGCTCGCCGTGGAGCAGAATGTCCACCTTGACCAGTTCGGCGACCTGCTCGCCGGAGGGTTCGTAGTCGAGCGACGCGTAGCCCTTGGTCTTGCTCTTCAGCTGGTCGAAGAAGTCGTAGATGATCTCGGCGAGGGGCAGCGTGTAGCGGAGCTCGACCCGTTCGGAGGACAGATACTCCATGCCGAGCAGGCTGCCGCGCCTGCTCTGACACAGCTCCATGACCGCGCCGACGTAGTCGTTCGGCACCAGGACCGTGGCGCGCACGACCGGCTCGTGGATCTCCGCGATCTTGCCGCTGGGGAACTCGCTGGGGTTGGTGACCACGTGCTCGACGGCGTCGTCGGTGAACACGCGATAGACCACATTGGGCGCCGTGGAGATCAGGTCGAGGTTGAACTCGCGCTCCAGCCGCTCCCCGATGATCTCCAGGTGGAGCAGGCCGAGGAAGCCGCACCGGAAACCGAACCCGAGCGCCGCGGACGTCTCCGGCTCGTACACCAGGGCGGCGTCGTTGAGTTTCAGCTTGTCGAGGGCGTCGCGGAGGGCCGGGTAGTCCGAGCCGTCGATCGGGTAGAGACCCGAGTAGACCATCGGCTTCGGATCCTTGTACCCGCCGAGCGGCTCCTTCGCCGGGCGCGCGTTGCCGGTGACCGTGTCGCCGACGCGGGACTGGCGCACGTCCTTCACGCCGGTGATCAGGTATCCGACCTCCCCGACGCCGAGCGCGTTCGCCTTCTCCATCTCGGGCGAGACCACGCCGATCTCGAGCAGCTCGTGGACCGCGCCCGTGGACATCATCCTGATCCGGTCGCGCGCCTCGATCCGGCCGTCGATGACCCGGACGTACGTGACGACGCCCCGGTAGACGTCGTACACCGAGTCGAAGATCATCGCGCGCGCCGGGCCGTCCGCGTCGCCCACCGGCGGCGTGAACTGCCGGACGATCTCGTCAAGCAGGTGGTCGACGCCGACGCCGGTCTTTCCGGACACGCGGAGCACGGTGTCCGGCTCGACGCCGATCAGACCGGCGAGCTCGTCGGCGTACTTCTCGGGCTGCGCCGCCGGCAAGTCGATCTTGTTGAGCACCGGGATGATGTGCAGGTCGTTCTCCATCGCCAGATACAGGTTGGCGAGGGTCTGCGCCTCGATCCCCTGCGCGGCGTCGACCAGCAGGATCGCGCCCTCGCACGCGGCGAGGCTGCGGGACACCTCGTACGTGAAGTCGACGTGTCCCGGCGTGTCGATCATGTTGAGGACCGCGGTGTCGCCCTTCCGGTCGCCCTCGCGGACGGTCCAGGGCATGCGCACGGCCTGCGACTTGATCGTGATGCCGCGCTCTCGTTCGATGTCCATCCGGTCGAGGTACTGCGCGCGCATCTGACGCGGGTCGACCACCCCGGTGATCTGCAACATCCGGTCGGCCAGCGTCGACTTGCCGTGGTCGATGTGGGCGATGATGCAGAAGTTACGGATGCGCGCGGGATCGGTAGAGCCGATCACGTTCACTCCGGGGTCGAGCGGTCCTGGCACGTTCCACCGTTCTTCGCAAGCTGAAGGATGCCGGGCATGACGCCCGGCGCGTTCTATCGTCCCACGTCCGTGCGGGCGGCCCGCTCACACCCGCTCAAGGGGCGCGTGCGGCGGCGGCGGGAACTCGACGTGGACATGGTCACCAGCGCGGATGTGACCACCCCGCAGCACCACCGCCATGATCCCGGCCTTCCGGACCAGGCTGCCGTTCTCGTCGTGCCCCACCACCTCCTTCAGAAGCCCTTGCTGGAAGCCGTTGATCTGCGCACACGGGTTGCGCAGTCCGGCGATGACGACGGCCGGGCGGGGGTCGTCGCCGGTTTCTCGGGCGGCCGCTGTCGCGACGGCAGCGGCGGCCTTGGTCGTGGACTCGTCAAGCACGGCCGCCGAGGCGGCCGCCAGCACAGCCCGTACGGCTGTCGCGGGCTCTGCGGCTATCGCAGGCCCTTCGCTCCGGCGCGCGGTCGCTCCGCCGCCGGCAGCCGGTCTCGTGTGCGCCTCAGCGCCCGGCCCGGCCGTCTCTCCAGCCGGTGGACCGAAGCGCAGGATCGTCCCCAGCGGCAGCGCTAGCAGATCGATACCACTTGTCGTCACGTTCTCGCCCAGATCGCCGGGCGTGACCGCGTAACCCTTCTCCCCGACCTCCCCGAACAGCTCCGCCTGCATCAGGTGCACCTGACGAAGGTTCGGCTGAGTCGGGTCGGCTTTCACCCGCGAGCGGTGCCTCACACGCACTCCCGCGTGCACGTCTCCCTCGACCCCGAAGCCTGCGACCAGGACGATCTCGTCCCGGACCGGCTTCGTGAACGAATAAACGTCGTTACAACTGACCGAAACCACCGAACCGCGCCGCGAACTCATAGCGCGATCCTCCCCGAGCGGCGGCCCGGGGTTCGACCCGTTATTTGCTAGATGATCGTCACTCCGGCGGCGCCAGGAACAGCCCGGAAAGCCGGGGCAGCCGGCGCTGCATCTCCTCCTCGTTGTCGAAATCCCACAGATCGGCGGCATCGGGCCTGGTCACCGGCGTCTCTCCCACCGGCATCTCCGACCCCGTGGCCTGCGCATAAGCCTCCGCGGCGATGGACAGCACCTCCTCCGCCTCGAAGACCGCACCGCTGTCCGCGGCCGAGCGGACGGCCGGCAGGTCGGCCAGCGCATCAGGGGACTTCACCGAGCGCGCGACGGCCTCCCGCCCGTGCGCGATCAGCCAGCCCCGGAAATTGTCGAATCCCTCCTCGGAGCATCCGCCGTTGATCAAATAGGCGGCCGCCCACAAATCCTGCGTGCCGGAGGCGACCATGACCTTGTCGAGGTGCCGAGCCCACGCGACGATCTCCTCCGGGTCTCGGGTGGCCAGGTCGGCGGCGGCGCGTTTGGCCACCTCGGCGGGCGAGGAGGGCCGGTCGGCCGTCGCCCGGTCGATGACGGCCCAGAAGTCGTCGGTTCTCATGGCCTGGATACTGCCAGCGGGGTACGACAAAAATCGGCCGGGAGGATGGCGTGGTGCGACCGATTTCGCTTCCGGACGTCGCGTACGGGACCACCGCCGTACGCCCAAGCTGGTCTGACCTGCCAAAACGCCTGCAGAAAGCGATCTCCGACCGGCTCGGCTCACCAGTTTCCGCGGCGCGCAGCGCAGGCGGTGGCTTCACTCGCGCCTTCGCCGCGGTCCTCACCACGTCGGCCGGCATCAGCGTCTTCGTCAAGGCTGCACCGCTCAGCAACCCCAATTCCCGCGCGTACGCCCGTGAAGCGTCGATCACCGCGGCCCTGCCCCCGGCGGTCACCGCGGCCCGCCCGCTCTGGACGATGGTGGAATCCGACTGGTTTGTCCTTTGTCTCGAGGCGATCGACGGCCACGTGCCGGCCCTCCCGTGGGAGCCCGCGGAGTTACGGTCGGCGCTCGACGCCTGGTCAGCGGCCGCCGCGGCGCTCGCAAAGCCGACAAACGAGCTGCTCAAGACCGGTGTGCCGGCGCTTCCCGAGATCGTGCGAGCCGAGATGTCCTGGTGGTCGGAGATCAAGTCAGGGCAAGAGCCATTTCCCCGTACGGCGTGGGAGACGGTCGCCCGGGATCGGATCGACGAGCTGGCCGTCTTGGAGCGCGGCCTGCCCGACCTGGTGGCCGGTGCCGGGCTCATGCACGGTGACCTGCGGATCGACAACGTGCTCGTCGACGGTTCCGGGCGGGCGTGGCTCTGCGACTGGACGTGGCCGTGTCTGGGCGCTCCCTGGTTCGACACGGTCACGTTGCTGGTCAGTGCGTACGCGAGTGGGTTGGACGCGGACGCGTACCTCTCCGGATGGAACGCTCCGCCCTCCGGTGTGGAGGGGGCGCTCGCGGCTTTGGCCGGGTATTGGCTGGTCCGCGCCGATGGCGGGCCGAGCAGCGCGTCCCCGCACAGCCGTCAGCACCAGCTCTTCAGCGGCAGGCAGGCGCTGGCCTGGCTGGCGGACCGGCGTGGCTGGTCGTAGGCCCGACCTGAGCGCCCCGCACGCGACCGCCCACCCCTGAGCAGGGCCGTCGTTTTGGTCGGCCGCGACCGGGCTGGTAGGCTGGCTAATCGCGTGTGGTGACGTGCCGCTCTTCGCTGCTTCGACTCAGCACGCTTGAGACCAGTTTCCGAACACCTAGTCAGGACAAGGCTGTCGCGTGGCGAACATCAAGTCCCAGATCAAGCGCAACCGGCAGAACGAGAAGGCCCGGCTGCGCAACAAGTCGGTCAAGTCGTCGCTGAAGACCGTGATTCGCAAGTTCCATGAGGCGAGCGACGCGGGCGACGTCGAGACGGCGACCGCGCTGCAGCGTGCCGCTTCGCGCCAGCTCGACAAGGCCGCCAGCAAGGGCGTCATCCACCAGAACCAGGCGGCGAACCGCAAGTCGGCCATCGCCAAGAAGGTCGCCTCGCTGTCTGCCTGACCCGTCAGGCTCCGACACGTGTCGCAGTGAGGCAGCACGCGTCAACGCTCGCGTAGTCGCGAGCCGGTCGACGACCACAACCGGGCATCGCCGGACCAGAGCGTCCGCAGCGGTGCCCGGTGGCGTTTCCAGCGGAAAAGCCCTCAAGGTAGGGAACCTGGAGGGCATGCACGGCGCGCAGGCGCCGTCGGTCTGGGATCAGGTGTGGCTGCCGCAGGCAGTCACCGGCGGTTATTCGTAACGGCGGGTCGCTGCCTGGCGCATCCACTGCTGCTGGGCTTCCACCTTTTCCGCCCACGGCCGCTTGATCGGCTCTCCGCGATCGCCCTCGATCACCCCGGGAAGCCGAATCGTGGCATCGTCGGCGACGCGGCTGACCACATCCGGCCGCCCGGCAGCGGCGGGACGCAGCATCGGCGCGTCCGCCGGCACCGGCCGGGACGGCGCGGGCCGAGATGATGCCGGCCGCGACGGCCCCGGCCGCACCGGGGCTGCGGCCCGCACCAGCGAACCCGCGATCAGATCGTTGAGCTTGACCATCAGCGCCACCGTCACGGGCAGTACCAGGACGCCCCACCAGCTCACCAGCTCGGCCAGGGCGAGCAGCAGCCCGAGCGCGATCGAGCCCTCGAGAAAGACGAAGCACAGCAGCCCGGTCGGAGCGATGTGCCGCAGCCGGAGCATGCGCGCGTAGAGCGGGCGGCGTTCCGCGCGCTTCATCGCGAACCCCCCGACCGCCGGGCCTCGGCAACGGCGAAGAGGGCCTGTTCCAACGCGTACCCCCGGTCTTCCGCGCCGCCCTTCACCGCGGCGTTGCAGTCGGCCGCGGCCTGCATGGCGTCGACCAGGCCCTCGGGCGTCCAGCCGCGGGTGCGTTCCTGCGCGCGCTTGATCTTCCAGGCGGGCATGCCCAGCGTGGTCGCCATCTGGTACGGGTTGCCGCGACCGGCCGCCGCAACCTTGGCCACCGTACGGACGCCGTCGGCGATCGCGTCGGCGATCGGGACCGGGTCGACGCCGGTGTGCAGGGCCCAGCGCAGCGCCTCGAGCGCGCCCGGCAGGTCGCCGATCATGACGGCGTCGGCCACGTTGTAGCCGCTGACCTCGGCACGACCCCGGTAATAACGCGCCACGACCTCGGGGGTGATCTTGCCGTCGGTGTCGGCGAGCAGCTGCGAGCAGGCCGCCGCGATCTCGCGCAGGTCGTTACCCACGGCCGCGAGCAGCGCCGACGCGGCCGTTTCGTCGCAGCGGCCACCGTTGCGGCGGAACTCGTCCCGGATGAACCTGGTCAGCTCGCCCTCACCGCGCAGCTTCGCGACCGGCACCACGGTGGCCCCGGCGGAGCGGAGGCCGTCGGCCAGCGCCTTGCCTTTGGCACCGCCGAGGTGGGTCACGATGAGCGACACCTCGGGGTCGGGTGCCTTGGCATACGCGAGCAGCGCGGTCGTGAGGTCTTTGCGCGCGTCCTGTCCACTGCGGATCACCAGGACCCGGCTGCCGCCGAACAGCGACGGGCTGAGCATCTCGGCGACCTCACCGGCGGCCAGGGCGCCCGCCTCGTACTCCCGGACGTCGGCGCCGGGGTCGGCGGCACGCGCCGCGTCGACCGCCGACGTGATCGCGCGGGCGGCGAGCAGTTCCTCATCGCCCTGGACGAGCACGAGCGGGTCGGGAGGTGCGGTGTTCACGCCCAATATCGTTGCACGAGGGGCTGACGTTTCCGCGCGGCTCACTCCTACGCGCAGAGTGGCTGATCACGCAATGCGAAAGCAGACATATCGGCGCTGGCGCATGTATCCGGGAACGTAGAGTCGCTCGATCAGCCTGAATGCGTAGCGCCCGCGCGGCCCACCCCGGCACTTCGCATCGAATCCAATCATCTGGCACAAGTCATGACTGAACGGACGACCCCGGGCGTGTCGGCATCTCCTCCGGCACCATCGAGCCGATCCAGGCGTCCACGCGCTGCCCGCGATGCACGAGCCGGCGCCGCAGAACCGCCTCGAACCGGAACCCGGCCTTCTCCGCGACCCGCCGCGACGCCACGTTCCCGACCTCGGCCCGCCACTCGATCAGCCCAAGCCTGAGCGCGCCGAAGGCCCACCCGCACAGCGCCCGAACCGCAGCGGTCGCCACCCCACGACCGCGGGCGGCCGGATCCATCCAGTAGCCGATCCGCGCGCCACCAAGCAGGTCGTGGTCAGGCCCACCGGGCCGGTCGAGCCCAGGCCCGCCGAGCCGGTCGTGGTCAATCCCAACGAACTCGTCCAGGCCCAGCCCGACGCGCCCGAGCCGGGTGCCGTCGCGGACCTGCTCCACGACGAACTCGACCCGCTCCCGCCGCCCCCACGCCGCAATCGCCATCTCCCGCACGAAGTGCTCGGCGTGCTCGACCCGGTATGGCAGCGGGATCTCGAGGTACCGCTGCACGGCGGGATCCAGCGACACCGCGTACACCCAGGGAATGTCCTCCTCGGCGAACGGCCGGAGGATGATCTCGCCCGCGCTGATGGTCTCCTGCTCCACGCCCGCATTCTGCGCGATCACGGCTCCGGCGGGTCGCCGCGGGCAACCACGCCGAGACCACGACCGGTCGCCACGGCGGCGAGGTCACCCCTTTCGTCGGTACGCATCACCCGCGTCCCGCCCCGAACCAGCCGCGTGAGCAGGGCCGCATTGGGATGCCCGTAGTCGTTGTCCCGGCCGACCGAGACGAGCGCCACCGCCGGATCGATCTCGTCCAGAAACCGTGGCGACTGGTAGGCGCTCCCGTGATGCGCGATCTTGAGCACGTCCGCCCGGATCGCGTCGGCACCCAGGTGCTCGAGCAGTTCCTCCTGCTCCTCGGTCTCGGCGTCGCCGGGCAGCAGGACGGTCCGCCCCAGCGACCGGGCACGCAGGACCAGCGAGTTGTTGTTCGGATCCGAGTTGGTGCCGTGCAGCGGCTCGAACGGCCCGATCACCGTGATCTCGAGCCCGCCCACCGCGTACGACCAACCCGGCCCGACCTCGTGCACCGGCACCGGGCCCGCAGCTCGCACCACCGCGGAACGCCCGCCCGTCGGCTCGGGCCAGTCCGGTCCGACCACGGCCCGCACGTCCCGCCCCCGGAACACACCGGCCACCCCGCCCACATGGTCGGCGTGGAAATGGCTCACCACGAACAACACGATCTGCCGTACGCCAAGGCGCCGCAGGCAGTGGTCCACCGCGTTGGGCTCCGGACCGGCATCGACCACGACGGCCCGCCCCGTGCCCGCGGGCAGCACGATCGCGTCACCCTGGCCGACCGCGCAGACCACCACGACCCAGTTCGCCGGCGGCCAGCCGGGCGCGAGCACCCGCACCGGCAGCGCGCCCAGGACACCGGCGACCGCCACGATCGCGGCGAATTTGCGAACCAGGGGCCGCCGGGCCGCGACCAGCAACGCCACCGTGATGACGGCGAGCAGCAACGCGCCCGGCACGCCCTCGGGCCAGGGCAGCGCACCGGAGGGCACCCGGGCGCCGTTGGTGGCGACGAGCACCAACCACTTCACCGGCCAGTGTGCGAGCCAGGCCAGGAACTCGGCCCCGCCCGGCCAGATCGGCGAGACGACGGCCGCACCGACCCCGAGCAGGGTGGCCGGCGGGATCGCGGGCACGACCAGCAGGTTCGCGGGCACCGCGACGAGGCTGACCGCTCCGGACAACCCGGCGACCACCGGGCCGCAAGCGACCTGAGCGGCGGCCGGCACGGCAAGCGCCTCGGCCACGCCCGACGGCCACCCGCGCCGGCGTAGCGCGTCTCGCCACACCGGCGCCAAGAGCAGCAGACCGCCTGTGGCCAGCACGGACAGCGCGAATCCAACATCGGCCGCCAGTTCCGGGTCGATCAGGATCAGGATGGCGACCCCCGCACCCAGCGCCGGTAAGGCGGCGCGGGGACGCCCGGACGCGAGCCCGATCAGCGCGATCGCGCCCATCGCGGCGGCGCGGACCACGCTCGGCGACGGTCGCGCCAGGATCACGAACCCGGCCAGCGCCATCACACAGACCAGCGCCGTGACGAGCGGCCCGGCCCGGGTACGCCGCACCGCAAACACCACAACGCCCAAGATCAACGCGACGTTGGCTCCAGAAACCGCCACTAGATGGGTCAAACCGGTCGCTCGGAAATCGTCCTCCAAGGCCGGGTCCAGCCGGCTCGTGTCGCCGACGACCAGACCGGGCAGCAGTCCACCCGCGTCGTCGGGCAGCGGCTCGCAGGCACGCTGCAGCCCGGCGCGCAGTGTCCCCGCGGCCCGCTGGATCCACGGCGCTCGACCGACCAGGATGGGCGCCTGCCGCACCGAGATCACCGCGGCACGCAGATCACCGCCACGCGGCGCCAGCAGCTTCCCGGCGGCGGTCACCCGCTGGCCCGGGAGCAGCGAACGCCAGGCCGGATCGCTTCCTAGCACCAGGGCCCGCACCGACAGTCGCATCGGCGCGTGGTCATCCGCCTCGACCCGGCGCAGGTCGACGGCAACCAGGTAGGTCGGTGGCATGCCCGGCGACCCGCTCACGGCTCGCGGATCGTCGCGCACCACCGCTTCCACCCGTACGCCGCGTCCCTCGCGCACCAGAGTCGCCAGCGGTTCCGCCTCGCGGACGCCGACCCGCACCGCCGTCGCGACCGCCCCGGTGCCCGCGCCGACCAGGATCGCGACCGCGACCCACAACACGCGCCTCATCGAGGGCCGATGCCGTGCCACCGTCAGCGCGAGCACTCCGGCCGCGACAAACGCGCTCGCACCGATCACCGCACTCGCCGGCACGGGTAGATACAAGGCGGTCAGCGCCGAAAGCCAGATCGCAACCGCGAACCCGGCCAGCCGCAGGTCCGGCCCGGCCATGGCCGGCTCGCGACGACGCGCTCCCCCGCTCACACCGTCACCAGGTCCTTGAGCTGCTCGTACCGGGCGTCGCCGATCCCGTCGACCTTGCGCAGATCGCTGACCGCCCGGAAGCCGCCCTGAGAGTCGCGCGCGTCGAGGATCCGCTGGGCGAGCACCGGCCCGACACCGGGCAACGTGTCGAGGTCGGCAAGCGTCGCCGTGTTCAGGTTGATCGGACCGGCGGCCGCCGAGGCAGTGCCGCCGGCTCCCGGCGGCGCGGGCGCTGTCGTGACCCCGGGCGGCGGCGTGACACCCACCATGATCAACTCACCGTCGACCACCTTGCGTGCCAGGTTCAGCAACGCGACGTCCACGCCCGGGGCCGCGCCACCGGCCGCGGTCAGCGCGTCGGCGACGCGCGCGCCCGGAGGCAGCCGCACCAGACCGGGTTTGCGCACCTTGCCACCCACGGCGACGACCACCTCGGCCACCGCCGAGCTCGGACCGCTCCGCCCGGGCGACACCGCCGGGGTGGTCGCCACCGAGTCGAACGATGGCGGCGCCACGGGATCCACCCGAGGCCGCGCCCGCCACGCGAGCAGAGCGGCCACCACGATCGCCACGGCAGCGACCGCGGCGAGCGCTCGGACACCGCGCCGGCCAGGATCAAACGCCCGGATGCCGAGCTTGCGATCATCGCCGAACGCTCCCGCGCTCGTCAGTTCCGGCGGCTCGTCGTCGGCCTCCGGCGCCGACCAGGCGGGCCGGGATGCCAGCGCGTCCTCAAAGTCCTCTTCCGGCAGCACCCAGGTCGGTGGCGGGAGTGGCCGCCGCACGTTCCCGGCCACTCCGTCGAAGTCGTCCTTCATCGGTTCTCCCAGCCTTGGCGCAGCTGCTCGCGGGATAGTCACGGCAGGCGAGAGCGGCCCACCCGGCGGACTCGCCCAAGGTGTCCCGGCACGAAAGCCGCCGGTCGGCTCACGAAGAGCCGGGGACGGCGGAGCGCGTCCCCCGTCGTCGGAACTTGACTCCGAGGCCCGCCCGAGATCGACGTCGTCAGGCCAGGCCGGAATGATGTCCGACCAGCGCAGGGGCTCACCCAGGTCGGCAAGGTCGCCAAGACCAGGCTCAAGCCGCGCCTCGGCTCTCGCCTCGGGTCGCCCCTCGATCCGCCCAAGCGCCTCCTCGACCGGCCGATCAACCGGCCCATCGCCCACCGAACCGGACAGCACCGACCGCAGCCGTGCCGCCACGTCCTTCTCCGCGCTCTTCCGTTCTCGCACGCCAGGCACCGTAGGGATTCGGCGGCCCCGGTGCGCGGCGCCTTGTGGACAGTCGGGCAATGTGGATAACTCCGATGATCATCGGAACTGTGCTAAGGAACGGCTTGTGAGACCAGGAATTCCAGCACCCGCGATCGCCGAGGCGATCACCCGGCTACGTGCCGCGGGCTGCGTGTTCGCCGAGGAAGAGGCCGCCGTGCTCAGCGAGGCCGCCGGCGACGAGGCGACCCTCGCCGCGCTGGTGGGCCGGCGCGCGCTGGGCGAACCGCTGGAGCAGGTCGTGGGCTACGCCGACTTCTGCGGCGTGCGGGTCCGGCTGCGACCCGGTGTCTTTGTTCCCCGCGTACGCTCCGAGCTCCTGGTCCGCATCGCCACGAACACCGAGTCCGAACGCCCGGTCGTGGTGGATCTCTGCTGCGGGTCCGGCGCGCTGGGCCTGGCCGTGCGCCATCGCCTGCCGCAAGCCGAAGTGCACGCCGCCGACGTCGATCCGGTCGCGGTCGCCTGTGCACGGGACAATCTGGGCGGCAACGTCTACCAGGGCGACCTCTTCGAAGCGCTGCCCGAGGGCCTGCGCGGCCGGGTGACGATCCTGCTGGCCAACGTCCCATACGTGGCCACCGCGCACATCCCGCTGCTCCCCGCCGAGGCCCGCGATCACGAACCGCACACCGCGCTCGACGGCGGCACCGACGGTTTGGACGTGTTTCGGAGAGTTGCGTCCGGTGCACCCGATTGGCTCGCCCCCGGCGGGATCCTGCTCTCCGAGATCACCGAAACCCAAGAAGACCAGGCAGTCCAGGCCGTACGCCTCGCCGGGCTGGACGCCGACGTCATCTACGACGATGATCTCGAAGCCCGGGCGATCCTGGGCCGGAAAAATGTCGGCGGCATGCGATAAGGTCGGCGGCCACAAGGGAGAGAGACGTCGGTGGGCCTGTTTCGGAGAGTCGCTCGAGCGCGGCTGGCCGGTCAGGTCGTCCGGCGACTGCGTCGGACCGGCATGGCCGACGTGCGTTACGACCCGCTTGGCTTCCAGGTCCGCTTCACCGTGACCGGGGACGATGTGCCCACCATTCTGGAGCTTGCGCCGTTGCTTGCTGCCCGTGGCCGACGCCGCGGGGTGGAGATCAGCAGATTCGTCGCGAGTCTGGGATCGGGCGCCGGAGTGCCCCGGACGTGGACGGAAGCACGGCCATTGCTACGCCCGGTGCTGCGCGGCGGCACGCCCGGGTCGTCGCTGAGCCGGCCGGTGCTGCCGTTCCTGTCCGAGTTCGTGGTCATCGACGGCCCCGACACGATGACCTATGTCGGGCCGGAGCAGCCGGCCATGTGGGGCGTGAAGGTGAACGATGTGTTCGCGGCGGCCCGGGCGAATCTGTCCGGGGCGACGCTGCAGGGTGCTGCCACCGAGCCGGTGGTGGTGCGCTTCGTAGACGACGGGGATGCGTACTGGACGTCGCATCTCCTGCTCGAGCATTGGCTGGGACGGCTGGCCCTGCAGGTCGGCGGCACTCCGGTGGCGTTCGCGCCGGAGCGCGGGACGCTGCTGGTCACCGCCGACGGAAGCGATCATCTGCGCGGGCTGTTCGCGCAGGCAGAGGAGATCTATGCGAAAACGTCACGACCGATAAGCCCGATGGCGTACGCGAGCGACGCCGACGGCCTCCCCGTGCCGTACGCGGCGCCGCCCGGCCATCCGCTGCACCACTCGGTGGAGCGAGCCGAGCGAGTGCTGGCGGTCGAGGAGTACGCCCGCCAGGCGGCCCGCCTGGCCGAAGCGGATCGACCGGCGTCGGAGACCGTCGCCGAGTTGCTGCTCATCGGCTCCGACGAGCAGGGCTGGCGCACCCGCGCCATCTGGGAGCGTGACGAGCCGGCTCTGCTGCCGGAAGCCGACGAGCTACAGATCGGCGAGGAGATCCTCCCGTGGGCCGAGCTGGCCGCCCGGCTCAAGCCGGTGGCGGGTATGCAGCCGGCCCGCTGGGCCGCCGCCTCCTGGCCACCCGCCGGACCGCGACGCGCCTGACGGCAGCGCGCCTGACGGCAGCGCGGCTCACGGCGGCGCGGCTCACGGCGGCGCGGCTCACGGCGGCGCGGCTCACGGCGGCGCGGGGAGGTCAGGGACGCCGGTGCACGACCACGCCGGTGACGCCCGGTCCGACGTGGGCGGCCACCACCGCGCCGAGCTCCGTGATGTAGCAGTCGCGCAAGCGGTCGCCCAGGCGGATTGAGACGGCGTCCGCGAGGGCGGTGGCGCGGGCCTGGGCCTCCAGGTGGTGCACGGCTATGTCGACCTCGCCTTCGCCGGAGGCTTCCACGGCCAGTTCGACCAGCTTGGTCAGTGCGCGGCCGGCGGTGCGGACCTTGTCGCGGACGACTATCGCGCCGTCGACCACGTGCAGGATCGGCTTCACCGACAGCGCCGTGCCTAGCAACGCCGACGCCGCGCCGATGCGGCCGCCGCGGCGCAGGTACTCCAGCGTGTCCACGTAGAAGAGGGTGCTGACGTTGGCGGAGTGGGTGGCGGCCTCTTGGCGTACGGACTCGAGGTCTTGATCCTCCGCGGCCGCGCTGGCGGCTGCCAAAGCGGCGAAACCTAGGCCCATGGCGGTGGTACCGCTGTCGACCACCTGGACCTTGGCGCCCATCTCGGCGGCTGCCATGCACGCGGCCTCGTAGGTGCCGGATAATTTCGCCGACAGGTGGACCGACACGATGCCGTCGGCGCCCGCGTCCAGCAATCTCCGGTACGCCTCGGCGAACTGCGACGGCGCCGGCCGGGACGTGCTCACCGTGTGCCGTCGCGTGCGCAACGCCTGAGCCACCTCCGCCGGGTGGACCTCGAGGCCCTCCAAGCCGTCGGTGCCGTTGATGACCACCGTCAGCGGCACGACGGTCATGTCATACGTGCCACGAAGTTCGTCGGGCAGGTACGCGGTGGAGTCGGTGACGACCGCGACGGGCATGCGGGCACGGTAACCGATGGTCGCCCGGGCAACGCGCCGGAGGTGACCAGTTCCCCCGAGCCGGACCCGATAACCAGCTCAACCGCCGCTCACGGACGTCACGACAAACGGGACGCCTTGCATGCACGTCGTCATCAGCGACGGGTCGGAACGGCCGACCAAGGTCACCGTTTTCCCGATCGCGGCGGCGGACCGGGACGCCGAGTCTTTGAAGAGCAGCAGGTAGGAGCTTCCGCCCGAGGTCAGCAACCGACAATTCGGCTCGACGCCGGCGGTCACCGTGCCACTGATCGTCTGGGTGGCGCCGGGACCCGGCTTCGCGCTCGGCACCGGCAGGTCGATCACGTCCGGCGAGGACGGCGAGGACGGCAAAGGAGCTGAGCCCGGCGACGATGGCGCCGACTCGGTCACACCCGGCGACGGCGGCTCCGTCACACCCCGCGAGGACCCCGACGCGTCCGCCTGCTGCGGCGCGGCACAACCGGCAACCACGAGGACGAGCAGCAGAGCAACCGAGACACGACGAGTCAGCATGGTGGCTTGGACGCTACCGGACCGGCAGCGGTTCCCCGCCGACCACGCCGGGCCGCGGCGCTGACGCACCGTGCCGGCTGCAACACCCGACACGGCTCAGGCCACAACCAGTACGGCTCAGACGGGCGGCGGCACCGGCCGCTCCATGAACGGCCCCACGTTGTACGTGGCCAGCTGCCAGCCCCGCTTGTCGTCATGGGTCAGCTCGATCCAATGACAGTTCTGCAGCGCCCGCAGCGTCCGCAACTGCTCCGTCGGCCAGCCCAGCAGATGCCCGACCCCTTGCCGCGCCGCCGCCCCGTGCGTCGCCACCACCACGGTGCCGCCCTCGGCGGCGGCGTCGAGCAGCGCCTCCGCGACCCTCTTACCGAGGTCGTCGAGGCTCTCGACGTCGCCACCGGGATCCTTCCCAGCGGTCCACCGCGCGTGTTCCTCCGGGAAGCGCTGCGACACCTCGGGCATCGTCAGGCCCTGCCACGCGCCGAAGTACCGCTCGCGTAACCGGTCGTCCTCCCGGATCGCGAGCCCGGTGAGCGCCCCGAGTGCGGCCGCCGTCTCGGCGGCCCGGCGTAGGTCGCTGGAGACGATGGCGTCGGGTTTCCGCTTGACCAGCAGCTCGGCGGCCTCGAGAGCCTGCTCCCGACCGAGAGCGTTGAGCGGCACGTCGGTCTGCCCCTGGACGCGACTGCCCGCGTTCCAGTCGGTGTTCCCGTGCCGCCAGACGATCAGGCGCTTCACGACGCGTCCGCGTCCACCATGTCGCGGTCGACGAACGGGATCATCGGGCAGTCCTTCCACAGCTTGTCGAGGGCGTAGAACTCGCGCTCCTCGGTGTGCTGGATGTGGACCACGATGTCGACATAGTCGAGGAGCACCCACCGGCCTTGGCGCTCACCCTCACGACGGACGGGTTTCGCCTTCTCCGGGAGATTGACCAGGGCTTCCTCGACGGCGTCGACAACGGCTGCGACCTGCCGTTCGTTGCTCGCCGACGCGATCACGAACGCGTCGGTGATATAGAGCTGCTCGGCGACGTCGATAACGACGATGTCCTGCGCCTTCTTGTCGGCTGCGGCCTGGGCGGCCGCCAGCGCGAGCTCAAGAGCGCGTTCGGTAACGGGCAAGAGTTTCCCCTCGGTCGGCTTCCTGGTGCTTCAAGCCTCTCACACGGGTGTGACAATTCCCGACCCCCGATAGAGCCCCCGTTTGGCGATGTATTGCACGACACCATCCGGAACCAGGTACCAGACTGGCTTGCCGTCACCGACCCGTTGGCGGCAGGCCGTCGACGAGATGGCCATGGCCGGCACCTCCACGAGGGTGACCGTATCGGCCGGAAGGTGATCGTCGGTGAGGTCGAAGCCCGGCCGGGTAACCCCGACGAAGTGCGCGATGGACAGCATCTCTAACGCGTCTTTCCAGCTCAGAATGCGGGAAAGGGCGTCCGCCCCGGTGATGAAGTACAGCGACGCGTCGGCACCGTAGACCGCTCGCATGTCACGCAACGTGTCGATCGTGTAGGTGGGGCCGTCCCGGTCGATGTCGGCCCGCGAGACGTGGAAGCGCGGATTAGACGCGGTCGCGATCACCGTCATGAGGTAGCGGTCCTCGGCCGGCGACACACGGCCTTTCTCGTACGGCTGACCGGTGGGCACGAACACGACCTCGTCCAGGTCGAAGCGCGCCTGCACCTCGCTGGCCGCGACCAGGTGCCCGTGG
Organism: Actinoplanes sp. TBRC 11911; assembly: GCF_012933445.1. Classification (GTDB taxonomy): domain Bacteria; phylum Actinomycetota; class Actinomycetes; order Mycobacteriales; family Micromonosporaceae; genus Actinoplanes. The sequence goes on from NZ_JABBNC010000047.1 coordinate 34,343, forward strand.
TGGATGGGATCGAAGGTCCCGCCCATGATCCCGATACGACGCCCAGACATTCGTGAAATATAGATCAAGACGATGGCGAAGCGGGCAGCAGCACCGTCACGGTCGTCCCGGCGCCGAGCGATGACTCGATGCCGATCTCTCCACCAGCTTGCATGACGATCCCGTACGCCATGGCCAAGCCGAATCCGGAGCCCCCGATCGAGGCGAACGGCTCGAACGCGCGCTCTACCTCGGAGACGGTCAAGTCCTTGCCGGGGTCGGTGGCCTGAAGCGAAACCCGGTCACCGTCACGACCCGTCGACATCATCACGGGCCCGCCAAAACTTTCCACGATATTTCCGATTAATCGGGCAAGCTGCGCGGGATCGCCAACCACCAGCGGAAGGTCAGCCCCCGGCCGAAACTCAACCCCGGCAGGCTCGCCCAACCCGGCAGACAAGGCCGACCCGACCGACTCACCGACCCCGCCAGCCACACCCGACATTTCCGGCAACGACGAAGCGATCAACGCATTCAGATCGACCGCCAACGGCTGCACCACCGACCGCGACGCGAACGCCAGCAACTGCTGCGTCAAATTCGTGCCACGCGCCGTAGCCTGCACAATCTGCTGCGCATCCGCCGCAATGCTGGACATATCCGGCGTCGGTGACGACGCCTCTTCCACCACGAAGTTCGCGTAATTCACGATCACGCCGAGCATGTTGTTGAAGTCGTGCGCGACCTTGCCCGCGAGCCGCCCCAGGCTCTCCATGTGTTCGGCTCGCGAGTCAGGCATCCCCCCACGGTATCGGCAGATACCGCCCCAAAAGTCAGAAACGCGCGTTCAACGCCCGCCGCAGATCGTCATCGGCGTCCAGCACGACACGCCGCAGAATCGGATCAAGATCATCACGGGCGAGCAGCGAGGCGGCCAACTCGCGCGTCGACGGCTCCACCACCACGTCCGGATACGCCCAGGCGGCCGTCCGCTCCGCGCTCATCCCACTCCGGATCCGCATCATCCCCGGCATCTCCGCGAAGTACCGGGGAACATACGACTGAAGCAGATCAAGCTGCTCCGGCTGCCAGAACCCATTGGCCGTCAGCTCGGCCAGCCGGTTCGACAGCGACGCGTCCCCGACGATGGCCGACCACGCCTGCTCCTTGGCCGCAGCCGTTGGCACCGCCGCGCGGCATCGCGCCGCCCACTGCTCCCCGGTAGCACTGCGGTCGCGCGCGAACTCAGCGTCGATCTCCGGGAGGCCGACAGCCCCGAGCACAGCGAGTCGATACATGATCAGCCACCGCAGGTCGTCATCGATCGCCAGCCCGGATGGCACGTCCACGCCGTCCAACCACCCTTGGATCCGGCTCGTGTCGACGGTCGACCCGATCAGCCCGCGCGCCGCCGCGAGCTGCCGCGACCCACCCGGCTCGCACGCCGTGAGCAGCCGGTCGGTCGCCTGCGCCACCAGCTCGAGGGCGGCCGGCCGCGTCGCCGGCGAGGAGTAGCGATCGACCAGCCCGCGGGTCGCCCGCAGGACGTCCTCGATCACGATCACCTCGGTCTCCACCGGCAGCGCGGTGAGCACCATCGTGACCAGCTCGGCCACCGGACGCTCGCCGTCCACCACCCCGTCCAGCGTCGCCGCCCACAGCACCGCCCGGGCCAGCGAGTCGTCGAGCAGTGGCAGCATGGTCGGGACCGCCGCGTTCGAGTCGGCGTCTAGCCTGATCTTGGCGTACGTAAGGTCGCCGTCGTTGAGCAGCACCATGTCGGCCACCCGCTCGCCGGCCAGCTCGGTGATCACGGTGCGGCCGGCCGGCAGCACGTCCGCCTCGATCCGCTTGCGCCGCACCACGGAGCCGTCCGGGGTCCGGTCGAACAGGCCGATCCCGATCTTGTGGGGGCGCAGCGTCGGGTAGTCCGCGGGCGCCGTCTGCAGCACCGCCACCTCGCCGTACTTGTCCCCGTCGCGGGTGATCTCGGTGCGCAGCGTGTTGATCTGAGCGCGCCGCAGCCACACGTCCGCCCAGCCGGACAGATCCCGTCCGCTGGCCGCCGCGAACGCGCCCAGCAGGTCGGCGAGCGTCGCGTTGCCGTACTCGTGGGCCGCGAAGTGCGCGTTGATGCCGGACCGGAACGCGTGGTCCCCGATCCACGCCACGAGCTGCCGGAGGACGGCGGCCCCCTTGGCGTACGAGATGCCGTCGAAGTTCAGCAGCGCCTGATCGGTGTCGCTCACCGAGGCGGGGGCGACGGGGTGGGTCGAGGGGTGCTGGTCGGCGCGCAGGCCCCACGCCTTGCGCTGCATCGCGAACGTCGTCCACGTATCCGGGAAGCGGGTCGCCTCGGCGGTGATCCGGCTGCCCATGTACTCGGCGAACGACTCGTTCAGCCACAGGTCGTCCCACCACGCCATGGTGACCAGGTCGCCGAACCACATGTGCGCCATCTCGTGCGCCATCGTGTTGGCCCGGCGCTCCCGCTCGCTCTCGGTCACCGCGGACCGGAAGATCATCTCGTCGCGGAACACGACCAGGCCGGGATACTCCATGGCGCCGAAGTTGAATTCGGGAGCGAAGGCCTGCTGGTAGTGGCCGAACGGGTACCGGATCTCGAAAATCTCGTGGTACCGGTCCAGGCACTGCTTGGTGATCGTGAAGATCTCCTCGGCGTCCGCGTCCAGGTACTCGGCGAGCGCCTTGCGGGCGTACAGGGCCAGCGGAATGCCGTCATGCTCGTCGGTGACCGAGTGGTAGGGCCCGGCGATCAGCGAAGCCAGATAGGTCGAGATCGGCTTGGTCGGCGCGAACTCCCAGCGGCCGTCCTTGTTGGCCACCACCGGCCCGTTCGCCGCCACCAGCCAGCCGGCCGGCGCGGTCACCGCCACCCGGAACGACGCCTTGAGGTCGGGCTGGTCGAAGCTGGGCAGGATGCGACCCGCATTGTTGATGAACATGTGCTGGTAGAGATACGTCTCACCGTCCTGCGGGTCGACGTAGCGGTGCAGCCCCTCGCCGGTGTTCGAATACCGCATCGTGGCGTCCACCAGCAGCTCGTTCATCTCGGCCAGGCCGTCGAGTGCTAAGCGCCCCGAGCCGATCGCCGCCGCCTCGACAACCGTCCCGTTCAGCGTGATCGACGCGACCTCGACCGGCTCGAACTCCAGGAACGTCGCCGCACCCGGCTGAGCCGAGAACCGCACCGCCGTCCGGGAACGAAACGTGTCACCGTCCCCGGTCACGTCGAGGTCGACCTCGTATTCGTGGACTTGGATGGTCGCGGCCCGGGTGATCGCCTCGGCGCGAGTCAAGGTCGGCATGTCGAACATCATGCCGGTTTCCTGGCAGTTGGCGTACGGTACCCCGCTGCTATCATCTGTGACGTGCGCACACTGACCAACAACTGGTGGCTGCCCTGACCGGCGGTTGACCAAGCATGGCCGCCTTCTCTGGGCGGCCTTTTTTCTCTCCCGGGGACGGCGTCCACCCCCTACAGAGGAGAGAAAATGACCCGCCGACTCACCGGCTTTCAGCCCACCGGGCGTCTGCACCTCGGCAACCTGCTCGGCGCGATGCTCCCGCTCGTCGACGACCAGGCGAGCACCGAGTCGATCGCCATGATCGCGGACCTGCACGCGATGACCATGGACCACGACCCTTCCCAGGTACGCTCCGCCACGCTCGAAGTGGCTGCCGTGCTACTCGCCGCCGGGGTCGACCCGGACCGCACCCCGATCATCGCGAACTCCCAGGTCCCGGAGCACACCGAACTGCACTACCTGCTGGAGTGCGTGGCCGGCTTCGGCGAGGCCGCCCGCATGATCCAGTTCAAGGAGAAGTCGGCCGGCGATCGTCCGGTGCGGCTCAGCCTGCTCACCTACCCGGTGCTGATGGCCGCCGACATCCTGGTGCACGACGCCGGGCAGGTGCCCGTCGGCGACGACCAGAACCAGCACCTGGAGCTGGCCCGCGCGCTCGCGACCAGGTTCAACGGCCGCTACGGCGAGACCTTCACGGTCCCGGACGGGGTCCGGCCGGAGTCCGCCGCCCGGATCATGGATCTGGCCGACCCGACCCGCAAGATGAGCAAGAGCACGCCGTCGGCGGCCGGCCGGATCGGGCTGCTGGACCCGCCCGAGCTGATCCGCAAGACGATCTCGCGGGCCGTCACCGACACCGTCGGCGTGGTCCGCGACGATCCACAGAACCAGCCGGGTGTCAGCAACCTGCTGGGCATCCTGCGCGCCTGCACCGGTAAGGAGCCGGGCGATTTCACCTCGTACGGCGCGTTGAAGGCCGAGGTCACCGACGCGGTCGAGGCGTTGCTCGCGCCGATCCGGACGCGTTACGCCGAGCTCGCCGACGACCCCGCGTACATCCGTCAGATCCTGGCGGAGGGCAAGGCCCGGGTGCGTCCCCGGGCCCAGGCCACCGTACGGCGTACCCGCGCGGCGATCGGGCTACTGGACTAGAGCCGCGAGCCGCTTCTCGAAGCACACGCTGTACGGGTTCCCGACGTACTCGCCGTACACCGGGATCTGGTGGTAGCCCGACGACTGGTAGAGGGCGATCGCCGCGGGCAGGTAGCTGCCGGTCTCCAGCCGGATGACCGGCCGGTCCGCGGCGAGCGCCTCCTCCTCGATCGCGACGATCATCTGGCGCGCGATGCCGCGGTTGCGAAACGCCGGCCGCACGTACATACGCCGGAGCTCGGCCACCCCGTCCGCGACGGGCTGCCAGGCCCCGCACGCCACCGCCCGTTCATCTACGACGGCCACCAAATACGCAACGTCACCGGTCGGTGCGAATAGCGCAGTCGTCAGAGCCGGGTCGAATGCTCGCACCTCGCGCTGCTGAGCAGCGACCAAAGCGGCCAGTTCCGGGTCCAGGGCGGGGCGGGATTCGATCCTCACGGGGGTGACTCTATGCAACCATCCTTTCCGGACGGTTGCGAACGGCTGACTTACGCCCTATTCGCCGGTGTCGTCCTCATCATCTTCTTCGGTCACCAGCACCGGCCGTTGCGCCGCCGCCACGCTGCTGACCGTGCCGTCCGCGGACATGTGCAGCAGCTCGTCGTCGGAGCGCACCCGGCGGGCCTTGCGCGCGGCGAGTCGCTGCGCGGCGGTCTGCCGGCCGGTCGGCTCCTCCAGGCGGGCGTCGGTGCCGCGCGGACCCGAGACGTAGTCCCCGGCGTTCGGCTGGTAGTTGAACTCGCGGTCGCCGATGCGCACCGGGTCACCGGGCTCGGCGCCCTTCTTCCCGATGGCCGCCTCGACCCCGAGCCGCTCCAGCCGGTCGGACAGGAAGCCGACCGCCTCGTCGTTGTCGAAGTTCGTCTGCCGCACCCAGCGCTCGACGCGCGCGCCGTGCACCACGTAGACGCCGTCCTCGTCCTGCTCGATCGTGAAGCCGGTGTCGTCGACCGCGCGCGGCCGCACGATGGCTCGCGTCGGCTCCCGCACCGGCTGAGCGAGGCGATGCTCCTCGACCGTCTTGGCCAGCGCGAAGATCAGCTCCTTGAGCCCTTCCCGGGTGACCGCGCTGACCTCGAACACCAGGTAGCCGCGGGCCTGCAGGTCGGGCCGCACGATGTCGGCGAGATCCCGCCCGTCCGGAATGTCGATCTTGTTCAGCACGACCAGCCGGGGACGATCTTCCAGGCCCCCGTACGCCGCCAGTTCGGCCTCAATCGCATCGAGGTCCGCCAGCGGGTCCCGGTCGATCTCCGGCGTCGCCGCGTCCAGCACGTGGACCAGCACCGACGTGCGCTCGATGTGCCGCAGGAACTGCATGCCGAGACCCTTGCCGGTGGCCGCGCCCGGGATCAGCCCCGGCACGTCGGCGACCGTGAACGTCTGCTCCCCCGCCTGCACCACGCCGAGGTTCGGCACCAGGGTGGTGAACGGGTAGTCGGCGATCTTCGGCTTGGCCGCGGACATCACCGAGATCAGCGACGACTTGCCGGCGCTGGGGAACCCGACCAGGCCCACGTCGGCGACGCTCTTCAGCTCGAGGACGACCTCGAGATGGTCGCCCGGCTCGCCCAGCTCGGCGAAGCCCGGCACCTTACGCCGCGTGTTCGCCAGCGAGGCGTTGCCCCGCCCGCCGCGGCCGCCCTGCGCCACCTCGAACGTGGTGCCGGCGCCGACCATGTCGGCCAGCACCTCACCGTCCGGGGTCTGCACCACGGTCCCGTCCGGCACCTGGACGACCAGGTCCTTGCCGTTCGCGCCGTCCCTGTTCCCGCCCGCGCCACCGACGCCGTTGGACGCCTTGACGTGCGGGTGGAAGTGGAAGTCGAGCAGCGTGTGCAGCTGCGGGTCGACGACCAGCGTGATGCCGCCGCCGTTCCCGCCGTTGCCGCCGTCCGGACCGCCCAGCGGCTTGAACTTCTCCCGGCGTACCGAGACACAGCCGTGCCCGCCGTCACCCGCCGAAAGGTGCAGCGCGACGCGGTCGACGAACGTGGTCACAGCTCAACTCTCCCCTAAAACAAAAACGGGCCTCGGACCCCTGAGAGGTCCTCGGCCCGTTCGAGAACTACAACGCGAAAGTTACTCCGCGGCCGGAACGATGCTGACCGTCTTGCGGCCGCGGATCGTGCCGAACTGCACGTTGCCCTTGGCCAGCGCGAACAGCGTGTCGTCGCCGCCCCGGCCGACGAGCTCGCCCGGGTGGAACTTCGTGCCGCGCTGACGGATCAGGATCTCGCCGGCGCTGACCAGCTGGCCGCCGAACCGCTTCACGCCGAGCCGCTGGGCGGACGAGTCACGGCCGTTCCGCGAGCTGGAGGCACCCTTTTTGTGAGCCATGGCTGATCCCGCCCTTACTTCCCGCTGGAGATGCCGGTCACCTTGACGCGGGTCAGCGGCTGGCGGTGACCCTGGCGCTTGTGGTAGCCGGTCTTGTTCTTGAACTTGTGGATCCGGATCTTCGGACCCTTGGTGTGCTCGGCGATCTCGCCGGACACCGTCACATTGGCAAGCTTGGCCGCATCGGTCACCAGGTTGTCACCGTCGACGAGGAGAACGGCGGCGAGCGTGAGCGCATCGCCGGGCACACCCGCGAGCTTCTCGACCTCGATCACGTCGCCCTCGGCAACCTTGTACTGCTTGCCGCCGGTCTTGACGATCGCGTACATCGGACGCGGACTCCCTGAGACTTGCGCAGCGATGACCGCTGCTGGCGGATGGTGCTGACCCGGGCAGGAACTTGCATCTGCGGCACGGGGAACACGGCGCACGAAATGCGCCGTCGGCAAGCGTACTTCATCGACGGCCCGGCGCCCAAACCGGGGCGGTCAGCTCTTCCCGCAGGCCCGGTCCAGCATAGCGGCCAGATCCGCCAGTTTGCTCGAGTCGATCTTTGTCACGTCGCCTTTCAGCGCCGTGACCTCCTTGCTCATCCGGCTCAGCGCCTGCTTGAGCGCGGCGTCCGTGGTCAGCGCCGCCATGTCGGCCAGCGCGACCGAGTAGTTCTGCACGTCCCGCGTGATCTTCTGCTGGGCCTGCGCCTTCGCCTGGTCACCCTGGGCGGCCGAGTCGACCCGTAGCTGGAGATCGTCGATGAACATCTCGCCGAAACCGGCCCCGGTGCGCGCGGCCTGGTCGCAGATGGCCTGGGTGTCGCCGGTGAGCGCGCGATCGGCCGAGGCGGCGGCGGAGGGGTCGGCGGGCGCCGGCGCGGGCCGCGCCGGCGGTGCGGCGACGCCGCCGGACGTGCAGCCGGCCAGCGCGCCCAGCAGCGTGAGCGCGACGAGGTTTCGACGCATCGGAAGTTCGGTCCTCCTCGATGGAAGGGATCGACTCCGGTGAGCGTAGCCGCCCCGCCCGCCGGATGGCGGACGGGGCGGCGAACGAGCTGCCTACGGGCGGGTACGCCGTCGGGAACCACCGCGGCGGGAACGGCGGCGGCCGCCCGCCCCGGCGCCCACCGGCTCGTCGTCCTCGTCCTCGTCGTCGGCGGCGTCCGGGTCGTCGGCACCGGTGAGCCGCAGCGGCTCGACCGGTTCCGGCTCGACGGCCGGCGTCTCGTAACGGGACAGGTCGTACCCGCTCATGTCGTATTCGTCGTCGTCCGAGGTCGTCAGCGACGGCTGCACCGCGGCCCGGTTGATGATCCCGGATCCGCTGGCCGGCGGCAGGTCGGCCGCGATCGCCACCGGGTCCTCATGCTCGGTGACGGCGGGCGCCACCTCGTCGATCTCGACCTCGACCGCGGCGACGGGCTCCGCGACCACCTCGACCGGCTCCGCGACCGGCTCGGCGGCCGCGCCGCCCCGACGGCGGCGGGACTTCGCCGGCTGCGGCGGCGCCGTCTGCGTCTGTGCCGCCGCGGCAACCGCCTTCACCTGGGTCGCGGCGCCGTTCGACTTCTTCTCCGGCACCGGCTCGGTGTGGATCAGCACGCCGCGGCCCTTGCAGTGGTCGCACGTCTCGCTGAACGCCTCGAGCAGGCCCGAACCGATCCGCTTGCGGGTCATCTGCACCAGGCCGAGCGAGGTGATCTCGGTGACCTGGTGCTTGGTGCGGTCGCGGCCCAGGCACTCGGTGAGCCGCCGCAGCACCAGCTCGCGGTTGCTCTCCAGCACCATGTCGATGAAGTCGATGACCACGATGCCGCCGAGGTCGCGCAGCCGGAGCTGGCGCACGATCTCCTCGGCTGCCTCCAGGTTGTTGCGGGTGACCGTCTCCTCGAGGTTGCCGCCGGCCCCGGTGTACTTACCGGTGTTGACGTCGACGACCGTCATCGCCTCGGTGCGGTCGATCACCAGGTGACCGCCGGAGGGCAGGTAGACCTTGCGGTCCAGGCCCTTGAGGATCTGCTCGTCGATGCGCTTGTCGACGAAGAGGTCGCCGACACCCGTGTACCGGTGCAGGCGCTCGACCAGGTCCGGCGAGACCGAGTTCAGGTAGTTCTCGACCTCCGTGTAGGCCTGGTCGCCCTGCACCACGAGCTCACGGAAGTCTTCGTTGAACAGGTCGCGGACCACCCGGATGACCAGGTCGGGCTCTTCGGAGAGGGCGACCGGCGCGTGGCCTTCGGCGGACTTGCGCTGGATCTCCTCCCACTGCGCCTGCAGCCGCTTCACGTCGCGGGCCAGGTCGTCCTCGCTGGCGCCCTCGGCCGCGGTCCGCACGATGACTCCGGCGCCGTCCGGCACCAGCTTCTTCAGCACGTCGCGCAGCCGCTTGCGCTCGTTGTCGGGCAGCTTGCGGCTGATGCCGGAGGCGTTGCCGTTCGGCACGTACACCAGGTGGCGGCCGGAGAGCGCGATGTGGCTGGACAGCCGGGCCCCCTTGTGCCCGATCGGGTCCTTGGTGACCTGCACCAGCACCGAGTCGCCGGACTTCAGCGCCTGCTCGATCGAGCGGGCCCGGCCCTCCAGCCCGGTGGCGTCCCAGTTGACCTCGCCGGCGTAGAGCACGGCGTTGCGGCCGCGACCCACGTCCACGAACGCGGCCTCCATGCTGGGCAGCACGTTCTGCACCTTGCCGAGATACACGTTGCCGACCATGGTGCCGGAGGTGGCCCGGGCCACGTAGTGCTCGACCAGGATGCCGTCTTCCATGACCGCGATCTGGGTGCGGTCGGCCTTCTGCCGCACGACCATCACCCGGTCGACCGCCTCCCGGCGGGCCAGGAACTCGGACTCGCTCAGGATCGGCGGACGGGTGCGGCGCTGCTCACGGCCGTCCCGGCGACGCTGGCGCTTGGCCTCCAGCCGGGTCGATCCGGAAACACCCTGCACCTCGTCCGTACGCCTCGGCTCGCGCACCCGCACGACGGTGTGCACGCCGTCCTCGATGCCGCCGGTCTCGGCGTCGCCACCGGAACCCTTGCGACGGCGGCGACGGCGGCGCCGGGTGACGCCGTCGCCCTCGCCCTCGTCGGACTCGTCGTCCTCGGTGCCGTCCTCGTCGGCGGACGCCTCGGCGCCCTCCTCGGTGCCCATCTCGTCGGCCTCGTCGGCCGGGCCCTTTCCACGGCCGCGACCGCGGCGGCCACGGCGGCGGCGACGCCGGCCGGCGCCGTACTCGTCGTCGTCCTCGCCCTCGTCCTCGGCGCCTTCCTCGACGTCGTCGGCGCTCTCGTCGACCTCGTCGACGACCGGCTCGGCGACCTCGGTGGTCTCGGCGACCTCGGCCGGCTCGTCGGCGGCAGCGCCACGACGGCGGCGCCGGCTGCGGCGGGTGACCTCGGCCGGTTCCTCGGCGACGGGCGCCTCGGCGACGGTGGCCTCGACCTCGGGCTCGGCCTCGGTGACCGCCGCGACCGGCGGGGTGGCCGCGGCACCGCGGCGCGAACGGCGGGGCGTGGGCTCGGCCTCGGTCGGGTCCGGCGGCATGAACAGGACGGCCGGGGGCAGAGCGGCGGCGCGCCGGGTGGTGCGCTTGGCCGGCTCGGCCTCGACGAAGTCGTCGTCCAGCGGCAGCACGCCGATGATCGGGACCGCGGCGACCTCGTCCTCCTCGGTCGCGGCCACCGACTCCTCGTCCAGGACCAGCTCCGCGACCTCCTGCGGGGCCGGCGGCACCGGAAGCTCGGCGACCGGCTCCGCGGCGGCCGCGGGCGCGGCCTTCTTGCGGCGGCTGCGGGTCGCCTTCACCGGCGCCGGAGCCTCCTCGGCGGCCGGAGCCTGGGCGGCACCGGCGGCCGGAGCCTGGGCGGCACCGGCGGCCGGAGCGGCAGCCTCGGCGACAGCGGCGACGGGCGCGCCGGCGGCGGCTGGGGTGTCGGCGGGAGCCTCGGCCGGGGCCGCCGCAGCGGCAGCCGCTGCCGGCTTGCGCCGGGTGCGGGTCGCCTTGGCCGCTTTGACCGGCTTTACGGGTGCTTCGGCGGTGGCGTCGGTCACGTCGGAAGACGCGGCGGCCACCGGCTCGGCGCCGGGGCTGTCCGCCACCGGCTCCGCGGCCGGGGCGGCGGCCTTCTTGCGTGCCCGCGTACGGCGGACAGGGGTAGTGCTTGCGGCGGTATCGCCGGGCGGAGTAACTCCGTCCCGTTCACCGCCCTGTGGCTCGTTCTCGAGCATGGGCGCTCTCCAGTTCTGGCGACCCCGGGCGCGTGTGAGCGCTGCCACGCAGGGCCGCCGTAAGTATTCGGGCCCGACCGGATGATCGGACGAGCTGCCGAAGTCTCCAACGGACGCCGGCTGCGGGAAGCAGCTAGCGCCCTCCGATGGCGGCGTCCTCGCGATCCGCGTCCAACGGATCGACGATCTCCCCCTGCGCGGTAAGCGTGCCCTGGGCCAGCCGGGTCACGCGAGGCGGGACCGGCGGCTCCAGGCCAGCCACAACACGCAGGCCGGAAAGGACGTCATCGGGACGTACGGCGGGCGTTACCAGTCGTACGACAAGGTCGATTATCGCACACGGTGTGCCGTCCGCCTCGGAAGGTAGGGCGGACTGCTCCGTCACTGCGACGAAGTTAACTGCCTGACGGGCGTCGAACGTCCGGCGCCCCTGCTTGGTCATGCGTTCGACCTGCACTTCCTCCGCGTCGAGGAAGGCTTTGACAGCGGCCGAGGCCACCGCCGGGTCGACCGACGGCAGCTCCAGCCGCCAGTGGGAGGCGTCGATCCGGTCGGCGAGGCTGCCCTCGCCGGCCACCACCGCCTCGAGGACGTCCAGGCCGGGCGACAGGGCCGCGTCCAGGGCGAGCCGGAGCTGCTCCGGATCGACCTCGGCCTGCAAGCCGATCTCCAGGTACTCCGCCTCACTCCCGACGCCGGTCGGTGCCGCACTGGCGTACGAAATCTTGGGGTGTGGGGTGAAGCCCTGGGAGAACGCGATCGGCACGCCCGCGCGGCGCAACGCCCGCTCGAAGGCACGAGCGAAGTCCCGGTGCGACGTGAAGCGCAACGGGCCGCGCTTGGCGTACCGGATTCGGATGCGCTGGACGACCGGGGCCTGGCCGCCCGCCGGCTGGTTCTTGGGGGGAATGACGCTTCTCCTAAGCGGGAACCCGGAGGTTGTTTACCGGGGTCAGGGGCAAAAGCTTCTTGCCGGTGGGACCGATCTGGATCTCGGTGTCCATCGACGGGCAGACACCGCAGTCGAAGCACGGCGTCCAGCGGCAGTCGTCCTGCTCGTACTCGCTGAGCGAGTCCTGCCAGTCCTGCCAGAGCCAGTCCTTGTCGAGACCGGAGTCGAGGTGGTCCCAGGGCAGCACCTCGGCCTGGTCCCGCTCGCGCGTGGTGAACCAGTCCAGGTCGACGCCGAACTCGGGCAGCACCTCGGCGGCCGAGTCGATCCACCGGGCGTACGAGAAATGCTCGCTCCACCCGTCGAACCGTCCGCCCTTCTCCCAGACCCGCCGGATGACCGCACCGACGCGCCGGTCACCGCGGCTGAGCAGGCCCTCGATCAGCGAGGGCTGGCCGTCGTGATAGCGGTAGCCGATCGCGCGGCCCAGCGAGCGGTCGCTGTTGATCGCGTCCTTGAGCAGCTTGAGCCGGTTGTCGATGACCTCGGGGCTCGCCATCGGCGCCCACTGGAACGGGGTGTGCGGCTTGGGCACGAACCCGCCGATCGACACCGTGGCACGGATGTCCTTGGTGCCGGCGGCCTGGCGACCCGCCTTGATCACCTCGTGCGCCATCCGGGCGATCTGCACCACGTCGTCGTCGGTCTCGGTGGGCAGGCCGCACATGAAGTACAGCTTGACCTGGCGCCAGCCGTTCGAGTACGCGGTGACGACCGTCCGGATCAGGTCCTCCTCGGTCACCATCTTGTTGATGACCTTGCGGATCCGCTCCGAACCGCCCTCGGGTGCGAAGGTCAGGCCGGTCCGGCGCCCGTTCTTCGACAGCGTCTGGGCGAGATCGATGTTGAAGGCGTCCACCCGGGTCGACGGCAGCGACAACGACACGTTCGAGTCGGAGTACTGCTCGGCGAGCCCGGAGCACATGTCGCCGATCTCCGAGTGGTCGGCGCTGGACAGCGAGAGGAGGCCGACCTCGGAGAAGCCGGAGAACTCCAGGCCCTCCTTGACCATCTGGCCGACCGTGGTGATCGACCGCTCTCGCACCGGGCGGGTGATCATGCCGGCCTGGCAGAAGCGGCAGCCCCGCGTGCAGCCGCGGAAGATCTCCACCGCGTACCGCTCGTGGACCGTCTCGGCGAGCGGGACCAGCGGCTTCTTCGGGTACGGCCAGGCGTCGAGGTCCATCGTCGTGCGCTTGGCCACCCGGAACGGGACGTCCGGCCGGTTCGGCACGACGCGCTGGATCCGGCCGTCGCTCAGGTAGTCGACGTCGTAGAAGCGCGGCACGTAGATGCTCTCGGTGCGCGCCAGGCGCAGCAGCAACTCGTCGCGGCCGCCCGGGCTGCCCTCGGCCTTCCACTCCCGGACGATCCCGGTGATCTCGAGAACCGCCTCCTCGCCGTCGCCGAGCACGGCGGCGTCGATGAAGTCGGCGATCGGCTCCGGGTTGAACGCGGCGTGGCCGCCGGCCACCACGATCGGGTGGTCGATGGTGCGGTCGGCCGAGTCCAGCGGGATGCCCGCGAGGTCGAGCGCGGAGAGCATGTTCGTATACCCGAGTTCGGTGGCGAACGAGATGCCGAACACGTCGAACGCCTTGACCGGGCGGTGCGCGTCGACGGTGAACTGCGGGACGCCGTGCTCTTTCATGAGCGATTCAAGGTCGGGCCAGACCGCGTACGTGCGTTCGGCGAGCACGTCGGGCTGCTCGTTGAGCACCTCGTACAGAATCTGGACGCCCTGGTTGGGCAGGCCGACCTCGTAGGCGTCCGGATACATCAAAGCCCAGCGGACCGCGGCGGCGTCCCAGTCCTTGGTTACGGCGCCGAGCTCGCCACCCACGTATTGGATGGGTTTGCTGACCCGTGGCAGCAGTGGCTCAAGCTGCGGAAAGACGGAACGTACGCTCATGGGCCTCTAGACTACGCGGTTCAAAGCTTGAACCCGGCCGCGGCCTTGGTCAGGTCGGTGGCCATCAAATCCTCGCGAAACGCGCAAAGTTTCAGTGTCATCCGCGCCGGGCCGCGTTCGCCGACCACGAGCCGCGCCTGCTTGCCGTGGTCCTGGAGATCACCGACCAGGGCGTCCAGCAGCCGCACCCCGGCGCTGTCCAGGAACGAGACGGTGGTCAGGTCGATCAGCACCTTCCCGGCGCTCTGCAGCCGCCGCACGATCGCGCGGCCGATCTCCGGCGCGTTGGCGAGATCGATCTCGCCGGTCAGGCTGACCAGCTCGGCGTCGCCGAACGTGGAGAAACTCACCGATTCGTCGGTCACTTCTCGGCCTCCCGCCGGCCCCGCCGCATCGTCACCGTGGTGCCGTCGCCGCCGCGGTCGAAGAGCACCTGATCCATCGACTCCCGGATGAGCTGCAGGCCGCGGCCCCGCCCGACGTCCGCCATCGGGCCGCTCCAGGTGCCGTGGTCGGTCACCCGCACCTCGACCGCGTCGTCGGTCACCGTGGCGGCGACCTCGATCGAGCCGAACGGGTCGTCCCGGTAGCCGTGCTCGATCGCGTTCGCCACCGCCTCCGAGCAGGCCAGCAGCACCGCGTCCAGGCAGTCCGGCTCGACCGCGTGGGAGACCATCCAGGCGCGCAGGTCGGCGCGCAGCAGGGCGATCTGGGCGCGCTCGGCCCCGATCCGGCGGTGGATCCGCTCCTCGGTGCCGAGCGTGAGGCTGAGCAGGCAGACGTCGTCGGCGTGCTCCCGGCCGACCAGCGTGTCGGCCAGCGCGGCGGTCAGGCCCTTGGTGGGCGCGTCGCGCAGCCGGGCGAACTCGCGCGCCAGGATCTCGAAGCCCTTGTCGATCGTGCGGGTGCGCCGCTCGATCAGGCCGTCCGTGTAGAGCAGGAGGCGGGTGCCGGGCTGCAGATGCCGGGTCGTCTCGGTACGCGTCGTGTCGCCCGCCCGCGAACCCAGCGCCGCGGACCGGGCGTCGAGCAGGTATTCCGGGGCGCCGACCGGCTCGTGCACCAGCGGCGGCAGGTGGCCCGCACAGGCGTACGTGAGATCGCCGGTGGTCAGGTCGACCTCGGCGTACGCCACGGTGGCCATCCGCGCCGAATCGACCCGCGTGACGAAGCGGTCCAGGCCCTGCAGCACCCGGGCCGGGCCGGCCTCGTCGGTGGCCAGCGCCCGCACCGCGCTGCGGAGCTGACCCATCGTGGTGGCCGCCTCGATGCCCCGGCCCACGACGTCGCCGACCACCAGCGCCAGCCGATCCGCGGTGATCATGAAGGCGTCGAACCAGTCGCCGCCGACCTCCAGATCCTGCGAGCCGGGCTGGTAGTGGGCCTCGAGCGCGAACCGCTTGTCGCCGCCGGGCAGGTTGCCGGCGAGCAGGCTGCGCTGCAGCGTCCGGGCGATCATCCGTTCCTGCTCGTAGAGCCGCGCGTTCTCGAGCGAGAGCGCGACCCGTTCGGCCAGGTCCCGCAGGAAGATCTCGTCAGTGGGGCCGCCCTTGCGGTCCGGTTCCATGCGCAGCGAGAGCGTGCCGAGGATCCGGCCGCGGGCGGTCAGCGGCAGCACGACACAGCCGACCTGGTCGCCCTCCGGCGGGAAGTACGGCTCGCTGCTCGAGGTCACCACCGTGATGCGGGCGGCGAGCAGGTCCTCGTCCGGTTCCGGGCCGCCGGCCTGCTCGTCGATGCCCTGCGGGCCGACCGCCAGCCGTACGCCACCCCAGTCGGCGATCTCCGGCACCAGGTGGTCGATGAGCCGGCGGACCCGCGGAAGCAGCCGGTGCAGCTCGTCCATCGAGCCGGTCAGGTCGCCCAGGAACGTCGCTCGCTCCTCGCGGCGGCGGGCGTCGTCGTACAGCCGGGCGCGGTCCAGGGCCTGGCCCGCCTGCTGCCCGAGCAACCGCACCACGCGCAGCTCGCCGTCGGACAGCTCATGCTCGCCGGTGAAGCTGAACGCGAGCACGCCGAGCGTCTCCGCGCCCAGACTCTCGTCGGCCGGGCCGGTGGTCAGCGGCAGCAGCACCACGGTGTCGCGCCCGGACCTGCGCATGTTCTCCACCAGGTCGGGGAAGTGCTCCTTGGCCTCGGTGAGCGAGCCGATCACGTGCAGGTCGCCGCGCTGCGCCACCCGGGCGACCGCACGCGCCGACGAGCGCGGCATGTCGTCCCAGTCGCCGGTGGTCGGATCGGTCGAGGCCACCGCGACGATCTGGTCGTGTTCGACATCGACCAGGTAGATGCTCGCGCTGGCCGCGCCGAACGCCGGCTCGGGCGCGCGCAGCACGGCCTCGGCCACCTCGGCCACGGTCGGCGCCGCGGCGAGGTCGGCCACGATCTGCTGGAGCACCTGAACCCGCTTCTCGGACGCCTCGGCGAACTTGCGGGCGTGCAGCAGCTCTTTCTCGTAGCCGCGCCGCTCGGTGGCGTTGAAGACGGTCGTGCGGATCGCGCGGGGCTCGCCGCCCGGCCCGCGGCCCAGCACCGAGTTGATCAGGGTGGGCAGCTCCTTGCCGTCGGCGCAGACCAGGTCGAACGCGATCTCGTGCACGTCGTCCTGCATGCGCAGCAGCGGCGCGTAGTGGGTCTCGTGGTAGATCTGGCCGCCGGAGGTGAGCAGGTCGCGGAACCGCCGATGCCCGACCAGGTCGCTACGCGCGTACCCGGTCCAGGTCAGGAATGTCTGGTTGACCTTGACGATGGTGCCGTCCGGGAGCGTGGTGAGATAACCGCACGGCGCGTGCTCGTACAGGTCGTTCGGATCGTCGTCCCAGGGCAGCCGTAACTCCTGTGTCACGTCCTGCCCACCCGAATCACTCACGGTTCGCTTCTGCTTCGTCTCACAGCCAGGCCTTGATGGCGTCGATCGTCTCCTCCGGTGCGCTCAGGTTCGGGCAGTGCCCGGTCGCGTTCAACCGCACCAGGGAGCTGCCGGCGGTGTGCCTGTGAACGTAGTCGCCGACGACCTCCGGCGCGATCACATCGTCCGAGCATTGCAGGATCAGCGACGGCGTACGGAGTTTGAGCAGGTCGTCGCGGTTGTCGGAGAGGAACGTGACGCGCGCGAACCGCTTGGCGATCTCCGGATCCGTACGGCAGAAGCTGTTGGTCAGCTCCTCGCCGAGCTCGGGACGGTCGGCGTTTCCCATGATCACCGGGGCCATCTGGCTGGACCAGCCCAGGTAGTTGCTGTCCAGCGAGTCGAGCAGCGACTCGATGTCGGCGCGGCCGAAGCCACCGACATAGCCGTCGGCGGGCTCGTCGATATAGCGCGCGGACGGACCGACCAGGACCAGTTTGGCGAAGCGCTCGGGCTCTTTGTTGGCGGCGAGCACGCCCATGATCGCGCTGACCGAGTGGCCCACGAAGACCACGTCCCACAGATCGTTCTCGTGCAGGATCTCCAGGATGTCGTCGGCGTACCCGTCGAGCGATGAGTAGCGATCAACGTCATATGCCGACAAGTCGGACTTGCCGTTTCCGACGTGATCGAACAGGACGAGCCGATGAGTGTCCGAAAAGGCCGGAGCGACGAAGCGCCACATGTTCTGGTCGCAGCCATAGCCGTGGGCGAACACCATCGGCTGACCGAGTGCGTTCCCGGTCAACGTGACGGCATTTCTCTCTGTCGTTCTCATGTCCCGGTAACCATACGGCTCCAGAGCGTCTTGCACATCGCCCACGTTGTCCGCCATTCGCATTTGCCCGGCCAGCGCCGGCCGGGGCCGGCCGCGCGGACCCGTCGTCCCGGACGCCCGGCCCTGTAGGCCCCGGCGCCCGGCCCTGTTGTCCCAGGTAGAAGTGGCGCACCGGCCTTAACCTGGTCTTGGAAGCCTCGCCGGGCGCACCTCCCGGCACAGCTAAGGAGACCGACGGATGTCCGACCAGAAGCCGGGCGAGCCCACGGCGGCCGGGGCCGACGACCCCGCCCCCACCGAGGCGGGCACCGAAGCGTCGACGGTGGACGCTCCCGCGCGGTGGAGCGGGTCCGCCGCGGTGCCGCCACCCGGGCCGAAGAAGTCCCGGTTCGCGCGTCGCCAGGCCCGCCTGCAGGACGACGGGACGGCCGCGGACGACGAAGAGGACTGGAAGGACGTGACGCCGGTCGATCCGTGGGCCGGGCTGGACGCGGATTGGGACGCGTTCCCGCTGGCGCCGGAGTCGCCGACGCTGCCGCCCACGCGCATCGACCAGCCGGTCATGCCGCCGCCGATGCCGCCGCAGTGGCACCCACCGGCCACCGGCATGCCACCCACCGGAATGCCACCCACCGGAATGCCGCCGATGCCACCCACCGGGATGCCACCCGCTGGGATGCCGCCCACCGCCGCGGCCCTTCCGCCCACCGCGCCGGCCGGCCTGCCGCCCTGGATGGCGCCCGCCGCCTGGGCGCCGCCGTCGCAGAACGGCGCGCCCCCGTGGGCACCGCCGCCGCCGGCACCGCCCGCGAAGCCCCGGAAGAAGAAGCGGGACAAAACGGCCCCGCCGCCACCTCCCCCGCGCACGCCCGCACCGCCGACCCAGCGACCGCTCCCGCCCCCACCCAGGCGCCGCAAGCGGCACTGGGGACGCCGCTTCCTGCTGCTCAGCCTGCTCGGCGTGGTCTGCTGCTGCGGGGTCCCGTTCGCGTACTTCCAGGTCCCGGCCTTGCGGCAATACCCGGTCTCGGCCGTCCTGCCGAAGGAGTTCGCCGACCTGCAGCGCCAGGACGACGACGAGAGCACGCAGGCCGCCGAGCGCCTCGCCGAGGAACTACGCGGACCGAACGCCAGCACCAGGGGCGTCTTCACCGGCGTCTACGGGGACGAGCTGGGCAAACAGGTCACCGTGTTCGGGGTGACCGGGTTCCGCCTGGCGCCGGCCACCGACGTGCGGACGCAGCTCAACCGGGTCGCCGACGCCGTCGACCTGACCGACGTCGAGCCGTTCGACCTGGGTGAGCCCGGCGCGCACGAGCGCTGCGGTGTCGGCCGCGTCGACGACACCTCGACGGTGGTCTGCGCCTGGGCCGACCACGGCAGCCTGGCGACCGTGCTGCTCACCCGCCGCTCGGTCGATGACAGCGCGGCCCTGGTGGCTCAATTGCGAAGCACGGTTTTGACCCCGCTCCGGTAGGGCAACCCGGGGATCATGAAGCGTCGCTGGCTGTTCGCCGACCAGCTCGGGCCGCACTTCCTGGACGAGCCCGGCCAGCCCGTGCTGCTCGTCGAGTCCAAGGCGGTGTTCCGGCGCCGCGTGTTCCACCGTCAGAAGGCGCACCTCGTGCTCTCCGCGCTGCGGCACCGCGCGGCCGGCGACGACCGGGTCCGGCTGGTACGCGCCGAGACGTACGCGGAGGCGATCACCGAACCGGTCAGCGTCTGCCATCCCACCTCACGCGGCGCGCGCCGCCTGGTGCAAAGACTGAAAAATACGGAAATGTTGCCGCCGCGCGGGTTCGCCACCACGCCCGAGGACTTCGTGACCTGGGCCAACGGACGGAAAAGCCTGCGCATGGAGGACTTCTACCGGGACGCGCGGCGACGGCACGGCGTGCTGATGGAGGGCGACGAACCCCTGGGCGGCGTGTGGAACCTGGACGCCGAGAACCGGGAGCCCCCGCCCCGCGGCGCCGGCCACCTGGACGTTCCGCCCCCGCCACCGATCGCCGACGACGAGATCGACGCCGAGGTCCGCGCCGATCTGGACCGCTGGCAGCACGAGGACGGCATCGAGTTCGTCGGCACCGACGGCCCGCGGCTGTTCCCGGTGACCCGCACCGAGGCCCTCGCCCGGCTGCGGCACTTCATCGAATACCGGCTGCCCGCGTTCGGCCCGTACGAGGACGCGATGCTGGCCGGCGACCCGCTGATGGCACACAGCATGCTGAGCGCCTCGATGAATCTGGGACTGCTCGACCCGCTGGAGGTCATCGGGCGCGTCGAACGGGCGTACCGGGAAGGCTCTGTGCCGTTGCGAAGCGCCGAGGGGTTCATCCGGCAGATCCTCGGCTGGCGCGACTTCGTCTGGCATCTGTACTGGTATTTCGAGCCCGGCTACCGCGCCTCCAACGAGCTACGGGCGCGTCGGGAGCTGCCGAAGTGGTTCG
The DNA here is from genome assembly GCF_012933445.1 of Actinoplanes sp. TBRC 11911. Classification (GTDB taxonomy): domain Bacteria; phylum Actinomycetota; class Actinomycetes; order Mycobacteriales; family Micromonosporaceae; genus Actinoplanes. Next base: position 54,366 of record NZ_JABBNC010000047.1, read on the forward strand.
CCGAGCTGGACGCCGACGCGGTGCAGGCGCGCTGTCTCAGTAACGTGCTGGCGGGCGTGCGCGATCGCGGCTGGGTGCACCACATTCCGCGGCTCATGGTGCTCGGCAACTACGCCATGCAGCACGGCTGGCGTCCGGCAGCGGTGGCGGACTGGTTCCATCGCTGCTTCGTGGACGGCTACGAGTGGGTGATGACGGCGAACGTGGTCGGCATGAGCCAGTACGCCGACGCGGGCCGGATGAGCACGAAGCCGTACGCCGCGGGTGGGGCCTACATCAACCGGATGAGCGACTACTGCGGAGGCTGCCGCTACGACCCGAAGGCGCGCACCGGGGACGCCGCCTGCCCGTACACGGCCGGCTACTGGAGCTTCCTGGCCCGCAACGAGGAGGCGCTGGCCGGTAACCATCGGATGCGCCAGCAGCTGCGCGGACTGCACCGCCTCGACGATCTGGACGCCATCGTGGAGCGACCGAGGCCCTAGACGTCCTTCGGTGGCTTGGCCGGGGCGTACGTCGGGACGTACTCCTGGCCGGTCAGTTTCTGGATCTCCGACATGACGTGGTCGGTGAGCGTCCGCAGCGACGTCCTGTCCTCCGGATGCCCGACCGTCTCGATCGGCTTGCCGAACTTGATGGTGACCGTGCCGCGGGAGAATTTTGGATACATCCGCCCGATCGGCTGCACCTTGTCGGTGCCGAGCGTGCCCACCGGGACGATCGGCACGCCGGCCGCCACCGCGAGTCGTGCCACCCCGGTGCGCCCACGGTAGAGCTTGCCGTCCGGCGAGCGGGTGCCCTCCGGATAGATCACCACGGCGTCGCCGCCCTTCAGCACCGGGACCGCGCCGTCGAAGGCCTCGAGCGCCGCCCGGCCACCTTTGCGCTCGACCGGGATCGCGCCGAGGCCGTGCATCAGGTTGCGGCTGAACCAGCCGTTGATGCCGGTGCCCTCGAAGTAGTCGCTCTTCGCCCAGAAGGCCAGGTGCCGCGGCACGGTGGCGCCGATGAACAGCTCGTCCGCCACCGAGAGGTGGTTGCCGGCGAAGATCACACCGCCGCTGCGCGGGACATGCTCGAGGCCCTCGACATGCGGATGCCAGCCGTACGTCAGCGCACTGCCGACTGTCAGCCTGCCGATCGTATAGAGCAGCGGCAACGGGGTCCTCCGGAACGAAATACTTGACGGTGGAGCATGAGGGTAGCGGAGCGAGCCCGGACAAGCATCATGCCCGGGCTCGCCAGCAGCTCATTCACTCGGTCCGGGACACCGTCACGGTCACCCGCTCGTCGTCGCCGACCTCACCGTCGAAGCCCCGCTCGATCCGGTCGAAGCTCACCGCGGTCGCCAGCGTCTCGCCGGCCACGAAGTCGCGGTGCGCCTCGACCGCCTGCCGCACGCCGTCGGAGGCCGACACGACCAGCGCGATCCGGTCGGACACGTCCAGGCCGGCGTCGCGCCGGGCCTGCTGCACCACCCGGATCACGTCCCGGGCCAGGCCCTCCGCGGCCAGTTCCGGGGTCACCGCGGTGTCCAGCACGACCACGCCCGCGCCACCGGCCAGCGGCGCGGAGTTCGCCACGTCGGCGGCGACCAGCTTCAGCTCGTACTCACCATCCTGGAGCGTCACCCCGGCGGCGACCGGCGCGCCGTCGACGAGCTCCCACTCCCCGGCCTTGACCGCCTTGATCACCTGCTGCACCTGCTTGCCGACACGCGGGCCGAGCGCCCGGGGCACGACCGTGAGGACCCGCTGCGAGAACGCGGCCACGTCGCCGGTGAAAACGACATCCTTGACGTTCACCTCGTCTTTGAGCAGATCACCCAGGTCGGCCAGCCGCGGCGCGTCGGCGGTGGCCACCGTCATCCGGGCCAGCGGCAGCCGCACCCGCAGCGCTCGGGCCTTGCGCAGCGACAGGCCGGCCGAGGCCACGTCGCGGATCGCGTCCATCGACGCGACCAGGTCGTGGTCGGCGGGGAACGCGTCCGCGGACGGCCAGTCGGCCAGGTGCACCGAGCGGTCGCCGGTCAGGCCGCGCCAGATCTCCTCGGTGGTCAGCGGCGCCAGCGGGGCGACCACCCGGCACAGCGTCTCGAGGACGGTGGCCAGGGTGTCGAACGCGTCGACGTCGCCGGCCCAGAAACGGTCCCGGGAGCGGCGCACGTACCAGTTGGTCAGCGCGTCGAGGTAGGAGCGCACCGAGTTCGCCGCGCCCGAGATGTCGTACTCGTCCATCTGCTTCTCGACGTCGCTGACCAGCTCACCCGTCTTGGCGAGGATGTACCGGTCGAGCAGATGCGTGGAGTCCGTCCGAAATGTCGCGAAATGTCCCGAAGCATTTGCATAAAGGCTGAAGAAGTACCAGACGTTCCACAGCGGAAGCAGCACCTGACGCACCGAGTCCCGGATCGCCGTCTCGGTGACCGCCATGTCCCCACCCCGTAGCACCGGCGACGACATCAGCATCCAGCGCATGGCATCCGACCCATAAGTGTCGAAAGCCTGGTACACATCCGGATAATTCCGCAAAGACTTGGACATCTTGCGACCGTCCTCGCCCAGCAGGATGCCGTGGCTGAGACAGTTCCGGAAGGCGGGCCGGTCGAACAGCGCCGTCGCCAGCACGTGCATCGTGTAGAACCAGCCGCGGGTCTGCCCGATGTACTCGACGATGAAGTCACCCGGGTAGTGGTGCTCGAACCAGTCCTTGTTCTCGAACGGGTAATGCACCTGGGCGAACGGCATCGACCCCGACTCGAACCAGCAGTCCAGCACCTCGGGCACGCGCCGCATCATCGACTTCCCGGTCGGGTCGTCCGGGTTCGGCCGCACCAGGTCGTCCACATAGGGCCGGTGCAGATCCTTGATCGACACCCCGAAGTCCCGCTGCAGTTCCTCGTACGACCCGTAGACGTCCACCCGCGGATAGGCCGGATCGTCCGACTTCCACACCGGGATCGGCGAGCCCCAGAAGCGGTTCCGGGAGATCGACCAGTCCCGCGCGTTGGCCAGCCACTTACCGAACGAGCCGTCCTTGATGTGTGCCGGCGTCCAGGTGATCTCCTGGTTCAGCTCGACCATCCGGTCCCGGAACGTCGTCACCGCCACGAACCACGACGACACCGCCTTGTAGACCAGCGGGGTGTCGCAGCGCCAGCAGTGCGGGTACGAGTGCGTGTAACCCTCGTGCCGCAGCACCACCTTCTTGTCTTTCAGCACGGCGATGATCGGCTTGTTGGCCTCGAAGACCTGCACGCCCTGCCACGGCTCGACCAGCGAGGTGAACCGGGTGTGCTCGTCGACCGTCACGATCGTCGGGATCCCGGCCGCGTTGCAGACGTTCTGGTCGTCCTCGCCGAAGGCCGGCGCCTGGTGCACGACCCCGGTGCCGTCCTCGTCGCTCACATAGTCGGCGGCGAGCACCTGGAACGCGTTCGGCCCGGCCTGCTCGACGAGGAAGTCGAACAGCGGCTCGTAGCGACGCCCGGCCAGGTCCCGCCCTTTGACGCTGCCGACCTGCTCAAAACCTTCAAGTTCCTTCCCGTACGCCGACACGCGCGACTCGCCCATGATCAGCTTCTCGCCGTCCGGGTTCTGCAGGATCGCGTACGAGATGTCCGGGCCCACGGCGAGCGCGAGATTCGACGGCAGCGTCCACGGCGTGGTGGTCCAGACGGCGATCTTCTCACCGGTCTCCAGCCGGAACGTGACGGTCAGCGCCGGGTCGGTCCGGTCGCGGTAGACGTCGTCCATCCGGGTCTCGGTGTTGGACAGCGGCGTCTCGCACCGGAAGCAGTACGCGAGCACCCGGAAGCCCTCGTAGACCAGGCCCTTCTCATGCAGCGTCTTGAACGCCCACATGACCGACTCCATGTAGCTGGGGTCGAGGGTCTTGTAGTCGTCGGAGAAGTCGACCCAGCGGGCCTGGCGCGTGACGTAACGCTCCCAGTCCTTGGTGTACGCGAGCACGGACGTCCGGCAGGCCTCGTTGAACTTGTCGATGCCCAGCTCGACGATCTGCGCCTTGGTGGTGATCCCGAGCTGCTTCTCGGCCTCGACCTCGGCGGGCAGGCCGTGGGTGTCCCAGCCGAAGCGGCGCTCCACGTGCTTGCCCCGCATCGACTGGTAGCGCGGGACGACATCCTTGACGTAGCCGGTGAACAGGTGCCCGTAGTGCGGCAGCCCGTTGGCGAACGGCGGCCCGTCGTAGAAGACGTACTCGTTGTCGCCGTCGGCACCGGCCGGGCGCTGCGCGACGGACGCCTCGAACGTCTTGTCGGCCGCCCAGTGGTCGAGCACCGCGCGCTCGACCGCGGGCAGGTCCGGGCTGGCCGGTACGCCGGTGGCGTCGGTGTGCTGCGGATAGGCCATCGGTGGTCCGCTCTCCTCGTACAGTCATCGTTTCGACTGCGAGGACGAGCGTTTGGGCCCGCGGTACCACCTCGCTTGACGGCCGTCGGCCGCCCGCTCATTCCCGGCTTTCGCACGCGTGCCGACAACGCCCGGCTCTACTAGGGCCTCTCCGACCCGTTCTTCCGAAGGCTCCCCGGTGATGGCCGGTTCAAAGCCTGCGCCCCACCAACGATACCGGCCCCCGCCCACGCCCCTCGAACGAGTATCCGCACCCCCAGAGCGCCAGCTGTGTGAACGCGCGCCGCCCAGAGCCGCACAGCTCCCCACACCAGCGCCCACCCACCCCGGGTGCGGGGAGCTGCGACGTCCCCACGGGCGCACCTCCCCACACCGCGGGCGCCACCCCGACGCGTGGGCATCTACGACGCTGAGAGCGACGCAACTCCCCACACCCCGGGCGCCACCCCGATCCGTGGGCACCTACGACGCTGAGAGCGACGCAACTCCCCACACCCCGGGCGGCACCCCGACCCGTGGGCATCTACGACGCTGAGAGCGACGCAACTCCCCACACCGCTACTGGCCACGTCAGTCGGCCTGGGTGGCAGCTCCGCCCGGCGCGGGCGGCAAAGGCGTAGGCACGACGGACGTCGCCGTGTGCCACGGGACTTTGCCAGCCCGTACGGGAAAAGGAAGTTGATCTTCAGGCGTGCAGCGTCGTTGACCAGAGTGAGTTGCCGTCGCGGTCGCGCAGGTAGACGGTCAATTCACCGGACGAACTGATCTCCACCTCGCCGAAGTGCTGGTAGCCCTCGGCCGGGGAGGCGTTGGCGACCGGCGGAGCGTGCACGAAGGCCGTCCGCGGACCAAACGTGCCATCCAGCGCGTTCGGGCCGAAAGCGCCCGCGTGCGCCGGGCCGGAGACGAACTCCCAGAACGGCGTGAAGTCCTGGATCGAAGCCCGCGCCGGGTCGTAGTGCTGCGCGGCGGTGTAGTGCACGTCAGCGGTCAGGAACACGATGCCGGTCACGCCGTGCCGGTGCGCCGACTGCAGGACCTGCGCGAACTCCAGCTCGCGGCCCTTCGGAGCGCCATTGTCGCCCTGCGCGACACCCTCCTGCGTGCCGGGGTCGTCCGGCACCACCAGACCGAGCGGCAGGTCGTTGGCGATGATCTTCCAGGTGGCCTTCGACTGCCGGAGACCGTTGATCAGCCAGTCACGTTGCTCGCTGCCGAGGAGGCCACGCTTCGGGTCCGCGTACACGTCGCCGTCGTTGGGGTCCTTGAAGGTGCGCATGTCGAGGATGAAGATGTCGAGCAGCGGCCCGTGCGAGATCTTGCGGTAGACCGGCCCGCTCGCCGACGGGATCGGCACCCACTCGTGATAGGCGTGGTGGGCGTGGCGGGCGAGCACGTTGACCCGCTTCTCGGTGTAACGCGCGTCGGTGAGGATCTCCCCCGGGTACCAGTTGTTCAGCACCTCGTGGTCGTCCCACTGGTTGATCTGCGCGACCTCGCCCATGAACCGCTTGTACGAGTCGTCGGTCAGGTTGTAGGCGTACTGCCCGCGGTACTCGTCCAGCGTCTCGGCGACCTTGCTCTTCGCCTCGGTCACGCCCGCGTTCTGCCAGATCCGCCCGTCCGGCAGCGTGATCGGGCTGCTGCTCAGCGGCCCGTCGGCGTACACGGTGTCGCCGCTGTGCAGCAGAAAGTCCGGCTTGCGCCGCCGCATCGACTCGAAAAGCTTCATTCCCCCGTACGCCGGATCGATGCCCCACCCTTGGCCGGCCACGTCGCCGGTCCACACGAAGCGGATGTCCGACCGGTCCGCCGGGGCGGTGCGCAGCGACCCGGACAGCGGCGAGCTGAACAGCCCGGGCCGGTCCAGACTCTCCACCTTCACCCGGTAGTAGATCTTCTCGCCGGACGGCAGGTTGCCCAGCTTCACCTTGCCGGTGAAGTCGGTGTCCGGGGTGACGATCGGCCCGCGCACCAGGCGCGACCCGCGGAAGTCGGGGCGGCGGCTGGCCTGCACCCAGAGGCGGCCGGGCCGGTCCGCGCGGGTCCAGACGATCGCCGAGTCCTTGGTGGCGTCCCCGCTCTGAATGCCGTGGGTGAGCACGGGGCGGGTGCCGCCGGACGCGAACGCCGGGGCTTCGAAGATCGCGCCACCGGTGAGGCCGGCGACACCGCTGGCGACACCGGCCCGCAGGAGGTTCCGTCGGGAGATCGAGGTCATACGTTGATGCCTATCGACCTCATGTGGCGCTGAGGTGGCGCTCTCCTAAATCTTCGGGAACCAGAGGGCCAGCTCACGCTCCGCGCTGGCCGGGGAGTCCGAGGCGTGCACCAGGTTCTCCCGGTTCGACAGGGAGAAGTCGCCGCGGATCGTGCCGGCGGCCGCCTTACGGCCGTCGGTCGAGCCGATCATGGCCCGGATCACCTCGATGACGTCGTCACCGGAGAGCACCAGCGCCAGCAGCGGGCCGCTGGTCATGAACTCCTTCAGCGGCGGGTAGAACGCCTTGGCCACGTGCTCGGCGTAGTGCTGGTCGGCGAGCGCGGCGTCCATCACGCGCATTTCCAGCGCCTCGATGACCAGGCCCTTACGCTCGAAGCGAGCGAGGATTTCGCCGGCCAGGCCGCGCCGGAGCCCATCGGGCTTGATCAGGACGAGCGAACGCTCGGTGGTGCTGGACACGCAGATCCTCCAGGACGTGACGCCAACTACGGCGGGTTCAGCCTATCGGTACCCGGATCGGGGCCGACGGCTACATACCGCACTTCCGCTGGGACGGCGCCGCGCAATAACCTGACCGTAACGAGCGGGAGGTCCACATTGGCAAACCAGACCGGCCGTCCCATCGCACCGGCTCGCAAGCTGGTGGCGGCGGTCATGGGCACCATCGCGGTCTTCGTGATGGCCCTGGGACTCGGCATGTCCAGCTGGGGCGTGGTCATCTTCGGGGTGATCCTGCTCGCCCTCTCGGTCGCCCTGGGCATGGTCAATGTGGTGCGGCGCGGTGCCCGCGCCTGGATCAGCGGGACGGCGGAGGTCCGCGCGATCTCGCCGCGCCCGACCGCGGCGGTCACCTTCGGCCGGGCGCAGATCCAGGCGGTGGTGGTCGCTCCCGGCCTGGCCACGGCCGAGGTGACGATCCACGAGACCAAGGTGCCGGTGGCGAAGTGGCCGATGCCGGGCGACACGCTGCCGATCGAGGTGGACGTCGACGACCAGCGGCGGGTCCGGATCCAGTGGTCCGAGGCGCAGCCGCGCGAGCGGGGCGCCGACCCACCGCCCCCGTCGTCGTCCCGGTCGCCGTACGACGAGGAGAGCCTGGGGGACGACGCCACGGCCGACGAGTTGCTCGGCGACTTCGAGCCCCCGCCGTGGACGACGCGCGACCAGGAATGGGGTCTCGGGCCGGACGAGCCGCCGCCTCCGCCCCCGCCCGGCCGGTTCGACGACGACTCCGTCGTGGTGCATGAGACGCCCGAGGGCAAGGTGGTCGAGGGCGAGCTGGTCGGCCACGACGCTGGGCAGCAGCCGCTCCCGCGCCGGGCCGCCGCGGCGGCTGGGGCTGCGGCAGCCGGGGCCGCCGGGGCTGCCGCGGCGGGCGCCGCCGGGGCTGCCCGTCCGGCTGGGAGGCGGCCGAGCCCGCATCCGCGCGGGTCGGGGACGGCTACGGCTACCGCCGAGCCCGAGACGGCTCGATACACCGACTCGTGGTCGTCGCCGGCCGAGTCACCACCCGCCGAGTCACCGCCCGCGGAAGGCCCGGCTGCGCCGTCCTCACCGTCACCGACCTCGGGATCACCGTCCGCGGCGTCACCGACCTCAGGATCGCCGTCTGCGGCGTCGGCGGCCGCTGGGTCGCCGGCTGCGGCGTCGGCGGCCGCTGGGTCGCCGGCGCCTGAGGGCCCGCCGTCGACACCGGCCGAGAGCCCTCGTGCGGCTGCCACGATGACCGAAGAGGCTGTGCCGGCTGACGCTCCGGCGGAAACGCCCGCTCCCGCCCCGGCGGAAACACCGCAGCAGCGGCCACCCCATCCGGACGAGACGGACAAAACCGACATCGGCCTGGACGATGACGACGACATCCCGCCGTGGGAGCGCCGCACCCAGCCCATTCCGATGTCCGCCGCCGCGACCCCGACGCCCACCTCGGCCCCACCCACTGCCCCGCCACCGATGTCACCCCCGCCGACCGCTCCGGCGCCGTCCTCGCCCCCTCGGCAGGAGCCTGCGGACGACATCGACATCCCGCTGGATCCCGACCCCGACGAGGCCCCGGAGTCGACGCCGGCGGCCGCCGAAGCCGTCGAGGACGACCTGGTCGCCCCGCCGGCGAACACCCGTTTCACCTCGAACGCGGCGCACGAGTCCGAGGTACCCACCGAGCAGCTCCACCCGGTGGCCCCGAAGCCGCTGCACAGCAGCAACACCGTGGCCGCCGCGGTGGGCGCGGTCGCCGGTGCCGCCGTGGCCGCCGTCAAGAAGCGGCTGACCAAGCACGACGAGCCCCCCGCCGAGGATCCCGACAGCACAGGAGAAGTGATCACCGCGTACCCGAGCGCCCGTCCAGGTCCGGCCGGTTCCATTCACGGAGTCGGCGTCACGATCCTGGTAACCGACCTGGCCCGATCCATCGCCTTCTACCGAGACACGCTGGGCTTCCACGCCATCGACCAGGGTGTGGACAGTGCCGTCCTGGCCTCCGGCGACACCCGCCTGGTGCTGCGGACCGTGCACGAGCTGACCCCGGACACGGCCGGCCTGATGAATCTCAACCTGGAGGTCGGCGACGTCCAGGCCGTCTACGACGATCTGCGGGCGAAGGGCGTGAGCTTCGTGCACCCGCCGCAGCCGGTCAACCGGGGCGACCGTCTGGAGCTGTGGTCGGCGACGTTCCGGGACCCGGACGCGCACAGCATCGCCGTCACGCAGTGGCGCGCCGTGCGCGACTAGCCGAGGATGCTGCGCCTTACGTAGGAGGCGTACGCCCAGGCCGCCCCGAAGACCAGCCCGACGACGGCCAGCGACCAGTGGAACAGCCCGGTGGCGAGCACGAGCACCTGGAACACCGTCCCAGCGGCCCAGGCCCACCGGCGCTTCATCATGCCGCACAGCACGAACCCGAGGACCGCCAGCGCGACCACCGACGCGACACCCCAGCCGCCGAGTGACCCGAAAATCCGGATGGGCTGGATGGCGAGCAGCAGCACGAGTGCTTCCAGGCCGAGTGTGGCCGAGCCCAAACCGCGTACGGCTGCCTCGGGGTTCTTCAGCCCCGACCGGCGCTGCTCCTGCTGCTGTTCGCCCTGCCCGTCCGGATTCACGCCGATGCTCCCTCCCACGGCGCCGACCGCTTCAGCAGCCGCCGTGCGTCCGCTACCGTGATCACCGATCCGGTGATGACCACGCCGATGCCGCTGAGCTCACCGGACGCGTCGTCCTCCGCGATCACCACAGCCTCCTCGATGGCGTCCGGCATGTTCTCCGCGACGGTCACCCGGTCTTCGCCGAAGATGTCGGTCGCGAGCTGGGTAAGCTCTTCCAACGGCATCGTCCGCGGCGAGCTGTTGCGGGTCACCACGATCCGCGCGGCCACCGGCTCCAGCAGGTCGAGCATGCCCTCCGCGTCCTTGCCGTCGAGGATCGCCACGACCGCCACCAGGTGCCGGAACTGGAACTCCTCCTCCAGCGCCTGGACCGTCGCCGCCATGCCGTGCGTGTTGTGCGCCCCGTCCAGCAGGATGGTCGGCGCGCTGCGTACCCGCTCCAGCCGTCCCGGCGAGTCGACCTGTGCGAAGCCCTCGCGGACCAGGTCGATCTCGAGCTGCTTGTCCTGGCCGGCGCCGAGGAACGCCTCCACGGCCGCGAGCGCCATCGCCGCGTTCTGCGCCTGGTGCGCCCCGAACAGCGGCAGGAAGACGTCGCCGTAGATGCCGCCGAGCCCCTGCAGCGTGAGCACCTGCCCGCCGACCGCCTGCGACCGCTCAACCACGCCGAACTCGCTGCCCTCGCGAGCCACCTTCGCACCCATCTCGATGCTGCGCTCGAGGATGGGCCGCATGGCCTCCTCCTCCTGCAGCGCGGTGATCACGGTGGCGCCCTGGTGGATGATGCCGGCCTTGGCCCACGCGATGTCCTCGATCGTGTCGCCCAGAAACTCGGTGTGGTCCAGCCCGATCGGCGTCATCACGGCGATGCCGGCGTCGATCGTGTTGGTCGAGTCCTCCTCGCCGCCGAGCCCGACCTCGACCACGGCGACGTCCACCGGGGCGTCCGCGAACACCGCGTATGCCAGGGCGGTCGTCACGTCGAAGTAGGTGAGCGACTCGTCGTACTTCGCGTCGATCAACTGGGTGAGCGGCTCGATCTCCCGGTACGCCTCGACCAGCTTCTCCTCGCTGATCGGCTCGCCGTCGAGGGTGATCCGTTCCCGGATCGTCTCCAGGTGCGGGCTCGTGTACCGCCCCGTGTGCAGGCCGTGCGCCCGCAGCAGCGAGTCGATCATCCGGGCCGTGCTGGTCTTGCCGTTGGTGCCGGTCAGGTGGATCGACGGGTATGCGCGCTGGGGGCTGCCCAGCACATCCATCAGCTCCCGGATCTTCCGCATGTCGAAGACCATCCGGGTGAAGCCGCGACTCTCCAGTGCGGCGTTGACCTCGTCGAACTCGCTCATGATGATGGCAACGCCTCCAGGGCCGCGGCAATTCGCGTGAGATCCGCCTCAGCCGTCGCGAGCCGGTCCTTGATCTTCTGGACCACCTGTTCCGGCGCCTTGCCGATGAACGCCTCGTTGCCCAGCTTGGCCCGGCACTGCGCGGCCTCCTTCTCGGCGGCCGTGCGGTCCTTCTCCAGACGGGCCCGCTCGGCGGCGACGTCGATCGCGCCGCGCGTGTCCAGGTCGACGGTGATCCCGCCGGTGACCGCGAGGGTCGCGGTAGCGGTGAAGCCGGCGCCCGGCGCGTCCAGCCGGGCCAGCGACCGGATCAGCCCCTCGTGCGTGTCGATGCCGACGTTGCCCAGCCCGGTGAGCGCGGCGGTGACCCGCTGGCTCGGCTTGAGACCCTGGTCGGACCGGAACCGGCGGACCTCGGTGACCACCTTCTGCAGGGCGGTGAGCTCGTCCTCGGCGGCGTCGTCGATCAGATCCTTGTCGGCGGTCGGCCAGGCCGCCCTCATCACCGTCTCGCCGCCGGTGAGCGCGATCCACAACTCCTCGGTGACGAACGGGATGACCGGGTGCAGCAGGCGCAGCAGCTGGTCCAGGACGTGGCCGAGCACCCGCCGCGTGTTGTCCGCGTTTTTCGAGGCCAGCACCGGCTTGCTCAGCTCGAGGTACCAGTCGCAGACGTCGTCCCACGCGAAGTGGTAGAGCGTGTCGCAGACCTTCGCGTACTCATAGGTCTCGAACAGCTCGTCGACCTCGGCGGTGACGTGCTGCAGGCGGGAGAGGATCCACTTGTCGATGGCTGACAATTCCGACGTGTCGGGCAGCGGGCCGGCCACCGTGGCGCCGTTCATCATCGCGAACCGGGTGGCGTTCCACAGCTTGTTGCAGAAGTTCCGCGAGCCCTGCACCCACTCCTCGCTGACCGGCACGTCGGAGCCGGGGTTGGCGCCGCGAGCCAGCGTGAAGCGGGTGGCGTCGGCGCCGTACCGGTCGACCCAGTCGAGCGGGTCCACGACGTTGCCGAACGACTTCGACATCTTCTTGCCGTGGCCGTCGCGGACCATGCCGTGCAGGTTCACCACGTCGAACGGCTGCTCGCCGTCCATCGCGTACAGGCCGAACATCATCATCCGGGCGACCCAGAAGAACAGGATGTCGTAGCCGGTGACCAGCACGCTGGTCGGATAGAACTTCGCCAGCTCGGCCGTCTTGGCGGGCCAGCCCATCGTGGAGAACGGCCACAGCGCGCTGGAGAACCAGGTGTCGAGCACGTCCTCGTCCTGGCTCCAGCCCTCGCCGGACGGCGGCTCCTCGTCCGGGCCGACGCACACGACCTCGCCGTTCGGCCCGTACCAGACCGGGATGCGGTGGCCCCACCAGAGCTGACGCGAGATGCACCAGTCGTGCATGTTGTCGACCCAGGCGAAGTACCGCTTCGACAGCTCCTCCGGCTCGATCTTCACCCGGCCGTCGCGCACCGCGTCGCCGGCCGCCTTCGCCAGCGGACCGGTGTTCACGAACCACTGCAGCGACAGCCGCGGCTCGACCGTCGTCTTGCAGCGCGAGCAATGGCCGACCGAGTGCTCGTACGGCCGTTTCTCCGCGACGATCCGGCCGTCCGCGCGCAGGGCGGCGACGATCGCGGGCCGCGCCTCGTAGCGGTCCAGGCCCTCGAACGGGCCCGGGACGGTGACGACCGCGCGCTCGTCCATCATCGTGATGCTGGGCAGGTTGTGCCGCTGCCCGATCTCGAAGTCGTTCGGGTCGTGCGCCGGCGTCACCTTGACCGCACCCGTACCGAAGCTGGGGTCGACGTGCTCGTCCGCCACGACCGGGATGCGCCGCCCGGTCAGCGGAAGCTCCACCTCCGTACCGATGAGGTGTTTGTACCGCTCGTCGTCCGGGTGCACGGCCACCGCGGTGTCGCCCAGCATCGTCTCGGCGCGGGTGGTGGCCACGACGATCGCGTTGTCGCCGTCGCCGTACCGGATCGAGACCAGCTCACCCTCGTCGTCGGTGTGCTCGACCTCGATGTCGCTGAGCGCGGTCAGGCACCGCGGACACCAGTTGATGATGCGGTTCGCCCGGTAGATCAGCTTGTCGTCGTACAGCCGCTTGAAGATCGTCTGGACCGCGCGCGACAGCCCCTCATCCATCGTGAAGCGCTCGCGCGTCCAGTCCACCGAGTCACCGAGCCGGCGCATCTGCCCGAGGATCTTGCCGCCGGACTCCGCCTTCCACTCCCACACCTTGCGCACGAAATCCTCGCGCCCGAGGTCATGCCGGGAGAGCTGCTGCGCCGCGAGCTGCCGCTCCACCACGTTCTGCGTGGCGATGCCGGCATGGTCCATGCCCGGGAGCCATAACACCTCGTAGCCCCGCATCCGCTTGAGGCGGGACAACGTGTCCTGGATGGTGTGGTCGAGCGCGTGGCCGATGTGCAGCACACCGGTCACGTTCGGCGGGGGGATGACGATGGAGAAGGCCGGCTTGTCACTCGCCGGGTCGGCGGTGAAGTAACCCTCCGATACCCACGTCTCGTACCGCCGCTGCTCTACCTCGCTCGGCTGGTACTGAGCGGAGAGTCCACCGGTCGGCCGGCTGTCGGGGGTGCGGGTCTGGGTCGCATCGGTCACTCGACAAGTCTAGTGAGGTGGTGGACGGGGGCCGAAATCAGGCGTCGTTGCTAACATCCCCCGGTGTCCCAGCCTGCCGAGCCCGCCTCCGACGAGCCCGCCATCGAGATCGGCGCTTTCGACCTGGATGACGCTCCGCCCGCCGAGCCGCCGAGGCCCCCGAGCCCGATCCGCCGCGTCCTGCTGATAGCGCTGCTGGTCGTGGCCCTGGCCGGTGTGGTCGTGCTGGGCCGGTTGGGTTGGCAGATAGCGTCGGAAAAGGACGCCAGCCTGGCCACGCCCACGACCATCGGCTCCCTGCGCCTGGACGACAGCGAGGACGGCCGCTCGACGGCCGACTACCTGCAGACGGCGCTGTCCGCGGAGGTCGACCTGGACAAGGCGGTCGGCGCCGTCTACTTGGACGCCGGCAACAAGAACGTCCTCTTCTTCGGCGGCACCACGCTCTTCTGGACCCCGGAGAGCGACCTGGACACGGCCTTCGACCTGATATCCGACAACGAGGGCGCCGTGACCGGCTTGCACTCGGTGGACGCGGGCCCGCTGGGCGGCACCATGAAGTGCGGCAGCACCAAGACCGACGACGGCCCGCTGACCGTGTGCGGCTGGGCCGACCACGGCAGCCTGGCGTTGGCGCTGTTCAACAACCGCTCCGAGCCCGACTCAGCAGCGTTGCTACGGGAGATCCGCGCCAAGACCCAGACACGCTCGTAGCCGGTCCGCTTCCGCAGGGTGAGGGTCGCCCGTAGCGCTATTTGTCTGGCGCAGTGCACCGGTGTGGCATCCGGCTGATGGGTTCGGCAGGCAATCCCGCGATGTGGGCGACGGCGCCATATCCTGGGACTTTCGTGAACCTTGGAGAGTTGCGCCCATATTTGAACCACAACTCTCCAAGGTCCGCTCCCCGCCGGGAAAACCGCGTCGACAAAAGCTGTATTGCTTGGACAAATCGGTCGGCCACAATGGACAGATATCCCACAGTGCGGACTCGAGTTCACGATGTGGTCGCCGTTCCCAGCAGGCGGGCTGCCTTCCCGGGTAATGGAAGCCCTGCGCCGCTCGACCCGCCCGCCCACCGCGGCAAAGGCCCCGGCGAAGCGGCCGGCAAAAGGCTCTATAAATGACGGTAGGCCCACCCCGTACA
>NZ_JABBNC010000048.1 GCF_012933445.1 Actinoplanes sp. TBRC 11911
GTCATCTCCACTTCTGACGCTAGGTGACGAACGGGTGCCCGCCGTAGGGTCTTAGGTCCCCAAAAGATGGGTCTGCTCGTCCTCCGATGCGGCGCTGCCCCTGTCAGGCAGCGCCGCAGAATCGCTGGGGGAACGGCTCCCAGCACGCCGCCGGCGGCTTGTTCACCGGGTCAGCAGCACCTTCAGTGCTCCGGTGCGGGCCGGTTCGGCGAACGTGTCGTACGCCTGCATGAACTCGTCCATCTTGAACCGGTGGGTGACCATGTGGCCTAGGTCGAGCTGTCCCGCCTGGAGCATGCCGAGCAGCTTCGGGGTGGAGTACGTGTCGACCAGGCCGGTGGTGATGGTGACGTTGCGAATCCACAGGTCCTCGAGATGCAACGTGGCCGGTTTGCCGTGGACGCCGATGTTCGCTACCCGGCCGCCGGGGCGCACCAGTGTGGCGCACAGCTCGAAGGTCTGCGGCGTGCCCACTGCCTCCATCACGACATCCGCGCCCAGGCCGCCGGTTAGCTCACGCACGACCGTGAGTGGGTCGTCCTCACCGGCCGCGACGACCATGTCGGCGCCGAACATCTTCGCGGCCTGCAATCGGCTCTCGGCCATGTCGATCACCACGATGTGGGCAGGCGAGTAAAGCCGGGCGGTGGCCACGGCGGCCAGACCGATCGGGCCGGCCCCGACGATGGCGACGGTCTCGCCGGGCTGGACGTGGCCGTTGAGCACCCCGACCTCGTACGAGGTGGGCAGGATGTCGGCCAGCAGGACGGCCTGCTCGTCGGTGACCTGCTCGGTCAGTTTGTAGGTGGACAGGTCGGCGAACGGGATGCGGACGTGTTCGGACTGCACGCCGTCGATCCGGTGGCCCAGGATCCAGCCGCCGCCGCCCAAGCATTGCCCGTACGCGCCTTCGCGGCAGAACCGGCAGATGCCGCAGGCCGAGATGCAGGAGGCCAGTACCCGGTCGCCGGTGCGCAGGCCGGCGACGGCGCCGCCGATCTCGGTCACGGTGCCGACCGCTTCGTGGCCGAGCACGCGGCCGGGCTCGACTGCCGGCACGTCACCGCCGAGTATGTGCAGGTCGGTGCCGCAGATGGTGACGGCGTCGACCCGGATGATCACGTCGCGCGGGTCTTGAATTCGAGGGTCGGGGATCTCGGTCCACGACCTATCACCAGGTCCTCCGTACACGAGGCCTTTCATGGTTCCTCCTCAGCGTTTGTCGGTCTCTTCTCACGCTGGCCGTGAATCGGCCTCGTGACCAGGGACCTCTGGCCCTATTGAGCTGGTCGGATGCCGGGTTACCACCGAGAGAGAAGACCGACGCGAGGGTGAGGGCGGCGACCATGTCCCGGTATGTCTATGACTTCTTCGAAGGCCACAAAGATCGGAAAGACCTGCTCGGCGGGAAGGGCGCGAATCTCGCCGAGATGACCCGCATGGGCCTCCCGGTGCCGCCCGGGTTCACCGTCACCACCGAGGCGTGCCGCGAGTACCTGCGTACCGGGGACCTGCCAGACGGACTGTTCGGCGAGGTGGAAGAACATCTGCGACTGGTGGAGAACCGCCGGGGCAAGAGCTTCGGGGATCCGGCCGATCCGCTGCTGCTGTCGGTGCGTTCGGGTGGCAAGTTCTCGATGCCGGGAATGATGGAGACGATTCTGGACATCGGGCTCAACGACCACAGCGTGCTCGGCCTGGCCGCGCACACCGGCGACGCGCACTTCGCCTGGGATTCCTATCGGCGGCTCATCCAGATGTTCGGCAAGACGGTCTACGACGTGCCGGGCGAGGACTTCGACGCGGAACTGGCAAAGGCCCGAGCGGCAGCCGGCGGCGAGGAGCTCGGGGTGGCCGAGCTGGAAGACTTGGTCAACGCGTACAAGAAGGTCTTTTACGCGCACACCGGCCGAGCCTTCCCGCAGGCACCGCACGAGCAGCTGTACCTGGCGATCGCGGCGGTCTTCAAATCGTGGAACGCCGAACGCGCGGTGCTCTACCGGCGCCAGGAACGCATCCCGCAGGACTTGGGCACCGCGGTCAACGTGATGGCTATGGTCTTCGGCAATCGCGGACCGGACTCGGGCACCGGGGTCGCCTTCACTCGCGATCCGGCGACCGGCAGGCGTGGCGTCTACGGCGACTACCTGCAGAACGCTCAGGGCGAGGACGTCGTCGCCGGCGTCCGCAACACGATCAGCCTGACCGAGCTCGCCACGATCGACCCGGTCAGCTACCGGCAGCTGCTGTCCATCATGCAGCGCCTCGAACAACGCTACCGGGATCTGTGCGACATCGAGTTCACCATCGAGAACGGCAATCTGTGGATGCTGCAAACCCGCGTCGGCAAACGCACTCCGGCCGCAGCGTTCGTGATCGCGGCGCAACTGGCCGACGAAGGGGTGATCAGCCTGGACGAGGCGTTGCAACGGGTCAGCGGCGAGCAGCTCGCCCAGCTGATGTTCCCGCACTTCGACGACGCCGCCGCCCCAGCGCCGCTGACTACCGGCGTTCCCGCCTCGCCGGGTGCGGCCGTCGGTGCGGTGGTCTTCGACTCGGTTGCTGCCGCGGCCGCCACCGGGCCGGTGATTTTGGTGCGCCGGGAGACCAACCCGGACGACCTGCCGGGCATGATTGCCGCGCAGGGCGTTCTCACCGCGCGCGGTGGCAAGACGTCGCATGCCGCGGTGGTCGCCCGCGGGATGGGCAAGACCTGTGTGTGCGGCGCCGAGGACATTCACGTCGGCGAGACCGTCTTCACCGTGAACGGTCATATCGTGCGGGCCGGTGACGTGATCTCGATCGATGGCACCACCGGCCGGGTGTACTCGGGGGCGGTGCCGGTGAAGCCGTCGCCCGTGGTGCGTTACTTCGAGGGTGAACTGACGCCGCACGGCGACGTGCTGCTGTCCGCCGTCGAGCGCCTCATGATCCATGCTGACCGTAAGGCTCGGCTTGCGGTCCACGCCAACGCGGACACTGCCACGGACGCTTCGCGTGCCCGTCGCTTCGGAGCCACCGGAGTCGGGCTTTGCCGGACCGAGCACATGTTCCTTGGCGACCGGCGAGTGCTGGTCGAAAGGCTGATCCTCGCCGAGAACGAAACCGAACGAGATGCTGCTCTCGCGGCGCTGCTGCCCTTGCAGCGTACGGACTTCGAGGAGCTCTTCGCGGTGATGGACGGGTTGCCGGTGACCGTGCGCCTGCTCGACCCGCCGCTGCACGAGTTCCTGCCGCCGCTGGAGGACCTGACCGCTCGGGTGGCGCGGGCGGAGGCGCTTGGCGAGGACCCGGGCCGTGACGGCGAGCTGCTGATAGCGGTCCGCCGCATGCACGAGGCCAATCCGATGCTCGGGCTTCGAGGCGTACGGCTGGGGCTGGTTGTTCCTGGCTTGTTCGCGATGCAGGTCAAGGCGATCGCGCAGGCCGCGGCGGCCCGGGTTGCGGCGGGCGGCAATCCCCAGCCGGAGATCATGGTGCCGCTGGTCGGTGCGGTGCAGGAACTGGAGACCGTACGCCTCGAGGCCGAGGCCATCCTGAGCGAGGTAGTCGGCGCGCCAAGGATCCGGGTCGGCACCATGATTGAGGTGCCGCGAGCGGCTCTTACCGCCGGGCAGATCGCGTTGGAAGCGGAGTTCTTCTCATTCGGCACCAACGATCTGACCCAGATGACGTGGGGCTTCTCCCGCGACGACGTGGAGGGCGAGTTCTTCGGCCGTTACCTCGACCTGGGCATCTTCCCGGCGTCGCCGTTCGAGACCCTGGACCGCGACGGCGTCGGCGAACTGGTTCGTATGGCCGTCGATCGCGGCCGGGCAGTGCGCCCGGCACTGACCGTCGGCGTCTGCGGCGAACACGGCGGCGACCCGGCCTCGGTGCGGTTCTTCCACGAGTCAGGCCTGAACTACGTGTCCTGCTCGCCGTTCCGGGTCCCGATCGCCCGGCTTGAAGCCGGCCGCGCGGCCTGCGCCGCGGCCGGCTCGGACAGCCGCTGAAGGACCTTCGTCCCGCCCGTTCGGGACTTGACGCCCTGACCCGGTGGCCATTTAAAGCCTGACGATCAGAAGAAGATCGAAGGGAGAACGTCATGAGCCACCGGGACGTCATCACCGTCGGAACCGACGGCACCGAATGCGGCACCAAGGCCGTGCAATGGGCAGCTACCGAGGCGGAAAGCCGCCGGCTGCCGCTACGGATCATCTACGCGTACGACTGGGATTGGCACGAGTCTCGCTACGAAATCGGCACCGAATACGTCGACGTCGCCCGCCAGCTCGCCGACCAAGCCGCCAACGCCGCCTACCGGCAAGCCCGCGCGCTCGCGCCGCACGTCGACATCGAAGTAAACACGCTGATCGGGCACGCCGCCCCGCTTCTGATCGAAGCATCGCGAACAGCCGGGCTGATGGTCGTCGGCAGTCGCGGACGAGGCGGCTTCGCCGGGCTGATGCTCGGCTCGGTCAGCCGCCGCGTCGCCACGCACGCGAGCTGCCCGGTCGTCGTCGTGCGCGGTCGTCCGGCCGCGGACGGTCCGGTGGTGGTCGGTACCGACGACTCGCCGGCGGCCGATCTGGTGTTGGAGACCGCCTTCGAGGCGGCGGACCGGCAGGCGGCTCCATTGCTCGTCGTGCGGTCCTATCTGCCGGTGATCCCGCTGTGGCTGGCCAACGTCCGGCCTTCGGATGTGCCCACCGCGCAGCAGGACGAGAATGAGCGGACCAGTCTGGACGAGCAACTCGCGCCGTGGCGGGCGAAGTTCCCCAATGTCCCTGTAGAGGTGGTCCTCACCCACGTCAGTGCCGCAGCGGCCCTCGTCGAGGCCTCGCAGCGCGGCCGGCTCGTCATCGTGGGCAGCCACGGCCACGGTGTCGTCGCGGGCGCCCTGCTCGGTTCGGCCGGCCTGCAGCTGCTGCACCACGCCGACGCGCCGGTCATGATCGTCCGAGCGCGTCCGGAGGACTGATCGCAACCGAAGGCCCGGGGCTATCGCCTCGGGCCTTTTGCTGCGTGCGGAACCACGGTGAGCGGACAATGCACCCGACGCGCCGCCGCCCGCAATACGGCCGCCGAGTGCGCATCGTCCGGTTCCGCCACCACGGCAAGGCTGCAGTCGCGCGAGGCGGCGGTCAGCGTTATCGCCGCGTCCAGGCCGGGACGGGCCGACATGGTGTGCGCCACATCCGGGTACTTCTCCGCCCACAGCGCGATGGTGTCGCCCACGTGATCGAGGCCAAACCCGGCGACCAGGATGCGCAACGAAAGCGCGCGCCGATACGCCTCCTCGAAGGCGTATCGCAGCACGTCCTCGGCAGTCGGCGCCGCCAGGATTCCAGCCAGGATGGGACCGCCTGAGTTCGCCGGTCCCGTCCTCTCCCGGGTCATCTCATTTCCTTTTCGTGGCCTCGGGTCCCGATTCGAGATCTATCCCGCCGACGCCGGGCACCGTGCGGGCGAGGATCGCCACGATGGCCTGTTCATTGTCGTCGCTGAACGTTCCGGCGATCCGGGCGACGCCCTCTTCGACAGTGGCCGTCCATCGGGGGCTGTCGCCGGCGTACTCGTCGAGACGGTGCTGCACCTCGCGGGTGAGCACCTCGTCGCTACGCACCATCACACGCAGAATGTCGCGCCGGCTGATGATGCCCACCAGCACACCGTCGTCCAGGACCGGTACGCTCCGGACGTCGTGATCGAGCATGCTCTCGGTCACCTCGGCCACGTCAGCGCCGGGGTAGGTCTTCACGACGTATGGCGACATGACCTCGCTGACCACACTCGGCCGGTCCGCCGGGTCGAGGTCCGGATAACGCCGCATGTGAGCGGTCGGGTCCGACGCGACGTGGTGCCATAGCAGGTCGCTTTCACTGACCATGCCGAGCAGGTGGCCTTTGTCGTCGACCACCGGCAGAGCCGTCACCGCGTACTTGCCCATGAGCTCGGCCGCCGCCTCCACGGCGGTGGTCGGCTCGACCGTATGCACCGGGCTGCTCATGATGTCCCTGGCTCGCATGACGTCACCTCCCGGCCATCTGCATCGTCAGGTCGACGAGCCGGTTGGTGTAACCCCACTCGTTGTCGTACCAGCCGAACACCTTCGCCAGCCGGCCCTGCGACTGGGTCAGACGGGCGTCGAACACACACGACGCCGGGTCGCCGACGATGTCGGTGGACACCAGCGGGGCCTCGGCATACCGGATGATCCCCCGCATCTCCCGGCCGGCGGCGACGGCCACAGCCTCGTTGATCTGTGCTGCCGTGACCTCGGCACCCAGCTCGAGCGTGAGATCGCTGATCGAGCCGTCCACAACGGGAACACGCAGAGCGACACCATCGAGCCGACCGGCCAGCTCCGGAAGCACCAGGCCGACTGCCTTTGCCGCGCCCGTGCTGGTCGGGATGATGTTCACCCCGGCCGCGCGCGCACGGCGCGGGTCCTTGTGCGGCGCGTCCAGCACGTTCTGGTCGTTCGTGTACGCGTGCACGGTGGTCAGATAGCCGTGCTCGATGCCGAACGCCTCGTGGATCACCTTGACCAGCGGTGCGACGCAGTTGGTCGTGCAGGACGCGGCGGACACGATCTGGTGGTGCACCGGGTCGTAGGAGTCCGCGTTCACCCCGGGCACCAGGGTCGCGTCGACGCCCTTGCCGGGCGCGGAGATCAAAACCCGCTTGGCGCCGGCCTTGAGATGCAGTGCGGCGTCTTCCCGCGTACGCAGTTTGCCCGTCGACTCGATGACCAGATCCACACCAAGGTCCGCCCAGGGCAGCCCGTCCGGCCGCCGCTCGGAGAAGGTGGGGATCGTGTGCCAGCCGACGGTCAGCGTGCCGTCGTCATAGTCGACCTCGGCATCGAGGGGGCCGAACGTCGAGTCGTACTGCAGCAGATGGGCCAGAGTCGCGGCGTCGTACAAGTCATTGATCGCCACCACCTGAAGGCCCGCGTTCGCCAGCTTCTTGTCGCTGAGCCGGCGCAGGTAATTCCGGCCGATCCGGCCGAAACCGTTGATAGCAATTCGGTAGGTCATCATCGTCCTCCCACAGAGAAGTTCCTACCGTCAGCGTTGCGCCGAACCGCCCGGTCAGGCAGGGCCGAAGGTCCCGGCGCGCGGATCGACAGGGCGATAGCCCCCTCCGAAGTCGGGACTTTGGTCCCGGTCGATAGGGCGTTCAGGCCCCGGTGTTCCCGGCGCGGTTCCGGCAGTGTCGGAGTCAACGGGACATCGATAAGGAGGACACCATGACCACCACCGGCCGGGGCACCGCCGCCCACCTCGAACGGGTTGAGGCGCCCGGCTCCATGCTCACCACGAACGCCGCCAAGGCACTCGCCGTCCTGCGCATCTCGCTCGGCTTCGTCTTCCTGTGGGCGTTCTTCGACAAGACCTTCGGCTGGGGCTTCGCGACCCCGTCCGCCCGAGCCTGGATCAACGGGGGTTCCCCCACCAAAGGCTTCCTGTCCGGTGTCGAGGTCGGCCCCTTCGAGAACTTCTTCCACAACATCGCGGGCGACCCCTGGGCCGACTGGCTGTTCATGCTCGGGCTGCTCGCCATCGGCGTGGCCTTGATCCTGGGCATCGGCATGCGCCTGGCCGCCGTCGCGGCCACCGTGATGATGGCGCTGATGTGGTTCGCCGAGTTCCCGCCGGACCGCACCACCAGCGCCGGGGAACCGTCGATGTCCACCAACCCGGTCACCGACTACCACTTCATCTACGCCGTCGCCGCCATCGCCCTCGCGTTCACCTACGCCGGGCACACCTGGGGGCTCGGCCGCTGGTGGGCATCGCTCCCGCTGGTGCAGAAGAACCGTTGGCTCATCTGAAGTTTCGCGTAATGGCCGGTGGCCTCGGGGCCGCCGGCCATTCGCCGAATCGTGGAGAGGAGGAAGCCATGTGGAAACGTCAGCTCATCGCCATGGGATACGCCGCGCTGCTGCCGACGGTGTCCGCCGTGGTCACCGTGACCGTGGCCGCCGCGATCGGCGCGTTAACCCAACATCACCCTCACCGTTGAACATCGCGCGGGCGGCGACCCATTCGGGTTGCCGCCCAGTGCGCCGATCAGATCGATGGCCGGGCGCAGATGCCGCTCATGACGTCCTCCTCGGCTACGGGACCAGTACGGCCGCCCCGTTCACCCGGTCCGCGGCAAGGTCTACGAGTGCCTCCGCCGCGCGTTCCATCGGGTAAGGCGTGGCGGCGACGTGAAGATGGTGCTCAGCCGCGAACGCCAGCAGGTCGCGCCCATCCTCGCGGGTATTGGCGGTGACGCTGCGGACAGTCCGTTCCTGGAACAGATCGCGGTCGTAGTTCAGCGCCGGGATGTCGCTCAAGTGGATCCCGGCGATCGCCAGCGTGCCACCGCGGTCCAGGGCTTGTAATGCCACTGGGACAAGGTCGCCGACCGGCGCGAACAGCACGGCCGCGTCCAGTGGCTCAGGCGCCGCGTCATACGCGCCCGCGGTTGACGTCGCACCGAGCTTGAGCGCCAGCTTCTGTGCCTGCAGTGATCGGGTCAACACGTGTACACGGGCACCCCGGGCAAGCGCCACCTGGGCGGTCAGATGCGCTGACGCACCGAAACCGTAGATGCCGAGAACGCCGTGCTCCGGCAGGTCCGCGCGGTGTAACGCCCGGTAGCCGATAATGCCGGCGCACAACAACGGAGCCAGTTCGACGTCGGAGTAACCGTCGGGAAGGGTGTAGGCGAAGTCGGCGCGCACGGTGGTGTAGTCGGCATAGCCACCGTCGACGTCCCAGCCGGTGTAGCGCGATGCGGGGCACAAATTCTCGGCACCACGCACGCAGTAGCGACAGGTTGCGTCGGTCTCTCGCAGCCAGGCGACACCGACCCGATCGCCCGGCTTGAAGGTGGTCACCCCTGCGCCCAGTTCCACGACATGACCGACGATCTCGTGCCCCGGCACGACGCCGCGGCGATGCACCGGGAGGTCACCGGAGACCACGTGCAGGTCGGTCCGGCACACCCCACATGCGTCGACCGCGACGAGAAGCTCACCGGGAGCGGGGCGAGGTGCCGTCATCGCCACCCGCGTCATGGCCCGGTGGATGTCGGGGCCTGGTGCCTCGACCTGCCAGCCGTACATTCCTCGCACCTCCGGTCCGTGCACGGTCCGGATCAAGTAGCGGCCCACCGGCGGGGCGCTCTGGCAACCCGCGGCGGCAGGGGGCGCTGATCGGACACCGAACGGTCGCGCCGAGCCGCCGTCCAAGGCTTTCGCCAAGGTACCGGTGGGCTTCATTGCCATCGTCGCCCGTGGTGTGCGGATCCGACCAGGGCCATTGGTCCCGACCCGACGGCTGGGACGTTCGGACCTCGAGGACGCGTCATCGGACCCTGGTTGCCGGACCGGAACGGCCCTGATCGTCGAGGGAGGTATTCCGGCGAGGCCACCGCGACTATCCGGGTCGTGAACTGAGAGGAGGCATCGTGAACCGCTATCCCGTACGGGTCGAGGCGCACCCCGATCCGAGGCTGAGCCGCTGGCTTTGGCTCGTCAAATGGCTGCTGCTGATCCCGCACTACATCGTTCTGTTGGTGCTATGGACCGGCCTGGTGGTGCTCACCCTGGTGGCCTACCTGGCCGTGCTGGTCACCGGCCGTTACCCGGAGCCGGTGCGCGCCTACAACATGGGCGTGCTGCGCTGGACGTGGCGCGTCGGCTACTACGGCTACCAGGCCCTCGGCACCGATACGTACCCGCCGTTCACGCTTGCGGACGTGCCTGACTATCCGGCGCGCCTCCGACTTGAGTCCCACGAGCAACCGAAGCGCTGGCTGCCGCTGGTCGCGTGGTTGTTCGCCTTCCCGCACTTGGTCATTCTGGGTGCGCTGGCCGGTGCGGCGACCCGGCGTGATGGCGCGCCGGTGAGCGTGATCGCGGCCGTGCTGCTCGTCGCCGCGCTGGCGCTGCTGTTCACCGGCCACTATCCGCGTGGGCTGCATGATCTGCTGGTCGGCATGGCCCGATGGGGGCTGCGGGTGATGGCTTACCTGATCCTGCTGACCCCTTACCCGCCGTTCCGGCTGGATCAGGGCGAAGCCGAGCCGGAGCCGTCGCCGGACCCGCCGGACCGGGCGCCATCGCCGGCCGCGTCCGCGGGCGGTTACGTCTTTGCGCTCGTGGCGGGGGTACTGCTGCTCGCTCCTGCCGCCGGTCTTGGCGTCGGCGACGGCGTGCTGCTCGGCTTGGATGCCGCCCGTGATCGAGCGGGGTACGTCACCAGCCCAACCTTGGCCCTGAGCACGAGCACCGCGGCGATCACCGCGGAAAACCTGACCATCACCGACACCGACCTGTGGACGCGGGACGTCGCCGACGTCGGCGGCCTGCGGGTGACTGCCCGCTCGGCGAACGGCCAGGACATCTTCGTCGGCATCGCCTCGCAAAGCGCGGTTGACGGCTGGCTGGCCGGAACCGCGCACGACGAGATGACCGGCCTGGTCTCCGGCACCGCCCGGTATGAGCGCGCACCCGGCGTAACACGAGCGGTCAGTGACCCGGCTACACAGTCGTTCTGGGTCGCCACCGCCAGCGGATCCGACGAGGTGACGATGCGGTGGGACGTTACCGACGGCCGGTACGCCGTGGTCGTCGCGAACGCCGACGGCTCACCGGGCGTCGTGGCGAACGTTCATGGCGCGATCCAGGTGCCCGATCTGACCGCGATCGGCGCCGGCCTGTTGGCGGCCGGCATCATGATCGGTTTGCTGTCGGTCGGGTTGATCGTGCTCGGTGGCGTCGGTCTGGGTCGCAGGCACACCCCACCGCCTCCGCCGGTCGGCGGACCCGGCGGCCGGGTGCCAGAGCAACTGCCGCCGGTTCCGGCCAGCAACTGATCTGAGCGGGTGGTCCCGGCACCGAGGGGCGATGGCGCCGGGACCACCCGCTCAGCGACCGGCGCTCGCACTCCACGCTGCTCTCGCGCCGGAGTCGCCGATGCGGTAGATGCCGAACACACCGGCCGCGGCCACGATGAGCGCCAGCACCGCGACCAGGCTGGTCACGGCGGTCGAGCGGGGCGCGAGGTAGGTGTGGCCGCCGGGTGAGGCGACCCGCTCTTCGCGGGTTCGCCACCACACGACCAGGGCCAGGACAGCGATCGGGATCGCGTAGTAGATGGCCGTGTCACCGAGCTCGGTGTGGTGGTTCAGCAAGGCCGTCTGGGGCACGCGGTTCTGCAGCCATTCCCCGGCGCTCGTGGTGACCGGCACGAGCACCACGACGAGTAGGGACAGAATCGCGTTGGGGCCGGCCAGCCGGCGCCGGGCCGCCGGCGAGACAGCGGTCAGCGCCAGGAGGAAGGCGGCCAGTGGCAGCAGCACGACGACGGCGTGCACTAACAGGACGTGGGCGGGCAGCCCGTTCACGGTGGTCACGGCCCGGACGCTAGGAGACGATTCTTCGAGTTCTCCCAGGTGCGTCGAGGACAATTCCCGTACGGGTGAAGGAGGTATGGGTGACCAGCGTGCTGGTCGTCGAGGACGATGGTGAGCTCGGCGAGCTCCTGCTGCGCCTGCTCCGGCAGGCCGGGTATGCCGCCGCCCTGGCCCGCGATGGGCAGGCCGGGCTGCATCTCGCCCTCACCAGCCGCCCCGACCTGCTGATCGTCGACCGCCGCCTGCCCGCGATCGAGGGGCTGGACCTGATCGGGCGGCTGCGCCGGGCCGGGCTGCAGGCGCCCGCCATCGTCCTGACGGCGCTCGGCACTGTCGCCGATCGGGTCGCAGGGTTGGACAGCGGCGCCGAAGACTACCTGGTCAAGCCCTTCGAGGTGGACGAGCTGCTGGCCCGGGTGCGCGCCTTGCTGCGCCGTCGGCCGCCGGTCGACAACTGCCTGCCGATCGGCTACGCCGAGTTCGACCTGATCACCCGTACGGTGACGGCTTCGGACGGGCGTGTCACGACACTCTCGGGGCGGGAGAGCGATCTTTTGCGGTTGCTCGCCGGTAGCCCGGCCCGGGTGTTCAGCCGTGGCGAGATCGTGAGCCGGGTCTTTCCGGAGTCGGCGACCGAGTCGCTGGCCGACACCTACGTGCACTACCTGCGCCGCAAACTGGGCGCCGGCGTGGTGACCACGGTCCGCGGCACCGGCTACCGGCTCGGCACGCTGTGAACCGGGCGGACCCCGATCGGCTGCTGCTGCGCCGGGCCCGCCGGACGCTGGCGCTTCAGAATGCCGCGGCGATCACGCTGGTCCTGTTGATCGTGGGAGCCGTGGCATTGATCGTGGTCAGCCACAGCGGCCGCCGGGCGCTGGAACGTTCGCTGCAACGCACCGCGGCCACCGAGGAGGACGTCACCGATCCGCCCATCGGCAGCTGGATCTTCCGGTTGGACGCCGCCGGACGACTCCAGGCGACACCGGGTGCGCCGGCGGGCTTCCCGGATGTGGCGGCGCTCCGGGATCCGGGCGGGCTCAGCACTAAAGAGATCGACGGCACCACGTATCTCGTCGAAACCCGGCGCAAGGGCACTATGACCGTGCAGGTGGTGGGGAGCTTGGCGGCGTCGGAGGCGGAGCGGCGCCGGCTTCTCGTAGCGCTCGGTGCCGCCGAGGTGCTCGGGCTGGGCGTTTCGGCCGCGGCCGGGATCCTGCTCGCCCGGCGTGCGATCGCACCCCTCGGCGACGCGCTCGCCCGGCAGCGCCGGTTCGTCGCGGACGCCGGGCACGAGCTGCGCACCCCGCTCGCCCAGTTGCATACCCGCGTCCAGTTGCTGGATCGCGACATGCGAGCCGGTGCCACAGCCGAGGACATCGGGGCGGACGTGGAGCACCTGCTGGCCGGGACGAGACAGCTCGGCGACGTAGTGGACGACCTGCTGCTGTCCACCCAGCTGCCGGCCGTGGACAGCGTCGGCGAGGAGGTCGACCTCGCGGTCCTCGCCGCCGGGGTCGTCACCTCGATGAACGACCGGGCCAGCCAGCTGGGCGTTGAACTGGTTCTCGAGCCGGACCCGGACCAGCCCTCGCTGGTGCGGGGACGCCCGACCGCGCTGCGGCGGGTCGTGACCGCCCTAGTAGACAACGCGTTGAGCCACACGGCGGCCGGCGGGCACGTCGCGATCGAGCTGCGCACGGACGACGGTCGCGTGACCATGGTCGTCCGCGATGACGGCAGCGGCTTTGACCCGGCCGACACTCAGCGGATCTTCGACCGGTTCGCCCGCGGCCACGACGACCGTCACCGCTTCGGGCTGGGACTCGCCTTGGCGCGCGAGGTGGTAACCGGACATGGAGGCACGATCGAGGCTGCGAGCACCCCGGGACAGGGGGCGGTCTTCACCATTCGCCTGCCCTCGCTCGGCTGACCTTCTGGGAATTTTCCCATTTCAGCGGGCAACGCTTCAGCGGTGAGAGCGACCCCTCCGCTTCATAGGAAATCCACAGGTTCCGGACGGCCCATCGGCAGGTTTGCCGTCGATGGTACGGAGATGGCAATCACCACCGTCACGATGGCGCGCGCCGCAAGCGACCGCCGGGCCACGCCCCAGTGGTGGGCCGACGCCGCAGGGCTCACGGCCGGCGTGACCCTGCTGATTGTCACAGCGCTGTGGGTATCCGGCGGCGGCGTACGGCAGCTCATCGGCGGCGGCGCGGATGCCGTCTCGTCGGCCGGGCGGCTGACCGGGCTGTGGTCCGCCGACCTGCTGCTGCTGCAAGTGCTCCTGCTGGCCCGCATCCCGCTGGTCGAGCGCGCGTTCGGCCAGGACCGCCTGGCGCGCTGGCACCGGTGGACCGGCTTCACCTCGTTCTGGCTGATGATCGCGCACATCGTGCTGATCACCCTCGGCTACGCCGGCGCCGCACATGCCAACGCGTTCGCCGAGCTGTGGGAGATGATCTGGACCTATCCCGGCATGCTGCTCGCGACCGCCGGCACACTCGCGATGATCATGGTGGTGGTCACTTCCATCCGGGCGGCGCGACGCCGGCTGCGCTACGAGTCGTGGCACCTGCTGCACCTCTACGCGTACGTCGGCGTCGGACTGGCCCTGCCGCACCAGCTGTGGACCGGCACCGACTTCATCGGCTCGCGCGCCGCGACGGCGTACTGGTGGACGCTGTACGCGGTGGCGGCCGGCGGAGTCGTGGCGTACCGGATCGTCCTGCCGCTGTGGCGCAATCTTCGCCACCGCCTGGTGGTCGACCGGGTCGTCCCGGAGGGCCCCGGGCTCACCTCGATCTACCTGACCGGCCGGCGGCTCGACCGGCTGCCGGTGCGCGCCGGGCAGTTCTTCCATTGGCGGTTTCTCGACGGTCCCGGCTGGTCGCGCTCGCATCCGTTCTCGCTGTCGGCCACCCCGAACGGGGCGGGGCTACGGATCACGGTGAAGGATCTCGGAGACGGCAGCGCTCGGGTCGCCGCGCTCAAGCCGGGCACGAAAACGCTGATCGAAGGGCCGTACGGCAAACTGACCGGCGAGTCCCACGCGGGTGGTCCGGTCGTCATGATGGCGTGCGGCATCGGCATCACGCCGCTGCTGGCGCTGCTCGGCGAACTGTCGTACGCCCCAGGTTCGGCCACGCTGATCTACCGCGCCCGTACCGAAGCCGAGATCGCCTTCCGCGGCGAGATCGACTGGTTCGCCGCCCAGCGCGGGGTCCGGGTGATCTATCTGTTCGGATCCCGGGCACGCCGGCCGTCGTGGCTGCCCGCGCAATACGCCAGTCACACCGACGCCGACGCGCTGCGCGCGATGGTCCCCGACATCGTCCATGCCCACGTGTACCTGTGCGGCCCGGAAGCCTGGACCGACGCCGCGCGGACGGCGGCCCGCACCGCCGGCGTGCGCGCCGAGAACCTGCACACCGAACTGTTCGCCTGGTAGGGAGCCCCATGCGCCGGATCACCCTGTGGATGTTCTCCACCGTCGCCGCCCTGGTCCTGTTGTTCAGCTACCGGACCAGCACCGGCGGCAGCGGCAATGCTGCCGCCGAGCCGATCACCTTGACCGTCCCGTCGGCCCCGGCCACGAGCGCGTCCCCGGAGACGACCGCGCCCAGCGCATCGAAACCGACGTTGGGGACGAAGACCTACACCGGATCGACGGCGAACACGCGCTGGGGTGACGTCCAGGTCGCCATCACCGTCACTAACGGCAAAATCAGCGACGTACAGGTACCGGTCTATCCCAACGGCAACGGCCGCGACGAGGAGATCAACGGGTACGCCCTGCCGATCCTGACGCAGGAGACCCTGTCCGCGCAGAACGCGAACATCGACACCGTCTCGGGCGCCACCGTCACCAGCGACGGGTACCTGCAGTCGCTGCAGTCCGCTCTCGACGCCGCCCACCTGTCATGACGACCGAAACACCGGTCCGGCGTGCTTGGGTGCAACAGATCATGGGCTTGCCGATCAGCGTCCACATCCGCAGCCGGCACCTCGCGCCGACCATTGACGACTGTGTCACGGCTCTTTTCGCCGATCTGCGCCGCATCGACCGAGTGTGCAGTCCGTATCGCGACGACAGCGATCTAGCCCGCTGGGCGCGCGGCGAAGCGGTGACCGACCCGCTGTTGAACGACGTCGTGCGGCTGTGCGACGAGGCGCACGAACGCACCGAGGGATGGTTCGACCCGCGAGGCCTGCCCGACCCTCGCGACGGCCACCCGCGCTACGACCCGTCCGGGCTCGTCAAGGGCTGGGCGGTCGAGCGTGCCGCGCGGCACCTGGCCGACCTTGCCGGTCATGGGTGGTGCGTCAACGCCGGTGGCGACATCCTCGTGTACGCCCCCGATGACCAGCCACCCTGGCGAATCGGCATCGAGAACCCTCTCGACCCGACACGGGTCATGCAGGTCGTCGACCTCCGCTCCGGGGCGGTGGCTACCTCGGGCAGCACCCACCGCGGCAGCCACATCATCGACCCGCATACCCGGCTGCCCGCTGTCGCATGCCGATCGGTCACGGTCACCGGCCCCAGCCTGCTCTGGGCCGACGTGTACGCGACCGCCACGGCCGCCCGCGGGACGACGGCGGTGGAATGGCTGCACGGTGTCGAGGCGTACGAAGGCCTGCTCGTCACCGTCCGCGGCCTGGTGCGTGCCACCGCTGGATGGCCCGGGCACCAGGTCGGGTCGTAGGGCTGGACGCCTGATCCTCACGACCTTTGACGCGCGATGTACACCGGACTGTGCGCATGATGCAGCAGATGGAGACCGGTCGATCCGATCAGGGTTCCGCTGAGCACGCCGCGTCCACGGGTTCCGACGACCACCAGTTGCGCGTCGGCCGATGCCGCGACCAATGTGGCGGCCGGGTTCTCATGCGTGAGCAAGATACCAACCGGCACGTCGGGGTTCTTGTCCCGCCACGGCGCGAGCTGCTCGTCCAACCGAGCGCTCTCCTCCGCCTCGGCGCCCACCACGTCCGGGTCACCGGGCCACAACGGAAAAGACCGCACCGCCAGAACCGCGGTACCTCGCCCGGCTGCCTCCTCGAACGCCACGTCGAGCACGTGATCTGCAAGCGGCGAGTCGTCGACGCCGACAGCGACCGGCCCATCGACAATGTCGCCCCGGCCCCGGACCACGACTACCGGGCAGGCGGCGTGCGTCGCAACGCGCTGGCTCACCGAGCCCAGCAGCAGGCTGCCGACCCCACCCCGGCCGCGACTGCCGAGCACCAGCATCTCAGCAGTGCTGGACTCGCCGAGCAGCCGCGCGGTGGCGTGCCCGATCAGCGGATCGCCTTCGATCTCCAGGTAGGGCGCGATCGACAAGGCGGCCCGGACGGCGTTGCCGGTGATGGCCTCGGCCACGCGCTGGGCCTGGTTCAAGTAGTCGTTTCTGTAGTCGTAGCGTGCCTCGCTCCAATCCCAGTCGAAGACGTGCACCACGCGCAGCGGTAGGTTGCGGCGCTCGGCCTCGCGGGCCGCCCACGTCACGGCGGATCCGCTCGATTCGGTGCCGTCCGCGGCGACGACGATGGCTTGGCGTTTCATGGCGGCTCTCCTCTCGCCTCGATCGTCGGGCGGCACGGAATCCGACGAAAGTGCCGGAAGCCCTGTTCAGAGTGGTCCTTCGGAGCGTTGACGCTGTCGAAACAGGGACCTCTGGCCCTAACCGGCGGGACCGGTGCCCGGCCAGGCTGGAGGGGGAACGTAGGAGGAGCCATGGGCAACGCCTGGCGCGGATTCCGCGGCACCGGCTGGCGCGAGACGATCGACGTCGCCGGGTTCATCCACGACAACATCGAGCCGTACGCGGGCGGACCGGAGTTTCTGACCGGCCCCACCCACCGCACCGAGCGGATCTGGCGGCAACTACAGC
This sequence comes from Actinoplanes sp. TBRC 11911, assembly GCF_012933445.1. GTDB lineage: Bacteria > Actinomycetota > Actinomycetes > Mycobacteriales > Micromonosporaceae > Actinoplanes. The sequence goes on from NZ_JABBNC010000048.1 coordinate 17,301, forward strand.
GGATGTTCGTCGAGGAGCGCCGCCGCGGGATCTACGACGTCGACGCCCACACCCCGTCGACCATCACCTCGCACGCGCCCGGATATATCGACCGCGGCCACGAGTTGATAGTCGGCCTGCAGACCAGCTCCCCGCTGCGCCGCGCGATCATGCCGAACGGTGGTCTGCGCATGGTGCAGGCCGGGCTGGCGGCATACGGGTTCAGCCTCGATCCGACCGTGCAGACGATCTTCAGCCAGTACCGCAAGACGCACAACGACGGTGTTTTCGACGCCTACCCCGCAGATGTGAAGGCCGCCCGACGCTCGCACATCATCACCGGACTGCCCGACGCTTACGGGCGGGGCCGGATCATCGGTGACTACCGGCGCGTGGCGCTTTACGGCGTCGAGAGGCTCATCCAAGAACGCCGCGCCCGCAAGACTGCTCTCGACGCCGACCTGTCGTCCGAGACGGTCATCCGCGACCGGGAGGAATTAGCCGAGCAGATCCGCGCGCTGGAAGAACTGCGGTTCATGGCCGACCGGTACGGCTATGACATCTGCGGGCCGGCCACCACCGGACGCGAAGCGATCCAATGGCTGTACTTCGCGTATCTGGCCGCGACCAAGGAACAGAACGGCGCCGCGATGTCGCTCGGGCGTACGTCTTCCTTCATCGACGTCTACCTACAGCGCGACATCGCCGAAGGCCGGCTCACCGAACAGCAGGCGCAGGAGCTCATCGACGACTTCGTCATCAAGCTGCGCATCATCCGCTTCCTGCGCACCCCCGAATACGACGAGCTCTTCTCCGGCGACCCGACGTGGGTGACCGAGTCGTTGGGTGGCATCGGTTGCGACGGGCGGCCTCTGGTCACCCGCACCAGCTTCCGCTACCTGCAGACCCTCTACAACCTGGGACCGGCACCGGAGCCGAACCTCACCGTGCTCTGGTCGCCAGCACTGCCCGAGGGCTTCAAGCGGTTCTGCGCGCAGGTCTCGCTCGACACCAGCGCCATTCAATACGAGAACGACGAGCTGATCCGCCCGGCGTACAGCGACGACACCGCGATCGCCTGCTGCGTATCGGCCATGCGCGTCGGCAAGGACATGCAGTTCTTCGGTGCTCGCGCCAACCTCGCCAAGGCCCTCCTGTACGCCATCAACGGTGGCCGTGACGAGATGACCGGCGATCAGGTTGCGCCTTCGCGGCCGCCGATCGCCGACGACGTACTCGATTACGAGACGGTCGTCGAGGCGTACGGGGAAATGTTGGATTGGCTCGCCGAGACCTATGTTGACGCGCTCAACGTCATCCACTACATGCACGACAAGTACGCCTACGAACGGCTCGAGATGGCACTGCACGACTATCCGGTGCACCGGTTCATGGCGACAGGCATCGCGGGACTGTCGGTCGCCGTGGACAGTTTGTCCGCCATCAAGTACGCCCATGTCAAGGCGCTGCGCGACGAGAACGGCCTGGTCGTCGACTACGCGATCGACGGTGATTTCCCGACGTTCGGCAACAACGACGATCGTGCGGACGAGATCGCGGTCGACCTTGTCTCGCGGTTCATGGAGAGGATCCGGCGGCAGCCTACCTACCGCGCGTCCGAGCCGAGCATGTCGGTCCTGACTATCACTTCAAACGTCGTGTACGGCAAGCACACCGGGAACACGCCCGACGGGCGGCGAGCCGGGGAACCGTTCGCACCAGGCGCGAACCCGATGAACGGGCGCGATCGTCATGGTCTCGTCGCGGCGGCTCTGTCGGTGGCGAAACTGCCGTACCGGTCGGCGCGCGACGGGATTTCGCTGACCTCCTCGGTCACCCCGGATGGACTCGGCCACTCCCGTGATGAACGCGTCACGAACCTGGTCGGAGTCCTCGACGGCTACACCGACGCCGGCGGCTTCCACCTCAACGTCAACGTGCTCGACCGGTCGACCCTACTCGACGCCATGTCCCATCCGGAGAGGTACCCGCAACTGACCATCCGGGTCTCCGGATACGCGGTCAACTTCGTCAAGCTGACCGTCGAACAGCAGCGCGACGTCATTTCCCGCACGTTCCACGGTTCGCTATGACCGTCACCGGCAGCCTGCACTCCTTCGACGTCTCAACCGGTGTCGACGGGCCGGGAACGCGTTTCGTCGCGTTCCTGGCCGGCTGCCCACTGCGCTGCCAGTACTGCCACAGCCCGGACACCTGGTTCCGTCGCAGCGGCCAGCGCGTCTCGGCCGATTCCTTGCTGACCGAGGTGCGCCGGTACGAGCGCTTCCTGAAGGTCGCCGGCGGCGGGGTCACGATAAGCGGCGGCGAGCCGTTGCAGCAGGCCGCGTTCACCCGCGACGTCTTGCGAGGTTGCAAGGAGATGCGACTGCACACCGCCCTGGACACCAGCGGCTTCCTCGGCGACCGAGCCGACGACGGGCTGCTCGACGCCACCGACCTCGTGCTGCTCGACATCAAGTCCGGCGTCCCGGCGACCTACCGCAAGGTGACCCGAACCGGGCGGCTGTCACCGACCGTTCGATTCGCACACCGCCTCGCCGATCGCGGCATGCCGATCTGGGTCCGTTTCGTATTGGTGCCCGGCCTGACCGACGATCGCGCCAATGTGGACGCGGTCGCAGATATCGCGGCATCCGTGGCGACCGTCGAGCGGCTCGAGGTGCTGCCCTTCCACCGGCTTGGAGCGCCCAAGTACAGTTCGCTCGGCCTGCCCTTCGCACTCGCCGATACGCCGGCTCCGAGCGAGGCCCTGCTGCAACGGGTGCACAGCCAATTTCGCGACCATGGGCTGACGGTGTACTAATTAGCCACGATCGCTACGCCTGAAACGGTTAGGCGTCATCTGGTCAGTCGAAGATGATGATCGACCTCGGCCGGATTGGCCGCGCGCCATGGCGTCAAGCGCCGTGCCGGCGTCGCGTAACCCGATGGGGGTGAATTCTGGCAGGATGCCGTGCGCCGCGGAGAAGGCGAGGGTGTCGCGAGCGTCGTGCGGTGATCCAGAGGGGTTGATCATCGTGTGTGGCCGGCGCAGAGCCATGGCTTCGGTGGGAAGGATGAGCGGATCGGATCCATACCCGCAAAGTACGAGGGTGCCGTCGGGTGCGAGTCCGGTGAAGGCCGCCGTGGCAGCCGCGGTGGATGGCGACGCGTTGAGGATCACGTCGGCGCCGCCGTGCCAGGCTTTCAGTGCCTCGGCCGGGTCGGAGTCCTGGGTGGAGATGAGAAGCTCGTCGCCTGCCTGCTTGCCCGATGCCAGATCCCTGTCCGAGCGCCCGATGACGGCCACGCGGGCTCCCATGGCGGCGGCGTAACGGATCGCCAGCATGCCGAGACCCCCAGCGCCGATGACCGCGACGCGGGACGTGGGCCTGATCCCGGCGCGCTGCAGGGCGTTGAAGGCGGTCAGGCCCGCGCACATCAACGGAGCCGTGCCGACCGGATCCAGGCCCTGCGGCAGCGGCGTCACGAAATCGGCCTTGAGGACGGCGTACTCGACGTAGCCGCCGTCGATCATGATGCCGGTGAAGTGCTTCTGCGGACACAGGATCTGGTCACCGCGTACGCAATAGTCGCAGTGTCGGCACGAGTCGCCCAAGATCTGAGCGCCGACGGCAGTACCCACGTCTTGCCCGTACGCGATGGGCCCGTCACTGGGGCCTCTGGTGACCATACTCGCAGGTCAGGCGGGGGTGGCAACCTCAGCCGTGGGGGTGTTCGCCGAGCAGCCGGGTGGCGAGTACGGCCGCCTGGGTACGGCGTTCCAGGCCGAGTTTCGCCAGCAGGCTCGACACGTAGTTTTTGACCGTCTTCTCGGCGAGGAACATGCGCCCGGCAATCTCGCGGTTTGTCAGGCCCTCGGCCACGAACTCGAGGATCCGGCGTTCCTGGTCGGTCAGCGCGGCCAGCTCGCGCGGCTGCTCCACGCCGTGCCGGATCCGCTCCAACACCCGCTGAGTCAACGCGGGGTCGAGCAGCGATTGGCCCTGGGCGACCCTGCGCACGGCGTCGATCAGGTCGGTGCCACGAATCTGTTTCAGCACGTAACCGGACGCGCCCGCCATGATCGCGGCGAACAGGGCCTCGTCATCCTCGTACGAGGTGAGTATGAGCCCTTTGATCGACGAGTCGATGGCGCGCACATCCCGGCACACATCGATGCCGTTGCCGTCGGGCAAGCGCGCGTCCAGGATCGCCACGTGGGGCCGCAACGCCGGGATGCGGTGCGTCGCCTCGACCGCGGAGCCGGACTCGCCGACCACCTCGATGTCGCCGGCCGCCTGCAGAAGATCGACCAGACCGCGGCGGACCACCTCGTGGTCGTCCAGCAAGAAGACTCGAATCACTTCCTCTTCCTACCGCTGTGCGGCCTCTGTACCAAGGGCCGAAAGTCCCGCCGGGCGTGTTTCGCGCCGGTCGCGCCGCTAATCTCGACTACGTGGACGAAGAACCGGTCGCGAGCGACCGGCCATCGCTGGGCTTGCGGCCGCTGTCCCGGGTCCGCCTGGATGAGCTGCTGACCGAGATGCTCGACCGGGTCGGCGAGGTCATGACCAGTCGAGAGCGTCTGCGCGCGCTGCTGGACGCCGTTGTCGGGATCGGCAGCGATCTCGACCTGCGCAGCACCCTGCAACGCATTGTGGAGTCAGCGTGCGCGCTGGCCGGGGCCCGCTACGGCGCCCTGGGCGTGATCGGGGCCGACCGCACCGATCTGATCGACTTCATCACCCACGGAATCGATCCCGCCACACATGCGAAGATCGGCGATCTGCCGCACGGCCGCGGCCTGCTCGGCCTGCTTATAACCGACCCGCACCCGGTACGCCTGCCCGATATCAAAAAGCACCCAAAATCGTATGGATTCCCCCCAAACCACCCGCCGATGCACAGCTTCCTCGGCGTTCCCGTCCGCACGCGCGACCAGATCTTCGGCAACCTCTACCTAGCCGAGAAGCAAGGTGCCCCGGAGTTCAGTGACGACGACGAGGAGATCGTGGTGGCGCTGGCCGCTGCGGCGGGCATCGCGATCGACAACGCGCGCCTGTTCGCCCTGGCCCGCCGCCGGGAGCAGTGGCTGGCGGCGACCGCGGAGATCACCAGCGTGCTGCTGGGCACGGTACGGCGTACGGAAGCGTTGCGGCTGATCGCCCGGCGCGCTCGTGAGGTCTCCGGCGCGGGTCTGGTCATGGTACTGCTCTACAACGCCGACAACGCCCGCCACACCATCGAGGTGGTCGACAGTTCCGACACCGCCATACAGAGCCTCGTGGGGAAGACGATCGCGGTAGACAGCACCGCGGCAGCCGAGTTCGGCAAAGAGAAGTATCGAATCGTCGATGACCTGCAGAACTCGGCCAACTGGCCCGGACCCGTGCCGGCCACCGCGGCGCTGGCCGCCCCATTGGCAGTATCCGATATGTTGCAAGGCGTTCTCATCGTGACGGCGGCGGACGGACGACCCGCGGGCGACGAGGACGCCACTTTGCTGTCCAGCTTCGCCGGACAAGCCGCGCTCGCGCTGGAACGTGCTCGTGCCCAGGAGGAGCGCGAGCAACTTGTCGTGCTGGAGGACCGAGAGCGTATCGCCCGCGATCTGCACGACGTGGTCATTCAAAGGCTGTTCGCGACCGGCATGCATCTGCAGGGAGCCGTGCCACACGCCGGCAAGTCCGAGGCGGCCAAACGCATCAACGCCGCCGTCGACGACCTTGACGCCACCATTCGCGACATCCGCCGCTCGATCTTCGAACTGCGTGCCCCGGCCGGACCGTCGCTGCGCGCCGAACTACGCGAGACCGTCGAGGCGGCAGCACCGGCCCTCGGCTTCGTCCCCGTGGTGGACACCACGGGTCCCGTGGACACCGCCATCCCCGATGACATCGTTCCGGAACTCCTGGCGGTGCTGCGAGAAGCGCTGTCGAACGTCGCCCGCCACGCCGGCGCACGGACCGTGCGCGTGTCCTTGCGCGCGACCGGCGACGAGATGTTGCTACGGGTCGAGGATGACGGCGTCGGCATCGATCCCGCGCTGGCCCGCGGCGGAATCGCGAACATGGGCGAGCGCGCACACGACCTGGGTGGCTCGTTCGAGGTCGGTCCGGCACCGGACGGCACCGGGACGATCCTGACCTGGCGGGTCCCCCTCAGCGGCTAGCCTGCCGAAGGAGTTCGTCCACGACATCGGTCAGACGTTCAACGCCCCGAGCGATCGCGAAGAGCGCCCGGTCATACTGCGGATCTACCGCATCCGGCGCCCCCATGAGGATGTCCAGATTCCCTACGATCGATGCCAATGGGGTTCTGACCTCGTGGTTGAGCGTGATGACAGCCTCGTCATCGAGTCGCACGACGCAGCTTTTCAGCATTGAGTCCATGGCCTCTCCGATCAGTCCATGCGGCGGGGGTCCACCGCGACAGCTTGACCATCGGTCAACTGGCGGACGTGCATGAGGAAGGTTCACCGGGTCAGGACCTAGGTCCCGAACGGGACAGGCATCGGGAATCATCGACGGATATCTACCCTCCGGGACGGGCCGTCTTGACCGGCCGATTGGGGACTTTCGGCCCTGATCGTCGAAGGACGCCAGCGGCACCGTGAGTGGAGACAGCACACACGGAGGTTCTCGCCATGACACCGCTCGAAGAGGCCGCTCGCGCCGCGCAACATGCTCCCTCGGTCTTCAACACCCAACCCTGGAGCTGGCGCCTGACCGGCAACGCGCTTGAGCTGTACGCCGACCCGTCGCGGCAGCTCACCACCGCGGACCGGGACGGCCGCCTGCTGCTGATCAGCTGCGGCGCCGCCCTCCATCACGCGCGGACGGCGTTGAACGCCGCAGGCTGGTCCGCCACGGTCGAACGAATGCCTGATCCCGCGAAAACCCAGCTCCTGGCCCGTATCCGGCTGCTCCACCCGGTGCCGCCCGATCCCGAGGCACAGCGGATGGCCGCCGCCATCTACCACCGGCACACCGACCGGCGCTCGTTCGGCGACCGCGAGGTCACCGAATTCGAACTGACCAAGCTGCGGCGCTTCGTCGAATTTGAGGGCGCCTACCTGCACGTCGTGCGGCCCGACCAGATCGCTCAGCTGGCCATCTCCGCCGAACTGGCGGCCGGCGCCGAAATCGACGACCCTGACTACCGCGCGGAACTGTACCGCTGGACTCACCGCCCGTCGTTCACCGGTGACGGCGTGCCGCCGGCGACGGCTGTGAAATCTGAACTTCGCCGAGTTCCCATACGCGATTTCGCGCCCGATGAAACCGCCGGGCTCGACGCCGGGGGTGCCCACGACCAGGGCGCCGCCTACGTCGTCGTCTTCGGCACCGGTGATCAGCCGGTGGACCTGCTGCGCGGCGGCGAGGCCCTCTCCGCCCTGCTGCTGCTGGCTACCGCCGACGGGCTCGCAACCGCGCCGCTCAGCGACGCCGTCGAAGTCGAGTGGCCGCAACACCTGCTGCGCGGGCTGCTGGCCGGAATCGGTGAGCCGTACATCGCCGTCCGGCTCGGCTACCTCCCCGTCGGGCAGGATCCAGCGCCGCTGGCACCGCGCCGCGATCCCCGTGACGTCATCACCATCATCGAATAGGAGCGGGCGGGTGTCTGCCTACTACGAGAAGGACCTCGTTCAGGCCGCGGAGGCCGGCATCCAGGCGCCCTCGTTCAACAACAGCCAGCCATGGCTGTTTCGGCTCCGCGACGGCGCGATCGAGGTCCATGTCGACCCCGGACGGCGGCTCAGGTACCTCGACGAGCGGGGGTGGGCGGCCCGCCTCGCTTGCGGTGCTGCGACATACAACGCTCGCCTCGCCCTGGCCGCCGCGGGCCGGCCGGCGAGCGTCACACTCCACCCGGACCCGGACGATCGCGACCTTGTGGCCCGGCTTACGCCCGGCCCACCCCGTCCACCGACCTATGCCGAACGGGACCTGCACGCGGCGATCCCGCGCCGCCACAGCAACCGAGGCCCGTTCTGGCCTGCCCAGGTTCCGACCGTGACACGGGTGCGGCTGCTCGACGCCGCCCGCGACGAGGGGGCTTGGCTCGACCTGCTGGTCGGCATGACGGCGCTGACCGCGTTCTCGGAAATCGCGCAGGGCGCCGATCGGGTGCTCCGCCGCGACACCGCCTACCAGATGCAACTGGCCGGATGGACGCACGTGAACGGCGCCCGCGACGGCATCCCGGTGACCGCCGGAGCGCCGCTGCCGGAACCGCAGGACCTGCTCCCGCAACGCTTCTTCAACGACCGGCCACGGGCGCCCGGCCGCGACTACGAGCCGGAGCCGCTGGTCGGCATCCTCGGCGTCTCCGGCGACCAGCCGATCGACCACACCGCAGCCGGGCAGGCCCTGCAGCGGGTACTGCTCACCGCCACCGACGCCGGCCTGGACACCTCCATGATCAGCCAGCCGATCGAGGTGCCCTCCGCGCGCGAACAGCTGCGCCGGTCGCTGGGCCGCACGGGTTGGCCGCAAATCACGATTCGGTTCGGCTACGGCACCCCGGGCCACTCCGCCCCACGGCGCGACGTGGCTGATGTCGTGGAAATCGACGAGGACGGAGGAGAGGCGTAGCCATGACAGCAGAACCCTCCGCTGCGCTCGGCCAGGCCGCCATCGTGGCCGGGCGGGCGCCGTCGCTGCACAACAGCCAGCCGTGGCATTGGACCGTCGGCAAGGACTCGCTCGAGCTGCGCCTCGACCCCCGGCGGGTCTTGCGGGCCACCGATCCGCAGGCCCGTCTGGCGATCCTGAGCTGCGGTGCGGCCCTGCATCACGCCCGCTTGCAGCTGGCGGCGGACGGCTGGTCCGCCGACGTCATCCGGACGCCGGGAGACCCGTTGCTGCTGGCCCGCCTCCAGCTCCGCGGGCGCACATCGACCGACAACGAGGCCGCGCGTCTGCTGCGGCAGATTCCCCGCCGGCACACCGACCGCCGAGGCCATCCCGGCGCGCCGATCGATCTGCACCGCGTGCAAAGCATCTGCCGGGCCGTGCGCGGCGAGGGGGCGGATCTCACCAAGCTCTTGCCTCGGCAGCTGTTCGTGCTGGCCGAGGCGGCCGAGAAGGCTCAGGAGGTCGAGGCGGCTGATCCGGAATGGCAGGTCGAGGTCGCCGCATGGGTGGGCGGCGACCGGCCGTCACGCACTGGCGTGCCCGCCACCGCCCTACCCGCTGACCCGTACCTGCTGACCGCGCCCGTGCGCACCCTGCGAGGTGCCGGGACGGTGCTGATCGAGCAGTCCTACCAGCATTCCGCCGTTTTCGCCGTCCTGCACACCGTTGACGACGACGGGGTCGACTGGTTGCGGGCCGGGGAGGCATTGTCCGCCGGATGGCTGACCGCGACCGCGCTCGACGTGGCCGTCCTGCCGCTGAGCGTCGTCACCGAGGTCGCCGGCAGCCGGGACCGCATCAGCGGACTGCTGAACTGGTCCGGCTACCCGCACCTGGTGTTGCGGCTGGCCATGGAAATGGCCGGGGAGGTGCCGCCGGCCACTCCCCGTCTGAGGCCCATCGAGTTCATCACGTACGCCTGAGCGCCGTCCGATCACGATGTCAGGTGCACGGGCCGGTGCGTGAACTGCTCGATGTCGCCCGCGGTGACGTCGAGCAGTTTGTAGGCCAGATCGGCCAGCGCCCGCGCGGTGGCCAGTTCGTCGCCGATCTCCGGCACCTCGGTGTCGGCCGGCCGGCGGCGGGCCTCGCCTTCGCCCCGGATGGGCGCACGGGCATCGGTGTGCAGTACAGCCGCCGCATGGGTGAGCCGCTTCTTCTCGTCCTCCGTGATCGTCACATCCACGGTCCATGCCCGGGTGTGCAGCATGACGGCACCTCCTTCGCTTGCTTCACCTCCATCGCAAACCTGAACCACCGCCTCAACCAGTGCCATTGGTCCCTGGTCGGACAACGGCCGCGAAAGAGAAGGTGAGGGCAGGAGCTGACCGAAGGGAGGCGCGTGATGGGACCGGCATACCGCGCGCAGGTGCTCGAGACGCACGCCGCGATCCTGCTCTTCCTGGGCGATCGGGCATACAAGCTCAAGAAGGCCGTCGACCTCGGCTTCCTGGACTTTCGCGACCGCACCGACCGGAATGCCGTCTGCCACCGTGAGGTCGAGCTCAACCGCCGCTTGGCCGCCGACGTCTACCTCGGCGTAGCCGACGTGCACGGCCCCGGCGGCGAGCTCTGGGACCACTTGGTGGTGATGCGGCGGATGCCGCCCGAGCGCCGGCTGTCCACGCTGATCCGAGCCGGGGCGCCAGTCGAGGACGACCTGCGCCGGCTGGCCCGTCTGCTGGCGCGGTTCCACGCCACTGCCGACCGCAGCCCGGTGATCGCCGCCGAGGGCACGCGAGCAGCCTTGCGCGGTCGATGGGACGCCACCTTCGCCCAGCTGCGGCCGTTTCACGACGGGGTGCTGGACGCCGGCGCCGCCATCGAGGTCGAGCATCTGACTCACGAGTTTCTGGCCGGGCGGGAACCGCTGTTCGGCGAGCGCGTGGAACACGGCCGCATCGTGGACGGCCACGGCGACCTGATCGCCGACGATGTGTTCTGCCTCGACGACGGGCCCCGCCCGCTGGATTGCCTCGAGTTCGACGACCGGCTGCGATATTTGGACGCCCTCGACGACGCCGCGTTCCTCGCGATGGACATCGAGCACCTCGGCGCCAACGACCTGGCACGGTTGTTCCTCGACTGGTACGCGGAGTTCAGCGGTGACCCGGCCCCGGCGGCACTGCGCGACCACTACATCGCCTACCGGGCGTTCGTCCGCGCCAAGGTCGCGTGCCTGCGTCACGAACAGGGTGACCTGTCCGCGACGGCCGACGTCGCCACCTACACCGACCTCACGCTGCGTCATCTTCGCGCCGGGACGGTGCGTCTCGTGCTGGTCGGTGGTGGCCCGGGCACCGGCAAGACCACGTTGGCCGGCGCATTGGCCGATCGGCTCGGCGCGGTCGTGTTGTCGAGCGACCGGATCCGCAAGGAGCTGGCGGGTCTCGCACCCGAGATGAGCGCGTCCGCGGCGTACCGCCACGGCATCTACACCACCGAGTGGACCGATCGAACCTATCGCGAGCTGCTGCACCGCGCCGAGCGACTGCTGGGGCGCGGTGAGACAGTGATCCTTGACGCGTCGTGGACGGCCGAACGGCACCGCGAGGCGGCACGTGCGCTCGGCGCCGCTACACACAGCCGGGTCCGCGAGATTCGCTGCACGGCGGACCGAGCGACTGTCAACGAGCGGCTGGCCCGTCGCGCCGGCGGGATGTCGGACGCGGACGCCGCGATCGCGTCCGCGATGGCAGCCGCTGTAGCCCCATGGCCGCAAGCCACCGACGTGGCAACCGATCAGCCCGTCGACGACATCCTCGACCGCGCCCTCGCCGACGTGACACTCGGACGGCCATTGCAGGTCCTCCGGCCCTGACCCGCGCCCGGCACGGACGGCAACGTGGAAGACGGAGGAAGGGAGACCGCCATGAGTACGCGGATGCGGCTCGCGATCTGTGGTCTGAGCGCCGGGAAAAAGGCCAGGCTGCATCGGATTCTCTACAAGCACGGGCTGGGCAACGGGACAGCGCTGTTCCTGCCGTACGACCAAGGACTGGAACACGGTCCACGAGACTTCTTCGCCGACCCGATCGCCAGCGACCCGAAGTACATCGTGCGGCTGGCGCTCGAAGGCGGCTTCAACGGCATCGCCATCCAGATCGGGCTCGCCGAAAAGTTCTACTGGGACTACGCCGGCGAGGTTCCGCTGATCCTCAAGCTCAACGGCAAGACCGACATTCCCAGCGACGCCAGCGCGCTGTCACCACTGCACGCGTCGGTCGAGGATGCCGTACGCCTCGGCGCGGACGCGGTCGGGTACACGCTCTACGTCGGGACTCCAGCGCAGCAAGACGATTTCGCGCAGTTCCGAGGCGTACGGCAGGAAGCGCAAAGGTTTGGCATGCCGTTGATCGTGTGGGCTTATCCGAGGGGCGAGGCCATCGAACACAAGGGCGGAAAGGATTCGTTCTACGCCGTGCACTACGCCGCCCGGGTCGCCAGCGAACTGGGAGCCGACGTGGTGAAGGTGAACTTCCCGCACCCGGAGAAGCACGCCGATGTCCCCGCCGAGTACGGCAGCGAGTTCAGCAGCCAAGAAGCCATCGACGAGGTCGTGCGGGCGGCGAACCGGACCATGGTGCTTGTTTCCGGCGGGAGCCGGGCGAGCGACGAGGTCATGTTCGAGAAGGCCCAGGAGTCGATGTCGGCCGGCGCCACCGGCCTGATCTTCGGCCGCAACGTCTGGCAGCGCGATCACGAGGAGTCGTTGCGCTTCGTCGAGCGGTTGCGGCAAATCCTCGCCAAGTACCCGACGCCGTGAACGGAGACCTGCGATGAAGGCACTGGTCGTCTACGAATCCATGTTCGGCAACACTGAGAAGATCGCCCGGGCGATCGCCGACGGGCTCGGCGACGTACTGGAGGTGACCATCGCCGAGGCTCGCACGATGCCCTCGGCCGCGGAATACGACCTGATCGTTGTCGGCGGACCAACACACGCGTTCGGCCTGAGCCGGGCGGCGACCCGGCAAGCCGCGGTCGAGCAGGGCAGCTCCCGGCCGGCCGACGCTGGTCTGCGCGAGTACCTGGACGTGTCACCGATGCTGACCGGCGTAGCGGCGGCCACGTTCGACACCAAGGTCAAACAGCGGTTCGTGCCGGGATCCGCGGCAAGCAAGGCGCACCGGCAGTTACGCAGGCTGGGCTGCCGGATGCTGGCCGCCCCGCAGAGCTTCCGGGTCGCCGGCACGCCCGGTCCGCTGCTGGAGGGCGAGGTGGAACGCGCACGAGGTTGGGCGGCGGAGCTGGGCGAGGCGATGAAGACCGAACGGCATCGCGTCTGATAGCGGCATACGTCACCGGCCCCTTGCCGGGGCCGGTGACGGCTTAGGGTCAATGCGCGACATCCAGATAAATCCGGCCCGGCAGCTCCCCGACCCGATAGCCCGCTCGGTCCTCAATGCCCAGCGCGATCGAGACATGCCCCTCGAAGTCTCCGACGATGGCGTACGACCGGAGCATCGGGAGGTTCAGAGGGTGCACTCCGGACACGGTGGCTGTGCCGTTGTCGAGGTGCGCCTGAGCCGGGTGCAGGACGACCAGCAGGTGGTGCGGACCCGGCACGGCAACGGCCTTGCTGGACGGATCCGCGGTTACGCGAGAGACGTAGCGGACGGAGTAACCGGGTAGCGCTTCGCTGAGGTCGAAGACGATGCGGTCGAAGCCTTCCTCGGAGTGTGCGGCGGAGCGGACGCGCAGCAACACCGGCACGGGCGGGACCGCGGGGTGGTGGTCGACGGTTCGCGGGCTGGAGCCCCAATGTGGCGGTGTCCCAGGCGTCGGGGCGGTTGAGGTGACCGCCGGTGACGGTGTGCCGGGACTTGCCGGCGGCGGGGTTCCTGCCGGCGCGCCGGGGCAGCCCGTGAGGAATCCTGCCAGAATCGCCATCGCGAGAAGGCTGCGAATCATCGGTGACCTCCGATTTGTGCCCTGCTTACAGCGCACCTCGAAGGACACTCGGCCACCAGTGCCGACTGTCCGGCCCGAGTCGGGACCAATGACTCTGACAATGCCTGCCGCCCTCGACGATGCTTGCAGTGAGCCCATCGGAGTGCCGGAGAACGAGGCGACCGAGTAGAAGAGACGGCCATCGAGCCGTGCGGCCCACCGTCGCCAAGGCGGACAACGGCCGGCCTCGGACGGCATCCCGGTGGGCCCTGGAGCCACAGGAGGTGGTCAGTCATGATCGCGCAGGTCGGTGACCGAATCGTCCTTGAAGCGACCCATCTGGGCGACACGCGCCGTGCTGGCGTGATCACCGCCCTGAGCCACGCCGACGGCGCCCCGCCGTACCAGGTCAAGTGGCTCGACACTGGTCGCACCACCCTGATCTTCCCGGGAGCCGAGGCACGCATCGAGCATCGCTCCTGGGAGCCGACATGACCGCGTTCAACGGTGCCCCGATCGTCGTCGGCGTCGACGGTTCCGACCGCGGGCTGGCCGCCGTTGAGGCGGCCGCCGCCGAGGCGGCTCTGCGCCACCGCCCGCTGCACATCGTGCATGCCCTCGTCTGGGTACCGGCGGGCGTTTCCACCTCTCTTCCGGTGCACCGCTTCTCCTACGAACAGGGCGAGAAATTCGTGACCGAGGCCGTCGCTCTGGCCGCGCGATGCGCGCCACAGGTGGCGGTCACCTGCGAAGTCGTCCCCGGCGGCCCGGCAATCGTCCTGCTGGATGCGAGCCGGCGGGCGTCGCTCCTCGTGATCGGCGACCGCAGCCTCAACAACGGGCTGGCCGAATTGGTGATCGACCCGGTCGCGCTGCGACTGGCAACGCACGGCACGTGCCCGGTCCTGGTCATACGAGGCGATGCCCGGGCGGACGGTCCGGTCGTGGTGGGCGTAGACGGGTCACCCGACTCCGTCGAGGCTTTGGCGTTCGCGGCCGAGGAGGCGGACCTGCGCGGCGCCGAGATGGTCGCCCTGCACGCCTGGGACCGCGCGAACCACACCGAGCTCAACGACAACCTGCCGATGACCTCCGAGTTCTGGTCGGACGGCGACGAAGAGCGGCGGGTCCTGGCCGAGTCGCTTGCCGGCCTCGCCGAGAAGTACCCGGACCTGCGGATCAGCCGTCAGGTGCGCCACGGATCGGCTCGCCGCTTGCTGGGCGACTGGTCACGGTCAGCTCAGCTGGTGGTTGTCGGCACCCGCGGACACCGTGGCCTCACCAGCGTGGTGCTGGGCTCGGTCGGGCGCCATCTCGTCCATCATGCGGCCTGCCCGACGGCGGTGGTCCGCCACCGGGGCTGACGATGACCGTCATGCCGCGGCTCGTGGAAACGAGCCGCGGCGTCCTTGCGGCTGCCGGCCGATCCCGCCTGGCTGGGCGCCACGACTCGCCAACTCGTGCATGAAACGACGTGTCCGCTAATGGTCGCTCCGGCCGCGGAGGACCGGCTGACCGGGTCTCTCTGGTGACAGCCACCGGCCCGGGACCAGCGCAACCGGGCAGGTCGCCTGATGAAGAGCGTTGCGGTTAGCGGACCCGTACAGCAGTTCCGCGAAGCGGCCGCTCTCCCCGATGCCGGCCACCAGCAGGCGGCCCCGCCGCGACGCCCGTTGGATCGTGTACGCCATGTCCAGATCGTGGACGACGAGGCGATCCACCGGTACGCCGGGGAACCGCGCGGACCACTGCTGAAGCACTTCAGCGAGCCTGTTGTCGGCCGCGCCACGCTCGGTGGCGTACCCACCGGGCTTCATCACTGGCGGTGCGCTGTCAGCGGCGCCCGGCCTGGTCCACATGTGTACTGCAACCAGGCGGCTCTCCAGGAGCTCTGCCTCAGCGAACGCGTACCCGAGCGTACTGTCGCCGGCTGGACGGGCGGACGTCGCGACGACGACCGGCCCGCGCGACGGCACGACGCCGCGGTGCACCAGCAGCGGGCATGCGCTGTGATGTGCCAGGTAGGCGGTCGTCGAACCCCAGCTGGGTCGGGTGATGACATCGTCCCGATGCCCCACTACGAGCAGGCGCGCACGCTCGGAGAAGCGAGTCAGTATTGAAGCCGTACCCCCGTCGAGCATTTCGGTACGAATATCCAGGCCGGGAGCCGACAGGCGGGCGCGGCCAGCCGACACCTCAAGCAGGCGCAGGCCGTCCGCTCGGGAGGGCACCACGCCGCGGCTTCGGAACACGCCGGTGTACTGGCCGGGCCAGACGTGCACGATGAGTAACGGGATTCCATGGCGGGCCGCCTCCGCCGCGGCAAGATCCACGGCTGCCGGGGCGGTTCGTGAACCGTCCACCCCGACGACGACGGGCAGAATCTCGGATACCGACACGTCGTTGCGCATATCTGCAGGCTAGGGGCGGTACGGCAAGCTGCGGCACGGCCGGTCGACAGGTCTCGCAAGGCCTTTGGTCCCGTCGGCCATTCCCCGCGGGGCCCGCCGGTGGAAGACTCGTCGGCGGCGGCGCCTTTTGGGAAGCCGCCCTACGGAGGCGGTACGCCATGACAGATCCCAACGATACGAGCGATCCCGTCTCCGGTCTTTCATTCGCCCATGCCGCGCGACTGCAGTTCGACGAAATCCTCGAACAACTGGTGGACAGCGCCCGTCAGGTCCAGGCCACTCAAGGCCGGCTACGCGGCCTGCTCCGGGCTTACCTGGCCGTCGCCCGGGCCGACAATCTGGACGACGTGTTGCGCCACATCGTCGAGGCGGCCCGCGCCCTCGTTGATGCTCGCTACGCCGCCCTCGGCGTGGTGGCTGGCGGAGGCCTTGTCCGTTTCATCCACTCCGGCATGGACATCGAAACCGTCCAGCAGATCGGTCACTTGCCCGAGGGCAAAGGAGTGCTTGGGTTGCTGGTCGAACGGCCCGAACCGCTGCGCCTGCTGAACATCGGTGACCATGTCGCCTCGGTCGGCTTCCCCGAGCATCACCCACCTATGACGACCTTCCTCGGCGTGCCGATCCGAGTCGCCGACCGCATCTTCGGCAACATCTATGCGACCGAGAAAAACGGCGGAAACTCGTTCACCGCCGATGACGAGGAACTTCTGCTGGCCTTGGCCGCGGCGGCAGGGGTCGCGATCGAGAACGCCATGGTCGAGGTCGCGACCGACCTGCTGGGCGAGGCCGACCTCAAGGCGGTCCTTGGGCGGCTCGTCCGGAGCGCACGGGAAGCGATGGAGGGCTCAGGAGCCCTCGCGGCAGTCCCGACCGAGGATCCGACCCTTTTCCGGATCATCGCCACGGACGGCGTCTACGAGGGGCGGACCGGTAATGAGCTATCCATCGCTGATTCACTGCTGGACGACGCGATCGCCCAGGGCGAGCCGGTCGTCGCGGAGCCGTCACGGCTACCAGCAGGCGTGATCAAGTCCGGCCGTCCCGCGGTCGGGCAGTCAATTGCGCTGCCGCTGGCGGGCGAGCAGGACACGATCGGCGTCTTGCTCATCTCCAGAGACACGCAGCACGAACCGATCGACAGCCTCGACCGGGACATCATGACGGGCCTGGCAAGCCAGGCCGCCCTGGTCTTGCGGCTCGCCGACGCGCGGCGCGACAACGAGCTTCTTCGACGGCTGCGAGATCGCGAACAGATCGGCGAAGACCTGCGTGAACGCGTGATCGAACGGCTGTTCCGGCACGGACTGGCCCTGCAAGGCGCGGCGGACCGGGCCTTCCGGCCGGAAGTCGCCCAGCGCCTACAGGAGCAGATCGGCGAGGTGGACGCCATCATCCGCGACCTGCGCGACGCGATCCTCACCATGGGCACCGACGACTGAACCGTTCGGCCCGGCCAGGCAGGACTTTGTGCCCCTCCGTCGACGGGTGGACATCGCCCACCCTCGACAGGGTGAGCACCGAAACCACCCTGCGGACGTGGTTGATGGCCGAGCCCGCCGAACCCGCGCCGCACAACGCCACGGAGCGGGGCCGTGGACACCCGTGGTGGAAAGTGATGTGCCTGACCGGTGTGGACTACTTCTCCACGCTCGGCTATCAACCCGGCATCGCCGCGCTGGTCGCCGGTGTGCTGTCCCCCGTCGCGACCGTGGTGCTGATCCTCGTCACGTTGTTCGGCGCGCTGCCGGTCTATCGGCGGGTCGCCGTCGAAAGCCCGCACGGGGAAGGATCGATCGCGATCCTGGTGCGCCGACTGACGTACTGGCGAGGCAAGCTCGTCGTCCTCGCCTTACTCGGATTCGCTGCCACCGACTTCATGATCACGATGACGTTGTCCACCGCGGACGCGACCGAGCACCTGGACGACAACCCGTACTGGCCCACCTCGCTGCAGGGCCATCAGGTGATCGTCACGCTGGGATTGCTGGCCCTGCTCGGCGCGGTCTTCCTGCGTGGATTCCGCGCCGCCATGGGGATCGCGGTGGTGCTGGTCGGCGCCTATCTGGCATTGAACGCGGTGGTCATCGCGGACGGACTCACAGTGATTGTGACCCACCCGAGGACGGTCGCCGGCTGGGGAACGGCGCTGATCAGCCAACATGGTGATCCCTTCCTGACGGCGGGCGCCGCCCTGGTGATCTTCCCTAAGCTGGCCCTTGGGCTGTCCGGCTTCGAGACCGGGGTGGCGGTCATGCCGCAGATCCGCGGGGACGCGACCGACACCGAGGAACGCCCGGCCGGGCGAATCCGCGGCGCCCGGCGACTGCTCACCACCGCTGCCCTGGTCATGAGCGGCTTCCTGCTGACCAGCAGCGTCGTGACCACGATGCTGATCCCACCGGCGGCACTTCAAGCGGGCGGCCCGGCGAGCGGCCGGGCGCTGGCCTATCTGGCCCACGAGAATCTGGGGCCGGTATTCGGAACCGCCTACGACGCCGTCACCATCGCGATTCTCTGGTTCGCGGGCGCGTCAGCGCTGGCCGGTCTACTCAACCTGATCCCTCGCTACCTGCCCCGATACGGCATGGCCCCGGAATGGGCCCGTGCGACGCGGCCGCTGGTGCTCGTGTTGACCGGAGTCGCTGCTTTGGTGACGGTTTTGTTCCGGGCGGACGTGAACGCGCAAGGCGGCGCGTACGCGACTGGCGTACTCGTGCTGATCACTTCGGCGGCGGCCGCGGTGACCCTGGTGCAGGCGCACCACCGGCGTCGCGGTCCCACCATCGCGTTCGCCGCGATCACCTCGGTCTTCGGCTATACGACCGTCGTCAACGTGGTCGAGCGGCCGGATGGGGTGAAAATCGGTGGGTGCTTCATCGGCGCCATCTTGCTGGTGTCGCTGATCTCGCGGATCCACCGCTCGCTCGACCTGCGGGTGACGCGCGTCGAACTGGATCCGGTCGCCGACGGGTTCGTCCGCGAGTGCTCACGCCGCACGCTACGTCTGATCGCCCATGAGGCGAAGACGAGCAGCGAAGCAGAATACCGCTCGCTGCTCAACCGCACCGTGCAGGACAACGACCTGCCGGATGCGGGCGACGTCGTCTTCGTCGAAGTAACCGTCGCCGATCCGTCCGATTTCGAGGACGAGTTGCTGGTGCACGGCATCGTCCGACACCACCGATACCGGGTGCTGACTCTGGAGAGCTCCGCGGTGCCGAACGCGCTCGCCGCGCTGCTCATCCACATTCGGGACCGCACCGGCCACCGGCCGCACGTCTACTTCCGGTGGAGCGAGGACAACCCAGCTCTCAACTATCTGCGTTATTTGTTCTTCGGCCACGGCGAGGTAGCGCCCGTGACTCGGGAGATCCTGCGCCGCCACGTGCCCGACCGGGGTCTGCGTCCGCACGTGCATGCCGGCTGACCGGCAAGAACGGGTCTTTCGCCTCGTGCCGGACCGCTCCCGGATGTCACACGCTCAAAGCGGGACGCTAGGAAGGAGCGAAGCCATGTTGTACGGATCCGGCACCGGAATGAGCGCGATCTGGGCGCTGGTCATCTTCGCCATCGTGCTGCCCACCATGCTGTTGTCCGTCGCGTTGATCATGGCGCATTTCCGCCAGCCGTCATCGCCGCCGGGATCGGATGTCGAGCGGGTGCTGGCGGACCGTTTCGCCCGGGGCGAGATCGACTCGGAAGAGTACGAACGGCGTCTGGCCACGTTGCGGTCGACACGGCGCTGAGATGTCCACCGTCTTCGCGGATCCAGCCGGGCTGACCTCGGCCGAGGCTGCCGCGCGGCTGGAGAAGTACGGCCCTAACGTGGTCGCCACCCCGACACGACGGCACCTTGCCGCCCGCGTCGCTCATGAGCTGACCGACCCCCTCGTCGCTCTGCTCCTCGCCGCGGCCGTGGTGACCAGCGTACTGCGCGACCTGCCGGACACGGCGATCATTGCGCTGGTCATCGTGGTCAACACGGTCATCGGCGTCGTGCAGGAGGTACGCGCGGACGCGGCCATCGCAGCACTGGACAAGCTCGCCGCCCCAACCGTCCGGGTGGTGCGCGACGGTCACGACCTGATCGTGCCGGCCGCGACACTTGTCCAGCGTGATTTCGTACGCCTCGAGGCCGGCGACGTCGTCCCCGCCGACCTATGCCTGACCAAGGCAAACCGCGCCACCTTCGACGAATCCGCATTGACTGGCGAGTCGGTGCCGGTCGCCCGCGAGGCGGGTGACGAGGCCGGATCGGGCACCGTGCTCGTCGCCGGACGGGCCGCGGGCGTCGTGGTGCGCATCGGCCCGGCAAGCTCGCTGGGCCGTATCACCGATCTGGTATCCCACACCAAATCCGCGTCGACACCCCTCCAGAACCGCATCGCCCAGCTGAGCCGCATTTTGGGCGTCGCAGCGGTCGCCGTCTCAGGCATCGTCTTCGCGCTCGGTGTGTTGTCCGGCCAGCCCCTGGTGCGCATGGCGATCACCGCAGTCAGCCTGGTCGTCGCCGCGGTTCCGGAAAGCTTACCGGCCGTGGTGACACTCGCCTTGGCGCTGGGCGCTCGCCGGATGGCCCGGGCCCGGGCGATCCCGCGCCGCTTGCATGCGGTCGAAACGCTCGGGTCGGTCACGGTGATCGCCTCGGACAAGACCGGAACGCTCACCGAGAACAGGATGTCGGTCCAGCTGGCCGTCACGCCTGATGGCACCTGGTATTCCGTTACCGGCCGTGGATACTCGCCGGAGGGTGAGATCCGGCCGGAGCCGGGTGATGACGTTCGCGACCTCGCGCGGGCCGCGCTTCTGTGCAACGACGCCGATCTGATCCCACCGCGAACCGCAGACGCAGAGTGGACGGCTGCCGGCGACCCGATGGAGGCCGCCCTCGTCACGTTCGCGCGGCGCTGCGGACTCGACGCGGCCGCCGAGCGCGCGGCGGCGCCCCGCATCGCGGAGCAGCCCTTCGATCAGTCCACGAGGCGCATGACGAGCGTGCACCGGCGACACGACGGCAGCCGTCTGACGGTTGTCAAAGGCGCTCCGGAAGCTGTCTTGGACGGTGAGCTACTCACCACGGCGGGCGCGATGGCCGAGCAGGGATTGCGGGTGCTGGCCGTGACAGAATCGGGCCGCCCGGCCGGGCTGCTGGGTATCGGCGACCCGTTGCGTGATAACGCCGTGGCCACCGCGCGGGCGTTTGAACGCTCCGGCGTGCGGCTGCTGCTGATCACCGGAGATCACCCCGCGACCGCCGCGGCCATCGGGTCCCGGCTCGGCATCATGCGGCCGTCGGACCATGTCGCCACTGACCCCTCGACCGATGATGCCCGGGTGTACGCACGCATTCGGCCGGAGCAAAAGCTGGACATCGTGGCCGCGCTGCAGCAACGCGGCGAGGTGGTGGCGATGACCGGCGACGGCGTGAACGACGCCCCTGCCTTGCGCCGGGCGGACATCGGCGTCGCCATGGGCGGTGGCACGGAGGTCGCCCGGCAGGCGGCGGATCTGATTCTGGTCGACGACAACCTGGACACGGTGGCCACGGCGATCGGCGAAGGCCGGCGCATTTACGACAACATCCGGCGGTTCCTGCGCTACGGCTTGTCCGGCGGGGTCGCCGAGCTCATCGTCATGCTGGGCGGCCCACTGCTCGGCATGCCCCTCGCCCTGCTGCCCGCTCAGCTGCTCTGGGTCAACCTGCTCACCCACGGGGTCCCGGGCGTGGCCCTCGGCGCCGAACCGGCCGAGGCCGACGTGTTGGACCGCCGGCCACGCTCGCCCCAGGAGTCCGTACTTGGCGGCGGCTTGCTGGCCGGGGTGCTTGGCGGCGGGCTGTGCGTAGCAGCGGTGACGCTCGCCGCCGGGGTATTCGCGAGTCAGACCGGCCGCCCATGGCAGTCGATCATGTTCGTGGTGCTCGGGCTCGCGCAGCTCGGCGTCGCGCTCGCCGTACGGGCCAAGCCTGCACCCGGCGTTAGCCGTAATCGCTGGCTTCTGGCCGCCGTTTCGTTGTCCGCCGCGCTGCAAGTGGCCGGCGCGCAGCTGGCACCCCTGCAGACGCTTTTAGGCACGCGGGCGCTGACCGGCTCGGAGCTGATCGGGTGCGCCTTAATCGCGATCGTCCCCGGGCTGCTGCTGCGCGTTGTTCGCCGTGGGCGAGCCTGAAGCCGGGACTTCCGGCCCCTTCCCGTGGGACCCAACGCCTCTGCCCCGCACGCCGTGCCTGCCACACGATCGAAGTAGAGCGAAGGGAGCACCACCATGACCGCGACGGTTGAGCAGCGCGATAACGAAAGCGCCGACGCACTCGCCGTCGACGGTGGCATCGTCACCATTCGGCCGGTGCGGCCGGCCGACCACGACAAACTTGTCGCTCTGTACGCCACGGCGACTCCCGACAGCCTGCGCATGCGGTTCTTCGGGATCCCCGGCTCGGGCACACTGGCCGCCGAGACCGACCGGCTATGCCGGCCGGAGACGGACCGGCACCTTGCCGTCGTCGCCCACGAAGGCGACCGCCTTGTCGGCGTCGCCTCGTGCGAACGGACCCACGAGATCGACAGGCGAGGCGAGTTCGCGGTGTTCGTCTCAGACGACGCCCGTGGCCGAGGCATCGGCACACTCCTGCTCGAACATCTTGCGGCCCGGGCCCGGCGCCGCGGGATCGCCGAACTCGTCGGCGAGGTGCTTCCCAGCAACTTCCCCATGTTGCGCGTCGCCCGCGACCTCAGCGGCCACGCCTGGTCACGGTTCGACGACGGCGTCGTGGACGTCGGCCTCAACACCAACGGCGACGAGGACTCCGAACGAGCGGTCGATCTACGCGACCGCGCCGCCGAGCGTGCGTCGTTGGCGGCCCTTTTGAGGCCCGGCTCGGTGGCCGTCGCCGGCGCGGGACGCCATGCCGGCGGTGTCGGTCACGAAACCCTGATGGCGCTTCGCGAGTACGGATTCAAAGGCTCCCTGTACGCGGTCAACCGCAGCGGCCTGCCGGTCGAGGGAATCACCGCGTATCGCTCGGTCGCCGATCTGCCGGCCCCGGTCGATCTTCTGGTCATCGCCGTGCCCGCCGACCAGGTCGCCGGCGTGCTCGCCGACGGCGCGACGGTGGGGGTGCGGGCCGCCGTCGTGCTCAGCGCCGGCTTCGGTGAGGACGGCCCGGACGGCCGCCGGCGCCAGCACGAACTCGTCCGGTTCGCCCGCGAGCACGGCATCCGCCTGGTCGGCCCCAACTGCCTCGGCGTACTGAACACCGATTCGCACGTACGCCTCAACGCCGGGTTCGCCCCCGCCGCACCGCCGGCCGGTGGACTTGCCGTGGCAGCGCAGTCCGGCGCGGTCGGCATCGCCCTGCTGGAGAACGCCGCCAGCTCCGGCCACGGCGTCTCGACCTTCGTCTCTCTGGGCAACAAGGCCGACGTCAGCGGCAACGACCTCATCGCCTACTGGTACGACGACCCGGCAACCGACGCCGTCGCCCTCTACCTGGAGTCCTTCGGCAACCCGCGCAAGTTCGCCCGGACCGTACGCGCGCTGGCCCGCCGCAAGCCGGTACTCGCTCTCAAGAGCGGCCGGACGAGCGCGGGCAGAAGGGCGGGCGCCTCGCACACCGCCGCCGCTGCGGCGCCTGCCGCGACCGTGGACGCGTTGTTCGCCCAGGCTGGGGTCATCCGTCCGGAAGGGTTGGGCGAGCTTATGGACGCCGCCCGAATGCTGACCGGTCAGCCGTTGCCAACCGGGCATCGGCTAGCGATCGTCGGCAACGCCGGCGGCCTCAATGTGCTGGCCGCCGACGCTGCGGAAGCGGACGGCGTGACCGTAGCGCCGTTGGAGCCGGCCAACCCGCTCGATCTCGGAGCCGGAGCTACGCCGGAAAAGTTTGCCGCGGCCGCCGCGGCTGTCGCCGACAGCGGCGAGGCCGACATGCTGCTGCTGGTGGTGATCGGCACCAGGACTAACTCGTCGGCCGCCATTCTGCGGGCACTCAGCCCTGTCGTCGACGCACATCCGGCCCTCGCGGTTGCGGCGGTCGTGATCGCCGCCGACCGGCCCGCGCGTCTGGGTGCCCGCCAAGTTCCCGTCTACGACCTGCCGGAACGCGCCGTACGGGCACTCGCCCACGCGGCCGGCTATGCGCGGTGGCGGCGGCAGCCGCTGGGACATCGGCCCGTGCTCCGCGACATCGACATGGAACGGGCTCGCGCCGCGGTCGATCGGGCGCTCGCCGAGGGCCACGGCTGGCAGTCCTTTGCCCGCACGGAGGAGATTCTCGGGGCGTACGGGATCAGTCTGGTCCCGACGCTCACCGCGACCTCGGCGATCGTCGCGGTCGCGGCAGCGAACCGCCTCGGCTACCCGGTTGTCCTGAAATCCGCCGACCCCGCGCTCGTGCACAAGACCGACCGGGGTGGCGTACGGCTGGGGCTGACCGGCCCTCACGAGGTCCGTGAGGCGTTCGCCGCGGTCACCGCCGCCGGGCAGCCCGGCACCGGGGTCCTCGTGCAGCGGCAGATGACCGAGCCGGTCGAGCTGGTCGCCGGCATCGCCCACGACCCGCAGTTCGGCTCGGTCGTCCTGCTCGGACTCGGCGGCGTGCACACCGACCTGCTCGGCGACCGGGCGCTGCGCCTGGTCCCGTTGACCGACCTGGACGCCGGACGAATGTGGCGGGAACTGCGCGCCGCGCCGCTACTCACCGGATACCGAGGTGCGAAGCCGGTGAACACGGACGCCCTCGAGGACCTGGCGCTGCGGCTCGGCCAGCTCGCCGAAGACCTGCCCGAGGTCGCCGAACTCGACCTCAACCCGGTGCTCGCCGGACCCGACGGCGTGGTCGCCGTGGACGCCAAGCTCCGGCTCGCACCGATCGGCGCGGAGCCGGACCCAACACTCCGCCGGCTCAACACGGAGCCACCCTCCTGAAAGGAAGCGACATCATGTCCCCGAGCCCAATAGTCGTCGGCTACGACCGATCCGTCGAAGCCAAGCTCGCTGCGGCATGGGCGCTCGACGAGGCTGCCCGTACGGGGGCCGCCGTCGAATTCCTCTACGCCTACGAATGGCCGGAATGGCTGCCCGCCGCATCCATGGTCCCGGCGACATCCGTGTGGCCGGACACCGCAACCGACCACGCCATCAAACAAGCCCTGGACGAGGCCGTCGCGACCGCCCTCAGCACCCATCCTGACGTGCGCACGAAGATCTCGTTATTGCACAACAGCGCCGCACTCGCGCTGATTGACCGCTCGGCCCACGCCGGGCTCGTGGTTGTCGGTAGCCGCGGGCACAGCGCCGTGACGAACCTACTCGGCTCAGTCAGCACCGCCCTCACCGCACGCGCGCAATGCCCGGTGATCGTGGTGCGAGGAGAACCTTCACCCACCGCTCCCGTGGTGGTCGGCGTGGACGATTCGCCGAGCTCGCACACCGCGCTCGTCTTCGCCGCCGGAGAAGCCGCGGCTCGGAACGTCCCACTGCGCATCGTCCGCGCCTGGACGCCGGTGACCGGGCTGTGGGCCGGTACGCCCATGGAGACCCGCACCGTTCTCGAGTCCGAACGGCATGCCTTCGACGAGCTCGTGGCCACCTGGCGACAGAAGTACCCCAACCTGCCAATCACGGCCGAGGCCGTCGTCGACCACCCGGCCAACGCCCTGATCGAGGCGAGCAAGACCGCGCAGCTGCTCGTGGTGGGCACCCGGGGGCGCGGTTCCGTACGGGCCATGCTGCTTGGCTCGGTGAGCCAGCACCTGCTGCGCAACGCGGCGTGCACGGTCGCGGTCGCCCACGACCGCGAGGTCTGAGAAGATCCCCGGAGGCATCGCCTCCGGGGACTTTCGTCACCGCCGCCGCCCGGCTCGGTACAACTCGTCGGCTCCCCAGACGATCAGCGGGAACGGCAGCAGGAACGCCAGCTGGGCGGGCCCGAGTGCGGCCGTGCCGAAGATGTCCTGCAGCGGCGGCAGATAGATCAGGGTCGCGGCGAAGACCAGTTCGAAGGCGATACCGGCGAGCAGCAGGTGGTTGGTGAACAGGCCGATCGTGCGCAGCGACGCATGGTCGGTGCGGGCGGCGAAGGCGGTGCCGATCTGGCAGGCGACGATGCCGGCGAACGTCATCGTGGTGGCCTCACGCACGCCTCTCGCATCGACCGGGCCGCCGGGATGCCAACCGGCACGCCATAGCGTCCAGAAGTACCCCGCCATGACGAGCACGGCGGAGACCACGCCGAGCAACCCCCACGCTCTGAGCAGCAATCGCTTGTCGATCACGCCGGCCTTGGGAGACCGCGGCGGGCGTTCCATCAAGCCGGGCTCGGCGGGTTCGCGCCCTAGGGCGAGGGCCGGCACGGTCTCGGTGCCAAGGTCGATGGCCAGGATTTGCAGCACCGTCAGCGGCAGTGGCACCGCACCGCCGGACAGGGCGAAGACCAAGAACGGGACCACCTCTGGTACGGCGTGGGCGAAGATGTAGAGCACGAACTTGCGGACGTTGTCGAACACGCGGCGCCCGGAATCGACAGCTCGCACGATGGTGGCGAAGTTGTCGTCGGTGAGCACCATCGTGGCGGCCTCGCGGGCGACGTCCGTGCCGGAACGGCCCATCGCCACCCCGATGTCGGCGTGCCGCAGGGCGGGCGCGTCGTTCACGCCGTCGCCGGTCATCGCCACGATTTGACCGTTGGCCCGCAGCGCCTCGCAGATCCGCAGCTTGCCCTCGGGTGTGGAACGGGCGAAGACGATCTCGCCGTCGGTGGTGAGAAGGGTGTCCAGCTCGGCCTCGCTCATGCGGTCGAGTTCGTCGCCGTTGACCACGCGGCCGCCACCGATGCCGGTTCGGCGGGCGATCTCGGCCGCCGTCGGCCCGTAATCGCCGGTGATGACGTGCACCCGGATGCCGGCCCGATGCGCCGCGGCGACAGCGTCCGGCACCTCCGGCCGCGGCGGGTCCACCATCGCGACCAGACCGAGCAGCGTCATTCCCCCCTCGGCGACGTCGCGGTCGTCCGGCGGTGGTCCAGTCCACGGCCGGCTCGCGATCGCTAGTACGCGGAGTCCGGACGAGGCGAAGCGCCGCACCGTTTCCGGCAGGCTTGGATCGGTCCGGCCGGCGCACAGCGGCAGGATGGATTCCGCGGCGCCCTTGGCGTAAACACGATCACCGTCGATAACCGTCATGCGCTTGAGTCGCGGGTCAAAAGCGTACAACGCACGAAGGTCGCGGTCGGCCGCGGAGACCTCCTCACCACGGCGCCCGGCAAGCCGCAGCAGGGCAAGCTCGGTCGGGTCACCGGTGTCCTCGGCCACGCCATCATGCGCCAGACGGGCTGTAGTACACGAGGCGGCCGCGTGGACAAGCTCCTGCGCGATGGGATCGGCCACGTCGCATTCGCCGCCCTGCGGCAGCCACAGGCGGGTCACACGCATCCTGTTCTCGGTCAGCGTCCCCGTCTTGTCGGTGCAGATGACCGTCGTCGAGCCGAGCGTTTCGACGGCGGACAGCCGCTTGACCACCGCGCCGCGGCGCGCCAGCTCACGAACGCCCGCGGCCAGCGCGAGCGTGATCGTCGGCAGCAGGCCCTCGGGCACGTTGGCGACGATCAGGCCGATGGCGAAGCTGATCGCCGCGGCCCAACCGAGCCCGGCCACCACACCGATGGGCAGGAAGGCCACACCCGCGGCGACCGCGGCGGCGGCGATGACCCAGGTCGCGCGGCGTACCTGCCGTTCCAGCGGACTCGGCTCGGTACGGCCCCGCTGCGAGAGGGCCGCGATCCGCCCTATCTCGGAGTGCATTCCGGTCCGGACCACGACCGCGCGGGCCTGCCCCGCCGTGCAGGCCGTGCCGCTGAACACCAGCTCCCGCGCCTCGAGCAGCGGGCCCGGCACGATCTCAGCGTCCGCGGCCCGGCCGGCCGGCACGGACTCGCCGTTGAGCGACGACATGTCCACCGACACGGCGCCCTCGATCAGCCGGCCGTCGGCGCAGATCCGGTCACCCTCGCCCAGGGCCATCACATCGCCCGGTACCAGTTCCCGGGCCGGCGCTTCGCTGAGCACGCCGTCGCGGATCACGTGAGCGGTGACCGGCAGGTAGGCGGCGAGCGCCTCGACCGCTCGTTCGGCCTGCCGCTCCTGAACGAAGGCGAAACCCGCGTTCAACAAGATCACGGCCACGACCGCTACCGCCAGGGCAGGCGTCCCGCCGAGCCAGGCGAGGAGCGCGGCAAGCATCAGCAGCAGCGCGAGCGGCTGAGTGAACTGGGCCAGCAACTCCGCGATCCAGGACCGGCCCGCGCGGCGGGTCAGCTCGTTCGGGCCGTACACCGTGAGCCGGCGCGCCGCCTCCCGGGCGCGCAGACCCCCGGCCGACGTACGCAGGTCGCGGAACAGCTCGGGCGGCGGGCGTCGTTGGTCCGCCATCGTCTCGGTCATGGTTTCAGCGTCGACCGCTGCCGGCGGCCCCGGCAGTGCCGATGGCGCACTCAGGACAGGACTTTGGTCCCGCTCGGATCAGGAGTTTGTGCCCGGTTGCGACGGACATCGTTCCGGCAGTCTCAAGGCATCGGACATCGAACAAGGAGGACATCATGACGACCATCGGCCGGGATACCACCGCGCATCTCGAGAACGTTGAGGCGCCCGGCTCCATGCTGACCAAGAACGCCGCCAAGGCACTCGCCGTCCTGCGCATCTCGCTAGGCTTCGTCTTCCTCTGGGCATTCATCGACAAGACCTCCGGCTGGGGCTACGCCACCCCGTCCGCCAGGGCCTGGATCAACGGCGGCTCGCCCACCAAGGGCTTCCTGTCCGGCGTGGACGTGGGCCCGTTCCAGGGCTTCTTCCACAACATCGCCGGCGACGCCTGGGCCGACTGGCTGTTCATGCTCGGGCTGCTCGGCATCGGCGTCGCACTGATCCTCGGCATCGGCATGCGGCTGGCCGCGGGCGCGGCCGTCGTGATGATGGCGTTCATGTGGGTCGCCGAGTACCCGCTCGCCCAGCACACCAGCGCCGGCAAGCCGAGCATGTCCACCAACCCCATCACCGACTACCACTTCATTTACGCCGTCAGCGCCATCGCCCTGGCATTCA
Source organism: Actinoplanes sp. TBRC 11911 (assembly GCF_012933445.1). Lineage (GTDB taxonomy): Bacteria > Actinomycetota > Actinomycetes > Mycobacteriales > Micromonosporaceae > Actinoplanes. The sequence continues at coordinate 46,326 of NZ_JABBNC010000048.1, forward strand.
CCTACGCCGGGCACACCTGGGGCCTCGGCCGCCGGTGGACGAAGCTGCCGCTCGTGCAGAAGAACCGGTGGCTCATCTGACAGCGCGGACCACCAAAGGCCGGCGACCTTCGGGCCGCCGGCTCACATTATGGAGTGACACCGCTCGCGACCGTAGGGAGCAATCGTGACCACGCTGGCACACAACGATGAGATCCTGGCGCATCCGACCGATGAGGAACTGGCCGGCGTCGACGCCTGGTGGCGGGCCGCCAACTACCTCACCATCGGTCAGATCTATTTGCAGGCGAACCCGCTGCTGCGCGTACCGCTACGGCCCGAACACATCAAGCCGCGGCTCCTCGGCCACTGGGGTACCAGCCCGGGACTGTCGTTCGTCTACGCGCACATGTCCCGGCTGATCCGGCACACAGGGCAAAAGACCATCTATCTGGCGGGACCGGGCCACGGCGGTCCCGCGCTGGTCGCGGCCGGCTGGCTGGAGGGCACCTACAGCGAGATCTATCCGGCCGTCAGCCGTGACGAGGCCGGCATGCTGCACCTGTTCCGCCAGTTCTCCAGCCCCGGCGGTATCCCCAGCCACGTGTCGGTGACTACGCCCGGCTCGATTCATGAGGGCGGCGAGCTCGGATACGTGCTGGTCCACGCGTTCGGCGCGGTCTTCGACAACCCGGACCTGCTCGCGGTGGCGGTGGTCGGGGACGGCGAGGCCGAGACCGGTCCCCTGGAGGGGTCGTGGAAGGGCATTTCCTTCCTCAATCCCGTACGCGACGGGGCCGTGCTGCCGATCCTGCACCTCAACGGCGCGAAAATCTCCGGGCCGACCGTACTGGGCCGCAAGGACCCCGAGGAGGTGCGGTCGCTGCTGCACGGACATGGCTATGACGTCATCGAGGTCGGCGGGGACGACCTGCCCGGCATGCATGTCCGCTTCGCGGAGGCGCTGGCCACCGCGTGGGGACAGATCCGCGACATCCAGATGGCCGCCCGCAGTGGCGAAGGCGACGGCAGCCGTCCGCGGTGGCCTCTGATCATCCTGCGTACGCCCAAGGGCTGGACCGGGTCGCAGGAGGTCGACGGAGTTCAGGTCACCGGCACGTGGCGCTCACATCAGGTGCCGCTCGCGGGCGTACGGGAAAATCCGGAGCACCTCGCCATGCTGCAGCGCTGGCTCGAGGCGTACCGCCCGCAAGATCTTTTCGACGCGACCGGCGTGCCCGTCCGCGCCGTGCTTGAGCAGGCACCCAGCGGAGATCTTCGGATGAGCGCCTCCCCGCATGCCAACGGCGGGCTGCTGACCAGGGCGCTGGACATCCCGGACTTCCGCGATTACGCGGCGGACGTGACGCGGCCGGCGACGAGCCGGGCCGAGTCGACCCGCAAGCTCGGCGAACTGATGCGGGAGATCTACACACGTAATCCCGACACCTTCCGGCTGTTCTCGCCGGACGAGACTAACAGCAACCGGTTGGGCGCCGTCTTCGAGGTCTCCGACCGCGCGTTCATGGAACGGGTGACGCCGGACGACGTAGCTATCGGACCGGACGGGCGGGTCATGGAGGTGCTCAGCGAGCACAACTGCCACGGCTGGCTCGAGGGCTACACGCTCACCGGGCGGCACGGCCTGTTCGCCACCTATGAAGCCTTCGCGATGGTCAGCGCCTCGCAGACCGTCCAGCATGGCAAATGGCTCCAGGAGGCGGCACATCTGCCGTGGCGGGCCAAGGTGCCGAGCCTTAACGTGCTGCTCACTTCGACCGCGTGGCGCAACGACCACAACGGCTTCTCTCACCAGGGGCCGGGGCTCATTCAGGTGGTCCTCAACCAGCGCGGCGACGTGGCCCGCGTCTATCTGCCGCCGGACGCGAACTGCCTGCTCTCGGTCGCCGACCATTGTTTCCGGTCCCGGTCGTACGTGAATCTGATCGTGATCGACAAGCAGCCGCAACTGCAGTACCTGACGATGGACGAGGCGGTTGCCCATTGCACCCGCGGCGCCGGGATCTGGGAATGGGCCGGCACCGACGACGGCTCCTCGGACCCGGACATCGTGCTCGCCTGCGCCGGCGACGTGGTGACGATGGAAACGGTGGCGGCGGCGCAGATCTTGCGCGACCGTCTGCCCGGCCTGCGTGTCCGGGTGGTCAACGTGGTCGACCTGATGACGTTGATTCGCCCGAAGGACCACCCGCATGGCATGAGCGAGACACTGTTCACCGAGCTGTTCACTGACACGGTGGACGTGGTCTTCGCGTTCCACGGCTACCCCGGCGGCATCCACCAGCTCGTGCACGGCCGGCCCGACGCCGACCGGTTCCGGGTGCGCGGCTTCATCGAACAGGGCACCACCACGACCCCGTTCGACATGACCGTGCGCAACAGGGCGTCGCGCTATCACCTCGTAATGGACGCGATCAACAACGCGCGGCGGCTGCCCCGCGGCGCCACCGAACTCAAGGCCTGGTGCGAGAGCCAACTGCGGCGCCATGAGGCGTACGTCGTGGAACACCTCGAAGACATGCCGGAAGTGCGGGACTGGGCTCTTTAGATCAGCCGGGTAGACGATCCGGGTGCGGTATGCCGTTTCGGCCGCCTCACCCGGTCCGACCCGGTACTCCTCCCACATCATCGGCGGCGGGGTGAGTTTCTGCTGCTTGAACCACTCGCTCAGCACCTCATAGGTTTCGGGCAGGGTTTCGTACGGACCCACATGCTCGGCGCACAGTGCCCGTCCGCCCGGAAGGTCGTCCACGACGAGCAGGCCACCGGGCAGTGGCGCGGGCGCGCGACTGACGGGGAAGCCGGCCGTCACCTCGAAGCGTTGGCCAACCTCCTTGCGGTAGATCGCGACCGGCGGTCCGGCAGGTTTGATGCCCTGCCGGTCCAATTCGTGCTGGACGGCCGGGATCGCCCGCGCGAAGAACGCGGGCAGCTCACCGACGGGGACGCGTTCGCGGGCGCCCACCACGATGCGCCGATGTAGTTCCACCACCGTGGGCTTGTCCATGATGTCGGTCATGTCGTCTCCTCTGTCGTGGACCACGAGAACGGGTCGCTGGGTGTGATGCAGGGTGGCCATCGCTACGCTGCCGAGCAGGATCTCCCGCACCGCCGAACGACCCCTGGACCCCACCACGGTGACGGCGGCACCCAGTTCGCTCGCCTGCCGGTCGAGAGCCGCGGCCACTGCGCGAGCGGGCGTGACGTGTCCGTCCACCATCCGGCAATTAAGGAGCTCGTATCCCGCCGGCGGACACGGCGAGTCCTTACCGTCGCGGACATAGGCATAGCGGATCAGACGGCTACCGAAGAGCTGTCGCGCGGCTCGCGCGGCCAGCGACGCACCCGCCGAGCCGTCCCATCCGACCAGGACCGGCCCGTCATGCTGTGCACGGCGCTCGGCTACGAACAACGGGTACGGCACCACCAGAACCGGCCCGGGCGTGTAATGCACGGCCATGTCGGACACACTGCCCAGCACCGCCCGCGCGCCGCCGAGCCCACGGGATCCCAGCACGGTCACGTCGCTCGTCAGCTTCGCGGCGAGCTCGGCGAGTTGGAAACCCTCTCCGCCGTAGTTGCGTGATACCACCGGCTCGGCCGCCCAGCCGGCGGCGGCCGCGAGCGAGACACCCTGATTCGCCACACGACCGGCCTCGGCGGCACCTTCACACTCGATCGCCGCGAGGAACTCGTCCAGTTGGTGATGGCCGGTCCAGAGCCGGCGGCGCATGGCCTCGTCGGCGAACGGCGGCGACCATACGTTGACAATGAAGGCGTGCGCCCGTGGCAGCAGCTCGGCGGCGACGCCGATGGCCGCGCCGGCCGCGAGCGACCCGTCGTAGCCCACCATCGCCTGTACGGACGTCTCGGTCATCGCCCACCTCCCGGACCGCACAGCTTGTCCTCGGCGGACCGCAGGACGTCGGTGAGCGGGCGCCGCGGTGTGCTGGGCGCGACCCGGCCATAGCCGACGCGGAGCACCATCTGCGCTGACAGGCCACCGTCAGGATCGGTGAGCACCTGGCGCACGGCCGGCACCTCAACCGGCTGGCTGATCGGGGTGGTGGCGAGATTTTGCCACGTCGCGGTGAGAAGCACCCGCTGCAAAGCCTGGCCGGCGCGGACCCAGTCGCAATGTCCGTCGCCCTCGGTGGCGAGGATCAGGATGGTCGGGTATGGCTCGAATTTCTCGGTCGGCCGGGGCAGTTCCGAAAGCTCGGCGAAGTCTCTGATCGGCACAGTCTCCAGGGCGTCCCAGGGCCCGACCGCCCACAGCGGCACCCCGTCGTGCCGGACACCGCCGGTCCAACGGGCGATCTCGTCACGGTACCCAGGCCGCGCACGCAGCCAGCGGTCGGCCGACATCGCCAAGGCCAGAATTCTGTCCCGCGCGGGCGCGGAGGCCACGGTGAGCACGGCGCCCTCCCGGCGGGCGGCATCGCGCATCTGCTCCAAGGCCTGCTGCGGGACGGGGGTGTGCGCGAACGGCCAGCGATTGGTGTGCCGGTGCGGGATCGCCGCGGACAAAGCCTCCGTCGCGGCGGTCACCGGCGCTGTCCCGGTGATGGTCGCGCGTGCGACGAGGTGCGAGGCCTCTGCGGCGGGGAACAACGTCACCCGTGTCTCATATCCGGCCTGTTCGATCGCCAGCCGCAACGTGAACAACGCCGCCCCGATGCTGATGAGCTGCTCCCGGCCGTCCGGATCGATGACCTCCAGGCGACGGCGGGGATCCGTGTACACCTCGACCGACGCCCGCTCGACACGGAACAGCCACGGCTGACTGTTGTGCAGAGAAGGCGCTGCGGTGGCGCTACGGACGCAGTCGGCGAGGACTTTGCGTGAGGGCGGACCAATCGTCGTGGCCATCGCTCCTCCTCGTCATAAACTTCCGTCACCTCAACCACACCGCGGGAACAAGGCGCCGACCAGGGTCTTTCGGCCTTGGGAGGTAGCCGGGACCGGCGTGGCGAAACCACTGCGGGCGGGACCTGTGACCTCTTCGGTGCGGTGCTCAACGCATCACACGCCTACGCCTGAGCCGAGCGGCACGAACCGGCCGGCGGTCCAAAGGCCGCCGGCCGGTCAGCGAGGGATTCACTTGTCCGGGGTGACGGTGATCTGCCGGCCGGCCGGCTGCGGCGCGGTCAGCGGCACCGTGATCTCGAGGATTCCCTTGCGGTAGGTGGCTTTGATCGCGTCCTCGTCAGCGTTCTGCGGCAGGCGCACCGAGCGTTGCAGCGACCCGTACCGGAACTCGGTGCGGTGCCGGCTGGTCTCTTCCTCCCGGCGCTCAGCCTTCACGGTCAGCACGCCGTGCAATGCGGAGATGCGGATGTCCTTCTCGGGGTCCAGCCCGGGCAGTTCGGCGCGCAGAACGTACTCCTGGTCAGCGACCTTGTCCTCGAAGCGGATGACCGGCAACGGCCGCGGGAAGTCGACCTCAAACCAGTCGGTCATATCGTCGAACAATCGCGGCAAGAGTCCACTCATCTTCTCTTCTCCTTCCGAGGTTGCCTTTCCCTTCCATCGGACCTCGGGCGAGTGGGGCCGGTCAGGGCCGAAAGGCCCGAACTCAGACCAGGAAGACCGGGCAGTACGCGTGCTTGATCACCGACCGGCTCACCGATCCCAGAATCCCGGCCGGAACACCTGCCGGACCGTGCCGCCCGATCACCAGTGCGGCGGCCTCGTCCGAGGCTTCGATCAGCGCGGTGGCCGGGTCGCCGGCGACGAACCGGCGGTGCATGCGGACTCCGCCAACAGTGTCGACCGACCCGGACCGTGCGGCCTTCCCGGCATGCAGTAGCACCAGGTCGCAGCCGCGTACCCGAGCCTCGCGGTGCGCAAAGCCGACTGCGGGGCTGTCGTCCCCGTCGACACCCACGACGATCGGCCGGCTGCCGAATCCCGGCCCGGGCGGCCACCCGGGAACCCGGACGACCAGCACCACACCGGTATGGTCCGCGGCCACCCGATCGCCGACGCTGACGCCGAAGACTGTGCCCGCCGTGCCATGACGATGCCCGACCACGACCAGATCAGCCTTGCGCCCCTCGACCAGCAGCAGCGGCGCTGCCGAACCCACGATCAGGCGTGCGGCCACCGGAACCGCCGGCGCGCAGGCGTGCACCCGGTCGGTCAGCCGCTGCAGAAGGCTCGCGCCCGCGTCCCGGTCGCCGCGCGGGCGCTGCACGTGAAGGATCCGCAGATCCCAACCACGCAGGTCGGCCTCGATCGCGGCATGATCCACGGCGGTGTAGCTGATCGGGCTGTCGTCCACGCCGACCAACACCACGCCCGTCTTCGTGGTGACAGCCTTCGGCTGTACCGGCGGAGCGGATTGCTCGTCGGAACGGTATCCGATCACCCCGAGGTAGCGGTTCACGGCCGCGCCGTAGCGTGTGGTGTGCCTGCGCTCGGCAAACGTGTGACGGGCTTCGCTCTCTGTCCGGAGCTTTTCGATATCAGTCATGGCCGGCCTCCCCGGACCCTTGTTCTCCTTCCATAACAGTCGCGGCGGCACCCGCCTCACCAGGGCCGTTGGTCCCGCCTACCGCGGAAGTTTGCCTGGGGCCACATAGCTGTTATTGCCGGATGGGCTCTGCCTGGCCTCGTGGTCGTGCGCCGACGGGGTCCGTGGTGACGCCGACCTCGTCATGATCACGGTGGCCGGCAGGAGCCATATCAGGAAAAAGGGATAGAGCACGAAGCTCAGCCAACCACCGGGTGCGAGCGGTCCGCTTTGAATGATCGTCGACACCCAGAGCAGTGTTTGAGCCGCAGCTGCCGTGGCTGCCAACCAGGACACCCATTTGGGGAAGGCGTGGTAGCGCAGCGATACCACCGCGACTGCCACCAGCATGACTACCAGCGGAAGATTGGCGACGGCGAACACCGCGGTCATTGTTTCGAGCAGAGCGGCGGGTGCCTGACCTGCCGGATCGTTTGCGGCGCCCACCTGGAATGCCTGGGCCAGCATGTTGAGCGCTGCCCAGGCAACGGCGGCACCGAAGGCCACCGCGGACAGACGGCCCGTTCCCTTCTCCGCGCGTAGCAGGCGGGCGCGCAGGCTACCGGCGAACCACAGGCTCATCGCGGCACCGGCCAGAAACAGCATGCTCTGGGTCACCAGCGCCGCGCGGTCGGCGGCGAAATCTGCGGCTGTCGCGGGGTTGCGTTCGAACGCTGACGCCGCGATGCCCAGGGCAACAACGGCGAACCCGCTCGCTGCGCCCCAGCGCTCCCACCGTCCTGGCTCATGGCAAACCCGCCTCAGGTAAGGTCAAGATCATATAGCGCCGCACGGCCGTGGTACCGCTTGGTCAGTGAGTGCGTCCGGATCGCGGCGTCCACGGTTGTCACCCGATCGGAATCCGGGCCCGGGAAGCCTCGGGATCGCGCATCCGGGACAGCGGAACGCCAAGACCGTAGGTCACGAAGTGTCCGGTCGGACGGATCTCGAGGACCACGCATCCGCTACGGCGCTCGTCCGGGAGTAGCTTGACCAGATCGGGCAGGTTGTCCAGCACTGACGGCAGGTGGACGACCGCCACTGCCGGGAAGCTCACGGTCGCCGGCGGGATCGGGAACAGCAGCGACATGACGCCGCCGCGGCGGATCGGGACGGTCACCGCCACGATGCCGTCGACGGCGATGTGCCGGGCCTTCCAGCTGTCTGCGGCGACGACCACGAACATGCGATCGCCGGATGTTCCGTAGACGACGCCGCTGGAGCGTGGTGCGCCGTTCGGGGTGATGTGGCTGAGGACCGCGAACGACTGATGGGACAGGGCCCGCCAGACATCCGGTGCGGTCGGCCGTGCGATGCCATGCTCGACGTGTCCGCTGCGCCTCTTGGTTGGGATCGGCATGAGGTCACCCCTTCTCTTCCAGGGATACAGCGGGTGCGGCGATGCGCGGCAGGGCCGGAGGTCCCATGTCGCCGTCCCGAACGCCATCGGAAAATTTTAGGGAATGTCGCCGCGCGAACCTTCACGGCGGGCAGGGCCACAGGTCCGAGTTCGCGCGGGCTGAAGCCCCTAATCCAGCGGTCGGGACTTAATGCCCTACGGCGTGGCCGCCCTCGTCCTTACCGTCGGATTCGGAGGTGGACTGTGATGCGACGGCTCCTCGTTCTGGGCGCCGGTACTGCGGGCACGACGGTCGTGAACAAGCTGCGGCGCCGACTACCCCGGTCGCAGTGGCGGGTCACCGTGGTCGAGGCCACAGACCGGCACTACTACCAGCCCGGCTATCTGTTCCTGCCGTTCGGCGGCTACACCCCGGCGCAGGTCGCCAAGCCCGTCCGCAAGTTGATCACCCGCGGCGTGGACCTCATCCGCGGCCGGGTCGACCGGGTCATTCTGGCAGAGAACCGGGTGCTGCTGCACGATGGCCGTTCGCTTCCATACGACTATCTAGTCATCGCGACCGGCGTGAGCCCCCGTCCGGATCAGACGCCGGGCATGCTCGACGGCGGTCAATGGCGACGTAGCATCTTCGACTTCTACACCTTCGACGGCGCCCTGGCCCTCGCGAAGGCGCTCGACAACTTCGACGCCGGCCGGTTGGTCGTGCACATCACCGACATGCCGATCAAATGCCCAGTCGCCCCTCTTGAGTTCGCGTTCCTCGCAGAGGATTTCTTCGGTCGCCGCGGGACAAGAGACAAAATCGAGCTTACGTACGCCACGCCGCTGCCCGGTGCCTTCACCAAGCCGATCGCCGCAGCGCGCCTGGGAACGATGCTCGACGAGCGGAACATCGCACTGGAGTCCGATTTTCTAGTGGAACGCGTTGACGACACGGCCCTCGTCTCGTACGACGACCGCCGTGTTCCGTTCGATCTGCTGGTGACCGTGCCGTTGAACATGGGCGCCGAGTATGTTGCTCGCTCGGGTCTGGGTGACGAGCTGAACCTCGTACCGGTCGATCGCGGCACACTGCTGGCGCGCCTGGGACAACGTTTTCGCCATCGGCGACGCCAACGACATCCCCACGTCGAAGGCAGGCTCGGTCGCGCATTTCGCGGCCGAGGTCTTCACCACCAACTTCCTTGCGTACGCCTCCGGGCAGCCGATGACCGCCCGATTCGACGGGCACGCCAACTGCTTCGTCGAGTCCGGCCACGGTAAGGCCCTGCTCATCGACTTCAACTACGTCACCGAGCCGCTGCCCGGGGCGTATCCGCTGCCCGGACTCGGACCGTTCCGGTTGCTCAGCGAGGCCGCGGTCAACCACTGGGGCAAGCGTGCGTTCCGCCAGCTGTACTGGCATGCGCTGCTGCCCGGCCGTCCGATACCGCTGCCCGCACACATGTCCATGGCAGGCAAGCGGATACCCACTTCCGAGGAATGAGGCAATCATGCCCGTCACCACCATCGCGAGCCGCGACATCCACGTCGACGGGGAGGGATTCCTCACCAACTACGACGAGTGGGATCCGGAACTGGCCGAGCAACTCGCCAAACAGATCGGCGTCGACTTGACCGACCGGCACTGGACCGCGATCACCTTCCTCCGCGAGGACTACGCCGCCCGCGCGGAGACTCCAGGACTGCGCCGGGTGTCGCACGGCGCCGGCATCCCGACCAAGGAGCTGTTCACGCTGTTTCCGAAGAAGCCCGCGAAGAAGATGGCGTACATCGCCGGCCTGCCCAAGCCTCAGGGCTGCGTCTGAAAGGAACGTCCTCATGATCGTCCCGAAGTTTCGACGACGAGACCACCGGCCGCAAGCTTGCCATCATCTGCTCCAAAGGCAACTTGGACATGGCTTACCCCGGCCTGGTGCTCGCCAACGCGGCGCTCGGCGAGGGTGTCGAGACGCACCTGTTCTTTACGTTCTGGGGCTTCGACATGATCACGAAGTCGCGCATGACTCAGCTCAAGTTCACCCCACTCGGCAACACCGCCACCCACCTGCCGCAGGGCCTCGGCGGGCTGCCAGGAGTGACGGCGCTGGCGACGCACACGATGAAGAGGCAGATCGCCGAGGTGGGCGTGCCCGAGGTGCCCGAATTCCTCAAGCAGATCGTCGACTCCGGCGGCCACCTGTGGGCCTGCCGCATGTCGGCCGACATGATGCACCTCGACGAATCCGACCTCTACGACAGCGTCGAGGGCATCATCAGTGCCGCCGACTTCGTCGAGAAAACCGAAGGTGCCCAACTGCTGTTCATCTGATCCCGATGGGGAGGTCGTCGTGAAATCGGCGGAAACGAGGAGCCGCAAGTCCGCCGGCACCCACCGTACCGGCTACACCATCGCGATGCTCCTCAACGTCATCCTGCTGTACTTGGTCAACGGCCGTCCGGGGTGGTCGGCGCTGCCGTTCCTCACCACCGACACGGTTCATGTGCTGACGATCCTCAACGTCTCGCTGGCAGCCGGGGCGGTAGTCAACTTCATCTACCTCATTCATGACCCGCCGTGGCTGATCGCAGCCGGCGGCATCGTCACGACCGGGCTCGGAATCGGCGTCCTCGCGCGGCTATGGCAAGTTTTTCCCTTCGATTTCACGGATGGATGGTCGGTGGCGGCCCGCGTCCTGCTGGTCCTGGGCATCATCGGAAGCGGAATCGGCATCGTGGTCCAGACCGTGACCCTGATCGCCGCGGTCGCCAGGCGGGACCGCACGAAGGTTTCTGCAGGCTGACCCCAGCCGTCGCCTGCTGGACAGACGATCACCAGAATGGTGTACGGGATGCGGCGGGGCGCGGCACCACCATCACAGGGTATCGGGTTCGGCCCAGCAACGCCCGGGTGGTGCCGCCGAGCTGTACGGACTCCTGCGGGCAGTCGCTGGACGAGCCGACGACAAGCACCGACGCCGAGGCGCTGCCCAGCGCGACCGCGACCGCCTGGACCACGTCGGCGGCCGGCACGGTCCGGCGGCCGTGCCGGGTCGTCAGCTGCGAGACCTGTTCTGCGAACGTGCGACGAGCACAGTGCACCCCGGCGCAGAAGAACCGCCGCACGGTCAGGTCCAGGCGCACTTCCCGGCCACCGACACCGGTATCAGCCAGATGACGCACGTAGTGGCTGTGCACCCGATCCGACACCAACCCGCAGCCCGGGCACGTCGCCTGCTCGGAAACAGTCGCGGCCTCAACCCGCAGACCGGACCCGACCAGACGAACCCGCTGCAGCCGCAGCGATCCCAGATGCGGCAGCAACATCGCCAGATTTACAAAGGACACTTGAACCGATCGAGCCTAGCTGATCACGGAACTTGTGCCAGAGCCAGTTTTCAGGCGTCGTCGACAGACTGCTATACCGGACGGGACGGAAGCGAGCCGGTTGCTGGCGTGAATGCACGCCTATCTGAGGCACCTGCGGGTCGACCCTGATCAAGGAATCCGAGGTCCATACCACCACGGGAACTGATCCTGCAAGCTCCCCATCACCCGTTGTGACCACCCGTGCGCTGATGTTGCACTCCACACGGCTCACCGCCCCAGCGCCGCCAGCGCGGAGACCGCGACCGCGGACAGTCGGCGACCGGCCAGCCCGGCCAGCAGCTCGTCGGTGGTCCGCGCCACGCCGCGCCGCCATGGTGTGCCCTCATGCAGGACGACGATCGAGCCGGGCTGGACTCCGGCGAGCAGGTTGGCCCCGATCCGCGCGTCACGCGGGCCTCCGTCGTTGGCCGCGGCCAACGTGCCGAGCACCGCCCGCAGCTCCTGCCGGGCCGCGCAGCGCAGCATCCGCGGGGTGAACCAGCCCGACCCGGGACGGAACCATCGCACCGGTCCGTACGCCGTGAGCAGCGCGGTCACCTCCGCCAGCTCGCGGGCGAACCGCTGCTCCGGCAGCCGCACTGAGGGCTCGTCACGCATCAGATGGTTGCCGATCTCGTGGCCCTCCGCGCTGATCGCCGCGGCCAATTCCGGGTACGCCCGTACCCGCTCGCCGATCAGGAAGAACGTAGCGTGTGCGTGGTGCCGGGCGAGTACGTCCAGCAGCTCCGGTGTGGTGTGCGGGCTGGGCCTGTCGTCGAAGGTGAGCCCGACGGCCGGCGCGTCGGTATCCACGTACCAGAGAACGTCGGCCGGGATGATCCGGGACGCGGCTCGTACGGCGGCTTCGCGCCAGCGCGGCGCGGTCGGTGCCATGGTCCATGGTAGGCCGTCGTGTTGACCGGTGATACTTCTTCGATGCCGGGTACGACGGGCCCCGAGTGGCCTCCCGGTACCACGCTGTGCACAATCGCGCTTCCCGAATGTGGTAATACCGACATCATGTCAATCTGGGTTTCGGCGTCGTCGTCAGGATTGCCAGCGTAGAGATGCAGGACGTTGGGTGTGGCGCACTTCTGCTCAGCCCGGATGGGACGCCTTCGGCGCGGCCAACTTCGTGCTGAAAACCCCTCGCCGGTGCGGAAGGCCCGCGGCGGCGACCGCGGCCGACAATCCCGACGAATTCCTGCACCGGATCGTCGCGCGGCGTGCCGAGGAGCTCATAGCGTGGTCGCTCCGATGTGACTGCATCGACCTGTTCCAGGGAAGCATCGCGAGTGCCGTCGGACAGGGCGGATCCCTGTTGCTGGTGGTCTACCGGTTAGACCTTCAGCGGCCGCGATGACGCCGGAGGTGTTTGTCGCGGCTGGACGCACTCGGCAAAGGCGTTGATCCGCCGCCCGTATGGCGCCGGACCCCGTTCGGTGCGCACGCACAGTGACCCTCGTACTGAGCGGCACGCACAATCAGCGGCGGATCAGCGTACTGGATCATGGCGACTCGCTGCAGGGGATTTGGGGCCAAACACCCACCCATTCCAAGAGACCAACGGCCTCCTGATGGGACCGTCAAGAAACGGCGGCCTCTGTCGCCGACGCCTTGACAAAGAGAGGTGCCGTTTTTCTTAAGCCCTTTGGCCAAAGACGAAGATCACCGACAGCTCGCGGCAGTGGGCTTTTTGGGCCAGTCACGTGCCACCGCTATAGCCGCAGGCTCAACGGTGACCTGCATCGTCGCGGCGCCGAAGAAATCCGCACCATCCACCCGAGCGCCGGACAGGTCTGCGCCCTGTAGACAAGATCCGCTCAGATCGGCGCCACGCAGGTCGGCACCACGGAGATCGGCACCACGCAAATCGGTACGGCGCAGCAGGGCCAGTTGCAGGTCGGCGCCGCTTAGGGTCACGTTCGCGAGGTTGGCCCCATCCAGCACCGCGCCGCGTAGCGATGCGCCCTTGGCGTCCGCACTCGACAGGTCGGCGTCGGGGAGGGACAGGCGATCCAGATTGGCGCCGGCCAGCCGAGCGCCACGTAGATCGCGCGAAGCAATATCACGATCGCGCAGGCGTCGGCCCGCTAGGTCTGTTCCTTCGGCCGGCCGCGCCCTTGTCGCTGCGCCGCCCTCCGCGACGGCCGGCTGGCTACTGAATGCGGGCCATCCGAGGACATGTACGACCACAACGCTCAACAGGGCCACACCGACGGCGAAGGAGACGACTAGCCGCGCACCGGGAGTGAAGTAGTCCCGGCCGAGCAACAGCACGATTGCTCCGATGGTGGTCACCCCGGTGGCTAAGGCTCCGAACGGACCGAACAGCTCCCCAGCTGTCGCCATCGTGGCGACAGCGATCACGGGCCACAGCCACAACCATCTCTGTTCGGACCGGCCGGCATAACCAGCTGACCTTCCGGAACTGACCAAGGCGTCCTCACCCGGCCGCCCTATCTGCTCCGACGGCGGCACCGGCGTGGGCCGGCCGGGCGGCATGACCACAGCACCGGGGGGCGGCTTCGCCGCTGCGCTCCCCGATGGCGTAGACACGGGAGGACCGGACTCGCCGGGCTGTTCCGACATTAGTCCGGAGAACCTTTCGCTGGGCACGGCATCACCGCATCGTGACAGCATCCATCGAGGATTGCCAGGCGGCCAGGTCTGGCCGATCAGCCTTCCACCGATTCCTCATCGTCGGGCGTCGAAACCGGAGACTCGGGCGACACCGAATCAGCCGCTGATTCCCGGTACTCGCCGAGGTCCACACGGGTGGAGCCGAAGACCCGCATGAGTCGGCGATTTTGCGCGAGCTCCTCGGTGTAGCTGCGGAGTTGCGGCAAACGCAGCTCGTCGTAGAGCCGGAATCGGCTGAGGTCGACCATGACAGCGAGGCTGACGCCGTATTCCCGGGCCAACGCGGTCGCTCCGCGGTACGCGATGAATGCGAATGCGTACGGCAGGAGCGCCAGCAGAAGCCAGAACCCGTGCCGCCACATGAACGCCATCGTCACGACCACAGCGACCAAGGCGAGGAACGCGGTCCGGACAGCGAGCTCCATCTGCATCCGCTGATCACGCATGAACTCCAACTCGCGTTCACCGGCCACCATGGCAAGCCGGGGAATCGAGCGCAACGCATCGATCCCATATGGCTGCCCGGCGGATTGCTCGTAGCGGCGCAGGACGTTGCCGAGCCTGGTCGGCAAGATGGCGGAGTATTCCTCCGGGTAATCGGCTACCACGTCCCGGCTCCTATCTCGGCGCAGAGCAGCCTCCACCAGTCCGGCCGAGGCGTCAGCCGACCGCAGAGACACGCGGCCGGCAGCCTCGAGATTCGCCACCTGTCTCGCCGCCGACTGCTGCTCATCCAGATAGGAATACCGCCGACGGCGATGATGCATTGTTCGCATCACAGCAAGCTGCCGACCGAGTGACGTCGCACCCCAGTAGCCCTCGAACAGCCGCACCAAGCCGACCTGCACCGGATTCAACACCAGCGCAAGCACAAGAGCAGCCACGCCGACCAGGAGCAGTTGCCCGGGATCGAGGGTCGCTACCGACTTCCAGCGGAGCTGACCACCCCAGGCCCCGGTTTTCGCCAGGACGTACACGTAGAGGAAGAAGACGCTGGAGGGCAGGGCACTAACCACGGTGAAGTATCGGCCCACGCGACCCGCGCCAGACCCAGCCGCGGCGACGACGTCCAAGCTCACCATGCACCCCTATCTCGGCGAATCACACACTTGACAAAGCCACGTCTTGTCGGCCGCTGCGGTGAAGAACCCGACCCGGCAGTTGCCGCAGAGCTCGTGGTAGGCCCAGTAGACATGACTCTCATCGGCCCGGCACGCCCAGTGGTCAATTGCGGGTGTACCGATACCCAGGCACACCGGACAGAGCATCCCATCCGCAGTGTCGCCGCGATAGCAGCTCCAATGAAGAAAGTCGTCGCTTGCCAGAGGGTGATCCCATCCACCCCACGGACACCACGTGAATAGGAAGTATGTGCCATCAACGCATTGTCCGCTGTGACTGGTCAGCGGCATGGCTCCGTGCGGGCGACGGCGCCGATGGGAGGGCGCCTGACACCACATCACAGGACCGCCGCCTTCGTGCAAGCCCGTCGGAGTCAGTTGCGAGTAATTCGCTAGCGCCGTCGCGCGCCACACCAGCAGCGCCATCGTCAATAGACGGGCGCGACGGAGTCGCACTCCGCTCGCCAGTGCTCGCGCACACATGTCGTAACCTCCCGCTTACGCGGTGCAAGCGTAGACTCGTGAGCGCATCCGCCAGAACCCCCGAATGTCCGGCGGACAGTCTTCAGGACTGGTCCCAACCGGGCGGGGTCCTCCGGAACGAGGGCGATCCGGGTCCGTGCCGTGCCGGGCAGATCGGGGGCACCCAAGGGGCCACCCGGCCGATAAGCGCCGGAGCGTGCCTGCCCCCGAGGTACACCACCGAGGCGCAAGGCCGAGTGCTACCACTGGGCCTGCCGATGCCACCAGCGCATGAGCGCCGAGATCAGCCTGTCGGCGTGCGAGGCTCCGGGGTAACGGCCGTTACGACGCTCGACATCGGTGTCCCGACCTGCATGGTCATCACGCGACTGCCGATCTCACCCGGCGTGGCCGCATGGTCCTCGCTGACCGGCGACCAGGAAATAAACAGTCGGCCGGCGAGGAGCACACCCTCCAGCGTGCCTTCCAGCCCGTGCATGACCGCGGTGACGACCGGGGCCGAGGTCATCGGCTCCGGTCCGAATCCGCGCAGGACATCGAGGCGCCGGGCGATCTCGCTCGCCGGTACGTCGGCCCGGCTGGGCGCGTCACGGGCTGCCAGCAGGTCGGCGCGAACCTGGTCGGCCCACGGGCCCTGGATGACATCGAACTTGATGCAGAGGGCGAGGTAGACGCACTTGAGCAGGGCGATTGACCACCGCTTGTGGTCTGGAGTGTCGTACTGCATTTCGACGTCGCCAGCGGCCAGGATCTCGGCGTAGATCTCGTCCGACTTGCCGGCTGGCAGGAGCACAAACTCGTCGTTGTCGGTCCGGCGCACCAGGAGCCGGCCGGTCTTGCGCTTACCGCGCAGGGTCTCCGACGCGAACCACGTCGTCACCGCGCCCTCGTACCAGTCGAGCAGGTCCACCTCGACCTTGCTGCCAAAGTTGTTGTTGCACCGCTGCACGTCCAGGTCATCACCTTGCCCCCAATACTGCCGGGCGGCACGTGCTCGCCTTCCGTCGCTGCCGAGTCACTGCAGATCGGGCACGCATCGAAGCGCCGCGGTTGCAGCACCTCGACCAACTCCAACTCCCCGGGGTCGGCCGGGCCGGGCGTCTCGTTTGTCGCGTCAAGGCTTCGGCCGTCGGGCAACCGGATGGAGATCGAGTCGGGCGCGGGTTCACGCTTCGCCATCCAACGAGGCTATCGGCTCGTGCCAGCGCTTTTCGCTACGCGCGCTGGCGGGGTGACCGATGCGCTGCACCCTGGCGAGCCGGCCGAGCGCCCTCGGCGAATGCCTGGAAGTTCTCTCGCATAATGGCGTAGAGGCTTCCTGAGATCGAGGAGTTATTACGGCGGTTTCGGCTCTGCGTAAGCCGCCGACACATCCGGGCACTCGCCAGCACTCGCAGCAAGTCTCCCGGTATTACAGGGGCATCGGATAAGTCGAATCCGCAACTCGCCCACCTCTGCATATCGGGTCACCTGCCGACGTAGCACCCTCTCGGAGTAAGGCATGCTTCGATAGTCCGCGCGGCGAGCGCATCAAGGCCGGAAACGTCTCGGGCCAGTTATGCGATCATCCGATCTGTCAGGTTTGCGATCTGCGTTGCGGTATCTCCTCGGAGCTGTCGCAATGAAGCGCGCACGTCGCCGGCTTCCGCGAAATCCACTGACTCGCCTTTGGGCCCCTTCCAATAAAACTGAATCGAGACCTCGAACGCCTTAGTTGGATGCCAGGAGTGGTGTAGCATATTGTTGGCGAGCCGTGTGACTTTGATATTGCCAAACTCGACCAACGTCCGGACATCAAATTTATTGCACTCGTTCTATATCTCGGCGACCGACAGTGGGATCTCGTTAGCCCTCGCCGATCCTTTTAGGCCCAAGCGATCTCTGATGCTTCGATACCACCCCAGCACATCGGCGAGGTCCATCCAAAGCGATAGTGCGAGATGATAATCGAGTGAATCTGCGCCGAAAGAACCCGATAGTAGTGCCATCATGACTGGCACGCCTTCGTTTCTTGCATCCTCCACGCGAATAGCATTATTCTCCATTATCTCGTGGGAACGCTCGAATGATGCGAGGGCCCACAAAACTTCTGTCAGGCGCACCTTGGTTCGATCTGATCGTGAGCATGCGCCTACCTTGGCCCAATATTTTTCGAATCTTCGCGCCGGATCTCTCTCGATCTTCCAACGATAAAACCCGTACTGCTGGAACGCGGCGGCGATTGAGACCCTTTCGTCAGTCATCGATGAATCCTATGACTTCTGCTGTCCTCACGAAACTGACGTTGGTCGGGCGCGTTGTCGTCAGCCACCAGACAGAACTGGGCGTCATGATCGAACGCACTGTTCTCGGCAGATCCGGATGCTGATGGCATCGTCGGGCGACGAGTCGTGGTTGGTGAGCCGGTTGGCATTGCGGTCTCCTGATCCGCCAATTCCTCCTCCTGGTCCGTCTTCGACGGTCAGGCCAACCCATCGATGAGGGTGGTGTTGCGTCGGCTTGAACACGCGTGCGCCCGTCAGCTACGGAGGCCGAGCTCGTCGAGGGAAGTCGCGAGTGGATGCGGCTGCCCGGTCAGAGCTGCGAGGGCGGTGGCGACGGCTTGTAGGTCGGCTTTGATGTAGGTGGTGGCGGGTCCGGTTCGGTCGGTGTGGCCGGCGTAGGCGCGGGCGATGCCGTAGCCGAAGTTGCGTTCCACTCAGGTCAGGGTGGTGTGGCGGAGCAGTGGGTGGAGATGCCTAGGGCGGCGACCCAGGGCAGCCGGTCACCGATGCGTTTCCACAGCTGGTCGTAGCGCCGCGAGGTCAGCGGCCGACCGTCGCGTTAGCGCAGCAATGCATCGCGGGGTGCGACAACACTGCGGCGGTGGGCGTGCTCGTGCAGGTGGGTGGCGAGGTCGAGGGTGATCGGCTGCCAGCGCAGCGTCTCGCCCTTCTCTCGCAGGCGGACCAGGCCGTTGACCGGATCGAGGTCGGCCAGCCGTAGCCCGAGGGCACTGCCGCGCCGGCACGCGGTCTCGGTATGCAGCCGTGGCAGCAGCGCGTCCACGACGACGTCGTTGCCGCAGGAGCACGCCGCCTCGTT
This sequence comes from Actinoplanes sp. TBRC 11911, assembly GCF_012933445.1. Lineage (GTDB taxonomy): Bacteria > Actinomycetota > Actinomycetes > Mycobacteriales > Micromonosporaceae > Actinoplanes. The sequence goes on from NZ_JABBNC010000048.1 coordinate 64,881, forward strand.
GATCTGCGTTAGCTCGTTGGGGGTCAGCGCGCGGCGGGTGCTCGGCAGCCGGCGTGGTTTGGCCACCTGATGCGCCGGGCTGGCCCCAGCCTCGTACCACCCGTAGGCGCACCCGCCCTCCTGCCTGGCAGCCTTACTCTCGCTACGTGAGTTCGAGCGCCTAGGAACTCGCACATCGCACCCACTGCAGCACACGGTGATTGGCCGAGCATCGCCGACAGACAGAAGGCCGTGTGTGACCCGGTCAGTATCACCACGCAGGTGAGCTATCTCAGCGGTACAGCGCTGGTACGCCGTAGTCGAGAATATTCTCACCGTAGCCGCCAACGGGGCTGCGGAGTTGTATCGCCAGGTCCGGGTCACATCCACGCGTAGTGAGTTCCCGCGTCATCAACTCGGTGGGGAGCCGGACAGCTTGCATTGCGAAGGTGAACGCCTTGTTGATCGAGCGCGTGTCGACGAGCCCGCAGGCAAGTAGTGCCGCGAAGGCGGCTGCGAACGTTTCGTCAACAGGCCATTGATGCGCGACGACTGCCTGGTGGGATGAGGCGGCTTCGGCTGCGAGTCCGCGCCGCCGTAGGCCGCCCGAGGTTGCGGTGGCGGCGCCGTCGCAGCTGCTGAGGATCAGCAGGCGGCACTGATCTCGATCCCTAGGCTGAGACCTGACGTCCTCGAGGGTTATGTACTCGCCGGCCCTGAGCTGAACCCCGTCGGTTTCAGGTCGAAATGGATTTCGGCTTCCGTGCCCGGAGATCCACAACAGGTCCACCTCGGGATCGCCGTAGGCTCTCCTGAAGGCGGCAGTGGTCGCGTTGGAACTGCTCAGCCGTTCGACTTTTAGACCGCCGCCGACCAGTACATGTTCCACCAGGTCGGCTTCGACACCGGACATGGCGGTGTCACCTTCGATGAGCACCGCATGATCGAAGAACGGGTCTATGGCCGGCCGCTGCAGGCTCGTCCACAGCGGGGGCGCCTGTCCGAACCCATCGAGCAACAGCGCCTGATACGGCAGGCGCCACCCCGGCACCGGTGTAAGCAGCGTTTCGTCGGTGAGGTGGTTGCGCAGGCTCGCGCAGCCGGCCGGATTCAACAGTGCGTTGGCGTGCGAGGCGAACAACTTGCCTTGCGCGCGGTCGACTTTGCCGGTAGCGCGAACACCAACAGAAACGGATGACGGGTCTGTGCTGGCGAGGGCTTCGCCGAGAGCAGCATTCGTCACTGAGGTGAGCGTGACTGTGTCGACGCCTGCGCTCACCAGGCAGGATCCTTGATCCCAGGCGTACTGAGTGCCGTCGCTACGGTGACACAGGAGTACAACGTGCGGGTAAGCGGCTTCGGGCACGCTATGCCAGTGCTGCAGCACGGCCGTGGCGGCTTGGACCCGTCCATCGTTGGCCAGGCGGCGTACGAGAGCACCGATCATGCCGAAGGCCCGTTCACGCCACGCGACTGCGGCGTCGGACATTACCCGGTCGATGAGCTCGAGAATCTGCGGTAGCGCCACCTCCAGAGTTACCGCTTCGTGCTCAACCGCACCCAACAGGATCTGCAAACGCGAGTGACTATCTACCTCATCCGAAAGGTCATGGAGAAGCACGGTCAGAGAGCTGGCGCGTTGCGGCGCCGGTGCGGACAGGGCCGCGGTGAACCGCAGGTCCGCGACGACAGTCGGATCGCTGTGTGCTCGAGCGGCCGTCTCACACCACTCCGACAGCTTCCCTGCCTCATCCAGGCGTCCGTTAACAGCACACCAGGCCAAGGCGGCGGGGACGGCCTGGATAACAGGATGATCAGCGGAGCGCGTCTCGGTGGCAGGCTGGAGTAGAAGCAGGTCTATCAGGCTGTCGGCTACGTGTGTCAGCAGATCCCGGAGATAGCCGGCGTGCCGGCCTACCTCGAACACGATCGCGGCGAATGCCGCCAGGACATCGTTTGCAAGGCGATCACGCCGAACCGCCCGCCGCCACAAGCTCACGTAGCCAGTGGTGTCGAATGTCGCCACATCTTGACGCTCACCGCCGAGTCCACGCATAGCCCAGCACCACACGGCTTCCCAATCGCCTTCCTCGTGGGCACGGGCCATCGGGCCTACGGCCAGACATAGCTGGGCGACAGCAGCGTCATCGCCAGACACCACATCGCTTTGTGCGGCCTGCCGCACATCCTCGATCAGGCAACGTGCCATCGCATCCGTATGCTCCCTCGCAGGCTGCCCGCTACTCACCGCAGCCTCGAAGGCCGAAACGATGGAGACGACCGGATCATCACCGAGCGACAAGTTCCGCTTCTCTGCCGGCAGGTAGGGGATCAGGCTGGGAACTGCATCGCTCAGGCTTGGCACCGCACCATGATGCATGCCGCAAGATTATCGGTCGAGCTGTCCGCATCTACGTCGGCATCCAAGGTCACCCCTTCTGGCATCTTTGGCGAGCTACGTTCGCGCCGCCACACGCTAGTGCCCTGACCACAAACGTTCGCCGGGCTGTGTGACACACCGGGCCGGGTCCGCTGTGTAGACCCGGCGGCGGTTGAGGCTGTCGTGGTGGCAGATCCGGTTCGAGTGCGCCGATTAAGTGATCAAGAGGGTCAGAAACTGCAGCGTCTTGTGCGCCGTGGGACGGGTTCGACGGTCCGGTTGCGCCGGGCGATGGTCGTGCTCGCCTCCGCCGGCGGAAACAGCGTGCCGGTGATCGCCCGCCTGGTCAAGGTCGATGAAGACTCCGTCCGCGGCGTTATCCACCGGTTCAACGAGATGGGGATGCCCAGCCTGGACCCTCAGTGGGCGGGTGGCCGTCCCCGCCAGATCAGTCCTGACGACGAGCAGTTCATCGTCTCGACGGCCAACACCCGCCCCACGAAACTCGGGCGCCCGTTCACCTGCTGGAGTATCCGCAAACTCGCCGAGTACCTGGCCGACAACGGCGACCGGACCGTCCTGGTGGGCCGCGAGCGACTACGACAGTTCCTGCGCAAACACGAGATCACCTTCCAGCGCACGAAGACGTGGAAGGAATCGAACGACCCGCAGCGGGAGGCGAAACTCGCCCGGATCGAGCACGTCACGCACAACTTTCCGCAGCGGGTGTTCGCGTTTGATGAGTTCGGGCCGCTGACGATCCGCCCGCAGGCCGGGTCCGGCTGGCAGCCCAAGATTCATCCGGACCGACTGCCGGCGAACTACCACAAGCTGCACGGCGTCCGGAAGTTCCACGGCTGTTACTCGGTCGGCGACGACACCATGTGGGGCATCATCCACGAACGGAAATCGGCCGTGAACACCCTCACCGCGCTGAAGTCCATCCGCGCGAAACGCCCGGACGGCGCCCCGATCTACGTCATCCTGGACAACCTGTCCGCACACAAAACACATCGCGATCCGACAATGGGCAGCCCGGAACAAGGTCGAGCTCTGCTTCACACCGACCTACGCATCGTGGGCCAACCCGATCGAAGCCCACTTCGGGCCGTTACGCACCTTCGTGATCGCCGGATCCGACCACCAAAACCACGTCGCGCTCGGCCGCCACCTGCACCAATACCTCCGCTGGCGCAACGCCAACGCCCGCCACCCCGACGTCCTGGCCGCTCAACGCCGCGAACGCGCACGCGTCCGCAGCGAACGACAACACCGCTGGGGCCACCCGACAACCAAGGCCGCCTAGCCAACCCGGCAAACGTTTGTGGTCAGGGCA
>NZ_JABBNC010000049.1 GCF_012933445.1 Actinoplanes sp. TBRC 11911
CGTAGGAAAGCCACTACCCAGACCAGGCAACGGCCAGCTGGGAAGACCAGGCACGCACGACCCGGGCGCGACGCCGGGAATCGTCGGTCAGGACGTCGGCCAAGGCCAAACCACGCGCCATGTCAAGGGTTGCCTGCACCAGGGCGCGCGTATCCGGGTCAGAGTCGTCTACACCCAACAACCGGACCGCTCGGGCGTGGACCTCGCGGGCGAAGTGGCGTTCCAACGGCAGCACGGCCGCACGCAGGTCGGGGTCAGCAGCTGCCGCGTTCCAGACCTGAAGAGCCGCTCGGAACAGCTCGCCGCCGATTGCCTCGACCATGTCGGCCACCACGGCGTGGATGCGGTCCGGGCCGTCGCGATCTGGCAGCGCGTCCAGCAACGCCACCCGCTCGGCGAACATGTGCTCCAACGCGCCCAGGATGAGGTCCTCGCGTGTTCGGAAATGGTGCTGGACCGCGCCTCGGCTGATGCCCGCCTCGGCGGCGATGACACCGACCGTGGAGGTCTGGAAGCCCTGCGTTGCCAGGCATCGGATGGCCGCCTCCAGCAGGCGCTGCCGGGTTGCGCGGCTGCGGTCCTGTTTTGCCTCAGTCACTGTCTACCACTGCCAGCGGTGCGTCCTGGGTGACCTGTTGGCCGACCTCGACCGGCAGCGCCGTTACCAGGCCGGCCGCGGGTGCGTGTACGGCGTGTTCCATTTTCATCGCCTCCAGCCAGACCAACGGCTGACCGGCCGTCACCGTTTCGCCCACCGTTACCCCGACGCGGACCACCGTTCCGGGCATCGGGGCTGCGAGGGCGCCCGGCGGGACGCGTGCGGACGGGTCGGTGAAGCGGGGGACCTGGCGCAGTTCGACCGAGCCCTGGGTGCCGTCGACGACCACGCGGTCGGCGAAACGGCCGATGGTCCACCGCCGCCGCAGGCCGTCGACGTCCAGGACCACGTGGTTCGCGTCGCCCTCGACGAGCGTGATGCCGGGGTGGTTGTCGACTTCGAGGCGGTCGCGGGTGAAGCGGTACCGCACTTCGAACTCGCGTGGGCCGAGGGCGTACGTGCGGCTGCGGAAACCGACCGGGATGTTGCGGAAACCGCTGGTGACGGCGGGAAGCAGGGGTCCGCGCTCGTGCGCGGCGTCGGATATCGCGGCGATGACCGCGGCCAGGCCGGGATCGGCTTCGGTGATCAGGGAGGCCGGGGGATGCGTCTCGTAGAAGGCGGTGGTTGTCGCGCCGGCCAGGAAGTCCGGGTGCAGCAGGCTGCCTACCAGCAGATCCCGATTGGTCCGTACGCCGTGGATCCGCGCGCGGCGCAGCGCCGACGCCAGCCTCCGGGTCGCCGCCGAGCGAGTTGGCGCGGCCGCGATCACCTTGGCCAGCAACGCGTCGTAGTGCGTTCCGACCACGCTGCCGGCCTCGAAACCGGCGTCGACCCGGACGTCGTCGGGGAACGTGAACGTGGCGAGCGTCCCGGTTTCCGGGCGCCAGTCGTCGGCGGGGCTTTCCGCGTACAGGCGGGCCTCGATGGCGTGCCCGGTCATCGTGGGTTCCGGGCCGGTCAGCGCGTGGCCGTCGGCGACCTCGATCTGCAGGGCGACCAGGTCGGTGCCGGTGACCGCCTCGGTGACCGGATGTTCGACCTGCAGGCGGGTGTTCATCTCGAGGAACCAGAACTCGCCGGTGTCGTCGGCCAGGAACTCGACGGTGCCGGCGCCCACGTAGCCGACCGCGGCGGCCGCGTCCCGGCCCGCCACGAGCAAGCGCTTGCGCAGGTCGCCGCCCACGCGTTCGACGAGGGGGGAGGGGGCCTCCTCGATGACCTTCTGGTGGCGGCGCTGCAGGGAGCACTCGCGCTCGCCCAGCGCCCAGATGGTGCCGTGGGTGTCGGCCAGGATCTGGACCTCGACGTGGTGGGCGGCCGGCAGGTAGCGCTCGCAGAAGACCGTCGGATCGCCGAACGCCGCCTGTGCCTCGCGGGCCGCGGCTTCTACCGCGCCGGGCAAGTTGTCGAGGGTTTCGACGATGCGCATGCCGCGGCCGCCGCCGCCCGCCGAGGCTTTCACGAGCACCGGCAGGTCCGTGTCGGTCAGGGTGGCCGGGTCCAGGCGGTCCAGCACGGGGACGCCGGCGGCCGCCATCAAGCGCTTCGCCTCGATTTTCGACGCCATCGACGCCATCGCGGGCGGGGGCGGGCCGATCCACGTCAGGCCGGCGTCGCGTACGGCCTGGGCGAAGCCGGCGTTCTCGGAGAGGAAGCCGTAGCCGGGGTGGACCGCGTCGGCGCCCGACCGTAGTGCGGCGGCCACGATGAGGTCGGCGCGCAGGTACGTTTCGGCGGGTGTGGCGCCGGGGAGGCGTACGGCGGAATCTGCCTCTTTGACGTGGGGGCTCCCGGCGTCCGCGTCGGAAAATATGGCCACTGTGGACAGGCCCAGGCGGCGGCAGGTGGTGAAGACGCGGCGGGCTATCTCGCCCCGGTTGGCTACCAGCACGGTGCTGATGGACATCACGGCCTCACATCCGGAAGACGCCGAAGGTGCCGGTGCCCCGGACCGGCGCGGTGTGGATCGCGGACAGGGCGATGCCGAGCACGTCGCGGGTGTCGCGCGGGTCGATGATGCCGTCGTCGTAGACCATGCCGGACAGGACCATCGGCATCGCCTCGGCGCTGATCTGCTGCTCGATCATGTGCCGCACGACCTGCGCACCGTCCTCATCGAACGGCCGGCCACGGGAGAGCGCCGAGGCCTTCGACACCATGTACGTCACGTCGGCGAGCTGCTGCGCGCCCATCACTGCGGATCGCGCGCTGGGCCAGGCGAAGACGAACCTCGGGTCGTACGCCCGTCCGCACATCCCGTAGTGGCCCGCGCCGTACGAATTGCCGATGAGCAGCGAGATGTGCGGGACCGTGGAGTTCGACACCGCGTTGATCATCAGGGCGCCGTGCTTGATGATGCCACCCTGTTCGTACTCGCGGCCGACCATGTAGCCGGTCGTGTTGTGCAGGAACAGAAGTGGCGTGTCGGAGCGGTTGGCGAGCTGGATGAACTGGGCCGCCTTCTGCGCCTCCTCGCTGAACAGGACCCCGCGGCTGTTCGCCAGGATGCCGACCGGAAACCCGTGCAGCCGCGCCCATCCGGTGACCAGCGACGTCCCGTACAACGGTTTGACCTCGTCGAAGTCGCTGTCGTCGACGATCCGGGCGATGATGTCCCGCGGATCGAACGGCGCCTTGAGGTCGGGCGGCACGATGTCGAGCAGGTCCTCGGCGGGGAAGCGCGGGCTGATCGGTGCCGCGGACGGGCCGGAAGCCTTGCGCCAGTTGAGCCGCGCGACGATGCGCCGCCCGATCCGGATCGCGTCGGGTTCGTCGAGCGCGTAATGGTCGGCCAGACCGGAGACGCGCGCGTGCATCTCGGCCCCGCCCAGCGACTCGTCGTCGGACTCCTCGCCGGTCGCGGCCTTGACCAGCGGCGGCCCGGCGAGAAACACCTTCGACCTTTTCTCGATCATCACGACGTGGTCGCTCATGCCCGGCAGGTACGCCCCGCCCGCCGTGGAGTTGCCGAACACCAGCGCGATCGTCGGGATGCCGTCGGCGGACAAGCGGGTGAGATTGCGGAACACCGCGCCGCCCGGGATGAAGACCTCCTTCTGCGTCGTCAGGTCCGCGCCGCCGGACTCCACAAGGGAGACGACCGGAAGCCGGTTCTGCAGGGCGATCTCGTGCATCCGCAGCGTCTTGCGCAGCGACCACGGGTTGCTCGCACCGCCCTTGACCGTCGGGTCGTTCGCGATGAGCAGGCACTCGACGCCGCTGACCGTGCCGATCCCGGCGATGACGCTGCCGCCGACCAGGAAGTCCGAGCCGTAGCCGGCGAGTGCGGCCAGTTCGAGGAAGGGGGCGTCCCGGTCGAGCAGCAGCTCGATCCGCTCCCGGGCGGTCAGCTTGCCGCGCGCGTGATGCCGGTCGGCGCCGCCACCGGCCACCGCCTTCGCGGTCTCGGCCGCGATCTCGTCGAGGGCGCGGAGCATGGCTTCCCGGTTGGCCGTCGGCGCGTCCAGTGTGGACTTGAGAATCGTCACCGCTCCTCCAGCAGGCGTACCGGAATGTCCACGTGCCGCGAGCGCAGCCACTCGGCGAGGCCTTTCGCCTGCGGGTCGAAGCGGGCGTTGTAGGCCACGCCCTGCCCGAGCAGCCCGTCGATCACGACGTTGACGGCGCGGATGTCCGGCAGATAGGCGATCCGGATCGGCAGGTCGGCGAGCTCGGGCAGGAGGGTGCGGAGGGCGCTTTCCGAGACGACATCACAGAGCCAGGGGTACGCCTCCGGATCGCGCACCCACAGGCCGATGTTGGCGTCGCCGCCCTTGTCCCCGGAGCGCGCGCCGGCAAGCGTCCCCAGCGGAAGCCGCCGCGTCGGCCCGTCGTGCCCGGTTCCGTGAGCGGGTTGCTCGGTGTCCGACCCTCCGGAAATTTCAGCATTTAGCGCTATAAAAGCGGCGGGTGCGGGCGCAGGGGTAGGTGCGCCGGCCAGCCGCTCGAGTGGGCGCGTCTCCTCCGGCGGGGCGACCTTCTCCACCGCGCCGTCGTCCAGTACCACCTCGTGCGCCACCGCCTCCTGGGGCACGAACTCGGCGGTGAAAACGCCGTACGGCTGGGCCCGGCCCGGGGGTGCTGTGCCGAAGAAGCCCGGGTAGGACGCGAGCGCCAGCTCCACCGCCGCGTTGCTGAACGCCCGCCCCGCCGTCTGCTCGTCGGGGTCGCGGGCGACCACCGTCAGCAGCGCGGAGGCCTGCTGCTCGGTGGGCGCGTCCGGACGGTCCAGGCGGGCCAGCGTCCAGGTCACCTCCGCGGGCCGGGTGCTCACGGAAGCCTCGAACTGGCGCCGGAACAATGCCGCCTTCGCCTCGATGTCCAGGCCGGTCAGGACCACCGTCATCGCGTTGCGGAAACCCGCGATCCGGCTGCGGCCCACCTTGATCGTGGGGGGCGGTGCTTCACCGCGTACGCCGGAAATTTGCACTTGATCTTGGCCGATCTGGCGCAACCGGATCGAGTCCAGGCGGGTGGTCACGTCCGGGCCGGCGTACCGGCAGTCCTGGATCTCGTAGACCAGTTGGGCGGTCACCGTGCCGACCGTGACCGCGCCGCCGGTGCCGGGATGCTTGGTGATCACGCTGGATCCGTCGGGCTCGATCTCGGCGATCGGGAAACCGGGGCGCGTGAGGTCCTCGATCTCGTCGAAGAACGCGTAGTTGCCGCCGGTCGCCTGGGTGCCGCACTCCAGGACGTGGCCGGCCACCGTCGCGCCGGCCAGCGCGTCGAAGTCGGTGCGCCACCATCCGTAGCGGGCGATCGCCGGGCCGATGACCAGCGACGCGTCGGTGACCCGGCCGGTGACCACGATGTCGGCGCCGGCGGTCAGAGCCCGCGCGATCCCGAACGCCCCGAGATAGGCGTGCGTGTCGCCGCGGACCACGGCGATCCGGGGGGCGAGCCCCTGTGCGGCGGCGAGCGCGCGGATCGCGTCGGCCAGGCCGGACGGGTTGACGCCGCCGGCGTTCGCGACGATCCGCACCCGGCGGTCCAGCGCAAGCCGCAGGCAGTCGTTGAGCTGGGCGAGGAACGTCTTCGCGTACCCGTCGGCGTCGCGCGCCAGGATCAGCATGGTGAGCTCGGCCAGGTAGTCGCCGGTCAGCACGTCCAGCCGGCCGCCCTCGAGCATCTCCCGCATGGCCGCGAGCCGATCCCCGTAGAAGCCCGAGCAGTTGCCGATGCGGAGCATTCCGTGAGATTGGCACAGCGGCGAAAAACAAGCAAGCGTGCTTGTTTCCGCGGGGGAGGTCTCGATACGGTCGGCGGATGCGGCTCAACGAGGACCACGCAGCCTTCCGGGACAGCGTCCGCCGGTTCGTCGACACGGAGGTCAACCCGTACGTCGACGAGTGGGAGCGGGCCGGCCGCGCGCCGCTGCACGACCTGTTCCCCAAGGCCGCGGCGCTGGGCCTGCTCGGCTTGGAATATGCGTCGCGGTGGGGTGGTGAAGAGGCCGACCCGAGCTTCCAGCTCGTCGCCGCGGAAGAATACGGCCGGATGCACGCCGGCGGGATCGGCATGGCGATCGGCGTCCAGGCCATGATGGCCACGCCCTCGCTGCACCAGTACGGGACGGACGAGCTCAAGGAGCGCTACCTCAAGCCCGCCATCGCCGGCACCGCGGTCACCTCGATCGCGGTCACCGAGCCGGACACCGGCTCCGACGTGGCCCGGCTGCGCACCCGCGCGGTCCGCGACGGCGACGACTGGGTGATCACCGGGCGGAAGGTCTTCATCACCAACGGCGCCCAGGCCGACTGGATCTGCCTGCTGGCGCGCACCTCCGACGAGGGCGGCTACCGCGGCATGTCGCAGATCGTGGTGCCCACCGACCTTCCCGGTTTCGAGGTGGTGCGCACCTTCGAAAAGCTGGGCAACCGCTGCTCGGACACCGCGGAACTGTCCCTCGACGAGGTCCGCGTGCCGGTGGCCAACACGATCGGCACCGTCGGCCGCGGCTTCCAGCAGCAGATGCAGCAGTTCGTCACCGAGCGCATGTTCGCGGCGTACTCCACCGTCGGTTCCTGCCAGTACGCGCTGGAGCGCACCCGGGCGTTCGCGCACGACCGCACAGTGTTCGGCCGTCCGCTCGCCGACCGGCAGTACGTGGCGTTCCGCCTCGCCGAGCTGCAGTCCGAGGTGGACCTGCTGCGCAGCCACAACCTGGTGACCTGCGAGGCGCTGGCGGCCGGCGAGGACATCACGCGGATGGCCACGGTGGCGAAACTGAAGGCGGGCCGCCTGATCCGCGAGGTTGCCGACTGGTGCCTGCAGTTCCACGGCGGCATGGGATATCTCGAGGATTCCTGGACTTCGCGGATGCTGCGCGACACCCGCCTGACCTCGATCGGGGCCGGCGCCGACGAGGTCATGCTGCAGGTGCTGGCGCGGCTCGACGGCCTGAGCGCCGATTGAGCCCGCACGCGGGCGGGTACATCGTCGGACGTGACTGCCGTACACGAGCGCTACCGCCTGCGCCGGGTCCTCGGCGCCGGCGGCATGGGCCGGGTCTGGCTGGCCCGCGACGAGATGCTGCGACGCGACGTGGCGCTCAAGGAAATCATGCTGCCGGTCAACGAGGAGGCGCCGCTGCGGGAGGCGCGGGCGGCCGCCCGCATCAGCCATCCCGGGGTGGCACAGGTCTACGACACGTTCTCCGACGACGGGCGGTCCTGGATTGTCATGGAGTACGTGCCGTCGCGCTCGCTGCAGGCGGTTCTGGACACCGACGGCCCGCTGCCGCCGGAACGCGCGGCCGAGATCGGACTCGCGGTGCTTGCGGCGCTTGCGGCCGCGCATGCTTCCGGCGTACGCCACCGCGACGTCAAACCGGCCAACGTGCTGCTCGCCGACGACGGCCGGGTGGTGCTCACCGACTTCGGGGTGGCCGCCGTCGACGGGGACAGCCTGGCCACGAGTTCCGGGCTGATCCTCGGCTCGCCGCAGTACATGGCCCCGGAACGAGTCCGCTCCGGGGCGGCGACCCCGGCGGCCGACCTGTGGTCGCTCGGCGCGACGCTGTTCGCCTCCGTGGAAGGGCATTCGCCGTACGCCCGGCGCTCGGTCATGGAGACGGTGACCGCGGTGGCCAGCGAGGAGCCGGAGCGGCCGACGAGGGCCGGTGCTCTGGACCAGGCCCTGGACGGGTTGCTGCGCAAGGATCCGGCGGAGCGGATCGGCGCCGCCGAGACCGAGCGACTGTTGCGGGCGGCGGTGGCAACGCAGCCAGCGCGGGCGCCCGTGCCGGCCATCAGTCGGCGGGGTTCGGCGCCGGTCGTCGGCAGGAGGCGGCGTTCGGCGTTCATCGCCGCGGCGGTCACCGCGGTGGTGGTGGTCGCCGGCGGTGTAGGCGGCTGGCTGGCGTCACGACCCGCCGACAAGCCGGACGTAACCGCGGCGCCGCGGCCCACCACCAGCGCATCCGCCTCGCCGGCCCGTTCGTCGTCGGCGCCCTCCTCCGCGCCGGTGAGGCCATCCGGTCAAGCCTCCGCCGCGCCCGTGCTCCCCGCGGGTTGGACGCGATATCGGGACCCGACCGGCTTCTCGCTCTACGTGCCCCGCGGCTGGACCCGCAGCAAGGAAGGGTCCATCGTGTACTTCCGCGGCGCCGGCCGCGTCCTCGGCATCGACCAGACCGACAAGCCACAGCCGGACCCGGTCGCGGACTGGCGCGGCAAGGCCGGCTATCGCGTCGCGCGCGGCGATTTCCCCGCCTACCACGAGGTCCACATCCGCGCGGTGAAGTACTTCCGCAAGGCCGCCGACTGGGAGTTCACCTTCACCCGGTCCGGCGTCCGCCAGCACGTCAACAACCGTGGCTTCATCACGTCACCCACACAGGCGTACGGGATCTATTGGCAATGCCCGGACGCCGGATGGCAGAGCGCCGAGAAGGATCTGCGGCTGGTTTTCGGCAGTTTCCGCCCGGCGGACGACTGAGGCGACGGTCAGCTGATGGTCGACGCCAGCTTGTGCAGGGCGTCGGCGGCGCCGGAGGTGAGCGGCGCGCCGTGGCCGGGCAGGATCGCCTTCACGTCCAGAGTGGCCAGCTTGCGCACCGATTCCGCCGCCTGCGCCAGATCCGCCGTGTTCGCCGGGTCGGAACCGTTGAGGCCGCCGCCCGTCGTGCGCAGCGCGTCCCCCGCGACCAGCACGCCGAGCGACGAGTCGAAAATCGAGATGTGCCCGAGCGTGTGCCCCGGGGTGTTCACCACCCGCAGGCCGAAGATGTCGGTGCCGTCCTTGACCGGCGTGATCTCGCGGTCGCTGATGATGCTTGCCGCGTCCCCCTCCCCAGCGTAGAAGGTGGGCTTCGCGTCGGCGGTCAGGCCCTCAAGACCGCCCGCGTGGTCGGGGTGCAGATGGGTGATGACGACGTGCTTCACCTTGTTCCAGCCGCTGCCGGCGGCCTTGAGGCCCTCGGCGATCTGGTCGCTGGAGTTGGCCACGCCGAGGTCGACCACGGCGGCCTCGTCGCCCCGGATCAGCAGGTAGGCGGAGACGAACGACATGTTGACGCGGGTCCAGCCGCCGAGATCGGCCTCGGGCTGGCTGGCCGGCGCCGCGGACGGCGTCTCGGGGGAGTCGGACGAACACGCTGTCACCGTGTTGACGAGAGCCACGCCGAGCACTCCGGACCCGGCCGCGACGAGGAGCTTGCGGCGTGTGAGCAAGTAGTCCCTCATGGTGCGCAATTATCACCGCCGATACGTGGGCACGCTCCCATCACGGCGAAAACCTTGCCGATTCGAGACCCTCGTCAGACGGTGGCGGCCAGCTTGCGCAACTCCTCGGCGGCGTTCGTGATCAGCGGGTCGCCGTGGCCCGGCAGGATGGCCTTCACCTGAAGGGCCGCCATCTTGCGGACCGACTCGGCGGCCTGCTTCGCGTCCGCGGTGAACTGCGGATTGGAGCCGGCGAGCCCGTTCTGCGTGTTCAAGGCGTCGCCGGCCACCAGCACGCCGAGGGCCGGATCGAAGACCGCGATGTGCCCGGGGGTGTGCCCCGGGGTCCCGACGATCCGCAGGCCGAACACCTCGTCGCCGTCCTTGACCGGCTTCAGCGTGCGGTCGGTGACGATGCTCGCGACGTCGCCCTCGCCCGCGTAGAACGTCCCCTTCGCGTCGGCGGACAGGCCGGTCAGACCGCCCGCGTGGTCGGGGTGGTGGTGCGTGAGGATGATGTGCCGCACCTGATCCCAGCCGCTGTCGGCCGCCTTGAGGCCCTCCTCGATCGCCTTGCTGGAGTTCGCCAGGCCGAGGTCGACGACGGCCGCCTCCTTGCCGCGGACCAGCAGATAGGCCGCGACGTTCGACATCTCGACACGGTCCCACCCGCCGAGATCGGCCGATGGCGGGGCTGTCGGGGCGTTTCCTCCCGCGCCCTCGTCGGAGGAGCATGCGGTCAACGTGTTCAGGACGGCCACGCCGAGCACTCCGGACCCGGCGGCGACGAGGAGCTTGCGGCGGCTGAGCAGGATGTCCCTCATACTCGTCGAGTATCGCCCACGGCGCCGTCACATGCACCCTGAGCAGCAAAAACTTATCCGCTTTACCAAGAGCTGCCGACGGGGTACCGTTCGCGGCGATGACCTTCTCAGCCAGAGGGGAGGCCCCGTCCACCCGAAGTGAGTGCTGATGCACTCCATCGTGGACGGTGACCCCCGTCTTCTCGCCTGGCGGCGCGCGCGTGAGTTCGCCGTGCCGCCCACCATGATCGAAACCGCCGCGGCCCGCCGGCTCGTGGGGGACTGGGGTGGCGCGTGTGCCGCCGCCCGCGTCGACGTCGACCTGGATCTGCGGGCGATCGCCGGTGCCCACGGGCACGAGGTCGCCCGCCGGATCCGTCTCGACCTTCGCCATCTCGCGCCGGACCTGCTGCGCTGGCACATGCCGCGGGCTGCCCCGGATTTCCTGCTGCGGCCCGGCGTGACCCTCTCGCTGGCCCGGTATCGGCGTGGTCTGCACCTGGTCGCCCGCACCGCGCCGGCCTGGGCGGAGGCCGGGCAGCGGATCAGTCTCGTGCTGTGGTCCGGGATCCGCGACGGCCGGCATCCGGACCGTCGTTTCCGCCTCGACCTGCACCGCCACCTGTGGGACGCGCGCCGCACGGCCGAGCTGCGGGAGCGCGTCGCGCCGGGGCCGGACGGCCTCGCGGTTTCCCGATGGCAGGCCGAGGCCGACATCCTGCGCCGGGCGGATGGCCGGGCTTTCGACCCGGTTGCCGTACGCGTCGGCGCGCGACAGCGCTTCGCGCTGGACCCCGGCGGCACCCACCCCCGGGAGGTGGCCCGGCCGGATCCCCGGTGGCCCATCCTCCCGGACACGGCGACCTGGGTGCTCCCGGACTTGGAATTGTTGCGCGCCGGCCTCATCAACCTGTGCGACCTGCATCCGCTGGTCGCCGCCGCGCTCGGGCCCGGCCAGGCGGGAGTGGAACCGCGTGCGCAGCCGGTGCGCGGCCGTGACGGGGCGCGGCTGGTCCAGTGCCGCGGCGCCGAGCACCGGATCGCGCTCGTGGACGGCTTGCTCAGCGCGCTCGACCACGATCCCGGCGAGCTGCGGCGCGAAGAGCTACTGGTCGCCTTGGGCGGCCCACCGCTCCCGTGCCTGCGGGCCATCGACGAAGCTCACCGCAATCCGGCCGGCCTCGCGGACATCCGCGGACTGCTCGACCACGGCGACACCGCCGGCGCCGTCGCGGCCGTTGAACGGCTGCTCGGCGCCGACGCCGTACTTCGCGAGGGTCCCCTCCGCGACGAACTGGAATCCGCGGCCGCGCGCCGCGTCACGTACGGGCTGTACCGCGCCGGACTCGCCGGCCGCGGCCCCCTCAAGAGAACCCAAGGTGATGCCAATAATGCCGGAAACACTCGACGTCGCCGCCGATCTGCTCGGCCTGCTCGCCGACACCGCCACCGAAACCCGTGACGACGACCAGCTCGCCGCCCTCACCCTCGCGGTCGCGGCGGACCTGCCGGTGCTGCTGTGGGGCGAACCCGGAATCGGCAAGACCGCGGCGTTGCACCAGCTCGCGCGAACGCTGGGGCTGCCGCTGACCACGGTGATCGCGAGCGTGCACGAACCGACCGACTTCTCCGGGCTGCCGGTGATCGGGGCCGACCCGGCCACCGAGGGCGTGCCGATGGCGCCGCCGGACTGGGCGGTGCGGCTCGTTCGCGAAGGCCGCGGCCTGCTGTTCCTCGACGAGCTCTCGACCGCGCCGCCCGCCGTGCAGGCCGCGCTGCTGCGGCTCGTGCTGGAGCGCCGGGTCGGGACCCTGGTGCTGCCCGCGGGCGTACGCATCGTGGCCGCCGCCAATCCGCGGGCGTCCGCCGCCGACGGCTGGGATCTGAGCGCCCCGCTCGCGAACCGGTTCGTCCATCTGCAGTGGACATACGACCAGGACGTGGTGGTGCGCGGTCTGGGCGGAACGTGGCCGCGGGCGCAACTGCCCACATTGGATCCCAGGTCGTTGCGCGCTGCCGTCGCGTACGCACGCCAGGCCGTCACCGGCCTGCTCACCGCTCGTCCCGCGCTGATCCATCAGCTGCCGAAGTCCGAGACCCGGCGCGGGTCGGCCTGGCCGTCGCCGCGGACCTGGGACATGGCGGTGCGGCTCATCGCGTTCGGGACCGCGGCCGGGACCTCTCGTGACGTGCTGTCGGCGCTGGTACGCGGCGTGGTCGGCGACGGACCGGGGCTGGAACTGCTGGCCTGGCTGGACCGCATGGACCTGCCCGATCCGGAGGAGTTGCTCGCCGACCCGGCCGGCGCGGCGCTGCCCGAACGTGGCGATCAGCGGCAGGCGGTGCTGGACGCGGTGGTGGCGGCGGTCCGCAACCGGCCGGACCGGTCGCGCTGGGACGCGGCCTGGCGCCTCCTGGTGCGGGCCTTGGAAACGGGCGCGCCGGACATCGTGGTGGTTCCGGCCGCCACGCTGGCCGCGTTGCGCCGCGACGACTGGCCGCTGCCGGCCGAGATCGAGCGGCTGTCCGGGGCGGTCGCCGTGTCGCGCCGCGCCGATCTGCTGGTGGCCGGCCGATGATCCTGGACGAGGAGAAGCTGTACGCCGCGCGGCTGCACGCCGTCCGGGCCCGGCCGTATCTCGCGTCGGCCCTGTTCGCCCTCCGGATCGTGCCGTCCGAGCGGGTGCCGACGATGGGCGTCGACCGCCATTGGCGCTGCTACGTCTCGCCGGGATTCGTCGCGAGGACGGCGATGGACGAGCTCGCCGGGGTCTGGGTGCACGAGGTGTCCCACCTGCTGCGCGACCATCACGGGCGATCCGGCCGGTACGCGGACAAGCACGGGCTGAGCGGTCGCGCGGAACGGCTCCGGATGAACATCGCCGGTGATTTCGAGATCAACGACGACGCGTACGGGGAAGGGTTGACGGCTGTCGGAATTCACCCGGGGATGTTCGGTCTACCGGCAAACATGTTGATGGAGGACTATCTGGAGCGGTTCTCCCTGGCCGGGCTTGGTATGGACGCGGCGTGGCTGGACTGTGGCAGCGGCGCCGACGGCCTCGACCGCGAATGGGACCTGGGGGCGGACGGCGCGCACGGGCTGAGTCCGCAGGAGCGCGACGCGGTGCGGTTCTGGGTGGCGCAGGGCATCACCGGCAGTCCCGGCGACGTGCCGGAGGGGTGGCAGCGCTGGGCCGACAAGGCGTTCCATCCGCCGCAGCCGTGGCGCGAGCTGCTGGGTGCGGCGGTGCGGGCGGCGTCCGGTGCGGGTGGGGGCGGGGATTACACGTACGGGCGGCCGGCTCGTCGTTCGGCCGCGCTGCCCGAGGTGGTGCTGCCCGCGCTGCGGCGCAACCCGCCACGGGTCAGCGTCGTCATCGACACGTCGGGATCGGTGAGCGACGCCGAACTGGGCACCGCGCTGCTGGAGGTGACCGCGATCGGCCGGGCCGTGGGCGGCGGCCGGGGGCAGGTCAGTGTGATCTCCTGCGACGCGGCCGCGGGGATCGCTCATCCGTTGTGCCGGGCCGAGGGGATCCCGCTGATCGGCGGCGGCGGAACCGACCTGCGGGCGGGGTTCGCGCGGGCATCGTCCGCCCACCCCCGCCCGGACGTGATCGTGGTGCTGACCGATGGTCAGACGCCCTGGCCGGATGCTTCGCCGTGCCGCACGGTGGTCGGCCTGTTCCCGCGGCCGGTCCGCCGGGATTACTCGCCGCCGCCCTCGTGGGCACGGGTGGTGACCATCGGGTGACGCTCAGCCGAGCTCGCGGACCGGCGGCGCGTCCGGCGCGCTGTTCAGTTCCTGCAGCTGCTGCGTGACGTGGTTCTGCAGGGCGGCGTGGTAGCTCTGCGCGAGCTGCCCGAGCCGGTCGATCTCGTCGAGCAGCGCGGACCGCTTCGCCCCGATGCTGTCCAGCGCCTCCGCGTGGTTGCGCCGGGCGTCCGACTCGATGGTGCCCGCCTTGATCTCCGCGTCCGCGGAGATCTGGTCGGCCTTCGACTGGGCGGTCGACAGCAGCGAGTCCGACTCGCGCTGCGCGTCGCGCATGTGGTCGTCGGCCGTACGCTGGGCCATCTGCAGCACCCGCGAGTTGCGGTCGTCGTCGCCGATCGAGGGCAGCGCGCCGGACGGCATCTGGCTGCGCGCCCGCTCGAGCTGGGCCTGCACACTGCGGGCGTTCTGCTCGGCGCGGGCGCGGGCCTCCTGCAGCCGCTCGAGCTGGCGGGTCAGGTCGGCGAACTCGTTGCTCAGGACCATCGTCGAGGCCGGGCCGCCGCCACCGCCGCCACCGCGCTCCATCTGGTCACGCAGCGCGACGTTCTCCTCGACGAGGCGGATCAGCTCCTGCTCCACCTCGTCGAGGAAGGCGTCCACCTCTTCCTCGTCGTAGCCACGCTTGCCGATCGGCGGCTTCTTGAATGCCACGTTGTGGATATCAGCTGGCGTGAGCGGCATCTTGCTCCTCGGTTCCCATCGTTGCGGCCTTGCGTGGCGAAAATCCTACGCAACCGGAAACGGCCTCTGGCGTGGGCATGATCACCCCACCGTAAGCTCCCGATGCTAACCGGTCGCGCTGCGCAGCCGTCAGGACGCCGGAGTGTCACCGTCCGAAATCAGGTTCTCCGGGTGGAATGCCAGGAACGACGCCAGCTTGTCGTTGGCGGTCGCCGCGAACAACTGCTTCGTGGTCGGCGAGACCTGCTCGCCGGTCTGCTCCGCGTTCTCGTTGAACGTGCCGCTGTTCGTCTTGATCGGGATGAGGTCGGCGGCGGCCAGGCCCTTGAGGCCGAACAGGAAGTCGTCGACCTGTACGCCGTGCGTGTCCATCTTCAGCGACGAGCCGGCCGCCGAGAGGATTTTCGCGACCTTCGACGGGTTCGTGATGATGCCGGCGCTGGACGCCTTCTTGGCCATCGCGCGCAGCAACTGCTGCTGGTGGCGCTGCCGGTCGTAGTCGCCGTTGCTGGAGTGCCGCAGCCGGGAGAACTCCAGCGCCTCCCACGGCTGCATGTTGCGGCAGCCAGGTTCGAACCACAGCGCGTTCTTCGGCGGCGATTGCGGGTCGGCACCCTCCGCGTACTTCACCTTGCCGTTCACCACGATGTAGTGGCTCGACCACATCCGCTTGTCGACGCACATGTGCACGCCGCCCATGGCTTCCAGGATGCCCTTGAAGCCGTCGAAGTTGATGACCATGACGCCGTCGAACTTGATGCCGGTCAGCTCGGTGACCGTCTTGGTGGCGAGCTTCGCGCCGCCCTGCCAGCCCCGCCCGCCGTTAGATCCCCAGGCGTACGCTCCGTTGATCTTCTCGGTGCTGCCCTTGAAGTTCATCGACGAGTCGGCCGGGATGTGCGCGATCGTGTCGCGCGGGATCGACATCAGGAACGCCTGATCGTGCGCCGCGGTGATGTGCAGGATCAGGATCGTGTCCGATCGGGACAGCTGACCCTTCGCCTCCCACCCGGCCCGCGTGTCCAGGCCGAGCATCAGCAGGTTCATCGCGCCCTTGGGTAGCTTGCCCTGCTGGGTCTCGGTGCTGCCGACCGAGGTGTCGTCCAGCACCGACGACGTCGTCTGGATGTTGCCGGTCAGCTTTCCGAAGAAATACTTCACGCCGACGATGCCGGTTCCGCCGAGCAGCGCGAGCACCGCGCCGAACGAGGTGACGAGCTTGGCCCACAGCGGGACCTTCCTCTTGCGGCGGGCCTTCCTGGCCAGGTCTTGTCCGACCTGGTCTTTTGCCGGCATGCGTCGACTCCTTCACGCGGTGGGCCCGGCCCAAGCTGTTCCGGGGGCGCAAAAGATTTATCTGTTCACGTTCGGATAGTCAATCGGCTTGACCGTACGTGTTTTCACCGCGACTTTCTGGTTTGTTCGCTCACCCTCATTGACGCAGTTCTATTACGGCGGTGACGATTCCAGCACCCAACGAAACGACGAAGGGCCCCCACCCATGCGCCGTGTCCGTCCCCGTGCCGCCGCGTTCATCGCCGGCGTCGCCGCCCTCCTGATCGTCTTACCCGCCACACCCGCCCTCGCCGACCCGCCGCACAACCTGCCGCAGAACGCGGGCGGCTACGAGCAGAGCTTCTCGCCCGCCTACGACTACGACGGCGACGGCTGCTACGCGGTCTCCGCCATCGGCCCCGACGGCACCCTCAACGGAGGGCTGAACACCACCGGAGCGGTCAACGGCAGCTGCCACGACCGGTCCGATCTGGACAATTCCCAGACGTACGCCCGTTCCAAGTGCAACAACGGCTGGTGCGCGATCGTGTACGCCAGCTACTTCGAGAAGGACCAGGCGGTGGCCGGGAGTGGGCTCGGCGGCCACCGGCACGACTGGGAGCACGTCATCTCGTGGGTCGACCAGGCGGCGAACCAGGTCGCCTACGTTACTACGACTCAGCACAGTGGACAGGTGACCTACAACCGTTCCCAGGTACGCTTCGACGGGTCCCACCCGAAGGTCGTCTACCACAAGGACGGGTTGTCGACGCACTTCTTCCGGCTGGCGAACTCGAACGACGAGCCGCCGGAGAACTACTATCACGACTGGCGCTACCCGCCGCTGGTGGACTGGAACGGCTGGCCGACGGTGGCACTGCGCGACAAACTGATGGCCGCGGACTTCGGCGCCGCGACCATCAAGATTAAGGACGGCTCGTTCGAGTATCTGCTGAACGCCGCGAAGCCGGCCGGGATCCCCTTCGACCCGTACCTCTAGTTTTCCGAGGTCGAGCGGCTCGATCACCTGCCGGCGGTGGGTGATCGAGCCGCGATTTCATGTACACGTCTGGCATTGGTGGCATTGTGCGCAGGTTGTGGCGGCCCGGAAGCATCCCTTTGAGTCGCCCAGCACTGGCCACCGCTGGAACCGGGGTGACCTGCGGCAGTCAGCGCCGTGGCGGTTGGCGGTTGGCGGCGGGCCGAGGTCAGCGCGTTTGTGCCGAGGCGTTCAGGCGGGCCTCGTGCTGGCTGAGGCTCCGCGCTCGGCATCTCCCGCACCGCACCCTGCCACGTTCATGGAGAGGCGAGGCAGCACGGCTCGGATGAGAACGTATGAGGCGGCGCGGAACCAGACCGGGTGGCTCTGGTCCGTGCTCGTTCATTCCGGCCCCGAGTCCGCCGCTGATTTCCGGCCAGAACGCGGCTGACGCGAGTGCTCACGTCGGTCAACCAGTCCAAGGCCCGAGCCACGGCCTCTGCTGCGCCCGGCCCGGTGACTGCCGCAATTGGCCAGGCACCGACGCTGCGCGCCGTCGCCGGCTTGATGGTTGGCGTCACTTGCTCCGCCGAGGGATTACGTCGGAGTCGACATGGCCTGTCACGGCGGCGCTGGTCTGCTCGGCGTGGCGTTCGTGGTGGCGCTGGTCTGCTCGGCGTGGCGTTCGTGGTGGCGCCGGTCCGTCCGGCATGGCGTTTCGCGGCGCCGGTCGAGTCCGGGTGGCCTTTCGTGGCGGCGTTGGTCCGGTCGGTGTGGCTTTTCGCGGTGGGGCCGGTCGGGTTCGGGTGGCTTTTCGCGGTGGGCCGGTTTTGCTGGTGTGGCCTTTCGCGGCGGCTCTAGCCGGGTCCCGGTGGGCCTTGGCGGCGGTGCTGTCCCGGTCGGAGGCTGCGTAACCTGGTAGCGGGCCAACGTCGGTGCCGAGATGCGCACTTGTCGCGGCGCCGCCTTTGCTGACAGCGGGCGTGGTCGGATGGCTGGCGACACGGGCGACGCCGTGCTTGCGTGCAAGGACCGGACGGTCGATCGGATCGTCATTCGCCAGGGCAGCGGTCTTGGTTGCCCTGCTGCCTTTCCCTGTTCTCTTCTTCGGCGAGAAGCCGCGATCGGAGTAGCCAGCAGCGTTCCTGGCATCCAGCGAGGGCAAGGGCGGCGACGATGAGGCCTGGACGTGGTACCCAGGTGGCGTCCCGCATGCCACGCGCCCAGCGGAAGTCGGCGGTGCGTGACGGCTGGTCGACGCCGGCCCGATGGAGTCGGCTTGATCGGCGGCGCGTCGGCTGTCGGGCTGCGGCTGACGGTTGGCTGACGTCGAGGTCGACGTCGGCTTTGCGGCGTGGAGGCGCTCGGGCGGCCGCTGTCGCCGGGAATGAGAACGATCCTGAGGGTAACCGCGGGGCTGAGACGATGGCGGCCGCGGCGGCTGCTGCTGGACCCTTGCGCTCGTGGAAGGCGCCGAGGGTGACTGCTGCGCCCCTCCGTTCGCAGAGTGCGGCTGCTGCACGGTTGCGTTGGTGGATGGTGCGGAGGGCTTGGCGTGCACAGTTGCGTTGGTTGATGGTGCTGGAGGCGTCGCCTGCGCGGTTGCGTTGGTTGATGGTGCTGGAGGCGTCGCCTGCGCGGTTGCGTTGGTTGATGGTGCTGGAGGCGTCGCCTGCGCGGTTGCGTTGGTGGACGGTGCTGGAGGCGTCGCCTGCACGGCTGCGTTCGTAGACGGCGGGGGATTGGGCGGGGTGCCGTGAATGCGGCGTAACTTTCGCGCGTGGCGTTGGGCCAAGCCCCACGCGCGGTGACGTTCGTGGTCGCGGCGGAATTGCTCGCTCTCGGGAGAGTAATTACGCGATCTTGTTCGGTCACGCATCGCGGCCAACTCTACTGTGGTGAATAACTGTAGCTGCCGCATGAATTGATTCTCTCACGACCGCAGCTTGATCGCCTTATCCGGCCCGCTATTGATCATGCCAAACAAAACGATATTCGAGCCGAGTTGATAATGGACAACGGGTGTGGCAATAGAAAGCCGAATCTCATGGTTTCCATCCGCGTGTCGGTCCGCGATTCGTGATATGAGAGATTCGTCGCGTCGAGCGGGTCGACGATCGCCGAGCAGAGGGAACGGCTGTTCGGCCTCGCGACGTGCGATGCGTCAGCCAGTGCTGGCTGCTCGACGCCGTCGGAGCGCACGGCACTGAAGCCATGGAGTGGCAAACATCGGCCCTCCTGCAGGTCTCCGCTCTTGCGGCGGTCCTCGATGTTGGTTTCTGATGGCCCGAACCGCCCTCTGCCAAGATGTCGAACCGCGTCTTGTCAAGTGTGTTCGTGGCCAAAGTCGACAACGTGTGGCGCCAAGTGAAAATCGGTCGCGGCTGAGATTTGGCGGCAGTATTGATGCGGCGATACTATGGCTTCTTCGAAAGGAGGCATCGCTCGTACAGCCCGGTTAATCGCGCCAGATAGGTCGACGGTTGGTAGGTGGAGGTTGCGAATAAGCCTGCCTCTGCGGTTTGGGCGTGTAAGGCGCGATCGTCGAGTAATCGCAACAATGCGTTCGCGAAAGAAGACGGTGTCGGGGACGACGTTATCCGGTGCGAGCCGTCGGGGCGGACGGACAGATGAGGGTCGGCCACGACAACGGGTAAGCCGGCGGCCTCCGCCTCGGACAACACCAGGCTTTGGGTGTCCGTCGTGGAGGAGAACGCGAGGACGTCTGCGGCGAGGTAGTAGGCGACCAGCTCCTCGTGAGGCACCGGCGGGATGACGGTGACCCGGGCGGTGAGGCCGAGGCTGGTCACTAATCGGTGCAGCCTGTGCCGGTGGAGCCGTACGCCTACCAGGACCAGTTCGGCGTTGGGCTTCGCGGCCACCACGGCGGCGAACGCGTGCAACAACAGAGAGGGGTCCTTCTCGGCCGACACGCGGCCGACCGACAGCAATACCGGGCCGCCTCGTCGCCAGCCGGGCGAGTGCGATCGCGTCAGTCTCGAGTGTGCAGGCGCAGGAGGGAATACCGGTGTGGGGAGGACGTGGACCTCGGGTAGTGGGCTGAAACCGGCGAAGCTAGTGGCTGTCTTAGGAGATGGGGCTATCGCGGCGGACATGCGCGCGAACATGGCGCGGCCCAGGATCAGCAGGCGGTTATGACGGACGGAGCCCGGGCGGGTCAGCTCTAGGAAGTCGCGTGGGGACCAACTCAGGCCCAGCGCTATGGCGCACCATGCTGCGCCTATCGGGATCTCGGGGAACACGTCGGCGTATGCGAGGAGATCGGTGTGCCAGGTCATCACCAGCGGAACGTCCAGCTCGGCGGCCAGGCGGAATCCTGCCATGCCGATGGGACCCGTGGTGTGGACGTGGATGAGGTCGGGCTTGAACGGAAGTGTCGTGCGATGTGGGAGGCCGATTCGCACGTCGCGAAACGGCACCGGCACCGATCGCAACCGACCGTCACGCGGGGGCTGAGGCAGCGGAACAAGAAGCGACGACAGTGACGGTGACGGTGACGGTGACGGGGAGCGAGGCGCGCCTTGTCGCGACGACGAGACGGCTGACGGTGGCCGGGGTGCTGTCGGAGATGCGGTTGGGCATAGCTGAGGGTCGGGCTGCAGGGCGCTTGGGGTGAACGGCCAGAATGGCCAGGAGAACAGCGGGCCTGGGCGTATGTAGATCACCTCGTGGCCGGCGTCTCGCAGGAGCGCCACCGTCAAGGCCGCCGAGCGGGAGACGCCGTCGGGGCGGCCCTCGTGGCTGTCGCAGAAGTGGGCGATCCTCATGCCGGAACCGCGATCCTCATGCCGCAGCGATCACGGTCGCGGTCTAGCCGCCACGGTCGTGCCGCAACCACTGCGTTCATGCCGCAACCACCGCGTTCATGCCGCAACCACCGCGTTCATGTCGCGGCGGCCGTCGTCGTGCTTGAGCCGCGGTCCTTGTGCGTCCGTGTTCCGCGTCGTGGTCCAGCAATCGCGTTCATGTCGCGGCCGCCGTAATCGTGCCCGAGGTGCCGTCGTTGTGCCCCAGGCGTCTCTGTCGCGTCCGGTCGTCGCGGGCGGGCGGAGCCGTCGGGGTTGAGTCGGCGGTGCTGTGGTCATGCCAGTGCCTGCGCTATTGCGGTGTGGGCCGCGTCTCGCAGGGCCTCTGGGGAGTCGAACGTGGCCGGGTCCAGTGGCGGCAGCACCTGCACGCTTGCGCGTACATGGTCGCGCAGGATCAGGCCGTGGCGGGGGAGAGCCCTGCCGGTGCCCTGGACCGCGACGGGGATCACCGGGACGCCGTGGCGTGCGGCCAGGTCGAAGGCGCCCATCTTGAACGGCTTCAGGTGGCCGTCGGAGGTGCGGTGGCCCTCGGGGAAGATCATGACGGGGGAGCCGGTGGACAGCAGGCGGTCGCAGTGTGCCATCATGCGGCGGATCGATTCGGCGTTGCCGCGGACCAACGGTACGTAGTCGTTGAGGCGCATGTTCCAGCCGATCACCGGGACCCGGAACATCTCCTGCTTGGACACCCACTTGAATGGTTTGAACAGGCCGAACAGGACCAGGATGTCGATCAGTGACGCGTGGTTGGCGACCAGGACCGCGGGGCCGTGGGACGGCAGGATGTCACGGCCGGTGATGCGCAGGCGCCACAGTGGGTTGACGTAGACATAGAAGACACCCCACGCCGATGAGTAAAGGTGCAAGGCCACGCGCCGTCGGTCGAAGGGGAGTGTGACCAAGCGGACCAAGACCGCCCCAGCAAAGAAGACGGGGCAGGTGAGCACGATGAACACCCAGTACGCCACCGAGAAGACGCCCAGCATGGGCTCCACTGTAGAGATCTCATGAACAACCCGGTGCCCTGAACGTTGACAAGGGAAGGAAACCGGCAGTGAACGCCAAAGGGGGCACCCGTGACCGTCGGAACCGCGACCGTGCAGCAGGGACAAGGACAGGGACCGCAGCAGGAGAATCAGCCGGAGGAGGACCCGGCGGGCAAGGAGCCGGCCAGCATTCCGGCTATCATCGGTGCGTTCGTGTTCGTCGGGATCGGGCTGGGTATCGACTACCTGCTGTGGCGTAACAAGGCCACCACGTCGGTGATCCACCCGGAGGACACCACCACCGTGTTCGCCGTGACGGTGGTGCTGGCGGCGGGTGTCGAGCGTCTCATCGAACCGTTCACGCGCTGGGTCGGCCGAGCCAAGGACCACGTCGCGAACCGGACCGTCCTGATCTGGGGGCTCGCCACGGCGGTCGCTACGGTGGCGTCGGCGGTCTCCGGGTTCTACCTGCTGCACAGCATCGCGGGCGCGAATTGGAACGGCATTCCGGTGTGGGCGGACGCCCTGATCACCGGCCTGATCGTGGGTAGCGGCACGAAGCCGGTCCACGACCTGATCACGCGCGCGCAGGGAAACTGAGCCGAAGCCCCACGGCCTGATCAGGCGTGCGCGGAAAACTGGGCCGAGGCCGGTCCACGACCTGATCAGGGCCCGCGCAGGCACCTGAGCCGAATCTGGTCCGCGACCTGATCACGCGCGCAGGGGAACGGCCGGGCTCGGTCCGCGACCTGATCACGCGCGCTGGGGAACGGCCGGGCTCGGTCCGCGACCTGATCACGCGCGCTGGGGAACGGCCGGGCCCGGTCCGCGACCTGATCACGCGCGCAGGGGAACGGCCGGGCCCGGTCCGCGACCTGATCACGCGCGCAGGGGAACGGCCGGGCTCGGTCCGCGACCTGATCACGCGTGGGCAGGGAACGCGGGCAGCAAACTCAGCTTGGCGAAACTGGGCTTAACAAAAACGCAAAGTTGGTCTTGACACACAGGACGGAGAGCGCGGTAAATGACAACGTTGTCAAAGCCGCCGTCCCTCCTGGAGTCGTCATGGTCGACGTACCACCCGTCTCTCGTCGCGCCTTCCTCACCGCCGGTGGTGGCCTGCTGGCCTCCATCGGCGTGGGCGCCTTACTGCCCGAAGCCGCCCAAGCGGCACAAAACGGGCAGCCGGCAGGGCTAAACGCAGCAGCCGGACAAGGCGCCACAGCGGGCCAGAGCGCCACCGACCTAGCCCTCTACCGCCCGGTCCAAGCCTCCTCAACGGACTACGCCCCCACCCAGGCGAACTTCGCCGTGGACGGCCTCCCGCAACTGGGCGTGAAGGGCTCCGGCTGGCGCGCCACCCAGGGTGACCCCCAGTGGATCTCGGTGGACCTCCAGGCCGTCTGCCGGGTGGACGCGATCACCCTCACCTTCGAGGCCAAGCTCACCGATCCACCGTTCGACGGCAACTACAACAACGCGGACGGTGACGAGATCCTGTCCAGCGCCGCCGTCGCGTACCGGATCGAGACCTCCATCGACGGCAAGGCCTGGACCTCGGTGTACGAGACCGACAGCGGCCAGGGCGGCGTCAACGCGATCACCCTGAGTACGCCGGTGCAGG
Source organism: Actinoplanes sp. TBRC 11911 (assembly GCF_012933445.1). Classification (GTDB taxonomy): domain Bacteria; phylum Actinomycetota; class Actinomycetes; order Mycobacteriales; family Micromonosporaceae; genus Actinoplanes. Next base: position 23,227 of record NZ_JABBNC010000049.1, read on the forward strand.
CGCGCCACGTGCGGATGACCGCCACGAAGCGCCACAACACCAACCCGCTGGGCCTCAACGGCTTCCAGGTGTACGGGACGGCGCCGAGGCGTACGGAGGCAAGCGGCTGGACCGACTGGGCGGGCCGTAACACCAAGCCCGCGCCCACGCTCACCGTCGGTAGGGACGGCACCGTCGCGCTGGAGAGCGGCTGGTCGCTCACCATGGACGATCTGACCACGAACGACGGCGTCGCCCTCTCGACGGGCCACCAGGACGTCAAGGACTGGCTCCCGGCGACCGTCCCGGGCACCGTGCTGGCCACGCTCGTCGAGCAGGGCCATCTGCCCGACCCGGTCGGCGGCTTCGAGAACCTGCGGATCCCGGAGGCGCTGTCCCGGCACGCCTGGTGGTACCGGCGCGAGTTCAAACTCCCGCGAGCACTGCGCGGCAAGCGGGTCTGGCTCGAGTACGACGGCATCAACCACGAGGCCACCACCTGGGTGAACGGGGTCAGCGTCGGCACCGTCACGCATCCGTTCGCGCGCGGCGTCCTGGACGTCACCGAGGCGCTGAAGGGGCACGACGAGCACACCATCGCCGTCAAGATCACCCCCATGCCGCATCCCGGTACGCCCGGGGACAAGTCGCTGACGAGCTGGACGTTCCTGGGCGGTGGATCGCTCTATCTGGACTCGCCGACCTACCTCGCGGTGTCCGGCTGGGACTGGATGCCGGCGGTACGCGACCGCGTCTCGGGCATCTGGAACCACGTCCGGCTGCGCGGCACGGGCGACGTCGTCATCGGCGACGCCCACGTGACCACGAAACTGGCAGATCGGCGTACGGCGACATTGACCGTGACCGTGCCGGTGCGAAATGTCGCCGCGGAAGCGGTCACCGTCACGGTGCGCGCCAGCCTTCTCGGCAAAAATCTGGAAAAAACGGTCACCCTAGATAAATCCGAAATGTTCGAAGTGGTGCTGGCGCCGCTCAGCGTCAAGAACCCGAAACTGTGGTGGCCCAACGGCTACGGCGACCCGATTCTGAACGACCTCAAGGTAACCGCCACGATCGGCAAGGAAACCAGCGACACCCGCACCACCAAGTTCGGCATCCGCGAATTCTCGTACGACTGGGACCAGCCCGTCGTCATCTCACCCCCCGCGGTCCCGCCGCTCACTTTCGACAACGGTAAGGCCACCCAGACGGTGACCTTCGACCGCCAGCACAAACGCTACGTTCGCATCCAGGCCGACCAGCGCGCCACCGGCTGGGGCGTCTCGATGTGGTCCCTCGAAGTGCACGACGGCGGCACCGGCCCCGACCAGGCGCTCCACCACACCGCCACGGCGAAGACCGAGGCCGACGGCACCACCGCCGCCGCCGTGACCGACGGTGACCCGAACACCCGATGGACCTCCGAGTACGCCGACGACCAGTGGATCCAGGTGGACCTGGGCGCGGCGGCCGACTTCGACCGGGTGACCATCCTGTGGGAGTCGGCGTACGCGATGACGTTCCGCGTGCAGGTCTCCGACGACGGCGGCGCGTTCACCGACCTCAAGACGGTCAGCAACGAGACCCCGATCGGCAACACCGGTAAGCAGGTCGTCGACTTCCCCGCGCAGACTGCCCAATTTGTCCGGATCCAAGGTCACAAGCGAGCCACCGACTGGGGCTTCTCGATGTGGACCCTGGCCGTGCTGAACAACGGCGCGGACCTGGCCAAGGGCAAGACCGCCACGGCATCGAGCGCCGAGGACTCCAACCCGCCGTCGAACGCCGTGGACGGCAACCCGCGTACGAGATGGGCCTCTCAAGCTCAAGATGACCAGTGGATCCAGGTCGATCTTGGCGCACCGCAAACCTTCAGCCAGGTGGAGATCGACTGGGAGAGCGCGTACGCCCGCACGTTCGTGATCCAGGTTTCGCAGGACGGCCGGGCGTGGACCGACGTGAAGGCCGTCGACAACGCCGCGATCGAGCTCAAGATCAGCGTCAACGGCGTGCCGGTGTTCGCGCGCGGCGGCAACTGGGGCTGGGACGAGCTGCTGCGCCGCACCGAGCCCTACCGCACGCGGGAAACCGTGAAGATGCACCGCGACATGAACTTCACGATGATCCGCAACTGGATCGGCAGCAGCAACCGCGAGGAGCTGTACGCGGCCTGCGACGAGTACGGCATTCTGGTGTGGAACGACTTCTGGGAGGCGGGCGCGTTCATCGACAGCTCGCCGACCTACGACGCGATCGTCGCCGACACGATCAGCCGGTACCGGCATCACCCGAGCATCGCGGTCTGGTGCGGCGCCAACGAGCAGTTCCCGCCCGGCGGCATCGACGCGGGCCTGCGCAAGGCGGTCGCCGACCTGGACCCGGAGATCATCTACGTCCCTTCGTCGAACGCCGGCATCGTCAGCGGCTCCGGGCCGTGGAACTGGATCGACCCGGACACGTACGCCGACCCGAACCAGTACAAGGCCGGCGTGCTGGGCTTCCACACCGAGATCGGCATGCCGGTGATCCCGCACGCCGAGACGATGCGCAACCTGGTCGGCGACGAGCCGGAGTGGCCGATCAGCCAGGTCTGGGGCTACCACGACTGGGCGACCAACGGGAACCAGCACGTCGACTACTACCAGAAGGCGATCGAGGACCGGCTCGGCGTCGCGGACAACCTGGACCAGTTCACCAGCCGGGCCCAGTTCGTCAACTACGAGAACCACCGGGCGATGTTCGAGGCGTGGAACGCGTCGCTGTTCCAGAACGCGTCCGGGCTGCTCCTGTGGATGTCGCATCCGGCCTGGTACAGCACGGTGTGGCAGACCTACGACTACGACCTCGACGTCAACGGAGCGTACTACGGCGCGCGCAAGAGCTGCGAGCCGCGGCACGTGCAGGCCGATCCGGGCTCCTGGACGGTCCGGGCGGTCAACCACACGCCGGACCCGGTGACCGGCGTGCTGACCGCGAAGGCGTACGACCTGTCCGGCCGTCAGATCGGCACGACGCAGACGCAGACGGTGTCGGTCGCTTCCTCGTCGACCACGCCGGCGTTCACGTTGCCTTCGATCAACGACTTCCATCTCGTACGCCTGGAGTGGCGCGACAAGCAGGGCAAGCTGATCTCCGAGAACACCTACTGGCGGTACGCCCAGCCTTCCGATATGCGTATTCTGTCCGAGCTGCCGAAGACCAGGCTGACGGTCGACGACGGCACGGTGACCAACCGGGGCAAGACCGTGGCCGCGTTGGTCCGGGTGGCCGTAAGGGACGGCCACGGTAACCGGGTGCTGCCCGCCGAGTACAGCGACAACTACTTCTGGCTGCTGCCCGGGGAGAGCCGCAAGGTGCACGTGTCGTGGCCGGAACGCCTGGGTAACCCCAAGGGTCTGACGGTGACCGCGGAGGCGTACAACTCCTGAGATGAGCTGGGCAGGTGGCCCACCGTCCGGGCCACCTGCCCGTTCTCAGTAGCGGACCGCGCTCGCCAGCAGCGGCGGGTAGACCGTGGACGACTCACCGTCCACGGTGGTGCCGGCGAACTGCAGCGTCGCCCGCAGCGGGCCGTTCATGTCCGACGGGTAGCCGAGCGCCGGCACCGACACCGCGTCGAGCGTGGCGAGCTGCTCGGGGGACAGGGTCACCTCGAGGGCGGCCAGGTTGTCCTTGAGGTGCTCAACCCGCCGGGCGCCGACCAACGGCACGACCTGGCCGTCGCGGGCGCGCAGCCAGGCCAGGGCCACGGCCGCGGAGGACGTGCCGATCTCGTCGGCGACGGTGGCGACCGCCTCGATCACCCGCCATTCGCGTTCGGTCGGCTCACCCACGATCGCGCCGCGGACCGTGTCGGCCGTGGTGGTGCCGCGACGGTACTTGCCGGACAGGAAACCGTTGCGCAGCGGGCTCCACGGCGTGATCGCCAGCCCCAACGCGCGTGCCAGCGGGGTGACCTCGGCCTCCACCGTGCGGGCCAGCAGCGAATACTCGACCTGCACGGCGATCAGCGGGGTCCAGCCGCGCAGCTCGGCCATGGTCTGCGCCCGCGCGATCACCCAGGCCGGCGTGTTCGAAAACCCTAAATAACGGATCTTCCCGGCCCGTACGAGATCGTCCAGCGTCCGCATGGTCTCGTCCAGCGGCGTGTTCCGGTCCCAGTTGTGCAGCCAGTAGACGTCCAGGTAGTCGGTGCGCATCCGGCGCAGTGTCTCGTGCAGTTGCGCGGTGATGGCACCCCGCCCGGCGCCGCCGCCGTTGGGGTCGCCCGGATACATGTTGAAGAAGAACTTGGACGACAGCACGACACGCTCGCGCCGGTGCGGGTGCGCCGCGAACCAGTCGCCGAGGATCTTCTCGGAATGCCCGTTGGTGTAGAAGTTCGCGGTGTCGATGAAGTTGCCGCCGAGCTCCAGATAGGTGCGCAGGATCTCCTGCGACTCGGCGACCGGGCTGCCGGCGCCGGGCGGGTCCTCGCCGAAGGTCATCGCGCCGAGCGCGAACGGGCTGACACGAAGTCCGGAGCGGCCGAGTGTTACGAAATGGTCAAGTGGCATGACTCAAGGAAACCGCGTTTGCCCAGGTCAGCGGTATACCGATCCGATCGTAAGGGTGCACAAAGCTCCCGGTGGGTCCCCTATGCTCGGCGCCGCAATGATCAACGGGGAGGAATATCAGATGAAGTACCGCTTGCGAACGACGGCGGCGCTCGCCGTGCTCGCCGTGACGGCGCTCGCCGCCTGCGACCCGGCAATCACGGAAAAGGGTCTCGCCGCACCGGCCCCGACGACCGCTTCGGCGGCCCCGACCACGGCCGCGCCGACCTCGCCGGCACCCACGACGCCCGCGGGGCCGACCTTCGAGGAGTCCTGCGCGGCGTACACGAAGGCCTTCATCGACGGCAGCAAGGGCATCACCGACGACTCGAACAAGGCCATCGAAGAGGGCTGGGGACTGTCCACACAGAACAAGAACATGCGTAAGCGGTTCGACACGATGGCGAAGAAGGTCTCCGCGGAGGCGGCCAAGGCCACCGACCCGAAGCTCAAGGCCGAGATGACCGCGGCGGCCAAGAAGATCGCGGCCGGCGCCAAGTCCAGCAAGCCGGGGTCGTTCCTGTCCGGCGACTTCCAGAAGCTCGCCACGAGCGTCGACAAGACCTGCGGCAACAACTGACGGCACGGGGCGCGGCGGTCGCACCACCGCGCCCCACGCTCGTCAGACGCCCGCGACCGAGGTGATCCAGGCCCGGTTGTAGGCGACGCTTCCGTAGTACTGGCGGCTGGTGCCGTCCGCGGTCGAGGCGACACCCACCTGGGCGCCGTTGTAGACCTGCGGGCCGCCCGAGTCGCCCCGCCAGGCGTTGCCGTTGACCGCGGTGCTGCCGATCGCCCGGCCCCCGTACGCGTCGGTCTGGTTGGTGGACGTGACCCGGACCGTGGCGGTCTTGAGCGTGGTGGACGCGCCGCAGCCGCTGTAGCAGGTCATGCCCCAGCCGTAGATGGAGTTCGTCGAGTTGACCGGCGGATACGCGCTGGACAGCGGCATGTAGGACGTGGTGACCGGGCTGTTCAGCCGCATCAGCGCCAGGTCGCTGCGCACCGAGGTGCTGGTGACCGTGCGGGTGACGCCGCCGGACGCGCGGTTCACGCTGCCGACGCGCACCGACATCGTGCCGCTGATGCAGTGCCGTGCGGTGAGCACGAAGCTGGCCGAGATGATGGTGCCGGAACAGGTGAAGCTGCCGTTGCTGAACACGGCGGCGGCCCACGGCGCGGACGACACCGTGCTGCCGCCGATGATGGGGTCGGGACCGGATGCCGCGTTGGCCGCGGCCGGGATCGCGAGGACACTTGCGAGGCCGGCCGCCAGGGAGGCGACGACGAGGCGGATACGCACTCCGTACTCCTTCCAGATTGACATCTGTCGAAGTACGGTAGCGGCTTGAATAGATGAGCGTCTAAGTTCAGTTGCTACCTATCGCGATGTGATGACCACGGTTGCGATGAGGCCGTCTTTTATCGCGAACCTGCCGTGGATTTCGAGTTCGGACTCCACGTGCAGATGCGCCCCGAACGTGCCGGCGTCCGGATCGATGGACAGGCTCGCCTCCTCGAAGCCCAGCCACCGCCCGGTCAGCGGGAACCACGCCTTGTAGATCGACTCCTTGGCGCTGAACAGCACGCGATCCCAGTGCACCTCCGGGCGCCGTGCGGCGAGCTCACCCAGCAGTTCGTCGTCACCCTCGGCAACCACCATGTCCCGTACGCCCGGGGGAAGGGTTTTATGGGGTTCCGCGTCGATGCCCAGACCGTGGATCGCGTCCGCGCGCGCCACCGCGGCCGCCCGATAGCCCTCGCAATGCGTGATGGCGCCCACCACACCCGCCGGCCACAGCGGCTCCCGGCGCGGGCCGGTGCGGATCGCGACCGGCGCGAACCCGAGCGTGGCCAGGGCCTCGCGGGCACAGCGCCGGGCCGTGACGAACTCGCGCCGCCGCCCGACGGTCGCCGTCGCCACCAGGTCCTCCTCGCCCGCGAAGACCGGCTCGTCCGGATCGTCGCCGAACGCCTCGGCCACCGCGACCGGCGCCGGCAGCAGGGCACGAAGAAGCCCGACCGGTAGCACCTCGTCCCTCCCTACTCCGCCAAGCAGGGGCGATGCTACCGGCCGGGCCGGCCCTCAGAAGACGCGGATCGCCGCCTCGGCGGGAGCGGTCAGCAGGCCTTCGATCTCGTCGTCGAGCCGGACCAGCGTCAGCGAGGCGCCGGCCATGTCGAGCGACGTGCAGTACTCGTTGACGTAGCTGCGGCCCACCGTGATGCCGCGGTCGGCCAGCCGCTGGTGCGCGCGCCGGTAGAGGATGTAGAGCTCGCTGACCGGCGTGCCGCCCAGCCCGTTGATCATCAAGGCGACCCGGTCGCCGCTGTTGTACGGCAGGTCGGTCACCACGGCGTCGAGCATGTCGTCGGCGATGTCGTCGGCCGCCTTCAACTGGCGGCGCTCCCGGCCCGGCTCGCCGTGGATGCCCACGCCGAACTCCATCTCGTCGGCGCCCAGCTCGAACAGCGTCGAGCCCTTGGCCGGCGGCGTGCACGCGGTCAGCGCCACGCCCATCGTCCGGGTGACGTCGTTGACCTTGTTGCCGATGCGCAGCAGCTCGTCCATGTCCGCGCCCTGCTCGGAGGCGGCGCCCACGGCCTTGATGACGAAGAAGTTGCCGGCCACCCCGCGGCGGCCCACCGTATACGTGGAGTCCTGCACGGCCACGTCGTCGTTCACGGTCAGGATCTCGGCCCGGATGCCCTCCGCCTCGGCCATCTCCTTGCCCATGTCGAACGCCATCCGGTCGCCGGTGTAGTTGTTCACCAGCAGCAGCACGCCCTTGTCGGACTTCAGCAGCTTCGCGGTCTCGTAGACGTAGTCCATCGGGGGCGCCGCGAACACGTCGCCCGGGCAGGCCGCGTCGAGCATGCCCTTGCCGACCACCATGACGTGCGCCGGTTCGTGCCCGGAGCCGGAGCCCTGCACGATCGACACCTTGTTCTGGTTCGGTGCGTCGGCACGCATGATGAGGTTGTAGGCGGGCACGTACTTCAGGGTGTCCGGGTTCGCCAGCGCGATTCCCTCGAGCATCTCCGGTACGTACTGCTTGGGATCGTTCACGAATTTCTTCACGACGCCGCTCCTTGTTTCTGCCAGGTCTCGCTGATCCGTTCCGTGATGACCGCGACCGCCATCGCGCCCGCGTCGACCGATCCACGGCTGCGTTCGCCCGTGTACGCCGCGCGGCCGCGCTTGGCCACCATCGAGCTGGTCGCGTCGGCCGCCTCCCGGGCCGCACCCGCCATCGCCCTGATCGCGTCCTCGGCACCGGCGCCGGCCTTCACCTCCTGCTCCAGCCGGTCGGTCATCGGCACGAGCGCGTCCAGCAGCGTCTTGTCGCCGACGTCGGACTGCCCGCGCGCCTTGATCCCGTCGATCGCCGCGCGCAACATCGCGACGACCTGTTCCCCGGACAACTCGGCGGCGTCCCCGCAGGCGGTCCCGGCCCGCAGGAAAGCCGTCCCCCAGATCGGCCCCGAGGTGCCGCCGATCCGGGAGCTGATCACCATCCCGCACCGCTTGAGGAAGGTGCCGGCGTCGCTGCGATCGATGCCGTCCCAGCCCTCCAGCAGCTTCTCGAAACCCCGGGCGAGCGAGTAGCCGAAGTCGCCGTCCCCGACGACCGAGTCCAGGTCGCCGAAGTATTTCTCGTTCTCGATCGCCGTGTCCGCGATCGACCGCACCACGAATTCCGTCTGTGCCACCGCGTTCATCGCTCGCCCTCCGGGGTCTCTGGCTTCCTTGCGGCACTCATGTCGTCGAGCTCGACGTTGTTCACGGGGTGGGCCGCGCTGCGGTTGGCGAGCACGCGGATCGGCGGCCGGTCCGGGTCGCCCAGCTCGTCGACGACGAGCATCGCCTCGCTGAAGTCCTCGTTCGCGGTGTAGCCGTTGACCGTCACCAGGCAGGCGAGACCGGCCCCGGCGGCGGCCAGCAGGCCGTTGCGGGAGTCCTCGACCACCAGGGTGTCCGGCTTGCTCAGGCCCAGCCGGTCGACGGTGAGCTGGTAGATCGCCGGGTCTGGTTTCTTGGCCGGGACCACGTCGCCGGCGAAGACCGGCACGTTCTTCGCGGCTTCGGTGCCCACAGCGGTCTCCAGCACGGCGCGCACCGACTCCTCCGCCGACGTGGAGGCGACCGCCACGCTCCAGCCCCGGTCGAGCGCGCCGGTGATCACCCGCCGGATGCCCGGCCGCGGCGGGACCCGGCCCTCGGCGACCAGCCGTTTGAAGGTGGCGGTCTTGGCGCGGTGCCAGGTGAGCAGCAGCTCCATCCGGGCCTCGTCGCTCGCCGGTATCTTCGCCTCGGCCACGAACGCCGGGTCGGCGAACAGGCTCGCCATCCGCTCCTTGCCGCCGCCGATCTTGAGCTTTTCGGCGTATTCGGACTCGCTCCAGCGTACCGGGAGTCCGAATTGCTCGAAGGTGGCGTTGAAGGCCGGCAGATGGCCGTGGCGCTCGGTGTCGGCCAGCACGCCGTCGCAGTCGAAAATCAGGTTCGTCACCATGCTCGCCCCGATGCGCCGAACAGTCGAATGTGTTGCCGCGCCATTTCCATGATGGCGGTTCGCTGATGCCGGAACAGCGACGGCGGGTCCCATTTGTTCTTCTGTTCGGTTTCCCGCAGGAACTCGAGGCTGGGTTTCAGGTACGCCTCTTTGAGCGCCGTGGAGATGTTGACTTTGGCGCAGCCGCGGGCGATGAGGTCGCGGAACTGGTCGTCGGACAGGCCGGTGCCGCCGTGCAGGGCCATCGGGATGCCGGTCGCCTCGACGAGGTCGGAGACGCGCTGCGCGTCCAGGACGGGGGCTTGCTTGTACTGTCCGTGAGCGTTGCCGATCGCCGGCGCGAAGCAGTCAACGCCCGAATTTTTCACGAAATCTATGGATATCTCCAGGCTCTGGATCTTGGAGGCTTCGTCGGAGCCGATGTCGTCCTCGACGCCCTGGATGCCCTCGATCTCGCCTTCGACGTGCGCGCCGGTCATCCGCGCCTCGGCCACGACCTCGGCGGTCTGCCGCAGGTTCTCGGCCACGTCCAGCTCGTGCGCGTCGAACAGCACCGAATTCCAGCCGCCGGCCAGGCAGTCCGAGATCACCGTACGGTCCGGGCAGTGGTCCAGATGCAGCGTGACCGGCACCGGGACGTCCGCCACCAGGGTGCGGAAGATGTCGTAGAGCTGCCGCCGCCCGTACTGCTTCACCGTCTTCACCGACGTCTGCAGGATGACCGGCGCGTTCTCCTCGACCGCGGCCGCCAGCACCGCCTCGATGGTGAGGTCGTTGATGATGTTGAAGGCGCCGACTCCGTAGCGCTCGGCCAGGGCGCGATCGAGGATGTCCTTCATCGGCACGACAGGCACCGGGGGCCTCCCTCCATCGGGTGTAGGCCCAGTGAAGTCGTGCCGGTCACTCCGGCGGTATGGGGGAAGTTCCCCATACGCCGCCGGCTGTGCGATTCCTGGGCGTGCCAAATCACCCCCGTCCGGCATGGCCGATTTTGATTGCGCGCGCAAGGGTTGGGTTATAGGGAGCTTTAGCGAAAAAAGGACCGCGTGCTGTGAGTAGTGACATCAAGACAATCGGGTTGATCGGCGCCGGGCATATCGGCGGGGTGCTCGCCGAACTGGCCGTCACCGCCGGATACAACGTCGTGCTGAGCAACTCGCGCGGGCCGGAGACGCTGACCGAAACCGTCGAAGCGCTCGGCCCGCACGCGTCGGCGGCCTCCGCGGCGTCCGCGGCCGAGTCCGGCGACCTGGTCGTCGTGTCGATCCCGTTCGTCGCGTACGAATCGGTGCCGGTCGAGCCGCTGGCCGGCAAGACCGTCATCGACACGAACAACTACTACCCGGCCCGCGACGGGGTCTTCCCGGCGATCGAGGACGGCTCCACCAGCGCGAGCAAGCTGCTGGCCGGGCACTTACCGGCGTCGCACGTGGTGAAGGCGTTCAACGGCATCCTGTTCTCACACCTGGCGAGCCTGGGTCGCCCGGCCGGCGCGCCGGGTCGCAGCGCCCTGCCGATCGCCGGCGACGACGCCGAGGCGAAGGCGCAGGTCACCGACTTCCTGCACCGGATCGGCTACGACGTGGTGGACGCCGGGCCGCTGGCCGAGGACTGGCGCTTCCGGCCGGCCACACCCGCGTACGGCATCCCGTTCGGCGGCGGCCGGCCGGACTTCTGGGCGGCCGACCCGCATCCGGCCGGCGCGGACGAGATCCGGCGGCGCCTGCAGGAGGCCGAGCCGGTCAGGGCGCTGGGTGGCGAGCTGCCGGACGACTACGACCCGGTGCGGCGCGACTGACGCTCAGGACTCATCGCGCGGCGGCGTCGGGGCGTACTGGAGCAAGGTTTTCAGCTCCAGGTCGGACAGGCGCAACCGGAACTCGTCGCGCAACGTGGTGCCCACCTCGTCGTCGGAGATCTGCCGGCGGGAGGTGGGCTCGCCCGGCCGCTCGACCGAGAACACCCGGCCGATCAGGCTGCGCACCCGCTCGGCGTCCTTGTGCATCACGATGATGCGGCGGGTGAACGGGGACCTGGGGGACTTCGCGGTGTGGAAGTTGGCGACCTCGATGTCCACCGGGTACTGCGGCTCCTCGGTGAACGTCTGGATCACGCCGGCGTCGAGGTCGCGCAGCCGCCACGCGCCGTCCGGGCCGGTCACCAGCTCGTACCGGTAGGCGCCCTGCCGATGCGGGCCGTCGGCACGCAGCCGCAGCGGAGCCAGCAGGCCGTTGCCGAAGCCGACGTCGGCCAGGAATTCGCCGTTCACGATCAGCACCATGTGCGAGCGGGGGCGCGGGGACTCCAGCGGATCGCCGGTGCGGGCGAGCAGGCGTACGACGGAAAAGCCGATCTTTTGCAGCACGGCGCCGAACAGGGTGTTGTGCTCGTAGCAGTAGCCGCCGCGCCGCTGGGTGACCAGTTTGTCCTGGACGTCGGACAGCGCCACCGAGATGCCACGGCCGAGCAGAATGTCGAGATTCTCGAAGGGGATCGCGGCGAGGTGTGCGGCGGACAGCGCGGTCAGGGTGGTGAGATCGGGCGCGAGCGGCCCCTCGTATCCGATGCGGGCCAGGTACGCGGGCAGGTCCAGCTCGTCGACGGGCCAGGCGGGTGGCGTCATCCATCAACGGTAAGCCCATTCACCTGGACGAACGCGTTGACCGGGGCCTAGGTTCGAGGGGTGCCGCCCCAGTTCCGGCTCGATGAAGCGGTCGCCGACGTGTACGGCGACCTGCGACTCGCGCCCGTCCTGCGGCGGCTGCTGCGGCACACCGGCCGGCTGACCGGGTCGAGCGCCGGCAGCGTGTCGCTCGTCGACGCGTCGCAGGGCATCTACATGAAGGCCGCGGAGTTCGGCGCGTCCTGCCGGCTCGGGCAGACGTTCCCGCTGGATGAGGGTGCCACCGGCCGCGCGTTCGACCGCCGGCGCCCGGTCGTCATCCCGGACTACGGGCGGCTGCCGGGCGGTCATCTCGCGGCCACCGATCCGGCCCGCCGGGGTCCCGCGGCGGCGATCCCGATCTGGTGGCGGGGCGACGTGATCGCGGTCAACGTGGCGTTCGCGGGCGGTTTCGCCGCGCGTGACGTCGACGACCTGGAGGCGCTGAGCCAGTCGGCGGCGGCCGCCATCATCCGGTCGAGCCGCCCGTCGCTGGCCGGCCGGCTCCGGTTCGCCGGAGCGCGGGTCACCGAGGCGGGCGTGGCGCGTCCGGTGTCGCCGCAGGTCGCGCGGGTGGCGGCGGGGCTGGTCGCGCGCCCGGGGTTGCGGGTCGCGATCGTCTACCGGCGGGAGGGTCTGCGGCTGCTGGTGCAGGACGAGAATTCGCGGCCGCTCGAAGGTGTGGACCCGCTCGGCATGGGGGCGGAGAGCTGGGAGGAATTGTCGCGCTTGGCGGGTGGGGAGCTTTCCGTCGAGCACGTACGCGGGTGGGGCATGCTCGTGCGTGCCGACCTGCCGTACGAGGAGGCGCCGTTCACGCCGCGCGAGGCCGAGGTGCTGGAGTTGTTACGGCAGGGCCTGACTTATCGGGAAATAGCGTCACAAATGGGGCTGTCGACCAAGACGGTGGAGAAGCACGTCGGCGCGATCATGCGGAAGACGGGAGCCTCCAACCGCACGGCCGCCGTGGTGACGGCCCTGGGCAAGGGATGGCTCCCGGCGTAGCGCGATACGCTTCCGGCCTCGTTCACATGCACGACCCTTGATGATCACCTGTGGCCGCGAGACTGGGCCGTTCGTCGTACCGGCATCTGGTGGTCTGAAATGATTGACGCGCTGTCCCTCACCGCTTCGTCGATGGCGGACCGGATGCAGGACCTCATCCACACGCCCGGGGTGCCGCCTCTGGCCTTCGTGTTCGCGTTCCTGGCCGGCGCCGGTCACGCCGTCGCCCCCGGCCACGGAAAGACGCTGGCCGCCGCGTATCTGGCCGGCTCGCGAGGGCGGGTGCGCGACGCCGCGTGGCTGGGCGGCTCGGTCGCGGCGATGCACACCGTCTCGGTGCTGGTGATCGGTGTCGCGTGGACGTTCTTCTCGCTCTCCCATTTCGTCCGGATGGAGCAGCTCACCACGTGGCTGCAGATCGCCGCGGGCGTGCTGGTCGTGGCGACCGGCGCCTGGATGCTGCGCCGCCACCTGCGCGGCGGGGACGGACACAGCCATTCCCATTCCCATTCCCATTCCCACTCCCACGAGCACGAGCAGGAGGACGAGCACAGCCACGGCCACACCGGCGGTCATGCGTCCGGCCACGACCATTCGCACGATCGGTCGAGGCGGCCCGGTCTGCTCCTGCTCGGCATCTCCGGCGGTCTCACGCCGTCGCCGGCCGCGTTCCTCGTGCTCGCCACCGGGCTGTTCCTCGGCCGCGGCGCGTTCGCGCTGCTGCTGGTCATCACGTTCGGCCTGGGCATGGCCGCCGTGCTGTTCACCGTCGGCCTTCTCGCCGTCGCCGGCAGCTCGCTGGTCACCCGCAGCACCCGCACCGGCAACGCGCTCCGTCTGGCCACCCGCGTGACCCCGGTCCTGGCCGCCGCCGGCGTCACCGTCTTCGGCGCGGGCCTGGTCGCCGTCGCGACGGTCCACCTCACCACGCTGACCTCCTGACACCGCGGCCGTAAGATCAACCGCATGAGCCCGATCGATGCCGCCGACGAGGGATACCTGGAACGTGCCGTCGTCCTGGCCTGGGAGGCCCGCGAACGCGGCGACCACCCGTTCGGCGCGCTGCTCGTCACCGCGGACGGCATGGTCCTGGAGGCGCGCAACAGCGTGCTCACCGAGGCCGACCCGACCGGCCACGCGGAGACCAATCTGGTCCGGCTGGCGGGCCGCCTGGACCTGGCGACCCTGACCGGCAGCAGCCTCTATACCAGCACCGAGCCGTGCGCCATGTGCGCCGGCGCCATCTACTGGTCCGGCATCGGCCGCGTCGTCTTCGCCCTCTCCGGCGAGGCCCTGGCCGCGATGGTCCCCGACGAGTCCGGCATTCCCCCGCTGCGCCTGACCTCCGGCGAGGTCTTCGCCAGGGGCGGCCGCCCGGTCACCCTCGACGGCCCGGCCGACCTCGCCAGCGCCACCGACGTACACCGCGATTTCTGGACCTGACGTGCGGCACCCGCCGATGATCTCGGTCCGCCACGCGATCCCGTCGCGCGGGTTCGATCTCCTTGCCGCTCTGGTGATCGGTGCGCTCGGCGCCGACTACCTCACGCTGGTCTGGCTGATGGTGCCCACGTTGCCGGTGCCGCCGGCCGGCATCGTCGGTATCTCGGTGCCCGTCATGATCGGCTTGTCGTTGGCCTGCCCGGTGGCTCGCGCGCGATTCGACCGGCTCGGCGTTTCGAGCCGGTCGGTCCTGGGCCGGCACCGGCGAGTCCTGTTCGCCGTCGCCGGCGCCACCTTCGCGGCATACCTGATTCTCGCCGTGGTCGGCGCGGCGGTTAAGTCCGAGCACGACAAACAGATCGGCGAGACGGCCGTCCTGTCGCTCGGCGCGTTGTTCCTGCTGACGGGTCTGGTCAGCCTCGCCGGCGCCGCGAAGGGCAAGACCCGTGATCAGCCGCCGTCGTGGCTGAGGTAGGTGGGGCGGATCGGGCACTTGTTGCGACGGCCCTGGCCCATCTCCTCCCAGGCGTGCGCGAGGATCCCGACGCTGCGGCTGAGCACGAACAACCCGCGGGCGAGCGGCGCCGCGAACCCCAGCTCGGCGTAGATGACCGCCGTCGCCCCGTCGATGTTCATCGGCACCGGCACGGACCGGCCCCGGTTCAGCGCGGCCTCGACCTCGCGGGCCGCGCGCACGTGCCAGCCCGCCACCACGCCCGCCGCGACCGCCTCGTCCACCAGCGCCAGCAACGGGTCGCGCCGCGGGTCCAGCGTGTGGAACCGATGCCCGAAGCCGGGCAGGTAGCGGACACCGCGCGCCCGCCACCAGGCGATCACCTCCGCGGCGCTGCCCTCCGCCACCACCTCGTCCAGCAGCTCGACGCACTGCTGCCCGGCGCCGCCGTGCGAGTTCACCCCGCTGGCCATCGCGTTGTTGAGGCCGACCCCGCAGGTGGCCGTCATCCGGGCGATCGCGATGGACGGCGCGTGCGGGCCGTGGTCGACCCCGGCCACCAGCGCCGCCTCCAGCAGCCGGGACTGATCGGCGTTGCCGCGTGCGCCGTCCGGGCGCGGCCGAATCGCCGGGCAGCCGCTCAGTTCGGAGCTCGACCCAAGGCCAGCTGTTCTGTCGATGGGGGTCCGCCGCCAGCCCCCGCCCGTGTCACTGGGTGGGGTCGAGTTAAGCAGCCGGGTACGACAACTCTTCCTGGTTGTCCACAGGCGCGAGGTGACGGCTCGGTCGTTAGTGGGCATCCGCCGGGCCGCGTTCGCTGCGCGGGCTTGGGCTCGCTGCGCGGCTTGTGGGTTCGTTGCGTGCCGAGATTGCGGCGTGGCTTGCAGTTTCGTTGCGTGGTTTCGGGTTCGCGGCGTGCTCGCCGGGATCGCGGCGGGGGGCCGGGTTTGTAGCGTGGGCTTCGAGTTTGCAGTGGGTCGGCCGGGATCGCGGCGGGGGGCCGGGTTTGTAGCGTGGGCTTCGAGTTTGCAGTGGGTCGGCCGGTATCGCGGCGGGGGGCCGGGTTTGTAGCGTGGGCTTCGAGTTCGCAGCGCGGCGGCCGCGATCGCAGTGGGTGGGGGAGGCGCCATGCTCCCAGCAGCCACCATACCGGCCTGATCAACGGGTGCCCGCCACCGTCCGTTGCTCATAATGTGGGACGTGGGTCCGCTGTGCGGGATTGGCGTCCACATCGTGGCTGCAGGTCCGCGATGTGGGATTGATGTCCACTGTAGAGTTCCATTCGTTGTTGCTTGCGGCTTTTGTCCACTGGCTTTTCTCGGCATTTCGTGGACCTTGGAGAGTTATGGCTCGTATATGGGCGTAGGTCTCCAAGGTCTCGGGAAAGTCCAGGATGTGGTTGGGATCGCCACATAGTGGGATCCGTGATGACGCTACGGCCAACGGGGACTGGTTGCCGCCGCGTCAGACGGTGATGGGTGTGTTGGTGTTCGGCGGCGAGGCCCCGGTAGGTCGGCGCCACCTTGTGGCCATGCGCGACCGGGCTGCCGGAGCTAGATCGGTGCGGCGTCGGGATCCGGTTGTGGGCTCGCCCCGGGCTGCCGAGCTCCGGACGGTGCGGCGTCGGGATCCGGTTGTGGGCTCACCCCGGGCTGCCGAGCTCCGGACGGTGCGGCGTCGGGGTCCGGTCGTGGGCTCGCCCCGGGCTGCCGAACTCCGGCCGGCGCGGCGTCGGGGTCCGCTGCGGCAAACTCCGGAACGTCTGTGACGCCGCGCCGGTTCCGGGCCCTGGTTGCTCCCGCGCGGGTGCCGGGCGTGGTGCGGGGCGGGATCGTTGCGCTCGTGGGCGGCAGGGGGCGGGGTGGTGGCGTACGGCGGAGGGATTGATGGGGTTTAGCCGCGTATGTGTATGGCACGGCGTGTTCATCGGGCGCTCTCCTTTGTGATCTTGGGGATTTCCTGGGGGCTGCTGGGGTGGGGGCGAGCGTCGGGGGAAGCCCGGCGTCTGGCCCTGAGAGGGGGCATCGTGGCGGTAGCTCATCTGGATCGGACCGTGACGGAGACGGTTGTCGGGGTGCTGGCGGGGCCGTTGACGCGGCGGCCGAACCGGGCCGGGGAGTCGGTGCTCGGGGACGTGGTCGCTGACGCGCTGCAGACGGGGGCCAAGCCGTTCGACCTGAACGTGGCGGCGCTCGTCGACCCGAGCGACCTGCGCGCCGACCTGGACGGCAAGCACGGCGCGACGCTGGTGAAGCTGACGGTCGGGGAGGCGTTGAAGGCGCTGCCGCTCGCGGTGGGGTCGAGCGTCGTCCGGCTTACCGGGGATCAGCTGCACCAGGCGCTGGAGGCGCAGTTCGCGAAGCACGGGACCGTGATGCAGGTGTCGAGCCAGCTGGCCTACGCGTGGTCGGGCAAGACCGTCGACCCGGCAAGCATCACGATCGGCGGCAAGGTGGTCGACCCGGCGGCCGGCTATGTGATCGCGGTTAGTGACGGGCTGCGGGCGGGGCACAAGGGCGGCAACCCGGTCATCGCGGCCGCCCCGCTCATCACCAAGGGCGTCACCGGGGTCGGCGGTGCGCACCCGGGGCCGCTGTTCGACAACCTGGCCGCCTATCTGTCGACGCGCAATCCGCTTGCCGTGCCCGCCCTGAGCCGCATCACCCGCGCTTGAGTTCCCGGAAGGACCCGCATCCCATGACCCCAGTCAGTCGGCGCACCCTCATCGCGGGCGGCGGTGCCGCGCTCGCGGCCACCGCGTTCGGACCGTCCGCTCCGGCGCTCGCGTCCCGCTCGCGCCGGAAGCTACGCCTGCACGTGCTCTCCGACGTCCACATCAGCGACGTCTATCCGGTCACCATGTCGGACATGCGGGACTCGCTGGCCGACCTCGACGACGCGGCCCCGGACGCGGACGCGCTCGTCATCGTCGGTGACCTGACCGAGCTCGGGCAGCAGCAGGACTACCCGCTGTTCGACCTGACGCTCAAGACCAGCGTGCACCCGCCCCGGCACTACCTGGCGATCGGCAACCATGAATACCACGCGAACGAGCCGGTCGACACGATGCGGCAGCGCTTCCTGGACTACGTGAAGCGCGACAGCGTGTACTTCGCGACCAGCCTGGCAGGCATCCCGTTCATCTTCCTGGGCTCCGAGGGCGTGCCGGCGGGGGAGACCAGCGGTGGCACGGTGACGGCGTTGCTCAGCGACACGCAGATGGACTGGTTCGAGCGTGAGCTCGCCGCGGTGGCCCGCCACGACCGGCCCACGTTGGTCTTCCTGCACCAGCCACCGGAGATCTCCACGCAGCACGACCGCCTCGTACGGATCCTGGCGGGCGCGCCCAACGTGGTCTTCTTCTACGGGCACCTGCACCAGGATCTGAACTGGTTCCACGATGGTCCGGACCAGACCCTGCTGGGCAACGCGGAAGGGTATTGGCGTGCGCAGGTGCCCGCGACCACGTACATCAATCAGAAGGTGCGCAACGCCAACGGCACTGTGACGACGGTCTTCCAGGCCGACTGGAAGCAGGGGCTGGTGGTCGACGTCCTTGACGACGCGGTGCTGATCCGCGGCCGGGACACGTTCCAGCACCGGTGGATCGAGACGTTCCAGGTGGCCATCCCGGTGCCCAAGCGCTGACGGGGCGGGCGGTCGAGGTCCCGTCACCCGAGCGGGTGAGCAGGGCGGATTACGGCCCGGGGCCTCGACACCCGCAGCAAGATCTCCCGTATGGTCATCGCGCGCGTACGCCGGTCCCGGAACCTCCGCGCGGCACTGGCGGTCGCCTGCGCCCTGGCAACCGCCGGCGCCGCACCCGACGCCGCCCGCGCCCGAACCCCGGACTCCGCTCGCCTCACCCGCCCGCAGCGCAACGTGCTCCTGGACGCGACCCGCCGCTTCCGCGACGTCAAGCAGGCGATCGACGCCGGCTACCTGCCCACCAAGGACTGCGTGCCGGGCATGGGCTTCCACTACACGAAACCCGTGCTGGCCGGTGACACGAACATCGACCCGACCCTGCCCGAGGTGCTGGTCTACACCCCGGCCGCATACGGCACGGTGCGCCTGGCCGCCTTGGAATACTTCCGAGCCGACGCCGACCAGAACCTCAAGACCGACGAGGACCGGCCCACGCTGTTCGGCCAGCCCTTCAACGGGCCGATGGCCGGCCACCCGCTGCCGCCCGGCCAGCCACCCATGCCGATCCACTACGACCTGCACGTGTGGCTCTACCAGACCAACCCCAGCGGCGAGCTCGCCACCGACAACCCCGAGGTCGACTGCCGTTGATCTCGCCCGCCCGAGGCGGCGGTTGCGGCGCGGAAAGGTCACAGGGGCGACGCCTTGACCAGGGGGCGGTAGGCGTCGACGGCGCCGGGCTTCTGATCCAGGCCCAGGTCGTGGTCGTCACCGTCCAGCGCGCACCACCATTTGACGAAGCGGGCCGCCGGCATCCCGGCGTACGAGGCGTCGATCGAAGCCGGGTTCGCCGCGGCCGCCGTCACCTGGCGGACCCACGCGACGAAGTGCCTGCCGTCGCGATCCCAGGAGTGCGACTGGACCGCGCTGCCGATCTCGCCGATCGCCCAGGGCAGACCGAACTCGTTCCACGCGTCCCGGGCGTACTTGAAGAAATCGTCCGGCGTGGAGTAATGCGTCTGGGTCGGCGCGACCCCCGGGAACGTATACGTGTCCCAGGACAGGAAGTCGGCCGGGTCGTCCTGTTCGACGTATTCGTGCCAGTCGGCTCGCCTGCTGTTGTACCGCTGCCAATACCACATCAAATTCTTCTCCAGCGTCACCCGCGAATGCGCCGGATGCCGGTCGATGATGTGCCGGTACGCGCGGTAGGTCTCGCGATAGACGGGCGGTGCGGCTCGCGGGTTGTGCCACTCGGGCTGCGCCTCATGGAAGTAGATGACCGATGCCCGCAGCCCTTTCGCGTCGACGACGTCGAGGAACTGGCGTAACCGGGCGTCGTCGCGTTCCCGGTGCGAAATGGTGATCAGTTCTTCGGGATGCTCGCGGATGGCCCACGCCAGCAGCCGGCCCACCATGCCGGGTTCGCCGGGCAGCGACAGTTTCCCGGGGCTGAACAACCGAATGCCGATCGGGGCGCCGTATCGGGCGCGCTGCACCTCGTACAGGCGAACGAAATTCTGCCACGTGTCGGGCTCGGCGGGACCCTGGGTCGCGGCGATGACCCCGAATCGGGTCGGTGACGCGACGGCGGGCGCGGTAGCGGCCGGAAACGGCGAAAGCGCGACGCCGGCCAGTAACATGCTGGTCAGCCGACGGGGATATGCCATGAACCACTTCTAACATGTCGCCGTGCCGGCCGGACGGGGACGGCCGAACACCACTGAATGGGGGTCCGCGTGGCTCATCCGCGAATGTTCGACGAGGCCGATCCGGTGCTGGCGCGGGTGCGGGAACTCGCGCTGTCCTTTCCCGACGCTCGCGAAAAGGTCTCCCATGGCCGTCCCGCGTTCTTCACGACGAAAGTCTTCGCGTACTACGGCGGCTCGGTGAAGGTTGACGGCGACCACGAACAGCACGGCCATGCGGTACTGGTGCTGGTCGATCCCGGCGAACGCGAGGCATTGCTGGACAGATGCTTCATCCCGGCCTATCTGGGGCCGTCCGGCTGGATCGGCATGGACCTGACCGACGACACCGACTGGGCCGAGATCGGCGAGCTCCTCGACGCCAGCTACCGCCGTACGGCCGGCCCGCGCCGGGTCGCCCTGCTCGACGACTAATAGACCCAGCGCAACGCCGCCGCCACGTCCTCGGGCTTGGTGTCGCGGAAGCGCTCGGCCTCGGCCCGGCGCACCGCCACGATCGCGTCGAACAGCACCTGCCCGAACGCCGCCCGCAACACACCGTCGGCCGCGAACGCGTCGGTCGCCTCGTCCAGCGACGTCGGCAGGCGCGGCGCCCCGGGCAGCAGCGCCGGGTCCCCGGTGACCGGCTCCGGCAGCGACAGCCCGCGCTCGACGCCGTCCAGCGCGGCCGCGATCAGGGCACCCACCAGCAGGTACGGGTTGGCGGCCAGGTCCACACATTTGACCTCGAGGTTCGACGCCCCGGGAAGACCGGCCGTCCCGGGCACGAACCGCAACGCCGTCTCGCGAGTCTGCACACCCCAGCACGCGTACGCCCCGGCCCAGCGCGACGGCACCAGCCGCAGATAGCTGGCCGGCGTGGGTGCCCCGACCGCCAGCAGAGCCGGTAGGTGCGCGAGGATCCCGGCCGCCGCCGACCCGGGCACCCCGGCCGGGAACTCGCCGAACAGGTTGTCGCCGTCCCGCCACGCCGACAGATGGACATGGCCGCCGTTGCCGACCCGGCCGGCGACCACCGCCGGGGCGAACGAGGGCCGCAACCCGTAGCGGTGCGAGACCGCCCGGATCGTCTGCCGCACCAGCACACTGTCGTCGGCCGCACGGACCGGATCGGCCGCCGCGACCGACACCTCGAACTGCCCGTCGGCGTACTCGGGATGGATCTGCTCCACCCGCAGCCCCTGATCCTCGCAGGCGGCCAGCACGTCGCGGACGTAGTCGCTGAGCTCGACCAGCCGGGTCATCCCGTACGCGGGCCCGCGGCAGGCGGCCACGAACTCGGCGGAATCGGCACCGACGGCCCACTCCACCTCGATCGCCATCCGGAATTCGAGCGGCGCGGCCAGCGCCACCATCCGCCGGGCGAAACCGCGCTGGTCGGCCACCCACGGCGACCCGTCCTCGGTGAACCGGTCGGCCGGCGTCCACGCCCAGCCCGGCTGAGCGGCCAGCACCACGACACGGTCCATGTCGGGACGCAGCCGCAGATCACCGTCCGGGCTGCCGAGCCGGTCGGTGGTGGCGATGGAATCGTTCGCCAGGAACGTGTCGAACACCGGTGACATGCCGACACCCCAGCGCACGGCGTCGTCGAGACGGGACAGCGGAACCGCCTTGACGCGGTTTATCCCGGCCGTGTCCACGTACGAAAGAATGACGCCGCGGACCCCGCGCTCCCGCAATTGCATGGCCACCGTCCTTTCATAGCCGGTAGACGCGCCGCGCGTTCCCCGATCCCACCATCTCGGCCACCCGCGTGACGTCGCCGGCGGACCACCACTCCCCGGTCACCTCGGTAAAGGCCCGGCGGAACAGAACGGCGCCGAGGTGGTGCAGTTCGGCCAGCCCGTACGCGTCGGAGGAGTACAGCAATTTGTGGAACGGCGTCAGTTCGAGCGACTCGGCGAGCACCGCGGCAGCGCGCGCACCCACGTGATTGACGGCCAGCCCGACATCGACATAGACGTGCGGGAACGCCTGTGCCAAGTATCCCGCGTGCCGGTGGAACGGATAACAGTGCAGCAGCATGACACTGATGTCGCGGTCCCGGGTCGCGCGCAGGAAATCGGTCAGCAGCAGCGGATCGCAGCGCGCCAGATCGAGGTCCGGGTCGCCGAAACCGGTGTGGAACTGCAGCGGCAGCCCGCGGTCCACCCCGGCCCAGATCAGATGGCGCAGCAGCACCGGATCGTCCAGCCGGCCCTGCCCGCCGCGCAGCCACCGCCCGGCCGCCATCGTCACCGAACGCCGGGACGGCGGCGCGGCCTCGAAATCCAGACCGTATCGGTAGGCGACGATCGACTTGACCCCGGCCGCATCGACCGTGGCGAGTTCCAGAGCTTTCCCGTACGCCTCGGCGAACCCGGCCGCCGTGACCCCCGACAACGAGTCCGCCACCGATTCGAGGCGCACGATCTCGCGTACCGGGGAATCGGCCGGCGCCGCCAGACGCGGCCCGAACCCGGAATCGACGAGAAACACGTCCACGTCCGCGGCCCGTAACAGCCGCGCGTTCACCTCGGTCGATCCCAGTTCCCGGCGGCGGGCCAGATAGTCCTCGGGCGACGCGTCGGCGCTCAGCTCGAGCACCGGCGCGCACCACCGCCGGATCGCGAACCCCAGCTGCGAGTCGAACATCGAACACCCGGGCGGCGGCGGCCGGTCCGACTCCGTCGCGAGCGCCTCGAAGCCGGCCCGGTCCAGGTCGCCGTTCACCGCGCCGTGACAGTGGTGGTCGATGAGACGCACCCGCACAGCGTTGCACAATCGGGACGTTATGCATCCCCCTCAAATCCGAAAAATCGGATTTGTTAAAGCGGCACCGACCGTAACCTCGCGCACGCGGAAAGATCGACACGGGTAGTACTTCTGCCGCAGTGGCACCATTCCTGGGGAGAGCGATCAGGGAAGCGGGCGATGCGATGGACTCCTCGGTGCTGGTAGTAGACGACGACCGTACGGTCAGTGACGTGGTCCGTCGCTACCTGGAGCAGGCCGGCCACCGCGTCCGCCTGGCCGAGGACGGCGCGACAGCTCTCGCCGCGATCGCCGCGGAACGGCCCGGCCTGGTCGTGCTCGACCTGATGATGCCGGGCATCGACGGCCTCGAGGTGTGCCGTCGCGTCCGCCTCGAACTGCCCGACCTGCCGATCATCATGCTCACCGCGCTGGGCGAGGAGGCCGACCGCGTCCTCGGGCTGGAGGTCGGCGCCGACGACTACGTGACCAAGCCGTTCTCGCCGCGGGAGCTGGTGCTGCGGGTGCGCTCGATCCTGCGCCGCAGCGGCACGACCGAGCCGGAACCCGAGATGCTCGCCGACGGCCACCTCAGCGTCGACGTCGCCCGCCGGGTCGCCGAGATCGACGGCGTCGCGCTGGCCCTGACCGTACGGGAATTCGATCTTCTGGTGTTTCTGCTCCGTCACCCCGGACGGGTGTGGTCACGCGCCGAGCTGCTGGAACGCGTGTGGGGCTGGCGGCTGGGCGATCAGTCGACCGTCACGGTGCACGTCCGCCGTTTACGCGAGAAGATCGAGGACAACCCGGCCGAGCCGAAGCGCATCGTCACCGCGTGGGGCGCCGGCTACCGCTACGAACCGGACGTGTGAGCCGCCGATGTCGCTCATCCTCCTCTCGCTCGTGGCCGGCGGCGCGGTCGGCGCGGTCGGCGCCGGTGTGCTGCGCCTGCTGCGGCCCAGCTCGATCCTGGTGCACGTCGTCATCCTGCTGGTGGTCACCGTGCTGTCGGTGGTCGCCGGCATCGTGACGGTGGCGCACGTCATGTTCCTGTCCGAACACGACCTGCGCGTGGTGCTCGTCACCGTCGCCGCGTCCGCCGTGGTCAGCCTCGCGGTGGGTGCGGGTTTCGGCCGCCGGCTGGCGACCGCCGCGGTCTGGGCGGAGACCGCCCGCGCCCACGAACGCAAGATCGAGGCGGATCGGCGCGAGCTGGTCGCCTGGGTTTCGCACGATTTGCGTACGCCGCTGGCGGGCTTGCGGGCGATGGCCGAGGCGCTGGAGGACGGTGTCGTCGTCGACCCGGCCGCGGTGAAGGAGTATCACGGCCGGATCCGGGAGGAGACCGACCGGATGACGCGGCTGGTCGACGACCTGTTCGAGCTGTCCCGGATCAACGCGGGCGCGCTGCCGCTCACCGCGACCCGGGTCCCGCTCGGCGAGCTGGTGTCCGACGCGCTCGCCGTGGTGGCGCCGCTGGCGTTCTCCCGCGGCATCAACCTGGAGGCGGGCGAGAGCGGCTGGCCGACGGTGCTGGCGGGCGAGCGCGAACTGTCCCGGGTGGTGACGAACCTGCTGGTCAACGCCGTCAACTACACGACGCCGGGCGGGACCGTGCGGATCGAGGGCGGCCGGTCGGCGACCGAGGTCTGGTTCGCGGTCACCGACTCGTGCGGCGGCATCCCGACCGGCGACCTGCCCCGGGTCTTCGACATCGCGTTCCGCGGCGAGCGGGCCCGCACCCCGCACTTCAGTGGCACCGGCGGCGGGGGCGGGCTGGGCCTGGCCATCGTGCGCGGGCTGGTCGGCGCGCACCGCGGCCGGGTCAGCGTGCACAACGTCGGCGAGGGCTGCCGCTTCGAGGTCTACCTGCCGGCCGAATAGCCCCGGTCAGTGCGATCCGGTCAGGACCTTGGCGGACAGCCGCGGGGCGGTCCGTCCCTCGATGTAGTCGAGGTACTCCTGGCGGAAGTATTTGATGGTCGAGATGACCGGGGTGGCCGCGCTGTCGCCGAGCGCGCAGAACGAGCGGCCGTTGATGTTGTCGGAGGTGTCCAGCAGCGTGTCGAGATCCTCCAGGGTGCCGCCACCCGACAGGATCCGCCGGTAGGTGTTGACCATCCAGTAGGTGCCCTCGCGGCACGGCGTGCACTTGCCGCACGACTCGTGGTGGTAGAACTCCAGCCACCGCCACGTCGCGTACACGGGGTCGTCCTGGTCGCTGAAGATCTGCATCGCCGTGGTGCCGAGCAGCGACCCGGCCGCGGCGACGCCCTCGAAGTCCAGCGGGACGTCCAGGTGCTCCGGCGTGAACAGCGGGGTCGACGACCCGCCCGGCGTCCAGAACTTCAGCGTGTGGCCGGGCTTCATGCCGCCGGCCAGTTCGAGCAGCTCGCGCAGCGTGGTGCCGAGGCCGCACTCGTACTGGCCGGGGTTGGCGATGCGCCCGGACAGCGAGTAGATGATCGGGCCCGGCGACTTCTCGGTGCCCATGCTGCGCCACCAGTCCGAACCGCCGAGCACGATGGGCGGCACGCTCGCGATGGTGCCCACGTTGTTGACCACGGTCGGGCTCGCGTACAGGCCGGCGACCGCGGGGAACGGCGGCCGCAGCCGGGGCTGCCCACGAAGGCCCTCCAGCGAGTCCAGCAGTGCCGTCTCCTCGCCGCAGATGTATGCGCCGGCGCCGCTGTGCACCACCATGTCCAGGTCAAAGCCCGACCCCAGAATATTTCGACCCAGATAACCCTTGCGGTACGCCTCGTCGACGGCGTTACGGAGGCGGCGGCCGGCGTGCACCGCCTCGCCGCGAAGGTAGATGAACGCCTGGCTCGCCCGCACCGCGTAGGCGGCGATGATCGCCCCTTCGACGAGCGAGTGCGGGTCGTAGGTCATCAGCGGCAGGTCCTTGCAGGTGCCCGGCTCGCCCTCGTCGGCGTTGATCACCAGGTAGTGCGGCTTCCCGTCGCCCTGCGGGATGAAGCCCCATTTGAGACCGGTGGGAAAGCCCGCACCGCCGCGGCCGCGCAGACCCGAGTCCTTGATCAGCTGGATCAGGTCGTCCGGGTGCACATCGAGGGCCTTGCGCAGGGCGCGGTAGCCGTCGAGCCTTTCATAGACGTCGATCCGGTACGCGTCCGCTGTCAGCCAGCGCCTGGTAAGAACGGGCGTGAGCTTCTGAATTACCTCGGGCCTGGGCTCGGTCATGTCCGCACCTCGTCGCCGGCGTCGCTTACCCCGAGCCTATCGGCGTGACCTGCGAAAACGCATGACCCGCGCCACTCGTGACGCGCCCCACAAGCTTTTCGGAGGCAGCGCACCGTTGACCGGGTCGATCATCATGGCCTTGTGCAGATACCGGCCCAGCTCGAATCCGGAAAATGGGTTTATTGGCGGGTAGGTCGCCAGCGGTTGGTGTGGCTTCCCGGCGGGATGATCGGATCGGGGTTCAATCTGTTCGACAGCGTGGACGGCACTCTCGGGATGGTCATCCTGGTGCTGGCGCTCGGACCGCTGCTGGTGTGGCTGGTCAGTTCGCTGATGCTGACCGCGGTGGTCTGGCCGTGGCGGATGGTCGCCGGTAAATGGCCCGTCTACGCATACCTCAAGGACGGCAACGAGATTCCCGGCATGTTTCGCATGGTCAAAGGCAAAAAGGCGGCCGACTCCCTCGTACGTCAATGGGCCGCCGACATCGAACGAACCGGCCGCCCGCAGCCTCCGGAGGCTCCCCGATGACGACATTCGCGCTGGTCGGCGGCGGCTGGCGGGCGTCCGCGTATTGGCGTCTCGCCGAGGAGCTCGACGACATGGAATGTGTCGGCGCCGTCGTCCGCAGCGCCCGTCCGCTGCCGGTCCCCGCCTACGGCTCGCTCGCCGCATGCCTCGCCGAGCACCGACCCGATTTCGTCATCACGGCGGTGCCCCGGACGGCGAACGCGGCGGTCGTCATCGAGGCCGTCGAGCGCGGCCTGCCGGTGCTGTCGGAGACGCCGCCCGCCCAGGACGTGGATCCCTTGTGGCCGTACGCCGAACGCATCCAGGTCGCCGAGCAGTACCCGCTGATGCCGACACACGCCTCGCGGCTCGCGGCGGTGCGCGGCGGGGTGATCGGCACGCCCGGTCAGGCGCAGGTCTCGTCGACGCAGTTCCACCACGCGGTCGCGCTGATGCGGGCATATCTGCAGGCGCCGCCCGGCCCGGTCACCGTTCGGGCCACCACCCATGTCGCGCCCCTGATGCAGCCGCTGAAGCGCGGTGGCTGGACCGACGACCCGGACGCCAAGCCGGCCACCACCACCCTCGCCATGCTCGACTTCGGGAACGGCCGGTCCGGCCTGTACGACTTCACCGACAACCAGACCCGCAACCAGCTGCGGTTCCGGCGGATCCTGGTGCGCGGCAGCCACGGCGAGCTGCGCGACGACGAGGTCGTACGCCTCACCGGGCCCCGCACGATCGCGACCACGCCACTGGTCCGCACGACGGCGGGAGATGTCGCATTCGGCGAAAAAGTGGTCTACCGCAACGCGTACCGGGGAAAGCGTCTGAACGACGACGAGATCGCCACCGCGAGCATGCTGGACGCCATGGCGGCCTGGGTCCGCGGTGCCGGGCCGCCGCCGTACCCACTCGCGGAGGGCGCGCACGACCACGCCGTCGGGCTGGCCATCGAGGAGGCCGCGGCCACCGGACGTACGGTGACCACGGCCTCGTGAAACGGGTCGGAGAACCGCCAGGTCTCTCCGGCCGGGTGTCAGTCGACGTGCGGGCGGTGGCCCTTCTCCTGCGACGGCACATGCTGGTTCGTCGTCGGCACCGCGGGTGCCGGCAGGTGCGCCACCTCGTACTTGGCCAGGTTGAGCTGACCCTGCGTGTCGGGCAGCACCGGCGGCTCGTCGATCCCGTCGTCGAACCGGAACGCCGACGTCAGGTCGCCCACCGTGCGGCGGCGCCAGTCGGTGATGTTCGGCTCCTTGACGCCGGTCAGACGCTCCAGGAAGCGCAGCTGCGAGGTGTGGTCGGAGATCTCCGAGCTCACCCAGCCACCCGCGGTCCACGGCGACACGACGATGCACGGCACCCGGAAGCCCAGCCCGGTCGGCAGGCCACCGCCCACCTCACCGGTCACCGAGGTCTTGGTGACGAACTCGTCCTTGGTGCCGCGCGGCGGCGTCGGCGGCACGACGTGGTCGAACAGGCCGTCGTTCTCGTCGTAGGACAGGATGAAGACCGTGCTGTTCCAGATCTCCGGGTTCGCCGCCAGCGCGTCGAGCTTGCCGGCCACGTACGCCGCGCCGGACGCGGGCGTGTTCGCCGGGTGCTCGTCCATGTTGGACGGCGGCAGGATCCAGCTCACCGTGGGCAGGTTGCCGGTCATCACGTCGTACTCGAACTGACCGGCCGGACGCGGCTTCATCGCCTTCTCGTACAGGTCGTCGCCCGGCTTGGCGTCGTTGTACTGCTTGATGTGCTGGATCGCGGCCAGCCCGGTGGTGCCGCCCTCCTCGTGGTAGATCTGCCAGCTCACGCCGGCCTCGGTGAGGCGCTCCGGGTACGTCTTGAAGCTGTACTGCCCGTTCGGCGCGCTCGTGGTCAGCGACGGACCGCCGGCCACGCCGTTCGGGTCGATCGTGCCGGCCATCCACATGTGCCGGTTCGGCCCGGTGGGCCCGAGGACCGAGCAGTGGTACGCGTCGAGGATCGTGAACGCGTCCGCCAAGGCGTACTGGAACGGGATGTCCTCGCGGGTCAGATAGCCCATCACGTACGGCCCGACGTCGTCGCCGTCGGCGAGCCGGTGCGCGGGCAGCCAGTTGTCCATCTTGCCGTTGTTCCACGAGCTGTGCTGCGGCACCCAGCCGTGGTCGGTGGACGGCAGCGCCTGCGCGTTCGTGGTGCGGGTGTCGAGGTGGAACGGCAGCAGCTCGCCGGCGCCGGCCGGGTCGGGCTGGTGGAACACGCTCTTGCCGTTCGGCAGCTTGGCGGCGTGCGGGTCACCGAAGCCGCGCACCCCGCTGAGCGTGCCGAAGTAGTGGTCGAAGCTGCGGTTCTCCTGCATCAGCATGACGACGTGCTTGATGTCGCGCATGCTGCCGCGGCGCTTGGGCGGGTTCGCCAGCGCGGCCTGGACGTTGCTCGGAAGAATGCTGGCGGCGGCGCCGATCGCGCTGCCGGCCGCGGCCGTGCCGAGGAGGCGACGGCGGGTCAATCCGGACATCGGAAGTCCTTTCTTTCCTGGACTTCCGGAACGCTTCGCGCGGCACGCAAACGGGAGCCGCACTCTCCGATGAGGAGCGGGCTAACGCGAAGGAAACAAACGTCTGATCTTTAAGTGCGGGTGGTCATCGATGAAACGACCGGCTGCCGCCACTGCTCCAGGGAAATAATTCGATTGATGTCTCAGAAGAGAGTCGCCGGGCCGGACTGCTCGGGCTCGCCCAGGGCGGGCAGCGACGGCACGAGAGCGCGGACCGCGGCGTGGAAGCGGCGGGCCAGTTCCGGGGCCGCGACGTTGTCCGGGGTGTGGATGAAGACCGTGGGGGAGCGGCCCTCCCGCAACCATTCCGCCACCTGAGTCACCCACCGCTGCCAGCCCGCAACGGTCCGGGAATCGTCGTCGCGGCCCAGGTAACGCACGATCGGGTGGTCGGTCAGCGCGGTCATCCGCAACGGCATGCGCGGCTTCTTCGTCCACGCGTCGCGTTCGGCGGCACTGGTCGGCGGCGACGCGAAGAATTCCGTGGTGTCGAACGGAATCCATTCGGCGCCCGCCGATTCCAGGACCGCCGACAACTCGCGCGGGGCGGTGAAGAAAGCGGCGTCGCGCACCTCCACGGCGTACCGGAAATCGGTGGGCAGGCCATGCAGGAAGCGCGCGAGGACCGGCAGGTCGGCGGGGCCGAAGCTGCCGGGCAATTGAATCCAGAGCGTTTCGGTACGGGCGCCGAGCGGCTCGACGGCCCGCAGGAATTCGCGCAGCGCAACGGCGGTGTCCCGCAGCCGGTGCTCATGCGTGATCGTGCGCGGTAGTTTGAGCACGAACCGGAAATCGTCGCCGGTCTGCGCCGCCCAGTTCGCCACGGTCTCGCGCTTCGGCGTGGCATAGAACGTCGTGTTTCCCTCGACCGCGTTGCACCACGTCGCGTACGTCTGCAGGCGATCCCAGGGCCACGCTTTGTGGGTCCACTGGGCGCATCCGACATGAAGGCGCATTCCCGGTACGCTACCGCGCCGCCCGGAAATCGATGGACAGCACCGGTGCGCCCCGCAATCCTGGCGGGATGCTTCAGGAGGAGATCTGGGACGCCGACGCGGCCGCGCGTTACGACTCGCCGGGCACCGGGATGTTCGCGCCGGAAGTGCTGGAACCGACCGTCACGACACTGGCGTCGCTGGCCGGGGGCGGACCCGCGCTGGAATTCGCGATCGGCACCGGGCGGGTCGCCGTCCCGCTTCGCGAAATGGGCGTGCCGGTGACCGGGATCGAGTTGTCCCGCCCGATGGTCGACGTCCTGCGCACCAAGGCCACCGAATCGCAGATACCGGTCGAGCTCGGTGACATGGCGACCACGCGGGTGGACGGCGAATTCTCCGTCGTCTATCTGGTGTTCAACACGATCTCGAACCTGCTGACCCAGGACGAGCAGGTGGAATGCTTCCGCAACGCGGCCCGTCACCTCGTCCCGGGCGGCCGTTTCGTCATCGAGCTGTGGGTGCCCGAGCTGCGCAAACTCCCGCCCGGCCAGACCGCGACGGTGTTCAGCGCGGAGCCGGGATACATCGGCCTGGACACCTACGACACGCTGCATCAGCAGGTCGTCTCGCACCACTTCACCTTCGACGACAGCCGGCAGGCCCGGCACACCCGCAGCCCGCACCGCTACATCTGGCCCGCCGAGCTCGACCTGATGGGCCGGCTCGCCGGTTTCGCGCTGGAGTCGCGGCACGCCGACTGGTCCGGCGCCGAGTTCACCGCGGATTCCCGCTCCCACGTGTCGGTCTACCGCAAGGAAGGTTCCCGATGATGGTTACCGCCGCGGACATCCCGCTCATGCAGGGGCTCGCCCAGCGCGTCACCGCGATCCGTCCGGATCTGATCAGCGCCGGAGCCTCGTACGGGGAATTGGCCTGGATCTTCGGAAAGGGGTTCGCCCGCGACGGCGCGACATGGCGGCGCCGGCTGTGGTTCTCCGGCGGCGACCTGGTGGCGTGGGGCTGGGTCTTCCTGCCGCGGGCGGCCACCCCGGCCGCGCTGAGCTATCAGATCGATCCCGGCCACCTCGGCCTGGTCGACGAGGTGATCGAGTGGTACGACGGGGTGGCGGCCGGCCTCGAGCGCACCGCGCTGCCGACGACGGCCGAGGAGTTCGCCCTTTCCCGGTGGGCGGCGCACGGGTACGAGTCCGACCCGCGGGCGCTCGCCGACACCGGCGACTGGACCCAGCTCAACCAGCGGGACCTCACCGAGGTGGCGCAACCGCGGCTGCCGCCCGGGTTCCGGTTCCGCACCGCCGACGAGGCCGGCCCGGAAGCCGCGGTGCAGGCCCACGTGGCCGCCTGGGCCCCGTCGACGTACTCGGCCGACAGCTACGCGGGCGTCCGGCAGACCGCGGCCTATCGCGGCGACCTGCACGTCCTGGTCGAGGCGCCGGACGGGACGATGGCGTGCTCGGCGATCATGTGGCTGGACGAGGCGAACAAGACCGTCGAGTTCGAGCCGGTCGGCACCCACCCGGACTACCGCCGGCTCGGCCTGGCCAGCGCGATGATGCTGCACGCGATGCACCTGGCCCGCGCGGCCGGCGCCACGCACGCGACGGTCGTCTGCCTGGGCGCGCCGGGGCATCCGAGGGCGCGCGGCCTGTACTACAGCCTGGGGTTCCGCGAGCTCTCCCGCGACGCGCCGCTCATCAGGGCCGCGTCGTGATTTCATCCCGTTGAGGTGATGTGCCGGGGCGGTCGGCGAAGTGAACTCGGCAAGGTCACTTCCAGGGAGGTCCGACCCATGTCAACCGCAGAGCACGGAAGTCCGGTACTGAGCGATCTCGATGCCCTGGCCCGCGAGTACGGCAACCGGTTCCTCCTCGAGCCGGCCCCCGACCATCGGCTGCCCGCCCACGGCATGCGGGCCGTCGACGCGATGCGCCTGGTCGGTGAGGAGCTCGTGCTCGACGGCATCCCGATGCGGAACCTGGCCACCTTCGTGACCACCTGGATGGAGCCGGAGGCGCAACGCATCATCGCCGAGAACCTGCACCGCAACTACATCGACCACGCCGAGTATCCGCAGACCGCGGAGATCGAGCAGCGCTGCATCCGGATGCTCGCCAGCCTCTACCACGCCCCGGGCGAGACGACCGGGACGCGTACCCAGGGCTCGTCCGAGGCGATCATGCTCGGTGCGCTGTCGCTGAAGTGGAAATGGCGTGCCCGGCGAGAGGCGGCCGGCAAGGACACCACCCGCCCGAACCTGGTGTTCGGCGGCGACGTGCACGTGGTCTGGGAGAAGTTCTGCCGCTACTTCGACGTCGAGCCACGCATCATCCCGTTGCAGCCCGACAAGTACGTGATCGGCCCCGAGGACGTGGAGCCGCACGTCGACGAGAACACCATCGGCGTCGCCGCGGTCCTGGGCACCACCTTCACCGGCCACGCCGACGACATCGCCGGGATCAACAGCTTGCTCGTACGCCTGAAGGAGCAACGTGGCCTGGACGTGCCCATCCACGTGGACGCGGCCAGCGGCGGGTTCGTCTGGCCGTTCCTGTATCCCGACTCGGAGTGGGACTTCCGCCTCGAGCAGGTGCGGTCGATCAACGTGTCCGGCCACAAGTTCGGCCTGGTGTACCCCGGGATCGGCTGGCTGGTGTTCCGCGAGCGCGGCGACCTGGCCGAGGACCTGGTGTTCTACGAGAACTATCTGGGCAAGCGGGACGCCACCTTCACCCTGAACTTCTCCACCGGCGCCTCGATGGTGCTGGCCCAGTACTACAACTTCGTCCGCTTCGGCCACGACGGTTACCGCTACATCATGGAGACCATGCAGGCCAACGCACGCCAGCTGGCGCAGCGGATCGCGGCGATCGGCGACTTCCAGCTCATCGGCTCGGAGAAGGAGGAGCAGCTGCCCCTGGTGGCCTTCCAGCTCGTGGGCGACCACAACTTCGACGAGTTCGACGTGGCGTCCCAGCTGGCCGCCGAGCGAGGCTGGATGGTCCCGGCTTACACCCTGCCGCCCAACGCCGACCACATCAAGGTCATGCGCGCGCTGGTGAAGCTGACCCTCGGCCACACCCTCGTGGAAACCCTGGCCGACGACATCACGGCGGCCTGCAAGGTCCTGAGCGAAAAGGGCGGCCTGCACCCGCACGACCGCAAGCGCGCCAGCACCGGCACCGGCTACTGATCAGCGGCGGAATCAGCCTCAGCTCACCGGCTCGCCGTCCGGACCCATGACATAGCCGAACTGGGCCATCGAACCCGCACGATCGATCTCGTCCAGGGCGTCGGGGGTGAAGCTCTCCATCGGCGGGTCGCCGGCCCTGGCCCGCCAGTTGCGCAGGAACAGCGTCACGTACTCGAGGTTGATCTCGCCCTTCTCGATGTGAAAGCCGCCGTCCCGCTCGAACGCCAGGATCAGCGGGGAGAACGGATCCGCCAAGTCCTCGCGGAGCTCGACGCCCGGCGTTTCGCGGAGCGCGGACCAATGCAGAACGAACGGCGCCAGGCGGGTCATCGCGTTCGGCGTGCGCCGCGGAATGCCGTTCACCACGTTGTCCACGACCGCCTGGTCGGCTCGGACACCCGGGTCAACGCACGCTGCGATGTCGAAGAACGGAGTCGTCGTGTCGCAGCCGTACGCGTCGGCCCAGCGGGCGGCCCGGCGCAAATACTCGCGCACCAGCGCCGCCTTCGACCATGCCTTGTCGCCGTGCCGCTGGTAATCGATGGCGGCAAGGCGCTCGGCCATCGCGTCCACGGCTTCCTCGGGTGTCATCGCCCCAATACTCTCAGCGCGGCGCCCTCAACCACGCCGAGGCCGGTGTTCCAGGTGGTGGAGTCCGGGGCCGGTGCAAGCAGGGGTTAGCGTTCTGGCACGCGGGAAGGCAAGAACAGCTGGGTCAAGTCCGCGTTCGGCAGGAGATACTCGATCACCAGGCCGTCCGGATGGCGGGCGAGGATGTTGCGTCCGATCGGAACGTCGTTCGGGCCGCTGAGAATCTCAGCTTCCCCCTCGGTCAGGGCGCGCAACGTTTCGTCGAGGTCATCCACCGCACAGAGGGCCCGGACAAGCCATGCGGGTTCCGTACCCGGGGGAATCTGCACGAGCAGAAAGTCCCCGACGACGCCTACCTCCCACTCCCGGTATGGAAACCGGACCGCTCTCGTCCCGGTCAGACGCTCGAAAATGGGAAGTGAGTTGTCGAGGCTGTCGATGACGAAGCGCGCAAACGTTCGCATTATCCGCATGATACTGAAACGTCGCTGAAGGCTCGCAATTCAAATTCGGCCTTCGTTGATTCGAGACCGGCAACCCCAAGCGCTCTGTCAAGACATTTTCTGCACCGGCGCGGCATAATCTGCCGGACATCGCTCGTCGGGTGGTAGATCACAGTGCCATGGAATCAGAGCATTGCTAGCGTTTCGCGCATGGGAGATCTCGGCAGTAATGATGCTTTCGTCGCCGTGCCCGACGGGGCGCGACTGGCCGCATTGCGTGAACTGGCGGCCGCGGGTCCGGTGAACCGCGTCGCGGGGCCTTCTGGACGGCCGACGTGGCTGGTCACCGGATATGAAGAGGCACGAATCGCGCTCACCGAGCCACGGCTGGCCCGCGGTGAGATAGGAATGCCTTTTCTGCGGGAGCACCCCGAGCCCGGAATTCTGTACCACTACATGTTGAACATGAATCCGCCGGACCATACACGGCTGCGCAAGCTCGTCTCCGGCGCGTTCACTTCCGGCCGGGTGGCGGTGTTGGCTCCGCGAATCGAAGCCATCGCCGACGAGCTGATAAGCAGCGTCGGTGACGTCTTCGATCGCGGCGAAATCATCGACCTCGTACCCGCTTTCGCCTATCCGTTCCCCTTCCGTGTCATCTGCGTGATCCTCGGCATCGACACGCGGGACACGGAGGAACTCGCCTCGTGGTTCCGGGTGATGACCGCACCCATGCTCGTCGACTCGGCGACGTATGGCGATGCCGGGAACAAAATGCTGAACTTCCTCCGGCGCCATCTCGCCGAAAAACGATCAACCCCGGGCGACGATCTCACCTCGGACCTGGTCCGGGCACGAGACGGTGACGACCGCCTGAGTGAGGACGAACTCCTGGCGATGTTGTTCCTGCTGTTCACCGCCGGCCACGAGACCAGCGCGGGCCTGATCGCGAACGGGGTGGCCGACCTGGTGCGCCATCCCGATCAGCTTTCCCGGTTGAAAGCCGACCCGGCTCTCCTGGAATCAGCCGTGGAGGAGATTCTGCGTTTCGACAGCCCCGGCCAGGCGACAGCTCTGACGCTCGCCACCGAGTCGTTCGAGCTGGGTGGCCGCACAATCCAGCGAGGCGAGGCGGTTCGTGTCTCCCTGCTTGCGGCGAATCGGGACCCGGACCACTACGCGGAGCCGGAGCGTCTTGATATCACTCGTCAAAGTGCACATATGGCTTTCGGCTACGGCGTACACCACTGTCTTGGCGCGCCTCTGGCCCGGCTCGAGGGCCGGATCGGCTTGAAAGCCATTTTTGACCGCCTCGTCGGGCTGGAACTCGTTGACGAAAGTCTCGACCGGGTGCCGTCCGCATTGTTCAACCGCATCGCTTCGCTGCGCGTCCGGCGCGAGGTGGCGGTCCGTTGACGTCAATCATGCTGCCGTAACGCCTACCGCGAAGATCCGCCGCCCAGGGCAGCGGATCTTCGCTGCTCGCACCCGCTACGGATCACTCCTTGTTCGGGCTCAAGAGCGACGTGAGTTGCGCTCGTTCCCCGCGGGACACCGAGATGGGGCGCCCGGCTGCCACGCCGCCGTCGACGACGAGGCTGTGCCCGTTGACAAGAGATGACGCATCGCTGGCGAGCCACGTGACCGCTTCGGCGACGTCGGTGGGCATGATGGGACGCTGAACCGGCTGATAGTGGCCCATCATCGCGGGAAACACCGCGGCCAGGCCGCTAGCCGTCCGATCAGCGACGGCAGGGTCGAGTCCGGCGCCTTTGCCAAAGATGCCGGTGAGCACGACGCCCGCGGTCACGCTGTTGACGCGCACGCCGCTCTCGCCGAGCTCGACCGCGGCGCTGCGCGTCAGCTGCAGGACTCCCGCTTTGGCTGCCGAATAGTCCGGGCCGGACCAGCCCCCGACAATGCCGCTGGTGCTGACGACGTTGATGATGCTGCCTGAGCCTTGCGCGATCATCTGACGTGCCGCGTGCTTCAGGCCGTGCAGGACGCCGTAGAAGTGAACATCCATGACCTGCCGGAACTCCTGAAGGTCGATGTCCGCGATGTCGGCCCAATGTCCCGGAACGCCGGCACTGTTGACCAGAATGTCGAGCTTCCCGTGTTGTTGCACAGCCTCCTCGAGGAGACCTCGTACGTCATCCTCCACACTGGCATCGACGCGCCGGAATCTTGCGGCATCGCCGAGCTCGGCCGCCAGACGGTCGCCGACATCCGTCCGGCGCCCGGCCAGCACCACCTGCGCACCTGCCGAGACGAATTGGCGTGCGACAGCCGCCCCGATGCCGCTCGTCGCGCCGATGACAACGGCCACCTTGTCGTCCAGAATACCCACTTGCACTCCTCGATCAGCGAAATGACGGTTGGCGAACGCATCCATCAAGGCAGCATCTTTCGGCTTCAACAAGACATTCTCTGCGGGATCCAAGACCGATTCCGCGCAATTTTTGCCACGTTTTGAAGCAGGCAGAAATGAACCCTCTCCCGGCATAAAACGTCTGACGCCCTCGCTCGGATCCGCCTAGCCTCGCAGCGATCCGCGCGTTGTACGAAGTTGACACTGTCGCGGCACCGAAGTGATGGCGCGCTCGGCCCATCGGGGCCATTCGGTACAAGGAGGGGTTCGCGCTCAATGCTTTCCTACGATTTCGTGGTTGTCGGTGGCGGGACGGCCGGCTGCGTTGTCGCCGCGCGGCTGTCCGAGGACCCGGCGATTCGGGTTCTGCTGCTTGAGGCCGGCCCGGCCGAGCCGCCGCCCGGTGCGCGTTCTCCCGCGCGGTGGCCGCAACTGACCGGCGGCAGCGCTGACTGGGCGGACGTCACGACGGTGCAGTCCGCCACCGGGCGAGCGGAGGCCGTCCCCAGCGGGCGCGGACTGGGTGGCTCCAGCCTGATCAACGCGATGATCTTCCTGCGCGGCCACCGCAGTTCCTACGACGCGTGGGCGACACCCGGCTGGGGCTTCGACGATCTGCTTCCGTACCTCCGCCGCATCGAACGCGCGCCGGGACGTGATCCGCGGGTGCGTGGCATGTCCGGGCCGATGACCGTGACGCCCGAGCCGAACCCGCACCCGTTGGCCGTGGCCGGTCTGACCGCGGCGCTCGAGGCCGGTCATCCCTTTGCCGACGATCCGTCCGGCGGCTTGCAGGACGGCTTCGGGTGGCTGGATCGCAACATTGTGCACGCCAGGCGGCGCAGCGTAGCCGACGCCTACCTGACCGAGCCACGACCGAATCTTGAGGTCCGCACCGACGCTCTCGCGCATTCCTTGACGGTGACCGGCGGACGCTGCACCGGAGTGATTTTTTCCCAGGCCGGTGTACGCCATGAGGTGCGCGCCGACTCCGAAGTGATCGTGACCGCGGGTGCCTTCGGCTCGCCGCAGTTGCTGATGCGGTCCGGAATCGGGCCCGCCCAGCACCTGCACGACATGGACATCGCCATCGTGGCCGACCTGCCGGAGGTGGGCGCCAACCTGCACGACCACCTGGTCAGCGGCATCGTCTACCGCTCGTCCGTGCCGGTCGAGCCGGGCCAGGGCAACCACGTCGAGGTCCAGGGCCTGGTCAGCAGCGGACTTGGCGACCGGCCCGATCTGCAGATCGCGTTCTGCGACCTTCCGCTGTTCGCCACCACCCTGGACAGTCCCGGGCCCGGCGGCGGCTACACCATCGCCGTCTGTCTGCTCGCCCCGCACAGCCGCGGCACGTTGCGTCTCGCCTCGTCCGACCCGCAGATCCGGCCGGTGATCGATCCGGGCTATTACGCAGATGGTCGCGATGTGCCGGTGATGACCGCGGGGCTGGAGATGGCTCAGCAGATCGGTCAGGCGCCCGCGCTGGCGGGCTGGCGCTCCGGCGAAGCGCTGCCCGGTGCGGGCGCCGACTTGGCGGCGTACGCGGTGAGCACGTTTCGCAGCTACAACCACTACGCCGGGACCTGCCGGCTCGGCGCGGTGGTGAACGAGAAACTCGAGGTCCTCGGCGTGCAGGGACTGCGTGTCGCCGACGCCTCCGTCATGCCGTCCGTGGTGTCCGGCAACACCCTGCCCGCGGTCATGGCGATCGCCGAACGAGCCGCCGACCTTATCCGGTCAAGATTGGCAAGTTGACACGAGATCACCGGCACAAAATGACGGAGCCGTGCAGAGAATGTCGTGTTATCGCGGCTCGGTGCTGCTTTTCTCGAACCACAGAAAAGCTCACTTGACCGTACGGTTGGAAGGAATAATCGTGTCAAAAACTGGTGCCATCCGCACAAACGACGGCGTGTCGATCCGCTATACAGAAGCGGGCAGCGGGTCTCCGCTGATCCTTCTTCCCGGCTTCTCGCAGACCGCTGCTGAATTCCGCAAACAGATCGATGTCTTCGCGCAAAGCCACCGAGTGCTCGCCGTAGATTTCCGGGGGAATGGCGTGTCGGACAAACCCGCGTACGGCTACCGCATCGCCCGGTTTGCCGCCGACCTCCGCGACCTGATACTCGCGCTTGACCTGCGAGACGTGTCAGTGCTCGCCCATTCGCTGGCGAGCACCGTGGTCTGGGCCTACTGGGACTTGTATGACGGCTACCGGATCAGGCGGCTGATCCTTGTCGACGAGGGTCCCGTCGGAGGGACCGCGATCGTGCCCGCGGACGAGGCACTGAGGCTGGGCGGATTCCTCACCCCGGAGGTGACCGCCGAGCTCGTTACCGGACTGCGTGGTGAGGGCAGGGAGGAGGTGGCGCGGGGCCTTCTCCGGCTGATGCATACCGCGGATCTCGACCCCCGAGACGTGGACTGGTTGCTTCGCGAGAACCTCAGCTTTTACGGGCCGCACGCCGCCTCGCTCCTTTTGGACTATGCGTACAGCGACTGGCGCGACGTGCTTCCGCGGATCACGGTGCCGACGCTGGTCGTCGGTGGAGAATTGAGCCACCAGGCACCCGAGGTCGCTCCCGCGGTGGCGGCACTCATCCCGGGCGCCCGCAGCCGGGTGTTCACGAAGGACGAAAAGGGAAGCCACCTGATGTTCTGGGAGAACCCCGATGGCTTCAACGAGATGGTAGCCGGATTCCTCGACGAGGACTTTTCGTAACGGACTCGTACGTGATGACGCGAAAGCGATGCGGGGAGTCAGTTCCTGCCGGACCATCGCAGGAAAGAGGGATGGTTCTCGTCGAGCGCTGGTACGAACTGCGGTTCCGGCACGACGAGGTCGTCTCTCACCTGGAGTGGCAGCTGCACAAGCTGCACGGATTGTCGCTGAGTGACTTCGACATCCTCGATCGCCTCAGGTTGCGAGAGCCCGGCAGCTGCCATATGCGGCAGCTGGTCAGTCACCACGTCAGCGAAAGCGCCGTATCCCGCGCGGTGGCGCGCTTGCAAGAGCGGGGTTTTGTGGAGCGCAGCCTGCACCCGGACGACCGCCGACGGGTGTATGTCGAACTCACCGACGCGGGCCGCGAGCGCCATGCCGAGGCTAGTGCGACCCACCTGGCAGTCCTGGCCGAGCACCTCGGGTAAACGGATCCGCGCCAGGGTCGTGCCGCCAGTCGCTCGGCGTCGTCCCGAATTCCCGGAGGAAGGCGCGGTTGAAGGTCCGGACCTGAGAGAATCCCGCCATCGCTGCGACGCGTCCGATGGACATCCCGATGTGCCTGGGGTCGACCAGCATGTCCCGACCCGCCTGGAGTCGTTGCCGGCGAACGTATGCCGCGGGCGTCACATCGATGCCCTCGAAAAGGCGGTAGAGCTGTCGCATCGAAACATGGTGTATTCGGGCAAGGTCCTCGAGGGAGAACGGTTCGGTGACGTGTTCGCGCACGTACCGCTTCACCAAGTCGAGGAGCACGACATCGGAGCCGTCCGGTGCGGCGGCATGGGGGCCCCGCAATGCCATGACCAGCAATGTAATCGCCGCTTGGCCGGCGTCGGCCCGCTGCAGAGCGGTCAGGTCGGCCGCCGACCTGTCCAGCTGATCGACATAACGGGCAAAGAGATTGACGGCCGCTGAATGAGCCTGTAGCGCCAGCGCGCTGTCGTCGCTGACACCTCTAGCCCCGGGCGGAAGCAAATACCGGGAAAACTTGATGATCTGAATTTCCGTGTCTTGTCCGGTAACCAGTTCCCATTGACTGCGCGCCTGATGGAATACGGTGCCTCCGTCGGTCAGGGCGTTGAGCCTTCCGTCCTGGCGTACGCGGAAATTCCCGGTGACACCGATGGACAGCCCGATCATGTCGTCGCCGCTGGTCTTGGCGGCGAGCCGTGCCGTGCGAACGATGTGAAAAGGACGTGTCGTCGACAGCCTCATCAGCCCGAACACGCTGCTGATGTCCTGGTCCGTACACCGTACGCGGCAACCCGCTTCGGCTCGTACGACAGTCGGAATGAAGCACCTGGGCCCGAGCTGCTCCACCTCGTCGTCGGAAACGTAATCACTCTGCACGTCCCGGAAACGTTGTCGTGGAAGCCTAATTCATAGCGTCGCGTGTGAGCATGAACACGATAATCGATGCAAAATTGGGCGTAATTACCCGGCGCTCAGGCGGATTTGCGCGGTGCTCTTTTTACAGCAGATAGTCGGAGAGGCCGCGGCGGAGGTACTTCCCGCGGCCCGCGCGTCCGGTGTATTGGCCGCCGGTGCTGATGATTTCGCCGCGGGAGATGACGGTGTCGACCTTGCCGTCGATCTCCCACCCTTCCCAGGCGGAGTAGTCCATGTTCATGTGGTGGGTCTCGACGCTGATGCGGGTGCGCCCGTTGGGGTCGTAGAGGACGATGTCGGCGTCGCTGCCGGGTGCGATGATGCCTTTGCGGGGGTAGAGGCCGAACATGCGGGCTGGGGTGGTTGCGATGGTCTCGACCCAGCGGTTCAGGGATAGTTTGCCGTCGACGACGCCTTGGTAGAGCAGGTCGACGCGGTGTTCGACGCTGCCGATGCCGTTGGGGATTTTGGAGAAGTCGCCGAGGCCCATCTCTTTCTGGTCTTTCATGCAGAACGGGCAGTGGTCGGTGGAGACCACGGATAGGTCGTTGGTGCGCAGGCCTTGCCACAGGTCGGCGCGGTGGGGTTCGTTTTTGGAGCGCAGGGGTGTGGAGCAGACCCATTTGGCGCCTTCGAAGCCGGGCGCGCCGAGCTGGTCTTCGAGGGTCAAATACAGGTATTGCGGGCAGGTTTCGGCGAATACGTTGCGGCCCAGGTCGCGGGCGGCCCGTACTTGTTCGAGGGCTTTGGAGGCGCTGAGGTGCACGATGTAGAGCGGGCAGTCGGCGGCGACCGCGGCGAGCCAGATTGCCCGGCTGGTGGCTTCGGCTTCGAGTTCTTGCGGGCGGGTCAGGCCGTGGTAGATGGGGTCGGTTTCGCCGCGTTCCAGGGCTTGTTTGACGAGTACGTCGATGGCGGGCCCGTTTTCGGCGTGCATCATGATCATGGCGCCGTTTTCGCGCGCGCGTTGCATGGCGCGCAGGATTTGGCCGTCGTCGGAGTAGAAGACGCCGGGGTAGGCCATGAATAGTTTGAAGCTGGTGATGCCTTCGTTGGCGACGAGCTGGTCCATGGCTTTGAGGGCGTCGTTGTCGACGCCGCCGAGGATCATGTGGAAGCCGTAGTCGATGTGGCAGGCGCCTTCGGTTTTGGCGTGCCAGGCGGCGAGGCCGTCTTGGACGACTTCGCCGTGGCGTTGGATGGCGAAGTCGATGATGGTGGTGGTGCCGCCGATCGCGGCGGCGCGGGTGCCGGTGTCGAAGGTGTCGCTGGCCTGGGTGCCGCCGAAGGGCATCTGCATGTGGGTGTGTGCGTCGATCGCCCCGGGGATCACATACTTCCCGGTCGCGTCGACGATCTGGACGCCGTCGGACGGGCCTTGGCCGGGCGCGAAGAGTGCCGTGATCGTCTCACCGTCGACGAGCACGTCGTTTTTGACGGCGCCGCTTGGCCCGATGACGGTGCCGCCGGTGATGAGCATGCTCACGGCTGCACCGTCCGCTGGTAGGACTCCGGGCGGCGGTCGCGGTAGAACTGCCAGCGGTCGCGCACGACAGCGAGCAGTTCCAGGTCGAGGTCGCGGACGATCAGTTCGGCCTTGTGCGTGTCGCCGACGTCGCCGACGAACTTGCCTTCGGGGTCGACGAAGTAGGACTGGCCGTAGAAGTCGTCATCGCCGAGGGGTTCGATGCCGACGCGGTTGATGGCACCGATGAAGTATTCGTTGGCGACGGCGCTGGCGGGTTGTTCGAGCTGCCACAGGTAGGACGAGAGGCCGCGGCTGGTGGCGGACGGGTTGAACACGATTTTCGCGCCGGCCAGGCCGAGTTCGCGCCAGCCTTCGGGGAAGTGCCGGTCGTAGCAGATGTAGACGCCGATCCGGCCGACCGCGGTGTCGAACACCGGGTAGCCGAGGTTGCCGGGCCGGAAGTAGAACTTCTCCCAGAACCCTTTGACCTGCGGGATGTGGTTTTTGCGGTACTTGCCGAGGTAGGTGCCGTCGGCGTCGAGGACGGCGGCGGTGTTGTAGAGGACGCCTTCCTGTTCTTTCTCGTACATCGGCAGGATCATCACCATGCCCAGCTCGGCCGCCAGGGCT
>NZ_JABBNC010000005.1 GCF_012933445.1 Actinoplanes sp. TBRC 11911
AGCCAATCAGCTCCAGACGCGTACGTGCGACCGGGCGACGGTCGGCCGGGCCGGGCCCGAGTCCCACGCAGTGTCGTTGCGCGGGAAGTGGCTCTCGGCGATCAGCTCGCCGACCGCGAAGGAGTGCCGGTACGTGGGCGGGTTCTCGTCAAGGGCGTTGACCCAGGTGTAGAGCCCGCCGAACACCGCGACGGAGAGCGTGTGTCCCGTCTCGTGCGACGCGAGCGCGCCCCGGGCCGACGGCCCGAAACTGCCCGAGGAGCCGGGCGCCCCGGTGATGAAGGTGAAGTTGCCGAGGTTGAACCCGCCGGAAAACCCGGTGACCGCCACGAGGGCCCCACCAGTCGACTCCACGGTTGCCGTGAGCGGGTCGAACCGCACAGCCGTGAGTCCGCCCGCGGCCAGCGCGAACGGCAGGTTGATCAGGAACAGCAGCAGTCCGAACGCGGTCGCGAACCAGGACATCGGGCGTACCCAGCTGGTCCAGCCCAGGATCGCCTGGAAGACGATCGTGCGGTCAGCGCCGGGAAAACCGCCAGCAGGCCGGTGATCAGCAGCCCGGTGTCGAGGGGTACGCCGACCGCCGCCGGCACCACTGACCAGATCCCGAAGTTCAACGCCGCGGTGAGCCCGATCAGGAAGCCGCGGGCCAGCATCTCCAGCGCCGACGGCTGCAGCACGAACGGCGACGGTGGCAGCAGCAGCAGCGGCGGCACGGTGGCGAGACCGGGTAGGACGCCGATGGTGGCGATCAGGTACGCAGTGACGTAGTAGGTGCCAAGTGACAGCAACACCAGCACGATCCAGCCGCCAGCCGTCATGGTCCCCAGTACCGGACCGGTGAGAAGGCCGAACAGCCACACGCCGAGCGAACTGAGGACGACCGCGCTGACGCCGAGGAAGGCCGCCGTCGTGCCAACGCGGGTTCCGAATAGGTCGCCGATGACTACGGTGAACCCAGGGGGTGGGACGGCTCGCCATGCAGCCGGTCCGGCGTACGCTCATGGCCGGTTGCCGAGCGGTGAACAGCGTGGCGGGTGGCGCCCGCGCCCAGGCGGAGCGACGCGGAGGGTGGCATCGGCCGTGGAAAACGGCATGACCTCGGTCGACGAACTGACCGCCATGATCGAACAGCGCGCCACCGTCGACGTGCGGCTGAGCCTGTGCCATAGCACGGACGGCTGGCAGATCAATTACGGCG
Organism: Actinoplanes sp. TBRC 11911; assembly: GCF_012933445.1. GTDB lineage: Bacteria > Actinomycetota > Actinomycetes > Mycobacteriales > Micromonosporaceae > Actinoplanes. Next base: position 1,202 of record NZ_JABBNC010000005.1, read on the forward strand.
AAGTGCTGGTCGGCGCCGAGGGCGCGATCCGCGAGCGCACCTGGCGCTACAGCCAGGACGCCTTCGTCGAGCGTCGTCTGCCCGGACCGCTGGTCGCCGAGCTCGTTCGCGAAAAGCCGCAGCAGCTCGCCGGGCTGACGGTGACCGCACCGGCCGCGCAGGACGCCGGCAACTTCCAGCGGCTCGCCGCCAACGTGCGCTACAACAACACGACGCTGCCGTGGCCCCGCACCGAATGGCACCTCAACCCCGCGACGCAGGCCTCGACGCGGCCGCGCAGCGTGCTGGTCGGAGACGGGCCGAGCTACCTGCACGCCGAGGCAGCGTTCAACGCCTTCTTCTACGCGGCCGCCACCGAAACCGGCCCTCGCCCGCCGCACATGCTGTGGCGCATCGTCCGGCTCGACCCTCGCGGCCGCATCCACCAGGTCACCATCGCCCCCGACACCTTGACCGTGCTCGTCCAAGGCGACCAGCTCACCGGCGCCATGCTGGAACTGAGCAGCCCAGAGGGCCAGCGGCTACACCCGCTCGGCACGAGCGGGCAGGTCCAGTTCGACACGCCGCACGGCCTGACCCCCGGCACCCTGCTGATGCTGCGCAGCGACAACGACTGGATGGACTTCCGCTACTTCCCGGCACCCGGATCCCCGGATACCGGCGACCGGTCGGTGACCTGGGACCTGCCCGGCGCCGACGTCAGCGTACTGATCGCCGGCGGCGAAACCCAGTACGTCGAGTTCAAGGACCAGCTACCCGTCCACAAGCACCGCAGGAAGATGCTCAAAACGGTCGCGGCGTTCGCCTCCGGCGAGGGCGGAACCGTGCTGATCGGGGTGAGCGACGACGGGCAGATCACCGGCGTCGACGCGACGAACCTCGACGAGCTCACCCTCGCCGTGCGCGGCATGATCCGCAGCATGATCGACCCGGACCCGGCGGTCACCGTTCGGGCGGTGCCGATTGACGGTAAGACGGTGCTGGTGATCGAGGTCCGCGCAGGGGCCGGCTGGTACGCCTACAACCGGGAGAAGCCGGAGTTCTATCTACGCCGCGGCGCCAGCACGATGCCGGCTCGGCTGGCCGAGATTGCCGGCGGTTTCGGTCAACCAGCCGGGCCGTTTCGCTGACGGTCCGGCCGGTGTAGACCCCAGCAGCACGGGCAGGGGGTCATAGCGCCGGCCCGAGCGCCGACAACGGGTACACCGCCGGATGGTCCTCGTCGGCCGTGTCGAGGTGCGTGTGGCACCACAGGGTCGCCTGCCCGACCGGATCGCGGGGCCAGGTTACTGTCAGGTAGGCGACCGTGCCGTGCGCACCGCCATCGCGCAGCCGGATCCGCTGCCCAGCCTGCAGGGGCGACTGGGTCTCGATCAGTCGCCGTGCGGCGCCGCGCTGCGCCAGCCCGTACTCGAGCAGTTCGTGCAGATGCCCGGCCGCGCGAGCGCTGAACGCTACGGTTACCGACGGCTCCGGACCGTCGACGGTCAGCCGTACGGCGGTCGAGTCCGCCGGTCCGGCGAAGTGACGCAGTTCCGATGCCAGCTGTGCCACGCCCGCGCCTGGAGCAGTGTCGGCGATCATCGCGGTTAGCTCGGCGGCCTGCCGGTAGGTCAGCTCGTGACTGGTCAGCACGGCCCCGGCCGACTCGGTCAGCACAAGCCGGGTGTACGGGCTACGTTCCCCGGTTCGGCGCCGGCCACCCACACGTCAAGCACGCCGGCCAGCGCGGCCGCGACCTTCACCGGCGCTGCCTCAGCCCGCGGGCAGCAAATCGGCGACTTCGTGGGCAGGGCGTCGGGTGGGCGGCCACACGTGTCACCGTACGCCGCACACACCCGAACCCGCCGCAGCCGCAGAGTCCACCGCCCGTTTGTCTCCTGGTGGCCAGCCCCGATGCCTGGCTATCTCGTCAACTGCGCCTCGTCTTGCCTCCGGTGCCGTTCTGTTCGCTCTGACCTGGGGGAGGTTTCTGTCTCAGTTGGACTGGGAGCGGTCCAGTCCGGGAAACGCATGTTCTCGTCGGGCACAAACACCCAGGCGGCCTCACCCGGTGCCGTCATCGCCTGCGGGACGGTGACCCTCAGGTACCGGTCACCGTCGTAGAGCCGACCGTGCGTCACATCTTGATACACCAGGTCCGACACTGCCACCGCCATGCTGGCCGTCGGATGTGCGTCGAGGGCTTGCTTCAGCGGTGCCGCGTCGACCAGGCGGGTCACCGTAGTCGCCGCCTGCCCGGCGACGCCGGCGGCCGTCGTAACGACGCCTTCGTGCACCGCCACACGCAGCCGAAGCCGCGCCTCGTCGGTGGCGTAGAGGTTGTACTCGCGCAATTCCCGGTCCACCGCCCCGAGCAGCTGGTCGAACACAGTCCTCCATGGCGTTCCGATCGGCAGGACCGCCAACTCACCGCCGTCGGCGGCGTGGCGCTGCCAGCGACCACTGTCCAGACCGACCTGCCGGGCAGCGTCATCGAGAACCTGCTGGACCGCTCGTTGCCACCGCGAACGTAGCCCGGCATCCGCCTGGCCAAAGCCCGCAACATCGCAGGCGAGCAGCACGCGCCGCACAGGCGAGAGAATGGGCAGCGTTGCACCGCGGGGAAACGCCGTCGCTGACCTGTATGACTCGGGCAGGACGTAGCGCATCCTGGAGATCATCAGGGTCGATCGCAGCGCGGACCAGGAACTCACCAATCCGGCAAGCTGGTTGCGCTCTTGACCGTCCCGGCCCGCCCCTCCGCAGGAGCTCTCCACCAGCAGCCGCCCGAGCTCCTCACGGCGCTTGGCCGGCAGCCGCTCGCAGCACACCAGCACCCGCTGGATCGCCTCGGGGCGTTCCTGCGGCCGCCATAACCACCACAGGCGATCGGTAGCCCGCAACACCTGGCGCCATTGGTCTCGCAGGTCATCCGGCCGGGCCGCGTACTTCACCTGCCACACGGAACCGTCGGCGGTGAGGTGGTCTGCGGCCGCTAGGAAATCGGCGGCTACGTCACCTGGACCCGACGCAAGCGGGGTGTGGCGCAGGAGCGAACCCCACATCGGAACTGACGGGTCGGCCGGCCACCGCTCATCACATCCGCTGTCGAGAGGTGCCAGCAACCCGAGAGCGGCATGAGCCCGCCCTACCGATCCAAGACCAACCAGAGAGATACCGTGTTCCATGTCGTGGGATTGGTCAACTACGGTTCCCCGCGACACCGAGCCGGTGCTCCACGTCGCCGCCGGCGCAGCGTCGGGGCTGGCTCCGAGGCCGGGGAGATCGACTACTGCCACCGCCGCCGCGGATCGATGCGCGTCATCCAGGATCCGCTGAGCTTCAGCGCGAAGTCCGTCGGCCTCCAGCTGCGCCTGCTTGACGATGTCGGCGGCCTTGCGCAGCGCGCTGTCGCGGTAGCGCTCGGCGTCGGCCAGGGCGGCCGCCATCACCGGGCTCAGGCGGCCGAGCATAGCGGCGTCAAGTGCCGGGCCCGGCCGGGCATGCGGCCGCGAGGACGCACCCGTGATCCGCACGGTCAACCTGTTGTCGCCATCCAACAGGCGGCGGGCATCGGCGGTGGCCGTCGGCCGGGCGGCAGACACGGGCGGGATGTCGTCGGCCGGTTTGGCTCCGGCATTGCGGCGTACCCGGCTCATGATCTCCTCGCGGCGGCGGTCGAGTTCTCCACCGCTCAGCCGCTCCTGGGTCATGCTGTCTGCCAGCTCGATCATGTCGGCCAGTTCGCCGAAGAACTCGTCGTTGTCCACCGGGTCGCGGTTGAAGTCGTCGCGGTTCATCGGTTGTCCTCCCTCGTCAGGTCCTCGTGGGACGGGCAGGGTCTATTTCGGTCGTACTCGTCGACCAGCGGCCGTAATCGGTCGCGGGCAAGTTTGAGGTTCTGCCTGATCGTCGACTCGCTCTTGCGCAGTTCGGCGGCGATCTCGGTCATCGACAGCCCGTCCAGAAATCGGATCAGGACGGCCCGCTGGGTGGGCGGCAACTCGTCGAGAAGTTCCTCGGTCCACTGCTCGTCCTGCATCAGGTCGAGCTCGAAGCATCGGTCAACCTGATCCGGGAGCGAGGCGTTCGGCACGGGGACGTAGCGGTCATCGTGGCGATCACGACGGATCTTGATGATGGTCCGGGGGACGGCCGCACGTGCGTACGCGACCGGATTACGGATCTTGGTCCAGTTGTCGTAGATGTACGCCATGACGGTGCCGACCGCCTCGTCCGCGTCGTGGTAGCTCTTTCCCCACACGGTGGCGAAGACCAGCAGCGGCTTATAGTGGATGTTGAAGAACGCCGTGAACTGCTCGTCGACCGAGGACGGCGGCGCATCAGGGTCCGGGGCGTCGTCCGCATCCGACGCTGTGGCGGCCAGCTCCTTGTTCAGTTGGACCACCGACGGCCCTCCGATCTCGTCGTGTTCTCGTCTGACAGCCTGCCGGACCGGAGACCGGGCCGTCAGCGAGGGCCGTGCTCGACAGGGCCTCTATCTGGTAGGACCCGTCGATCGCCACCGTGTGAAGTCCGCGCACAAGATTTTTTGCTATCGGCCGGTCACCGCGATCACCGTCACCGCGATCGCCACCGCGGCCGCCGCGGCGATCGCGGTGACCAGCACCGAGGCGGTGGTCAAGAAGACCCCACCGACTCCTGCCAGCACCCCATTGACCAGCCACAACACTTTCCGGTGCCCGGTGCCGTCCCGCCCTTGTCCGCTGCGGACCATGCCGCACCGCCCTTCGTTGATCCGCTGTGCCCGTTCAGCACGCTCTGCCAACGAGGACCGGTTCGTCCCACCCGCGTGAAAACCGCAGGTCAGCTCTTACACCATCGAGTGACATACGAGCCGCTTGGATCGCCAGGTGTCAGGGAATACGAACGGTCGCCCGGCGGGCGCGTCTAGGCGAGCCGGGCGACCGGTCAGCGATTCGGGCGTGGTGCGGGCCGCGTGGGGGCAGGGAGCCGGCCCGGGAGCGCGCTTCGGTCTGCGCCGCCGCGGGGCCGCTGACCGGGGCCTGCCGTCCGGATTGGCCAGGCGCCACAACTTGCGGCTGAGATCACGCATGACCTCGTCGGTCCGTACCGCAGGCCGCCAACTCCGCGTGGTCTGATAGACCAGCGAGAGGGCCGGCCCCCACCATCGAGCCAGGTCGGCAACTGCTCGTCGACGGCGATCGCCGCGGCCGTCAGCTGCGCCACATCGGCGAACGCGCCCGCCACGCCGCCGCGGGCGCGAATCTGGCGCCCTTCCTGCGTGCGGGGGCGTTGGTGTGGCAAGACGTGGCTGGCCAGGATGTCGCCAATGACGCCGATCGCGTCGGCGGCCCGCCGCATCCGCAGGGGAGCCTCGCCTGGCTCCGCCATCGGCTCTGGGTACTCCCGGCCCACCTGTGCAGCACCTTGCAAGCCGGCAAACAACCTGGTCGAGTCCTTTCCGGCTCGCCGCAGCAAGTCTGTCGCCGTCGCACGATCCGCCACCTCGTAGACCGGTCGGCCCCCAGCGAGCAACCCTGTCACCCGCGCCAGCTGGGTATAGACCGCTGACCGAGCCAGCGCAACCGCATACCCGTCGCTCGTGGACACCAGCCGTTGGTTACGCTCGCGGCCGCCGACGCGTGCAGCGCGTTGATGGTCTCGACCTGCCAGAAGCCGATCGAGGTCATGCCAATGCCGCCGCGGCATCACGCAGCTGCTCGACGCTAGCGTCGTGGGCCATCCTCATCAGCAACGGGCTATCGGCGGCCGACCGGGACAGGTGGTAGACCGCCAACTGCTCCAGCAGTGCCGCGACTGCAGTCCGGGCCTCGCGGTTATCGCTCGGCGAGCCCGCCTGCACCTGCACGTCCTGGTCGGGATAGAGCCGGTCACGCACCTCGAGCAGGTCCGGGCCGATGCGGTCCCACACCGGATCGGAGCCTCCCAGGTGCTTCCACGCCTGCAAGGCCAGCCAGATCCCGCCTGGCGCTGCGTCGTCATCCTCGCCGCCGGCGAGGCTGGCGGTCACCGCCCAGACCGCTGCGCTGTACTCCATGTCCATGCCGGGCAGCCTGCTGCAGCCAGCGACGCCCGTCCACCCCGTTCCCGCCACCTGTGGATAACTCACGCACTGTGCGCCGATCCGAGGCCAGACCTCGGGGGCAATCGTCGTGGTCCTCGGGATCTTTTCCGAACTACTCCCGATGAGCTCAGCGGCGGGTTGAGAAGCGGACGATGGTCGCCAATCGGCTGGCGTACTCTGTTGCGTTTCCGCTGGTCAGAGGGGACCGACGAGATTCTTCCGAAAATCTTGACGATGGCCAGTGCAGAAACCGCTCCGCGTCTCGTGTCATGTCCGTAGGGGGTCGCGTTTTCTCAGCTCCAGCCCCTGGAGCTGGAGCGGCGCGAGCCAGAAGGAGAGGCACTCGAAGATGAGCGCCTTCCCGAGGGGAAGCTGTCAGCCCCTCGAACAGGACCGGGGCAAGACGGGCCCGGCAGGCAATTCGGTCGAAGCCCCGGACCTCGGTCTTGGGCGGCGGCGCGTCGAGCTATCGACGCCGACCTGGATGGATCTTGACGAAGGGCAGTCGAAGATCCTGAAGGATGACTTTGTCCACTGGTTCACGACCGACGGCAACCGCATTCTCCTCGCCGCCGGTCACAGCATCGCTGGCCGCGGGGGAAACGAGCTCGGCGCGGATGCGGCCGTCAAGTGTTATGAGCAGTGGCCCGACCTGCGTAAGCGGGAACTGTTCAAGGGAAGCCCTCGGTATTGCTACCAGGTCGTCCGGAACCTGTTCCTCGACCAGAACAAGACCAGCTATAACCGCAATGAGATTCGCGCGGGGCTGCCGGGACACCTCTCCCCCGAGGAGGGTTCGACCGGGACGGTCTGGGACAAGGCTGACGGCGATGAGGCTGATCCCGACTGAGAAGTTAGGTTCGCAGTCAATTCTCTCGGCGACGAGAAAAGTGAGCTGATCTTCCTCGTTTACTGGCTGCGCATGAGCCGGGTGAAGGCCGCAGAGGCTATGGGTATCACCCGCCGTCAGGCAGACAGGATTCATGAGTCCGCCATGGGGGAGCTGCGCGCTCTTCTGGAGTAGGAGGGTCAAGTGGACGTTGAAAAGCGTTTGCTGAATATGACCAACTCCTTCGCGGAACACGCGTCTAAGGAAGATCTGGACGCGTTCACGGCACAGGTTCTTGATCGTTTGGGGCTGACCGTGCCGAGTAAGACCGGAACCCCTGGAGGTGCCGACCCCACTGGGGTCGGCCCCTCCAGGGGCGGTCTTCGTGAAGGACGCGACACCGACCGGCTGGTCGGAGAAAGGACAGAAGCGAAGATGTTCGACTGCCGGTCGTGAGCGACCGGCGATCCGTAGGAGCGTCAAGGCTTGCCTTGCGCTGATCGGTGGTCCACCGCTCTGCTGAGCGAAGGGAAGCAACTCAGCAGCCGGGCTTGATAGCAGCCAGGAGAAGCGCGTGGCGCACTCGCGGCAACCTCATCCAGGGGGAGGAACCGCAACCAGTCCACTCAATCAACGATGAGAAAGGAGGTGTCGACGAGTGACTGAGCAACGCAACGCTGCTAAGCCCTGGGGCGGTTCACTTACCAGATTCTTGGTCTTGGTGATCGCGCTCCCGGTGCAGCTGGTTCTAATCCTCGTGGCTGACGGTCGCCTGGCGGGGCGACGTTGGCTGCAGGGGATGACCGCAGCACTGCTGCCGGGTTTGGTGATGCGTAGGTAGTCAAGTTAGATAGGGGCCCGCGGCGGTAACCGCGGGCCCCTGTTTCTCGTCCATGCCTATCTTTGAAACCCAGAAATCGAGCGTGCAGAAACTACTGCGGGAATCGTGTCATAAGCGAAACCGGCAAGTATGTGCCACCAAAAGCGCGGCCGAGCAATGCCGTATCGACGTTCTGGAGTTTTCGATGCTTGACAAGATTCTGTTCTTCATTCTTTCGGCACTGGCCGCGTTGACGTTGTCTCCGATCATCGCGGGAATCGCCGTCTGGGCGGGGGCTTTCGCCGGCATGACTGGCGGCGCGCTGATCATCCTGTTCGGCAGCACGACCGCCGGCGTTTTCGCCGCGCTCATGACGCTCGCCGGCCTCGCGGCCAACCTGTTCTTCTCGAGCTCGAAGTAGCCCCAGTGCGCCGCCGGCCCCACCTGCGGAAAGGTCGCCGTCATCACGAACATCGGACGGCGTTCGAGCTCGCACCTCGCCAGCCTGAACACCAGCGCGGCCTGGGACTGGACGTTCGCCACAGCAATGTTGAAATACATTACGACCGGCGACGCCGATGTCCTGCGCGGCCTCGCGGACACCAGCCGGCCACCTCATGAGCAGGCCGCGGCCGCTGTCGCTTATGCCGCTGCGTTGCTTGAGGACGGGTGCCCCGACATGGCAGTTCAGGAACTAGAGGCACTCCTCGTTCGCGACGAACTGGATCTGGTTGATCATGCTTGGGTGCAGCTTCAGCACGCCAGAGCACTCAGCGAATTGGGCCGACGGCAGGAGGCACGCGACGAAGCGCTAAGCCTGATCGGTCTGGGTCACCTGGCCGCCTACGACGTCACCGCCGCCGCGATCGGCGGCGCGGCCGCGAGCACCGTAATGGCCGTCTCCGACTGGGATGCGCAGGACTTCGCCAGCACGATGTCAGCCTCTGACACCACTGGGTCCTGTCTCCATCAAACCCGGTGCAGGACAGCGCCACCAGATTAGCGGGTGGGGACTATCCGAACAGGTCAACAAGTCGTTCCGCGCATGGAGTCGCGACAGTGCCATAGCGTTGATATCAGTTGACGAAGCCTGGCTGCATCTGCGGTCGGCCTCGTTACTCGCGGGCCTGCTCGGTGATCACACAGCATGGCGCAACACCACACGTGACTTGGCCGTCTACATGCTGACCGATCACGAGCACGGAATCGACGCCGAAGCCGTCGCTGAATCGCTGTTGACCAGCGGGCTCAGGCGCGCCTCATCGGCGTAGCAGCTTGCCACCCTGCGCCAATTCGGCCAGCGTCGGGCCGGTGGCTCGCACTGACCAGCCTCCCGCTGGGTGTGGTCGTGCTCGACGGCGGCATGCAGGTCCGGGCCTGGAATCCCCGGCGCGGAAGATCTTTGGGGGCTGCGTCAGGACGAGGTGATCGACCAGCACTTCCTCACCGTCGACATCGGCTTGCCCACCGATCGGCTGCGGCCGCTGATCCGGGCCGTCCTCGCGGGCGACTCCGTCCGGTAGGAGACGACGATCGATGCGGCCAGCTGCCGCGGTCGCCCCATCAAGGTCGACCTCTCCTGCATCCCGCCGCACGACCGCACCGGCCCCGCCGCCATCCGGATGATGCGGGGTCGTCAGCGGGGATTAGCTCAGGGACAGGCGAGTCAGATATTAACCAGCAGCCGGGACGGGCCGAGATAGACGGTCGCCGCGCACACCCGGCAGGCCAACAACCTCGAACCCACCGTCCTGCTGGGACTGGCCGGCATGCGCACCAGGAACGCTGCGTACGGCAGCGAGTGAGACATCGGCCGGTCTCGCTCGGTATCAGCTCATCAACGGTTGACGTCCGGGGGTAGGTGCCGAGAAGCGAAAACCCGCACGATCCGTAATCGGACAGTGACATGCAGTCGCGGACATGGCTATGGTGTGCCGGTGTCCGACCAGTCACAAGTGACGGATGCTCGGTCGCCGGTCACGCCGGGTGGTGCGGAGCGGCTTGAGGCAGGCACCGCGCTGTGCCTGTCCGGCGGCGGCTACCGGGCGATGTTGTTCCACGTCGGGGCGTTGTGGCGGCTCAACGAGCTGGGGTGGCTGCCGCGGCTGGACCGGGTGTCCAGTGTGTCGGGTGGGTCGATCACCGCCGGGGTGCTCGGATTCGGGTGGTCGCGGCTGGTCTTCGACGCCGGTGGAGTCGCGGGCAATCTCGATGAGGTCGTGGTCGCGCCGGTGCGTGCGCTCGCTGGCTGGACAATCGACGTGCCGTCGGTGATTCGTGGACTGCTCGGCCGCGGCACTGTGGCCAGCCGGGCCGCCGCCGCGTATCGCAAGCATCTGTTCGGCGCGGCCACCCTGCAGCGGTTGCCGGACCGGCCCCGGTTCGTGATCAACGCGACGAACCTGCAGACCGGAACCCTGTGGCGGTTCTCGAAGCCCTACATGGCCGACTACCAGATCGGCATGATCCAGAATCCGGACGTCGCGTTGGCGGTGGCGGTCGCGGCGTCGGCGGCTTTTCCGCCGGTGCTGTCGCCGCTGCGGTTGAGTCTGCGGCGGGAGGCGTTCGCGGCGGACGGGCGCGGCGAGCTGTTCCGGCCGCCGTTCACCGAGGAGGCGGTGCTCAGCGACGGCGGCGTGTACGACAACCTCGGGTTGGAGACGGCCTGGAAGCGTTACCTCACCGTCCTGGTCAGCGACGGCGGCGGCCACATGGAACCGGCGGGTGAGATCCCGGGCGACTGGGTGCGCGCGTCGATCCGGGTTGGTTCGGTTGTCGACAACCAGGTGCGGAGTCTGCGTAAGCGCCAGGTGGCGGCCGCGTTCCTGGCCGGGGACCGGAGCGGCGCCTACTGGGGCATCCGGGGCAACATCGCCGAAGTCGAGCCGTTGCCGGGTGCCCTGCCCTGTCCGCGTGAGCAGACCTCCGCGCTCGCCGCGGTGGCAACGCGGCTGTCGCGCATGGAGCCGGTCCGGCAGCAGCGGCTGATCAACTGGGGTTACGCGGCCGCCGACGAGGCGATGCGCCGCTGGGTCGTCCTCGATGCGCCCGCGCCCGCGGGGTTTCCGTATCCGTCGGCCGGCGTCGGGTAGCGGGACGTGACGGCACCGGAGCCGGCCTTCCGCGAGCTGCGGGTGTTCGCGGTCGACCCGGGAATGACGGCCCGCTTCGCCACCGCCGTGCTCAACGAGCGGATCGCCCGGATCCGATGGGAACCGCTGGAACCGGGTCCGGTCGGCGAATACCTCGAGATCCGCGACGAGGACAAGGATCGGCGCCGGCTCTTTCCGCCGATCGACCTGGACCGTCCGGAGTTGCTCGCGCAGTACGGGCTGTCCCCGTCGGACGGCAATCCGTGGTTCCGGCAGCAAATGGTCTACGCGGTCGCGATGACCACGATCAGCCGCTTCGAGCAGGGGCTCGGCCGGCCGGCTCAGTGGGCGCCGCTGCCCGAACCGGACGTGAGCGGCTCGACCCACCGGCGCCGGCTCGTGCTGTTCCCGCACTATCAGGAGATGGCCAACGCGCACTACGACCCGGAGGCCGGACTGTGCTTCGGCTACTTCGCCGGAATGGCGGAGACTCCGCTGGCCGGTACGGTCGTGTTCACCTGCCTGTCCCAGGACGTCGTCGCGCACGAGCTCACGCACGCACTGCTCAAGGGCATGAACGTCGGTTTCCAGGACGCGGGCCCGGTGCACGAGGCGTTCGCCGACATGGTCGCGTTGTTTCAGCACTTCGACGACAGTGAGGTGCTGCGCGAGCAGATCCGGGCGATCGGCGGTGACCTGGAGCGGCGCAGCCAGCTCGGTGCGGTAGGTATGCAGATGGGTGAGGCCCTCGGCCTGCCGGACGGCCTGCGCAACGCTCTCGGCAGCAGCGGTCCGGACGGGGTGTGGCGGCCCCGGCGGCCGGATCCGCACGCGTACCAGAACGCCAAGGAGGATCACGAACGCGGTGACATCCTGGTGGCGGCGGTTTTCGACGCGTTCCGCGCGATCTACACCGCGCGGGTGGCCGATCTGCGCCGCATCGCGACCGGAGGCACCGGGGTGCTGCCGGCCGGTGAGGCGCATCCCGATCTGGTGCACCGGATGAGCGTCGCCGCTGCCGCCACCGCCGGCGAGGTGCAGCAGATGTGCATTCGAGCGCTGGACTATCTGCCGCCGGTCGGTGTCACGTTCGGTGACTTTCTCCAGGCCATGGTCACGGCGGATCGCGACGTCGATCCCGAAGACGCCGAGCACCGCAGGGTGGCCGTGCTGGAGGCCTTCCGCGGTTACGGGATGCTGCCCTCGGGCGTTCTGACGGTCTCCGCCGACACCATGGCATGGCCCGGCGCTTCCTCCGCCGACCAAATCCAGACCATCACCGATTTCGTACGGGATTTGGCCCGCCGCACCACATATTGGACGCTGCCGACCGACCGGGCGCGGCTGTGGGAGCTGCGCGAGGGTTGGAAGCGGGACCTGGCCGCGGCGTTGCGTTCGGCGAAGGCGCGGGTGGGACCGGTCAACGGCGCCGAGGCGCTGGAGGTGAGCTCGTGCGATCTGCGCCGCCGGGCCGGCTCGGCGGGCAGCCTGTCCCTGGAATGGGTGATCAAGATTGTCCAGGACGGGCGGGGTGTCACGCTGCTCGTCGACGCCGACAGCGGGCGGCTGAACTACCTGATCACGACGGGATCCGGGCCCGGCGAGCGGCTGAGCCTGCTCGAGCGCAGCTCGCAGTTGGTGCAGCCGGTGCCTGCGCGGCGGCTGCTCCGGGCGTACGCGGTCGATCCTGATCTGGGCATTGAGCTCGCCTCGGCGGGCATCAACGAGGTGACCCTGGCCGTGCCGTGGGAGCGCGGGCCCGGCGGTGCCGACATCCTCCAGCCGGGACCCGCCGGTGAGTATCTCGAGGTGATCGACCACGATCCGGCGAGCGGCGCCTACTACGCGCCGGTGGATCTCAACCGGCCGGCGATCGTCGCCCAGCACGGCCTGACGCCCTCGGAGAGCAACCCGCAGTTCCATCAGCAGATGACCTACGCGGTGGCGATGCGGATCATCCGGGATTTCGAGTCGGCGCTGGGCCGGCTGGTGTTGTGGTCGCCGCGGCGACGTTCGAGCGGGCGCGAGGAGTACGTGCGGCGGCTGCGGATCCATCCGCACGCGCTGCGCGAGGCGAACGCTTATTACAGCCCGGCGCGCAAGGCGCTGCTGTTCGGCTACTTCACCGCGCCGAGTGTCGAGGACGGCCCGCAGCTCACCGTGTTCACCTGTCTGTCGCACGACATCGTGGCGCACGAGGTCACGCACGCCATCCTCGACGGCATCCACCGTCGTTTCGACGAACCGACCAATCCGGACGTGCTCGCGTTCCACGAGGCGTTCGCCGATCTGGTGGCGCTGTTCGAGCATTTCTCCGTACCTGACGTGCTGGTCCAGCAGATCGCCGAGACCCGCGGCGATCTCACCGCGCAGAACCGGCTGGGTGAGCTGGCCCGGCAGTTCGGCCGGGCCACCGGGCGGCGCGGTGCGCTGCGCACGGCGATCGGTAAGGCCGACCCGACGGCGTACCGGCGGGTGAGCGAGCCGCACGAGCGCGGGGCGATCCTGGTCGCCGCGGTCTTCGACGCGTTCCTGACCATCTACCGGGCGCGGGTCGCCGACCTGCTGCGTATCGCGACTCAGGGCACCGGCGTCCTGCCGAAGGGCCGGCTGCATCCGGACCTCGTCCGCCGGCTGGCCGACGAGGCCGCCGCGGCCGCGGGGCGGGTGCTGCGCATGTGTATCCGCGCGCTGGACTACTGCCCGCCGGTGGACATCACCTTCGGCGACTACCTGCGCGCGCTGATCACCGCGGACGTCGAGCACGGTGCCGAGACCCACGACCGAGTGGCGTTCGTCGAAGCCTTCCGCCGCCACGGGATCGTGCCGGAGGACGTGCGTACCCTGTCCCCGGACGGCCTGCTGTGGCGCCCGACCGCGGCCGCGCCGGACGAGAATGACGCGGTCGTGCTGGAACCGGTACGCAAATGGGCGGTGGACATCCCGTCGTGGCATCTGACCCGCGACCGCCGGGAGCTGTTCGACCTGACCCGGGGCCACCGGCGTGGACTGCATCGCTATCTGAGCGGCGTGGCCAAGGCCGGTGGCTGGGCGTTGCGCGACATCGACCCGGCGCTACCCTTCGAGGTGCATTCCCTGCGACCGTCGACCGGCAGCGATGTGGCCGGCCGGCCCGACCTGCACTGGATCATCGAACTGATCCAGGCGGTCCCGCAGCCGGGTGGTGCGACACTGCTCGGCGGATGCACGCTGATCGTCGACGGGCGCACCGGACGGGTTCGCTACACCATCCACAAGCGGCTGGACCCGGACCGCCGTGAGCGTCAGCTGGCCTACCTGAGCGAGCCCGGCGGCCTGGCCGCGACCTACTTCACCGAGCCGGCGGGCGAGCCGTTCGCCCTGCTGCACCGGGGGTGAGCAGGTGCCCCGGGTGCGCGTACGAATGTTTCGGCAGGGACTGGGCGACTGTTTCCTGCTGACCGTCACCGACGACAACGCCGAGCACCACTTGCTGATCGACTTCGGCGTCCTGCTCGGCACCCGCGATGCCACGGCCGTGATGCGGACGGTCGCCTCGGACATCGTCGACGTCACCGGCGGGCACCTGGACGCCGTGGTGGCGACGCACGAGCACTGGGACCACATCTCCGGATTCCAGCAAGCCCGCGACGTGCTGGCCGGCCTGGTCATCGACGAGGCCTGGCTGGCCTGGACCGAGATCCCCCACGATCCGCAGGCCGAGGCCCTGCGCGAGCGCCACGACAACGCGCGGCGCCGCATCGCCGCCGCGGCGCAGGCCTGCGCCGCTACCGACATCCGCCGCGCCGAACGGCTGCACGGGCTGCTCGGCTTCTACGGTGACCTGGCCGCGGCCGGCAAGGGTGCGACCACGGCGTCGGCGATGCAATGGGTCAAGGACAACGCGACGGCGATCCGATACCTGGAACCGGGCGACCGCTTCGACGCCCTCGGCTTGGGAATCCATGTGCTGGGCCCGCCCCGCGACCCGAAGATGATCAAGAAGAGCGATCCTAGCCGCGCCCACCCCGAGGTCTACACCCTCGATGCCGGATCCGACCTGCTCACCTCGAGCCCGCCGTTCGACAGCTTCTTCGCCGTCGGCGCCGAGGCCACACCGATCATCGAACGCTACCGGGAGGCCGCGCAGCGGTGGCGCCGGATCGACACCGACTGGGCCGGCGCGGCCGAGATCCTCGCCCTGCGGCTGGATTCCGACACGAACAACACGAGCGTGGTGCTCGCCATCGAACTCGGCCCCGGCGGTCCGATCCTGCTCTTCCCCGGTGACGCGCAGGTCGGCAGCTGGCTGTCCTGGGAAATGCTCGAATGGCCGGGCCCGGTGCGGTCGGCCGATCTGCTCGCGCGCACGGTCCTCTACAAAGTCGGCCACCACGGAAGCCACAACGCGACGCTGCGCGCTAAGGGCCTGGAGCAGATGACCAGTCCGGACCTGGTGGCGATGATCCCGGTCGACCGGGTGATGGCGCAGAGGCAGCGGTGGAACATGCCGCTGCCCTCGCTGCTGCGGCGGCTGGAGGAGAAAACCCGAGGACGGATTCTGGACGCACAGTTAGGCCGGCCCGAGGTCAGACCGGAGGCGTTGAGCCGGGCCGACTGGGAACGGTTCCTGGCTCGAACCGCCGTCGCGCCCCGCTGGGTCGACTACGAGCTGGATTGGTGAGGGCGGCTTTCGTTGACGGCCGGTTTCCGCGTCGCGCGTCACCAGTGAGTAAAAGGTTTGGTACACCACGAAAGCTCCCGGTCACCATCGTTGCGATCCCTCAGCTGGGTTGCCTTGAGCGAACCGGGAGATGTGGTCCCACCGTTCGAGGCCGGCGAGGCGGCCGGCGTACTCGGTTCGAAGCGCGTCGAGTCCGTTGATGCCGAACAACACCCGCAGGGGCGGATCCGGGGTATCGGCGATGGCGAGGATCGCTCGAGCGGTGGCCGCAGGATCTCCAGGGGTGAAACCGACGGAGGCTTTTGTCATCTTGCAAGCTTCTCGGGCATGGGTGTACGCGGGCTCCGGGGTGACATGAGGTGAGTTGGTGCCCAGCTCGGTGGGGAAGGCGATCGGTTCGATCAAGGTGACGTGGATTCCGTGGGCGATGACCTCGGCCGCCAGCGACTGGCTCATGGCTTCGAGTGCCCATTTCGACGCGTGGTAGATACCCATCGTCGGATATGCGATGAGACCATCGAATCCGGAGACCTGCATGATCCGGCCGCGGCGGCGACGGCGCATGCCGGGCAGCACCGCGCGGGTGGTCCACAGCGCACCGAAGAAGTTGACGTCCATCTGTGCGCGGGCATGCTCGGCGCTGACTTCTTCTACCGCGCCGATCAGCATGTGCCCGGCGTTGTTGACCAACAGATCGATGCCGTGGAATCGCTGCTCGGCGGCTTTGATCGCCGCATTGACAGCAACGCGATCGGTGACATCCAGTTCGAGCGTGAGCACGCGGTCGCCGTAGCGGTGGGTCAGCGGTACTAGCGCCTCGGTGTTGCGGGCGGCGGCGACGAGGTTGTCGCCGCGCTCCAGGATGGCTTTGGCCCAGTAGGCACCGAGCCCGCTGGACGCGCCGGTGAGAAACCAGGTGTCCATGATGATCCTCTTCCAAGATCGGGTTAGATCGAACGTGCAAAGCAAAGCGGCGGCGAGGACGCAGGCCAGGACCATGAAGAGGAAATCGCGAGTGTTGCTCGCATACCCGGCCAGGGTCGTTCGGGAGTCGAGGAAGAGGGACCCGAAGATCGCCACCCCGGTAGATCCAGCACCGGCTCCGGGGAGCCGGTGCTCCCACCGCATCGTGGCCACGAACAGCGGATACGGCGAATCGCTCAGTGCACGGCCGAGCCACCGACCTCAGACCACTCGATTGCCTCGTTGAGCCGCCGGCGTTCGAAATCCACCGCCATCTGCACCGCGAGCGGGCCCAGCGGCAGGTGGGACGGCAGGTTTTCCGACTTCACGATGCGTACGATGACGTCGGCTCCCCATTTCGGGTCGGACCCCGGCGACGTCGAGTTCGGGTCGCTGATGAGCCGCGCCCGCGCGCCCACCGTCGAGTCGTACTCCGGCGGAATGTCGTTCCTGCGCATCGTCGAGCCGAACTCGGTTTCGAATGGGCCCGGCTCGACCACCATGGTGCGGATGCCTAACGGCTTCGTTTCCGCGGCGAGCGTGCGGGTGAAACCGTCAATGGCGAACTTCGACGTCGAGTAGGCACCGAGGCCCGGGCCGGCGCCGACGCGGCCGCCGATCGCGGAGACCTGGACGATCGTGCCCGAGCCTTGCTCCTTCAGGATCGGTAGAGCGGCCATCGTGACGTTGTAGTAGCCCCAGAAGTTCGTTTCGAACTGCGCCCGGAAGTCGCCCATCGTCTCGATCGGACCGAAGCTCGCGTAGCCGGCGTTGTTGACCACCACGTCGAGGCGGCCGAAACGCTCGACCGCGGCGGACACGGCCTTGTCCACCTGGTCGGTGCGAGTCACGTCGACCTCGAGCGGAAGGACCCGGTCGCCGAAGCGGGCAACGAGATCCTGCGACGGCGTCCGAGCGGAGGCAACTACTTGATCGCCCGCCTCGAGGGCGGCGATGGCCAGGGCGCGGCCCAGGCCGCGTGACGTACCCGTGATGAACCAAATCATGGAACTTAGTAAAAAGCAGTTGCGTTATTAACGCAAGCCCTTTGTGTTAACCTCTGAGGTGTGCAGAGGGCTCGTAGTGCAGAGGCAAAACAGCAGCGTGAGCAGGCGATCCTGGCCGCGGCGCGGGAGCTGGCGGTCGCTCGATCTGTTCGCGAGGTCACACTCACCGACGTCGCCGCCGTGGTCGGCATGCACACGTCCGCCATGCTGCGATATTTCGAGACCAGAGAGCAGATCTTCCTGGCGCTGACGGTCGAAGGATGGGTCGAGTGGTCGGCCTGGCTGCGCCCGAATCTGACCTCGGACCACGATGCGGCCGCCGTCATCGCGCAGTCACTGGCCGCCCGTCCGCTCTTCTGCGACCTGCTGGCCCAAGCGCCGATGAACCTCGAGCGCAACGTCTCGCTCAAATCGGTGTACGAGAGCAAGGTCGCCATCCTGGAACAGGTCGGCCTGATCACCCATCACCTGGAGAATGTGCTCGACATCACCGAACAGCAAGCCCTCGACCTGGCCAGCACCGCCACGAGCATGGCCGGGGCGCTCTGGCAGATGTCCGTCAAGCCCGGAACCATGCTCGCCGAGCTGTACACAGCGCATCCCGAACTCCGCGCGGGTGTCGAGGTGGGGCCGTGGCTTTCCCGCATCATCGCCACCATGATCGATGGAATGAGGCACCGGAACTGATGCAGCTCGACATCCTTGCCGGCGACCAGATGGAGGAGCTTTCGCGGGAAAGCTACTTGCCCGTCCGGGTCCGTACGGATCCCGGCTTCCGCGGCGAGGCAACCTTGGAAGCACTCGGCGATATGGCCACGCTCATGCGCGTGCGATCCACGGGTACTTTCCGGCTGTTCCGCACCGATCGTATGGCGGCTCAACCGACCGGCAGCGATCTGCTGATGCTCTGCCTGCACGTCAACGGCCGGGGACGAGTCACCCAGAACGGGCGGCACGCCGAGCTCACGCCGGGGACCATCGTGCTCTACGAGGCGCAACGCCCGTGGGATCTGTCCACCCACGACAGTCTCAGCCTGGGGTTGCAGTTTTCACGCGACCTGCTGCCGCTGCGGATGAGCCAGATCAGCGACATCACCGCCCGGGGGCTGGCCCCCTCGCCGGCGGCGGTCCTGCTGAGTGGCTATCTCGAACGACTCGACTGGCTCGCGCCCGAACTGAACTCCGCGCAGCAGGAGAACGCCGCCCGCGCCGCAATCGAGCTGCTTCACATGACCTTGCGCGGTGCCGCACCGGCCGTACCCGACGGGGCCGAGCACGTGCTGCTCGAGATGCTGCGCACCTACGTACAGGATCACCTCGCCGACCCCGGGCTGACGGTTGACGGACTGGCTCGCCATCACCACATCTCCGCCCGCCACGTCTACACCCTTTTCGCCGCCACCGACTCGACGCCCAGCATGTACATCCGCCAACAGCGGCTGAACGCGGCCCGGAGCATGCTCGCCAACCCGAAGAACGCCGACCTCGCCGTCGGGAAAATCGCCGCACGGGTGGGGTTCACCGATGTGCGGACCTTCGAGCGAGCGTTCCAGCGACAGTTCGGGGCAACCCCCGGTGCTTGGCGACGAGACAGCGCGGGAAACGCCGCACGGATCAAGGCGAAAACGCCGCACCGACCCTGAGAACCAGGGAAATGAGAGCAAGAGATGCCGCCTCCGTGACGCGGGAAACGCCTGACCCTTCGACAGGGCGCAGTGGTGGGATTGACCCGTCACATCCCGCCTTGAAGGAGTAAGCGTGGCATCACCCAACCCCGCACAGCGCGCCCAGCTGCCGGACGGTCGTGTACTCGAATACCTCACCGCGGGCGCCGCCGACGGGCTTCCCCTCGTTCTGCACCACAGAACACCCTTGACAGCGGTGAACCACCCCGCATTCGCGGAAGCCGCGATCAAGCACGGATTCCGGCTGATCATGCCGATACGGCCCGGCTACGGCGCATCGACAGCGACACCGGGCCGTACTGTCGCATCCTTCGCCGACGACGTGGCGTACCTGCTCGACGGACCATTCGTCACGATCGGCCATTCCGGTGGCGGACCGTACGCCCTGGCCCTCGCAGCCGCCCTGCCCGACCTGTGTCACGGAGTCGCCACCATCGCGGGGGTCGCCCCCTTCGACGCCGAAGGACTCGACTGGTTCGGCGGATTCGTCGGGGCCGGCCTGGCCGAATACCGAGCTGCCGCGCAGGGTGAGGCAACGCTGACCCCCATGCTGCAGACCGCCGCCGAGTTCATGCGCACCGCCGATCCGGCCGCGTTGACCGCGAGCCTCGCCGCGCGCCTGTCCGAGCCCGACCGGCTGGCTCTCGCCGGCGACTTCGCCGACTGGATAGCCGCCGGAACTCACCAGACGGTCACGGCCCAGGTAGCCGGGTGGCGCGACGACGACCTGGCATTCGTTCAGGGATGGGGCTTCGAACTCAAAGCTGTGCACGCGCCGGCGACGATCTGGCACGGCGAGCAGGACCAGCTCCTCGCGCCGTCACACGGCCGATGGCTCGCCGACCACGTGCCCTCCGCACACGCCGAGTTCCTGCCCGGCGAGGGACACATCTCCATCCTGCGGCACTTCGATGAGATCTGCGCCCGGCTGAGCTCGATCGGCGGGTAGCAACATTTTGGACCTGCGAGCCCATTCCGCATGCTAAACAGTAGCAACGGCAAACTCGGTGCGCCTGATCCATCGGCCGAGCATTTGGTTCAGTGCGTTCGCCAGATGTGCGGTCGACGCTGTCGCTCTGTCCAGAACGGCGCCGCCCTCAAGAGCGGCGATGACCAGCGTGAGCGACGATACGTTGGACCTGCTGCCCGGTTGCCGCCCGGCGCAACGCATCTTTCCCGCCCGGGAAGTAGTGGAAGACCTGCCCATTGCTCACGATGTTTGAAGCCAGCGACTTGCCGTGCGGTGCGCGGACCTCGATGACCTCGCCGACCGCGGGCCGATTCCACTAACGAGCGAAATTCATCGGGGCTGCCGTGAGAATCGCCTCGTACCGAACGGAGCGCCGCCAAACCTACGCTCGGAACGTGGCTGTGAACCAACACATCAACGAAATCCTCGCCCGTGGCGCCGACGGTGGGCGGATCACCCCGGACGAAGCGCTGCTCCTCTACACGGACGCGCCCTTCGCATCGCTCGGTGCGGCGGCAGACGCGGTTCGCCGCCGGCGCTACCCGGACGGCATCGTCACGTACCTGATCGATCGCAACATCAACTACACGAACGTCTGCGTGACGGCGTGCAAGTTCTGCGCCTTCTACCGTGCGCCCAACAATGCCGAGGGCTGGTCACATCCGATGGAGGAGATCCTGCGGCGGTGCGGGGAGGCGATCGAACTCGGTGCCACCCAGGTGATGCTGCAGGGCGGTCACCACCCGGACTACGGCGTCGAGTACTACGAGGAGCTCTTCTCGACGGTCAAGCAGGCGTACCCGGACCTGGTCATTCACTCGATCGGGCCGAGCGAGATCGTGCACATGTCCACCGTCTCCGGCGTGTCGATCGAGGACGCGCTGCTGCGGATCAAGGGCGCCGGGCTGGACTCGATCGCGGGCGCCGGAGCGGAGATGCTGCCCGAGCGGCCACGCAAGGCGATCGCCCCGCTCAAGGAGAGCGGCGAGCGCTGGCTCGAGGTCATGGCGATCGCGCACCGCCTCGGACTCTCGTCGACGGCGACCATGATGATGGGCACCGGCGAGACGAACGAGGAACGCATCGAGCACATTCGCATGATCCGCGACGTGCAGGACATGGCGGTCGCCAACGGCTACGTCGACGACGCCATCGAGACCCGGCACGAGGTGGGCGGCTTCCGCTCGTTCATCCCGTGGACCTACCAGCCGGAGAACAACCACCTCAAGGGCAGCACGCAGGCCACCGTGGAGGAATACCTGCGCTTCGTCGCCGTGTCCCGGCTGTTCCTGGACAACTTCGCGCACCTGCAGGCATCGTGGCTCACCACCGGCAAGAAGGCCGGGCGAACCGCGCTGAACCTCGGCGTGGACGACCTCGGCTCGATCATGCTGGAGGAGAACGTGATCTCCTCGGCCGGTGCCCGGCACCGCTCCAACCTGCAGGAACTGATCTCGATGATCCGCGACGCCGACCGGATCCCGGCCAAGCGCGACACCCTGTACCGGCACTTGGCCGTCCACCGCACCCCGGACGAGGACCCGACCGACGAGCGCGTCCACTCACACGTCTCCACCATCGCGATCCTCGACAACAAATAATTTCCCCGTACGCCCACCCGCCGATCCGCAGCAACAATGACCGAGCTGGCCGTGGCCTCCGGTGGTGAAGTGGGCACTGGACTTCTGCTGGGGTCTCGATGCCTCGGCACCGGTGAAGATGCCCGCCGCGGGGATGCCCATCGCGATGAACGAGCCGTAGTCGAAGCGCCCGTCGAAGTCGGTGCCGACGAGCCGATCCGCGTACGCGGGGAGCAGCGCATTCGCCACCGAGGTTGCGTCCCGGCCGTCTGGATCATCCCCGCGTGCGCGGGGAGCAGGTCGCGATCGCCCAGGTCCTCGAGGACCTGTTCGGATCATCCCCGCGTGCGCGGGGAGCAGTCGCTCACTTCGCCCAGGCACACTCGCTCGTGCGGATCATCCCCGCGTGCGCGGGGAGCAGGGGCACCGGGCGCACAACCCCGGCGCCGGGCCCGGATCATCCCCGTGTGCGCGGGGAGCAACTGGTCGCCTACCTGAAATCCGACGACTCCGACGGATCATCCCCGCGTGCGCGGGGAGCAGGAGCCGGACACGTTCGACTTCTGCGGCGAGCAGGGATCATCCCCGCGTGCGCGGGGAGCAGGCTTATTGACCTGCGGGTTCGAAGATCAACAGCCTAGTTTTTGTTCACTCGCGTTGGCCTGGTTAGTCAGGTTACACCGTCCAAATCAATCAGTTCCTGACGATGGATGCTCCGCGAACGTAAGCTCTCGCTCGCAGGGTTAATACGCCATGAGCGCCCTATTAGGTCCAGCCATCTCCGTCATTCGCAATTAGTTACGGGCGCTGGCAAGACTGCAGTGCAGCACCGGCGCGCGGACCCAAGTGATGGGCAGGCCAGCGATCGCTCCCTATGTGACTCTCGGCGACCGAGGCCTTGGGTTTTCTTAGTCGCGACCTGAGACTGAGGAGGCCGAACCGTCCTTCCTCAGAGGAGTGACGATGCATGAAGCCCGTGCCATCTCGGCCTCCACCTCCGGTCGAACAGCCCTTGTCAGCACGCTCCGACGGTATCAACTGCCGGATCGGAAACTGCCGCTATGCCCGAATCGTAAACCCTTCGAACCCCTACCTGACGAGGGCTTTGGACGGTGCACGGTGGATCTGCGTGACCGCTGGATCGCCGGACTTGGCGACTGCCGTGCTCAATGCCATTGATCACCGGACGCGGATACTGCGGGTCGTAAGGCCGACCCGGGTTGCTTCCCACCTCCGCTCGTCGCTCGCCTCGCTGCCCGCGCGGACGTGGTCGTGATGACCGCTACCGAGGCCGAGTTCGTCGGTTCCCTGAACGCGCTGCGCGGAGCGGTGGTGTTAACGGATGGAACCGGCCCCGGTCCGGTACAGCCATGGCGGCGCATGGGCTGAGGAGCGCGTCGCCCTCGCCGAGGTGGATGACGTTACCGGAGCGGGAAACGCCTTCGCCGGCGCCTTGGCGGCCACGTTGAGCGCCACCCCGCATCGAGGCCTGACCGACGCCGTCGCCACGGCAACGGCCTGGACACGCTCCTTCTTGATAAACCGGTCAGCAGGCAGGTCGTGAACGTCATTCCGCAGTGACGAAGGGACGCCGCCAGGACCAGCGGCGCGCGAGTGGCCACACTGGCGCCCAGAGCGGGCGCCCGTTCACACACTCGTTCTTGAACCGGCCGTTGATCCCTCCGTCGGCGTTGTAGGTATGGGTGACGAAGAGCGTTCCTTTGCGGGGGTCCAGGATGTGTTCCGCGATTCCCTGCAAGGAAGGGTGAAGCGGCTGCTGTACGAACTCGGCAGGAGACATCCACACGAGTTCGCCCTCATCCGTCTCGTGTGGCTCGCCCGCAGCCCAGTCCGCGGAGAAGTGGTAGATCAGCCAGTTGTGCGGCTCACCGGGGACCGGTGCGAGATCCAGCAGCACCGCCTCGAGGCGCATGTTGGTGACCTTGAGCCCAGTCTCCTCCTTCACCTCCCGGGCCGCGGCCGCAAAGGGATTCTCGTCCGGTTCCACCTTGCCGCCCACCGGATGAACGACATTCGCTGCGTATCGCCTTGTCGGCGACCGTCGCAGCACAAGAAGACGCCCGCCACGCCTAATAAAGACGTTGGCGCAGATGATCTGGTGATGGACTTGACTCGACTTGACGGTCACTGACGCCCCTCCGGACGAGCGGATGTTCGGAAGATGTGGCCGACCCTAGTCTTCGCTCGCGAAGGAGAGCCAGCCTGACACTCGTTCCCCAGATGCCGGAAATCTGACGAGCGCAGTTGGTGGTCAACGACGTCACCCGAACCCGTGACAAGGCGTCGCCCAACGCAACGAATACCTGGCAAACGTTAGACGTCCCGCCCGGCCTGGCCGGCATCGGAGTACACAGGATCACCCCCACATGCGCGGGGAGCAGCCGAGTGTGGCGACTGAGGGCGCGACGTGCTCGGGATCACCCCCGCATGCGCGGGGAGCAGCGCCAGGTCGCCAAGACGCTGTCGACGGTCTGCGGATCACCCCCGCGCACGCAGGGGTGATCCGAAGTCCGTCGGGTACGCGAGTGTGGCGCTGATCTGCTCCCCGCGCACACGGGGTGATTCTCGTGTCACGCGAACATCCACGTAGTCGACGGCCGCTCCCCATGCCGCAACACGATGATCATGCTGCGAATCCTTGCTTTACTGTCTCTGCGTGCGCTAAATTCGCCGTCGAGGTGATGAGCATGGCGACGATCGAGGTGGACGAGGACACGAAACGCACCGTGTCGTTCGCAGCGAAGATGGCAAGTCTCAGCGAAGGCGCAATCATCCGCCGGCTGATCGCAACAAGCGCGTGGGCGGAGAGCCAACGCCTGCAACCAGCAACCGAGGGCGTGGCGATTTACGCGGATTACGAGGGCCATCGAGTACGTGCCCGTTTCATCGAGCCCGCCCGAATCGAGATTATCGACGGTCCGCTCGCAGGCCAATCGTTCAAGACGCCCACCGGGGCTGCGCGGGCCGTCATCCGGCATTTCAATCCCGACATCAACGACAATCGCAACGGCTGGTCCTTCTGGCAGCTCGACAACGCAACCGGCGCACGCAGATCTTTGCAATCAATACGACCCGGCGCCCTAAGGGCTGGACGGGGCTCACTGCGCGGTCGCCTCGTCGCCTCTGACGATTGGGACTCCGACGAGGTGAACGAGAGTATCGCCCGAGACTTCGGGCAGGCACCGTGAGCCTTCTCATCGACACCCACGTCGTGTTGTGGTGGCTTGCGGACGATCCCACCCTGGCCGACGAAATCAAAGATCGCCTCGACCAGGAAGCTGACGTCTACATCAGCGCGGCGAGCGTCTGGGAGGTCGCCGTCAAACAGGCTCTCGGCAAGCTCGACCCGCCCGATCTCCCGGAACAAATACGAGACAGCGGCTTCCGCCTTCTAAACATCACCGCCGAGCACGGGATAGCAGCAGGGCGATTGCCAATGCACCACCGCGATCCCTTCGACCGCATGCTGATCGCCCAAGCACGCCTTGAAGGCCTGACGCTGGTAACCCGCGACGCCCACATCCCGAAATACGACATCGACGTACTGACGGCTTGACGGCACCGCGTCGGCACGGCCGCGCGTTTCCACGAGCGCCGGCTTCTTCCACGGGTATCCGATGCCAACACCGAGAGCAGTTTCCAACGGCTTTCAGACACGTCGACTACATAGGCGAAATTCGAGTGAACGAAATCGAGGTTGTTGATCTTCATACCGCCAGGTCAACAAGCCTGCTCCCCGCGCACGCGGGGGTGTTCCCGGGTCCTCTCGTCGCCGGGCCCGTTCGACGAGCTGCTCCCCGCGCACGCGGGGGTGTTCCGCATCGCTGTTTCTCGAACTGTCGGAGCGGATCCTGCTCCCCGCGCACGCGGGGGTGTTCCGCACCACGCGACCGGGGAGGTCTACCGGTCGTCCTGCTCCCCGCGCACGCGGGGGTGTTCCGGTGCCCTGGCGTCGCGTGCCCAGCCCGACCGGCTGCTCCCCGCGCACGCGGGGGTGTTCCAAGGTTGGGCCGGTGTGGCTGATACCGATCGGTCTGCTCCCCGCGCACGCGGGGGTGTTCCCGCGGGCCAGTAGCGCTCTAGACGCTCGGCGCGCTGCTCCCCGCGCACGCGGGGGTGTTCCCGCGAAGACCTAGTCAACCCGGAGGAGGAGGTGCTGCTCCCCGCGCACGCGGGGGTGTTCCTCAGCACCTGCTACTGCACCGGACGCCCCGGCTGCTGCTCCCCGCGCACGCGGGGTGTTCCTAGACCAGCGGGCCACCCGTGGTGACTGCCGCTCTGCTCCCCGCACACGCGGGGGTGTTCCCGCGACCATGCCGTCGAAGGGGTGGGCGTGAAGCTGCTCCCCGCGCACGCGGGGATGTTCCATCTGTGCGTCGTCCTTTTGGAGCGTGAGAGGCACTGCTCCCCGCGCACGCGGGGGTGTTCCACCGCCACCAGATGATGCCGTCATATGACTTAACTGCTCCCCGCGCACGCGGGGGTGTTCCATGCAGGTCATGTGCCAGGCGGTCCACGACTCTCTGCTCCCCGCGCACGCGGGGGTGTTCCTCGGACCCTTCGATCTTGCACTCCCACGTGAATCTGCTCCCCGCGCGCGGGGGTGTTCCCCAGTTCCAGCAGCAGGTACGCCGCGAGGTCACCTGCTCCCCGCGCACGCGGGGGTGTTCCGGACTGGAATTCAACCATCTACCTTACCTCTTCCTGCTCCCCGCGCACGCGGGGGTGTTCCCGGAGGCTCGCCCGTGTCCGGCGATCTACTCGGCTGCTCCCCGCGCACGCGGGGGTGTTCCTTACTCGGCGCTGCTGGCGCCGCCGGTGACGGCCTGCTCCCCGCGCACGCGGGGGTGTTCCCGGCGGTAGCGGGCGCGGGCCGTGCGCATGGAGCTGCTCCTCGCGCACGCGGGGGTGTTCCCGCGTCGGGGACGTGTCCATGGTGCTCAAGCACCTGCTCCCCGCGCACGCGGGGGTGATCCGTGGTCACGCTGGGGCCGCAACATGCGTGAGTCCTGCTCCCCGCGCACGCGGGGGTGTTCCAGCGGATCGCCGGAGAGCAGCTCGACCCGTGTGGACTGCTCCCCGCGCACGCGGGGGTGTTCCGTAGTTACCCGCGCCAACGACGAGGGTAGCGTTCTGCTCCCCGCGCACGCGGGGTGTTCCCCGGCGGTCTGGGATCCGAGGCGTTCCACGGCCCTGCTCCCCGCGCACGCGGGGGTGTTCCCTTCGCGGACCGCGCGGATCGCATCGCGAGTCTGCTCCCCGCGCACGCGGGGGTGTTCCGCAGGTCACGGCGCTTACCACCTAGTCAAGGACTGCTCCCCGCACGCGGGGGTGTTCCGCGCCAGGCCGCCCTGTCGGCCGATCGAAATGACTCGCTAGTGGACCGTCGGCGCGGGTGCCACGCAGATGCCAAACCACCTCGGGATCGACGACGATGTCGGCGTCCGTAACTCGCGTGACACTGTCCAGGAAATCGCCCACCTGCCCTACCCGATTCTTGAGCAGGTAGCCGAGCCCGCACAGGCACGGCGACGGCCATGCGAGATCAACATGTAATAAATGGCGTTCATAGTGTGCGGACGATCCATCGATCACCGTGAGGTTCCATTGTTACTCTCGCGCCTCCGCGCACTGGGGCTGGTTGCGCTCGCCGCAGCAGCGTCCTTCATATCAGTCCCGACCACCACCCCGGCCGCTGCCAGCCCGGCCACCACCGTGGCCGCAGCCACTCCCCCATCACCCGGCGACCCCGGGGCCTCGGTCACCCTGATCACCGGGGACAAGGTGACCACCACCGCCGACGGGGGCGTCCAGGTCCGTGATTCTCAGGGCGGGCTCACCGGGTTCCTCTCCAAGCGCAAGGACGGCGACACCTACGTCTACCCCCATGACGTTCTGCCCTACCTCGCCTCTGGCCTGCTCGATGACCGGCTGTTCGACGTCACCGAGCTGGTCGAAGACGGCTACGACGACGCACACAGCAACCGGATCCCGCTGATCGTCACCTACACGAGCGCGACGGCGGCCAAGGCCCGCGTGGCGTGGACCGGCGCCGCCGACGTCCGGCCGTTGGACAGCATCGGGGGCGCCGCCCTGACGGTCGACCACTCGGGCACGTTCCTCGCGTCGATCGTCGGCCCAAAGCCCAATGCCGTACGGTCTAATTTGGTCGCCGCGGGCGTGAAGAAGATCTGGCTGGATGGCAAGGCCAAGAGCACTCTGGCCGAGAGCACCGCCCAGATCTCCGCCCCGCAGGTGTGGCAGACGGGCGACACCGGCGAGGGCGTCGACGTCGCGGTGCTGGACACCGGGATCGACGCCGCCCACCCCGACCTGGCCGGTCAAGTGGCGGCCGCCGAGTCGTTCGTCCCCGGCCAGTCCGTTCAGGACGGCAAGGGTCACGGCACCCACGTGGCGTCCATCATCGCGGGCACCGGTGCCGCATCCGGTGGTAAGGAGCAAGGCGTAGCGCCCGGAGCCCGGCTGCACATCGGCAAGGTGCTCGGCGACGACGGCAACGGCCAGGACTCGTGGATCATCAGCGGGATGGAGTGGGCGGTGCGCGACCAGCATGCCCGCATCGTCAACATGAGCCTGGGCGCGGATCCCACCGACGGTACCGACCCGATGAGCATGGCCGTCAACCAGCTCAGCGCGGAGACCGGCGCCTTGTTCGTGATCTCCGCGGGCAACGCCGGCCCGGGTTCCTACACGGTGGGGACTCCCGGTACGGCGGACGCGGCGCTCACGGTGGGCGCGGTCGACAGCAAGGACCTGGTCGCGTTCTTCTCCAGCGTGGGGCCGCGACTCGACGACCGTGCGCTCAAGCCCGACCTGACCGCGCCCGGAGTCGACATTCTCGCGGCACGCTCGCAGTACATCGACGAGGGTGACGGCCCGTACCTGACGATGAGCGGCACCTCGATGGCGGCGCCGCACGTCACCGGCGCGGCGGCGCTGCTGGCCGCCGAGCGTCCCGGGCTCACCGGCCAGCAACTCAAGGACGCGCTCGTCAGCACCACCAAAGCTACCCCCGACGTCACCGCCTACCAGGGCGGTACCGGACGCCTGGACGCCGCGGCCGCCACGTCCGCGACGGTGTTCGCGACCGGGTCGCTGAACTTCGGTTATCCGCTATATCCCACCGCTCCCGCCGGTCCGGTGAACCGCGAGATCACCTATACCAACGTTGGTGACGTTCCGGTCACGCTCGCCTTGTCCACCTCGCTGAACGTGACCACGCTGTCGGCCACGCAGGTCACCGTGCCCGCGCACGGCACCGCCTCGGTGACGGCGACGACGTCGTTTGACAAGGTGCCCGCCGACCAGGCCCTCTCCGGCTACGTGACGGCGACCGGCGGCAACGTCGGACTGCGCACCTCGGTGGCGGTGGGTCGCGAGGGCGTACGTCATCAGCTCACGCTCCGGACGAAGGACCGTGCTGGCAAGCCGGTCGCGGGGCAACTCGTGCTGCTGGGCAAGGACAACACGATCACCCAGCAGATCGATGGCACCGGCACGCTAGAGCTGCGCCTGCCCGACGACACGTACACGGCCTGGTTCAGCACCGATGTCGAAGGCACTCACGGCCCGAACTCCAAGGGCCTGGCCGTGCTTCCGGTCCCGGACATCGCGTTGAATCAGGACCGCACCGTCGTTTTCGACGCCACCAAGGCCCGCGAGTCGAAAGCGACCACGCCGCAGCCCGCGACCGTGAGCGCCACCAGGCTCGAGCTGATCCGTGACGTCGGCGGGAGCCCGTGGCTGGACGCCTGGTATCCGGGGCCGGAGTACGACAGCGTCTGGGTGCTGCCGACGCGCGAGGTCACGGATGGCGCTTTCACGGTGCATGCCCGCTGGCGTCTTACGCAGCCGGCCCTGACTTTACGCGGGTACGACGACCTTCTCGCCGAGCAGCCGCCGACTCCACTGCCGGCCAGCGTGCACAGTGTCGAAGCGGTGCTGGGTGGTGACGTACGGGGGAAGGCTCTTGTGGTGAAGAGGACGGACGCCGTGGCGATCGAGGACCAGGCTGCGGCTGCGGCATCGGCCGGCGCTCGGCTGCTGATCGTGGTGAATGACGGCGTGGGACGCCTGGCGCCCTGGCCCGGATCGGTGTGGGCGCCGGCCGGCCCGCCACCGCTCACTGTCGTCACGCTGACCAAGGACGAGGGCGAGAAGCTGATCGGTCGGATCCAGCACGAGCGCCGGGTGCGCCTCGACATCACTTCAAATCCGATCACCCGGTACGCCTATGACCTGGTGACCGACTACGAAGGCGCGATTCCCGCGGACCTCACCTATCGGGCGACGCCCCGTAACCTGGCGCGGGCTGACGTCTCGTTCCGAAACTGGCGTCCCGGGCGCGTCCTTGAACAGCGCGCCGACACCGACCCGCTCGGATCCACCGCCTATCTGGAGTACGCCGAGGCGCCGGCGCGTGGCGACCGCACCGACTGGGTGACGGCCGGTGCGAAATGGGTCTCCGTGGCCACGATCCCGGGAGAGCAGACGCAGCGAACCGCGCCGACCTCGTACGCCGTGGGTTCGGCCCATGCCGAGCATTGGTTCGGCCCGGTACAGCGACCCCGGCTGCTCGACGACCCGGCCGGACTCAACGTGTTCCGGCAGGAGGGCGGGTGGTTCTTCGCCAACATTCCCGGCTGGGGTGACTCGGGAACCGCGCACGAAGGCAGCACCAATGACAACGTCGCCGCCGACAATGCGCTGAAGCTCTACCAGGGCGACAAACTCATGGGCGCCAACGACCGGTACAACCCGCTGCTGGCGGTCGGACAGTTGCCGGCGGAGCATCTGCCGTACCGGCTCGTATCGGAGAACAACCGGGACACATGGGCCGGCCCGTACTCGACCAGCACTCGTACCGAATGGGCTTTCACCTCCGGCGACGTGCCGCTCGGAACGG
The DNA here is from genome assembly GCF_012933445.1 of Actinoplanes sp. TBRC 11911. GTDB lineage: Bacteria > Actinomycetota > Actinomycetes > Mycobacteriales > Micromonosporaceae > Actinoplanes. Next base: position 31,810 of record NZ_JABBNC010000005.1, read on the forward strand.
TGGAGTCCCCGCCGCTGATCCAACTGGACTACGCGGTGGACACCGATCCGGACGGCAAGGCGAAGCGAAACTTCGACCTGACGATCGGCGCCTCCACCTTGCGATCGGCCACCGGCGCCGGGCCTATTCACGCAGTGACTCTCGACGTTTCCTATGACGACGGCGGAGCCTGGCACCGCGTGCCGCTGCGCCCGGGCACCGGAGGCTGGAGGGCCGAGATCAAGGCACCCCGCGACGCTCAGTTCGTGACCCTGCGCACGACCGCGCGCGACACCCGAGGCAATTCTGTCGACCAGCGCATCACGCGGGCGTTCGGCCTTCGGTAGCAGAAGACGGCGCCGGTGGCGGCTCTTACGAGGGCCGCCACCGGCCGAGTCGGTGACGGTTGAAGATCTCACCGGCCTCGACTGAAGGGTGCCGCATCCGAAACGTTGAATAGACGTGGCGCAGCGAAGACATGACAAGAACCGCTACACCTATGACAACGAGAGCGGGAGCGCCCGTCAGCAACTCAACCTCCTCGCGGAGATTCTCGACGGACACTCGCTGCACGTTCTGGACTCGTTACCCGTACGGCCGGGCTGGCGCGTGCTTGATGTCGGTTCCGGGTCCGGAAGTGTCAGTCGCTTGTTGTCCGAACGCGTCGGCCCTTCCGGTTCGGTGACGGCAATGGACGTGGACTCACGCCATCTGGATACCGGCCGGGCCGTCGAGATCTATCGGGCCGATATCCGCGATGCGGCGCTGCCGCCGGCACACTACGATCTGATTCACGCCCGCCTGGTTCTCATGCACCTGGAAACTCGCGACAAGGTGTTGGATCGGCTCGTCGAGGCGCTGCGTCCCGGCGGCGCGCTCGTCATCTCCGACTGGGATTGCACCTGGCAGGATTGGCTGGTCCACGGTGCGGACCCGGACGCCGCGGCGGCATTTCTGAAGATGCAGGGCATCATGCTCGGTCTGATGGAGTCGAACGGAGCCGATCTCGCGTGGGCGCGTCGTGCCCCCGCGGCGATGCGGAAAGCCGGCCTGACCGGCATCACCACAACGGCATGGAACCAGCTGTACGCGGGTGGCGAGGCGGGCGCGATGCTGCAACACAACAACACGTACCAGCTCGAGTACTCACTCCTCGGCCGCGGCCTGTCCGGTGCGGAACTCGCCGCCGTCCGCACGGCGATGACCGACCCTGAAACGCTGCTCTACACCTACCTGATGTTCAGTTCCATCGGGTATCGGCCCTGATCCTCGGCCGAGCACCTCGCGGGTCCGCCGGCAAACACCGGCGGACCCGAGCGATGAACTGCGTTACGGACGCATCAGCGCCCCGACGAAGGAAGGCCCGGCCGCGCCGAGTCCAGTGGCATCGTCGTAGCCGCTGCGCGAGGCCAGTGTGCTGTTCTCGCCCAGCTTGATCAGCGCGTCCGGGTCGGACGCCGCGCCGCTCGCCTGGTCACCCACCACGATCGGCGGGTTGGCCGGGTTCACGGGGGTGAGATCGTGGATCGCGGTGCCGGTGCGGTAGAGCAGCGGGTTGGCGAAGCCGAAGGCGTGCCCGGCGCCTTGCATGGCGTCGGCCTCGAGGACGGCGAAAGCCCGCGTCGGCCGAGATGTCCGGGATCACCCGAGCGGTGCTCGACAGGGCGGCCGGCACCGTCCCCTTCTGATATGTCGGCTGCGGGCACACCTGGCTGATGCCACCGCCTCCGCCCCAGTTGAAGGCGCCCGGCGGCGCGGTCTCGTAGCCGTTGTGGCCGGCGTTCATTCGCGCGATGTTGTCGCCCCAATTTACCGAGTTCAAGGATAGCCTTCGCGACGCCGCAGTAACAGGCGAAGCCCTCGACCGGAAATTAGATCAACGACAGGCTACGCTGGGGTCGCTGGCCACCACTTAGGAGTGTGAGAATGCCGAGAGTGGTGCTAGATCTCGATCTCTCCACAAAGCAAGGGCGTGGGGCGGACGATTCCAAGCGATGGCAACCCGCCGCGCGGGCGGGTCGGTCCGGCCCCGCCGAGCGCCACGTGCTGCAAGGCCGCCACGCGTCGTCGGTCCGGCCGGCTGGAAAGCAACCATGCGCTGCCAGTCCGAGTGAACAAGAACCAGGATGTTGATCTTCAACCCCGCAGGTCAACAAGCCTGCTCCCCGCGCACGCGGGGGTGATCCACACCAGGCCGACCGCTCGCTCACCGACGGCGACTGCTCCCCGCGCACGCGGGGGTGATCCTCCGTACGCCCTGCCCGCGGCAGCCGCCATCGACTGCTCCCCGCGCACGCGGGGGTGATCCCTGGCGGGCGATGAACGCCGGGGCGGCGGTTCTCTGCTCCCCGCGCACGCGGGGGTGATCCGCCTGAGGCGCTGCCCTTGCACCGCGCGGAGATCTGCTCCCCGCGCACGCGGGGGGTGATCCGTGCAGGCCCTGCCGGTGGCGCTCCCACACGCGCTGCTCCCCGCGCACGCGGGGGTGATCCGTGACTACCCTGCCCCGCCCATCCCTCGGCAGTCCTGCTCCCCGCGCACGCGGGGGTGATCCGGCGATCGTCGGCAACGACGGCGAAACCGTCGGCTGCTCCCCGCGCACGCGGGGGTGATCCCGCCCCGACCGGCTCGCCCGCGGCGCGAACCTTCTGCTCCCCGCGCGCGCGGGGGTGATCCCATCACACGACCTATCCGACGGGAGTGCTCTCGCTGCTCCCCGCGCACGCGGGGGTGATCCGCGGGTCGGCCTGAACAAGGCCGAGACCGACAACTGCTCCCCGCGCACGCGGGGGTGATCCCTGGGTCATCGCGCTGGCCGCGGTCTCGGCCGCCCTGCTCCCCGCGCACGCGGAGGTGATCCCAGAATCGAGCATCCACGCGCTTTTTCTCGAACCTGCTCCCCGCGCACGCGGGGGTGATCCCTCGGTAGCCAAGGCGCTCACCGATTTGTATGTCTGCTCCCCGCGCACGCGGGGGTGATCGTGGTTCAAGACCAGCCCGTACGCCGACCGGGGGCTGCTCCCCGCGGACGCGGAGGGTGATCCCAGCCACGGACCGGTCAGCACGTTGGCGATGACCTGCTCCCCGCGCGCGCGGGCTGATCCGAGTGTCGTCACCTCGCGCTGGGCCGGAAGGCCCTGCTCCGCTAATTCCCCGTACGCCCACTGCCGATCCGCAGCACGAATGGCCGAACTGGTCGTGGGCTTCCGGTGGTGAAGCGGGTACTGGGACATCCCGCTTCAGGACCGGAGGCGTACGTGGGCCGGGGTTGTCAGGGGATGGTTGTGGTGTTGAAGGTGAATCGGGCCACCGAGTCGGCGTTGACGTCCACGCGGTCGCGTTGATGTGCAGCGGATGTCGTGGGCGACGCCTGCGATGCCGCCGAACAAGGCCTGTTCGGATGGGGTCTTGATGTCTTCGGCGCCCGGCGAAGACGCCGCCGGCGGGGGTGCCGACCGTGACGAAGCCGTTGTCGTTGATGCCGAGGCCAGCCGTCATGCCCCAGGCCCGGGTCCGGCCCGGCAACCGACGCTTTCTGGACACTTCCGTTCGGCGTGTTGCCCATACACGCTGGCGGCGGACGAAGACTCTCCAATGTGACCCCGGTCGCCGGGGGGAGCACGTCGCCGTTTCCGTTGCGGCCGCATCTCGGTCATTCGCCGGAGCGATGGAGATCACTTCCATGCCCGTGAATATTTGATCGCGCGCATGACGGTGGTCACATTCCGGCCGCGCCGCGCCACTTCGCTAAGCGAAGGCGCTTTGCCCGTCTTCCGCAGGTTGACGGGCCGCGCCCTGTTCAGGGTGCTCCGAGTTGGTCGGAGCCAGTTCAGGGAGGTTCGGTGCGACAAGAGTTCTTACGCAGGGGCTGGCATACCGCCGTCGCTGCGCTAGGTGCCGGTTTGGTGGGGCTGGTCTCGGCGCTGGCCGCTGTGCAGGTCGCCCTGCGCGTGGTGGCGGCTCACGGTGCCGCCTACTTCGACGTTCTGGTGGCGAAGCAACTCTCCCCCGGCTTATCGGGCACCGTGGCCGGGCTGGTCGCCGGTTCCGGGGTGCCGGTCGGGTGGCGGATGGCGCCGTTCTCCGGCCACATCACCGCTTCCTGGGTGCTCGAGCAGCGTTCCGCGTTGGCTCTGGTGGCCGTCGGCCCGCTGCTCGGTTCCGCGGTGCTCGGGTTGTTCGCTGCCGGCGCGGCCCGCGTTCTCGCGCTTCCGAAGCGGCCGTTGCTCGTCGCCTCGGCGTTCTTGTACGCCTCGTTCGCGGGTATCGCGCAGGCGGCGACGCATGACCCGGGTGCCGCCGCGTCGATGCGACTGTCCATGTCCGGCGTTTGGACGGTCGCCGCGGCGGCCGGCTGGGCACTGGCGGTCGGCGGCGTGGTCGTCCGCTTCTTCCCCGCGGCGCGGCTGCGTCCGGCGAGCAGCGCGTGGGCCGCACGACAACGGACCGTGCGTGCGACGGCGGTCGTAGCCGCGGTGGCGGTGGCCGCGTCGTTGCTGCCCGCGAGTGCCGCCTCGGCGGCGCCGCCGAAGCCGCAGCCGACGTGGCAGGCTCCCGGTGTCGGCGACGCCCTGGCGCAGATCCAGCGGGAAACCGGCCACCAGCTCAACGTGGCCCGGAATCCGCTGACGGGCACCCCGTCGACGCTGGGTGGCTTGCGTAGCCCGCTGGCGGGGCGCGACGTCGCGGGGTGGCTCCACGCGCACGCGAAGGTGTTCGGCGTCGCGGACACGAACGGCATGCTGTCGAAGGTCACCGGCCGCGTCCAGTTACCGGATCCGAGCGGCGCCCGCCATGTCTGGTACGACCAGTCCATCCACGGCGTGCCGGTGTACAACGCCCGGCTCGGCGTGCACCTGGACGCCGCCGGCACCACGGTGACCGCCGTCACCAACGGCCTGCGCCCCGATCTCATCGCGCCGGCGTCGACGGTCCCGACCGTACGGGGAAATGAGGCTGTTGATGTTGCCGGCAAGACGATGCAGCAGGCCAGGACGACCGCGGCTCCGTCGTTGGTGGTCTACGCCGGCCGGGCGCGGCAGGGATTGACGAGCCCATCGGCGCTGGCCTGGCAGATCGATCTGATGGACACGAGCGGTTTCAGCGAGCGGGTTTTCGTCGATGCTCTGCACAAGGGTGTCATCGTCGCGGTCCAGCCGCTCACCGAGACGGCCGCTGCCGCCGCTGTCAATCCGCCCAAGGCGCTGCCGCAGAACGCCACGGTCAACGACCTGAAGTGGGCGCCGGACGTCGACTACGACACCGACAGCTGCTACAACGTGCCCGCGATCGGGCCGGACGGCACCCTGTCGCAGGGCCTGCCGCACGACAATGTGACAGCCTCGCAGGACTGCCGGGATCAGTCCGATCTGGACAACACCAACGCCTACTCGCGGCAGCGGTGCAACTCCGGATGGTGCGTCTACATCTACGACTACTACTTCGAGAAGGATGTGGCGGTCCAGAACGTCGCCGACGTGGGCGGGCACGTTCACGACTGGGAGCACATCGCCGTCTGGGTGAAGGACGACCAGGCGCAGTACGTCGCCGCCTCCGGGCACGGCGAGTACGACATTCAACCGGCGAGCGCGGTTCGCTGGGACGGCACTCATCCGAAGGTCGTCTACCACAAGGACGGGGGCTCGACGCACCGGTTCCGCATCGCCAACGCGGGCGACGAACCGCCGGAGAACTTCTACCACACCTGGCGGCGTCCGGCGCTCGTGTCGTACAACGGCTTCCCCAGCGGGCTCGGTGACAAGCTGCACAACGCGAACTGGAACGGGCCGTCCATGGCGACCCGGGACGCGCAGTTCGCGGACGACATCAAGAAGGCCATCCCGAAGCTTCCGCCGGAGTGCCACGACCTGCCCCATGACGCCGGTCAGCTCTGCGACGATCCGCTTCCGGCCTTCCCGTTCGTCTACAACCTTGACGAGGGCTCCCCGGGCAACCCGGACAGCGGCGCCTCGGGCCTGAACCGCAAGATCTTCGACATGAAGCACCAGACGAACGCGGCGCTCGCCGTGCAGGTGCGAGCGGAGGGTGGCACGGCCACCAGCGACGCCGACACGAACGACGCCTACAACCAGAGCGGCGTGGTCTACAACTTTTACAAGACCAAGTTCGGGCGCAACAGCATCGACGGCAACGGCATGCCCCTGCAGTCGTACGTGCACTACGACAACAACTACCAGAACGCGTTCTGGAACGGCTCGACCATGACGTACGGCGACGGCATGCTGTCGCAGGACGTCTCCGGCCACGAGATGACGCACGGCGTCACCGAGAAAACGGCCGGCCTGCAGTATCAGTTCGAATCCGGATCGCTGAACGAGAGCATCTCCGACTTCTTCGGTGAGATGACGGAGCGGGCGGCCAAGGGCGCGAACGACTGGCTCGTGGGTTCTGACATGAAGGCCATGGGGCCCATCCGGTCCATGGCCGACCCCACCGCGTACGACCAGCCGAGACACATGAGCGCGTACGTCGAGACCTGTTTCGACAACGGCGGGGTCCACACCAACAGCGGAATTCCGAACTACGCGTTTTATCGCATGTCCTCGCTGCTGAGCGCCGACACCACCACCGATATCCTGTGGCGGGCCCTGACGCAGTACCTGTCGCCGACCTCGACGTTCGCCGACGCTCGAACGGCCATGGTGACCGCGGCGTCCGACCTCTACGGCCCGGCGTCACGGGAGGCCTCGGTCACCGTCACCGTCTGGGAGAACGAGGTCGGGGTCACCGAGTTCACCCCGGACCCGCGGCCGGACGGCTGCGGCGGTATCACCATCGTGTGCTCGACCCTGGAGCAGGTGTACGGCAACGCCGGTGCGCTGGCGGCCGGCGGCGCTCCCGTCGAGGATGTCGCCGGCTCGCTGATCCACATGTACGAGCTCGGCACCGTCACCAAGTCCCCGGCCGTCGCCTACTACGACAAGCTCTTCCTCGACAACCGGGACGACATCGACGCCACCTTGCATCTGGAGGGCCCGCTCCTCACGCAGTTCGTGACGACGGTCCAGGCTTGGGCGCCGGTGCTGCAGGCGGTGGGCACGGCCAAGGCCGACACGGTCGTCCTGACCCAGAGCCAGATCGACTCGGCCGGCGCCTTCGTCACCGCGATGACCACCGCGGCCAACGAGCAGGGCAAGCCCAAGCTGGCCCAGATGCTCCCGGTCGAATGGGGGAGAATCGACGCGCAGCACCTGGTGGGCCTCACCGTCACCAAGGCCGTGCGTTACCTCGACGGCATCGCCCAGCAGGTGCCGGCGGCCACCCCGGGGACGGCCGCGTCGTCGCTGGCCGCCACCTTCAACAACGTCTCGGTCACGCAGGAAAGCGCCACGAAGGCCGGCAACATGGACGGCAACGGCGCCAGCTTCTCGGCGCAGCAACTCGCCGCGACGGGCGTGACTCCCGGTTCCGCCGTGTCTCGTGGCGGTGTGGCCCTGACCTGGCCATCCACGGCCGGTAGCGGCAAGGCGGACAACACCGTCGCCAACGGTCAGACCATCGCGCTGGGCGGTACCGGCGACACTCTCGGCTTCCTCGTCTCGGCCAGCTACGGTCCCGCGGGCGGGACCGGCACGGTGTTCTACTCCGACAAGACCAGTCAGCAGTTCAGCCTGAACAGCCCGGACTGGTCCGGCGACGGAGCGGACAAGGCCATCTCCACCGCCTTCGTCAACCGGCAGGGCAATCAGAAGGCCCAGGTGGCTGCGAACGTCTACTACAGCGGGGTGCCGCTGCGGCGCGGCAAGACACCGGTCAGCGTCCAGCTGCCCGCGGTCAGCGCCGCGGCCACCGCGGGAACGCCCACGCTGCACGTCTACGCGATGGGCCTCGGCAAGGGCGCGGCCAGCCTGGAATCGGCGTTCAACAACGTCGCTGTCACCCAGGACGGCGCCACCGACGTGGGCGACTTCGACGGACGGGGCGGCAGCTTCTCCGCGCAGGCGCTCGCCGCGGCCGGCGTCAAGCCCGGTGCCACCCTCACCAAGGCAGGTCTCGGCTTCACCTGGCCCGCCACCGCCGGGGTAACGCAGACCAGCGGCAACGGGACGTTCGGCCGGCCCGACAACGCCGTCGCCTCCGGCCAGAGCATCGCCGTCGACGGCACGCAAGGCAAAACCCTGGGATTCCTGGTCGCGGCCAGCTACGGAACTGCCGGCGGGAACGGGACCGTCTTCTACTCCGACGGAACCAGCCAGCAGTTCAGCCTGAGCAGCCCCGACTGGTTCGGCGGGACCGGTGACGCGGCGATCAGCACCGCCTACCAGAACCGCCACGGCACGAAGGCTTACCCGCTACCCGCGTACGTCTACTACGCCGGAGTGTCCCTGCAATCCGGCAAGACACCCGTCCGGGTCCAGCTTCCCAACGTCAGCAGCACCGCCGTGCCCAACAAAGCCGCACTGCACGTTTTCGCCATGAAACGCGGCTGACCACCCCGGGGCCGGCCTGTTGGCCGGCCCCGACCGCGGTAGGACTAAGCGGGCCACGTGGACGGCCGATCAAAAGGATGTGCGTGATCGCGGGGGCCGGCTGGGGCCGGGCGGGCGGTGGGGTGTCGCCGCCCTGGTGACCGCCGTACTCACGATCGGAGCGCTCGTGTCGGGCGCGGTCTACGACGGGCAGTTGCACAACGAGGACCGCTACGCCGGGCAGTTGATGGACCGCTACGCCGAAGAGGTCAGCGAAGCGATCAGTGACCGGGTGGATCAGTACACCGACACCCTCGACGATCTTGCCGCGGCGGTCGGCACACGCGGGCTGCCCGACCGCGACGAGTACGACAGTCTGACCGCCGAGTTGAACGGGGCCCGGTTGCCCGGCGCCGCCAGCGTCGCGTTCGTCGTCGCCGCGTCGACCGGTCAGACCAGCGCGGTGCAGCAGAAATGGCGCTCGCTCGGGGCCGCCGGGCTGCGGCTGACGCCGGCGGCCGGGCTGGCCGAGCACTACTTCGCCGTGTTCGATCGGATGTTCGACACCGGGCCCAGCGTGCTCGGCCTGGATATGGCGCAGAGCCCGCAGTCGGCCGTGGTGCTGGCGATGGCCCGGCGCAGCGGCGAGCTGGCGGTCAGCGCCGCCTATCAGCTGATCCGCGACCGCAGGGTGGATCCCGCCGTACGGCAGACCTCGGTCGTGTTCGCCGCCCCGGTGCACACCGCGCCGGACCGCACCGGCACCTCCACCTTTGAGGGCTGGATCGTCATGGCGGTACGCGGGCAGGACTTCCTGTCGCAAACCCTGATCAATCGCGCGCAGGGGGCCATGCAGGTCTCGCTGTCGGATCCGGGCGCGTCCGGCACGGTGATCGCCGCCTCCCGCCCCGGCACCCGGCTGCACGAAGAGCAGCTCGACCGCGAACGCGTGCTCCAGGTGGGCCAGCGCCCCTGGCGCATCGACATGTGGCCGACCCGCCGGCTGCTGACCATCACCGACCGCGGAATCAGCCGCCTCACCGGCGCCGCCGCCCTCGCGTTGACGATCATGCTGGCCGTGGTCACCGGCGTTCTGGCCAGCGGTCGCCGCCGGGCCTTGCACCAGGTCGAGCAGGCCACCACGGCGCTGCGCCGCGACATCGAGCGCCGCGAGAGCGTGGAGGCGCGGCTGCGGGAACGTGAACACGAACTGCATCACCTGGCGTTTCACGACCCGTTGACCGGTTTGGCGAACCGGCAGCTGTTCTACGAACGGCTCACCCACGCCCTGACCACACGGAACCAGCACGTCATCGGCGTCCTGTTCATCGACCTCGACGGATTCAAGCAGGTCAACGACGCCCGCGGCCACCACGCCGGCGACATCGTGCTCAAAACCGTGGCGGAACGGCTGCACGCCGGTGTGCGGATCGGCGACACCGCGGCTCGTTTCGGCGGCGACGAGTTCGCTGTGCTGCTCGAATCACTGGCCGAGCCCGCCGACGCCCGGACCGCCGCGCAGCGCATCGTCGCCGATGTGCACGCGCCGATCGACATCACCGGTGTCGCGGCCACCGTCACGGCCAGCGTCGGCATCGCCCTGCACCTGCCCGGCACCAGCGACACCGCCGACGACCTGCTGCGCGACGCGGACGCCGCGATGTACGCCGCCAAAGCTGGCGGCAAGAACCGCTACGTCCTCAGCGCCGCACCCTGAACGAAACCGGAGACGGCCCCGCTGACCGACGATCGCCCGGACAAAGTGGATGAACATTCGCCGGTCTCGCCTTGGCGCCGCCCCGCACCGGTGAGCATCAAAACTGGCGCTTTCGCCTTCCGCGGCCGTTTCCGCAGGACGGCTCGATGTGGCATGGAAAACATTTCACTGATGAATTTCCCGTGCTCCTCTCCGTTTGACGAGTATGTTGGCAACGCTTTCCTGTCGCACCGCCGCAGCGCGGTAGCATCGGCAGCCGATAAGCGGGAAGCCGCCGAAGTCATTCCTCAATAAATGTGCCGGGGGCGCCGCCCGTGTCCCCCACCTGGCGACCCGGCACGCCGCTGCCGGTCATCCGGGGCGCACTCGCCCTGGATGACCGGCAGCACTACGTGCGCCTGAAGTTACGCCAGCTCACGCGGGGCCACGGTCGGCGCTTCCCATAATATCCGGACTCATGGGTCCACCTAGTGATCGTGGCGCGAAACACATCGGACAATTGCTTGTTCCGACAATCTCGGGACGTTCAATTACTGAGTCCTACAGTTTCGACGTGGCTATTTCTTGCCGACCGACCTATCCTTTCGCGATTGAGCTGACGACGCAGCGCATTATCGCCTTATCGACCGACCGCCCCCTCCGGCGCGGCCGATCGCTTGGGCGCCCGAAAGAAGTATCGAATGCGTAAAAGACTCCTGGCCGGGGAGGCCACCTCAGTCCGTAGTCAGGTTACGGTGAAATGCGCGATCGCCGGTACGCTCATGAGGCCACGGCGCGGGCGGCCGACCACACCCCGCCGGTGCCCATCGCCCAATTAGGATAAAGGTTCCCGGATGTGAATCACCGCGCCCCCGGGAACCACGGACGCCGCCGCGCCGACTGCCCGATCATGGCAAGGGAGACGCGCCCGCCACTGCGCCTGGTCACCGCCGACGACACCACACCCCCACCACGTCCCGTACGCCTGCGCCTACGCATCGCCATCGCGCTCGTCGGGTTCGTGCAGTTGTCGCTGGCCGTCGCGCAGCTGGCCGGGTTCTCGCTGGTCGACATCGTGGACGGCGGGCACCTCGACAACGAATCGGCGGCCTGGAACATCGCCATCGGGACCGGCCTGATCTGGGTGGCGCGGGCCGGCCGGTGCCCGCCCGGTGTGCTGATCATGCTGGTCGCGTTCGTCGGTGTGCTCACGCTGGTCACCGTCAGCGACGCGCTCGACGACGGCGTCGGCATCGCCCGGCTCGCCACACACGTCGTCGCGATCACCGGGTGCGTGCTCATTGCCGTCCTGCGGCGGCGCGGGAACCAAACCGCCGCGGCGAACGACTACTGATACGGGAACTTAAGCCCGGAAAGAGAACAATGATGCGAAAATTCCGGCGAGCGCGAACGCGAACGCGAACGGGCAAGCGACTACTGGTCGGGCTCGCGGTCGTCATCGCCGTCCTGCTGCCGAGCGCCCCGGCCTGGGCGCACAACCTGATGATCGGCTCCGACCCGGCGGCCGGGGCCCGGTTGACGACCGCGCCGAAGACCGTGACGCTTCGCTTTCTGCAGACGCTCAACACCGAGCACACGCAGATCACCGTCTCCGACGTATCGAGGCGGCTCGTCTCGACCACCGGGCCGGCGTTCGTCCGCAACACGGGAACCGTCACCTTCTCCCCCGGGCTGGCCAACGGCACGTACACGGTGAACTACCGCACCCTGTCCATCGACGGTCACGTGGTCGAGGGGTCGTTCCCGTTCACCGTGGCCGACCCGACCAAACCGGCAGCTCAGGTGCCTCAGCCGGCGGCCGCGTCGGTCGGCGGCGGCGGTACGTCCGCACCGCTGGTGATCGGCGTCGTCGTGCTCGCCGTTCTTCTCGTGGGCGCCGGCGCGGTCGTGTATCTGCGGTCCCGGCGGAACTTTTCGCCACCGGCCGCCGACCACTGAGCTGTTCAGCAAGGACCCAGGTAAAGATCAGAAAGGCTCTTACTGATGAAACGCTCGCTGCTCGGCCGCGCCGGTGTGGTCGCCGCCGTGGCCGCTGCCGCCGTGTTCGCCGTGGCCGGGCCCGCGTCGGCACACGTCACGGTCAACCCGAACTCGGCGACGCAGGGCGCCTACACCAAGGTGTCGTTCCGGGTGCCGACCGAAAGCGACACCGCCTCGACCACCAAGCTCGAGGTCAACATCCCCACCGACGCCCCGATCGCGTCGGTCTCGCTCAAGCCGGTGCCGGGCTGGACCGCCGCGACCGTGACCACCAAGCTGGCCACCCCGGTCAAGACCGACGACGGCGAGATCAGCGAGGCGGTTTCGAAGATCACCTGGACGGCGGCCAAGGGCTCGGAGATCAAGCCCGGCCAGTTCCAGGAGTTCGACGTCTCGCTCGGGCCGCTGCCGAAGACCAACCAGATCGTCTTCAAGGCCCTGCAGACCTACTCGGACGGCACCATCATCCGCTGGATCGACGAGCCGACCACCGACGGCAGCGAGCCGGAGAAGCCGGCCCCGGTGCTCAAGCTGACCGCGGCCGGAGCGGACACCGCCGCCGGTTCGGGGTCCGCGCCCACCGTCACCACGGTCGCGGCGACCAAGGACAGCGACGACGGCAACGGCGGCATGGCCTGGGGCATCGCCGGCCTGGCCGCCGGCGTGATCGCGCTGGTCCTCGGCCTCCTGGCGTACCGCCGGTCGGGCCAGAAAAGCGCCTGAAAAGCCCGGAGGCCGTCACCGCAGCGGTGACGGCCTCCGGGTCTCGGGCGTAACGGTTCAGTGCAGCGCGCTGAAGAACTGCGGGCCGTTCGGCGTGCCCACACCGGTTTCGGTGTCGTAACCCGGGTGGTCGTGCAGCGTCGTTACCTGCGAGTCGATCGTCTCCAGCTTGAACGTCGTGCCACCGCTGGGGTCGACCTGGTTGACGTAGTCGTCGCGCACCTGGGTCGCCGGCTTCTTCGGCGCGCTGACGTCGAAGAGCGCCGACGTGTTCAGCAGCCGGTAGAGGGCCGGATTGACGAACCCGAGCCGGCGGTGCTCCTTCTGGCTGGCGACCGCGAGCATGCCGGCGATCAGCGGCGAGGAAAGACTCGTGCCCCCGATCCGGAACTGGTTGAACGTGGTGCCCTCGGGCAGGACCTGCGTCGCGCCGACGAGCATGCCCGAGTTCGAGTCGCCGGTGGCCGCGATGTCCGGCACCGTGCGCATGGCCTTGCCGCCGACCGTCGCGTCCGCCTTGGCGACCCTGCCCTTCTGGTAGAACGGCTGCGCGTAGATGGCGCTCGGGCCACCGCCGCCGCCCGCGACCCATTCCGGCTGACCCCAGCCGCCCTTGCCGTCCGGCATGGCGTACGCGGTCTGCCAGCCGTATTCGAACTGGCGCCGGCCGTCCCGGTCGATGCCGACGGTGGTGCCGCCCACGCCGGTCACGAACGGCAGGTCGGCGGGGAACTCGGCGGTCTTGGCGGCCGGGTCGGTGCCGGCCGTGTGGTCCCCGGCGTCGCCGCTGCTGAACGTGACGGTAATGCCGGTCAGCGCCGCCTCCAGCGAGAACTGCTCGAAGAACCGCACGAAGTCCGCGCCCATCAGCGTGATGTCGTCGGTGCCGAAGCCCCACGAGTTGGTGATGATGTCCGCGACGTGCGAGTCGATGGTCTCGGCCCACGCGTTGCTCAGCCCGGTGTCGCAGTCGGCGCCGCCGACGTAGACGACATCGGCCCCCGGAGCTGTCGCGTGCACCGCCTCGATGTCGATGGACTGCTCGACGTACCAGCCCTGCGGGTCGCACTCGTCGAGCAGGCCGTAGCCGTCCGGCGCGGGCGTGATCTGCCGGTACTGCCCGGGACGGAAGGCCGGCTGGTGGTGCAGCTGGTTGTACTTCTGCGCGTCGGCCGGCATGGTCGGCGACGCGTAGGCATCGACCACGGCCACCGTCGTCCCGCGCCCGTCAAACCCGGAACGAAGCAAAGAGCTTTCCCCGTACGCCGATTGGAGTTGCTGTGGCGTGTAACCGCAGACGACGTACGGCTGCTTCTGGCCGTTGAACGGGGGTTGGTCGGTGGCGGTCTTCTGTCCGAAGTAGTCGGAGCACGGCTCGGCGGCCCGGAATCCCGGCCCGGGGCCCGGCTCACGGTCGGCCGGCTTGAACGGCTGGGCGCCCTGGTCGATGCCCAGCACGCCGCTGACCGCGCTGACGACCGGCGCCGGCGTGTCGGCCGGCAACGTCAGCGTGTCCGCGTTCGCGTGCACGGTGCGGCCCTGGTAGGAGTAGTTGTTGACGGTGGTGCCGAAGGTCTTGTTGATCTGCGCGGCGGTTCCGCTGACCTCGATGTAGCTGCCGCTCGGCAGGGTCTTCTCGACCTGGAAGCCTTGTGAGGTCAACCAGGTGCGGGCGGCGGTGACGTCCGACGGGCTCGGCGCGTACCGGCTGCGGAACTGCTCCGGCGTGAGCGCCTTGCCGAAGCCGGGATCGGCCGGGTCCGAGATCCGCTGCAACGTGGCGACGGCGTCGTCGGTGTTACGCAGACCCAGAAGCAGGCCGAAGTCGATGCGGCTGGCGCTCGGCGTGGCGCCCAGGTTCCGGGCCCGGGGCAGCCATTGCGGCTTGCTGCTGGACAGGGTGTGGCGGCTGGGTGAGGGGCTCGGCGGTGCTGCGGACGCGGGTGCTGCGGATGCGGTGATCGCCAGCGCCACGGCCCCCGCCACGGCTGGGGCGAAAGCGCGTCCGCGCAGAGAAAACCCGCCCATACGGTGCCTCCAAAGTGCATGGAGAGAATTGAACGGCGTCCAGCAGAACCCGGTCCGAACAACCCGGTCAAGATCTCGAACAAAAACGTTCCGCTCCTCACAGGACGGACGAAGTCCCCTTTCACACGACACCTTTCTGCGGTCTTTGCGTCACCACGTAAATGTTCACCGTGATGGATACCACCACGTTGAACAAAAGCGTTTATCCCGCGTGCCCGCAACGGATCGAGCACAGGCGTACGGATAAAAGCTTGTCGAATTGCACGGAATTCATGGCGAGCCCAGGGATATTCATCACTGTGACGTGAGGCAGCGGCGGGCAACCCGGCGGCGTCCAGGAGGTATGTATCGATCACACCGGATGGCGGCCGGGGCTGCGGCCACCGTCATCCTGACTCTCGGCCTGGCCGGGAGCGGCACCGCGCAAGCCGCCCGGCCCGCGGACCACCCGGAGGCCTCGCGCGCGGTCACGCTGATCACCGGTGACACGGTGACGCTGCTTCCCGGCAACGCGGTCAGCGTCCATCATGGACCCGGTCGTGCGAAGATCCCGATGCTCACCAGCACGACCGGCGGGCACGTCAGCGTCATCCCGGCCGACGCGTTGCCGATGCTGAACGCGGACCGCGTGGACCGGCGCCTCTTCGACGTCACCGAACTGCTCAGCTCCGGGTACGGCGACACCCGCGGCGACCTCCCGCTCATCGTCGCCGAGTCGCCCGCCGCCACCGCCGCGGCCAAGGCGTCGTCCAGCCGGACCACCCGGCGGCTGCCCACCGTGGGAGCCGACGTCATCCGTACGCCCAAGAGTGCCGCCGGCAGGTTCTGGCATGCCCTGACCACCCCCGCTGCCACCGGGAAGGTCTGGCTCGACGCGGTCGGCCATGTCACCGGCGCGGAAGGCGTGCAGCAGATCGGCGCGCCGGCGGCCTGGCAGGCCGGTCTGACCGGGGCCGGTGTCACGGTGGCCGTGCTCGACACCGGCATCGACACCACCCACCCCGACCTGGCCGGCAAGGTCGACGACCAGGTCGACTTCACGCCGGTCGCCGACGGCGGCGCACCGACCCGGGACGACATCCACGACGTCAGCGGGCACGGCACGGTCGTCGCCTCGGTCATCGCCGGCACCGGAGCGGCCTCCGGCGGACGGTATCGCGGCGTCGCACCGGACGCGCGGCTGATCTCCGGCAAGGTCGGCGACGGCGACATCATGGAGTCGTCGCTCATCGCGGCGATGGAGTGGGCCTCGGGCGAGAAGCACGCCCGCGTCATCAACATCAGCATCGGTTTCCCGGACTCGCCCGGCGACGACCCGCTCGACACCGCGGTGAACCGGCTGACCGCCGCCAACGGCTCACTGTTCGTCATCGCGTCCGGCAACGACGGCGCCCGCGGCGTCACCTCGCCGGGCGACGCCGACGCCGCGCTGACCGTCGGAGCCGTCGACCACGACGAGCACCTGTGGGCGGGGTCGAGCCGCGGTCCCCGGCTGGGCGACGGCGCCGTCAAGCCGGACGTGACCGCTCCCGGCGTGGACGTGACCGGCGCGAAGAGCGGCGACAGCTTTCCCGATCCGGGGCAGCTTTACACCACCGAGTACGGGACGTCGCTGGCCGCGCCGCACGCCGCTGGTGCCGCCGCCATCCTGGCCCAGCAGCATCCGGGCTGGACGCAGCCGGCGCTGAAGTCCGCGCTGATGGGATCGGCCACCCCCGCCGCGGACCTCGACGTGTACGAGCAGGGCGCCGGACGCGTCGACGTCGGCACGGCGGTGCACGCGCCGGTGTATGCCGATCCGCCCACGTTCAGCCTCGGCCAGACCTGGCCGCACACCGACGACACCCCGATCGCCAAGGCTCTCACCTATCGCAACACCGGCACCCGCCCGGTCACGCTCGCGCTGCGGCTCGACGTGACGGGTCCCGACGCGAAGCCCGCCCCGGCCGGACTCTTCGGCCTGGGTTCGCAGACGCTGACGGTGCCGGCCGGTGGCGTCGCCAAAACCACCATTTCGGTACGCCCGTTGGCCTCCGCCCCCGACGGCTACTACTCCGGGCGGGTGACCGCCACGAGCGGCGACCTGCACGTGACCACCCCGGTCGGGCTGAACCGGGAGCCGGAACAGCACACGCTCACCCTCGAGCACATCGACCGCGACGGCCAGCCGACCGAGAACTTCTACACCAAGGTCATCGGCCTGGACAGCCAGCTCGTCATCGACTCGGTCGACCACTACCAGGCCGGTAGCACCGCGTTGACGCTGCGGGTCCCGTCCGGCCGCTACGCGGTGGTCACCGCCATGTACGACGCCGCGTTCAACGGCGTCGCCATCACCCAGCCGGTCCTCGACGTCAATGCCGACCAGACCGTACGCCTCGACGGCCGCCAAGCGGGAGCGGTCACCATCGCGCCACCCGACACCGGCGTGGTCAACAGCGTCACGGACGTCACCGTCGGGGTGCGCGGGCCGGCCGACTGGACCACAGTGGACATGGCGGTGGGTGACGGCGCCTCGCTCTACACCGCGCAGCTCGGCAAGAACGGCTCGGCCACCGGTTTCGTGTCGGCGATCCGGGCGGCATACCCCGGCTACCAGCTGGCCTGGCACTGGCCGGGCCGGCTGCCGAGCGGCCTGGTCCGGAACGTGCCGGCGACCGACCTCGCCACCGTGAACCGCACCTACCGGCGGCAGGCGTCCGCCGCCGACCCGGCCCTCGAGACCGGCAACGGCTTCGCCGGCTTCCCGCTGACCATGGCCACCGTGTACGCCCCGTTCACGCCGACGGTGCGATACAACAACGACCCCGGCACCACCTGGCGTACGACCGTGAGCGAGGAGGCGTACGACCCGAACTACAGCGTCGCGTACCTCGACGGCGGCGAGACGACGTACGAGGCCGGCGAGGCGTACCGGGAAAGCTTTGGTGACGGGGTGCTCGGCCCGTGTCTGTCCACCGCGGATTGGACGGCGAGCGCGCTGACCCTCGACGTGCCGATGTTCTGCGACGCGGCCGGCCACACGAGCCGCGTCGACTTCACGACCGGGACGACCACGCTGACCCGCGACGGTGCCCTGATCGCCGACGGCGACCGTGGCGGCCGGGCCACCGTCATCGCGGCACCGAAGGCCGGGCGGTACCGGCTCACCGCGGACGCTTCGAGGCCCTCGTTCGACCTGTCCACCCGGACTACCGCCGACTGGTCGTTCAGCATCACCGCGGCCGACGCCGGCAAGCCGCTTACGGTGCCGCTGTCGGTCGTGCGCTTCCGGCCTTCGCTGGACGCGACGAACACGGCCCCGGCGGGTGCCGTGTTCACGATTCCGCTGGAGGTGCGGCAACAGCCCGGCAGCGTGGTGCAGCCGGTGACGTCGGTGCGGGTCGAGGCGTCGTTCGACGAAGGCGAGACGTGGCAGCCGGCCGCGGTCACGCGCGGAGCCGGCTCCACGTTTCAGGCGAGGGTGACCCACCCGGCCACGCCCGGGTTCGTCGCGTTGCGCGCGACGGCCGCCACCGCGACGACCAGCGCGACCGTCACGGTGCAGCGCGCGTACCTGACCGCAACCCGCTGAGAAATGCTCGACGCCGAGTTGATGGGCCGCGGCGAGAACCGGGAGCACGGTCTCGGCCGGCCAGTGGCCGAAGATGAGCCGCGGTCCAGTGCGTTCAGCTCGGGCCGTTTCAGCAACGACCGGCCCGCGGGGCGCTGTGGGGAGTCGCCACGGCCGGAAGGTCCCAGCTGCCCATAAGCGGGTCCAACATGTCAGAGGGTAGGCGGCGCGAGAACCAGCTGAACAGTTCCACTATTCGGAACTGTTCAGCTGGTTCCGTCGGTCGGGAGTCCCCGTGCGAGACGACGCCGCCAGGCCCGGGCAGGTCCCAGCTCCCCCCAATGGGCGCCCCCCACGCGGGTGTGGGCAGTCGCGACGCCGGGGAGGCTGTGGCTGCCCACACCGCGGCCACCCTCACCCACGTGTGGGGAATCGCGACGCCGGGAAGGCTGCAGCTCCCCACACCGCGGCCACCCCCACCCACGTGTGGGGAATCGCGACGCCGGGAAGGCTGCAGCTCCCCACACCGCGGCCACCCCCACCCACGTGTGGGGAATCGCGACGCCGGGAAGGCTGCGGTTCGCCACACCGCGGCGACCCACAGCGGGTGTGGGCACCCGCCACGGCCGGAACGTCCCAGCTCCCCACAGCGACGGCCCTCAGCTCAGCCACGCCAGGCCAACGCATCGGAGGGTGAGCGGCGCGAGAACCAGCTGAACAGTTCCACTATTCGGTCACAGGCACCCGCATCGTGTGACTGTTCAGCTGGTTTGGGGGAGCCAGGTGTGTCCGGTGTGGAGTTGGGTGAGGGCGTCGAGGGCGTTGATGCCGTGTTTGCGGGTGGTGGTTAGGTAGGAGCGGATGGCGCAGAAGGTGTGGGCGCCGGTCCAGGTGCGGAGGCCGCCGCTGATTTTTTGGCGGAGTTTGACCATGCGGATGTCGCGTTCGACGAGGTTGTTGTCGAACGGGACGGCGAGGTTGTAGGCGAAGCGCAGTACGTCGTCGGCGTGTTCGCGTAGGCGGGCGAGCAGCCGCACGATCGATGAGCGGGCTTCGCGCCCGGCCGGTGGTGGGTGCAGGGCGTGGGCGTAGGCGAGCAGGCTGTCGTAGCGTTTGCGGTAGCCGGCCAGTAGCCGGGGGCTGATCGTGTCGGCGCCGTGGGTGCGGGCGTAGCGGGCCATGGTGTTGATCTCGGCGAGCAGCCGTGAGAGGTCCGCTGCCCAGGTTTGGGTGGGTTGGGTGTCCAGGATCGCGGCGAGTTCGCGCAGGTGGTGGGCGTTGCATAGTTGGTGGGCGGTGCCGTAGGCGCGATACGGGCTGAACCCGTCGTGCACGGCGATGCCGGTGAAAACGGGCAGGATGCCGGCGGCTTTCATACCTTCGTGGCCACGGTTCGGGTGCACGCTGAACAGGGCGAGGTTCTCGGTGGCGGCGGCGTTGACCCAGGCCAGCTTGCCGTCGACGCGTAGTCCGGTCTCGTCGAAATGCGCGACCGGGGCGGCGGCGATCAGGTCCCGCACGATCGCCAGGAATTCGTCGAGACCCTCGCCGGTCTGCGTCACGATCGTGGAAAGGGTACCGGCCGACATGCTCACGCCGAGCAGATCCGCGAGGGTCTCACCGGCGCGTTGATACGGCAGATGCTGGTAGCCGACCAGATAACTGGCGATCGCGCGGACCCGCGGCCCGTACTGCACCGGCGCGCCGGTGCTAGCCGGAGCTTGCGCCATGGTGACGGTCCCGCACCGGCAGGCCCGGTGCTGCAGCCGATGCTCGGTGACGTCCAGGCGCACCTGCGGCAGGTCGAACACCTGCCGTGTCTCGACCGAGGTCACCGGCGCCCGCCGCAACGACGCCCCGCAGCCGCGACAGGCCCGCGGCCGGTGCACGATCACCCGGTCCGGGTTGTCGACCTGCCGCAACGTCACCCCGGGTTCGCCCGGCTGTTTACCCGGCGAACGACCCGAGACCTCCCGCCGCGAACGCGGCGGCGGTTTGCGCAACCCGTCCGATGACGGCGGCTTCGACGAGGTCCGCGAGTCCTTACGCAGCAACGCTTCCAACTCGGCCACCCGAGCGGTCAACACCTCGATCCGGGCATCACGCTCGGCGATCAGCGCATCCTTGCCGGCCAGTGCCGTCTCCAGCCGGGCCAGCCGCCCGAGCAGCTGCTCAACCGACGGGGAACCGGACACAACACCCAGGATGCCCCAAGCCACCCACCAAGATCAAGTACCCCAGCTCAGGAACCAGCTGAACAGTTACGCATCGTGGACGATCGTCCGAAGAGGACGATTGATTTGGCTGTATCGCCCTTTTTACCGCCGCCATTTTCCGCCCGATTTCGAGACCTTGGAGAGTTGCGCCCATATGAGCCATAACTCTCCAAGGTCTCGAAAACCCGCCCTGACTCCGCGGAACGCGGGGCGTTAAATCACTATAAAGGCGACGAGTGTTTACTTGACGCGCCCGGGGCCACGGAAACGAACGCTCGTTCTCGGGCACTGCGGCTCGCGTTCACGTCGATGAGCCTCAAAACGAACGCTCGTTCTTGGACATCCGGCTCGCGCCGAGAGCAGACGGCCTCGGAAAAACGAACGCTCGTTTCTTGGACATCCGGCCCGCGCCGAGAGCAGACAGCGTCGGAAAAACGAACGCTCGTTCCCGGTACACCCAGGCTCGCGTCCGTGCCGACGACGCGGAGAACGAACGGATTTGTGCTGCGCCAAGCAAACGCTTTCGCGGCTAACGTCCCAGTGTGGACAACACTGCTGTAGTCATCGGGGCGGGGATCGCCGGGCTTGCCGCGGCGCGGGTGCTGAGCACCCGGTACTCGAGCGTCACCGTTCTCGACCGGGACAGCCTGCCGGAGCGGGCCGTGCCCCGGCGGGGTGTGCCGCAGAGCGGGCACGCGCACATCCTGCTGATCTCCGGGCTGAACGAGCTCAACGAGCTGTTTCCCGGGTTCGAGGCGGAGTTGCTGGCCGGCGGCGGCGCCACGTTCGACACCGGGACCGGGCTGGCTTGGTTCCGGTCCGGTCGCCGGTCGCGGCCGGTACCGACCGGCATGGCGCTGGTCTCGGTGAGCCGGCCTGGGCTGGAGACGGCCGTCCGGAACCGGGTCGCCGAACTGCGCGAGGTGACGATCCGCGACGAGGTGGCGGTGTCCGGGCTGACCGGATCCGGGGACGCGGTGACCGGCGTGGTTCTCGACAACGGCGAGACGATCGCCGCGGACCTGGTGGTCGACTGTACCGGGCGCGGGTCGCGGTCCGACCGGTGGCTGGCGGCGCTCGGCTTCCCGGCGCCCGCCCAGGTGGAGATCAAGGTGGGCATGACCTTCTCCACCCGGTACTTCCGCCGCCGGCCCGGTGACCTGCCGGACTGGCAGGCCGCGCTCATCCAGCCGGAGCCGCCGCACCAGAAGATGTACGGCGTGGCGCTGCCCGTCGAGGACGACCGCTGGGTGATCGAGCTCGGCGGGTGGCGCAGCACCGACCCGCCCGAGGACGGGGAACAGTTCGCGCGGGCCGTGAAGGACCTGCCCGACCCGATGATCAGCGAGCTGGTGAGCCGGGCCGAGCCGGTCTCCGACGTGACGATCGCCCGGTTCCCGTCCAACCGGCGGCGGCTCTTCGAGAAGCTCGGCCGGCTTCCCGCGGGTTATGTCGCGCTCGGGGACGCGCTGTGCAGCTTCAACCCGGTGTACGGGCAGGGCATGACCTGTGCGCTGCAGGAAGCCGCCACCCTCGGCCGGGTTCTGGACTCGCACCACGCGCGTACGGACGCGGCCATGGCCAGGGCGTTCTACGCGGCGGTCGCGAAGGTCATCCAGACGCCGTGGCAGTTCGCGGTCGGCAACGACTTCAACTACCCGGAGACGACCGGGCCACGACCCGCCGGCATCAAAATCACCAATTGGTACGCCGGGAGGGTCATGCGGGCCGCCCAGGTCGACGCGGAGGTCAACCGCACCTTCGTCGCGGTGCAGCAGCTGCTGACCCCGCCGAGCGCGTTCTTCCGGCCGGGGTTCGTGGCGCGCGTGCTGAGCCGGGGCGGCCGGCCGCGCTGACCCGCGTCACGCGTGCCGAGGTGAGGAGTCACGCCTGCCGGGGTGGGGAGTCACGCCTGCCGGAGTGAGGCGTCACGGCTTGCCACGGTGAGGAGTCACGGCCTGCGAGGGTTGAGGAGTCACGGCTTGCCGGGGTGGCCAGCGCTGTGCCCCGGCGTAAGAGATCTCGGCGATCCGGCCACCAATCTCGTCGACCGCCTCGCGCATCACGCTCGTGCCGCCGGGCCGCATGGTGTACATGACGTCGCAGGCCGTGCGCCACGCGCGGCATGAGCCGGACAAGTCGCCGGTGGCCAGCATGACGTCGGCCAGCCGGATCGACGCCCGGAACACGGTGGCCCGGCTTCCGGATTCGCCGGCCGCCACGTCGAGGCCGCCGTGTTCGCGGAGCCGGGCGACGACCGTCTCCAACGGCAGGTGCGGATGGGAGCCGAGCCGCCCGGCCAGAAGAGCGAGAGCCAGCGGCAGCCGGCCGCACAGCTCGACGATCTCCGCCAGGGCGCCCTCGTCGACGAGGTGGGTCCTTTCCAGACGGCGCCGTAGAAGGTCCCGCGCGGACCTCGCATCCGGCAGGCCGACGTGCAACAGGTGTGCGCCGGCGAACGCGGCCAGCCCGGTCAGCGGCTCCCGGCTGGTCACCAGCACCAGGCTGCCGGGCGCGTTCGGGAGCAGCGACCGCACCTGTTCGGCGTCGCGGGCGTTGTCGAGCAGCACCAGCGCCCGCTTGCCGGCGGTCAGGCTGCGGTATGCACCCACCCGGGCGTCGAAGGTCGCCGGCAGAACGCGCATCCCGAGCGAGTCCAGCAGCGACCGCAACGGCTCGTCCGAAACACCGCCGCCGCCGCGCAGGTCGACGACGAACTGGCCGTCCGGGAATTGATCCGCGACCGAGTGCGCGAAGTGAACGGCCAGGGTGGACTTTCCGGCGCCGCCGATCCCGTCCAAGGCCACGACCAGCGGGCTCGTACGCGGCTCGCGAATCAGGTCGCCGAGCGCCGCCAGTTCGCTCTCCCGGCCGGCGAAGAACGGCAGGTCGGGCGGTAGCTGCGCGGGCGGGGTGACTGGAGCAACAAGGGCAGGCGCGGGCGCAGCGGCAAGCCCGGCCGGGTCAAAACGCGCGAGAGCGGCGGCGTCGACACGCGCGGGCGCGGCCCTGTCAAAACGCGCGAGAGCAGCCGGGTCGACACCGGCGGGCGCGGCCACATCGACACGCACGGGCGCGGCCGCATCTACACGCGCGGGCGCAGCCACGTCAACACGCGCGGGCGCGGCCACATCGACACGCGCGGGCGCGGCCCCGACGCCCGGCGCCACCGTCTGACTCAGCACCCGCCGATGCGCCTCCTGCAACGCCGCACCGGGTTCGATGCCGAGCTCCTCGGCGAGCCGCCCCCGCACCGCCCGGAACGTCCCGAGCGCCTCGGCCTGGTGCCCCGCCGCCGCCAGCGTCGTGATGAAGCTGGCCAGCACCGGTTCGTGCAGCGGCGCCATCGAAACGGCCAGACGCAGCGCACCCAGCACGTCCTCGGCCCGCCCGGTGCCGACGGCCAACTCGGCCGCCGCGCGGCAGGCGTCGTAGAACTCCCCGTCCAGCGCCGCGAACATGGCAATCGCGCGCGGACTGGACGGCAGGTCGCCCGCCGCGGCCGGGCTGCGCCACATCTCGAGCGCCTTCAGGTACCCGTCGAGCAGGTCGTCCGCGCCGGCCGCCCGCACCAGTTTGCGGAACTCGGCCAGGTCGAGCATGCCGGGCGCGGCTTGGAACAGATAGCCGTTGCCGTGCCGCAGCAGGTACGAGCCGCTCTCCCGGAACGACAGCTCGGGTTCGAGCAGGCGGCGCAACGCACCCACGTACTTGTGGATGACGTTGACGGCACTCGCCGGAGCCTCGACCCCCCAGATGAGGTCGACGAGATCAGTCGTGCTGATCGGGCGGCCGTCCGCGGCGAGCAGCAGCGCCAGCAGGTGACACTGCTGCCGGGGCCCGGCGTCGAGCTCGGCGCCGTCGCGCCACAGCCGCAGCGGGCCGAGAAGCTGGATGCGCACAACAGTCCTCACGTGAGCTGGTAGCAGTGATAGCGCGACACCGTCTCGAATCCGATCCGCCGGTAGACGGGCTCGCCCTCGCTGCTGGCCTGCAGCGTGACGACGCGGCGGCCGGACTCGGCGGCGATGCGCACGGCCTCGACGGTGAGGGCGGTCGCGATCCCGCGCCTGCGGTAGGCCGGGTCGGTCGCGATGCAGTACAGCGCGGCGACCTCGGTGCCGAGCGACAGCGTGCAGGTCGCGACCGTGGTGCCGTCCACGATCCCGGCCAGGCGCAGGACGTCGAGCGAGGCGTAGTTCATCTCCGCCGCCACGACCGGGTTCAGGTTGGTGACGTCATGACCGAGGGGCCCCGCGTACGCGCGTACGAGATCCGTCATTTCGTCCCGAGTCGTGGCTGGAACGATCTTGAGCGAAGGTGGCGCGGAAAAGTCCTGATATTTCGAGGTGTCCACCGCCATCACCGGCATGTCGGCGAACAGCGTGGCACCGCGAGCGAGCAGCAAAGCCTCGGTCCCCGGATCGCTGTCGGCGCCGACCCACCAGCCCCACGGCAGGCCGGACAGCTCCCGCCGGGCTTCGTCGATAGCGTCGCCGATCGGCCGGCTACGCACCCGTAGCACGCCGTTGAGCAGCGGGTGCGCGATGCCGCTGCGATAAATCGGCAGGTCAACGCCGGGCTCGGTGCCGGACCAGCCGCACCAGAACGTGCGGTTGGCGGCGAGCTGCGGCTCTACATCGTGGATGGTTTGTGTGTTCACACCATCAGGAGTCCGTACGCCCGCGGGAAAGTTCGAGTTCCGGCCGGATTTTTATCCGAGCGCCGGTCGAGGCGTACGGAAAAGGCGGGTTTGACGGACGCGGCCCTTTTTGTCGCTCAGCAGCCACGTCGCGCCGGGCGGGCAATGATGCGGGTCGTGCGGCGGGTTGACGAAGCCCATCTCCCAGACCGTGATGCCGGGCCCCGCGGTCACCGCGTTCAGCCGGTAGGTCACGCCGTCACGGTGATCGCGAGCCATCACCTCGAAGATCGACTCCAGCCCGACGGTCTGCACGCCCTCCGGCCAGAACATGGCCACGTCCTTGTGCCAGCGGTCGACAATCCGGCCCGACGGCATGCCGCTGGCGGCGGCCGACAGGATCGCGATCGCCTCCTCGCGCCGCTCGGTGGTCCGCGCCGCGACGTCGTCGTGCCGGTCGTCGCGCACCCGCGGGAGGATCTCGGCGAGCTGCCGGCGGGCCTCGCTCAACCGGCTGCGGACCGTTCCGACCGGAATGCCGCAAAGCTGCGCGATGTGCTCGTACGAGTTGTTCCCGGAGAAGTAGCGCAGCATCGCCACCGGCTGCACGGCCGGGGTCAATTGTCCGAGCGCATGCCAGATCCAGTCCCGCATCGCGCTGTTCTCGATGCGGACGATCGGGTCGTCCAGATCGTCGGCGAGCAGGTTCTCGCCGGCCACCCCGACCGGCACGGGCGTACGCGCCCCGAGCGCCCGGCGGCAGTTGTTCCGGACGATGGCGTGCAGCCAGGAGCGCAAGGCGGCGGGGTCGCGCAGCTCGCCGATCCGGCTGAGCGCGGTGATCGCCGCGTCCTGGCAGGCGTCCTCGGCCTCCGGAACGGCACCGAGGATCGAGGTCGCGACCGCGAGCATGCCGGCGTAGTGCATTTCGTACAGCAGGGCGAAACTGGGGCGATCTCCTTGCTGGGCGGCACGGACGATCTCGGTATCGACGGGTTGCATTCCCCCAACGGTAGCGCCGCGCTCTGAACCGCCGATCCAGTCGCCGTCAACTCGCCGCGGTCAGCGGTCCTCGCGCCGGCCCGACTGCTCGTCCTCTTCCATCGTGTCCGGAATGCAGGTGGCCATCGCGGGCCGCCCGACCACGGAGTGCTGGCGGTTGATCGTGGCGGCCATCGCGTTTCCCTCCTCGATGGAGCACGCGATATCGGTGATGGTCTGATAGGGATGCGTCGCGCTGACGACGATGAGACGGGCCATGAGATCGTCCTCCTTTTCCGCCGTTGACTATCCACAAACGGATATCGGCCGGAAACGGTTCGGGCAAATAACCGTCAGTGGCGCCTGGCACAACGAACGATCAAAGTGCGGTCACTTGACCGACGCGGCGGAAAATCAACGCGCACCACAATGGGCGCGCTTCGAAAACCGGAAACATTTGCCGGTCTCACTCTGGCGCGGGCGGCCGAAGCGGACGAGCATCGCAAGCATGAGCGAGGCGTTGACGTCGCAGCCGTGGGCCCGCAGCCCCTTCCCCCCGATCGCCGACTATGCCTTCCTGTCCGACTGCGAGGCGACCTGCCTGGTCGCCCCGAACGGCGCGGTCGAGTGGATGTGCCTGCCCCGGCCGGACTCCCCCAGCGTGTTCACCACGATGCTGGATCGCAGCGCTGGCTCGTTCCGGCTGGGCCCGTACGACGAGATGGTGCCGGCCGCGCGCCGCTACATGCCGGGCAGCCTGATGGTGGAGACCACCTGGCAGACCCGCACCGGCTGGCTGATCGTCCGCGACGCGCTGTGCATGGGACCGTGGCACAACTTGGACGAACGCTCGCACACGCACCGCCGCTCGCCGACCGACTACGACGCCGAGCACTGCCTGTTACGCACGGTCCGGTGCGTGAGCGGGTCGGTCGACCTGTCGATGACCTGCGAGCCGGTGTTCGACTACGGGCGGCGCGAGGCCAGCTGGCGATACGAGGGCCCCGGCTACGGCGAACTGGTGGCCGAGGGCGATGTCACGCTGCGGCTGACCACCGACCTACGGCCTGGCATCGAGGGGCGGGGCCTGCACGCGCGTACGAGAATGGTCGAAGGTGACTGGCATTTCGTGGCGTTGTCGTGGTCGCCGCTGCCGCCGCCGCGCACCCTGGACGAGGCCCGCGAGCGGATGGAACGCACCTCGGAGTACTGGCGGCAGTGGATCACGCTGGGTAACTTCCCGGACCATCCGTGGCGCAGCTACCTGCAGCGCAGCGCGCTCACGCTCAAGGGCCTCACGTACGCGCCGACCGGGGCGTTGCTGGCCGCGGCGACGATGGCGCTGCCGGAGACCCCGCACGGCGAACGCAACTGGGACTACCGCTACGCCTGGGTGCGGGATTCGACGTTCGCGCTGTGGGGCCTCTACACGCTCGGCTTCGACCGCGAGGCCAACGACTTCTTCTACTTCATTCAGGACGCCTGCCGCGACGGCCACCCGCTGCAGGTGATGTATCGCGTCGGCGGGGAACGGGAGATCGAGGAGGAATCCCTGCCGCACCTGTCCGGCTATGAGAGCGCATTTCCCGTACGCGTCGGCAACGCGGCCTATAAACAGCGGCAGCACGACGTGTGGGGCGCCGTACTCGATTCGGTCTATTTGCACGCGCGTTCCCGGGAGCAACTGCCGGAGTCCTTGTGGCCGGTGCTCAAACAACAGGTGGAACAGGCGGCCGCGCATTGGGAGGAACCCGACCGCGGCATCTGGGAGGTCCGCGGCGAGCCCCAGCATTTCGTGTCCAGCAAGGTGATGTGCTGGGTGGCGCTGGACCGCGGTGCGCGCCTGGCCCGCCTGTACGACGAGCCGGAGTACGCGGACAAATGGCAGACGCTCGCCGACCAGATCCACGCGCAGGTGTGCGCCAACGGCGTGGACGACCGCGGGGTGTTCGTGCAGCGCTACGGGTCGTCCGCGTTGGACGCCTCCCTGCTGCTCCTGCCACTGATGCGGTTCCTGCCGCCCGCCGACCCACGGATCCGCGCCACCGTGCTGGCGATCGCGGCGGAGCTGACCGTGGACGGCCTGGTGCTGCGCTATCGCGTCGACGAGACCGACGACGGCCTCTCCGGCGAGGAGGGCACGTTCACGATCTGCTCGTTCTGGCTGGCCGCCGCCCTGGTGGAGATCGGCGAGGTGGACCAGGCCCGCAAGCTGTGCGAGCGGCTGCTGGCGTACGCGAGCCCGCTCGAGCTGTACGCCGAGGAGATCGACACGTACAGCGGCCGGCACCTGGGCAATTTCCCGCAGGCCTTCACCCACTTGGCCCTGATCAACGCGGTCATGCACGTCATCCGAGCCGAGCAGAGCCAGGCCCCGGGCCAGTTCACCCCCGCCAACCCCGCTTGACATGACGATTGCGTCACTCTCTCATGTGGTCGTGCTGTTCCCTACTCCGCTCCTGACCCCCGCTGACCGGAGAGTTCTGGCCGGCGTCGACGCGATGCGCGACGGGCTTCGTCGCCAGCTACAGGGTTGCCCCGGCACGTGGACGTCCGGGCTGCGCAGGTTCCTGACGGCCGACGCTGTCGCCGCCTCCAACTCCATCGAAGGCTTCCGCGTCAGCACGCAGGACGTCCAGGACTTGATGGCCGGCGAGAAGGACGTCGAAGTGTCCGACGAGAACCGCGCGGAAACTCTCGCGTACGAGCGCATGATGAGCCACGTGCGGTCGCTGCACGACGTCGCCGACTTCGAATACAGCAAAGGCCTGCTGAACGCCCTGCACTGGATGCTGCAAGGGCATCGCCACACACGCAACAAGCCGGCCGGGCAATGGCGGGCCGGCCAGGTCTATGTCACCGATCCCCGAGACCCGTCGGTCGCGGCATACACCGCGCCCGCCGCGGCGGCGGTCCCCGCTCTGATGGCCGAGCTCGTCGCCTGGCTCAACACCGACGACGACGTGCACCCGCTCATCCGCGCGGCCATGGCCCATCTGCACCTGGTGTCCATCCACCCGTGGGCGGACGGCAACGGCCGGATGTCCCGATCGCTGCAGACCCTCATGATCGCCCGCGAAGGAGTCCTCGCCCCGGAGTTCTCCTCGATCGAGGCGTGGCTTGGGCGGCCGGGCAACACGTGGGACTACTACCGGGTGCTCCAGAGCCGGGGCGCCACCTATCAACCCGATCAGGACGTCTCCGACTGGATCCGGTTCAACCTGGTGGCGTACCACCAGCAGGCGCAGACCGTGCGGCATCGGCTGGACCGGTCCGCGGCCGTGTGGGAGCTGCTCACCACGTTCGCCGGCACCGCCGGATGGGATGAACGAGTCGTGTCGGCGCTGCACGACGTCGCCCTCGCCGGCCGGGTCCGGCGCTCGCGCTACGAGCAGGCCGAGGGCCTCACCCTGCAGCAGGCCCAACGCGATCTGCGCGACCTGGCCGCGGCCGGCGTGCTCGCCACCGTCGGCCGCACCCGCGCTCGCTACTACACCGAAGGATCCGGGTTCCCCGCGGCGGCGTTGGAGCTGGCCCGCACGCCGTTCTCGCTCACCCAGCCCTACGCCGGCGACTGACGACGGCAGCCGGGACGACGAAGCCTGCGTACGCGCTGAGGAACACGTCGACGCCGGAGGTGACCAGCGCGTCCAGTTCGCCGTCGTCGAAGCGGTAGGCCGGGCGGAACGTGCGGATGAGCTGGGCGGCGCCGATCGTCATCGCGATCAGCTGCCGGACGGCGGCGCGGGGGTCCGGGACCTGGAGCGTGCCGCGCTGGTCGAGGGCGGTGAAGGCGCGCACCAGGGCGTCGTCGTGCACGATGTTGATCCGCGCCCACACCTCGCCGAGCTGCGGGAAGCGCTCCACCTCGCCGATCACCAGGCGGCGCAGCGTCATGATGTCCTCGCGCAGCACCACCTCGACCCAGGCGCCGAGGAAGTCGACGAGCGCGGTTCGCAGGTCGGGCGCGTCGGCGATCCCGTCGGCGCGAGGTCCGAGATCGGTGTAGCTGTCCCGGAGGTAGCCGCCGATGACGGCGAGGAAGAGCCGCTGTTTGTTGCCGAAGTGGCTGTAGATCGTCGGCTTCGAGACGCCCGCCCGCGTGGCGATGGAATCGACCGACGCTCCGGTGTAGCCGCGCTGGACGAACTCGGCGATGGCGGCCTCGGTGATCGAGGCGCGTTTCCGCCCGGAGGCGCTCAGCGGCTTTGCCAAAACGGGAATGCCCAGCTCGTCGGTGTCTGTGTCGTCCGCCACGGAGCGAGCCTAGCAAACTAAACCGTGTGGTGTGATTTTACTGAACGGTGTAGTTTGGTTCGGCGGTTGAAGGCGAGTGAAGGAGTGATTATGCGTATCGATGTGCACGCCCACCTGTGGACCGACGAGTATCTGGACCTGGTGGAGGCGTACGGGCAGAACGCCTCTGTTCATCGGGGTCTCGGCGCGGGTGGCAGCGCCGCGGAGCTGGACGCCCGATTCCGGCTGATGGATTCCGCGGGCGTCGACCGGCAGGTGCTGTCGGTCTCGCCCCGGGTCCCGCATCTGGTCGACGAGCGGGAAGCCGTGCAGGCGGCACGGCTGGCCAACGACACGTACGCCGAATTCACCGCACATTATCCGGAGCGGTTCTCCGCCTTCGCCGCCCTGCCGCTGCCCCACCTGGACGCCGCGCTGACGGAGCTGGCCCGCGCTCTGGACGACCTCGGCATGCTCGGCGCGGCCGTGACCACCGACGTCCTGGGCAAGTCGCTGGCCGATCCCGTCCTGACACCGCTGTGGGAGGAACTCGACCGGCGCGGCACCGTCCTCTATGTGCACCCGGCGGGCGAGTCCGCTCGCACCCCGCTGATCGCCGAGCACCACATGACCTGGATGGTGGGCGCGCCCGTCGAGGACACGATCGCGGTGACCCAGCTGCTGCTCGCGGGCATCCCGAGCCGCTACCCGAACGTGAAGATCATTATCTCGCATCTGGGCGGCGCGTTGCCCATGCTGCTGCAGCGGATCGACAACCAGTCCGTCTGGGAAGCCCCCGGCGCCCCGGAGAAGCCGAGCGACGCGGCACGCCGGCTCTGGTACGACACGGTCGGGCACACCCACCTGCCGGCGGTGCGGGCGGCCGCCGAGACGTTCGGTGCGGACCGGCTCGTGCTGGGCACCGATTTCCCGTACGAGGACGGGGATCTGTTCCGCCGCGCCGTCAGCTATGTGGGCGAGGGCCTCGGCTCCGCGGGCGCGGACGTCCTGGACCGCAACGCCGCGCGACTGCTCGGCTTCTGAGCGCCGGCCCTAAAGGTGCGCCGGCGGCTCTAACGGAATGCGGCAGGTCACCGTCGTGCCGCTGCCGGCCGGGCTGTGCACGTCGAAGGTGCCGCCCAGCGCCTCGATCCGGTCCTTCAGGCCGAGCAGGCCGGTGCCGCGATCCGGGTCGGCCCCACCCACGCCGTCGTCGTGGACCCGCAGCGTCAGCAGGTTCCCGGACGCCTCCAGCTCGACGCGTACGGCTGCGGCATTGGCGTGTTTGACGGCGTTCGTCAGCATTTCCGAGACCACGTAGTAGGCACCCACCTCCACCGGCGCCGGGAGCCGGCCGTGCAGGTCGACCTCGATCTCCATCGGCACCGGGGCTCGCCTGGCGAGCGCTCGCAACGCGGCCTGCAATCCGGAGTCGGACAGGATCGCCGGGTGGATGCCGTGCGAGAGCTCCCGCAGCTCGTCGATGACGGTCAGCAGGCTCTCGGCGGCGTCCTCCAGCACCTCGCCGCGGCCGGCGGCGGCCGACGAGCGTAAACGCAGGGCCATGGTGACAAGACTCTGCTGTACGCCGTCGTGCAGGTCGCGTTCGATGCGGCGGCGGGTCTCGTCGGCGGCGGCCACGATGCGGGCTCGCGAGCTGGTGAGTTCGGCGCGGCTCTGCGCGTCGGCCACGGCGGTGGCGACCAGCTCGGTGAACTCGGACAGGCGTACCTCCAGGTCGGCGGGCAGTCGCCCGTGGTCGGCGCCGACCACGATCATGCCCCAGAGCCGCGCGTTGACCAGGACCGGCACGGCCACCGCGGACACCACTCCGCCCCGCTCGTAATACTCGCCGCCGGCCAGCGTGCGGTAGTCGTTGACGCGGGCGGGGCGGCCGGTGCGGCGTACCGTCTCCAGGATTCCCTCGCGCGGCACCGCCTCGTGCGGGTCGCCTTGCCGGTACGGGCCGGCGCTGCCCTCCTGGGCCACGAAGGTCACCGTGCCGTCCAGCTCGAAACGGACCAGCCGGGCGGTGCCGCCGCCGTCGCCGAAATGGCGGAGCACCTCCTTGTTGATCGCCGAGAAGATCAGTTCCGGGGGTTTGCCCTGCGCGATGAGCAGTGCCAGGCGGCGCAGCGAGGCCTGAACGTCCGCCAGTTCACTGAGCTGCTCGTCGGCCTCGGTGTTGGCGATCGCCATGGCGGCCAGCTCGGTGAAACCGGCGATGCGGGCCTGGTAACCGGGCTGGAAGTCGCCGCGGGTCGCCACCACGACCACGCCCCACGGCCGGGAACCCACCAGCACCGGCGTGGAGACCCCGGTGCGAATCTCGAGGTCGTCGGCCAGGCCACCGAACGGGCCGCGGTGCATGCCCGCGTTCGACAGCGAGGCCGATTCCCGGGTGTCGACGGCGGCGCGCATCATCATGCCCGGTTTGAGCCGCACCCTCATCCCGACCGGCATGACCTCGCGCAGCCGGCCGTACGAGCCGACGATGGTGACCCACGGGTCGCTGCCGGGGTCGCCGTCGTCGAGGCGGGCCACGCAGCTGGAGTCGGCGCCGATCAGGCCGGCGAGCTCGTCGGCGACCGCCTGGAACACCTCGGCCGGGCGGGCACCGCCGGCCACCAGGGTCGCCACCCGTCGTAACGCGGCCTGGTCGTCGGCCAGGAGTCCGCGGGCTCGTTCGGAGGCCACGGCGTTGCGGGCCGCCGTCGTGGTGACCCGGCCGACGATCACCGTCATCGCGATGAGCAGGCCGAGCACGGACAGGGCGGCGGCATTGAGGTCGCGCAGCGGCGGCAGGAAGAACCAGTCGTACGCCTGCACGGCCGCCACACCGACCGGCAACGCGTACAGGATGCCGGTCATCCGGGCGAGCACCAGCACGGCGGCGAGCAGGATCAGGCCCAGGACCACGGCGGGCACGTGCAGGTGCCGCGCGGCGACGCAGACGAGGCTCGCCACCGCGAACCCGGCGATCGCGGCGAGCACCGCCAGCACCACCTCGCCCCAGGGCCCCGGACGCCGATAGCTGAGCTGCACGTTCATGACGTTGCCACCTTCCCGAACGGAATTCTTCGGAGTGACGAAGGTCATAACCGAGGGTGGAGGGTCGGCCGTGATACGCACTGTGGACGGCAACGTTCACCGTTGTGACGCTTCTCGTGCGGCATTGGAAAGCGCAGCCCGCTGAGTTTAATGTTCAACTCAGCGGCGCACGCCTGCCGCTGCCAGCCCAGGAAACCGAGGAGGCCCGCCATGCCGGGCAACAAGTCAACCGCGCGCAAGGCCATGGACGAGCTGTTCAATCAGCGCGACATCACGGCCGTGGAGCGGTACTTCGCCGACGACTACATACAGCACAACCCGATGATCGCCGACGGTCGCGACGGCCTGATCGAACTTCTGCCGACGCTTCCCGAGGACTTCCGGTACACCATGCTGCGAGCGTTCGAGGACGGCGATCACGTCATCGCACTCGCCCGGATCGGTGGCTATCTCCCCGACGGCGATGCCGCGGTGGTCGACGTCTTCCGGTTCGAGGACGGCCGCATCGCCGAGCACTGGGACGTCGTCCAGGCGTACGTCCCGGATGATCGAACCGTGAGCGGCCATCCGATGCTGACCTGATTTTGCCCTTGACTTGAATGTTCAACTCACCGAGCGCGAAGAAGGATTCACGAAGCATGAGCACGACCGATGACGACGAGTCGCAGCGCAACATCGAAATCGTCCTGACCGCCATGCGCGAGCTTTTCGCCGACAAGGACGTCACCGCGCTCGATCGCTACTGGGCCGAGCCCTACACCCAGCACAGCCCGCAGATGCCCAACGGGCTGGACACGCTGCGCACCATCGTGCCCACCCTGGAGGGCTTCTCCTGGGAACCGCAGCGGATCGCCGCTTCCGGAGACCTCGTGTTCACGCACAGCCGGGTCCTGGGCTGGGCACCGGGCCCGGTGGTGATCGTCGACATCTTCCGCCTCGAGAAGGGGAAGATCGTCGAGCACTGGGACGTCGTCCAGGAGGAGGTCACCGCCGACGCCTCGGCGAACGGCAACGCGATGGTCTGAGATCCTTTACCGGTACGGGGGGTGCCCGGGGCGCGATCGCCGCGGGCACCGGATCGGCATGTCGAGGGGGTCGCGATGGAGCCGCAGCAGCACGACGCGTCGCACGCCCGTGTCGACGACGCGGACGACGCCGCCCGGGTCACCGCGTGGGAATCGCTCATCCTCGCCGCGCACGTGCTCGACGCCGCACTCGAACGGCAGGCACAACGCGACGGCGGCATCTCGCACGGCCAGTTCAAGATCCTCGTGCTGCTCGCCGGCACCCCGCGCGTCACCCTCGGGCTCAAGGACGTCGCGGACATCCTGCGCTACTCACTCAGCAGGCTCAGCCACGCGCTGGGCACCCTCGAACGCCAGGGCCTCGTCGTCCGCTACCCCGTCGTCGGTGGCCGGCGCGCGCAGGAGGCCACCCTCACGCCGGAGGGACGCAAGCTGGTCACCAAGGTTCTGCGCAGCCAGCGGAGCGCACTGCGTGACCCGGTGCTCGGGTCGCTGTCCGACGAGGACGTCGCGACCCTCACCCGCCTCAGCAACCACGTGATCGAGCACGTCGACACGGACTGAGAGCTACAGCGGCCGGCCGCGGGTCGGCCGACGGTGCACCGGGGGCCGCTGCATCGCGAGGACCAGCGGCGCGGCCGGCACCGACGGGGGCAACTCGCTGGGCCGGTCGGTGCCGAGCCCGTCGAGGGTGAGCCCGACGAAGCGCGGTGAGCCCTGCGGGAGGTCGCGGCCGAGCGCCTTCACGATCGCGGCGTTGGCGATCAGCACGAGAGCCATGTCCTCCGGGGTGAAGTCCGCGCGCAGCCGGCCCGCGCGCTTGGCCCCGCGGATCAGCCGGTTCTGCATGGCGTGCAGGCGCATCTGCAGCTGCGGCAGCCGCGGATAGACCGGCAGGTTCAACGTCAGGACGTCGGTGACGAGCTGGTCCTCGGCCTGCATCGCGCACATCCGCTGCACGTACGTGCGGAACGCCTCGCCCGCGTCCGGGATCCGCATGCACTCGCGCGCGATCGTCAGGTACCGCTCGACCCGGCCGACGAAGACCGCTTCGACCAATTCCGTACGGTCGGGGAAGCGCCGGTAGATCGTGCCGACGCCCACGCCGGCCTCCTTGGCGATCTCGTCCACGGGGGCGTGCACGCCGACCTCGGCGAAGACCTTCGTGGCCGCGGCGATGATGCGCTCGCGGTTGCGCTCGGCGTCCTTCCGCAACGTTCCGTCCCGTCCCATCGTTCCGCCTGCACTGTACGTGACGGCGCTGTGATGCCGCTCGCAGGAGAAGCCTCCGCGCGCTCGGTCAAGTTAGTCTTCAGCCCGATCCGGAATCTTAAATTCCGTTTCTGCAAGATTGAATTGGGGGAATGGCTGTGCGGGAGAACTCCGAGGAACTCCGCGGCGCGGTCGCCGGGCCGGTGCTGCTGCCGGGCGACGACGGTTACGCCGACGAGGTGGCCTCGTTCAACCTGAACAATCCGATGGAGCCGGCCGTCGTGGTGGGGGCCACGAGCGCGGCGGACGTCCAGGCCGCGGTCCGTTTCGCCGTGCGCCACGGCCTGCCGGTGGCGGTGCGGGCCACCGGACATCAGGTCGCCCAGGACGCGCGGGGGGCCGTCCTGATCAACACATCGAGGATGCAGGCCGTACGCGTCGACGCCGGCACCCGCACCGCCCGGGTCGAGGCCGGCGTGCGCTGGGCGACCGCGGTGGCGGCGGCGGCCAAGCTTGGGCTCGCGCCGATGAGCGGGTCCTCGCCGACGGTCAGCGTCATCGGCTACACGCTCGGCGGCGGGCAGAGCCCGGTGTTCGGCCGCTCGCAGGGGTACGCCGCGGACCACGTCACGCGCCTCGAGCTCGTCACCGCCGACGGCGAGCTGGTGCAGGTCACCGCCGACAGCGACCCCGACCTGTTCTGGGGACTGCGCGGCGGCAAGGGCAACTTCGGCGTGGTGACCGCCATCGAGTTCGAGCTGTTCGAGGTCACCGAGTTCTACGGCGGCGGCCTGCACTTCGCCGGCGAGCGGATGGCCGACGTGCTGCGGGTGTGGCGCACGTGGGCGCCCTCGCTGCCGGAGCAGGCGACCACCTCGGTCGCCGTGCAGCGGCTGCCCCCGCTGCCCGACCTGCCGGAGCCGCTGCGCGGGGCGTTCGTGCTGCACGTTCGCTTCGCGTACCTGGGTACGGCGGAGGACGGCGAACGGCTGCTCGAACCGATCCGCGCGGCCGCCCCGGCACTGATCGACGGGGTCCGGATGCTGCCGTTCGCGGACAGCCCGCTGATCCATCTGGACCCGCCGGAGCCGATCCCCTACTACGACCGCACCACGACGCTGCGGGAGTTCACCCCGGAGGCGCTCGACGCGCTGCTCGACTTCGCCGGACCGGACTCGGGCAACCCGCTGCTCAGCATCGAGATCCGCGCGCTCGGCGGTGCTCTCGACCGGGAGCCCGCGGTGCCGAACGCGGTACCGACCCGCGGTATCCCGTACGTCGTGTTCGGCTTCGGAGTGGGCGGCCCGGACCAGGGCGATCCGCTGCGCGGCTGGCTCGACCGCATGACGCGGGTGTTCGAGCCGTGGGCGGTCGACGGGCGCCGCATGGTCAACTTCCTGTCCAAAGAGGAAGCCACCACGCCGGAGCAGGTGCGGCTCGCCTACGGCGCGGCGCGCTACGACCGGCTCGCCGAGCTCAAGCGCCGCGTCGACCCGGGCAACGTGTTTCGCGTCAACCACAACATCCGGCCCGAGTAGGGGTTCACGCGGACAGGTGGGCCTTGATCCGGTCGGCGGCGCCGGCGGCGTCGGTTGCCATGCCGTAGAGCACGCCGGAGGCGCGATGGGTCAGCCAGGGGAACCCGACGACGTGCAGCGAGCCGTCCTCCGGCTGCGGAACGCCGGACGCGTCGAGCATGTCGTCGGGCAGCCAGCCGGTGTCCGGCCGCATGCCGGTGCACCACAGCACGGTGGCGACGGCGGACGCGTCCAGCTCGGTGGGGGCGTCCGGGGCGACGTCGAGGGGACGCTCGACCGGGTCCGTGTCGGGCGGCGGGAACTCGCCGGGCTGGCTTTCGAGGTATTTGTCGATCTGGCCGCGTATCCGGGCCGCGAAATCGTCCGCGAACTTCATGTTCTGCGCGAGATCGTCGGCGAACAGGAACCGTCCGCCGGCGGTGCCGTTCAGATGGCCCAGCAGGTTCACCCCGTCGCGGGCCAGCTGCTGCAGGGCGATGGTGTGACCGCCGTGCCCGCCGCTGAGCATGGCCTGGCCGGAACGCCTGATCATCTCGGGTGTCTGGTCCGTCTTCTGGTCGAGGTTGCCGCTCCGGCTCATCCAGTAGAAGAAGTCCTTTCCCCGATACCGGCGGGGCGCGCGGCCGACCGGGCTGGTCGAGAGGTAGACCGTGCGACCCGCCGCGCGCAGCTCCTCGGCGATCTGGCTGCCGGACTGACCGCTGCCCACCACGAGCACGGCGCCGGGCGGCAGCTGGTCCGGCCGGCGGTAGTCGATGGCGTGCAACGCCGTCACCCCGGCGGGCACCTCGACGTCCGGGATGTGCGGGCGCCGGAGCCCGCCGCTGGCCACCACGACCGCGCGGGTGTGCCAGTCGCCCTCGGAGGTGCTCAGCACGTAACCCCCGTCCTC
Source organism: Actinoplanes sp. TBRC 11911 (assembly GCF_012933445.1). GTDB lineage: Bacteria > Actinomycetota > Actinomycetes > Mycobacteriales > Micromonosporaceae > Actinoplanes. The sequence continues at coordinate 70,012 of NZ_JABBNC010000005.1, forward strand.
GCGGCGCAGCTTGGTGACCTCGACCCCGGCCCGTACCGGAGCGTTGATCGACCGGGCATACGACTCGAACAGCTCGACGACCGCCTCCAGCGGGAGGAACCCGTCCGGGTCCAACCCGGAGAGGTCCACCTCCGGAAGGCGGATCCCCCAGGTCGGCGACACCAGCGTGAAGCTGTCCCACCGCTCGGCGCGCCAGGTGGAGCCGACCACGTCGCGTTCCAGCACGACGTGCTCGATACCGCGTGCCGACAGGTACTGACTGGTCGCCAGGCCGGCCGGGCCGGCACCGACAACGACGGCGTCCACGTTCGGAAAGGCCATCGGGATCTCCCTTCATGACGCCGGGCCCGTCCAGCCCGACCTCATGGGGGGAACGTATGACCAGGCGATTGCTTCACCCGATCCGGCCCCGCGACGTGTGTTCCCGGACTCAAAGGCCTATTGACCTGGTACGGGACCCGGGTGAGCATCCGTCTGTGGAGGTGTTGGAGGCCGACTATCTCGTGGTCGGCGCCGGGGCGGCCGGGATGGCGTTCACCGACGCGCTGATCGACCACGCGGACGTGCGCGTGGTCATGGTCGACCGCCGGTACGCCGTCGGCGGTCATTGGCTGGACGCGTACCCGTTCGTCCGGCTGCACCAGGCGTCCGCGTTCTACGGCGTGGCCTCGACGCTGCTCGGCGGCGGCCGCGTCCAGCGCGACGGGCCCGAGGCCGGGCTGCACGAGCGGGCGACGGCGCCGGAGGTCTGCGCGTACTACGAGCGGGTGCTGCGCGAACGGATGATCCCCTCGGGCAAGGTCTCCTTCCACCCGAACTGCGAGTATCTGGGCGAGGGCCGGTTCGTGTCGCGGCTGTCCGGCACGCGGTACGAGGTGCGCGGCCGGACCCGGGTCGTCGACGCTCGCTACCTCGGCCCGCAGATCCCGTCCCGGACGCCGCCACCCTTCGGGATCGCCGAGGGGGTGCGCGTCATCGCGGCCAACGACCTGGTCAACGTGGCCGAGGCGCCGTCGCAGTACGTGATCGTCGGCTCCGGGAAGACGGCGACCGACGCGTGCGTCTGGCTTCTCGGGAACGGGGTCGACCCGGGTGCGATCCGCTGGGTCCGGGCCCGCGACCCGTGGATGCTCAACCGCGCGGTCGTGCAGCCGGACCCCGCCGTGTTCATCGGCATGGCGGCGGACATCCTGCAGGCGGCGGCCGCGGCGAAGTCACCGGACGACATGTTCGCCCGCCTGGAGGACATCGAGGTGATGCTGCGCATCGACCCGGCGGTGACCCCGACGATGGCGAAGACCCCGACGCTCGCGCGGTGGGAGCTCGACCGGTTACGCACGATCGGCGACGTCGTACGCCTCGGGCACCTGCACCACGTCGAGCCGGGCCGGATGGTGCTGCGCGACGGCAACGCCACCATCGCGCCCGACGCGGTCGTCGTGCACTGCGCCGCGTCCGGATTGCAGTACCGGCCCCTGGTGCCGATCTGGGGCTCTGCGGCGATCACCCTGCAGCCGATCCGGACCGGGTTCCCCTGCTTCGGCGCCGCGCTCGCCGGCTATGTCGAAGCCACCGTCGGCGGCGACGACGCGAAGAACGCGTTGTGCCCGCCGTCGCCGTACTCGAACACACCCGCCGACTGGGCGCTGATGCAGGTGCTGGGCAATCAGGCCTCGATGTCGTTCGGGGCCGACCCGGACATCAAGGCGTGGGCCGACCGGGTCTCGCTGAACCCGGCGCGCATCCCCCCGGACATGGCGGGCGCCGCCGACGTGAGCACCGCGGTGGACCGCTTCCGCCGGCACGTCGGCGCGGGGATGAGCCGGATGGCCGAGCTGTCCCGCATGTGAGAGACCGCCTCCGGTGCTAGCCGGAGGCGGCCTGCCCCCCGGAGACTGAGGCTCCCGCGCCGGGCACGCCGCGATTTGACCGATCCTGCCAGGGCCTTTGACCAGCGCTGACAAAACTAGGCCCAGGGAACCCCGGAGTCGCCTCGAGCACTGCCGGGTGCCACGGTTTGTCCCGTTTCGCCGTGCCGGGCCGCGGACGGGGTCACCCCGTACTGGGCCTGGAACGCTCTGGTGAAATGCGCCTGGCTGGCGAAGCCCCAGTGGGCCGCGACACCGGCGATGCTGCGATGGCGGAACAGCGGGTCGGCCAGGTCGCGCCGGGCCGCCGCCAGACGCTGGACACGAATGTATTCGGTGACCGTGTACGGCTCGTCCTCGAACAGCCGGTGCAGCGTCCGCGGTGACATGTGCAGCGCGGCCGCGACACGGTCATGCGTCAGGTCGGCTTCGGTCAGGTGCCGGCGCGCGTACCCGATGACCCGGATCCGCTGGGCGTCCGCCGCCGCGTCGTTGTCCGGCAGCCCGGCCGCGCCCAGCGTTCCGGCGATGAGATGCAGCACCGCCTCGCCGATGCGCTCGGCCGCCGAGCCCATCGAGGGGCCCTGGCGGATCGCCGAGGCGATGAAGCCCGGCAGCACCGCACCCGGGCCGTCATCGAGGGTGACCACCCGGCGCATCGACCCGCGCAGAAACCGGTCCGGCAGCGAGATGGCCGCGCGTTCGAAGGCGAGCATCGTGAACGTCCACGGCTGCGCCAATACCGCCTCCAGCAGCCCGCCGCCGTCGCCCATCACGAGCTGGCCGGGCGACACCCGGACCTGGGAGTCCACCTGACACAGCAGGCCGGACCCCCGCAGCGGGACGGCCACCAGCAGCAGATCCGCGGACTTGCCCCGGCCGCCACCGCGAATCATCTGTGGCGTGCCGCTCAACTGGTACGCCGCCAGCCGGCCGAGCGACGCGCGGGCCAGCATGCCGCTCGGCCGTTCGTCGCTGATCGCCGCGGGCTCCAGGTGGAAGGATTTGCCGAGCGCGGCCGGCCACTCTTCGGGATCCACGCGAACACAACGCTTGGCCGGCGGCCGGGTTCAGCGCCGAGGTGACCATCTCAGGGTCACCCAAGCGCACCTGTCGATGAGAGACGAACGAGTCACCGAGCGCACAGGTGACGCTCGAATATCGTGACTCGCCGTGCATGAGAGAACGGGCGTCGAAGGTTGCTCCCCTCCCGTCGGATCCGGAACATCGGCGAAGCCGAACGATCCCGACGATGCAGAGGAAGGACCGGACATCACGTGCAGTCATCCCCCTCAATGACCGGCAGTGTTCGCGGCGAGGCCGCCGCCACCGCCGATCTCAGTGGCCGGTGCGTGGGCAACTCGTACGTTCTCGTCTGCCCGGTCGGGCACGGTGCGACCGGCACCGTCTGGCGCGGCATCGACCGTTCCACCGGCGAATACGTCGCCGTGAAGCTGTTGCACGAAGGACTGCTGAAACAACCGAAGCTGGTCATCCGCTTCGTGCAGGAACGCACGATCCTGATGATGATGCGGCACGAGAACATCGTCGGCGTCCGCGACCTGTTCAGCGTCGGCGGCTCACTCGCGCTGGTGATGGACTACGTCTCCGGCGGCAGCCTGCGCGGTCACCTGCAGTCGCTCGGCACTCTCGCCCCGGCCGACGCCGCCGATCTGCTGGCCCAGGTGGCCGCCGCGCTCGCCCAGGCGCACGAGCTGGGCGTGGTGCACCGCGACGTCAAACCCGACAACATTCTGCTGCAGGACAACGAGGGCCGTCTCGACGTACGCCTCACCGACTTCGGCATCGCGCGCGTCCTCGACACCGCGGGCCTGACCACGCCGCAGGCCATCGTCGGCACCCCGCACTACATGGCCCCGGAGGCGATCTCCGGCGAGGCGGTCATCGCGTCCGACGTCTACGCGGTCGGTGTCGTCCTTTTCGAACTGATAACAGGCCTTCCCCCGTACGCCGGGGAGCCGATCGCCGTGCTGCGCCAGCACTTGGACGAGGCACCGCAATACCCACCGGGCATGCCCCACGATGTGCGCTCGGTGATCGAGTGGTGCATGGCGAAGGACCCGGACGACCGGCCGGACGCCGCCGAACTCGGGGACGCGTTACGCCGCCTGGCCAAGGAGACCGCCGGGGTGCCCGCCCTCGCCCCGATCGGCGAGGCGACCGAGGTCATCGGCGGTTCGGTCGCCAGCGTGATCGGTGTGCGGCACCCGTCGGTGCGGCGCACCCCGTCGCGCCGCCGGCCCCGTAACGGCCCGCGCTCGTGGGTGTGGCGCCGCCCGTGGCTGATGGTCACCCTGGCCGCCGCCGCGGTGATGCTGTCCGGCCTGGGCGGGTACAACGCGTGGCACATGATCGGCGACGGCGACGAGCCCGCGTCGGCGGCTCCGCAGCCGCAGTTCATCGGCGGCGCCCCGGCGTCGGCGGGCACCGCCTCGCAGGCCGCGGGGGTGCGGCCGACCGGGCTTCCGTCCGGACCGGCCGCCGGGCTGCCCGCGCTGGCCGGGGCGCCGCCGTCCGGCGCGGCGGGTGGCGGCCTGGTGGCACCGACCGGCCCGGCGGGCCAGGCTCGCAAGGGCGCCAAGGCCGGGGCGACCGCGGGCCCGACCGGCGGTGACACCGAGGTGACGTTCGGGCCGTGGCGCTGCGGCGACGAGTACACATGGGACCTCGGGCATCCGGTGCTGGCCCGGCCGTGTCACGCGCTCGGCCCGACCGTCCGGGTCCTGGGGCAGATGGAGGCGTTCCCGGGCATCCAGGCCGACGTCTCGCTGACCGTGCGGGACGCGAGCAGCGATCAGATCGTCGCCGGCCCGTTCGTCTGCAAGGAGTTGATGTTCACCGACTTCGCGCTGAAGCACAACTGCGGCCCGGTGGACATGGATGTGCCGCACGGCGGGCGGTACGTGGTGGCCGAGTCCTGGGAGTACACGCAGCGGCCGCTGCTGCCCGGCGGGGTCGCGCGCGGCCCGGCGTTCGACTGGTGACGGAAAGGGGCGTGGCCGGACGGTGGCCACGCCCCTCGCCGTGCGCCTGACAGAATCAGGCGCGCCACATCCGGAAGAAGGGTGTTCCGTCCGGGAGCAGCATCTCGAAGGGATCCATGTCGGCGTAGCCGGTGCGCCGGTACAGCCGGACGTTGTTCTCGTTCGTCGCTTCCAGGTACGCCGCCACGCCGTCGCGGTCCAGCTCGTCGTGGACGACCTTCATCAGGTGGCTGCCCAGACCGTGGTGCTGGTGCTCCGGGTGGATCGCCAGGAACGCCAGGTGCCAGTGCGGGTCGGTCGGGTGGTTCTTCTCGAACAGCACGTCCAGCGCGACAAAACGGTCCAGATACTGCTGGGCCAGCTCGGCGAGGCGCTCGCCGTACCGCTCCGGCTCGGGTGCGTCCCTGGTGTTGTCGAACCAGACCGCGGTGCCGATCAGGCCCTCGCCGTCCGGGTTGTCGATGACGTCGACCCGGCCGTATTTGAAGGCGTGCTCGGTGTAGAGCGTGAAGAAGTCGGCCATCACCCGGACGCGGTCGTCCAGCGGCGGCACCAGGTACGCGTTCTGGGGTAAGTCGTTGAACGAGTAGCTGATCAGGTGGCCGACGGCGGGGATCTCGTCCTCGCGGGCGGGCCGGATCTCGTGCTGTGTGCTCACTTGGCGTCCCCCTCGTTCGACGACATGGCCGCGGAGAAGCCGCCGCTCGTGGTGTTGCTGCGGGCGCCGAGCCCGATCCCGGCGTACACCTGGGGCTGGCTGGAGCGCAGGATGAGCGCCCAGAGGATGCCGGCGACCGCGACGACGCCGAAGGCGAGCGGAACGACCCAGGTGGGAGCGCTGCCCGGCGCCACGCCGAACAGGGTGGCGATGTTGGTGATCGCCAGGTAGCACATGACGAGCAGCAGGATCGTGCCGATCACCGGGGCGCCGACCCGGTGCCAGACGTCCTCGCCCTCGGAGTTCTTCGCGAAGTAGCTGATGACCGCGATCGAGGTGAGCGTGATCAGCAGCAGCACGCCGATGCCGCCGCCGGTGCCGCCCCAGAAGAACATGTTGACCAGCGGGTCCCAGCCGGCGACCGCGAACAGCACGATGACGACCAGGCCGAGCGCCGACTGCAGCAGCGAGCCGTTCTTGGGGGCGCCGGTGCCGGGCACGGTCCGGCCGAACGCCCGCGGCAGCACACCTTCGCGGCCGAGCGAGAACGTGTACCGGGCGATGATGTTGTGGAACGAGATCATCGCGGCGATCAGCGAGGTCAGGAACAGCGCGTGCCCGAGGTGCAGGGCGGCCGAGCCGAGCCGGTCCGAGGCGACGTTGAAGAACAGCTCCGGACCCTCCTGGCCGGCGCGGGCGACGACGTCACCGCCGGCCGCCGAGATCATCGACCAGGACGCGAAGGCGTACAGGATGGCAATCAACGCGATCGCGATGTAGGTGGCCCGCGGGACCGTGCGGCGAGGGTCGCGTGACTCCTCGCTGAACACCACGGACTGCTCGAAGCCGACGAAGCCGGTGACCGCCATCGCGAGCAACGCGCCGGAACCCGATCCGACCAGGCTGCCCAGGTCGAGCGGCGCCGAGGACGCGGAGAAGTCCGACGAGAACACGTTCGAGAAGCTGAACACGACGACCAGCACGATCTCGGCGACCAGCAGGGTGGCGAGCACCTTGCCGTTGACCGAGACGTCGAGCACGCCGAGCACCGCGGTGATGGCCCACACCACGAGGGCCAGGACCCACCATTTGACGTCGAGGCCGAACCAGTCCTTGAACAACGGCTGCGCGATGGCGCCGAAACCGCCGTACGCGGCGATCTGGAACATGTTGTACGCCACCAGGGCCACCCAGGCCGCGCCGACGCCGAGCGGTTTGCCGATGCCGCGCGAGATGTACGCGTAGAAGGCGCCGGCGTTGGCGATGTGCCGGGCCATCGCGACGTACCCGACCGCGAAGATCGCGAGCACGACGGCCACCGCGAGGAACGCGATCGAGATGCCGGTCAGCCCGGTGACCGCGAGGCCGGTGGGGACGACGCCGGCGACGACGGTCAGCGGCGCGGCCGCGGACATGACGAAGAAGACGACGGCCGCGACGCCGAGACGGTCGCGCGCCAATGCGTTGGATAACTGGCTTGGTTCGGGGGGTTTGGTTGCGGTCGCGGACACGCGATTCTCCAGAGGGGTGTTGGGGTGAAGTCAGGCGCGCCGTGCCATGACGGCGTCGCCCACCGCGGCCTCGGTATGTCCGACCAGCTCCTGAAGCATCGCGGGGAGACGGCGCTTCAACTGGTCGAACAGCAACCCGCGGCCGCGGGCGTCGAGGGTGACGAAGACGTGCTGGTCGAGGCCGGTGGCGAGGATGAGGCCGGCCAGGACCAGGTCGGGGATGTCGAGCATCTCGCCGCGCCCGATCAGGGTGCGGACGCGTGTCGCGGGCCAGCCGGCGACCATCGAGTCGGTGGGTACGAAGTAGACCTTGCTGCTCAGCAGGCCGCGTTTCTCCTGGCGTTGCACCAGGCCGGCCCGGGAGAGCCGGCGTTCGACCAGGTCGATGGCGATACCGGTGGCGAGAAAGGAGATCCAGTCGCGTACGGCGCGGTGGTGCCCTTCGCGCAGGAGCTGGTCGAGGACGGCGGTCGCGGCCGGGTCACCGGTCGGCCGGTCGTCGATGAGAACGATCTTCCCGTCGGCGACGTCCAGGCGTCGCCAGAGGACGAGCTCACCCAGCAGCGCCCCGGCCAGTCCGAGGCCCATGGTGGCCGGCGTCAGCAGGGACTTGCCCTTGACGGTGTCGTGGGCGGTCAGGAAGAGATCGTCCGCGAGGGGAAGCTGCGGCGTCGAAACCACTGCGGCACTCCTCTCCGCGCGGCGACTCGCCGTGATGGCTACTCACAGTGAATGCCGCAGACGTGCGAAACCCGTTACGTTGTGCGTTCTGGCGCACAACCCCGCGTAGCATGCCAGCGGAGGTAGTCACGCGCAACGCCCTTACAAGATCGACTTACCGTCCGAAGTGGTCAGAATGAGAATGCATTCTGCAGTATCTCTCTTACCTGGTATTTCGTTCATCAAATGCAAGACCGTCTATTTTCAGGGAGATCGCCTCGGGTATACGTTTCAGTCCTCGTCGATATGTGTTGCCGGCGCTGTGCATGCGGTCCGCCGCCATGACGGTCCGTTGCGATCTCCACAGCCACTCACACCCAGTGACAGTCACCGTCGGCGATTCGGGCGGCAGCGACGGACTTGGCCCCGGGCCGCGGCGCTCGCTCCCCTTCGCGATCGTCAGCCGCCCCATGACGATCCGCTGGGGCGGTTGACCTTGCCCGCGACCGACCCGCCTGCGACGACCGACCCTGCCCGCGGCCAACCCTCCCCGCGACCGGCCTGCCTGCGACGACCGGCCCTGCCCGCGGCCGACTTGGCTGCGGCCGACCCCGCCAGCGGCCAACCCTCCCTGCGACCGGCCTGCCTGCGACGACTTGGCTGCGACCGACCCGGCGTGCGGCCAACCCTGCCTGCGACCGGCCCTGCCTGACGACCAACAATGCCAGCGACCGACTTGGCTGCGACCGACTTGGCTACGGCCGCGAAGATCGTCCTGGTCGCGCGGCGATCGCTCGTGGCCGGGCCGTCCACTATGTGGGACACCCCAACCGCATCATGGATTTTTGTCAACCTTGGAGAGTTGCGCCCACATACGAACCACAACTCTCCAAGGTTCACATTCGCCCAGAAAATCCTGCCGGATAAAACCCCTATTTCACGATAGATATACCCTCCACAATGGAGGATGGTCCCACATCGCGGACGGTGCACCCATAACGTGGACGCGGGTCTCAGCAGGCGGTCGCCCGTTCCACAGTGTGTAACTGTTCAGCTGCTTCCGTCGGCCGGGAGTCCCCGTGCGAGGCGGGGCTGCCAGGCCCGGGCAGGTCCCAGCTCCCCACAGTGGGAGCCCCACCCGGGTGTGGGCAGTAGCGACGCCGGGGAGGTTGTGGTTGCCCACACCGCGGCCACCCTCACCCACGTGCGGGGAGTCGCGACGGCTGGGAGGTTATGGTTGTCCACACCGCGGCCACGCTCACCCGCGTGTGGAGAGTCGCGACGGCTGGGAGGTTGCGGTTGCCCACACCGCGGCCACCCTCACTCACGTGCGGAGAGTCGCGACGGCGGGGAGGCTGTGGTTCCCTCAACCGTGGCGACCCACAGCGGGTGTGGGCACCTGTCACGGCCGGAACCTCCCAGCTCCCCACAGCGACCGGCCTAGCAGGTCCGCCACGGAAGGCCGACGCATCGCAGGGTGAGCGGCGAGACGGAGCTGAACAGTTCCACAGTGTGGGCGCGCCGCGCGCCGCACCCAGCGGCCCGGCCGCCCGGCGATCCGGCGATCCGGCGATCCGGCGATCCGGCGATCCGGCGATCCGGCGATCCGGCGATCCGGCAGGTCAACGGCCCGGCGGCCCCACCGATCCGGCAGGTCACCGGAAATGTCGGGTATGCGAAGCATGGTGGCCGGCTGCGTTCAGTGACTACCTCTAGGACTCTCGTCTAGACGCTGGCCTGATGCCGCCGGGTATCACTCTCGGCGTCGTAACCGTTTGTGGCTCGTGCGCAGCGCGTCGATGTGGCGGTCGGGGCCGGGTGACCGCAGGGTGTCGATGACGTTCCATGCCTCGACGAGCGCCTGCAGCAGCTCTGCCGTGTGCGCGGCGTGCTGGCGGCGCATGTCGTGCCGGACCGTCTCCAGCCGCTGCGCCCAGCCAGCGGCGGTGGCGTCCGGAAGCCGGGCGGTGGCGGCGTCCGCGTGCCGGGCACTGGCGTCGCCGCGCCGAGCGGTGGCGTCGCCGCGCCGGGCGATGACGTCCGCGTCCAGGGCAGTGACGTCCGCGTCCAGGGCAGTGACGTCGGGGTGCCGGGCCGCGACGTCGGGGTGCCGAGCCGCGACGTCGGGGTGCCGAGCCGCGACGTCGGGGTGCCGGGCCGCGACGTCGGGGTGCCGAGCCGCGACGTCGGGGTGCCGGGCGGCGATCAGGTCCGGGGGACCGATCGCCGCGACGGGTCGTCCCTGGTCGACGATGAGGACGGTCTGCCGGGTCGCCCGGATCTGCCGCACAAGTTGTAGAAAGCGCGTACGGGCTTCGTTGACCGGGAGTTCGAGGTGGCTGGGCGCGGGAGTCCTGGCTGGGGCTACCATGCGCTCAGCATGACGGCCGGGTATGACAATTTCGGCCGGCGGTTTCTACACGCCGAGCAGTCTCTCGACGCCGCGCCAGAGTCGCTCCTCGGCGTCGCCGTCGCGGAACAGGTGGACCGCCATGTTGAAGCCGGTGAACAGGCCCATCAATTCGAAGGCCAGTTGGCCGGGGTCGGCGCCCTCGGGGAGCTCGCCCAACTCCGCGGCCTCCCTCGTCGCATCGGCCAGATAGGTGCGCCACAACGTCATTCCGTTGAGGATCGCGTCGTGGACCGGGCCGTCGAGTGCGTCGTATTCGAACGTCGCCGTGGTGAACAGGCAGCCGCCGGGAAAGCGCTCGGGCTCCGCCGCGATGTAGCGGATCCAGCCCTCGGTCAGCGCGCGCAGCCGGGCCCGGCCGGGAGCCGCCGCGGAGGCCGGTTCCAGCATGATCTCGGTGATCAGTTCGGCGGCTCGCTGGAGGATCGAAAGCTGGAGCGTCTCCTTGCTCTTGAACGGACCGATCAGACCGGCCTTGCTCATCCCGACCTCGTCGGCGAGACGCGCGATCGACATCGCCCGCAGCCCCTCGACCGAAGCGACGGCGACACCGCGGTCCAGGATGTGCCGCCGCGCCGCTGCCGCTCCGGTCATCGTGTTTCGAGGGCTCATGGTGGATCAGACTGCCCCGGGCCGACACGGATAACAAGCGAACGTACGTGTGTTAACACCTAGAGATGCCGTCGGAAGAAGTCGCGGGCCGAGCTCGATGCGGTCCGGAAACCGGCACCGGCGTACAGGGAATAATGCCCACCGGTGACGAGCACGAGCTCTTTCGGGGCGGCCGCGGTCTCGTAGGCTGCGAGGGTCTTGACGGTGGACGCCACCACGTCGTCGCTCGCCACGATCATGAGCAGCGGCGTCGGCGCGATCTTCGGCAGGTACAGGCCGGGCTCGTAGCCGTAGACGAACTCCATGCTGCGCAGGCTGAGCTCGTTGGACCACGCGGGGATGTCCCGGGTGCGCAGCAGTTCCTCGAAATACTCGTGCGACGCGGCGATCGGCAGCGACGACACCGCGGCCGGGTCGGCCGACGTGATCGGCAACATGCCGGCGGCCGCACCCCGGGCCCGGGCGAGACGGTCCTGCGCCAGCAGCGCGAGCGTCGGGCCCACCTGGTCGATCCGGATCAGTCCTTCCACCTGGGCGCGGCCGCTGACCACCGGCGCCTGACCGACGACCGCCTTCACCCGGGAATCGATGGCACCCAGCACGAACGCGTGACCGGCCGAGTAGCTGGTTCCCCAGACGCCGATCCGGGCCGGGTGCACCTCGGAGCGGGCCTGGGCGTACGTGATCGCGTTCTGATAGTCGCGGATCTGTTCCCACGGGTCGATCTCCTGCCGGACGTGCCCCGGTGCGACGCCGGAGGTGCCCCAGCCGCGGTAGTCGAACACGACGACCGCGAGACCCGCCGCAGCGAACACCTCGGCGAAGTCGTCCATGTGCATTTCCTTGGTGGCGGCCCATCCGTGGGCGAGTACGACGCAGGGGGCCGCCGAGGTGTTTCCGGCGGCCGGATAGAACCAGCCCCGCAGCGGCACGCCGTCCGAGTCGAAGGTGATGTCTTCGCGTGTCATTGCTTTCCTTGCCGTCAGACGAGCGTGAGCCGGTACAGGGTGACGAGGGCGTCGGTGTCGCGGGCGCCGCCGTCCCAGGTCGAGGTCATCCGGGCGATCCGGCCGTCGTCGTCCAGCTCCAGCGCCGTGATGCCGGGCAGCGCGCGGCCGGCCGCCGTCCATTCGAAGCCGCCGCCGCGACGCCCCCCGACCACGTGACGGATGCTCAGACCACGCCCGTACGGGATCAGCGGCAACGCCTTGTGCAGGAAACTGTGGACCGGTTGCCGGCCGGTCAGGTGCACGTTCAGGGCCAGGTCGTCGAACTCGACGTCGCCGGACATCAACGTGGCCGCGCGATCCGCGTCCCCGTCGGCGAGCGCGGCGGCGAGCTCGGTCACGATCTGGCGCATCGCCGGGTCGGCGCGTTCCTCGACGGTGGCCTCCGCCAGGTCGGCGGGCCACTGGTCAGCCGGCACGGACAGGTCTTTCAGCAGGCCGGCCGGCCAGGTGCGGCCACTCCAGTAGTCCACCCAGCGCACGATCTTGCCGTCCTCGAAGTCCACCGACGAGATGGTCCGGATCTCCGCGCCGAACATCTCCGCCGAGTCGACCATGAAGACGATCGCGCCGTCGGTGTCGCCGAGAGTCCGCGTCGCGTACGAGTGAGCGCCTTCCTTCCAGGTCGCGAAGAGCTCCCGGGCGCGCGCCGGGTCCGCGCCGAGCCGCCAGCCCATCGTGGCGTCGAGGTAGTTGGCCTTCTCCGGCGCGAAGTACCCGACGAAGTCGTTGGCGCCGGACACACCTTGGGACTTGGCCTCGAACAGGCCGTCCATGAGCTGCCGGAGTTCCGGCGTGGCGAGTGCGTTCATGGCGGCGACGCTAGTGGAGTTTTCGCGTACGAACGATCGTATGTTATAGAACCCACAACGATGAATTCTGGCTCTCGCGATATTTTTCGGTGGTCGGGCCGGCATCCTCTGGGCTGGCCGGCCCGGCCGGTAGCGCGCACTCCCATTTCATGGGACGGGCGGCCGCCTACTGAGACTGGCGACCACATCCTGGACGCAGCGTCCGCTATGCGTAACCGTTCAGCTGGTTCTCGCGCCGCTCACCCTCCGATGCGGCGGCCTTCCGCGGCTGACCTGAGGGCCGTCGCCGTGGGGAGCTGGGACGTTCCGGCCGTGGCGGGTCCCCACGCCCGCTGTGGGTCGCCACGGTGTGGGGAACCACAGCCTCCCCGCCGTCGCGACCCCCCACACGTGGGTGAAGGTGGCCGCGGTGTGGGCAACCACAGCCTCCTCGGCGTCGCGACTGCCCACACCCGGGTGGGGCGCGCCCACTGTGGGGAGCTGGGACCTGCCCGGGCCTGGCGGCGCCGCCTCGCACCGGGACTCCCGGCCGACGGAACCAGCCGAACAGATACGCTGCGAAAGTCCACATAGCGGGGCGCCGCGGCCGGCCGGGGAAGATTGCTGTCGTGACTGACAGCACCTGGGACGCCGTGGCCGCCGCCCGCGCTTGGCTGGACGCGTCCAACGGAACGTCCCCTTTGGAGCTCACCCACCGCATCCTCAAGCTGACCGAGGAAGCGGGCGAGGCCGCCGCCGCCTGGATCGGCGCGAATGGCCAGAACCCCCGCAAGGGCGTGACCCACACCTATGAAGACGTGGCCGACGAGCTGGCCGACGTCGCGTTCACGGCCCTGGTCGCGATAGCCAGCCTCGGCTTCTCGCCGGAGGACACCCTCGCCCGCTGCGCCCAGAAGGTCGCAAAACGCCTGCCGCAATAACTTCGTTGACGACGCAACTAAGCCTCCCGTAGACTTCGGAAAGTTGAAGTTTCAATGGAGACGGAGGTCGTGAACATGAGCCGGACGCCTGCCCTCTTCCTCAGTCACGGCGCGCCGCCGCTCGCCGACGACGCGACCTGGGTCGGGCAGCTCAAGGAGCTGGCGAAGACCCTCCCCCGGCCCAAAGCGATCCTGATGGCCTCGGCCCACTGGGAGTCCGCGCCGCTCATGCTGGGCGCCACCGAGACCGTGCCGCTCGTCTACGACTTCGGGGGCTTCGCGCGCAAGTACTACGAGGTCACCTACCCGGCGCCGGGCGCACCGGAGCTCGCCACCCGCATCGAGAAGCTGATGCCGGACGCCGAGCCGGTCGCGCGGACCCACCGCGGGCTCGACCACGGCGCGTACGTGCCATTGACCGTGATGTTTCCGGAGGCGGACATCCCGGTGCTGCAGATGTCGCTGCCGACGCTGGACCCGGACCGGCTGCTCGAGCTGGGCAAAAGGCTGGCGCCGCTGCGCGACGAGGGAGTGCTGATCGTCGGCTCCGGCTTCACCACGCACGGCCTGCCGTTCCTGCGGGACTGGCGGCCGGAGGCGGTCGCGCCGGGCTGGTCGGTCGAGTTCGACGCCTGGGCCGCCGAGACGCTCGCCCGGGGTGCGGTCGACGAGCTGGCCGAGTTCCGGACCAGGGCGCCGGGCATGCCGTACGCGCACCCGACGATCGAGCATTTCGCCCCGATGTTCCTCACTTTGGGCGCCTCGGAAGACCCGGAACGGGCGCCGGATCAACCCATCGACGGCTTCTGGATGGGCCTGGCAAAACGGTCATTCAGCACCCAGTAAGTGTGATCTTCAGCATTCTCCCAGGGTATGCGGGGACAATTCCAAACGAATGCCCCCGCTTACCGGAGGTTCCGCACACATGCTTGAGGTCACCGCGCTCGGCTGGACGCTGACCATCGGTGTCATTGTCGCCCTGCTCGCCCTCGACCTGACCTTGGGTGTGCTGCGCCCGCACGCCGTCGGCTTCCGCGAGGCCGCCGCCTGGTCGGTCTTCTACATCGCGATCGCGGTCGCCTTCGGCGTCGTGTTCGGCACGGTGGCCGGCTGGGATTTCGGCGCTCAGTATTTCGCCGGCTACATCGTGGAGAAGAGTCTGTCCGTCGACAACCTCTTCGTCTTCGTGATCATCATGAGCACGTTCGCCGTACCGGAGAAGTATCAGCAGGAGGTGCTGACCTTCGGCATCATCATCGCGCTGATCTTCCGGGTCGTCTTCATCGCCCTCGGCGCGACGTTGCTGAGCCTGTTCTCGTTCATGTTCCTGATCTTCGGCCTGCTGCTGATCTTCACGGCGGTGCAGCTGTTCCGGCACCGCGACGAGGACCCGGACATCGAGGACAACGCGCTGGTGCGCGTCAGCAAACGGCTGCTGCCGGTCAGCGACGAGTACATCGACGGCAAGATGATCGCGCGGGTGGACGGTCGCAAGGTCGTCACCCCGATGCTCATCGTGCTGATCGCGATCGGCAGTTCCGACCTGCTGTTCGCCCTCGACTCGATCCCGGCCGTGTTCGGCGTGACCGACGAGGCGTACATCGTCTTCATCGCGAACGCGTTCGCCCTGCTCGGGCTCCGCGCCCTGTTCTTCCTGGTGAAGGGCCTGCTGGACCGCCTGGTCTATCTCTCGACCGGGCTCGCGGTGATCCTCGCGTTCATCGGCGCCAAGCTCGTGCTGCACTGGCTGCACACCGACATCAGCGACTCGGTACCGGAGATTCCGACCTCGCTCTCGCTGGTCGTCATCGTCGTGGTCCTGACGATCACCACGGTGGCCAGCCTGGCCAAGGTACGCAAGGACCCGGATGCCAAAGCCCATGCGGGCAGCATCCGGGCCCGTGCTCAAACTCCTGCCACGGCCGACGAGGAACGTCGTCAGCCCAGATAACCGCCCATTCCGGCGGTCGGACGACCGCCGGCGGCCAGCCGGTAGGCGTCGTGGCGGTACAGGATGTCCCGGATCTGCTCGGTCTCCTCGGCCGTGTGGCGGCTCAGGAGCTCGTCGATCTCGGCTCGCTCTGCGGTTGTGCGGAAGGACGCGAGCTCGTCGGTGAGCTTGCGGTGCGCGACGCGCATCGTCCGCCGGTTCGCCAGCCCCGTACGGACGTCGCGGAGCTTGGACTTGATCATCATGTCCTTCTCCTTAACGGATCGTAATGGCGAAAGGCTTCGTCGCCTTCGGGTACAACGATCCAGGTCCCGGGTGTCATACCGAAATCACGCAGGTAAAAGCCTCGTTATCGAAGTGACGTCGGCCACTGTAACGCGGTAATCACGGTCACTCTCTGTCGCCAACGTGCTGGTCAGGGGCCTGGTGTGAATTCGGACACCACAGAGTCACTGAGCCGTGACGAGAGCTGGGTTCGTGAACGCACGCCCAACTTGCGATATACCCGCGTCAACGTCGCCTCGACGGTCTTCACGCTGAGGTAGAGGCGGCTCGCGATCTCTCGATTGGTGGCGCCGTCGCGGACCAGTGTGGCGATCTTCAGCTCGGTCGGTGTGAAGCCCGGCAGGAACCCGGCGGCCGACGTCCGGGCCAGCGCCAGCGACGTCTGCTCGGCCCACGGTTTCGCGTCGGCGGCCAGGAAGATCGCCAGCGCCGCGCCGATCGCCACCCGGGCCGCCGCGTAGCGTCGCCGCCGCCGCTCGGCGCCGCCCTGCACCAGCAGCGAGTGTGCCTGCTCGATCGGCTGGCGCAGCTCTTCGAACCGGCGGGCCGCCGCGGCGGACAGCACGACGGCGGAGTCGGCCTCGCCGCGTTCCGACAAGACGACGGCGGTGGCCCGGTCGAGATAGGCCGAGACGGCCCCGCCGACGGCCACCCGAGCCTCGGCGAGCACCGCGGCGGCCGCGTCGTGCTCACCCAGCACGGCAAGTCCCCCGGCCAGGTCGCCGTGCCAGCGCACGATCATCGGATCGGCGGCACCGGTCCCGGCCTCGAGGTCGCGCAGCCGGCGCAGCGCCTCGACGCCCGCCCGGGTCTCCCCGGCCCGCAACGACGCCTGACCCAGCGCGTGCAGGTTGCGGCGCAGATAGAGCCGGTCACCCTCCTGTTCGGACGCTCGTACGCCCCGGCGGGCGAACCCGGCCGCGGCGGTGAGACTGCCGCCGGCGAGTTCGGCGATCGCGGCCGTGTACCAGGTCGGGCCCGGCGACAATCCGGCGTCCTGCGCGGCGTCGACGGCCCGGTGGGCGTACTGGAGGGCCTCCCGGCACCGGCCCGCCCGGGTGGCCACCTCGGAGAGGCTGCGCAGCACCTCGACCCGGGCCTCGCCGATCCGGTCGTCCTCGGCGATCGCGAGCAGCGTGAGCAACTCGGCGCGCGCCTCGTCGAGCCGGTCGTCGACCATCGCGAACCGCGCGGCCATGTAGCGGGGGCCGTAGTGCAGCCAGTCCGGCGACGGGGTGGCGGGCAGCGCGAGCGCCTGCGCGAGGGTGTCCGACCAGGACAGCCCGCGCAGCCGTTGCACCTGAGCGAGCACGCAGAGCGCCATCGCCTCGGCGGTCGGATCACCGGCCAATCGCGCGGCCGACGCGGCCCGGCCGGCCTCCGCGGACGCCTCGTCGAGGTCCCCGGCCAGGAACGCCGCCCACGTCAGCCGCAACCGGATCGGTGCCAGCAACGCCGGATCGTCACCCGCCTCGGCCAGCGCGGCCGCGAACGTCTCGCCCATCTCGGCCAGGCCCTGCCCGGCAAGATCCAGGAGAACAAGCCTTGCCCGTACGCGATGACCGGCGGGCGCGTCCGCCGCGATGACCGCCTCGGCGGCCCGCCCGGCCAGTTCCGCCGCGCCGCCGGTGATCGCGGTCCGGGCCGCCTCGACCAGCCAGTCCAGCCGCAGCGGCGCGAGCGTGTGCGGGCAGCGGTCGGCGGCGAGCAGATAGAGCTCGGCGGCCGCGCGCCCGGAGTGCCGTCGCGCCGCGAGTGCCAGCGACCGGGCGACCGTCGCATCCGGACGGCCGCTGCGCAGGGCCCGGTGCCGCAGCGCCCGCACCGGGTCGACCGCTCCGGTGGCCAGCGCGGCGTGTACCGCGGACCGTTCGGTGGCGCCCGCGTCCTCGGCGATCACCCGGGCCAGCAGCGGCGGCACGAAACGGATCGCGTCACCGTCCAGGCCGATCACCCCGGCCGCGGCGGCAAGGCGCAGATCCCGTACGGCGTCCCGGCGGCCCGCGCGGATCAGCAACGTGGTCGTCGCCTCGGTGCCCAGCGCCGCGGTCAGCAGGGTGCGCTGGACATCGGCGGGCAGCGCGGCGAGTCGTTCGCGCAGCAGTTCCCGGACCGCCTGCGGGATCGGGGCGGGCCGCCACGCCGGGCCGGGGGCGACGGCGCCGCCCAGCGCAAGCGCGAGGAACGGGTTGCCGGCGCTGGCCTCGTGCATCCGGCTCGCCGTGCGGCACGGCAGGCCGCGTGCCTCGAGCAGCGCGGTCAGGTCGTCGGCGTCCATCGGCGGCACGGCCAGCTCGAGCACGGGCGCGGGGCACAGCCGAGCGGCCCGACGGATTCCGGCCGCGTCGGAGCCACGTTCGGCCGCGCCGGAGCCACGTCGCGCCGGCGGGTCGGCGCGCGAGCTGGACGGATCGGGGCGGCGCTGTGCGGCGAGCACCCGCACCCGCGGGCCGGGGCGGCGGCGCATGGCGAAGGCGATCAGCTCCGCCGAGGCCGGGTCCAGCCACTGGCAGTCGTCGAGCACCAGCAGCACGGGCCGGGTGCGGGCGCAGCGGGCGAGCACCAGCGGCAGCACCAAACGGCGGGCGAGTGCCGGCGAACCGGCCCGGGGCGGCAGACCCTGGCGGAGGGCAGCCAGCGCGGCACGCTGGGCCCGGGGCAGCGCGCCGACGTCGGGCAGTTGCGTCACGAGATCGGCGATCCCCGCGTACGGCAGGGACCGCTCGACGCGTACCGGACGCAACCGGACGACCAGATCACCGCGACTCGCCGCCCGCAGCGCGACGGCATCGCAGATCGCGGTCTTACCGATGCCGGCCGGGCCGTGCAGCGCGACACCGCCGCCCGTGCCTAGCCGGTCCTCGATCGCCGCGAGAAGCCTTCCGCGCCCCAGGAGCATGGCCTCCACGCGGTCAGCCTAGGAATCGCAGAGGCACTCATCAATGGGTTCGCATCTGACAACTATTTTCGCTGGGTGGTCACCGAGGTCGCCGTGACGGTTCCGTCGGCGCCGGCCGCGCCCTGCACGGTCACCGGCTGGCCGGCCTTGACGGCGGAGAGCTTGCTCGCGGTGGCGGTGGAGACGGTGGTCTTGCCGTCGGTCTTGACGGTCACCACGTTGCCGTCCGTGGTCTGCACGTAGATCGTGCTGCCGTCGACCAGCTTGACCGTTCCGGTGGTGGCGCCGCCCGCCGCGGCACCGGTGGCGCCCGGACCGGCGCCGCCGCGCTGGAAGCCGCCCTGAGCACCGCCGCCCTGAGCACCGCCGCCCTGAGCACCGCCGCCCTGAGCACCGCCGCCCTGAGCACGGCCGCCTTGCGCGCCGCCTTGAGCGCCGCCGCCGGCCCGACCCTGGCCGCCGCCGAAGCCGCCGCCCGCGAATGCGCCGTTGGCGAAGCCCGCGCGTCCGGACTGCTGCGGACCCCAGCTCTTCTGCGCCTGCAGGCCGCCCGCGAAGCCGCCGACCAGCAGCACCGCCCCGGCCAGACCCACCGTGCCCTTGTTCCACCAGCGGCGTGGCGCGGCCTTGGCGAGCTCGCGCGCCAGCCCGTCACCGGGACCGTCCCCGGGGGCCGGATCCGGGGTCACCGGCAGCACAGCGGTTTCGTCGTTCATCGTCATCGTGGGAGTCCCTTACTCGTAACGCAGCGCGTCGATGGGGCGCAGCCGGGCGGCCCGGCTGGCCGGCAGGCCGCCGAAGAACAGCCCGATGGCGATCGAGACGCCCAGGGCGAGCGCGATCGAACTGGGCACGATCACCGGTTTGACCCCGACGATCGAGAACCGGCTGCCGATCAGCGCGGCGGCCACCCCGAGGGCGCCGCCGATCACGCTGAGCAGCGTGGCCTCGATCAGGAACTGGGTCAGGATCACCCGGCGGGGTGCGCCGAGCGCCTTGCGGATGCCGATCTCGCGAGTCCGCTCGGTCACCGTGACCAGCATGATGTTGGTGATGCCGATGCCGCCGACCAGCAGGCTGATCGCGGCGACCGCACCGAGCAGCGTGGTGAACGTGTCGGCGGTCTGCGTCTGCGTCTGGAGCAGCTGCGACGCGTTCTGAATCCGGTACGGGGCGTTCGCCGAGCTGGTGGTCGGCGCCAGGCCCATCTTCTCGTTCAGCACGGTCGCCACCTCGGACTGGACCGCATCCACTTTGTCCGGGTTCTTCGCCTCGACCAGGATCGAGTTCAGCGCGCCGTACCCGGTGAGCACCTGCCGCACGGCGGTCAGCGGGGCGATCGCGGTGTCGTTGGAATCCTGGAAGCCGGTCGAGCTCTTCTCCTGCAGCACGCCGACCACGGTGAACAGGGCGCCGCCGACGGTGATCTGCTTGTTCAGCGGGCTCAGACCCGGGAACAGCTCCTGGGCCACGGTCTGGCCGATCACCACCACCCGGCGGCCCTGCGCCTCGTCGTCGGCGGTGAAGGCGGCGCCGGAGCCGACCGGGGTGTTGGACGCGGCGAACCAGCCCGGCGTGGTGCCCACGAACGCGTTCACGTCGTGGTCGGTTCCGCCGTAGGTGAGCGTCGTCGAGGTGCTGACCACCGGCGACACCGACTTCACATCCGGAGCAAGGGTTGTGTCGGTGAGGCCGGTGGCCATGTCCTCGGTGAGCGCCGTGTTCGTCGAACCGCCACGGCCGGCGCTCATCACCGTGATCGTGTTGGTGCCCAGTGCCTCGATGCGGTCGCTGATCGCCTTGGCCGAGCCGTTGCCGACCGCGACCAGCAGGATCACCGCCGCGACACCGATCAGGATGCCCAGCATGGTCAGCGACGAGCGCAGCTTGTTCGCCGACAGCCCCCGCAGAGCAAATCGCACAACTTCGTAAAAACTCACCGGGAGTGCCTTCCGGCCAGGATCGGGGACTGCCGGAGGTCCTGGATGACCCGGCCGTCGACCAGGCGGATCAGGCGCTTGGCCCGGTCCCCCACCTCGGTTTCGTGGGTGATCAGGACGATCGTCCGGCCGGACGCGTTGAGCTGGTCGAACACGTTCAGCACATCCTCGGTGGAGCGGCTGTCGAGGTTTCCGGTCGGTTCGTCGGCGAGCAGCAGCGCCGGCTCGGTGACCAACGCCCGCGCCACCGCGACCCGCTGCTGCTGGCCGCCGGAGAGCTGGTTGGGTTCGTGGCGGGCGCGATCCGCGAGCCCCACCACGTCGAGAGCGGCGAGGGCACGGCGGCGACGTTCCTTGGGCTTCACTCCCGCGTACGCCAGTGGGAGTTCCACATTCGCCACCGCGGACGTACGGGGAATGAGGTTGAACGCCTGGAAGATGAACCCGATGAGCCGGTTCCGGGCCAGCGCCAGCTGACGGTCCGCGAGGCGGCTCACGTCGACGCCGTCCAGCAGGTACGTCCCGTCGCTGGGCACGTCGAGCGCGCCGAGGATGTTCATCAGCGTCGACTTGCCGGAGCCGGACGAGCCCATGATCGCCACGTAGTCGCCGCGCTGGACGGTCAGCGACACGCCACGCAGGGCGTGCACCGTCGCCTCCCCCGTCCCGTACACCTTGGTCAGATCGCGCACCTCGAGGACCGGGCGGTTCATCGGCCGCCCCCGCCGGCGCCGCGGAAGCCGCCCGCACCGGCACCGCGGGCGCCTCCGCCGGCGAAACCGCCACCGCCCGGGAAGCCGCCACCGCCGGGGAAGCCGCCGGTCGCGCCATTGCCCGTGCTGGTCGCGGCCGCCACCACCTGGACCTGCTGGCCCGCCTGCAGCCCGGAGGTGATCTGGGTGGTCGAGTCGCCCTGCAGGCCGATCTGCACCGGGGTTCGCACGGCCTGACCGTTGGTCATCACCGTGACGAAATGCTGAGGGCCGACCGTGGTCACCGCGGCCGAGTTCACGAACAGGGCGTTCGCGACGCTTCCGGTGGTGACCACGACGTTGACGGTCTGGCCCACCTTCGCCCCGGACGGCACCTTGTCCATGCTCACCGTCACCCCGTACGTCACGACGTTGTTCGAGGTCGTGGCCGACGGGTCGATCGCGGTGACCTTGCCGGTCGCGGTGGTGCCGCTGAGCGCGTTCCAGGTGATCTCGGCGGTCTGCTTGTCCTTGATCTTGGTGGCGTCGGCCTCGGCGAAGGCCGCGGTGACCTGGAGCTTGGAGAGATCCGCGAGGTCGATGAAACCGTCGCTGGTGCTGGAGGTCGAACTCGCGCTGGAGCTCGATGAGCCGGAGCCTGAGCCGCCGCCTTGGCGGTTTTGCCCGCTTTGCCCCGAGCTGCTGCCGGAGCCTGAGCCTGAGCCCGAGGACGAGCTCGAACCCGAGCCCGAGCCGGACGAGCTGCTGCCCAGCGTCCCGTTGACGGCGGTCACCGTGCCCGACATCGGCGCCGTCAGCGTCGTGCCGTCGACGCCCGCCTGCGCCTCGTCCACCGAAAGCTCGGCCTGCTCGACGTCGTTCTCCGCGGTGGAGGTGTCGGCGTTCGCGTCCTGCGCCCGGGTCAAGGAGTCGCGCGCGGCGTCGAGGTCGGCGTTGGCGGCGTTCAGGGTCCGCTCCGCCGCCGCCGGATCGACCTTGGCGAGCGTCTGGCCCTTGGTGACCTTCTGGCCGACCTTCACGTTGATCGCGGTGACCGTGCCGCCGGTGACGAAACTCGCGCTCGCCGTGCTGGTGCTCGCCACCGACCCCGCCGCGGTCACCGTCTTGATGACCTGGCCTTGCTCGACCGGGGTGACGCGGGAATCGGTGGCCGCGGCCTCGGCGGCGTGCGGTCCGGACAACGACCGATAGGCCCAGAAACCCCCGGCGGCGATGGCGATGACGAGGACGGCGTTGACGGCCACCGAGGGACTTCGCAGGGAGAGGCGCGCTGGCATGCGGACACTGTGGCCGGACCGGCTCGGAGGACCTTCGGGGCAAGCTCGGAGCCAGCTAGGAAGCTCTACTCGGCGTCACCGTCGGTGGGAAGCAACACCCGGAAAGTGGCTCCTCCCCCGCGCGGAGCGTCCAGTTCCACCCACCCTCCGTGACCGTGCACGATCGCCGCCACGATGGACAGGCCGAGACCGGAACCGCCGCCCTTGCCCCGGGTGCGGCTGGAGTCGGCGCGGTAGAGCCGTTCGAAGACGCGGGGCGCGTGCAACGCCGGCACGCCCGGGCCGTCGTCGGTCACCTCCAGCACAGCGAGCGCGCCGGGTTCGCCGTGCGCGGCCGGCGGACCGGAGACGACACTTGCCGACCGGGGCGCCCGCGCGGGCAGCCGGCCCACCCGGACGGTGACGGTGGCCTCGGCCGGGGTGTGCTGCAGCGCGTTCGAGACCAGGTTCGTCGCGACCTGGCGCAGCCCGTGCTCGTCGCCGAGGACGGTGGCCGGTTCGAACGTGTCGGTGTCGTCGCGTAGACCGGCGAGGCGTACCGGGCGGCCGGGCACCCGGGCGTGCGCGTCCCGGATGGTGTCGGCGGCGATCTCCAGCAGGTCGACCGGGCGCAGCGCGGGCGGGCGCTGCCGGTCCAGCCGGGCGAGCATCAGCAGATCCTCGACCAGCACGCCCATCCGGCCGGCCTCGGCCTCGATCCGGCTCATCGTCTCGTCCAGGGCCGGGCCGGGGGTGGCGCCACCGCGGCGGTACAGCTCGGCGAACCCGCGGATCGAGGTGAGCGGGGTGCGCAGCTCGTGCGAGGCGTCCGCGACGAACTGCCGCAGCCGCTGCTCGGAGGCGGTGCGGGCGTCGACCTCGGTCTCGATCCGGGTGAGCATCGAGTTGAGCGCCAGACCCAGCCGGCCCGGTTCGGTGTGCGGATCGGCGGCGGCCACCCGGCCGGACAGGTTACCGGCCGAGATGTCGGTGGCGAGGCTTTCCATCTCGGTGAGCGGGCGCAAGCCGAGGCGTACGACAAAAGCGGCGCCGCCCAGCAGAAGCGCGAGCACCAGGACCGAGACGCCGGCGTCGATCAGCATCAGCTGATCGGTGGTTTGCTCCACCTCGGAGAGTGACAGGCCGATCACGGCGGCACCACCGGTCTGCGCGTCCGGCACGGCGATCAGGCGCCAGGAGGCGCTACCGTCATGCGAACTGACCGTGTACGGCTTGCCGGCTTGCACACGAGCGACGACGTCGTTGAGGCGTGGCACGTCCGGCCTGGTCGCGTCGCGTTCCGAGCTGCGCGGGTCGAGTGAGCCGTCCGCGTTCAGCAAGTAGGCGACCTGGTCCGGACCGAGCCGGGGCAGGCGGAAGCGGAACGCCGTGTTCACGTCGGGGCGTGCGGTCGCGAACGGCCTGGTCATGCCCAGCAGCTGCTGGTCGATGCGGTCGCGCAGGTAGCTGCGGATGAGCACGAGCCCGGTGGTGTTCGCGATGATCAGAGCGATCGCGGCCAGGGCCCCGACGACGAGCACCAGGCGCGATCGCAGCGTCCAGTGGCGCCAGGCCTTCATCATTCGTCGTGCTTTACTCGTCGCCGCGCGGCATTCGCAGCGCGTAGCCGACACCTCGGACCGTGTGGATCAGCGGCGGGTCGGTCTTGTCGATCTTGCGGCGCAGGTAATAGACGTACGACTCGACGATGCGGCCGTCGCCACCGAAGTCGTAGCGCCAGACCCGGTCCAGGATCTGTGCCTTGCTGACCACTCGGCCCGCGTTGATCAACAGGTACTTCAGCAGGTTGAACTCGGTCGGGGACAGGTCGATCAGACGGCCCGACCGGCGGACCTCGTGGGCGTCCTCGTTCATCTCCAGGTCGGCGTAGCGCAGCACGCCGCTGTCCGCCGAGCCCTCCAGATCGGGCTGCGTGCGCCGCAGGATCGCCCGGATCCGCAACACCACCTCTTCCAGGCTGAACGGCTTGGTCACGTAGTCGTCGGCGCCGGCCGACAACCCGGAGATGCGGTCCTCCACCGTGTCGCGCGCGGTCAGGAACAGCACCGGCACCCGGCGGCCGGTGCTGCGCAGCCGTTTGGCCACGTCGAAACCGTCCAGATCGGGCAACATCACGTCGAGCACCACCAGATCGGGATCGAACTCCTCGATCACGGCGAGCGCGGAATGACCGGTCTCGGCCACCCGCACATCGAACTCGACGAGACGCAAAGTGGCGCTGAGCAGCGCGGAGATGTTCGGCTCGTCGTCGACGACGAGGATCCTGGCGGCCCGCGCCGGGGGCTCACTCAGGGCGACGGAGGAACGGGGTTCAGAAAGCACCACGAAGGAATATCAACGGAGCCTAGGAATTCCCTATGAGTTCCGCGTGAATCGCCTGGACCCTCACCAGCTCT
Organism: Actinoplanes sp. TBRC 11911; assembly: GCF_012933445.1. GTDB lineage: Bacteria > Actinomycetota > Actinomycetes > Mycobacteriales > Micromonosporaceae > Actinoplanes. Next base: position 94,936 of record NZ_JABBNC010000005.1, read on the forward strand.
GCGCGACGGTTTCGCCGGAGTTGAGACCATTCGTGATCTCGGTGTACTGGTCACCGCGCAGCCCGATGCCGACTTTCACCGGGGTGTCGTCCTTGAGGACGGTCCCGGTGTCCCCCGCCACGTCATGCACCGCCGTGCTCGGCACCCGCAGCACGCCGGCCTTGTCGCCGGTGGTCACCTTCACCGCCGCGCTCTGGCCGACGAGCAGGTCTTTCGGGGCGTCGACGAAGGCAAGCACGACACCGTAGCGAACCATCGTGCCGTCGCTGGTCCCGGTCGGGTCCACCTGCACCACGGTCGCCTTGAACTCGGTGCCCGGCTGGTCGGCGAGGCTGACCACGGCCTTCTGGGCGACCGCGAGGTGATCCGCGTCGGCCTCCGGGAACTGCGCGCTGATCTGCATGTCATACGTGTCGGCCAGGGTGATGAAGGTCGCCCCGGCACCGACCTGGCTGCCGACGTTGCCGCCGACGCTGAGGATCTTGCCGGCGATCGGGGCCTTGATGGTGGCGCCGTCCAGGGCATCCTCGGCGTTCTGCAGGGTGGTGTTGGCCTGCGTGAGGCGCTGCTGGGCACTCAGGATCGAGTCCTGCCCACCTTGCGGGTTCTGCCCGCCTTGCGCGTTCTGCCGGCTGCCGGTGGTGTCGCACGTCTCCTGGCCGCCGGCCTTCGTCTGCGTGGGCCGGCTCGTGGTGCTCGGACGCGCCTTCGTGGCCGACGGGCTCGGGCTTGCGGTCGGCGACCCACTCGGCCTGCTCGCGCTCGGCGACGGCGTTTTGCTGCTGCTCACGTACGCCGCGGGAACGTTGCGTCCGCAGTTCGACGGCGCGGTGGTGGGCGGCTTCGAGGCGTCGGACTGCGCCTTGTCGAGCGCCGTCTCGGCGTCGTCGAGGGCGCTCCGCGCGTTGTCGACCGCCTCGGCCGCGTCGGCGTCGTCCACCTTCGCGAGTACCTGATCCTCCTTGACGGTCGTGCCCGCCCGCACCGACACGCTCTCGACCGTGCCCGCCACCGCGAACGACAGGCTGCGCGTCTGCGCCGGCTGGACCGTTCCGGTGGTCGCCACCTGTGTGGACACGTCGCCACGGTCAACCATTGCGGTAGCTTGCGCGGCCGGCTTGGCCTCGGCACCCGCGCCGGTGGCGCGTATCACCCCGAAAACGATCAGCACGAGCACGACCACGGCCGCGGCAAGCCAAATCCAGCGCCGGCGACCGGCCAGTGCTTCACCCATGGCCCGGAAGTGTTGCGGCTGGTCCTCGCCGGAGCCTCGGTCCTGCCTGGGAGTTGCCTAGGAGCGGCCGCTCCCCCGCTCCGAGGTGATTCCGAGGTGAGACCGATGTGGCGGCGAGGTTCGCCCGCTTGGGTGATGCGACACCGTCGAGGAAGAGGGGCATCGTGCCGAGACTCAGTTGGAAGGCGGCGGGTCTGGTCGTGGCGACCGCCGCGGTCTTGCTCGTCGCCGCGTGTGGCGGCAGCAGCGGTTCGGACTCCGCGTCCCCGAGCGGCGGAAACGGCGGTGGCGGCAACAACGCCTTCGCCGCCTACGTGGACTGTCTGAACAAGAACGGCGTCACGATCAGCCTCCCATCCGGTGGTCCCGGCCAGCGCGGCGGCCGGCCGTCCGGCGGCCCGCGGAACCGTCCGTCCGGCGGCGCGCGCCCGTCCGGGATGCCGCGCCCCCGCCCGTCCGGCAGCTTCGGCGGCGGCCGTGGCTTCGCCGGTGGCTTCTTCCAGAAGCCGGCCGACGTCGACGACGCGACATGGCAGAAGGCCCAGGACGCGTGCGCGTCGGTGCGGCCGAGCTTCGGCCCCGGCGGTAACCGGCCGGGTGGCGGTGGCGCGCAGAACGCGGCCTTCCAGAACTGCATGAAGGACCACGGCGTCACCGACCTGCAGAACCTCTCGACCGCGGACCCGACGGTGAAGAAGGCCCTGGACGTCTGCATGGTGCTGCGGCAGGCCCGGCCGAGCGCCACACCGGCCGCTTAGTTCTCGTACCGGTGCCGCCTCGGCCCCCGCGAAGGCGGCACCGGTACGTTCCGCCGGCAGCGCCACCCCGCGAAGGCGCACCGGGCGGGTCCGCACCTCGACGCCGTCGACCACGCGGCACCGGCACGTTCAGCCAGCAGCGCCGCCCCGGAACGCCAGACCGCGCCGACCGCGAAGCCGGCCCACTATCTGGGACCGGCGCCCGCATCCTGGGACCAGCGACCACATCGTGAATCCACGCCCAAAATGCGGAACCCGAGTCTACTGTAGACGTCGATTAGCCCAGCCATACGGCTTTTGTCCGCCGCGCATTCCCGGCCAAGAGTGAACCTTGGAGAGTTGTGGTCGATATGTGGGTGTCGATATGTGGGCGCAACTCTCCAAGGTCTCCAGGAAGCCCACGATGCGGAACTGTTCAGCTGGTTCTCGCGCCGCTCACCCTCCGATGCGTTGGCCTTCCGTGGCGGACCTGTGAGGGCCGCCGCTGTGGGGAGCTGGGACGTTCCGGCCGTGACAGGTCCGCACACCTGCTGTGGGTCGCCGCGGTGTGGGGAACCGCAGCCTCCCCGCCGTCGCGACTCCCCACACGGGGGTGGGACTGGCCGCGGCGTGGGGAACCGCACACTCCCCGCCGTCGCGACTCCCCACACGGGGGTGGGACTGGCCGCGGCGTGGGGAGCCACAGCCTCCCCGCCGTCGCGACTCCCCACACGGGGGTGGGACTGGCCGCGGCGTGGGGAACCGCACACTCCCCGCCGTCGCGACTCCCCACACGGGGGTGGGACTGGCCGCGGCGTGGGGAACCGCACACTCCCCGCCGTCGCGACTCCCCACACGGGGGTGAGGGTAGCCGCGGTGTGGGCAACCACAGCCCCCCAGGCGTCGCGACTTCCCACACCCGAGTGGGGCGCCCACTGTGGGGAGCTCGGACCTGCCCGGGCCTGGCGGCGCCGCCTCGCAGGGGGACTCCCGGCCGGCGGAACCAGCTGAACAGTTACACGATGCGGTCCGCGATGCCCACATGGCGGGATTGATCGAGATCAACGTCAGCCCGCCCCGCCGGACGAACCCGGGCGTCTCGTAGACAACTTCGGGCGGGCCGCTCGGAACTGAATGGGCAGAGCTCACTCCTCGCCGGCGACTCGGATAGTCAGACGCACCCGACCTTGGGAATCGCTCGCAAACGCACTCGAAACTCACGACTCGAGCGAAGAAACGCCCCGAGCCCACGACTCGGGCGCCAACGGCATCCCAAGCTCACGACTCGAGCGGATCACACGCACCCAAGCTCCACCACTCGCGCGGCCGAACGCACCCGCGCTCGGTTACCAGCGACTCCACGGACGACGCAAGCTCGACGAGATATCGACCGAAGCTAAACACCGAGGCTCTTGACGAAGCGGGCCGAGGACGCGCATATGTCCTCATAGCCAAGCTGCTGGTAGAACTCGTGGGTTCTCGTTCGGTGGCGGCTGCTCGTGACCTCCATCTTTACGCAGCCGGCGGTGCGGGCCTGCTCTTCCGTGGCCTCGACCAGTGACTGGCCTACGCCCCGGCCGCGGTAGCGCTCGTCGACGACCAGCACGAGCAGGCGCCCGAGCTTGCCGGTCAACTCGAGCATCGGGAGGACGCCCAGCGCCGCGACGCCGACGAGATCGCCATCGTCGTCGGCGCCGATGAGCCAGGTCGACGGGTCGTCCAACCAGTAGTCGAGTCGTTCGTGCACGGCCGCCTCGGTGGTCGGATATCCGAGTTGGCCCAGCAGACCGGTGAGCCCGGGAACATCCTGCCGCCGAACCGGTCGAAGCTTCACTGACATGCCGGGATCCTGCCATCCCCCGCAACGTTTCGTCCGGCGGGTGCGGTGGCCGGATCCGAGCTTGGCGTAGTCGACGAGCCTCGGGTGGCGGGCCGCTGACTCGTAGCCACCCGCCGGCGACCGCGTTTGCTGCCAGCCGTCTACCGAGGGCGCTGCCTGTCCAGGCGGGCCCAGTGGCCCGCCCGCTGCCGGCGGCGGCCGGCTATCAGGTGGCCGGCCAGGATCGCGGGCTGGCCGCCTCGGACGCAGACGTCGGCGCCGGCGGTCAGGACCCCGGCGACCAAGTCGCCCGGCGCCTGCTCGTCGACCACCGCGACGACCAGCGTGCGCGTGGGCAACACGGACCGCGCGGCGGCGACCTGGTCGACCGTCGCGCCGGACAGCAGGACCAGCTCGTCGGCGCGGAGGTCGGCCAAATCGGGCGCCTGCCGCATCGTCCAGCCGGCGGGCAAATGCTGTTGCAGGGCGGCCACCCGGTTCAGGTGACCGAACACGGCCACGACCGCGGACGGGCCGCCGGACAGGGTCTCCTGGTTTATCGGCAGGTCGGTCGCGGTGGCGGTGAAGACGTGGTCGGCGGTCTTGCTGTTCAGCTTCACGAGCATGGGGTGCATCCCCCTTCGGGAACTCTTGTACACCCCTCACACTCGTCCCGTGGCCTGAATCACGGGTGTGTCCTAGCTGTGGGTTTCATGTAAGACCATCACTACGCGGATTCGCGGACGATCACCCGCACGAGGTCGGCGACCGGCAGCGCGGGGGCGGGCTGACCACTCACGGCGGCGACCACGCTCGCGGCCAGGTGCGCGGCGAGCGCGATCTGGTCGGTGGTCACCGTGGTCAGCGCGGGCGTGGCCAGGCGCGCGGCCGGGATGTCGTCCACCCCGATCACCGCAAGAACGCCGCCCACAAGACCGGCCTGGGTTGATTCCTGGCAAGCGCCGGCCGAAGCCGGATTCGCCACGCCGGCGACGCGGATGCCGGCCAGGACCGCCAAGGCGACCTCGTCGTTGTAGGCGCAGATGGCCGTGACGCCCTGGGCGCGCCAGCGGCGTACGGCGTCGGCGGCCTGGGCGGCGTCCAGCGCGACGGTCTCGATCGCCGGAGCGGCCAGGCCCTCGGCGTGACAGACCGCCCGCACGCCCGCCAGCCGCGGCTCCGCGAAGATCCGCAGCCGGGCGTCGTCGGGCGCGGCATAGCCGATTCGGGTGTGACCGGCGGCGGCGAGATGCTCGGCCTGGCGGCGGCCGATCAGCTGCTGCGGCATGTCAAGCGATCGCCCCGCGCGTACGCGGAAAGCACTCCCCCTGCTCAGGTCCGGGACGCCCGCCCGCGCCAGCACGTCCAGGCCCACCCGTCCGGACCCGGCCACATCCTGATACGCCGAGGTCACGGCAACACCCGATACACCGGCAGCGGCACCCTCGCGGCCTGGAACCCCGGCAGTGGTCGAGGCGGCACCGGCGGCGGCACGCTCGCGGCCTAGAACCCCGGCAGCGGTCGAGGCGGCACCGGCGGCGGCACCCTCGCGGCCCAGAACCCCGGCAGCGGTCGAGGCGCCGCCGGCGGCGGACAGAGCGGCGCCCGGCATGGCGACGGCATTCTGGGGGACGCCGACAACACCAGCCGCACGGACACCACTCGGTGCCCCGCCGAACAGCGCCACCACCGGCGCCACCCCGGCAGCCCGCATCGCGGTCATCTCGGCGTCCGAGAAGTCGTCGAAGGCGATCACCGCCGCCGGTGTGATCGCCTTCCAGATCTCGCTGATCGGGCGGTCCTCCCGGTTACCGGGGTGCACCACGAACGTCAGACCCTCCCGGGCCAGCGCCGTCGACAGGCTGCCGAGGAGCGCGCCCACCTCGCTGCCGATCGGCCAGTCCGGCAGCAGGCACAACACCACGTCGGAACGCCCGGTGCGCAACGTGCGCGCCGCGGCCGACGGGGCGTAGCCGAGCTCGGCGGCCGCGTCCAGCACCCGGCCGCGGGTGAGCGCCGAGATGGACTGGCGGGGAGTGTCGTTCAGCACATAGCTGACGGTCGCCCGGGAGACTCCGGCCAGGCGTGCGACGTCGGCAGAGGTCACCCGCCGGCCACCGGTCACCGCCATCACCCCCGCACGACGTCACTCGCGAGTGACATCCTAACTTACACGTGTAACCATGAAGGGCATGACGTCCGAGCACGCCGATCTCATCAAGTCCCTCGATCTGCCGGCCAAGGTGAGGCTGCTCACCGGCGCGTCGGCGTTCAGCCTGCACGCGGAGCCATCGATCGCTCTGGCCGCGATGAACTTCTCCGACGGCCCTACGGGCGTACGCGGGCTGAAGTTCGTCGGCGGCGCCGTCACCACCCTCTTCCCGAACGCCACGCTGCTCGCCTCGGCGTGGGACGAGCGCACGGCGTACGAGGTCGGCCGGATGCTGGCCGAGGAGGCGATGGCGCAGCGCATCCACGTCGTCCTGGGCCCGACCATCAACCTGCATCGCTCGGTGCTGGGCGGCCGGCTCTTCGAGGCGTACTCGGAGGATCCGCTGCTGACCGGCAAGCTCGCCGCGGCGTACACGCGGGGTCTGCAGGATCTGGCCGTCGCCGCCTGCCTGAAGCACCTGGTGGCCAACGAGTCGGAGACCGAGCGCAACACGATGAGCAGCGTCGTCGACGAGGCCACGCTGCGCGAGCTGTACCTGCTGCCGTTCGAGATCGCCGTCGAGGAGGGCCGGGCCTGGTCGATCATGGCGGCCTACAACGACGTCAACGGTGTGCCCGCGACCGAGCACGAGCACGTGATCAATGAGGTCGTCAAGGGCGAATGGGCGTACGACGGCCTGGTCATGTCGGACTGGTTCGCGGCGAAGACCGCGGCCGACGCCGCCAACGCCGGTCTGGATCTGGTCATGCCGGGCCCGGACGGTCCGTGGGGCGACGCTCTGGTTGCGGCGGTACGCGACGGCGCCGTCGACGAGTCGGTGATCGACGACCACCTGGACCGTCTGCTGCGGCTCGCCGATCGGGTGGGCGCGCTCGGCACCCCGCGCGATTATCCCCAGGACCTTCCCACCCCTTCCTCCCACGTACGCCGTGAGCAACTCACCCGCCTCGCCGCCGGTGGCATCACCGTGCTGAAGAACGACGGTGACGTCCTCCCGCTGGACCGTTCGAAGACGCTCGCGCTGATCGGCCGGCACGCCGTGGAGACGATCGACATGGGCGGCGGCTCCGCGCAGGTGAACCCGCCGTACCAGGTCAGTGTCGCCGAGGGCCTGGCCGAACTGCTCGGCGACAAGGTGACCGTGGTCGACGGCGTCGAGGTGCGCACCCGCCCGGTCCCGGCGCGCGGCGGTTTCCTGTCCGCGCCGTCGTCGGGCGACGCGGGTATCGAGGTCACCCTGTTCGACGCGGCCGGCAACGAGCTGGAGCGACGGCACGCGGCGCAGTCCAAGACGATGATCGGGATGGACGACGACTTCGAGGGCACGGTCGCCACTGCGCGGCTGTGCGGCCGGGTGGCGTACACCGGGCCGGTCGACCTCGGTGTGTTCGGCGTCGGCGACTGGCGGGTCACGCTGGGCGACAGCATGCACGAGTTCTCGCTCCGGGTCGCGGGCGGCAACTTCGGCGAGGAGGTGCTCACCCCGCCGTACCGCACCGACACGTACATGGCGATCGAGGGCGACATCTTCGAGGCCACCGTGGCCCTGGAACCGGGGCCCGGCCTGTTCGGACTGATCGGCCGGGTCGCCTCCCGGGAGACCGTGGACGTCATCGACGACGCGGTCCGCGCGGCCGCCGAGGCCGACGTCGCGGTGGTCGTGGTGGGGCTCACCGAGGAGCAGGAGACCGAGTCGGTCGACAAGTCCACGATCCACCTGCCGGGCGCGCAGAACGCGCTGGTCGAGGCCGTCGCCGGGGCCGCCCGCCGCACGGTCGTGGTGGTGAACGCCGCGACCCCGGTGGTGATGCCGTGGCTGTCCCGGGTGGACGCGGTGCTCTGGGCCGGGCTGCCCGGTCAGGAGGGCGGGCACGCCGTGGCCGCGGCCCTGCTCGGCGACATCGAGCCGGCCGGCCGGCTGGTGTCCACCTTCCCCAGCGCGGACGAGAAGGCACCGGCCTGGTCGGTCACCCCGGTCGACGGCGAGCTGCGCTACGACGAGGGCACGTTCATCGGCTACCGCGGGCACTTCGCCGGGCGGGCGCCGGAGCCGGCCTTCTGGTTCGGGCACGGGCTCGGCTACGGCCGGTGGGAGTACTCCGACGTGCGGCTGGTGCTGGGCGACGCCCCGTCGATCACCGCGACCGTCACCAACAAGAGCAAACGGACCAGCCGCGAGGTGGTCCAGGTCTACCTGCGCCCGGTCGAGCGGGACGAGCCGGTGCGGCTGGTGGGCTGGACGGCCGTCACGGTGCCGCCCGGGCAGTCGGCGCGGGTGACCGTCCGAACCGACCGGCGGTTGTGGCGCAAGTGGACGGACGGCGGCTGGACGCGGATCGCTCAGGGCGGCGAGTTCCTGGTGGCCCGCGGGCTGGGCGACATCCGCGCCCGCGTCTCTTAAGCGAGCCGGCGGACGGCCAGCACGGCCACGTCGTCGGTCGGCTGTTCGGTGGCGACGCCCGCCATGATGAGGTTGCACAACGCCTCGGCGGGCGCCGGCGTCACCATCGATGTCAGCCGTTCCATGCCTTCGTCGATGACGCGGTCGCGCCGCTCGACCAGGCCGTCGGTGTAGCAGACCAGCACCGCCCCGGGCGGCAGCTCGATCGTCGTGGTCCGGCGCGGCGCGGTGTGCCGGCCCACCCCCAGCGGCGGGTCGATCGGCAGGTCCACCAGCGCGGCCGGGCGGCCGGGCACGGCCAGCACCGGTTGCAGATGGCCGGCCGACGACAGCATCACTGTCGCGTGGTCCGGCGAGATCATCGCGTAGATCGCCGTGGTCAGGTTCCCGAACTCGAAGTGGTGGACCTTGCGGTCGAGCAGCGCGAGCGCCTCCGCCGGATCATCGGTGACCAGCGTGTACGCCCGGAGGGCGCTGCGGACCCGGCCCATCACCACGGCGGACGCCAGGCCGTGCCCGGAGACGTCCCCGATCACCACCCCTAGCCAGCCGGAGGGCAGCGGGATCACGTCGTACCAGTCGCCGCCGATGCCGAAGTCGTGGCCCGGGACGTAGCGGGCGGCCAGCTCGACGCCGGGCACCGCGGGCAGCCGGGTGGGCAGCAGGCTGCGCTGCAGGGCCAGGGCGGTGGCCTGTTCCAGCTTCTGGGTGCGGATCCGGCCGGCCACCCCGGCCCGGTCGGCGGCGAGCTGCAGCAGCTGGACGTCGTCGGGGGTGAAGTCGCGCGGCGACAGCGTGCCGATGTGCAGCACCCCGACCACGTCCCCGGCCGCGAAGATCGGCACGCCCAGCAGCGACCGGATGCCCTTTTCCAGCAGGATCGGGTTGACCACGACGTCCGGGGTGACCTCGGGGATCACGATCGGGCCGCGGGTAGCGGCCACCCGCCCGGCGAAGCCCTCGCCGACCGAGACCCGGAAGCCCTGGCGCACCTCGTCCTCGAGGCCCTTGGCGGCGGTGGCGACGAGCTGGCGCGAGTGCGCGTCCAGCAACAGGATCGCGGCGGTGTCGGCGTCCAGCAGGTCGCGGACCCGGTCGAGCAGCTCGTCGAGCATGTCGGAGGCGTCGAGCCGGGACAGCGTGGCGTCGGTGACCGACTCGAGGCGGCGCAACCGCTCACCGTCCCCGCTGATCTGCTCCTCGGCCACGGGTGCAGCCTATGTGGTGGGGGCCGGTCGTGGAGCCAGGGTGGTCACCTACTCTGTGTCGGACCGCCCGGCGCGGATCGGAACTGGATGATCGGGTGACGGCGGGTACGCCGACCGGACTACCGGAACCGTCCCGCGGGCAGGAACGCGGACGGCGGCAGCGCCCGCGCGGTGATCCGCACGTCCCCGATCCAGCCGTAGAACCCCTGGCCGTACGCGAAGTCGAACGAGGTGGCGCCGAGCACGAACGGGCGCCCGGTGGTGGCGATCCCGCGCGACGGCTGCCGGGGGTTGCGGGCGATCCGGGAGCCGTTCACCCACACCACGGAGTGCTTGCCGTCGCCGACCACGGCCAGGTGCTGCCACTCGCCGGTCGGGATGGCGTGGCTCCACGCGGTGGTGTTGGTGTCGCCGTCCGCCGGGTAGAGCACGAACTGCAGGAACCGGTCCGGCGCGAGGTTCATGCTGCAGGTCGGTTCGAGCGTGGTCCAGCCGCTGTGCTTGCCCGCGTCGCCGCTGCGGCTCTCCCAGCTGAACACGCCCATCCAGGCGTGCTCGCCGACGAACGGCTCGGGCAGCTTCACGAACGCCTCGATCGTGTACCCGTCGCGGAACGTCATGCTGTTCAGCGCCGCGTTCGCGCCGGTGGCCAGCATGCCGCCGCGGCCCGGGGCGAGCCCGCCGTCGAAGCGCAGGCTGGCGTGCGCCGGGGCACCCACGTGATGGTCGGTGGTCAGCGCCAGCACCGCCGGCGAGCTGCCGGGTAACCGGCGGACGAAGAGATCGTTGCCGTGGCCGGTCTGATCGCGCACCCCGGCGCCGTCGGCGACCGACTGGCCGGGGGTGTCGAACCGCCAGTAGGCGACCGTGTCCCGGTCGATCAGCGCGCTCGCCGGCCGGGGCGGCGGCAGCGGGGCCGCCGGGAAGCGCCGCTCGAAGTCCACCGCGATGCTGAACCGGTCGACGTCGGTGCTGAGCTCGACGTTCTCCGCCTCCATCGGGGTCGGGTCGGGCCGCGAGCGCAGCCAGGGTGAATACGTCTCGACGTCGATCGCGTCGCGCATCAGGTCGAAGCGGTAGAGCCGGATCATCGCCGCGCCGCCGTAGTAGCGGTCCTGGTAGTTGGTGCTGTGCACGTGCACGTCGTGCCCGGCCGCGTTGGTCAGCACCACCCGGCCGGGCGGCCAGTCGTGCCCGTTCAGGGTCAGGAAGACCTGGTCGTGGTCGCGGATGAGCTGCTGCCACAGCCGCTGCCCGTTACGGGACAGGAAGGCGCGCCCGTCGTCGTCGGAAAACGCCAGGTCGTGGGTGGTGACGACGGTCGGCACGTCGCGGTGCTGGGCGAGCACGCCGCGAGCCCAGGCCAGGCCGCCGTCGGAGGTACGCCAGTCGAGGGCGAGCACCAGCCATGGGCGCCCGGCCGCGGTGAACCGGTGGGCGCTGTTGTAGCCGTCGGCGCTGGCCCCGACGAAGCTCGCCGCGCTCCGGAACCGATCAGGACCGAAGATTCCCAGGTACGGCGTGGGGCCGCGCCCGTCGTCGGTGGTGTAGTCCACGTCGTGGTTGCCGGTGAGCACGCTGTACGGCAGTTTCCCGTCGACCGCCCGAAAGGCATCCCCGACCAGGGTCATCTCGTCGGCGGTGCCGTGCTCGGTGAGGTCGCCGAGCTGGGCGAGGAAGACGATGTTCTCCGGGCCGCGGCGCTCCAGCAGATGCGCGAACGTGGCCCGCAGCGGCGCCGGGTCGGCGTTGCCGGCGTCGAAGAGATACTGCACGTCGGGCAGCACCGCCAGGGTGAACCGCTGGCTCGCCGGGTCGGCCGCGGCGTCCTGGCCGGGCGACCCGATGAGCGGCACCGCGGGCGCGGCGAGCGCCGCCCGGAGCAGATTCCGTCGTTCCACGATCGGCAATACTGCCGCAGATGCCGCCGCGGTTCAGTCCTAGATCAGCTCTATGCGTTCCAGGCGTCTATCGCGCCGCGCCCGTGTTCGAAGCCGAGCGTCGACAGCGTCGCCGTGCCCAGCTTGAGGCGGCCGGCGAAGCCCGCGGGCTGGCCCACCCAGCGTGCGCCGACCACGCGCAGCGAATGCCCGTGCCCGACCAGCGCCACGTCGCCCTCGTACAGCAGGGAACGGGCCCGGGTCAGCACCCTGTCGATCCGTTCGCCGACCTCGTCGGGCATCTCGCCGCCGGGCGCGCCGTCGCTGAACAGCCACCAGGCCGGGTCGGTCTCGTGGATCGTGGCGGTGGTGATGCCCTCGTATTCGCCGTAGTTCCACTCGGCGAGGTCTTCGGTGGTCTCGGTCACGGTGAGCCCGGCCAGTTCGGCGGTGCGTAGCGCCCGCTTGCGCGGGCTGGCGATGACCGCCGCGAACTGCCGGCCGGCCAGTCGCTTGCCGGCTTCGAGTGCCTGCTGCTCGCCCTCGACCGTCAGATCCAGATCGGTGTACGACGTGTGCCTGCCCGTCGCACTCCATTCCGTCTGCCCGTGCCGAATGAGCACGATCTCGCCCATGGTCGTCGACCTCCTCGTCGCCTCTTTTTGTACCCCGAAAAACGTCGAATCAGGCCCTGCTCATGCCTTTCTCACAGGTGCCGTCAACCACAGGTCAAGATCACAAAGAGGAGGCGCAGGGGTGCGGCAACGCCCGGCGGCGCCCAACGGCCTGGAGGGGACGCTCAGATCGCTCTCCAGAGCCGGGGACGCCGCCGACGCTCGTACCGGTTAATGCAAAAGGTCCTCAAAGCTCGCGGTGAGGGCGAAAGGGTCCGGCACCGAGACCGGCTCGCGGCGGTCGATCTCGCGGACCAGCTCCTCGGCGCCACGCTTGACGCGGGTGCTGAGCGTGGCGTCGGCGCCGAAGTCGTCTGTCGCGGCGAAGACCGCCGTGGGGACGACCACCGCACGCAGGTAGGTGAACAGCGGCCGCAGGGCGTGATCGGTGGTCAGCGAGTGCCGGGCGGTGCCCGCGGTGGCGCCGATCAGCACCGGCTTGTCGGCCAGCGCGTCCTTGTCGACCACGTCGAAGAACGACTTGAACAGGCCGCTGTAACTCGCCGTGAAGATCGGGCTCACCGCGATCAGGCCGTCCGCCGCCTCGACGGCGTCCAGAGCGTCCTTGAGCGCGCCCGGCGGGAAGCCGGTGAGCATGTGGTTCACGATGTCGTGCGCGAGATCACGCAGCTCGATCACCTGCACGTCGAGTTCGATGCCGTGCTCGGCCGCCGCCTGGACCGTCGCCGTGTAGAGCTGGTCCGCGAGCAGACGGGTCGACGACGGCTGGCTCAGGCCGGCGGAGACGACGACCAGTTTGCGCTGTTTCATGCCTTCTGGGTCTCCTTCTTCGCGGCCAGCAGCGAGGCGTGGGTGGGTGCGTCCGGGACGTGCGCCGGCTTGAGCGACTCGAACTCCTTGCGCAGCACCGGCACGACCTCCTCGCCGAGGATGTCGAGCTGCTCCAGGACCGTCTTCAGCGGCAGGCCCGCGTGGTCGATCAGGAACAGCTGGCGCTGGTAGTCGCCGACGTAGTCGCGGAAGCCCAGCGTACGGTCGATGACCTGCTGCGGGCTGCCGACGGTCAGCGGGGTCTCGCGGGTGAAGTCCTCCAGCGTCGGGCCGTGGCCGTAGACCGGGGCGTTGTCGAAGTACGGCCGGAACTCCTTGACGGCGTCCTGGCTGTTCTTGCGCATGAAGATCTGCCCACCGAGGCCCACGTACGCCTGGTCCGCGTCACCGTGGCCGTAGTGCGCGAACCGCTCCCGGTACAGCCCGACCATGCGCTGGGTGTGCGACGCCGGCCAGAAGATGTGGTTCGCGAAGAAGCCGTCACCGTAGTAGGCGGCCTGCTCGGCGATCTCGGGGCTGCGGATCGAGCCGTGCCAGACGAACGGCGGGACGTCGTCGAGCGGGCGCGGCGTCGAGGTGAACGACTGCAGCGGGGTGCGGAACTTGCCCTCCCAGTCGACGACGTCCTCGCGCCACAGCTGGTGCAGCAGCGCGTAGTGCTCGATCGCCAGCGGGATGCCGGCGCGGATGTCCTGGCCGAACCAGGGGTAGACCGGGCCGGTGTTGCCGCGGCCCAGCATCAGGTCGACGCGGCCGTCCGCGACGTGCTGCAGCATCGCGAAGTCCTCGGCGATCTTCACCGGGTCGTTCGTGGTGATCAGAGTGGTTGCGGTGCTCAGCAAGATCTTCTTCGTCTGCGCGGCGATGAAGGCGAGCGTGGTGGTCGGCGAGGACGAGAAGAACGGCGGGTTGTGGTGCTCACCCAGCGCGAACACGTCCAGGCCGACCTCGTCCGCCTTCTTGGCGATCGCGATGATGTTCTTGATGCGTTCTGCCTCGGTGGGCGTGGTCCCGTTCGTCGGGTCCGTGGTGATGTCACTGACGCTGAAGATTCCGAACTGCATGACCCGCTCCTGAGACTCTCGGCCTGACTGACTCTGCCCGCAACAACACGTGGTATCGGCCGAGTATTTCAAAATTGTAGGACTTAGGCTGCGGCGGCGGTCACACTCAGTCGCTCGGCGAGCCACTTGATCGCCAGCGGGTACCGGTAGTCGATCGCGCCGTGCCCCGCGTCGAACAACTCGAAGTGGATCTTCTCGGGCGGCACCCCGACGCGCTCGAGGCCCTGCCGGAACGCGTCGGCACCGAGATCGAGGAACCACTCGTCGTGGGTGCCGGCGTCGATCCAGATCGCGCGCTGTGAAAGTAGCGCGTCCCGGTATCGATCGACCATCCGCACCGGGTCCCAGGCCAGCCAGCGGTCCCAGAGCTCGGGAATGAGCTGCCCGGTGCGCGGGTCGAAGGGCAGCCGCGGCGTGCCGTCCGGGTCGGCGGAGAAGCAGGCCGCGACACCGAGCGTGATCAGCAGCGTGGTGTCGTGCTTGTTGGTGAACGCGGTCCGCGACCGGAAGTCGGCCCACCACTTCTGCACGTCGTGGTCGAAGTCGCGCAGCGCCCGGGCCGCCTTGCTGAACTCGGTCAGGTAGCAGTACTCGTACAGGGTGTCGCCGGCGTGCGTGGCCAGCGCGCCGAACAGGTCGGGCCGCAGCATCGGCGTGATCATCGCGCCGAACCCGCCGGACGACTTGCCGGCGATCGCGCGCGAGTCGCGGGCGGCGATCGTGCGGTAGTGGGCGTCGACCCACGGGACGACCTCGTCACAGAGGTAGGAGTGGTACTTCCCGGTGCCGGGCGAGTCGACGAACTGCGAGCCGCCGTACGACGTCCAGGCGTCGACGTAGACGATGATGCAGGGCGGGGCCTGCTCCCCGGCGAAGACGGCGTCGGCGGTCTCCAAGGGGGTGCGGCGGTACGCGGTGCGGTTGGCCCACATCGCGACGTGCCCCGTATATCCCTGGATCACGTAGATCACCGGGTACCGCCGGTCGCCGGACGCGTCGTAACCGGGCGGGGTGTAGATCCACAACGGGCGTACGTGGGGATCGCCCAGGGGGTTGTCCCGCAGTAGTCGCGAGTCGATGGTCTCGTGGTCCACGCGGCCGGCCAGTTCGGGTTCCCAGATCGACATGCGGAACAGTCAATCACTCGTCGGGGCGAAATGGGTTGCGGGTGACGCGCACCCTGGGCACGTACTCTAATACCGCCGTCGGAGAATTCGGGCAATCCAGCGTGTGGCTGATCGCCATTCGGGGGACGATGTCCTAATGTGCAACGGTCCAACTCGCCGTCTCGTTGATGCACGTGTCAGCTCGTGAAGCAGGAGGAGTCCGTGGCCAAAGGCGATACCACCGGCACGGCGACGAAACTTGTCGCCGACCGGAACGCTGACGCCCCATGGGACTCGTTCGACTCCGACGCCTACTACAGCCACAACTACGGCCACCTGCGCGCGGACGACAAGCAGATCATCACCCTCGTCGCCGACTTCTTCCAGCGCGCGGACCGCCGATACGGTCGCTCGCAGCAGCTGGCCCGGGCGATCGACGTCGGCAGCGGCACCAACCTCTACCCCGCACTGACCATGCTCCCGTACGCCTCGGAGATCACCCTTTTCGAGCGCGCGTTCTCCAATCGGGAGTGGTTGTCCCACTCCTTGAAACAGCCGCAGGTTTCGTGGGAACGGGAGTTCTGGGCGGCGATCTCGCGGGGCCGCGACGCGTACGAGAGAATCGGCAAGCCGATCGACACGCTCGCCGGGCTGGCCCAGATCGTGAAGGGCAACGTCTTCAACCTCGCGCCCGGCCAGTACGGGCTCGGCACGATGTTCTTCGTGGCCGAGTCGATCACCTCACGCACCGACGAGTTCCAGCGTGCGACCCGCAGCTTCGTCGGCTCGCTGGTGTCCGGCGCGCCCTTCGCCGCCGCCTTCATGTGCAACTCCGCGGGCTACCTGGTGGCCGATCAATACTTCCCCGCGTGCTCGGTCGACCAAAAGGATGTCGAAGCAAGCCTTGCCCCGGTGGCTCGCATCGAGCAAATTGAGACGGTGGACAGTAACGACCTCCGCGACGGTTACTGCGGGATGATCGTGGCCACGGGATGGAAGAGGTAGCACAGCCCACGGACGGGTAGGTGACGGACCACCGATGCAGATCCAGCCGCGCCAGCAACTCCTCGACATCTGGCAGGCGACCGCGCGGGTGTCCTATCGCGACGGTGCCTGGCTCCCCGGCGGACGAGACGGCAGCAACTCGATCAGCGACGCCGAACAACTGCTCTGCATCATGGCCCCGGCCACCGAGATCCTGCTGTTCCGGCTGGACCGCCCGGACGCGGTCGCGAACGACGTGCTGGAAAAGCTCAGCGACCTCGGCGACAACCTGCAGATCCCGCAGCGCCTGATGCGGGCCCTGAGCGCCTACATCGACCGGTACACGGCGCCGGACGGCACCCCGATGTTCTCCGGCGGCAGCTACTTCCGGTCCGATGTCGAGGGTGAGGAGATCAAACAGGCGCAGCGCGACCTGGACGTCGTCGACTCCTTCTCGATCTCGATCACGTTGATGCTGGCGATCGTGGGCTTCACGAAAATCTTCCGGCAGGTGGTCACCCGGGCCACGCTGGTCGAGCAGGTCGACGCGCTGGAACGCAAGGCCAACCGGCGGCTGACCGCGGCCATGCTCGGGCTGCTGCGCAGCTTCGCGGTCAACGTGTTCAATGCGGACAGCAAGTACGGCCGCGAGCTCATCCGCACCGTCAACCAGGAACGCCGGCCCGCCCACCAGGTGGTGGAGGAGGTCCGGGAGGCGCTGCTGGAGATCAACGCCAGACTCCGCGACGACGTCCAGATCGGTTCCGGCGCCGCCGAGGGCAGCGAGCTGGACAACCCGAACCGGCTGTTCGAGTGCGGCTGGTCCTGGGGCATCGTGCGGGACGCGCCCGAGGTCGAGACGAGCGCCGAGGTCGGCGTGCAGAAACCGGGCACCGCGCAGAACGCCCCCTATCTGTACTTCACGACCGTGGCGCTGGACGCGATCCAGGCGCTGTCCTCGGAACGCACCCGGCTGCTCGGCCTGCTCGACTCCGAACAGTCGCGTCTGGCGCAGTCGTTGCAGCTGCGCTTCGAGCTGACCCGGTCCTACTGGGCCACGATCGGCACGTTCGGCTCCGGGCGCTGGCCGCTGGAGGACCTCCCGTGGCGGGCCACCGACGGCATCGAGTTCGACTACTTCAGCCTGCTGATCGCCGGCATGGTCATGCAGAACATGCAGTCCGTCCGGGCCTCCACCTCGGACCTGCGCCGGGTCGGCGGCGTGCTGGAGGAGTTGGCGAACCGCAGCCGGATCACCCGTCGCTCCACCGAACCCGAGGCCGCCGTCGACGTCCACCACCCGGGCCTGCATTTCCCGCTCGAGGGCAGCGAGGACGTGGGCGGGCCGACGCTGGCGTGGACGGTCGGCGACATCTCGCCGCTGCTCTGCAAGCGCACGCTCAACCTCGCCCGGATGGTCTCGGACGGCGCCGCGCGCAGCCGCCTGCTCGAGCTCTCCGACACGATCTGGGAGCACCTGCGCGAGCGGATGATCCTGGTCGACGACGACCGCGGCCTGTGGGACCGCCCGTCCGGAGCGTTCGAGTATCTGGCCGACGACTTCCACGAGGTGTCCTGGTACTACACCAAGCGGGTGGTCGACTGCCTGGTCACCGCCGCGCAGGTGACCAGCGAGACGCCACCGGCCAGCGACCTGCTCGGCCGGATCGCCGCCGATCTGCTCAACGAGGCCGACCACCTGTACGACCGGGAGCTGCTCAACGGCACCACGACCCGCGGCGAACGGCTGCGCGTGGAGCTGGAGCGGATCGGCACCGAGCTGGGCCGGGCCCGCACCGTGCGCCGGGAGCGGCCGGGCGTGGCGGTGGCCCTGGTCGAGGAGGTCCTGCGACGGCTCGACCGGCTCTCCGCGGCTCGCCGCGCCGACAGCGGAGTCACCTGACATGATCATCTTCGCGACGTCCGACAAGGGCGGCACCGGCCGTTCGGTGACCAGCAGCAACCTGGCGTACCGGTACGCGCTGCAGGGCAAGGACGCGTGCTATCTGGACTTCGACTTCGGCTCGCCGACCTCGGGCGCCATCTTCGACCTGCCCGAGGTGCAGGCCGGCGTCGACCGGGGCGGCCTGCACAGCTTCCTGATCGAGGGCGCCGAGCCGGTCGAGATCGCGATCTGGGGCACGTCGCAGCGCGAGGCGTTGCGGGTGCGGCCCGGCGGCGCGGGTCAGCTCAGCCTGATGCCGGGCGACCGCGGCCGGGGCGAGTTCGCCTCCTCCGCCGACATCGTGCGCCGCTGCGCCGAGCTGCTGCTGCGCGCCGACGAAGAGTACGACCTGGTGCTGGTCGACCTCAGCGCCGGCCGCTCGTACGCCGCGGAGATCGTGCTGGAGGCCACCGCGAGCCTGCCGGCCAGCGTGATCGCGCGCTGGGTGGTCTTCCACCGCTGGACCAGGCAGCACATCATCGCGGCGAGCAACCTGGTGCGCGGCCCGCAGGGCATCCTGGACACGGCCGCGCGCAAGGGTCACGACCCGGTGCTGATGCAGGACCGGATCCGGTTCGTGCGCACCGCGGTGCTCGACCCGTCCGCGCCCGAGCAGGCCGGCCTGCGCCCCGAACAGCTCGCCTGGCTCGACGTCTGCAACCGGCGGCTGCAGGAGCTGGCCAGCCGGTCCAAGGTCGGCCGCGCCTACCTGCTGGGTGAGGTGCCCCTCGACCCGGTCCTGCAGTGGCAGGAGCAACTGATCTCCAACGACGACGTGTGGCTGCACCGCACGGCCAACGAGCGGACCGTGAACGCGTTCGAGGAGCTGGCCAAGAAGATCGTGGACGAGAGCTCCTGGGAGGGGCTGTGACCGACGTCTTCACCGAGGAGAGCGCACTGCCGGGGGTGCGCTCGGTGGCGTTGTCGCACCTCTCGCTGGAGCTGGGCCACCTCTACGTGGAGGATTTCGACCTCGGCGAGGCCCGGCTGCGCGAGCACTTCCGCAAGGTCGCGCCCTGGGCCGAGGCCGTGCGCCGGGAGGTCGCCGCCGAGCTGCCCGCGGGGCGGCGTCCCCGGGTCAGCACGTGCTTTCTCATCGACGACTACTTCACCAAGTTCTCCACCCCGCGCGAGGTGGTGGCGTCGCTGGTGAGCGCGGCCGCCGAGGCGGGCCTGACCATCGACTACGTGGCACGGGAGTCGGGCTGCGCGCGCGCCGACGGGATCGACCTGGCCACGCTGGTGCAGCAGCACCTGGCCGAGGAGCCGCCGGAGGGCAGCACCGGCCGGCGGCCGCCGACCAGCGTGACCGGGTGGCTGTCCAACGGCGAGCGCACCCCGGTGACCACCGCCGCCGCCATGGAGGCGCGCAGTCAGTGGCGGCCGCCGCGGCAGAGTGCGGTCCGGCACCACTCGATCTTCGTGGACATCGAGCTGTGGAGCGACGGACCGGAGGGCCGGCTGTGGTCCTGCCCGTTCCTGGCCGCGGTCTGGCAGCTGCAGCGGCTCGGCCTGCTGCGCCACCAGGGTGACCCGATCGCCGAGCCGGCCACGGTCGGCGAGATGCCGTCGGACTGGGACGCGATGCCCCCGATCGTGCAGCTCAGCCCGTCCGCGGCGCCGATGCGGGCGTACCGCACGTTCTCCCCGCTGGACGGCCGGTTCCTGCCGGTCGAGCTCGCCGTGCGCACGATCCTCACGCAGGTCGCGATCGACCCGCTCGTGCTCGACGACATCGCGGCCCGGGCCGGGAACGAGGGTGTCGCGTTCGCCCGGGAGACGGTCGATCGGGTCGGTTACGCCTTCGTCTGACTCTCCGGCACCGCCGTGCGCAGCTCGCGGGAGACGTCCCACAGCTCCTCGTAGAGCTGCCAGCACTCCAGGACCCGGCTCTCGGTGAGGACCAGGCGGGTCTCGGCGACCTGGGTGGATTTCAGGTCGCCGATGGTCGGGACGGTCTCGTACACCAGGATCTGGTCGAACAGGATCAGGTCGCGCACCTGGACCTGCAGCGGCGGCGGCACCGAGGTGCGGTCGAGCAGGCGTACGGTGATGCCCATCTTCTGCTGTTCCTCGTACGCGCGCCGCAGGTCCAGGTCGTACTCCATGTCGGGCGAGTCCAGCACGAAGATCCGCCGGACGCGGCGCCCGGCGTTCGCGGCCCGGCGCTGGGCGTCCAGGTATCGCTGGCCGATCTCGCTCGTCCACAGGTCGTGGTCGACGGCGGCCATGCTGATCGCGTCCACGCTGACGGTGGCGGTGCGGGTGAGGCCGAGCAGCCAGTCCCGGTCCTCGCCGTAGTAGGTGACCGTGCCGGCCTCGCCGAGCTGCTTGAGGAAGTCGGACATCTCCTTGATCCGGGACTGCGCGAAGTTGTAGACGATCGGCGGCGACGTCGCCTGGATCTGGGTGGAGTTGCGCACGAACTGGGTGACCAGATCCGTCTGCAACGCCGACGCCTCGACCAGCCCGAACAGCTCGGTCGCCTCGCTCATCTCCTTGAACGCGCCACCGACCAGCTGGTTGACGTCGTGCAGGGCGTCGCCGACCAGCTTGTGCATCTCATCGGTGGAGTCGCGCTCGAGCCGCTCCACGGCGGCCAGCCGGTTCTCGAAGTCGCGCAGGAAGCGGACCATGAGAATGATGCCGCCGATCAGGATCGACAGCATTATCGACATCACCGGCTCCTGGTTGAGCGCGTTGGTGACCAGGTAGGTCAGGCCGCCGCTGACGACGGTGAGCAGCACGGTGCGGATCACGCTGGAGCCGTTGGCGGGCGTCCGCAGCGGTTCGGCGTTCACCGCGGCATCGCCGTGGACAGGGCGGCCGTGGCCAGGCCGACGGAGAGCTGGTCGCGGATGCGGTGCGACAGCGCCTCCCACTGGCGGCTGAACCCGGCGTGCCGTTCCAGCACCGCCCACAGCTTCTCGCCGAGCTCGTCGCCGCCGGTCGCCGGCATCCACAGATGCAGGATGTGGTCGATCGCGGGCCGCAGGCGGTCCAGCGTCTCGGCCCGCGACGCGATGCCGATCGAGGCCTTGCGGACGTTCTCGATGAGCGTGGACACCAGCCAGTCGTGCAACGCGACATCCTCGCAGACCGCGGCGAGGCGCGGGGCGATGGCGTACGAGGTGGTCAGGCGCAACAGACGCAACCGCCGGTCGTGCAGCGTGAACCGCACCTGCGCGAGCTCGACCCGGTCGTCGATCCGGGCGACCCACCGCAGCTGGGAACGGGCCGCCCGTAACGTGTCGGTGCCGCCGCCGCGCGCGGACGCCTGGACCTCGCCGGTGATCCGCCGGGCGACCGCGCCGAGATCGAGCGTGTCCGGCTTGCGGTCCGGGTTGGCCAGCGAGTCGGCCAGCGTGTCCGGGTTGACCTTGCCGATCGTCTCGACGACACCCGGCCGGCTCAGGTAATGCGACCACGGGCGTCGCGAGCTGCCGTCGGCGCGCACCACCGTCGCGTACGCCGAGCCCTGCACCACCGCGCCGTCGACGATCGCGGCGCGCTGCATCACGGTGCCGATGCCCCGGGTGTGCCGGCGCAGGCCGTCGAGCTCACAGTCCACACCGACCGGTCGTTGTGGCGATCGCACGTATGCTCGCGGCCGGGTGGAGACCAGCACCCGTTCACCGGCGACGAGATCGACGAGGCGTCGTCCATCATCGCCGGACGCCAGGTCCCGCCCCCGTAAAAGACCGGTGTCCACCTCACCCACGACGAGCACGTCGGGCCCCCTATCCTCGACGAGGCGGGGAACCTGGGGCGGACGCACCGCAGTGCTGGTCCGCGTTGACCGTAACGCCCCAGCGGCGCGTTCCCGCCAGCCTGTCGATTGGAACGCAAAGGACGGAGGATTGCAACCGTCGGTGATCGCTTGTGGTCGGTGAGTGTCCGTAGCATCCTTCGGACGCGGACGACAACCTCCATGCGCCCAAGTCCGCACCGGTCGTATATTTACCTTCCGCCGGGCGATCCCCCATCGATCACCGTTAGCGTCGAAAGATGACCTCCCACCGACCCGATGTGCTCGTCGTCGGCGCCGGTGTCTCCGGCCTGACCACCGGCGTGCGTCTCGCCGAAAGCGATCTGCGGGTGCGGATCCGGGCCCTCAAGGAGCCGGCCGAGACCAGCTCGGCGGCGGCCGGGGCGATCTGGGACCCGATCTACGCCAAGCATCCGCGGGTCGAGTTCTGGGCCGCCCGCAGCTATCAGGTGTTCGAGGCGCTGGCCCTGGCCGGGCTGCCCGGGGTGCGGATGGTCGACGGCGTCGAGGCGTCCCGCACGCCGATCCCCTCCCCCTCCTGGGCGTCCGTGCTGCCCGGCTTCCGCGAGTGCGGCCCGGACGACCTTCCGGCCGGGTTCGCGAGCGGCTGGCACTACACGGCGCCCATCATCGACATGCCGCCCTACCTGCGCACGCTGTCCGACCGGTTGCTGGCGGCCGGGGGCGAGCTGTTGTTCGGCTCGCAGCTGCAGTCGCTGGGCGAGGCGCTGGCCGACGCCGACGTGGTGGTGAACTGCAGCGGGGTGGGCGCGCGCGACCTGGTGCCCGATCCGGAGGTGCAGCCGATCCGGGGGCAGCTGGTGGCCGTGCGCAACCCCGGTCTGCAGGAGTTCTTCGCCGAGCACACCGACGAGCTGGGCGAGATGACGTACCTGCTGCCGCAGGGCGAGGTGCTGCTGCTCGGCGGCAGCGCGGAGAAGGGCGAGGCCGAGCCGGTGCCGGTCGCGGACGTGGCAGCGGCGATCGTGGCCCGGTGCAGCGAGATCTTCCCGGAGCTGGCGGACGCGGAGATCCTCGGCCACCGTACGGGGATCCGGCCGTCGCGGCCCGAGGTGCGCCTCGAGCACGAGGATCTGGGCGGCGGGCGGCACATCGTGCACAACTACGGCCACAGCGGCGCCGGGGTGAGCCTGTCGTGGGGCTGCGCGGAGGACGTGACCGCGCTGGTCCGCGACATCCTCGGCGATTAGGGGCGCCCCGGTTGGGGCCGCCCCTTTTAAGGCGGCGGGGCCGCCCCTTGGCGAGCGGCCCCGCTTTCGGTCAGCGGCCCTGCAGGCGTTTCACGTTGTCGCCGAACGTCCAGCCCTTCGAGCCGTCCCAGTTGATCGACCAGGTCATCAGGCCCTTGATCGAGCTGACGCTGTTGTACGCCTGGGTCACCAGCGACGGGGTCATGTAGCCGCCGCCCGCGCCGGACTGGGCCGGCAGACCCGGGACCTGCTTGTCGTACGGGATCCGGATCGTGGTGCCCTGGATCGTCAGCCCGTTGTTGAGGCACTGCGTCTGGACGGTGAAGCCCTGCACGGTCCCGGCCGAATACGAGTCACCCGAGCAGCCGTACATGCTGCCGTTGTAGTACTGCATGTTCAGCCACCACAGCCGGCCGTTGTCCAGGTACTTCTTGATGATCGGCAGGTACGAGCCCCAGATCGACCCGTAGGTGACACTGCCACCCGTCACGTACGCCGTCTCGGGCGCCATGGTCAGGCCGAAGTTCGACGGCATCCGCGCGAGCACCCCGTCGATGATCCGGATGAGGTTGGCCTGCGACGTGGACAGCGTGCCGATGCTGCCGCTGCCGGTCAGCCCGGTCTCGATGTCGATGTCGATGCCGTCGAAGTTGTACTGCTTCAGGATCGGCACGATCGTGCTGACGAACTTGTCGGCGACCGCGCTGGAGCTCAGGTCGATCCCGGCCGCGGCCCCGCCGATCGACATCAGGATGGTGGCGCCGGACGCCTTGGCCGCGCACATCTCGGCGGGTGTGGACACCTTCACCCCGGCGTCCATGCCGTTCTCCCAGAGGACCGTCCCGTCCGAGCGGATCACCGGGAACGCTGCCATCAGCACGTTGTAGCCGTGCTGGGCCATCCGGCTGTCGTTGATCGGGATCCAGCCGAGGCCGGGGTGCACGCCGTTGGAGGAGCCGTCCCAGTTCTCCCAGTAGCCCTGCAGCACCTTGCCCGTGGGCCGCGACTTGACGGCGCAGGTGGTGCCGCCGGGCGGGCTCGTCGGCGGTGTCGTGGGTGGAGTGGTCGGCGGTGTCGTGGGTGGCGTGGTCGGTGGTGTCGTGGGTGGCGTGGTCGGTGGTGTCGTCGGGGGTGTTGTCGTGCCGCCGCCCCCGGTGCACGCGCCGAGGTCGCGCCACAGCGTCGGCGTGCTCGACGGCGTCCAGCCGGCCCCGGCCCACGCCGTGTGCGTCACCAGCGCCTGGTAGTTGTGACCTTGGTAGGTGACCTGCTGCCCGACGGTATACGTGGGGCCCTCGGTCCAGGTGACCGCGGCACAGGCGACCGCTGCCACGCCCGCGGGCGCGAACGCCACCGCCGAGCCGAGCGCCAGCACCGCCCCCGCGACCAGCGCAAACAATCGACGTCGGACTCTCATGGCCTACCCCCTCGACACGAACGTGATGTGCGGCACCCACATCATGAAACTCACGTTCATAAATATCAAGGGTTGTTAACAGTGAGCGGCACTCCCAGATAGGCGGCGAACGGTTTCAGGGCCTTTTCGGCGAATGCGAGATCGAACTCGGCCAGCGGCAGCACGGTGACCGTCACGCCCTTGCGGGTCAGCGTCCGCTTCCAGGTGGCCATCACGCGACCGTCGCGCACGATGGTCGACTGGAAGACGCCGTTGCCGCCCGGGATGATCGCGGCGAGCTGCTCGGGAGTGGCCATCAGCGAGCGGTCCTTGTAGCCCAGCATGTATTCGTCGAAGCCGGGAAGCGCGCGCCAGCCCCGGAAAACGCTCGGCTCCGCGTCGGCCGCCATGATCATCTCGACCCCGTCGACGTCGACCGGGGTCAGCGTGTCGCCCGCCTCGGCGATGCCGGCCTTGCAGTCGGTCATCGGCAGGCCCGTCCAGCCGGCGAAGTCCTTGCGGGTGGCCGGGCCGTGACTTCGGAAGAAGCGCAGCGCCATGATGCCCAGCGCCTCCTCGCGCGACGGACGATTCGGCGCCGGGACCCAGTCGTCGAGCAGCACGAACGTCTGGTCTTTGCCGACGTGCGGCGCTATCGCCGTCACGGCACGCTGCGACGCATACCACAGCAGGTGGTAACCGCGCTGGCCGGTGACCTCGACGCCGCCGTCGGTGAGGGTGGCCAGGCACTCGGCTCGCGTCATCCGTCCGCCGCCGGCGAGGGCGGAGCCGAGGATCTCGACGGCGCGCTCGACCGTCTTCTCGTCGAGGCCCAGCGTCTCGCGGCGCTTGGCGGCCCCGGCGAGGGTGCGCACGCCCATCAGATCGAGCATCCAGTGCGCGTCGGCGGCGGGGACGAAGTGGACCGTCCCGCGCATCGGCCACGTGCGTAGCACGGTCCGTTTCTCCAGCGCCGCGTTGACGTCGTCGAGTGACGACCCCGGTAATCGGCAGCCGAGCGACCAGAGCGCGCTGTTCACATCCTGCGCCTGCATCGCGCCGAACCACTCGACGACGCCCGCGACGGTCGACGGGCCGCCGCTTCCGCTTTCGCTGCGGCGCAGCAGCAGGCTTGTCATCCGCAGGCCCAGGGCCGTCCTCGCATCCATGGACAGACCCTAGGCCCGGGGTACGACACATTTTCAGCCGCGGCGAAGCGACCGGTACAGCTTGATCAGGTTGTTCGTCGAGGAGTCCCCGTCGGCGGCCGGATCCGACGACGCGGTCAGTTTCGGCGCCAGCTGGTTCGCCATCACCTTGCCGAGCTCGACACCCCACTGGTCGAAGGAGTTGATCTCCCAGATGGTGCCCTCGGTGAACGTGATGTGCTCGTACAGGGCGATGAGCTGGCCCAGCACCGACGGCGTCAGCTTCGGCGCGATGATCGTCGTGGTCGGGTGGTTGCCCTGCATGACGCGGTGCGGCGCCACGCTCGCCGACGTGCCCTCGGCCTCGACCTGCTCCAGCGTGCGGCCGAAGGCGAGCGCCCCGGTCTGCGCGAAGAAGTTCGACATGAACAGGTCGTGCATGCCGTCGATGTCGTGGTTGGGCTGGCCGAACCCGATGAAGTCCGCCGGGATCGTCTTCGTGCCCTGGTGGATGAGCTGGTAGAAGGCGTGCTGGCCGTTGGTGCCGGGCTCACCCCAGTAGACCTCGCCGGTCTGGTACGTGACCGGGCTGCCGTCCAGGCGCACCGACTTGCCGTTGCTCTCCATGGTGAGCTGCTGCAGGTAGGCCGGGAAACGGTGCAGATATTGTGAATACGGCAGGATGGCGTGCGACTGCGCGCCGAGGAACGTGTCGTACCAGACGTTGATCAGGCCGAGCAGCGCCGGGACGTTGCTCTCCACCGGCTGGCTGCGGAAGTGCTCGTCGACGGCGTGGTAGCCGGCGAGCATGTCGGCGAACTGCTCCTTGCCGATCGCGATCATGACGGACAGGCCGACCGCGGAGGGCAACGAGTAACGCCCGCCGACCCAGTCCCAGAAGCCGAACATGTTGGCGGTGTCGATACCGAAGTCGCTGACCCGCTGGGCGTTCGTGCTGACCGCGACGAAGTGCTTGGCGACGGCGGCCTGCTCGTTGCCGAGGCCGGCGAGCAGCCAGTTGCGGGCCTCGGTCGCGTTGGTCAGCGTCTCCTGCGTGCCGAACGTCTTGGACACGATCACGAACAGCGTGGTCGCCGGGTCCAGGTCGTGCGTCTTGTCGTGCAGGTCGGTGGGGTCGATGTTCGAGATGAAACGGCACTCGATGTCGTCCGACTTGAAGGCCTTCAGCGCCTCGTACGCCATGACCGGCCCCAGGTCGGAACCGCCGATGCCGATGTTCACCACGGTCTTGATGCGCTGGCCGGTGTGACCCTTCCAGTCGCCGGAGCGCACCCGGTCGCTGAACTGGCCCATCCGGTCGAGCACCTCGTGCACGTCGGCGACCACGTTCTGCCCGTCGACGACGAGCTGGGCGTCGCGCGGCAGGCGCAGGGCGGTGTGCAGCACCGCGCGGTCCTCGGTCACGTTGATGTGCTCACCGGCGAACATGGCCGCCGTACGCTCCCGCAGCCTGGCGCGTTCGGCCAGCGCGATCAGCGCGCTCATCACCTCGTCGGTGACCAGATTCTTGCTGTAGTCGACCGTCAGGTCGGCGACCTTCGTGGTGAGGCGCTCGCCGCGCCCCGGGTCGCTGCCGAAGAGGTCGCGCAGGTGCACGGCCGAGAACTTCTCCGCGTGCGCTTGAAGGGCCTGCCATTCGGCACTGTCGGAAACGTGTTCGCTCATTGGCCTTGTCTCTCGATCGAACCCGGACTCTCGTCCTCATCCTGGCACGAACCGGTGGGCTCAGCGTGAGAGACGCCGGACAGGCGAGGCACAAGCCACATTCCCCGTACGCGACGGCTCGGCCCCCGGCCCGGGAGCATGCCGCGAGTCATTCGAAAAGCGAATGGTCCTTTCCGTCGCCCTCACTGCGGCGCCGCGCTCGCCGCCGCATCTGCACCACGATCATGTCGACGACCGCGATGGCCGCCCACGCGAGCAGCAGCCACCCGGGAAGGATCTGGTCGATGGTGAACAACCAGATCCCCAGCACCGTGCACACCACGAAACCGAACGCGGCCAGGATCAGCCGCAGGTTCAGCGGGCTGTAGGGCTCGCCGACGGTTCCGCGGCGGCCGGGCGGCTGTGGACCGATGGGCATGCCGCACCGTACCCCCGCCCGGCCCGCCGAAACTAAGACACCTCCCGTCGCGTCGTACGCCACGCCCCGGCCAGCAGCGGCAGCAGCACCCAGACCGCCGCGGAGACGCCCAGACGTGCGTACTCACCCGAGGTCATCGACGGCTCGGTGAGCTGGTTCCCGGTCGCGTTGAGATCCAGCCACCCGGCCGCCGTCTTCAGCGCCGTGATCGTCTCGCCGAGCACCGACCAGAGCGTGGGCAGCGCCGCGTACGTGACGATGGCCAGCGGAGAATTCAGCAGGAGGGCACCGAACCCCATGCCCATCAACACGAAGATCACCTGCCCCAGGAGCCCCTGCCAGAGGAGGCTGCCGTCGGCCCGCCAGCCGCCGTCGCCGCCGAGCGCCATGCCGAGCAGGTTGGCCGCCGCGCTGAGGGCCGCCGTGGCCAGCACCGACGCGAGCGCGACCAGGCAGCCGGCGAGGATCTTGGCGACGAACACCCGGCCGCGCGCCGGGACCAGGGCAAACGTGGTGACCGCGGTGCGCTGCGACCATTCGCTGGTCATCGAGAGGATGCCCAGCACGGGCAGCAGGAAGAAGCCCGGCACCAGCCCGAACTCGAAAAAGTTCGAGAAGGTCTGCTCGTTGCCGGGAGCCCAGCCGAGAATCACCGCGGACGTGCCGGCGGTGGCCAGGCCGATCACGATCAGCAGCCAGAGCCCGGCCCGGGTGTCGCCGAGTTTGCGCAGCTCGACGACCGTGAGCCGGGTCATCGGGACGGGCTTGACCGGCCCACTGAGCTGCCGCACGCCGGCGGTCGCGACGGCGGTCATCGGACGGCCTCCTGCACGGACTCGCCGGCGGTCAGGGACAGGAACATCTGCTCGAGGCCGCCGGAGCCGGCCGGACGCAGCTCCAGCAGCACGACGCCGGCCGCGGCGGCGGCCCGGCCCACCGATTCCGCGCCCGCCTGCACGATGACGCCCCCGTCGGTCGCCCTCGTCCCGGCCAGGCCGGCCCGCCGCAGCGCCGCGTCGAGCGCCTCCGGATCGAGCGCGCGCACCAGCGTGCCGGAGGTGGCCAGCAGCTCGTCCTTGTCGCCCTGCGCGACGACCCGGCCCGCGCCGATCACCACCAGGCGGTCGGCGACCGCCTCCACCTCGCGCAGCAGATGCGAGGAGAGCAGCACCGTGCCGCCCTTGTCGGCGAAGTCGCGCAGCAGCCCGCGCATCCAGAAGATGCCCTCCGGGTCGAGGCCGTTCGCCGGCTCGTCGAGGATCAGCACCGACGGGTCGCCGAGCAGCGCGTGCGCCAGCCCGAGCCGCTGGCGCATGCCCAGCGAATAGGCCCGGACGCGGCGCTTGGCGGCGGCCGCGTTGAGGCCCACCCGGCCGAGCGCGCGGCCCGCCTCGCTGCGGTCCACGCCCATGGTCAGCGCCGCGACACTGAGCACCTCGCGGCCGGTGCGCCCGGCATGCTGGGCCGAGGCGTCGAGCAGCACGCCGACGTGCCGGCCCGGATTGCCCAGGCGCTGGTAGGGGACGCCGCTGATCGTGGCGTGGCCCGCGGTGGGCCGGGTGAGTCCGCAGATCATGCGCATGGTGGTGGACTTGCCGGCCCCGTTCGGGCCGAGGAAGCCGGTCACCGTGCCGGGCTCGCACGTGAACGACACGTCGTCGACGGCCGGGTGCCGTCCGTATCTCTTGCTGAGATGTTCGACCGCAATCATGCCGTTCAGCGTGCCGGGGCCGGGTGGCCGCGCGCGTCGGCCATGAGTCGATGGCCGCAAACTTTGGTCCATTCATTTCATCGACTTTGGTCGGTATCGGCGCGACGGCCCTGAGCCGTACCTTTTCTCAGCGAGCCGGCACCGACGGCCACAGGGGTTCCTGGGCCGCCCGCTCCGACTCACGCAGCACACGAAGGATATTGCCGCCCGCCAGTTTGTCGAGGTCCCCCGATGACCAGCCCCGTGCCGACAGTTCCGCCATCAGCCGCGGATAACCGCTCACGTCCGTCATGCCGGTCGGCATCTCGACCGTGCCGTCGTAATCGCCGCCCAGGCCCACATGATCGATCCCGGCCACGTCACGCGCATGGTCCACATGGTCGGCGACCTCCGCCGCCGACGTGGACGGGCGCGGGTGCGCCGCGAGCCACGCGCGGAACGCCGGCGCGTGCATCGGGTCCGGCGCCCCCTCGACGTCCGGTGCGGCCACCGGGTCCTCGGCCGGGCGCGGCGCCCGCTGCCACGGCTGCTCGGGCAGCGGCCGGAGCCCGAGGCGCTGCCACTCGGCCTGCGCGGCCCGGTTCCAGTCCAGCACGGCCGCCGAGATGAACGGCTCGACGAAGGTCAGCTGGATCACGCCGCCGTTGCCGCGCAGGCGGGTCAGCACGTCGTCGGGCACGTTGCGCGGATGGTCGGTCAACGCACGCACACTGGAGTGACTGAAGATGACCGGAGCGAAAGCCGTGTCCAGCGCGGCATGCATCGTCGCGGGTGCCACATGAGACAGATCGACCAGCACGCCGATGCGCTGCATCTCGCGCACGATCGCGCGGCCGTCGTCGTTGAGGCCGCCCACCGTGGGCTCCCGCACGGCGCAGTCGGCCCAGGACGTGTTCTCGTTGTGCGTGAGGGTCACATAGCGCACGCCGAGGCGCGCGAACGCCCGCAGCACGCCCAGCGAGTTCGCCAGGCTGTGGCCGCCCTCGATGCCGATCAGCGAGGCGATCCGTCCCGCGGCGATGGCCCGCTCGACGTCGTCCGCGCTGTAGGCGATAGCGAGGTCGCCGGGGTGCGCCGCGACCATCCGGTAGACGGCGTCGATCTGCTCCATGGTCGCCACCACCGACTCCGGCTCGCCCAGGTCGGCGGGGACGAAGACCGACCAGAACTGGCCGCCGACGCCGCCCGCCCGCAGCCGCGGGATGTCGGTGTGCAGTCCGGGGCGCGTCTCGTCCAGGCCGTCGACCCGGGAGGCGAAGCGGGCCCGCAACTGCATGGGCAGGTCGTTGTGTCCGTCGATGATCGGCATCATGGTCACTGGCTACCCGGAAAGTGTGCGCGTGCGCAACTAGGCGTCCGCTCCGACCTTTCCGCGCCCGGAAACAGGCAACCGGGTGGCACCCGTGCGCTCACTGGGCGTGCACCATCGGACCAGCAATCTCTTTCGCATGCCCGGCCGAACGGCGGCCGGACAACGCGGGGGAGATCAGATTTTGCGTCGCTCGAAGCTGCTCGGCTACAGCTCCGTCCTGACCGCAGCGCTCGCGGGGGCGAGCGCCATCGTTTCCGGCCCGGCCTACGCCGCCGGTGGCTCGCTCACCCTCAACGCGACCGAGGACACGTACGCCTCGAGCGCGCGCACGTCGACGACCTTCGGCACCGAGGACAAGCTCGTCGCGGGCGTGCTCGGCAACGACGTGAAGACCGCCTTCCTGAAGTTCGTGGTCCCGGCCGGCACCAAGGTCGCCGGCGCCCGCCTGAGCCTGACCCCGCTGGCCGCCTCGACCGGCAAGCTCACCCTGCGCAAGGTCGCCGACAACGGCTGGACCGAGTCCGCGCTGACCTCGGCCAAGGCCCCCGCGCTGGGTGCCGTTCTCGGCACCGCGGCGGGCGAGCTGACCTTCGACCTGGGCTCCGCGATCACCGGCCCGGGGACGTACTCGTTCGCGCTGACCTCGACCGGTGCCCCGGTGCGCGTCGGCTCCTCGGAGTCGAAGACGGCCGCCCCGGACCTGGAGGTCACCACCGAGGGCGACACGTCGCCGCCGGCGGCCTCGAAGCCCGCGGCGACCACGCCGGCCCCGGCGGCCACCCCCGCCACCAAGCCCGCCCCCGCCCAGGCCGCCAACGGCGGGAACTGCGTGACGGGTGCGAACCTCGTGCCGACCTGTGGGGTCCTCTGGGGCGCCGCCGCCGGTGGCTTCACCGACGCGCCGCGCGACCAGGCCCTCAAGGACTGGGAGAAGCTCAGCGGCCGCACCGCGAGCATCTTCCACACCTACCACAAGGGCGACGAGGTCTTCCCGACCAAGCCGGAGATCGCCATGACCGGCGACGCCGCGCACCCGCGGGTGCTGCTCACCAACTGGAAGATCGCCTACGGGTCGACCTGGGCCAAGGTTGCCAAGGGCGAGCAGGACAAGCGCATCGACACGTTCGCCGAGCGTGCCAAGGCGTACGGCAAGAAGTTCTTCCTGGTCCTGAACCACGAGCCGGAGAACGATGTGGTCGCGCGCGCCGGGTCGGGCTGGGAGGCCAAGGACTTCGCGGCGATGTACCGGCACACGATCCAGCGTCTGCGTGCCAAGGGCGTGACCAACGTGATCAACGTGATGGCGTACATGGGCAACGAGAAGTGGATGGCCCAGAGCTGGTGGAAGGACCTGTACCCGGGCGACGACGTCGTCGACTGGATGGGTCTGGACTCGTACGTGTCGGCGGAGAAGGGCTACTACCACTTCGGCAAGTTCGCGGACCTGCTGGACCGTGCCCCGACCGGTGGCGGCCTCGGCTTCTACGAGTGGGCGACGACCAAGCACGCGAGCAAGCCGATCATGGTCGCCGAGTGGGGTGCCTACCACCGGGTCGGCAAGATCGCGGACAAGGCGCCGGTCTACGACAGCGTCAAGGCCGAGCTCCTGAAGCGGCCGGCGATCAAGGCGATCGTGTACTTCGACACGAAGAAGGACGACCAGGGCGACCGGGACATCAGCATCGACAGCACCGCGACCGCGCTGTCGGCGTTCAAGAAGCTCGCGGCCGACCCGATCTTCCAGGTGAAGCTGGGCTGACCCGTCGACGGCGTGATGCCGGGCGATCACCGGCGCCCCGTCTGATTTTCCTCAGATGGGGCGCCGCACGCCCGATTCTGCTGAGCGACGGGGTGTGGTTTCGCTCGGGGAGGAAGGCAGGATGACGCTCGCCGCTTTCTTCGCCCTCGCCGCCACCGGGACAGCGCTCGCCGCGGCCATCGCCTGCCTGGTCCAGGCCTGGCGGCGCCGCGGCCGCAACCGGGCGTCCTGGGTGGCGCTCGCCCTCGCCCTGATCAGCGGAGCGCTCGCCGGGCCGGCCGGTCCGGACGGCCCGCCGGGAGCGGGTCATCTCGGCATGGTGGTGCTCGCCGCCGCGGCGGTCTGCCTCATGCCCGGCCCCGCGTCGTCCCGGATCAGCCGGGTGCGCGCCCTCTTCGACGCGGTCCTCGTCGCGAGCACCCTGCTCACGATCGGCTGGGGTCCGGTGATCGCCCCGGTGCTGGCCGCGGGCGGCACGCTGACCTACCCGATCGCCGACGTCCTGCTCGCCACGGCCGGGCTCACCGTGCTGGGGTATTGGAACCGCCACCTGCGCTCGCGGCGCACGATCCTGCTCTTCGGCCTCGGCCTGCTCGTCGTCGCGATCGCCGACTCGGTCGCGCAGCGCATGATGGCGGAGGGGCATCACCCGTCCGGGACGGCCGCCGGGAGCCTGGCGGGCTTCGCGCTGATCCTGGGCGGCACGATCTTCGCCCTTCGCGAGCCGCTGCCGCCGGGCGGCCGGCGACGCGTCGTCGAGTCCGAGACCCGGACGCTCGCGATCCTTCTCCCGTACGCGCTGGTCCTGCTCACCTTCGTCATGGGTGTCGTCTGGCTCGCGGCGACGGGCGCGCCCAGCGGCTTCGGTATCTGGTCCCGATTCGTCCTGATCTTCATGGTGGCGATCCGTCAGGTGCTGCTGCTCCTGGAGAACCGCCGCCTGGCACGTCGCCTGGAGGACCGGGTCGCCGAGCGCACCGCCGAGTTGCAGGCGCGCGAGCAGCGTTTCCGCGCGCTGGTCGAGCAGAGCAGCGACTGCCTGGCGATCGTCGAGGCGGACTCGACGATCCGGTACCAGAGCGAATCCGTCAAACGCATCTTCGGCTACGCCGCGTCGGACGTCGTCGGCCGCAAGGCCGTCGACGTGGCCGGCAGTGGCGAGCGGATCCAGGCCGGCATCGACGAGGTGCTGGACCGGCCCGGCGCGACCACCGTCTTCGAGATCACGCTCGCGCACGCCGACGGCCGGCCCCGGCTGGCCGAGATGACCATCACCAACCTCATGGACGATCCCCACGTACGCGGCCTGGTGTTCAACACCCGCGACGTGAGCGACGCCCGCGACCTGCAGGAACAACTGCGCCATGAGGCGTACCACGACTCGCTGACCGGGCTGGCGAACCGATCGCTCTTCCGCGAACGGCTGGCCGGCGCGGTCGAGCGCCGGGAGTGCGGCGAGAAGGTGGCGATCCTGTTCCTGGACCTGGACGGGTTCAAGGAGGTCAACGACAGCCTCGGCCACATCGCCGGCGACCATCTGCTGGTCCAGGTCGCCGGGCGGCTGCGCGACGGTGTGGGCGAGCCGCACATGGTGGCCCGGCTCGGCGGCGACGAGTTCGCGGTCATCGTCGAGGCCGACGACGCGCGGTCGGAGGCCGAGAGGATCGCCGCGCACATCCTGGCGATGCTCGACCAGCCCTTCCCGGTGGACGGCCGTGACGTGCAGGTCGGCGCCGGCATCGGGGTGGCGACCGCCGCCGACGCCGGGGACATCGAGCAGTTGCAGCGCAACGCGGACCTGGCGATGTACCGGGCGAAGGACGCCGGCGGGGGCGTCTACGCGACGTACGACCCGCGCATGCACGACGACCTGGTGCACCGGCTGGAGCTGGCCGCCGACCTGCGGCTCGCGTTGCAGCGCGACGAGCTGGTGCTGCACTACCAGCCGACCGTCGACCTGCGGACCGGCGAGATCGTCGGGTTCGAGGCGCTGGTGCGCTGGATGCACCCGGCCCGTGGCATGGTGCCGCCGCTCGACTTCATCGGCGTGGCCGAGTCGACCGGGCTGATCGTGCCGCTCGGCCGGTGGGTGCTGGCCGAGGCCTGCCGCCAGGCGGTCGCGTGGGACCGCCCGCTGAAGATGGCGGTCAACGTGTCGGTGCGCCAGTTCGACGACGAGGACCTGGCCGCCACGGTGGCCGAGGTGCTCAGCGAGACCGGCATGCCCGCCGACCGCCTCTGCCTGGAGATGACCGAGAGCGTCCTGCTCACCGACACCGACGAGAACCTGGCCCGGATCGTACGGCTGAAGGCGCTCGGCGTGATGCTGGCGATGGACGACTTCGGGACGGGCTACTCGTCGCTGGCGTATCTGCGCCGCTTCCCGATGGACGTGCTCAAGATCGACCGCTCGTTCGTGGACCGGCTGGGCGGCGCGAGCGAGGACGAGGTGCTGGTCAACACCATCGTGCGGCTGGGCCAGCGGTTCGGCATGCAGACGGTGGCGGAGGGTATCGAGGACGCCCGCCAACTGGACATCCTGCGCGAGATGGGCTGCGACTTCGCCCAGGGCTACTTCCTGTCGCGGCCGCTGCCCGCCGCCGAGGCCGGGCGTCTGCTGGAGAGCGGCCTCCCGGTGCCCGTCAGCTGACCGGCGGGGCCCAGCCCGGCCGCGGGATCAGGCAGGCCGGCCGGGTCGGCGAAGACGCCCTCCCGGTTCCGGAACCCTTAAGGGAAACTTAAGTCGGTCGATGCCCGCTTGACCATCGACGCGTCGCGGCGGAACTGTTAAGGGACTTTCCGGTTCCCCATCCCCCATCCCCACCGGGAGATCCCCCATGCGAAAACGCGCCTTGACGGCGGCTTTTGCGGCGATCATCGCCTGCGTTGCCGCCGTCGGCTTCGTCGGAGTCACGAGCGCCTCCGCGGCGTCGTCCGGCACGATCGTCAGTTCCGCCAACGGCAAATGCCTCGACGTCACGAACGGCTCGACCGCCAACGGTAACCAGCCGCAGATGTGGGACTGCACGAGCGGCAACCAGAACCAGGTGTGGACCCTCGCCGACAACGGTTCGGTCCAGGCACGCGGCAAGTGCCTGGACGTCGCGAACAACTCGACCGCCAACGGTGCCGTCGTGCACCTGTGGGACTGCTTCGACACGGTGGCCACCCAGAAGTGGACGCTGAGCGCGTCGAAGGACCTGGTCAACTTCGCCGCGAACAAGTGCCTCGACATCAAGGACAACAACCTCGCCAACGGCGCCAAGCTGCAGCTCTGGGACTGCTCGGGCGGCGCCAACCAGAAGTGGACGTTCTCGGGAGGGACCACGACACCGCCGCCCACCAACCCGAACGACCCGGATCTCGGTCCGAACGTCACGATCTTCGACCCGTCGATGTCGTCGGCGACCATCCAGAGCAAGCTGAACAGCGTCTTCAGCCAGCAGCAGACCAACCAGTTCGGCAACGCCCGGTACGCGCTGCTGTTCAAGCCGGGCTCGTACAACGTGGACGCGAACGTCGGCTTCTTCACCCAGGTCGCCGGGCTCGGCCTCACCCCGGACCAGGTGAACATCAACGGCCACGTGCACGTCGAGGCCGACTGGTGGCCGGACGGCACGCAGAACGCGACGCAGAACTTCTGGCGGTCGGCCGAGGGACTGTCCGTGACGCCGGGCGACGGGCTCGACCGCTGGTCGGTGTCGCAGGCCGCGCCGTACCGCCGTATGCACGTACGGGGAAATCTGGCGTTGTCCGACGGTGGCTGGTCGTCCGGTGGTTTCATCGCCGACTCGAAGATCGACGGGCAGATCCAGTCCGGGTCGCAGCAGCAGTTCCTCACCCGTAACTCGCAGATGGGCAGCTGGAACGGCTCGAACTGGAACCAGGTCTTCGTGGGCAGCCCGGGCGCTCCGGCGCAGAGCTTCCCGAGCCCGCCGTTCACCACGATCGGCAGCGCGCCGGTGATCGCCGAGAAGCCCTACCTGTACGTGGACAGCGCCGGCGCGTACCAGGTCTTCGTTCCCGCCGTACGCACCAACGCGAGCGGGACGAGCTGGCAGAACGGCAACCCGGCCGGCTCGTCGCTGCCGATCAGCACGTTCTACATCGTCAAGAGCGGCGACACCGCCACGACGATCAACGCGGCCCTGGCCGCCGGCAAGAACCTGCTGGTCACGCCCGGCGTCTACCACCTGAACCAGACATTGAACGTGACCCGGGCGAACACCGTGATCCTCGGTCTGGGCCTGGCCACGTTCATGCCGGACGGCGGCGTCGACGCCATGCACATCGCGGACGTCGACGGGGTCAAGCTGGCGGGCGTGCTGTTCGACGCCGGCACCACCAACTCGAACGTCCTGCTGCAGGTCGGTCCCACCGGGTCGACGGCGAGCCACGCGGCGAACCCGACGGTCCTGTCCGACGTCTTCGTGCGGCTCGGCGGCGCGGTCGCCGGTAAGGCCACGGTCAGCATGCAGATCAACAGCAACAACGTGATCGGCGACCACGCCTGGATCTGGCGCGCCGACCACGGCAACAACGGCACATGGGGATGGACGCTCAACCCCGGGCGCAACGGGCTCGTGGTCAACGGCAACGACGTGACCTTCTACGGCCTGTTCGTCGAGCACTACCAGCAGTATCAGACGATCTGGAACGGCGATCGCGGGCGCACCTACTTCTACCAGAACGAGATGCCGTACGACCCGCCGAACCAGGCCGCGTACATGAACGGCTCGACGCAAGGCTGGGCGGCGTACAAGGTAGCCGACTCGGTGACCACGCACGAGGCGTACGGGCTGGGCAGTTATTGCTTCTTCAACGTGAACAAGGCGGTGGTCAACGCCCGCGCGTTCGAGGTCCCGGTGAAGTCCGGGGTCAAGTTCCGCGACATGGTGACCGTCTCGCTGGGCGGCACCGGCACGATCACGCACGTCATCAACAACACGGGCGACACGGTCAACAGTGGACACCAGGTGACCAGCATCGTCACCGGCCCATAGCGGTCGTTTTCGGCCCGGCCGCGACCACTCGCGGCCGGGCCGATCGATTGCATACGAAACTTTTTCGTATAAATTCCTGGTCGTGAACGCAGACGCCATCGTTGTCGGCGCCGGCCTGGCCGGGCTCGCCGCCGCCCATGAACTGACCCGCGCCGGCAAGAAGGTCGCCCTGGTCGATCAGGAGAACGCCGCCAACCTCGGTGGGCAGGCCTTCTGGTCGTTCGGCGGACTGTTCCTGGTGAACACGCCGGAGCAGCGGCGGCTCGGGGTCAAGGACTCGGTCGAGCTGGCCTGGAACGACTGGCAGGGCAGCGCCGCGTTCGACCGGCTCGACGACGAGGATTCCTGGGCGGTGCGCTGGGCCCGGGCGTACGTGGAATTCGCCGGTGGGGAAAAACGCAGCTGGCTTTCCTCGCTGGGATTGAGCTGGTTGCCGACGGTCGGGTGGGCGGAACGCGGGAGTCTGCGCGCGGACGGGCACGGCAATTCGGTGCCGCGTTTCCACGTCACCTGGGGTACCGGTACCGGTGTCGTGGCGCCGTTCGTGCAGTCGATTCTGCGCGCCGCCGACGATGGGCTGGTGACATTCCACCATCGGCATCGCGTGGACGAGCTCATTTTCGACGGCGAGACCGTCACGGGCGTACGGGGGAAATTGCTGGCGCCGTCGGACACCGCCCGGGGGGTGCCGTCGAACCGGTCGGAGATCGGTGAGTTCACACTGAACGCGGCGGCGGTCATCGTCACCACCGGTGGCATCGGAGCAAACCACGATCTCGTACGCCGGTACTGGCCGGCCCGATTAGGCACGGCGCCGTCGTCGATGGTGACGGGCGTTCCGGCGTACGTGGACGGGCGCATGCTGGATATCGCCGACAAGTCGGGCGTGCGGCTGGTGAACCGGGATCGCATGTGGCACTACACCGAGGGCATCCAGAACTTTCAGCCGATCTGGCCGGGGCACGGCATCCGGATCCTGCCCGCGCCGTCCTCGATGTGGTTCGACGCGCTGGGTCGCCGGCTGCCGCTGCCGTGCCTGCCCGGTTACGACACGATGAGCACGTTGCGTTACCTGCGGACCACACCGGACATCGCTTCGTATTCGCATTCGTGGTTCATCCTCACCCAGAAAATCATCAAGAAAGAGTTCGCGTTGTCCGGCTCCGAACAGAACCCGGACATCACCGCGAAAGACCGTCGCGCCTTTTTGAAAGAGCGGATTCTAGGCAAGGCGGCGCCGGGGCCGGTCGAGGCGTTCAAATCGCGTGGTGCCGATTTCGTGGTCGCCTCGACGCTGGACGAACTGGTCGCCGGAATGAACAAGCTGACGTCGTCGCCGTTGCTGGAACTCTCGGTGATTCGCGAGCAGATCGAGGCGCGCGACCTGCAGATCGCCAACCCCTACAGCAAGGATGCCCAGGTCCAGGGGATTCACAACTCGCGGCGTTACCTTGGCGACAAACTCGGCCGGACGGTGACGCCACATCGGATCCTGGATCCGGCGGCTGGCCCGCTGATCGGCATCAAGCTGCAC
Organism: Actinoplanes sp. TBRC 11911; assembly: GCF_012933445.1. Taxonomy (GTDB): domain Bacteria; phylum Actinomycetota; class Actinomycetes; order Mycobacteriales; family Micromonosporaceae; genus Actinoplanes. Next base: position 133,900 of record NZ_JABBNC010000005.1, read on the forward strand.
ATTTTGACCCGCAAGACGCTGGGCGGAATTCAGACCGATCTGTCATCGCGCGCCTTGCGGCACGACGGCTCCCCCATTCCCGGCCTGTACGCGGCGGGCGAGGTCGCGGGCTTCGGAGGGGGCGGGGTGCACGGGTACAACGCTTTGGAGGGAACCTTCCTCGGGGGTTGCCTGTTCAGCGGGCGGGAGGCGGGCCGGGCGGCGGCTCGGGCGGTCTGAGTTCCCGGATGCGCCGGACCGCGCGCCGGAAGTATCGGTGATCCGGCGGTCGGGTGAGGAAGTCGGCGAGGGCGAAGAGGTCGAGGGCTTGGCTGAGCCGTCGCCAGTCGGCGGGCAGGTCGCCGCCGGATTCGCGGAAGCCGTCCACGAAGCCCTGCTCGAACGCGGGCGGCCGGGGGTCGCGGAGCATGTTGCCGATGTCGACGAGCGGGGAGCTGCTGAACGCGAACTCCCAGTCCAGGACGGCGGTGACCTGCCATGTCGTCCCGTCGGGCCGGGCGACCAGCAGGTTCTTCGGGTTGAAGTCGGAATGCACCAGCTGCCGGGAGCCGCGCAGGACCCGCAGGTCATCGGTGGCCCGCTCGGCGACGCGCAGGAGTTTGCGCTGGTCCTCGTCGCTCAGGTGGCCTTGGGCGTTGCCGTCGGTCAGACAGCGTTCGACGAATACGTCGAGGTCGCTGGTGGGCTCGATCCCGTCCGGCGTCAGGCGGCCGTCGGAGAAGAACCCCGCTGAAGCGAAGGTGATCGACCCGAGGGCAGCGAGCGTCGCACCGACCGCGTGGCCGAGCTGCGCTGACGCGGGTGGCGGGTCGGTCAGCACATGGCCGAGCAGCTGTCCGGGCATGAAGGTGGACAGGAGCGCCGGTTCACCGGCTGCCCCGCCGGACGGATCGGCCGCGATCACCTCGGGCACCGGGACCACCCCGCTCAGCCGCGCGGCGAGGGCGGCCTCGACCGCCGCGGAATTTTTGCGCAGATAGCGTCGCAGCACGTATTCGCCGCCGTCTGCGAGGGTGACCAGCGCATTGTCGTTGCTGAATCCGCCGGTGAGCGGGCGGGTCGTGGCGACCTTCCGCCCGGGGAGGGCAAGGGTTTCGATCCAGTGACGGATTCGCGGTTTCAGCTCCACGTTGCCGGGTTCCTTCCGTGGATCGTCCAGGCTCGGCGCTCCGAGAAAGTCGACGCGAGTCCCCTCGTCGGCTTGGGTCGGCTCCGTTCGGCTCCGTTCGGCTCGGCTCCGCTCGGCTCGGCTCGGTTCGGCTCCGCTCGGCTCGGCTCGGCTCCGTTCGGCTCCGCTCCGTTCGGCTCCGCTCGGCTCGGGCCGGCTCCGCGCGGTTCGGCTACGGCAGCGACCAGCGTTGCCTTGCGGAACCGCCGCACGGCAGCACCATCACGCGCGTGCCGCCGTGACCGCCGCCGGACGGATCGGTCAGGCAGAAGCTGTTCGCCGTGTTGATCAGCAACTGACCCGAGGTCCGCCACTTCGTCGTGCCCCGGCTGTCGCACGAGTCGGTGTGAAGGCTCGCATCGAACGACACCTCGGCGCACCTTCCGTTCACCCGAAGCGTGCCGTCGGTCGCCAGCGTGAAGTTCTGCGTTCCGGAACCGTCGCAGCGCGCCACCTCGATGTGGTCGCCGCCGAACGATTCGCTGCTGTCGAGGCACAAGCCGTTCTGGCCGCGGATCGCGCCGGTGCGGCCACTCGCCGGCACCGCCGCCTGCTGCCCGTCGGAAGCCGTGGGCTTGACCGTCGGCTGACCACTCGCGACGGGCGGGTTCACTTTCGTCGGCTGCCCGGTGCCGGCCGCCCGGGTGGCCGGCGCGGTCCTGCCGGGGCCGCCCGCGTCCGGTGTGCTCTCGGTGGTCGTGGTGGCCGCACCCGTCTCGGTCGACGGCTTGGCACTGGTCGGCTGCGGGCCGGTGGCCGCGGGCAGCGGACCGGCCGGAAGCGCCGACGTAGGAGCCCCGCCCGTGCGCAGCGTCGTCAGTCCGGCGACCCCGAGGATGAGAAGCGCGACGGCACCCACGACGGACAGAAGCACAAGCCGGCGCGGGACCGGACGCGTGTGCCGTCCTTCCGGCGCGGCCGGGAGAGCCAGCACGGTGGTCGGCTCGTCGAGGCTCCCGAGCGCACGCTGAGCCGGAACCTCCCGCGTGCCCGCCGCCGGCCACGTCTGGGTCGACTCGTCGTCGTCGGCCGGGGCGGTGCCGGTGTCATGCAGAAGGTACGGCCGAACGAGCAGAGGGTCCCGATCCTCGCCGAGGTTGTCGTCCTTCACCACTCACCTGTCGCGTCAAAGTTGATCGAGGCCAACTTACCCGTACGCGGCGGCGCAGACCGCCCGCCGAACATCCGACTTTCCGCGCGCCCCGGCACGGACCTGCGAATTCGGGTCAAGTCGAGTTACCGACACCACACGCCGTCCCCGGAGTCCGAGCCGGACACTCGCCGCTTGCCGCCGCAAATGATCTTGCCGAACCTACAGCCCCGGACCCGCCACACGCCAGCAGGGCCAACCGCCCAGAACCCGCCCGGATGCCAGCCAGGGCCGACCGGCCCGGCCGCTGCCCTTCAGGGCCCCGCACCGGCCCGGCCCCTAGGCGCCTATCGCTTCCAGAAATCCTTCCTCGCCGCGGTCGGGGTGGCGCTCGGACGCGGGCCATCAGACGCGCTGTCACCAGCGCCGCTAGGTGCTGTCGTGCCTGCTGAGCTGCCGCCCGCGCCGGTGGCTGCCGGGGAGCCTGGCGTGCGTGCTGAGCTGCCGCCCGCGAAGGCGGTCAACGTGTCCACAGCCGCCTTCCATTTGGCGGCCAGCGACGTGTCGCCCGCCTCCAGCCGTGTGATCAGCTCGCGCAGCGGGGCGTAGGCCTCGTCGGGGGTCTGGCCGATCAGGACGCGCAGGCGGCTTGCCAGGTCGTCCAGCAGGTCGCGCCGTTCGCGGCGAGGCTGGTCGGCGGCATCTCGCAAGCGCTCGGCCTCGGTGCCGGCCAGCGTCCGCATCTCGTCGAGCGACACCGCCGGGGAGTCCATGCCGATCGCCTTGGACGCCGCCCGCAGGACCGCGCCGCCCACCGAGCCCACCGGCCTGGTCATGCGGGCGCGCGGCGCGGCGTCGGCGCGGGCCGGCGCGAACTGCGGCGGCGCACCCGGCGCGGGTGGCGACGGCGGGACGACCATGGCCGACGACGAGGCCGCGAGGTTGAACATCATCGGCGTCGCTGATTCCGCTGTCACCTCCCACCCGGACGGGAGCTCGACCGGCTGGATGACACGCCGGCTCTCACCGTTCTGGTTGACCACCCGGTTGTCGATCGCGACGAACGCGGTGAAGCGGCACAGCACGCCGTACCGCAGCGACGTGCCGACGATCCGCTGCTCGAGGCTGCGGTCGCCGGCCGCGTACGCGTCCTCAAGGTCTCGCAGGCGGGCCCGGGCCCACTGGGCTGTCAGGGCGGGCTCGTGGCGCTCCCGCACCTCGACGGTCGTGCGGAACTCCTCGTCGTCGCGGGTGCGCCCGGTGACCGTGAAGGAACCGGTCGCCGCCCCCGAATACCGCCCGCTGATCACCAGCGGCACGCCGGGATAGAGGCCGGGAAGGCGTGCCGGGGTGCGCTCGTCGTCGTGCAGGCGCATGCCACCGGTGGCGGTCACTCGCACGTCGGTCACGACGGGCGCGCCGATCCGGCGATGGATCTTGTCCATCGCGTCGTCCAGCCGGTCCTCGCTCTCGACCAGCTCGGCCCGGCCGGCGCCCAGCGCGGCGAGCCGGCCCAGGAACCCGGCGTTGACGGCTCGGTCGATCCCGATGGTGTGGATGCGGGTCGTCCCGATCAGCGGCGCGATGTCGTGCACGATCTGATCTTCGTTGCCGACCTGGCCGTCGGTGACCAGCACGAGCACCCGATCGCGACCCTCACTGGCCCGAAGCAGGCCGAGCCCCTCGGTGAGCGGCGCGAGAATCTCGGTGCCGCCGCGCGCCTCGGCACGGGCGAGGTGCTCGACGGCGCGGAAGCGATGCCGGTCGCTCGCCTCGGTCAGCTGCCCACCGAGATCTGCGGGGTGGTCGATCTGGTGGTCGAAGGTGAGCACCGCGAAACGGTCCGCGGGTGTCAGCGTGTCGACGATGCGGGCCGCGGCCCGGCGTGCGGCCACCATCTTCCAGCCGCCCATGCTGCCGGAACGGTCCAGCAGGAGCACCACGTCCTTCGGCCGGGGTGCCGCGGCTTCGTCCGGTGGCAGCACGACCAGGTGATACACGCCCTGGGTCTCGTCACCGCTCTCGTCCGGCACGGCGATCGCGGTCTGGGCACCACCCGCATAACCGATGCGCAGCACGAAGTCGCGGTCGGCTCGCTCACCGGGCGCGATCGTCAGCGTGCCACCCTGGTCGGTCACGGTGTGCAGACTGGACCGGACATCACCGAGCGTCAGCCCGGCCGGGTCGATGTCGACGCCGATGGAGAGCCGCAGCGGATTGGGGAAGCCGGGCAGCAGCACCGGCGGCGAGATGCGCGACGCGTCCGGCACCGCGTCGGTGTCGAGCGACTGACCGTCGCCGACCGTGGCGCCGGGCAACGGCGCACCGGGAATGTAGCGAGGGGCGACGACCAGCGGGAACCGGAAGGTGGCGGAGCCGTCCTCGAAGGGCAGCGGCCCGACCAGGCTGAGCTCGACGACGACACGCTCCCCCGGAAGGATGTTGCCGACCCGCATGGTGAAGACGTCGGGCCGTTCCTCCTCGGCGATCGAGGCCCGCTGGCCGGCCGCGATGGCTTGGTCGTACGCCTCGCGCGCCGCACCACGCTCCTGCAGCTCGGCCTCGACCGTGTGCTGGTCGGCGGTCATGGTCATGCCGGTGACAGCGGCCCGGTCGGGCAGCGGAAAGATGTATGTCGCCTCGAGCGCGACGTCGTGAGCGTTCAGGAACTCGGTCACCACGACCGTGCGCGCGGTGAGGCCACTGATGCGGGTGCGCACATCGAGACGGTCCAGCGGCAGGTTGCCTCGGTCGGTGTGCAACCGGCCGAAGCCGGAATCGGGGAAAACGCGGATGCGGCCGAGCTCCTCCGGCCCCATCGGGGTGACGGAAATGGTCATGACGAACTCCCATCGGTGAGGCCACGAGCGGCGAGCAGAGCGATCAAGGGTGCGGCGGCCGCGGTGACGTCGGCTCGGTCGCGGTCGTTCAGGGTCTGCGGGACAAGCAGGATCACACCGCCGTCGAGCGGAACGGCCGTGACCGCGCGGGCTCCAGCAGGCGAAACAGCCGTGACCCCCGGCGCTGGCGCGTCGGCCCAGAAGCGGGCGTGCCGCCCGGACAGCTCGGGCCCGAGCGCGCCGGTATCCGCCATCAACGCCTGCGGCACCTGGGACACCTCGCCGAGTCCCTCCGGGGACAGCCACGTGAAGTCGGCCTGGATCTGCGCGAGGCTGCGACCCTCGGCCTGCAACCGCTTGATCGCGACCAGTTGCTGGAGGTGTCGTGGCCCGTACAGGGCCGTGCGCCCGCGCATGCCGAGCGGCTTGTCCACCAGGCCGATCGTCGTATACCACCGGATGGCCCGGCGGTCGGGCACGTCGCGGACACGGCCATTGGGTGCGCCCGGATACTCGGCCGCCAAGGCCTCGCGCACCTTCTCCACCAGCTCATCCATCGTCCACACGCCGACGAGTTTGACACTGTCATCATGACAGTGTCAAATGACTGGCATGAACGACGGCGATGCGAACGGACGACCGATGCGGCTGATCTCCCTGTCCCACGTCAACGACCCGGCCACCACCAATCTGTACCCCGGCGACCCACCGTTCGAGCTCGAGACCGTCGCCACGATCGAGAAGGACGGCTACTACCTGCGCTATGTCCGCCAGGGCGAGCACACCGGCACGCACTGGGGGGCGCCCGGCCACTTCAACCCGGGCGAGCCACTTGCCGACGAGCTGGACGTCGACGATCTCTTCCGGCCGGCGGTGCGGATCGACGTGCGGGCGCAATGCGCCCACGACCCGGATTACGAGGTCAGCGTCGGCGACATCGAGACGTGGGAGGCCCGGCACGGGCGCATCCCGGACGAGTCGATCGTGATCATCTGGACGGGCTGGGACGCCAAATGGGGCACCGAGCGATATCTCGCCCGCGCCCCCGACGGCGGTATCCACCAGCCTGGCTTCGCGGCAGAGACGATTGACTGGCTGATCAGCACGGGCCGGCTGGGGCATCGCGGCGGCACCGGCACCGACACGTTCGGCCCGGACCCGGGGCGCGACACGACGTACGCGGTTTCCCGGCTCGTCTACCAGCGACATCGGATCAGCCTGGAGATCCTCGCCAATCTCGCCGCCCTGCCACCGACCGGCGCCCACATCCTCTGCGGGGGCCAGATCAACAGGGCCGGGTCCGGCTCCACGGCGCTGATCTACGGCGTACTTCCGCCCGGCTGAAGCACGCCGTTCGCCGTCAACCGATAGGGGGCATATTGCTTCATCAGCTCGGTCGGCTCGTCGTAGGAGACGATCGCGACCACCTTCGGATAGTGCTTGAGCTCCTTGAACTTCGACAGTGGCACGACCTTGGCGCGGTGGCTTCCCAGCCCGGCCAGCGTCACGTGCCAGGCATGCACGCGCGTCGGCACGATGGCGGTCGGCGACGTCCAGCCACGCAGATCGGACCCGTCGGACAGCAACGATCCGCCCAGCGTGATCCTGCCGATCCGCCATCCGCCCTTGTTCACGGCGTCATCACTGACATAGCGAAGACCAATCAAGATCTTGCTTCCCCCGTACGCCCGGAGGTCGTATTTCACCGTGACCGTCGGACCGCTCGCATCCGTCAGCGCGGGTCCCCACGGACCGGGCTGGGTGCGGTCACCGGCGACGGCCCGATAGGTCTTACCGCCGTCGGTCGACACTGTCACATAGGCCCAGTCGTTCCCGGGTTCGAGGCCCCACGCGGTTTCCAGCGTGAGCGTCGGATCCGCAGCCGGCACCGTGACCCGGCGTACGGCGTACGAGTCAAGGTCCGCCCGGTTGCCGGAGAAGAGGGTCCCGCCGGCGACCGTCCAGCCGGACGGCAACGGCGGCAACGTCTCCGCGCCCTCGAAGACCACCGACCTCAGGGGCGTCGGAAGGGGAACGTAATCGGCGCCGTTCGGTGCCGCGCCGGGCGTGTCGTATGCGGACTTGTTGTCCAGGTTCACCGTGGAGCGCAGGCTCGCGGCGGTGATCCGCCGGGCCGGAACTCCTTCGATCACGGCGCCCGGATCGCCCCCGACCTTGTCCACCAGGGTCATGGCCTGGAAGTCGTGCAGCACGTCGTAGACCGACGTGCCGGCGGGCAACGCGGCCTGTACGCCCGCGAGTCCCTGCCGCTCGCCGTCGCGGTGCAGCGCCGTGATGACGCCGGGGCCGAAACGGTCTCGCAGGTAGAGCATGAATTGAAAGGCGATCCCGTAATCGGCGAGGATGCCGTTCGGCGGGTCCTCGCTCCAGAGGTTCAGCGAGTTCTGCGGTCCGCCGCACGCCCGCGGGTTCCTGTTGTACTTGGTCTTCACCGGCCCGAAACCCTGGTAGCAGATCAGATGGGGATCGTTGCCCTGGTCCCGTACTGTCGTGCGGCCGTCGACATATCCGGTGAGGGTCTGGGCGTAATCGGACAGCCCTTCGTTCACCCAGAGCGGCTCCGCCGGGTCGCTGTAGTACTCGAGCAGGTGCTGCCACTCGTGCGCGAAGGTCGCCTCGTACAGGCGCGGCTTCGCCAGACGGTTCGTGCACGGGTCGTCGCTCGGGTCGTTCGGCGGGTTCGCCCCGAGCCGGTGCAACCAGTCGTACGCGTCGAGGGTTATCACGTTGCGGTCGACCAGCTCGTTCATCGCGCGCGAGAAGAAACCGGCGGTGTAGGTGATCACCTCCGGGAAGCGCAGATAGTTCTCGTCGCGGATGTTGTCGACGAGGGTGACCGTCTTGCCGCCGTCGCCGGTGAAGTCGCCTGGGGCGGTCGCGTTCGACCCGGCCCGGTCCGGCGGCACGCGGAACGCTTGCGTCTCCTTTGGATAGATCGTGCCGTCGAACTCGGACACCAGCCCCGCGATCTGGGCGTCGGTCACCTCCAGCGAGCCGCGCCGGCAGTCGTTTTCCGGAAACGCGAGGTCCTGGGCCACCCACACCTCGACGTGCGTCCCGACCGCGCGCAGCGTGAACCGCTTCGGGTAGTACTTGTTCGTGGTGCTGTCCAAAGCGGGCCAGTCACGCACCGCTCCCACCGCCGGCGTGCGCGCGGCCCGTGACCCCGGGGCGGGCCGATACCTCGGATGCTCAGGAAGCGCCCGCCCGGCGAACGTGAACCGCGCGCGATCCAGCTCGCGGACGTCACTGCCGGCCCGGCCGTCACTGCCAGCCCGGACATCGCTGCCAGCCCGGACGTCACTGGCGGCCCCGACGTCACTGGCGGCCGCCACCGATCCACCCGATCCGTGTGCGGGCATCGTCGCACCCGGCATCAGAGCCGCAGCAAGCGAGGTGATAGCCGCAAAAACCACAAACCGGGCACGCTCCATGAAACGAGACGCTACCGACCCCGGGAACGCCGCACGCGCGAAGCGGCGGCCTCTCCCCCACCCGCTGCCCCGCGCCCTGAGCCCTGCGCTCTGACCCGCACGCGTGGCGGGGCGCGGCGGTCGGAGCTGCTGGCGCTCGTTGCGACCTCGGTCACGGAGGCCGATTTGTGGCCGCGCCTGGCGAACGGCTGCGCCTTTTCGACGTGCTCACGGGAGTGGGCGCGACCTCGGTGCCGCGCCTCGACCACGACCACGGGCACGGCACAGCACGGGCGCGGCACGGACACGGGAACGGAGCTTTTTGTGGCGAGTTCGGAACGGCTTGAGCTGGGGATGCGCTTTGGGGTTGCGCTGGCCGAGATGAACGAAGAGGGGCTTCGCGAAGTGTGCACGGAGGATGTCACCTGGTCGATTCCGGGCTCCAGTCGTGTTTCCGGGACCAGCTTCGGCGTCGCGGGGCTCCTTGCGGTCCAGCGGGTTCTTCACGACGCGGGCGTCACGGCCGAGATTCAGCAAGTGCTCTACGGGCGGGACAGCATGGTCGCCATGCTGCACGAGACGGGAAGCAAAGACGGCAAGACGCTCGACGTGATTGTTGCTTCGGTGGTTGAGCTGCGCGGGCGCCGGATCGCTCGCATTACGGCCAACGTCAGCGACGTCGAACAACTCAACCGCTATCTGCGGTAGGGGCCCCGGCGCCACACCCGAGACCGCGTCCGGGGAGAGAACGTGTGAAGCGGTAGACACTGTCTACACCTGCTGGTAGAAACTGCTCATGGAGCTTGAGCGACGCCTTGTCGCCGCCGGCGTCGAGTTGCTTGCCGAGGCCGGGCCGGAAGCGCTTTCGGTGCGGGAGATCGCGCGGCGGGCCGGGGTTTCGCACGGGGCGCCCCGGCGCTACTTCCCCACGCATCAGGCCTTGCTGGCCGCGATCGCCCGCGAGGGCTATCGCAAGCTGGGCGACGTGGTGGACGAGACGATCGGGCGGGACGACGGGGATCCGCGCGACGCGGTGCTGTCGTTCGCGCATCGGTATCTCGCGTTCGCGCGTGACGAGCAGGGGATGTTCGCGCTCATGTTCCGGCACGATCTGCTCACGGGTAACGGGATCGGGCTGCGCGAGACCAGTACGCCGCTGTTCGGTGTGCTGGTGGAACAACTCGACCGGGCCGACGTGCCCGAACCGCGGGTGACCGCGGCGGCGCTCTGGGCGGCACTGCACGGGGTCGCCCAGCTCTCCCAGTGGGGCACGCTCGAGGTCGTCACCGGCTCCAGCGACCCGGACGCCGTCCTGACCACCACCGTCGACGCTCACCTGGGGCGATGATGCTGCCCTCGATGCTACGGCCGATGCTCGTGCCGCTGAGTCGCGTGGCCTTCCGGCCGGATGTGCAAGGCGCCCGCAACGTGCCGCGGCGCGGGCCGGTCATCCTCGCCGCCAATCATTTGTCGGTCGTGGACAGCTTCCTCATTCCGCTGGTGACGCCGCGGCGGGTGTCCTTCCTGGCGAAGCAGGAGTATTTCGAGCGCAGTTTCTTCTCGCGCGCCTTTTTCAGCGGGATCGATGCCATTCCGGTGCCGCGGGGCACTTATCGCGCGGCGCAGGAGTCGCTGGAAACCGCGCTCGGGGTGCTGCGGCTCGGTGGAGCTTTCGGCATTCATCCGGAGGGCAGCCGATCCCGCGACGGGCGGATCTACCGGGGGCGTACGGGCGTGGCCTGGCTTGCCATCGCGTCCGGCGCGCCCGTGGTTCCGGTCGCGTTATGCGGCACCGAGCGGATCCAGCCGATCGGGCAGCCCTATCCCAAGCCGGGCAAGGTGGTCGTGAAGTTCGGTGAGCAGATGTTCTTCGCTCCGCCGGCCGACGGGCGTCAAGGGCCCGCCCGCCGGAAAGCCACCGACGAGATCATGGCGGCGATCGGGGCGCTGTCCGGGCAGGAGGAGGCCGGCGTTTACAACGAACTGTCAACCGGAACGACATAGGAACCGCCACCGCGCGCGCCGAAATTTGAGGCATGATCCGCTTCGCCCGCCGCGCGCTCGGCGCCACCCTCGCCCTCGGCCTGCTCGTGTCCGCCCCGGCACCCGCGTCGGCAGAAGAAGCCCCGACGCAGAACGCGCCGACCCAAGACACGCCGGCACAGAACGCGCCGACCCAAGACGTGCCGGCACAGAACGCGCCGACCGAAGACACGCCGGCAACAGGCGGGGAAGCGCCCCAAAGCATCAAGATCATGCCCCTCGGCGACTCGATCACCTGGGGTGTCGGCACCCCGGCTCACGACTCCTACCGCACCGACCTCTACCGCCGCCTCACCGCCGCCGGACTCAACGTCGACTTCGTCGGCTCGCAGCACTCCGGCACCGGCGCCGACCGCGACAACGAGGGCCACCCGGGCTGGACCATCACCCAGATCTCCGCCAACATCGATCACTGGCTCGACGCGTACACGCCGGATGTGATCTTGCTGCACATCGGCACCAACGACATGACCAGGGGACTCCCGGACCCCACCGGCCACATGGCCACCCTCCTCGACCGGATCCACCGCCGGCTCCCGGACGCGCAGATCTTCGTGGCCAAGGTGACCGGCCTCGGCGTCCTGAACGGCATCGCCGCGCAGGCCGCCCGCACCCGCGCCTTCAACAACGGCGTCGAGCGTCTCGTCGCCGCCCGCGGGCTGCCGTTCCACCTGGTCGATCACAGCCGGACCCGCGGCGTGGCCATCGTCGACCGGGTGCACCCGAACGCGTACGGCTTCCAGCGAATGGCCTGGACCTGGTACCGCGCGCTGGAGCCGACGCTGAACAACACCGGCCGCGACTGGCCCGCCACCAATGACCCGAACCAGTTGCCGAGCGCGCTGCTCTGCCTCGGCGACAAGACCTCCCTTCCCGCGTACGCCCGGGGATGTCACCGCTGGCTCCACAAGCGCGCGCCCGGAGCGATCAACACGCGGGTATGGCAGATGCGCGTCACCGTCAACGGCAAGGGGCGTTGGTACACCGCACCGTGACGCACGGGGTCGGGCCAGGGTGAGTCCCTGGCTCGACCGGCGGCGGATCCGCGAGACGGTCCAGGGGCGAGAAAACGCCACCGGGAGGGCCGCATGAGCACCGACATGAAACTCGAAGTCGTCGTCATCGCCGTATCGGACGTCGACCGATCGACGAAGTTCTACCAGAGCCTGGGCTGGCGCCTCGACGTCACGCCGCCCGGGATCGTCCAGCTGACCCCGCCCGGGTCCTCCTGCTCGGTGCAGTTCGGCGCGTCGCTGACCACGGCGGCGCCCGGCTCGGCCAAGGAGTACCTGATCGTCAACGACATCGTGGCCACCCGCGACGAGTTGGTCGCGGCCGGCGTCGAGGTGGACGAGATCTTCCACGCCACGCCGCAGGGCCCGGCGAGCGGACCGGATCCGGAGCGGCGCAGCTACCTGTCCCGCGCCACGTTCAACGACCCGGACGGCAACACCTGGCTGCTCCAGGAGGTCACCACCCGCCTGCCGGGCCGCATCGATCCAGGTCCGACCGCGTACGCCTCGGCCACCGACCTGGCCGCGGCCATGCGCCGGGCGTCGGTGGCGCACGGCGAGCACGAGAAGCGCATCGGCGCCGAGGATCCGGATTGGCCTACCTGGTACGCGGAGTACATGGTGGCGGAGCAGAGTGGGACCGAACTTCCCCTCTGAGACAGGAGCCCCATGGACGTCGTATCCGTAGCGGTCGTCAACAACCGCATCGAGGCCGAACTGATCGCCGGCCTCCTGCGCAGCAACGGCATCAAGGTCGCGGTGTCCGCCGACGACGCCGGCCAGCAGGAGCCGCAACTGCAGCAGGACGGCGTGCGCGTGCTGGTCGACCCGGCCGACGCGGACGCGGCCCGGGAGATCCTCGCGGAGGCCCAAAAGCCGTAAGAAGGCCCATAAGCGGGTCAACTTCGCCCACCATAGGGGCATGCGTCGGGTGCTGCGCGGCGAGGCTCTGGTGCCGGTCGCCGGTGTGGTCGCGTTCCTGCTCGTCTTCGGCCGGTTCGGCGGCGTCGCGGACCCCGCGCCCGCGGCCCGCTGGCTCGGTCTCGGCGTGCTGCTGGCTCCCGCTTTGATGGCGTACGCCCATCGGTGGTCCGCGGCGTGGGCGGCGGTGCTCGGCGCGATCGTCTGGTCGTCCCTCGCCGCCTCCCCCGCCACGGTCGCGGTCGTCTGGGCGTACGCGCTGGTCGCCTTGGTGATCGCCCGGCGGGAGCGGGCCGGGAGTCCGGAGGTCGTGCCGCACCGCCCGCCGCCGGCCCCGCACGGTCTGCCGCACGTGGCCGTCCCGACCGAGGTGACCGGGTTCGCGCTGCTGGTGGTGTCCGCGCTGGTGGCGGTGCTGATCAACCCGAGCGCCATGGCCGGGTTCGGGCTCGGCTGCGCGCTTCTCGCCCGCGCGCTGCGGCACCAGCGGTCACTGCGGCGGCTGTTCGGCACCCCGCAACCCGTTCATGCGGTACGCGTCGTGGAACAGCTCGGCTACGTCCATGTCCTGCTCGCGGCCCCGGACGGGCAGACCGCCCGGGAATTCGGCTTCCCGGTCGCCGAGCCGGACGTGCCGCCCGACGAGGACGAACCGCACACGGTGGCGGGCACCCTCTACGGCTCGCCGACGGCGGGGAGCTGGTGCGCGGTCGAGGCCGAGGGGCGCGTCCACGTGCCGGTGGGCCCGGTCGGCGAGGTGATCGTGGTGCCCTACGACGTGGTGCAGGGGCTGCCCCGCGAGATCGAGGACGACGAGGAGCAGCTCGTCGACCCGGCCGCGCTGCGACCCGCCGATCACTGTGTGGACGCGGTGACGGCTCGTGAACATCGGATCGCCCCGCAGCGGGCCTGGGCGGCGACGATCGCGATCGGTCTGGGTTCGGCCCTCGCCGCCGGGGAGCTGGCCGTGCTGGCCGGGGTACCGCTCACCGTCATGATCTTGGTGAGCGCGGGGGCCGGGGCCGCCGGATACGAGTTCGGGTGGCGCAGTCAGCTCCGGCCGCGCCTGCGCTGGCACGTGGGCGGGGTGGCATCGGTCGGGTTTCGCGGCCGCGACCGGCAGCCGTGGGCGACCGACAGCGCGGTGGTGTACGACGACGACGGCACGATCGTGCTCACCGCGGGCGCGTCGGTGCTGACCGTGCCGGTGCCCGCGCCCTGGCCGTCGCCGCAGGCGCAGCGCAGCGCGGATCAGCTGGTGGCGGCCCTGCGCGACGCGCGGCAGCAGTCCTTCGCGATCAGCCCGGTGCCGCCGCCCCCGGAGATCGACGTGCCGCACCGGCCGGTCGCCCTGCTGCTCGCCTGGGCACTCTCGGTCGTCGCGACCACCCTGATAGTGCATTGATACCCGCGTAACGTACGGACGTGGACCTGAACACGGTCGCCGAGGTGATCAGCCCCGCCGAGGTGGGTCAGTGGCGCCCGGGCGACGCGTGGCTCGGCGGCGGAACGTTCCTGTTCGGCGAGCCGCGGCCACACCTGACCAGGCTGCTCGATCTGACCGCGGCGGGCTGGCCGGCCTTGACCGTACGCGACGACGGCCTGGAGATCGCGGCGACCTGCACGATCGCCGAGCTCGCCGGCAGCGGCTACGAGATCGCCCGGCAGTGCTGCGACGCGTTCCTGGCCTCGTTCAAGGTCTGGAACGTGGCCACGGTCGGGGGCAATCTGTGCGCCGCGCTGCCGGCCGGGCCGATGATCGCGCTGGGCGCCGCGCTCGGCGGAACGTGCCTGCTCATCGGGCCGGACGGTGAGCGGCGGGTGCCGGTCGCGGAGTTCGTCACCGGGGACGGCACCACCGTGCTGGGTGAGGGTGAGCTGCTGCGGTCGGTGCACCTGCCGGCCGGGGCGTTGCGGGCGCGGACCGCGTTGCGGCAGTCGTCGCTGCACCCGTACGGACGGTCGGCGGCCCTGGTGATCGGCCGGCTCGACGACGACGGATTCACGCTGACGGTCACCGCGTCCACCCGTACGCCGTACGTGCTGAGGTTCTCGGTTCTGCCTTCGTCGGAGATGGTGCAGGTGGCGCTGGCCGAGCGGATCCCGGACGAGGCCTACGTGGACGACGTGCACGGATCGCCGGCCTGGCGACGGCACATGACGCGGCTATCCGCCGAGCGGATCCGGCGGGAGCTGAGCGCATGAGGGTCAACGGTGCCGCCTTCGACGAGCCGCCGCGTGCCGGGCAGTGCCTCCGGACGTACCTGCGGGAACTCGGGTTCTTCGGGGTGAAGAAAGGGTGTGACACCGGGGACTGCGGCGCGTGCACGGTGCATGTGGACGGCGTACCGGTGCATTCGTGTGTGTATCCGGCGTTCCGGGCGCGCGACCGCGAGATCACCACGGTCGAGGGGCTGGCCGGACCGGACGGACTGCACCCGGCTCAGCAGGCGTTTCTCGACGCGCAGGGCTTTCAGTGCGGGTTCTGCACCGCCGGTCTGATCATGACGACGGCCGCGCTGACCAAGGAGCAGCGCGCCGACCTGCCGCGCAGTTTCAAAGGCAACCTCTGCCGCTGTACGGGGTACCGGTCGATCGCCGACGCGCTGGACGGCGTGGTCAACACCGTGACCGAACCGTCCCGGGCGGTGGGGGCCGACCTGGGCGCGCCGGCCGGACCGCAGGTGGTGACCGGGACGGCGCGGTACACGTTCGATGTGGACGTGCCGGGCGTGCTGCACATGAAGGTGCTGCGGTCGCCGTTCGCGCATGCTCGGATCACCACGATCCGGACGGAGGCGGCGCTCTCGGTGCCCGGGGTGGCGGCGGTGTTCACCCACGCGGACGTGCCGGACAAGCTGTTCTCGACCGCGATGCATGAGCTGGTCGACGAGGATCCGGCGGACACGAAGGTGCTCGACGACGTGGTCCGCTATCACGGTCAGCGGGTGGCGGCCGTCGTCGCGACCTCGGAGACGGCGGCGGAGGAGGGGTGCCGGGCGCTGGCCGTCGAGTATGAGGAGTTACCGGCCGTGTTCGACGCGGCCGATGCGCTGCGGGTGGACGCGCCGCTGGTTCATGCGGATAAATCGTCCAATGTGGTGGCTTCGCTGAAGGCGTCGATCGGGGACGTGGCGGGCGGGTTCGACTCGGCGGACGAGGTCTACGAGGAGACATTTCGGACGGCGCGCGTGCAGCACGCCAGCCTGGAGACGCACGGCGCGGTGGGCTGGATCGACGAGGACGAGCGTCTGGTCGTACGGTCGAGCACGCAGACGCCGTTCCTGGTGCGCCGCGAGCTGGCCGATTTGTACGACCTGCCGATGGACAAGGTGCGGGTGATCGCGGGGCGGGTCGGCGGCGGCTTCGGTGGCAAGCAGGAGATGCTGGTCGAGGACCTGGTGGCGCTGGCCGTGCTGCGGTTGCGCCGGCCGGTGCGGCTCGAATACACGCGGGCCGAACAGTTCACGTCGGCCACCACCCGGCATCCGTTCACCGTGACGATGAAGGCGGGGGCGCGCTCGGACGGTGTCTTGACCGCGATGCAGTTGCGCGTCGTGTCGGACACCGGGGCGTACGGGAATCACGGCCCCTCGGTGATGTACCACGGCTGCCACGAGTCCCTCGCCGTGTATCGGTGCCCCAACAAACGCACCGAGGGGTACTCGGTCTACACGAATACCGTGCCTGCGGGCGCGTTTCGTGGGTACGGGCTGGGGCAGGTGATCTTCGCGGTCGAGTCGGTGCTGGACGAGCTGGCGCGGCGTCTCGGCATCGACCCGGTTGACCTGCGCGAACGCAACATCGTCCGGGCTGGCGAGGAGCTGGTCGCGCCGGGCGATCACGCGACCGACTTGACGATTGCGAGCTACGGGCTCGATCAGTGCCTCGACCAAATCCGGAAATTTGATGATTTTTCGGGTGGAGAGGGGGGCGGGCTCGCGGCTGGTGGTGGGCGCGAGGTGAAGGGCGAGCGCGAGGCAGGGAACGGGCGCGAGGCAGAGGGCGGCCGCGCGGCAGGGAACGGGCGCGAAGCAGACGGCGAGCGCGCGGCAGGGAACGGGCGCGAAGCAGACGGCGAGCGCGCGGCAGGGAACGGGCCCGCGGACGAGATGGGGGTGGCTGCGCCGGAGGGGTGGCTGGTGGGTGAGGGCATGGCGGTGTCGATGATCGCGGCCGGGCCGCCCGGTGGGCACTTCGCTGACGCGAGCGCGACGCTGCTGGCCGACGGGCGGTTTGAGGTCGCGGTCGGGACGGCCGAGTTTGGCAACGGCAGCACCACCGTGCACACGCAGATCGCGGCGGACGCGCTGCACACCACTGTGGACCGGATCGTGCTCCGGCAGTCGGACACCGACCTGGTGCGGCACGACACCGGCGCGTTCGGGTCGACCGGCGTCGTCGTGGCCGGCAAGGCCGTGCTGCACGCCGCGACGAACCTCCGCGCGGCCATCGTCGAGCTCGCCGGCGGCCGTGTCATCGATGAGCAGGCGCTCAAGGAGATCGCCGCGCGCGCGGACGGGCCGGTGCGCGCCGACGGGCACTGGGGTGGCAGCCCGCGGTCGGTGGCGTTCAACTGTCACCGGTTCCGGGTCGCGGTCGACCCGCAGACCGGCGAGCTGCGGATCCTGCGCAGCCTGCACAGCGCCGACGCGGGCACGGTGATGAACCCGCTGCAGTGCCGCGGACAGATCGAAGGGGGTGTCGCGCAGGCGCTCGGCGCGACGCTGGCCGAGCATGTCGACATCGATGCGGAGGGCCGGGTCACCACGACCGGCTTCCGCCAGTACCACCTTCCCACATTCGCCGATGTGCCCCGCACCGAGGTCCGCTTCGCCGCTGTCGACGACCCGATCGGGCCGCTGGGCGCCAAGTCGATGAGCGAGAGCCCGTTCAACCCGGTCGCCCCGGCCCTGGCCAACGCGCTGCGCGACGCGACCGGGGTGCGCTTCACCGAGCTGCCGCTGACCCGCGACCGGATCTGGAAGGGCTTGCGAGCCGGTGCCGCGCAGTCGGCTACTGCGGCGCCGGCGGCCATTGCCCAGCCGGCCAGCGACCCGCCGGCCACCGACCCGCCGGCTACTGACCCGCCGGCTACTGACCGGCCAGGGCCGGAAGCGTCATCGTGAACGTGCTCCCCCGCCCCAGCTCAGAGCGCGCCGCCACCGTCCCCCCGTGCCCGGTGACGATGTCCCGGACGATCGCCAGGCCCAGGCCCGGGCCCTGCACGGCCTGGTCCATCGCGTTCGCCGCGCGGTGGAACGGCGTGAACAGCCCGGGCACGTCCGCCTCGGGAATCCCGATGCCGGTGTCGGTGATCGCCACGGTCACGTGCCGGTCGGTCGCGGTCAGCCGGCATTCGAGGCGACCGCCGGACGGGGTGAACTTGATCGCGTTCTCCATCAGGTAACGGATCGCCCGCTTGAGCTGCGGGCCGTCGCCACGCACCCAGGCCGGCTCGCAGTCCAGGTGGCTGCGCAGATCCTTGGCGCGCGCCGCCGCGTCGAGGTCGTGGTGCAGCCCACTGGCCAGCTCGGCCAGGTCGACCGGGAGCGCCTCGGCGTCGCGTACCGCCGAGCGGTCCAGCAGCAGCAGGTCGCCGACCGTGGCCTGGAGCCGGTGGGCGTTGCGCAGCACCACGGCCAGGCTGCGGCGGTGCGCGTCCGGCACGTCGTCCTCGTCGAGTACCATCTCGGTGTAGCCGAGAATGCTGGTCAGCGGGGTCCGCAGCTCGTGCGTCACGGTGGAGACGAACACGTCCTTCTGCTGGTCGAGTACCCGCAGGTCACCGATGAGGCGGTCCTGCTGGCGGCGCAGCCGCTCCTGCCGGACCGCGTGGTCGATCTCGCCGGCCAGCGCGACCAGCAGCCGCTGCTCCTCCTCGGTCCATTCCGGACGGTCGCGGCGCACCAGGCAGATCAGGCCCGCGTCGCCCAGCGACACCGCGACCGCGTCCGATTCCGGCAGCGTGAAGGCGGCACCGGGCCGGGCCGCGCCGATCTCGCGGACCGTGCCGCCGGCCAGCCACAGCGCGGTGGCCGGCCAGGAGATCGCGGCCTCGGCGTCCGCGTCGGCGACGATCCGCACGTGCGCGGTCTCGGCGCCGAACGCGAGTCCGGCCAGCTCGGCGATCTTCGCACCGGTCACGGCGAGTTCCCGCTCGGCCTTCAGTTCGGCGGCGACGGCCTGGACCAGTTCGCTGCCGGCCGCCCGGGCCTGTTCCGCGGCGATCAGGTGTTCGGTGCGTTCGGCCAGGTCGTTGACGCTGTCCGCGACCGCGCGCATCTCGGCCGGGCCGGACGGCGCCACCCGCGCGGACAGGTCGCCGCCGCTGAGCCGGCGCAGGGTGCCCCGGATGTGCTCGAGCGGTGCCATCACATGCTTCTCGTGCAGCATCGCGGTGACCAGGCCGGTGACCAGGATCAGCCCGGCCAGCACCGCGAAGACCAGGTCGGCCACGCGGGCGTCACGGGTCGCGCGCGCGTCCGCGAGCCGCTGCTGCGCCTCGATCGCCGCGCTCACGGCGGCGTTGGCCGTGCGGATCTCGTCGAACATCTCGCGGCCGCGCGCCACCCGCGCGGCGTTGGTGTCCGGCTTGCCGCTACTCACGATCGGGATCGCGTACGAGTAGAGCCAGTCCGCGGTCTTCGAACGTTCGACCGACAGCAGCCGGCGGACCTCGTCGTCGGTCGCGTCGGTCCAGAGCTGCTCGAACGCCGCGTACGCGCCGGCCCGCCCACCGGCGTACGGGGCAAGGAAGCTCTTGTCGCCGGTGAGCTGGAAGCCGCGCACAGCGGTCTCCGCGTCGGTCATGTTCTGCAGCGCGTCGCGGTTGAGCTCGCGGACGCGGGCGATGTCGCGGGCCGTGGTGACGTGGCTGGCGCGCAGGCGGTCGCCGGTGACGAGTTGCACGATCACGAGCGTGACGAAGAGCGTGAGCAGCACGGCGAAGCCGCCCGTCACGCGTTGGCGGACCTTCATCGCGGCACCGCCAGGTCCGCCGCCGCGACGGTGGCGGGCAGCGTGAAGATCATGGTGGTGCCGCCGCCCGGGGTCTCCAGGACGCCGATCCGGCCGCCGTGCCGGTCCACGATCCGCTGGCAGGTCGACAATCCCACCCCATGGCCCGTACGCGCGGACGGGTCCACCTGGGTGAACATGTCGAAGACGCGCCGGCGTTGGGCGGCCGGGATGCCCACACCGTTGTCGGCGATCGTGATCCGCCATTCGCCGGCGCCTCGTTCGGCGCCGATCTCGATGCGACCGGCCCGGTCCGCGCGACGGTATTTGAGCGCGTTGCCGATCAGATTCTGCAGGAGCTGGCGGATCAGGATCGGGTCGGCGTCGAGCACCGGCAGATCGGGCGCGACCACGATGGTCGCGTCGTCGAGCTGACCGCGCAGGTCGGTGATCGCCTGCTCGACCAGCTCACCGAGGGCGGCCGGCTCACGGCGGCACGGCGCGTTACCGGCCTGGGCGTAGGAGAGCAGCGAGCTGATCAGGCGTTGCATGCGGTCCACCGCGCGGGTCGACGCGGCGATACACGCGGTGGCCCGCGGGTCGTGCTCGCCGACGTCGTCGCCGAGGACCTCGAGGTAGCCCTTGACCACGGTGAGCGGGGCGGCCAGGTCGTGGCTGACCACGACGGCGAACTGTTCCAGCTCGGAGTTGGAGCGGCGGAGCTCGGCGATCGTGGCGGCCCGGTCCGCGTGCGCGCGGCGCAGTTCCTCGTGCTTCTCGCGCAGCTCGGTGACCAGTTCGGCGTTGAAGCGGGCCTGCCGGCGGCGCTCGAGCAGGCCCATCACCACGGCGGCCAGGTCGTTCAGCCGGGCGACCTGGTCCTCGGTGAGCTCGCGGGGCTCGTCGTGGAACACACACAGCGAGCCGAGGGCGTACCCGTCCCGGGTGACCAGCGGTGCCGCGGCGTAGAAGGTGACCGTGCCGCTGGTGACCGGCGGCTTGACGGCGTACGCGGGGTCGAGGCGCGCGTCGTGGCGATGCACGAACTCGCCGAGGCGTACGGCACACAGAGATTCCGTACGCCGGACGACGGCGGCCTCGAAGCCGGTGGCGACGAGCGGGCGCTGCACATGCTCGTCGATGATGTGGACGGCGGCGGCGGGGACGCCGGCCACCATCGCGGCCAGGCGGACCACGGGCCGGAGGTCGCCGTCGAGATCATCGCCGGGTTCCGCCTTGTCGAGAAGGCGGTACTGGTGCAGCGCGGCCAGGCGCTGCTGCTCGTAGGCGGTGGTCACGGGCCTGCATTTCGGCTTCCGCCAGGGCCACTTGAGCTTTAGTTCCCAAACGCCAGGGCGGCGCTGGGCGGCTGGAAGTCCGGGTACGGGGTGTTGCCCACCGCCGTGCGCAACGTGTGGGCCACCGCGACCACCACCTTGCCCTCGACCGCGCTACCCACGTGGTCGGTGGGGTTGGCGGGGTCGACGGCGGTACCGGCCGCCGCCATGGTCGGGGTGAAGCCGACGAAGCTCTCGGTCGAGTTGTCCTCGCTGCTGCCGGTCTTGCCGGCCACCGGGTGACCGGCGAAGATCTGACCGGCCTGCTCCGCGGTGCCGCCGTCGCACGTGTTCTCGGCGCTCTGCTGACCCACCGGGCACCGGGCCGCGTCCGCCGCGGCGTGCGCGACGTCGGGCTGGAGCACCTGCTTGCACTGGGCCGGCACGGAGACCGGGTTCCCGTTCGCATCGGTGATCGACTGGATCGGCGTCGGAGCGCAGTACGTGCCGCCGGACGCCACCGTGGCGTACGCGGAAGCCAGCTCGAGCGGCGTGGTGTCGGTGACGCCGAGGGTGAAGGAGCCGAAGTTCTTGGCGTTGCTGGTGATCTGCTTGTGGTCGCTGGGGGCGGCGAAGCTCACGCCCAGCTTCTGCGCCACGGCGATGGCGGCCGGCACGCCGACCTGCTCCTCCAGGTGCACGAAGTACGTGTTCACGGACCGGCCGTACGCGTCCCACATGGTGCGTTCGCCGTCCATGAAGCTCGGCGTGGCGTT
This sequence comes from Actinoplanes sp. TBRC 11911, assembly GCF_012933445.1. Classification (GTDB taxonomy): domain Bacteria; phylum Actinomycetota; class Actinomycetes; order Mycobacteriales; family Micromonosporaceae; genus Actinoplanes. The sequence continues at coordinate 155,422 of NZ_JABBNC010000005.1, forward strand.
GCGCGGACAGTATTGGCCACCGCAGTTCTGCGGTCCGTTGTCCGGGAATCGGGTGACCAGTTGTGCGGGCGCGTCGAACGTCGAGTCCAGGGGCATGCCGTCCTGCAGTGCCGCGATCATCGTGAACAGCTTGTACGTCGAGCCCGTCGGATACCCGTACGCGCCCGGACCGCCGCTGACCAGAGGATTCTCGGTGTCCTCGATCGAGTTGCCGCCGGCGAAGTGCCGGTTGACGGCCAGGGCCAGCACCTTGCCGGTGCCGGGCTGGACCACCGCGATCGGCAGGGTCTTCTTGCTGGTCAGCGAGTAGACCGAGCGGGACTGCGCGGCGGCTTCCTTCTGCACGTCCGGGCTGAGCGAGGTGATCACGGTGTAGCCACCGGTGTCCAGTGCCTGCTGGCGGTCCTGCGCGGTGGCACCGAACTGCGGCTGCTGCATCCACCAGCGCTGCAGGTAGTCGCAGAAGAAGCCCCAGCCCGCCGACGGGTCGGCGGAGTCGACACAACCGTTGGGCTGGGTCTGACCGTCGAAGGTGAGCTTCTCGGCGGCCGCCTGGTCATGCTGCTGCTGGGTGATCATCTTGGCCTTGAGCATCGCGTCCAGCACGTAGATCTGGCGGACCCGGGCCTTCGCCTTGTCGCCGCTGATCGGATTGTCGCCGTCCGGGTTCTGGATGATGCCCGCGATCAGGGCGGCCTGAGCCAGATCGAGATTGGCCGGCGTGGTGCCGAAGATGCGCCTGGCGGCGGCCTCCACCCCGTACGCGCCGTCACCGAAGTACACGATGTTGGCGTAGTTCTGCAGGATCTGCTGCTTGCTGAGGCGCTGCTCGAGCTCGATCGCGTACTCCACCTCGTGCAGCTTGCGCGCCGCGGTGTCGGCGGTGGCGTCGGCGCGCTCGGCCGGCGTCAGGTTCGGGTCTTCCTTGAGGTCGTTGCGCACCAGCTGCATGGTCAGGGTCGAGGCGCCCTGCGCGGGGTCGCCCGACTTGGCGTCGGTGACCAGCGCCCGGGCCGCACCCTTGAGATCGACCCCGCCGTGCTGGTAGAACCGCACGTCCTCGGCCGCGACCAGCGCGTTCTGCATCGCCGGCGCGATGTCGGCCAGGGTGACGTCGTGCCGGTCCTCGTCGAAGAACGTGGTGATCAGCGTCTTGCCGTCGCTCGCGTAGATCCGGGTAACCTGCTGGGCCGGCTGGCTGAGCAGCTGGCCGGGCAGTTGCGCCTGCTGCTTGGTGGTCCAGTGGGCGCCGGAGGTGAGCACCGCGCCGACCGGGATGGCCGCGACTCCCACCAGGACACCGACCAGCACCAGCACCCCACTGAGCCGGCCGAGGGCGCCGCGCCGTCGTGGTTTCTCGGTCGGAGTCCCGTAGATCATCCGCGGTCCTTTCCTGTCGTTCGCTGACCGTCCTTCAGTCGTTAACACCGATTTCTGGGAGATTCCTGAGATCTGTTACCGATCCGTAACTTTGTTCGCGAGTTATACGTGTGGTCACCGCCACACCGAGTCTCGATAGTGAAGTGTCCTAATTCGCCCGTCGTCGATGCCCCGGTCGTCACGCGGCGTTATCTAGATCACGTGAGCTGGGTTACTGACTGGTAGCCAAGCCTCTTGTAACCGGTGATCGGCAGCGGCAACATTTCCCGCACATTAACGACGGCATCGACGGACCCCACTGCTGACTTCGCGTTCGACAGGGTCGCCCGTCGATGCAAGCCCGATGGCGGTGTGGCCTGCGAGCCGTCTTCCACCCCACAGTTCCACCACAGAGGAGGATCCGTGAAGGATGCGCAAGACGCTCCGGCGTACGGGCGCACCAATTGGCGCCGGTTCGCCATAGCGGCGGTCATTCCGACCGCCGCCGTCGTCGGTGTCATGGTCGGGGTCGCGCAGGGCGCCATTCCGACGAACATCGTCATCTCCGGCACCACGTTCAAGCTCAGCGCCGACAGGCTGGAGGGCAACGGCTTCACGCAATACAGCGGACAGGTGGCCACGGCGTCGAACGCTGACATCCCGGCCCACGGCGATGTCCCCGCTCAGAAGATTCTGGCCATCTCCGGAATCCACGACGCCAAGATCTACAACCTTTGCCAGACCGTCGCGGTCGGCCCCATCGTCCTGCGCATCGAGGCCGGCAAGGATCCGGACGACCCGGCAACCGCCGAAGACCTGCTCATCGGTATGCGGGACCTGGGCGGTGACGCGACATTCGATCACATCGACATCGGCAGCGACGCGGCGTCGCTCAAGAAGGACGGCGCCGGATCGCACGGGACTTCCGGCGGCTTCGGCCAGGAAGCCGATGGCGTGACTATCGACAATCTCCAGCAGGTCGCGTACTCGACGTCCGCGAGCAGTTTCCGGCTGCCCGGCATGAGCCTGAAGCTGCACATCGGCGACGGCGAAGAGTGTTTCTGACCTGATCGGCGAGGCTCGCGGGGAAAACTCTCGCGAGCCTCGTTCGTGCTTTCTTATTGGAGGGTTTGTGGCGACCGACAGCGATTTCTGGGACCGGTTCCGCCGTTGGCGGCGGACGCGCCCGTTCTGGGGCGGCCTGTTCCTGGTGCTGGCGTCGATCCTTTTCTTTCTGAGCGCCAATCTGCACCCGTTCGGCAACATCCAGATCAACCTGGGCCCGGCCGGATTCCTCTCGTACGTGATCCCCGTGGTGATTCTGATGTGCGGGCTGCTCGGCTGGTTCACCCCGGCACAGCGGATCTTCTACGGGGTCATCGCGCTGGTCACCTGCCTGTACTCGCTGGTCAGCCTGAACTTCGGCGGGTGGGGCCTGAGCATGTTCGTCGGCTTCGCCGGTGGGGCGTTGCTGATCGCGTGGGGTCCGCCACGGATCAAGCCGGGAGCGGCGACTCCCCCGCCGCCGACCGGGCATTCCGGAGACGACGCGGTGCCGGAGCCGTCGTCGCCGGAGGCGGTCACCGAGCGGATCGAGACAGCGGGCCATGACGACCGGCCGACCGAGGATGTCCGGCCGGCGTTCATTCCGGGGATGGAGCCGGAGGAACCGCCACGGGGTGTGTTCCGCGGCAAGGCGCTGGTGGTGGGACTGGCGGCAGCGGGCCTGGCGGCGAGTTTCCTGGTTGCGGGAGGCTCGCGCCCGGCCCGGGCCGAGGTCGAGTGTCCCGAGGGTTTGCCGTCCCGGTCCACGTCACCGTCGGCGCCGGCCTCGTCAGCGTCGGCCTCGTCGGCGTCCCCGTCAGCGCCGGCGCCCTCGGATTCGGCAACGCCGTCTGCCTCGCTGGTGTTGCCGGTGGCCGGGCGCTCGTCGGCGGCGGGCCCCGGGCCGTCGGGAGCTGCCCCGGAGTCGTCCGGGGCAGCCGCATCCCCCTCGCAGGCGCCCCCGGCCGCGGCTGACGAGGACGGTCACCCGGTCGTGGACGGGGTCAAGGGCGTCGCCGACGGCGTGGGCGATCTGCTCGGCATCAAGGGCGACGAATCCGCGTCACCCGAGCCGAGCGTGTCGCCGACGCCGCCGACGGAGCCCACCGCGTCACGCGACACGTCCGGGCCGGGCTCGACCGCGCCGGACCCCACCGGTTCGACCGCTCAGCCGACGAAAACGGCCGATCCGAGCGGCGAGCCGTCGAAAACCGCTGGCCCAGCCGCGTCAGCATCGACCCAGGTCACCGCTCCGAGTTCGGCGCCCGAGCCCGATCCGAGCGGTTCCGAGCTCCCCTGCCTGGGCCCACGCATCTTCGGCAAGGTGTCCGACGGCGGCGGAATCGGGCTCAACGCCATCAAGCCCGGCCTCATGCAGGACACCAAGCTGACCCTGATCGACGCGACCTACGAGGGCGTGGCCGACGTCCCGACCCGCGACGGCGGCACCATGAAGGCGCTGCAGTTCAACATGTCGAAGGCCATCAACGACAACTTCCGCCTGACGATCGACGAGGTGGGCGGCGGCCGGACCCTGTTCAAGGCCAACCAGCTGATCACCGACCAGAACGTGCGTTTCTACACCCCGAGGTTCGAGGGCAAGTTCGGCGGCCTGATCCCGATGACCTTCACGCCCGAACAACCACCACCGCTGATGCTGCCCAAGATGGTCTTCACCGACGTGTCCATCGACCTGGCCCACGTGTACTGCGACACCCTCACAAGCACCCCCCTGAGCATCACCGCGACCGGCTGACATCACGCGGCCCGGATGTTGTGATTGATCCGGAACATGTTCGACGGGTCGTAGGTTTTCTTGATTCCCACGAGCCTTTCGTACGCCACGGCGTCGTACGCCATCCGCACCGAGGCCGCCGACGTGTCCTCGGTGGACATGAAGTTCGCGTACATGCCACCGGTCCCCCACGGCGCCATCCGGTCCAGGAACCGTTCCTCGACCGCGCGGATACGCTCGATGTCGCCCTCGACCGGCGCCGGGATGCTGGCGATGAACAGGCAGAACTCGGCGTCGCCGCGGTTGCCGACCGCGTTCGGCAGGGCCGGCGGGCGGCTCAGCGCACCGCCCAGCAGGCGGACCTCGGTCATCATCAGATGGTTCTCGGGCGGCGTGTCCGGACCGGCCAGCGACAGCAGCGTGTCCAGCGCCTGCGGCGACAGCTCCCGCAGCAGCGCCGTCCGGTCCACCGCCACGCCCGGCTCGGTCGGGTCGTTGTGGATGGACGCGACGTTCGCGTAGGGCATCTCGGCCACCGTGTCCAGGAAGGCCGGCGCGGCGGCGCGCAACGGCTCGACCAGCGCGGCCCCCTCGTCCGCGCTGCCGAGGTAGGCGATCCGCAGGTGCAGGGTGAGCCGGCCCCGCATCGGCTCCGGGACGAACGGCAGGTCGGGCAGCCGCAGCAGGCAGAACGACGTGGAGAGCGACTCCGGCAGATGCTCCACCCACCCGCGCCAGGTCTCCAGCACGGCCGGCGCGTGCTCGCCGCCGAAGTAGAGCCCTCCCCCGTACAGGCGGGACGCCGGGAACAGGCCGGACTCCAGCTCGGTGACCACGCCGAAGTTGCCCTTGCCGCCGCGGACCGCCCAGAACAGCTCGGGCTCGCGGTCGGCGGTGACGTGGCGTAGCTGCCCGTCCGCGGTGACGATCTTGAAGGCGCGGACGTGATCGGCGGCGAAGCCCTTGCTGCGGCCGAAGACCGGGCTGAGTCCTCCGCCGAGCGTGAACCCGACCGACCCGACCAGCGGTGACGATCCCGAGATGGCGGCCAGCCCGTGCTCGCCGGCGGCCGGAATGAGCTGGTTCGCACGGACTCCCGCCTGGATACGGGCGTACGGGGCAACGGAGTTGATCTTGATGTCGGACATCCGACTCGTGTTGATCATCAGGCTGCCGGTGGCCGAGACGACCGCGCCGTGACCGGTCGCGTTGATCGACACCGGGAGCCCGCGACGGCCGGCGAACCGGACCGCGTTCTGGACGTCCGCGGTGCTCGTGGCCCCGACGACGACCAGCGGGCGGTGCGCGAGAGTGAGATTGAAGGTGGCGGTCTCCGAGGCGTAGTCATGGTCGACCGGGATCAGGACGGGCCCGTCGATGTGGGTGTCGAGCCAGGTACGGTCGGCTCGGTCCAGCGCCGGCGTCTGGTTGTGCGAAGTGCTTGTCACGGGAGCCAGCATTCGTTGCCCGCGCGGGTTCTCCATCGGTATCGCGACTGCATCGACGCGGAGCGAACGCGACATGTACGGAAGGTGACGATGGTTCCCGGAAGAACACCGGAGATGACGGCCCTCGCCGAGGCGAAGGTGCTGCTCCTGCGGGGTGAGCCCGGCATCGGCAAGTCTCATCTGCTGGCCGCGGCGGCCGACGACGCCCGCTCCCGCGGCGCCCAGGTGCTGTCGGCGACCGGCGTGCCCTCCGAGGCGCACCTGCCGTTCGCCGGTCTGCATCAGCTCCTGCGTCCACTGCTCCCGTGCGTACGGGATCTGCCCGAACCGCACCGCGCGGCGCTGCTAGCCGCGTTCGGGATGACGGCCGGCCCGCAGACGTTCTTCTTCGTCGCGCTGGCGACCCTCGAGCTGCTGGCCGACGCCGCCGCCCGCACCCCCGTCGTGGTGGTGGCCGACGACGTGCACTGGCTGGACCAGGCCACCGTCGAGGTGCTCGCGTTCGTCGCCCGCCGGATCGCCGCGGAACCGATCACCCTGTGGGCCGCCACCCGCACCGGCGACCCGGTCCCTTGGAAAGTCCCCGAGCTCACCGTGTCCGGACTGGACGACGACACCGCCCGGCGGCTGCTCGACCGGCACGCCGGCGGACTGACCGCGACCACCCGGGAACGGCTGCTGACCGAGGCGGCCGGCAACCCCCTGGCGCTGATCGAGCTGCCCGTGGCGGCCCGCGCCCGGCGGCTCGACGACGTCGCCGTCGCGCCCGCGATGCTGCCGCTGACCGACCGGCTGGAGGCCGCGTTCGCCGGCCGGCTGGCCGAGCTGCCCGACGCGACGAACGCGTTGCTGCTGGCGGTGGCCCTGGACGACGGCTGCGGCACGTCGTCCGAGATCCTGGCCGCGGCCCGGACCACCGAGGCGTCGTTCCAGCCTGCCGAGGCCGCCGGACTGATCAGCCTGACCGGCGGGCGGGTCCGGTTCCGGCACCCCCTCGTCCGGACCGCCGTCTATCACCGTGCGGGCGAGGCGGACCGTCGTGGCGCCCACGCGGCGTGGGCCGACGTGGTGACCGACCGGCCGGAGCGGCAGCTCTGGCACCGGGCCGCCGCCGCGACCGGCCCCGACGACGCGATCGCCGACGCGCTGGAACGGCGGGCCGAGCAGGAGCGCGGCCGGGGCGCCCTGGCCGGCGCGATCGAGATCATGGACCGCGCGGCCCGGCTCACGCCGCCGTCCGGACGCCGTGCCGGCCGCCTGCTGGACGCCGCCGATCTGGCCTTCGAGCTGGGCCGGCACCGCCTGGTCCGGGGCCTGGTCGAGGAGGCCGGCCCGCTGCTGGCCGAACCCCGGGAACGGGCCCGTCACCTGCAGTTGCGCGACATTCTGGACGACGGGCGGCCCGGCGACGTGGCCGGCATCCGGACGATGGTCGAGCAGGTGCGGCGCATGCGGGCGGACGGCGACCCCGGCCTGGCTCGCCGGCTGCTGATCGCCGCGGCACGGCGCTGCTGGTGGACCGATCCCGGCCCGGCCGACCGGCACCTGATCGCCGCGTGGGCCGACGACCTGCCGACCGACGAACGCCTCGTGGTCCTGGCCCTGACCGAACCGATCGAGCAGGGCAGCCGGATCATCGCCGCGCTCACCGATCATCGCGACCAAGCCGAACCGGCCCTGCGGGTGATCGCCGCGTACATCGTGGGCGACTTCGAGCGCTGCGTACGGCTGGCCGGGCCCGCCGCGGACGGCTTGCGTGCGCAGGCCCGGCTCGCGCTTCTGGTGCAGGTGCTGACGCTCGCGGCCAGCGCGGCCATGCACATGGGTGCCTGGTCACGCGCGGCGACGACGGCTGCCGAGGCGGTGCGGCTTGGCGTCGAGACGGGCCAGCCGGTCTGGACCGTGGCGGCCCGGCACGTCGATGCCGCGATGGCCGGGCTGCGGGGCGACGCGGTCCGGGCCGGTGAGCAGCTCGCGCTGATCGTCGGCGAGGACGAGATGTCGGGCGTGGTGCCGTCGGCCGCGCATCAGTCGCGCGGGCTGGCCGCCTTGGCTGCCGGTGACTACGCCGAGGCGTACCGGGAATTGCGGCCGATCTTCGACTCGTCGCATCCGGCCTATCACCGCGCGCTGCGCTGCTGGCTGGTCGGCTATCTGGCCGAGGCGGCGGTTCATTGCCGCCGCGCCGACGACGCCCGGCAGGTGGTGGCCGACCTGAGCACCCTGGCCGGCATCACCTCGTCGCCGGCCTTGCAGATCTCCCTCCGGTACGCCCGTGCGGTGCTCGCCGACGACGAGAAGCTCTACCGCGAGGCCCTTGACCAGCACCCGCCGCACTGGCCGTTCCAGCGCGCCCGGCTCGAGCTGGCCTTCGGCACGTGGCTGCGCCGCCAACGCCGGATCGCCGAGTCACGAGACCCCTTGCGTACGGCCCGCGACCTCTTCGACCGCATCGACGCCCCCGGCTGGAGCGAACGCGCCCGCCAGGAACTGCGCGCCACCGGCGAGAGCAGCCAGCAGCCCGAGCGTGGCGCGTGGCAGCGACTCTCACCGCAGGAGCTGCAGATCGCGACCATGGCGGCCGAGGGCCTGTCGAACCGCGAGATCGGCCAGCGCCTCTACGTGTCGCACCGGACGGTGGGCTCGCACCTGTACCGGCTGTTCCCGAAGCTCGGCATCACGTCGCGCGCCCAGCTCAGGGACGCGCTCGCCGCGTGGGTCGCGGACGGGCGCGAGTGATGTCGCGGCGGGGTGCCGGCCCGTCAGGCCGCGCGGCGCCCTCGCCACCCGCCACGACGATGCCCACCGGTCAGCTCGCGCGGCGCCCTCGCCACCCGCCACAACAATGCCCACCGGTCAGCTCGCGCGGCGCCCTCGCCATTCGGCCAGGACGGTGTCGGCGTCGATCGGCGGGAGCAGCACCGGCGGCCCGTCCATCAGGCCGACGCGCGCCTGGTGGATCCGGGCGTTCAGCTCGGCAACCCGATCACGGACCTCGCTCTCGCTGCGCAGCCGGTCGACGATCGCGTCGAGGTCCTCGACCTCGCGCCGCAACGCCAGGCTGGGCGGGATCACCCCGGACGTGGCCCCCTCACGCTGAAGCCAGTCCTTCACCCACCAGTCGTCCTCGTACTCCCTGCCCTGATCGGGAAGCGGTTTGCCGGTGCCGGCGAGGTTGTCGAACTCGCCACGCTCGGCCGCCTCACGAAGCTGCCGATCGATCGAGGACTCGTACCAATGCACCATGAGCCAATTCTAAGAGCGGCACCCCTCCTCTCCCACCTCGACGCCCATCGATCCGTGAGGCCCACGCGGGCCCGAACCGGACGCGTCCCACCCAGTGACTTTTGTGCTCCTGGTCAGCTCATCACCGGTGGGCTCGACCACTTGTGGCCGCCGTGACCCAGCTCGCTGTCCAATGTCTCCTGGGCCATCCGCATCATGTCCTCGTAGCGCGGCTCGCTCATCCGGGCGGCCATCACGTCGGGCTCGACGTCCTCCACGTGCTGGACCACCCACCAGATGTTGCCGAGCGGGTCGCGCACCCGGCCGCCGCGGTCGCCCCAGGCGCTGTCGCTCATCGGCGTCACGACCTTCGCGCCGGCCTCGACCGCGCGCACGAACGTCGCCTCGACGTCGTCGACGAAGACGCGCAGCATGCTGAACGTGTCGGGCCAGTCCGGCTGGGCGTCGAAGGCCAGCAGCGTGGACTCGCCGACCCGGATCTCGGCATGGCCCACGCCGCCGTCCTTGGTTTCGATGCAAGCCAGCCGCTCACCTCGGAACACGGTGCTGATGAAGTCGAGCAGGCGTCTCGTGTCGCGGGACACCAGCCACGTCTGAACGGTCTCGCTCATCGGGATCTCCTGACGGTCGAATGGGGTCTGACCGTCAGCATGCCATCGGGGTACGACACTTTTCGCGGCTCGGCGGCGGACCCGTATTTGTCGTACCCCAGGCGTACGTTGGGGAAAGCTTTTGATCGAGGAGAGGACGAGAAGGATGTGCCGCAACATTCATCAGCTGCACAATTTCGAACCGCCCGCGACTCATGACGAGATCCACGCGGCCGCTTTGCAGTATGTGCGGAAGGTGGCCGGGTCGACGCGGCCGTCGCAGGCGAATCAGGAGGTGTTCGACCGTGCCGTGGCGGCGGTCGCGGCGGCCACCGCCGACCTGCTGGGCGAGCTGGTGACGACGGCGGCGCCGCGAAATCGCGAGGTGGAGGCGGCCAAGGCGCGGGCCAGGGCGGAGAAACGATACGCGTCCAGCTGAGCCGGCCCGCGGCGCGTCAGCTGTTCTCGTCGATGTATTTCCGCGGGTCCTTGTCGGCGAACGACAATCCCTGGCCTTGCGGGTGCTCGCCGAAGAAGGTCAGCCAGCGCGTGCCGAGTTCGCGGCGCAATTCGAGGCTGGCGTGCTTGCGGAAATCCGGGAGGACCTCGTCTTCCTCCTCGCGCAGATGATCGCTGTTCTCGGTGCGCGCCGTCCACACGCCGCGCCACCATTCGTCGGATCCGACGGGGTGCCGGTTCGCCTCTTCGATGCCGTCCCGGATCTTGTTGTGGTCGCGAATGGCGTCGTCGGTCTCTTCCTCGGCTTCGCCGCCACCCGCGTCGGTCAGCAGGTGCGGATAGAGGATCTCTTCCTCGGCGTCCGCGTGAATGTCGAGGTGCAGCGCGAGGGGGCCCCAGATCGCCGCGAGCTCTTCCGGCGTGCGCGCGTCGTCCAGCCGCGCGAACCCGACCCGAAACCGATGGTGATCCTCGAGGATGAGGGCGGTGATGTCGTCCATGCCAGCACCGTACGCCGAAGCCCAGCCCCCGCCGGCGGACCGCCACCACCCGCGAAGCGACACGACCCCCGGAGCGCCACGACCGGCGCGCCACCACTATCCGCGGAGCGCCGCGACCGGCGCGCCGGGAACGAGGAACGCCGAGAGCGCGGAACGCCGGGAACGAGGAACGCCGGGAACGAGGAACGCCGGGAACGCGGAACGCCGGGAACGCGGAACGCCGGGAACGCGGAACGCCGGGAACGAGGAACGCCGGGAACGCGGAACGCCGGGAACGAGAGTCTGTCTGACGAAAACGCGGCCGGGAGCGGAAATCCCGCCGCCGGCCGCGCTGTGTGAACTCGTTTCAGGAGCGCGTGGCTGACTCCTTCTCGGCCTCCTCGGCTGCCGAAGCTCCGGTGACCGCTGCGGGACGACGGCCGGCGCGGGCGTACGCCGCGGCGGCGATCAACAGGGCGAGGATGCCGGCGGCCAGGCCGGCGATGCCCAGACCGTTCGAGCTGCTGCCGGAGTCGTCCGCGGCGGGGGCGGCGGCAGGTTGCACAGCGGCCGGCGCGTCCGCGGCAGGTGCCGCGGCGAGCTTCAGGACCGGCGCGGGGTGCTCCGGCTCGGTGCCGTCGGTGGTCGGCTCGTCGATCCAGCGGACGACGGCGCCGTCCGAGTAGGTCTGGAGAGCCTTGAAGACCAGCTGGCCGGATTCGGGCAGCGGGCCGAGCGACACGTCGAACTCCTGGAAGGTGCCCGGTTTGATCTCGGAGCCCGGCTGCGCGGTCCAGGTGATCTTCGTGATCGCCTCGGTGATCTGGGAGCCGTGCGCCTCGAGCGGCTTGTCCAGCTTGGTCTTCACCGGGGTCGCGGCCCAGCCGGCCACCGGCTTGAGCGACACGAAGGCGATCGGCGGGAGGTTGAGCTCGAGCTTGGTGGTGCTGGCCGTGTCCGACTCGTTCGGGACGCGGAAGGTTGCCTTCGTGAAACCGCCGGGGGCGGCGGTGCTCGGGTTGACGGTGACGTGGGCGGCGGCGGGTGCGGCGACGGCGAGGGTGAGGCCGGCGACGGTCGCGGCCACCAGGGCCGTGCGCTTGAGCTGGAGCATCCTTGTCGAACCTTCCGCGTGGGGATCGCCCGGTGCCGGGCACGCTCCTATGGTCGCGGGTTGTGGGCGGTTAGTTCCGCAGTCATCCAAATGACGGATAAGTCGGACGTATGAATTGCGGCGACGCGAGATGACCGGGCGGCCGCTTCAACCGACGGCGGACGGGGCGGCACCCGGCAGCAGCACTCCCCGCGAGGCGGGTGCCGGCAGGCGCACCTCGACCCGTAGACCCGGATCGGCATCGCCCAGCGTCACCGTGCCGCCGTGGCGCCGGACCAACTCGAGCACGATCGCCAGCCCCAGGCCCGAGCCGCCGGCATCACGCGCGCGGGCGTCGTCCAGGCGGGTGAAACGGTCGAAAACGCGATGTCGGTCCTTTTCCGGGATGCCGGGCCCGTCGTCGGTCACCGTGATCACGCGTTGGCCGGGCTCCACGCCGACCCGGGCGACGACCCGCGACCGGGCGTGCCGCACCGCGTTGTCCAGCAGGTTCGCGACCACGCGGCCCAGCGCGTCGGGTTCGCCGGCGACGAGGATCGGCTCGGACGGGCGTACGTAATCGATGTCCGGATAGCGCGAGACGACGTCGGCGACCATGGCACCGAGATCGAATTCCTGGAACGGGGCGCCCAGCGCGCGCGAGTGGGCGGCGTCGTCGGCGCGGGCCAGCAGCAACAGGTCGTCAACCAGACGGCTCAGGCGGTCGACGTCGGTCAGCAGGTCATGCGAAAGGGCCGGCCAGTCCGTGTCGGGGATGCGTTGGGCCACCTCGAGCTCGGTGCGCATGTTGGTCAGCGGGCTGCGCAGCTCATGAGCCGCGTCGGCCACGAACGCGCGTTGCCGCATCCGGGCGGACTCCAGCCGGTGCAGCATCCCGTTCAGCGTGACGGCGAGGCGGTGTATCTCGTCGCTGGACTCGGGCACCGGGAGGCGGCCCTCGCGGGTGCCCCCGGTGATCTCCTCGGCGCCCGCCCGCAGCGCCTCGACCGGTTGCATCGCGGCACCGAGCACGCGCCACAGCACCACCCCGAGCAACGCCACCAGCAGCGGGAACGCGGTCAGCAAGGTAAGCCGCAGAATGTGCACGCCTTGGTTGATGTCGCTGGTGGAGCGGGCGACCAGGACGCGTACGGGCTGGGTGGGGGGTCCGGCCGTCACCATCGCCACCCGGGCCGGGCCGTCCATGCCGATCCGGCTGCCGGGGATCTCGCGGAAGCTGCCGCTGGTCATGCCGCGCAGTTCGTCGGCGTAGAGCATCGGAACGAGCCGGTCGGCGCCGGAGGAGATCGCCGTGACCCGGTTCTGCCCGTCGATGACCTGCGCCTGCATGGACGCGGCGACCGGGATCGGAGTGCTCAGCGAACGCTGGTCGATCAGGTTGGCGATGCTGCGCGCGGTGTTCAAGGCCTCCGCGTTGACCGCTCTCAGCAGCGCGTAGTTCAGCGTGGCGACCAGCAGTACGCCGCCGGCGGCGAGCCCGAGGGTCAGGGCCAGCACGGAGACGAGCAGCAGCCGTGCGCGCAGACCGAGACGGCTCCGGCGGGGCATTACGGCGCTGCCGGGGTCACCGCGGCCAGGCGGTAACCCGCGCCGCGTACGGTTTCGAGCCGGTCCCGCCCGATCTTGCGGCGGAGGTACCCGACGTAGACCTCGACCGCGTTGGGCGCCGTCTCGACCGCGGCATCCCAGACATGGTCGAGTAACTCGATCTTGCTGACCACCTCGCCGGGACGACGCATCAGGTATTCGAGCAGGGCGAACTCGCGGGCCGTCAACACCACCTCCTCGCGGCTGACCGTGACGCGCCGCTCGGCCGGGTCGAGCTCGAGGTCGCCGAACGCGAGCACGGTGGGACGCTCGTGGGCGCCGCGGCGGAGCAGAGCACGCAGGCGAGCCAGCAGTACGACGTACGAGAAAGGCTTGGTCAGATAGTCGTCGGCACCGCAGTCGAGGCCGTCGGCCTGGTCGTACTCGCCGTCCTTGGCGGACAGCATGAGCACCGGGACCCAGTTGCGCTCGGCTCGCAGCTGCCGCACCACGCGATAGCCGCTGAGCCGGGGCAGCATCACATCGAGGATCATCGCGTCGTAGCCACCGTGGCGCGCCATCTCGAGCCCGTCCTGGCCGTCGCCGGCCACGTCCACGGCGAACCCCTCGGCCTGCAGCCCACGCTGAAGCGCCGCCGACAGGCGTGCCTCGTCTTCCACCACCAGCAACCGCACCTCATTACCTTGTCACGGAAGGGGCCTCCCCTAGGGGACCCTCTCAGCCCGGTCACAGCGCCCGTGCCGCAAGCTGGGGACCAGAAACGGAGGTGGACATCGTGTCCGTGTTCAGGTCCAGGCCGGCTCTTCGCTGGCTCGTCCCGTCCGCCGCGGCGGTCGTCATCATCGGGGGTGGCGCCGCGGCCGGCACGATCGTCGCGAGCGCGGACCCGTCGCTGCCCGACCGCAGCGCCGCTCAGCTGCTGGTCGACATTCAGAACGCGAAGGTCGACGGGTTGTCCGGAACCGTGGTGCAGACCGCGGATCTTGGTTTGCCGGCGATCGCGGGGGTCACCGGTGGTCAGGGCGACGCCGATCTGACCCGCCTCGTCGCGGGCAGCAACACGGCCCGCGTCTGGTACGCGGGTGAGGACAAGGTGCGGCTCGCGCTGGTGGGCACGCTCGGCGAGACCGACGTGATCCGCAACGGCCAGGACGTCTGGCTGTGGAGCAGCAAGGAGAAAGAGGCGACGCATCTGACCCTCCCGGCCGGCAGCGGTAAGCAGCCGGAAGCGCTGCCCAGCGGCGTGCCGCAGACCCCGCAGGAAGCGGCCGACAAGGCGCTGGCCGCGATCGACCCGACGACCGTGGTCAGCACGACCGGCGCGGCGAAGGTGGCCGGTCGTGACGCCTACGAGCTGGTGCTGAGCCCGCGGGACACGGCGTCGAAGATCGGGCAGGTGCGCGTGGCGATCGACGCCAAGGAGCACATCCCGCTGCGGGTCGACGTCTATGCCAAGGACGCCAACAGCCCGGCCGTGCGGGTCGCGTTCCAGCAGATCAGCTTCACCACGCCGGACGCGCAGCAGTTCGTCTTCAACCCCCCGCCGGGCACGAAGGTGAACGAGCCCTCGGCGGCGGACGTCGAGAAGAAGCACGACGAGATCGAGAAGAACGCGGACGAGCGCAAGACGGCGATGGCCGGCGAGCCGAAGGTGACCGGCAAGGGCTGGACGTCGGTGATCGAGGCGCAGCTGCCGAAGCAGACCGGTGCCGGCAAGGACGCCGCGCAGCTCCAGGGCATCATCGACAGCTTGCCGAAGGTCAGCGGGAGCTGGGGCAGCGGGCATCTGCTCTCCGGTTCGCTCTTCAGCGTGCTGGTGACCGACGACGGGCGCGTCTTCGCCGGCGCGGTGACGCCGGAGACGCTCTACCAGGCGGCGGGAAACAAGTAAGTTCGTCACCCCAATAGTTCTAGAACTCTTCGCCGCGATATGCAACACTGTGGCGAAGAGTTCTAGAGCTTTGGAGGGCGTGATGAGCCTAAGCGTCACGACGATGACCGAGCCCGTCCGGGGTCGCTTCGGCGAGTTCGGCGGGCGGTTCGTTCCCGAGTCGCTGGTCCCGGCTTGCGCCGAGGTCGAGGAGGGCTTTCGGGACGCCTGGTCCGATCCCCTCTTCCGCAGCGAGCTGGACGAGCTTTTGACCGTGTACGCCGGCCGGCCCACCCCGCTCACGCCGGCTCGCAACCTGTCGGTCCAACTGGGGATCACGCTGCTGCTCAAGCGCGAGGATCTGGCCCACACCGGCTCGCACAAGATAAACAACGTGCTGGGGCAGGCGCTGCTCGCCCGCCGCATGGGCCGCACGCGACTGATCGCCGAGACCGGCGCCGGCCAGCACGGCGTCGCGACGGCAACGGCGGCCGCACTGCTCGGGCTTCGCGCGACGATCTACATGGGCGAGCGGGACATCGAGCGGCAACGCCTCAACGTCTTCCGGATGACCACGCTGGGCGCCGAGGTCGTCCCGGTCACCAGCGGCAGCCGGACGCTCAAGGACGCCACCAACGAGGCGATGCGCGCCTGGGTCGCCGACGTCGAGGGCTCGCACTTCCTGCTCGGTTCGGTCGGTGGCCCGCATCCCTATCCGTGGATGGTCCGGGAGTTCCAGCGGGTGATCGGCGACGAGGCTCGACGGCAGAGCCCCGCGGTCCCCGACGTCGTGGTGGCCTGTGTGGGCGGCGGGTCGAACGCGGCCGGCACGTTCGCCGGATTCGCCGATACGGGTGCGCGGCTGGTGGGCGTGGAGGCGTACGGGGGCGCGGCGATCAACCGCGGTTCACCCGGCGTCGTGCACGGGACCCGCTCGCTGGTGCTGCAGGATGACGACGGCCAGATCGCCGAGGCCGAGTCGATAGCGGCCGGTCTCGACTATCCCGGCGTCGGCCCGGAGCACGCGCATCTCGCCTCGATCGGCCGCGCGGACTACCGCACGGTCACCGACGACGAGGTGGTCGCGGCCGTCGGCCGGCTCGCCCGCTCCGAGGGGATCATCTGCGCGCTGGAGTCCGCGCACGCGGTGGCCTGGGTGCTCCGCGCGGCCGGCACCCCGGATCTTCCGAGCGGATCAACAGTGGTGCTCACACTGTCCGGGCGCGGCGACAAAGACATGGCGACGCTGGCCGGAGGTGCGGCATGAGGAAAATGCTTATCCCGTACGTGACGGGCGGCGTCACCGACAACTGGACCGATCATCTGCTCGCGCTGCAGGAGGGCGGAGCCGACGCGATCGAGGTCGGGCTGCCGTTCTCCGATCCGATGCTCGACGGGGTCACGATTCAGCGGGCGTCCGACCAGGCACTCGCGCGCGGTGTCACGGTCGCGTCGATTATGGACGACCTTGCTCGGGTGCGGGAGCAGGTGCGCGTTCCGCTGATCGCGTTCACCTACGCCAACCTGGTCTTCCGGCGCGGGCCGGCGGCGTTCTGCCGGTTGCTCGCCGACGCCGGGATCAGCGGTCTCATCGTGCCGGACCTTCCGATCGACGAGGCGGCCGCGGTCCGGGCCGCGGCCGCCGACGCCGGGGTCGACCTCATCCTGCTGGTCGCTCCGGCCACGCCGGACGACCGGCTCCGCGAGATCGCCGCACACAGCAGCCGGTTCATCTACGCGATCAGCCGGATGGACACGACCGGCGAGCGGGCGACCTTGGCCGAGGCCGCCGCGCCCCTCGTGGCACGGGTCCGGGCGTTCACCTCGCTGCCGGTAACGCTCGGCTTCGGAATCTCCGGGCCCGCGCAGGCGGCCGAAGCGGGACGCGCCGGTGACGGCGTGGTGGTCGCCTCCGCGCTTATGCGTAGGGTGCTGGACTGGGGAGCCACGCCGGAGGACCTGCGGCACGAGGTCGCGGCGTTGCGAGCCGCCCTTGACGCCCTGGAGGTTTCCGCTGACCGCACCGCGTACGCCGAAGTATCGGGTCATCGCACGTGACCTGAGTACGAAGATTCGGGACGGCGAGCTGCCACCCGGTTCGGCGCTGCCGCCGCAGAAGGAGCTCAGTGCCTCGTACGGGGTGACGCTGGCGACCTTGCGCCAGGCGTTGCGCCAGTTGGAGGAGGACGGGCTGTTGTCGCAGCAGCCCGGTCGGGGCACGTTCGTGGCCGAGCCGCGGGCGGCGTACCGGCTGGACTCGCTGCGCGGCTTCGCCGAGGATCTGCGCGCTCAAGGCCAGACGGTGAGCACGCAGATCCTGGACCAGCAGGCCGCGTGGCCGCCGTCCGAGGTGGCCGCGGTGTTCGGCGGGCCGGTGCACGCCGTGCGGCTGGAGAGGCTGCGGTTCGTCGCAGGCCGGCCCGCCGTGCATCAGCTGTCCTGGATTCGCGAGTCGGCGGTGGCCGCGGCCGACCTGAGCGGCAACTCGCTCTACGCGACGCTGGCCGACCTCGGCGTCGTGGTGCACCGGGCAGCGGAGGTGATCCGCCCCGGGGCGCTCGACGCCACGCTCGCCGACCTGCTGCGCCAGCCGGAGGGGACACCCGCGTTCATCTCCGACCGCATCACCTTCGGCCTGGACGACACACCCCTGGTGGTCGACCGGGCCACGATCCTCGGGAGCGCGATGGAGATCCGCACAGAACGCACGGTCGGCGGCCTGTCAATGCAGTGGAGCCGCCTGTAGCCAAGACTCGACCGGCCAACCCCCGACCGGCCCTCGGCCGCGCAGCCGAGCTGCCGACCCGGCGCGGCTGGCTGACCGCGCGACCCATCCGGGTGGGTGTGCTGCGCCGAATACGGGTCGACGGGGAGCGGGGCGGGGCGGGGCGGCACCAATATTTAACCCAAGATCGTGAGAGTGCTCACTTCTCTCGCATGCCTCGCTGTTGCAAACTCAGGGCAATAGCGTGAGACACGAGAGAAGGTGGCCTCCGATGACGCAACCGCTGGGGCGGCGGGAGTGGACATCCCTTGGTGGGATGACCGCGTTTGTGCTGTTGCTGCACGTTGTCGGGTGGGGACTGCTGTTGTTCGTCATCGTGCCGGCCCACTATCAGGTCGGCGCCACGGGGATTTACGGAGTGGGGCTCGGGGTCACGGCGTACACGCTGGGAATGCGCCATGCGTTCGACGCCGACCACATCGCCGCGATCGACAACACCACGCGGAAGCTGATGGGGTCGCAGCGGCGGCCGATGTCGGTGGGGTTCTGGTTCTCGCTCGGGCACTCCAGCATCGTGTTCGGGCTGTGTCTGCTGCTCGGGTTCGGGGTGCGGTCGCTCGCCGGGCAGGTCGAAAGCGAGTCCTCGACCCTGCAGAGCGTCACCGGGCTGATCGGCGTCAGCGTCTCCGGCGTCTTCCTCTACCTGATCGGCATCGTCAACCTGGTGCTGCTGTTCGGCATCGTGAAGGTGTTCCGGCGGATGCGGCAGGGCGCGTTCGACGAGGCCGAGCTGGAGCGCCACCTGGACAAACGCGGTCTGATTAATCGACTTCTGTCGCGCACCACGAAGGCGATCACGAAGCCGTGGCAGATGTATCCGATCGGGCTGCTGTTCGGACTCGGGTTCGACACCGCCACCGAGATCTCGCTGCTGGTGCTGGCAGGCGGTGCCGCCGCCTTCAGCCTTCCCTGGTACGCGATTTTGACGTTGCCGGTGCTGTTCGCCGCCGGGATGAGCCTGCTCGACACGATCGACGGGGCGTTCATGAATTACGCGTACGGGTGGGCGTTCGCGAAGCCGGTGCGCAAGGTCTACTACAACCTGACGATCACCGGGCTGTCCGTGGCGGTCGCGCTGATCATCGGGACCATCGAACTCGTCTCGATCCTCACCGACCAGCTCGGCATCACGCGTGGCCCGCTGGCCGCGATCGGTGGGCTCGACCTCAACTACGTGGGCTTCGTGATCGTCGGCCTCTTCATCGCGACGTGGGTGGTCGCGCTGCTGGTGTGGCGTTACGGGCGAATCGAAGAGAAGTGGAACGCGGGCCTTGCCCGGCCGGCCGAGGAGCTCGCCAAGTAGTCGTACGCGCCCTCTGACGGGTGACGTCACTTGCTAACGAAAATCATTTCCAACAGGATGAACCGCGTCGAAACGAATCAGTTTGTCGGTAACGACCGGGTTGTCGGCGGCGGCCAGGTTGTCGGCGGCGGCCGGGTTGTCGGTAACAGCCCGGTTGTCGGTAACAGCCCGGTTGTCGGTAACGGCCAGGTTGTCGCGGACGGCCAGGTTGTCACGGACGGCCAGGTTGTCGCGGACGGCCGAGTTGTCACCGGCAGCCGGGCGTTGCGGACAGCCCAGCTGTCGCCGACGCCGAGTTGTCGCTGACGGCTGGGTGTCGCCGACAGCCCAGTTGTCGCTTACAGCCGGGTGTCGCCGACAGCCGGTCGCTCCTGTTGGAAGGAAACGCATGTCTCTGAACGTCTCGTCTGACCTGCTGGCCATCGCCGAGCGGGGCGATGTCACCGATGAAGAGTTCGTCGCCTGCGTGCGGGAATCTCTCCCGTACGCCTGGGACGTCGTCAGCACCGTGATGACCTCGCTGCACGCGTCCGCCGGCGACTTCGCTGATCACGAGGTGCCACCGCCGTCCGAGGTGGAACGCGGGCAACTCCTGCGCGCGCTCGCCAGCGACGCGATCCGGGGCGGGCTGGAGCGGCACTTCGGGGCCAAGCTCGCATTCCAGAACTGCCACCGGGTGGCGGCGTTCGACTTCGGCGCGGTCGGCGGCGAGCGGTACCAGCGTTTCGTCTCGCCGCGCGGGCAGCTGCTGAACCAGTCGCCGGAACTGCGCAACTGCTGAACCCGCGTCATCGCCGCCGTCGAGGCCTCCGGTCTGTGGCCCGGCAAGGCGGCTCGGAATCGCGCAGGCCTAAGTGTGCCCGCCGGCGATTGCCGGCGCCGGCGGGCACCGGCGGGCACCGGCAGGCACCAGCAGGCACCAGCAGGCACCGGCAGGCACCGGCAGGCACTGCGCCTACCAGCGGGCATCGGGGGGCATTCCCGCCTTGTGGGACAACGTGGCCACATCGTGGACTTTTTGCGAACCTTGGAGAGTTGCGCCCACATACGAGCCATAACTCTCCAAGGTTCACATCTGGCCGGGAAAACCAGCGGTGCGAAAGCCGCATTACCGGGCAAAAATTACTCCACAATGGACGGGAATCCCACATCGCGGACGCCGGGTCCAGGACGTGGTCGCCGGTCTCAGTATGCGGCCGCGAGTCCCACGAAATGGAACCGGCGCGGGTCACTCGCCGACTCCAGCGGCTCAGCGACCAAGCCGATCCACCCTGATAAACTGAAATGTCGGATATGTGCGGCGGGAGTCGAGGGCATGGCGGTTTCTTGCCGCTGCGCCGACCGCACCACAGATGCGGACCGGGCAACAGACACCGACCGCCCGACCCGATCGGCGCAGGCTCCAATCCGCACGCGCTCCAGTCCGCGCGGGCACCAATCCGCACACGCACCAATCCGCACACGCACCAATCCGCACACGCACCAATCCGCACGGGCACCAATCCGCACGCGCCCCAGTCCGCGCGGGCACCAATCCGCGCCGCCCCAGTCTGGGTCGGGCTTCGGGTCTCCCCCGCCGCGAACTGCATCGGCGTCCGCGGCAGCGCCCGCCACCACCGTGCTGGCGCCCACGGACCGGCGTCCCCCTATTCGCCCCGGCGCCCGTCGGCCGTCCAGGCCTCGCGTAACTCCCGCTTCGTGGTGCGCCACCACTCGCGGAGCTCGCCCGCCAAGCCGAGCAAAGCGGGCCTCATCCCGGGATCGTCCAAGCCCGCGCCCACCATCTCGACCAGCCCCAACGCCCACAGCACCGGCACCGCGCCCAGCGCCACCACGGCCAGCACCCACCACCCCGATGACGCAAACGCGATCAGCGCCCCCACCGCCACGATCACCAACACGAGCGACGCCACCGACGCGCTGCGCATCAACCGCGGCAGCAGGCGCAGGCATCGCCACGGAAGCCTCCCAGCGGGGACCAGCACCCGCGCGGCGAAGCCGATCATCACGGCGGCGAGCACTGCCGACACGTACCGCGCGAACGTATCCACCTGCGGCCACCACCAATGGCCCACCGCCAGCAGGAAACACACGGCCACCGCCCCGACGGCCAAGCCGCGTCGCAGGCCGCTCAGCACGCCGCGGATCGGCCAGGTCATCGCGATGATGTCCGGGGCCGCGGGACGGTCGCGGGCCACCTCCCGCAACGCCCGCATCGACTTGCGGACCCGCAGACGCTCGGCGTCGAGCATGGCGAGCAACCAGCGGCCGTACGCGTTGCCGGGGTCCAGCGCCAACGCGGCCTGGACAGCTTCCAGGGCGGCCTCGCGATGGCCGGCCGCGCGTTCCACGTCGGCGACCGTGAGCAAGACCGCGACCGAGCGCGGCGCCAGCGACAAACCCTGCCGGGCGGCGTCCCGGGCGGCCGGCAACGAACGGGCCGCGACGAGGGCCCGGGCCAGGACGAGATGGCCGCCCGGCCACGACGGGTCCAACGTCACCGCCGTCGTCGCCGCGTCCACCGCCTCGCGCGAGCGGATCAGCAGGATCAGGCTCTCGGCCCGCTCGACGTGACCGGCGGATCGTCGCGGGTTCGCCGCCACCGCAGCCGATGCCGCCGCCAACGCCGCCGGATAGTCGTGCCGGGCGCGCAAAATCGACGCCAGCAAGGCCAGCAGAGCCGCGTCCGAAGGATAGGCGGCCAGCGACTCCCGGACGCTGCGTTCCGCCTCCTCGTAGCGGCCGACCTCGAGCAGCCGCTCGGCCGGGTTCATCGCATCTTGCGCTTCTTCAGGTACGCGGCGAGGTCGTCGTACTCGCCGCTCTCGTTGGCGAACATCGCGACGTTGCGGGCCGTCGCGAACCAGCCGTCCGTGGAGGGGCGTACGTCGCGTACGGCGGAAAGCATGTCCTGCTGTGAGATCATGCGCACCTCACCGGTGGCGATCGAGTCACGCATCGCGAACTCCGCGGCAGTCTCGCAGACGTGCGCGAGATCGGCACCCGAGTAATTGTCGGTGGCGTCGGCGATCTTACCGAGGTCGATGCCGGCGACCGGGCGGTCCCGCAGGTGGTATTCGAGGATCGCGGCCCGGGCGGGCTTGTCCGGCGGCAGGACCAGCACGGTGCGGTCGAGCCGGCCCGGACGCCGCAGCGCCGCGTCGATATCCCACGGCGCGTTGGTGGCGGCCAGCACGAAGACGCCGTCGTTGTTGCCGTCGACCCCGTCGAGCTCGGTGAGCAGCTGGTTCACGACCGTACGCATGGAGGACGAGTTGAGCTGGCTGCGCTTGTGACCGAGCGCGTCGATCTCGTCGAGGAACAGCACGCACGGCGCGTGGCCGCGGGCCGACTCGAACAGGTCGTGCAGGTTGCGCTCGGAGCTGCCCACCCACATGTTGAGCACGTCGGTGATGGACAGCGAGATGAACGACGCGCCCATCTCCCCCGCGACGGCGCGCGCCAGGAACGTCTTGCCGCATCCGGGCGGTCCGTACAGGAGCAGGCCACCCCGCAGGCTCTTGCCGAACAGCGTACGCAATTGGGGGTTGCGCAGCGGCCCCAGAAAGGAGATCTCGAGCCGTTTTTTGACCTCGTCCATGCCACCGACGTCGGCCAGCGTCACCGTGGACGTCTCGACATCAAAGGCACGATCGTCATTTCCCCGTACGCGGTCAGGTTCGTCACCCGCCTTCGCAAACCGCGGCGGCACGATGTCCCCGAGATCCTCCTCGAGGGCAGCCCAGTCGAACGAGGGGCCGTCGGGGGTGGACGCCCCAGGCGACGGCGGCCCGGCAGGCGAGCCCGGCCCGGCAGGCGAGCCCGGCCCGGCAGGCGAGCCAGGCGCAGACGAGCCAGGCGCAGACGAGCCAGGCGCAGACGAGCCAGGCGCAGTCGAGCCGGCCGCACCCGCAGCAGAGTCACCAGGGCTAAGCGCAGCCGTCATCAACTGCCGCGCCGCCTCGTTCGACGGCTCGCGCGCCAGCACCTGCGCCGCATGCCCGACCGCCTCACCCCCGCGCCCGGCTCCGACCAGCAGCTCGGCCAGGTGCAGCCGCAGCGGCAGATCATCGGGCCGGGCCTCAACCGCGGCGGTCAAGCTGTCGATCAGCGGCGAGTCGCTCATGGAAGGAAATTATGCCCGCGCCACGCGAGCCCCGTTCAGCGCAGCCCGGCGAAGCCGGCCCACCCCAGCGAAGCCAGCCGAATCAGCTCAACCCCGCGAAGAACGCCGTCACATCGTCGGCCAGCAGCCCCGGCACCTCCAGCGCCGCGAAGTGCCCACCCCGCGGAAACTCGCTCCACCGGCGGATGTCGTGGCGCTCCTCGACGAACGGCCGGATCGACTGGGTGATGTCGCACGGCAGCACCGCCACCCCGAGCGGCGCCGGGCACGGCAACGGCCCGCTGCCCAATCCGGTCTCCTTGACCAGCCGGGCCGCCGATCCGAACGTCTGGGTCGCCCAATACACCATCACGTCGGTGAGGATCGCCTCGTCGGGGACCGGCGTCGACGGATCCGCCCACATCGTGAACTTCTCCGCGAGGAAAGCCAGCATTCCGGCGGGTGAGTCGTTCATGGCGTACGCAAGCGTCTGTGGGGTGGAAGCGAACAAAACCTGGTGCGGATGCCGATGGGCTGCGAGCCGCCGGGTCTGTTCGAGGCGTTCCTGGTCGGTGGGCGAGAGCGGCGAGCGGGGCGTCCCCATGCTGGGCAGGTAGTTCACGTGCACGCCCAGCACCGCCTCCGGGGCCACCGACGCGAGCAGCCGCGAGATCCCGGACCCGAAGTCGCCGCCCTGCGCGCCGTAGCGGGTGTATCCGAGCGACTCCATCAACGCCGCCCAAGCCTGGGCGACCCGCGGGACGCTCCACCCGGCCGCCGACGTGGGACCGGAGAAGCCGAACCCGGGTATCGACGGGACGACCAGATGAAAATGCTCCGACAGTAACGGGATGACCTGCTGAAACTCCACGACGGACCCGGGCCAGCCATGGGTGAGGAGCAACGGCAGCGCGGACGGGGACGACGACCGCACATGCACGAAGTGGACGTCCTGCCCGTCGATCCGGGTCACGAACTGCGGGTAGGCGTTCAGCGCGGCCTCCGCCCCGCGCCAGTCGAACTCCGCCCACATCGAGGCGAGCGACTTCACCCGCGCCAGCGGAATCCCGTAGTCCCACCCGGCGTCGGGCAGCTCGGACGGCCATCGGGTGGACCCCAACCGGCGGCGGAGGTCATCAAGCAACGCCTGCGGCACACGTACGGTGAATTCGTTCATGCGACTAACGTTAGCCGCACTAACGTTAGTCGCGCAAATGTTAGGATGGCCGCGTGGATCGACTTCCGAGCTGGCTGCTGACCCAGACCGCCGCGCACGCGCACCGCCTGGTCTCGGCGGGCTTCGCCGAGGCCGGCGCCCGGGGCTACCACTTGCGCCTGCTCGACTCGCTCGCCGAGCAAGGCCCGGCCAGCCAGGCGGATCTGGGGCGCCGCACCGGCATCCACCTGAGCGACATGGTCGCCGCCCTCAACGAGCTCGAGGCGGACGGCTACGTGGCCCGCGCGCCGGATCCGGCGGACCGCCGGCGCAACGTCATCACGGTCACCACCGAGGGCCGTCAACGCCGCGACGACCTGGCGACGACCGCGACACGGATCCAGGACGAGCTGCTCGAGCCACTCACGACGGACGAGCGCGAGCAACTGGCCGCGACCCTGCGCAAGCTGCTGAGGCACCACAACGAAAAGGCCGCCGGGGATGAACCCCGGCGGCCTTCCGCGATCAGCCGATCAGCCTGGCCGGACGATGGCCGAGATGGCGCCCGGTGAGTCGATCGGGGCCATCCGGACGTGATCGCCCGTGTGCGGCGCGTGCACCATCATCCCGCCGCCGATGGCGATGGCGACGTGATGGAGGTTGCCGGGTTCGTAGAAGATGAGGTCACCGGGTTTGATGTCGGCCCGGCTCACTCTCCTGCCCTCATTGATCTGGTCACCGGTGAAGTGCTCGAGATGAACACCTTCCGGGGCCCACGCCGCCGCGGTCAGACCCGAGCAGTCGTAACTTCTCGGTCCCACGGCACCGAAGACATAGGGCTTGCCGACCAGCGAGCAGGCCTTCTGCGCGGCCCGGCCGCCCGGGTCGTTGGTGTACGTGACCGGGCACGGTCCGGTCTTCAACGGCCCATCGTCCACACCCGATGCGCCGTACGCCTGGATCCGGAGCTTCTGGAGCGCGTCGATCTTTTTCTGGATCGCCGTCTTCTTCGTCGCCAGATCCTTGTCGCGGGCTGCGATGGACTGGGTCAGGGTGTCAAGGTCGGCCTTGGTAGCGGCGTACTTGTCACGAAGCGCGGCGACTCCGGCGATCTGGAGCTGCTGGTGCTTGGCCAGCTGATCGAGGTACATCAGCTTGTCGGTCAGCCCGGTGGGCGAACCGCTCACCAGCATGGCGTTGAACGCGTTCGGCGCGCCCTGCATGTACGCGTCGGTGGCCAGGCCACGCACCTGCGACAGGGCGACATCCACCTGTACCTGCAGCGGCGTGATCTGCGCGTTCAGTTTCTTCTGCTGAGCCTGGTTCTTGATCAGCTTGTTGTGCGTGTCGTTGTACTGCTCGATGACCGGCTCGAGTTCGTTCCACTGCTTGTCGATCTGCGCCTCGACACTGGATGGCGAGGGAACCGCGTACGCAACGGTGGGTCCGGTGACAACGATCCCGACCGCGGCGATTGCGCAGAGGAGGCTGCGCAGAACTGTGGCGCGTCGCGCCCCAATCCTTTTCACGTAGGTGCGTTGTCCTTTCTTCCGTCAGGCCGCCGACCGGGTTAGCTGACGGGTTCGGACGGGAAGCGCGTCCGGCCGTGGTTACGCACGGCTTCACCCCAGTTACACGGATCCCCGGTACGCCGCTGGCACGGCGATTAGGCGTGGTCCGCCAGGTACGGCCGGGTTGGACGATGGGGGGCTGCCGGACCGGAAGACACCGTACTCCCGATCAACGTCATAACTGAAGCCAGACGCGGACGGAAAACTACCCGCTTACCCGCTTTCACGGAGCGTCACTAAAATGGCCAGTAGTTGAGGGCCTCATCGAGCCAGGGCACCACGAGGACTACTGTCGGTAGCACCAGGATGGCTCCCGCGATGATCACAGAGACGACCGTCAAGGTGACGGACGGTGTGTGCGACACGGCGAGCCGATCAAGCCGGCGACGGCGGTCCTCGCCCTCGGAAACCGCCACCTCCTCGGTCAGCGGCACGGCGTCGGTGAGGCGCTCGATGGCCGTCCGCAACGGACCGGCCCCGCAGCGTCGCCGTGCCCCGTCGTCGGACACCATTTCCAGCATCAGCCGTACGGCGTCGAGCGGTCGCCGGCTGCGCAACGGACGCGGCACCGCTTGATAGAAGGCGGTGAACGACTCCATCACCACGTCGTGCCGGTGTCGCAAGTGGACCTGTTCGTGCGCGACAACCGCATCGACCTGCCCCCGGTCGAGCACCTTCAGCGCACCGTCGCTGAGTACCACCCGCGGTTCGCGGCCGGGCACGCAATAGGCCAGCGGCAACGCGCCGTCCAGCACGCGAAGCTGATCCGAGCCGCCCAGCGCCCGGCTCGCCTCCACCCGGTCGAGCAGGTCCACGAGCGTACGGTGGCGTTGGCGGCGAACCCGGGAGCGCTTGCTCACGCCGTACAGGGAAATGAGCAGACGCGCGACGATCAGCGCGGCCACCGCCAGGGATCCACTGAGCGCGGCCGCCATGACCAGCTTGCCGGAGCCGATGGCCTGGGTGAATTCCTGCGGCGCCGCGAAGACCACGCCGAGCGCCGAGAGCACCGCGGCCAGCGTGATCGCCTGCCACAGCACGATGGCGCCGGCGGGCGCCCGGTCGGGCCAGCGCGCCGCCGCGAGCGGACCCGGCACCACCAGCGAGAGCAGCAACCCCAGCAGGCCGAGGTACAGCGCGGTCACGGCGCCTTGCGCGATGCTTCGATGGCGGCGGCCAGCGCGGCCGGGGACAACTGCCCGACGAAGTACGCCAGGGCGGCGTCCTGGTCCGGGCTGGCACTCAGGGCGTCGAGCATCAGGGCGGCGGTCATCTCCTCGCGGGACTGCGCCGGGGCGTACCGGTAAGCACGCTCCTCCTTGGAACGCGTCACGACGCCCTTCTTCGCCAGGCGGTCGAGGACGGTCATCACCGTCGTGTACGCCAGGTCGCGGTCACGGTTGAGCCGCTCGTGCACCTGGCGCACGGTCAGCGGTTCCGCCGACTCCCATAACTGCGTCATGACCTCGCGTTCCAGGTCGCCCAGTGCCATGCGACACAGTCTACTGCACGGCGTCGTACTACGCGTCGTAGTATCTACTACGAAGTGTCGTAGACGAGGGGCGATGGCATGGATGTGCTCGACCTGACCCGCCTGCAGTTCGCGGTGGTGACCATCTATCACTACTTCTTCGTGCCGCTGTCGATCAGCCTCGCGGCCACCGCCGCCGGCCTGCAGATCGCCTGGCTGCGCACGAAGAAGGACCAATACCTCCACCTGACCAAGTTCGTCGGCAAGTTACTGATCATCACGTTCGCGGTCGGCGTGGTCACCGGGCTGGTGCAGGAGTTCCAGTTCGGGATGGGGTGGAGCGCTTTCGCCAAGTTCTACGGCGACGTGTTCGGCCCCACGCTCGCGGTCGAAGGCATGCTCGCGTTCTTCCTGGAAGCGACATTTCTGGCATTGTGGTATTTCGGGTGGGACCGCCTTCCGCGCCTGGTCCACACCGCGACCATCGTGATCGTCGCGATCGGCACCACGATCTCGGCGTTCGTGATCCTGGCCGGCAACTCCTTCATGCAAAACCCGGTCGCGTACGCCATGGATCCGTCGACCGGCCGCGCCCGGCTCACGTCGTTCACCGATCTGCTGCTGAACAAGGTGAACATGGCCGCGTTCCCGCACACGCTCGCCGGGGCCGCGATGGTCGGCGGGGCGCTGCTGATGGGCATCGGCGTGTGGCGGCTGCGGGCCGACGACGGGTTCCGCGTGCTCGCCCGCCTCGGCGCCTGGATCACCGCGGTGGGCGGCGCGGCCGTCGCGATCACCGGCGACACGCTCGGCAAGACCATCACCGAGGTCAACCCGATGAAGATCGCCGCGGCCGAGGCGCTCTACCACACCACCGCGAGCGCGCCGTTCTCGATCGTCGCCAGTGGCCCGCCGCTACCGTCGTTCGCGATCAAGATCCCGTGGCTGCTGTCCTTCCTGGCCACCGGCTCGCCCACCGCCACGGTCCAGGGCATCGACAATCTCCAGCAGCAGTACGCGGCGACGTACGGTCCCGGCTCGTACATCCCGATGGTCCCGGTCGCCTTCTGGACCTTCCGCCTGATGATCGGCATCGGCACGCTGGCGGCCCTGGTCGCCGTCCTCTATCTCTGGCGTACGCGCAAGGGCCGCACCGCCCCGCGCTGGCTGACCCGGTGGCTGCCGCTGATCCCGCTGCTGCCCGCCGCCGCGAACACGTTCGGCTGGGTCTTCACCGAGACCGCGCGCCAGCCGTGGCTCGCGTTCGGCCTGGTCAAGACCGCGGACGGCATCTCCCCCGGGCTGACCAGCGCCGAGGTGATCGCGTCGCTGATCGGGTTCGCCGTGGTGTACGGGGTGCTCGCCGTCCTCTGGCTCAAGCTGGTGCGCCACACGTCGAACCAGCCGCTGACTCCCACCGCAGCGCCGGTCGCCGCGCCGGAACCCGTACCGGTCTACTGAGGGGTTGCTCATGATCAACTTCTGGTTCTCGATCGTCGTGCTCGCCTGGGTGCTGTTCTTCGTCCTCGAGGGCTTCGACTTCGGCGTCGGCATCCTCGGCCCGCTGCTCGGCCGCGACGACCACGAGCGCGGCGCCGCCCTCACCACGATCGGCCCGTTCTGGGACGGCAACGAGGTGTGGCTGGTCGCCGCGATCGGCGCCACCTTCGCGGCCTTCCCCGCCTGGTACGCCGCCTTGCTCTCCGGCCTTTACCTCCCGGTCGCGGCCCTCCTTCTCCTGCTTGCCGTACGCGGCGTAGCACTCGAATTCCGCGGCAAGCGCGACAGCCGGCGGTGGCGGCGGGGCGCCGAGGTGGCGACCGCGGTGAGCTCGGCCGGGATCGTGGCGTTGTGGGGCGCACTGCTCGCGGTGTTCGTCCGCGGGCTGGCGCTGGACTCGACCGGCTCGGTGATGGGACACGGGCTCTCCCGCAGCCTCTCCCCACTCTGGACGACATCCTCGCTGCTCGGCGCGCTGGGGGCGTTGCTCGCCGCGGTGCTGCTCGGGTCCACTTTCCTGTCGCTGCGCACGAGCGGCCCGGTCCGGCGCCGGGCGCGGTCGCTGGCCCGCTGGTCCGGAACGGTCGGCGCGATCGCCCTGCTGGTCGTCGGCGTCGCCGTGCTGTCGAAGTACGCGCTGATCGCGGCCCTGGTCGCCTTCGTGGTCGCCACCCTCGCCCGGGTCGGCCGTGAGGGGCTGGCGTTCGCGCTGACCGGGCTCGGCGTCGCCGGCTCGGTGGTCGCGGTCTTCACCGCCCACGGCTCGGTGGTGCTGCCCAGCACCCTGAACCCGGCCTGGTCCCTGACGATGTCCGGCGCGGCGGCGTCCTCCTCGTCGCTGGGCCTGATCACCGCCGTCGGGGTGGTCGTGCTGCCCGGCGTCGTGGCGTACCAGGTCTTCTCCTACTGGGTCTTCCGCCGCCGGGTCGCCAGTGAGCGGGTGTCGTCGTGAAGGGTCCGCTCGACCCCCGGTTGCTCCGGCACGCGCGCAGCAGCCGGCCCGGCATCGCGTTGCTGGCGGTCCTCGGTGGCGGGCAGGCGCTGGCGACGCTGGCCGTGGCGGTCGCGCTGACCGCGATCGTGGTGGGGCGGCACGGGTGGGCGGTCGCGCTGGTCGGTGGTGCGTTCGTCGTGCGGGCTTTGCTGTCCTGGGCCTCCGAGGTCGTCGCCCAGCGCACGGCTGCCAAGGTCACCGGGGAGCTGCGCGGCAAGATGCTCCGGGCGGTGCTGCGGCGCGGCCCGGCATGGGCTTCCGCGTACGGCACCGGACGCCTCGCCGCGACCCTGACGTCCGGGCTGGACGCGCTGCGCCCGTGGTTCGGCAGCTTCCTGCCGTCGCTCATCCTCGGGGTCGCGCTGCCACCCTTGGTGATCGTGGCGATCGCGCTGGTCGACCCCGGCTCCGGTTTGATCGCCCTGATCACGCTGCCGCTGATCCCGGTGATGGGCGCGCTGATCGGCTGGGCCACCCAGGCGCGGGCGCGCCAGCGCTGGCAGGCCGACGCCCGGCTGGCGGGCCACTTCCTCGACGTGGTCCGCGGCCTCCCGACGCTGCGCGTGTTCGGCCGCGCGTCGCGCCAGACCGAGGTGATAGCCGACCTGACCGACCAGCACCGCTCGGCAACCCTGCGCGTCCTGCGCGTGGCCTTCCTGTCGTCGACGGCGCTGGACCTGGTGGGGACGCTCTCGGTCGGCTTGATCGCGGTCGAGGTGGGTCTGAGGGTGGCGGCCGGGCACCTGGCGCTGGCCCCGGCGCTGCTGGTGATCCTGCTGGCGCCGGAGGCGTATCGGCCGTTGCGCGAGATGGCGGCGCGCTACCACGCCTCGGCAAACGCCAACGCGGTAATAGCCGACGTAGACGAAATCCTCACCGCAAGCGTCGCCACGCTTACGGCGCCGTCCCCCCAGCCGCCCGCGCCGCCCGCCGCCTCGCCCACCTGGTCACAGCCGCCCGCCCGGCCACAGCCCACCTCGCGCCCGGCTCAACCCCCGATCAACCCGCCCGACATTTCGGAAATGTCGGGCGGAACCCCTGGGCAGCCAGCTCGCGGCGAACGCGGAGACCAAGCCACCGCCCTGCAGCGTGGAACCTTGGCCGGGCCGGCGCAGCCGGGGATCGTGGCGTCCGGGATTCGGGTGCGTTACGCCGGCGCCGGCGTCGACGCGCTGCGGCTTTCCGAGCTCGTGGTGCGTGGTGGCGAGATCGTGGCGCTGCGTGGGCCGTCGGGGGCGGGCAAGACGACGGCGCTTCGCGTGCTCGCCGGGATCCAGCCCGCCGACGAGGGCACCTTCGCGGTGGAGGCGCCTCTCTATCTGCCGCAGCAGCCCACGCTGCCGCACGCGCGGAAGGTCGCCGACCTCTTCGAACCCGGGACGCCCGACAGCGAGATCGACGCTGCGCTGACGGCGGTCGGGCTCTCCGGCGCCGGAACCGCAGCCAGCCGCGCCAGGGCCGAAACCACAGCCGATCGCGCCGGGGCGGACGTCACGGCCGGCACCGCCCTCGGCGAGCACGGCGCGGGTGTGTCCGCCGGGCAGCGGCACCGGCTGGCGCTCGCCGCTCTGCTGCACCGGGCCGGGCACGCGCCCACGACCCTCCTGCTCGACGAACCGACCGCTCACCTCGACGCGGCCACCGAGGAACTCGTCATCGAGCGCCTGCGGGCCGCCGCGACGGCGGGCAGCGCGATCCTCGTCGTTGCTCACCGGCCGGCCCTCCTCCAGGCCGCCGACCGAATTGTCCAGGTTGTCCCGCCGGGAGGTGGTCCGGAAGCAGGGATCACTATGGCGCCCGGCCCGGATGAGACCCGGCCGCTCAACGGCGGACCCGAGCTCGACAAACCGGCCGCCACGTCTCGGCTGACCGAAGCACCAGCCGCCACGTCTCGGCTGACCGAAACACCAGCCGCCACGTCTCGGCTGACCGAAACACCAGCCGCCACGTCTCGGCTGACCGGACACCGCCCGCACCCCTGGGCCGCCGTCGCCCTCGGCAGCTCCTCGTCTCTCGCGGGCCTCGTCCTCACCGGCGCGGCGGCCTGGCTCCTCGTGCGCGCTTCCGCCATGCCGCCCGTCCTCACGCTCTCCATCGCGGTCGTCGTGGTGCGGGGCAGTGCCGTCGCCCGCCCGCTCCTGCGCTACGTCGAACGCCTCATTTCGCACGACGTCGCGTTTGCCAAGCTCGGGGCCCGCCGGGCGCGGATCTACAGCGCGCTCGTCCCCCGCGTCCCCGGCCCCCGGCTGCACCGGCGCGGCGACCTGCTGACCCGCGTGGTGGACGACGTGGACGCCCAGGTCGACGGGCTGCTGCGGGGACGCCTCCCACGGCTCGCCACCGTCGTCACCGTCATCGTCGCCACCGCCGCCGCCCTTGCGATCTCGCCCACGGCCGCTCCCGCCCTTGCCGTCGGGCTCCTGCTGTCGGCGGTCGTCGCGCCCGCGCTCGCCGCCCGGCAAGCAGCCCGCGCGGACGAAGCCACCGGTGCCGCCCGCGCCCGGTTGCGCGACGCCGTGGTGGAAACTATCGACGGGCTCGAGGATTTGGCGGGGCGGGCCGACGGCGTACCGGCAAGGCGAAGCCAAGACCTGGAGGCTCGCGAAGCGAAAGCCGCCTCGGCTGCCGGACGGGCCATCGCGCTCGCGCATCTCGGCTGGGGTGTCGCGGTGGCCGGGACCGCGCTGGCGCTGCACGGACCGGCTCCGGAGTGGGCGGCCGTGCTGCTGCTGGCGGTGGTCGCGCTGGGTGAGCCGATCCTGGCGCTGCCGGACGCGGCCGTGGCGAGGCAGCGCGCCGCCGGGGCCGACAACCGCATCGACGCGTTGACCGCCGACCCGCCGTCCGCGACGTTCCCGGTCGACAGCCCCACATCGACGTTCCCGACGTACGGGCTCGCACCGACGAACGGCGTGGACCTGCGCATCAAGGACCTCGACGCCGGCTGGGCCCGACCGGTGCTCACCGGCTTCGACCTCGACCTTCCGAAAGGCTCCAAGGTCGCCGTCACCGGCCGCTCCGGCTCGGGCAAGTCCACCCTGGCCGCCGTCGCCGCCCGCCTCCTCGACCCGCTCAAGGGCACTGTCGAGATCGACGGCGCCGACATCACGCTGCTGCCGGAAGCCACCATCCGCGGCCGCGTCGTCCTGGTCGGCGACGACACCGGCCACATCTTCGCGTCGACCGTCCGGGAGAACCTGCGCCTCGCCCACCCCACCGCGACCGACGAGGAACTGATCAAAACCCTTTCCCGCGTACGCCTCGGCTCCTGGCTCACCGCCCTCCCGCACGGCCTGGACACGTGGCTGGGCAGTGGCGGCACCACCATGTCCGGCGGTCAGGCGCGCCGCTTCGCGGTGGCCCGGGCCCTGCTCGCCGATCCGGGACTGCTGATCCTGGACGAGCCGACCGAGGGACTCGACGCCGACGTGGCCGAGGCGCTGATGGCCGACCTGCTCGACGCCGCGGACGGGCGTACGGTGCTGATGCTGACGCACCGCAGCGAGGGCCTGGACCGGGTCGACCGGATCCTGACCCTCGACGCGGTGGGTGTCAGCTGATGTCGGGGACGCGCCCGGCCGGGTAACGCTCGCCGCGCACCGAGCCGGCCGGCACCGCGCCTTCGATGGCGGCCAGGTCCTCGGCGCTCAGCTCGGTGCGGAGCGTGCCCAGCGCCTCGGTGAGCAGCTCGCGGCGGCGGGCGCCGACCACCGGCACGATGTCGTCGCCGCGGCTGAGGACCCAGGCGATGGCGGCCTGCGCCACCGTGACGCCCAGCTTTTCCGCGACGACCCGCAGCGCCTCGACCAGCTCCAGGTTGTGGCGCACGTTCTCGCCCTGGAACCGCGGGATGCGCGCGCGCATATCGTCCGCCTCCAGCGGGCGGTCCGCCTGCCACTGCCCGGACAGCAAACCCCGGCCCAGCACCGCGTACGCCGTGACACCGATGCCCAGCTCGCGCGCCAGCGGCAGCAGTTCCGCCTCGATGTCGCGGGTGAACAGCGAATACTCCACCTGCAGGTTGGTGATCGGGTGCACCGCGTGGGCCCGGCGCAGCACGGCCGGCCCCACTTCGGACAGGCCGATGTGCCGCACGTGGCCGGCCTTCACCATCTCGGCCATCGCGCCCACGGTGTCCTCGATCGGCACCTGCGGATCGAGCCGGGACGGCCGGTACACGTCGATGTAGTCGGTGCCGAGCCGCCGCAGGCTGTAGGCCAGGAAGTTCTTGACCGAGGCCGGCCGGGCGTCGTGGCCGATCCACGCGCCGTCCACGTCGCGCACGTTGCCGAACTTCACGTCGAGGACGACGTTCTCCCGGTGCCGGCCGCGGAGCGCGTCGCGGACCAGCATCTCGTTGCCGCCGGCGCTGTAGAAGTCGGCGGTGTCCAGCAGGGTCACCCCGGCGTCGACCGCGGCTTGCACGGTGAGAACCGACTCGGCCTCGTCGGCCGTCCCGTACAGGTCGGCCATGCCCATCAGTCCGAGGCCGAGCGCGGACACGCGCGGCCCGTCGGCCCCCATCGAACGAAACTCCATAAAGCCCCCAAGATCATCGTCGACTCCCGCCGACGCTCGTTAGCCAAGCTAACCGCCCTGGAGGCATTCGTAATGTGAGGTTCGCTGCAGTATCAGAGCCTTTCGATGACGGTGGCGTTCGCGGTGCCGCCTGCCTCACACATCACCTGAAGACCGTAACGTCCGCCGGTACGTTCGAGCACGGACAGTAACGTCGTGGCCAGCCGCGCCCCGCTCGCTCCCAGCGGGTGCCCGATCGCGAGCGCGCCGCCGTCCACGTTGACCTTCGCCGGGTCGGCGCCGGTCTCCGCCTGCCAGGCCAGCACGACCGGGGCGAAGGCTTCGTTCACCTCGAACGCGTCGATGTCGCCGACGGACAGACCGGCCCGGGCCAGGACTTTCGCGGTCGCCGGAATGATGCCGGTGAGCATCATGATCGGATCGTCGCCGACCGCGGTGGCGGTGTGGATGCGAGCCCTCGGCCGCCAGCCGTGCCGCGCGGCGGTCTCGCTCGTCGTGATCAGCACCGCCGCGGCGCCGTCGTTGACCGGACTGGAGTTACCCGCCGTGATCTTCCAGTCGATCAGACCGAAGCGCAGGTCCCACCGCTGATCCTCGAAGGCGGTACGTAACCCGGACAGGGCCTGGACGCTGGTCCCCGGCCGGATCGACTCGTCCGTCCGCAGGTCGGTGACCCGGGTGATCTGCCCGTCGAAGAAGCCCTGCCGCCACGCCCCGGCCGCCTTCGCATGGCTGTGCGCCGCGAATTCGTCGAGTTCGGCACGGCTGAACCCCCACTTACGGGCGATCAGCTCGGCCGCCACACCCTGCGGGATCAGCCCGCCCGGATACCTGTTCTCCAGCCCCGGTCCGCCGACGAACGCCTCCTGCCGGGCACTGCCGATCGGCACGCGCGACATCGACTCGGCACCGGAGGCGATCACGATCTCGTACGCCCCGGCCACGACACCCTGCGCGGCAAAGCTGATCGCCTGCTGGCTGCTACCGCACTGCCGGTCCACGGTGGTGCCGGGCACCGCCTCGGGAAAGCCGGCGGTCAGCACGGCGAGCCGGGTGGCGTTGGTGCTCTGCTCACCGATCGCGGTGACGGTCCCGCCGATGACGTCGTCGACCTCGGCCGGGTCCAGCCCGGTGCGCTCGGCCAGCGCACGCAGCACGTGTGCGTGCAGGTCGACGGGGTGGATCCCGTGGTAGGCGCCGTTGGGCTTGCCCTTGGCGACCGGCGTACGCACGGCGTCGACGATGACCGCGTCCCGCATGGTGATGTCTCCTTCTGGGGGTTTTGTCCGCTTCTCGCCGCGCCGAAAATATGCCGCGTGAGCGACCGAACTGTGCCGCGTGAGCGACCGAACTGTGCCGCGTGAGCGACCGAACTGTGCGCGCTGCCGTTCCTGGTCCTGGCCGTGTGGCTGGGCCGCGTGAGCGACCGAACTGTGCCCGCTGCCGTTCCTGGTCCTGGCCGTGTGGCTGGGCCGCGTGAGCGACCGGGATCGACACCGGGGCATGCCGTGGTCGCATCTGACGTGACACCCGCGTACCGACGCTTTCGGACCGCTCGGTCCGATACTGCCTGCCGCACGGCATCGCGGTCAATGGCTGGCGGACCGCTCGGTCCGTTAAACTTCTCACCCATGGCACGCCCGCCCGACATCTCCGGCCGCGACCGCATCCTGCGCACCGCGAGCCGCCTCTTCTACCTCGACGGCGTCCGAGCCGTCGGGATGGCGCAGATCATCGAGGCCGCGGGCTGCGGCAAGAACATGCTGTACCGCCACTTCCCCAGCAAGGCCGACCTGGCCGCCGCCTACCTGACCGCCACCCGCGAGCGCCGCGAGCGCGAAGTCGCGTCCGCGCTGGCGGCCGCCCCGGACAACCCGAAGGACCGCCTGGTGGCGCTGGTCGCCGAGGTGGCCGCCCGAGTCAGCGACGCCGACTACCGGGGTTGCGCCTTCCGCAACTACTTGACCGAGTTCCCCCTCGACGACGACGCCCCGGCTCGCGTGGCCCGCACCTTCATCCGCGACAACCGGGCCCAGGTGGACGCCCTGGCCGACCCACCGCTGTCCGACCGGATCTGGCTGCTGATCGACGCCCTCTACGGCAAGACCCACACCGACCCGCAGGTCGCCGTCGCCTGGGCCCGCGAGCTAGCCGGCCGGCCGGACCGCGCCCCAGAGACCTGATGAATCAGAGGCAACGGCGCAGATCGACTTGCCGCCGGCGCCATGACTGTTCAGCTGGTTCGGTCGGCCGGGAGGTCCCCGTGCGAGGCGACGCCGCCAGACCCGGACAGGTCCCAGCTCCCCACAGTGGCCGCCCTGCCCGGGTGTGGGGAGTCGCGACGCCGGGGAGGCCGCGGTTCCCCACACCGCAGCCACCCCCACCCAGGCGTGGGCACTCGCGACGCCGGGAAGGCCGCGGTTCCCCACACCGCAGCCACCCCCACCCAGGCGTGGGCACTCGCGACGCCGGGAAGGCCGCGGTTCCCCACACCACAGCCACCCCCACCCAGGCGTGGGCACCCGCCAGCACCGGAAGGTCCCGGCTCCCCACAGCGACGGTCCGCGCAGGTCCGCCGCGCAAGGCTGACTCATCGCAGGGTGAGCGGCGCGAGAAACAGCTGAACACTTACGCTGTACGGCACTCGCGGCCACATTGTGGTCACGGGGTCCGCAATGTGAGACGAGGGCCCACAATGGAGCGTCTTTCCTACACTTTTGCGGCTTTTGCTCCGACGCTTTTCCCGCTGTTTCGTGGACCTTGGAGATTACGGCTCGCATATGGGCGGTGGGTGCAACTCTCCAAGGTCTCCAGAAACCCAGAATGTGGACGGGATCGCCACATAGTGGGACCGATGGACGAGGCACACGTCGACCTGCAGACGTGTACGGCTCGTTTCTCATCCCGGCAGCCGATGTCGGCGGGTCGCCGGCCGCGGGTCGCCAATGCCGAGTCAACGGCCGAGCGTGCGGAGCCAACGACCGCCAACGCCGAGCCAGCGGTCGAGGATGCGGATCGCAGATCGCGTGTTGCGGATCGCGGATGCGGATCGCGTGTTGCTCGTCGAAGCTGCGGACTGCGGGGGCTCGACCCGCGCGGCATCCGAGTCTCGACCGTGCCCTGCCTCGCCGACGGCAACGACGCGGCCGGACCCCGGCCCCAAGCGCGAGCCCGAAACGTCTCTAGGCCGGCGAGCGCTGCTCCGGAATCCGCACGGACGGCGCCTCGGCCGGCGGGCGCAGCGCCGTCACCGTCGCATAGCCCTCGGCCAGCAGCGCCAGGTCCGTACCAGGGATCAACGGCTCGCCCACCCGCTCGGCGGTCATCCGGACAAAGCCCTCACCCTGCTCGGCCACCGCCATCTGGGCCTGGCCGAACTCGGCCAGCGTCGCCTGCCGCAACCCGCGCACCGGCAGACGGTCCGGCACGTTCAGATTCAGCACCGTCGCGGGCGGCGCCGCGGCCAGCCAGTCCAGCAGCGCGACCGCCTGCTCCGCGGCGGCGTCCCAGTGCAGCACCGAATCGTCCGGCACGGTAAGACTGCCGTCGGCCGCGAGCACGTCCAGCGACACCGCGAGCGCCCGTAGCCCCTGGTACGCGGCGGTCAGCGCGGCCCCGACGGTGCCCGAGTGCAGCACCGCGTTGCCGGCGTTCGCGCCCCGGTTGATGCCGGAGAGCACCAGCGCGGGCGGCGGGCCGAAAACCCCGAGACCCCCCAGGACAACGATGTACGCCGGGGACCCCGCGACCGCGTACACGGGAAATTTGTCGGATTTTCGCCGTTGGACGTCGACGCGGCCGTCCACCGTGACCGCGGTGAACGAGGCGCTCATCCCGCTCTGTTCCTCGCGCGGGGCCGCCACCACCACATCGAAGCCGGCGTCGGAGGCCGCCGACGCCAGCGCTGCGAGACCGGGCGCGTCCACCCCGTCGTCGTTTGTCACCAGAACCCGGGTCATGGGTCCAGTGATACCCGTCAAAGCGTGTTCAGGCCACCGCCGCGGCTTCCGAGAACGGAAGCGTGTCCGGCGGGACCGGGCGGCCGAAGTGGTAGCCCTGCAGCACGTCGAAGCCGGCCGCGGTGAGGATGGCCGCCGTCGACTCGTCCTCGACGCCCTCGGCCACCAGGGTCAGCCGCAGGCCCTTGGCCATCCGGGCGACCGCCTCGACGATGGTGCGTTCGCGGACGTGGTGGATGCGGTGCACGAACGCGCGGTCCAGTTTCAGCTCGTCCAGCGGCAGCCGGGTCAGCAACGCCAGCGACGTGTTGCCGGTGCCGAAATCGTCCATCGCGACGCGTACGCCCAAGGATCGGACCTGACGCAGCAGCTCGGCGCTGTAGTCGGGCCGGGTCATCACGGCGCTCTCGGTGATCTCCACGATCAGCGACTCGGCCGGCAGGCCGTGCTCGGCGAGCAGCCCGGCGATCACCGTGACGATGCGGTCCTGGGCGAGCACCGGGGCCGGCAGGTTCACCGCGACCGGGATCTGGAGACCGCGGCGATGCCAGTGCGCGGCCTGCGCGATCGCGTCGGTCAGCACCCGGTCGGTCAGCGCCACGATCACGTCGGAGCGTTCCGCGTCCGGGATGAAGGCGGCCGGTGGCAGCAGGCCGTGCCGCGGGTGCTGCCAGCGGACCAGCGCCTCCACCGAGGTGATCCGGCCGGTGCCGGCCTCGACCAGCGGCTGGTAGTGCAGCACGAGCTGCCCCTGCTCGATGGCCGGGCGCAGCTCGGACTGCAGCAGCAGGTCGATGCCCTGCCCGGCGGCCAGCTCGGTGCGCCACACCTCCACCGCCGTGCGGTGCCGCTTCGCCACGTACATCGCCGTGTCGGCGCGGGCGAGCAACGCGGTCAGCGAACGACGGCCGGCCGCGGTGCGCGCGACCCCGGCCGACGCCTCCACCGTGATCGGCACCCCGGCGATCGTGAACGGGCCCTGGATGGCGTCCAGCAGATCGCGGGCGACCTGCTCGAGGTGCTCGTCGGAGCCGTCGCCGAGATCGTCGAGCAGGACCACGAACTCGTCGCCGCCGAAGCGGAACGCGGTGTGCCCGGACAGCGCCGCGGCGACCTGGCGCAGCAGTTCGTCGCCGCGCCCGTGGCCGAGCGAGTCGTTGATCTCCTTGAACCTGTCCAGGTCGATGAGGATCAGCGCCACCTGCTTGTCGGCGTCGAGCAGCGACTCGGCCACCTCGGTGAGCTTGCGGCGGTTGCCCAGGCCGGTGAGCCCGTCGGTGAAGGCGAGCGTCTCGTACCCGCTGCTGAGGTATTCGACCAGCGGCCCGATCGGGGCCAGCCCGAGACGGCCGTCGCCGAGCGTGACCACGATCGGCGCGCCGCGGCAGACGTCGGGGCGGGACAGCCCGGCGCGGGCGGCGTCGTCCCACGCGGTGCCGGCGGGCAGGACCAGCGCCGGCTCGCGCAGGATCTGCTTGGCCGGCCGGCGCGAGAGCACGGCCCGGCCGTAGCCGAGCCGGCCCGCGAGGATCATTTCCAGGTACGGGCGATCGAGCACGTACAGGTGGTCGCCGTCGGAGGCGATCAGGCCCGGTGACTCGGGGTCGGCACGGATCATCGCCTCGATGTCGCCGACGCCGGTTGCTGCGCCGACCACCGCGACTTCCACGGCAAGGTCGCCGAGGACGCGGGTGTCCGGCATCAGCACCTCCCTGTCCGCCGCCACGTGATCAGTCGAGCTGAGCGGCCAGCCTACGTCAGCCTCCCGTCCGCCAACGAACTCCCGTACCAAGAATTCATTTGCCCCCGTGCCTCGTCGCGCCGAGGAAAATCGGGTTGGTGAAGGCGACCATGGTGTCCGGGGTGGTCGTGGTGGCCACCGGGCGGCGCACCTCGAGGCGTACGTAAGCGGCATTTTGGGGTGTAGTGGTCCAGGTGACCTTGCCGTCGGCGGGCAGCGGCACGTTCACCCGCATGCCGGCGTCGGTGACCAAACGCACAGTGGCACCCGGCTCGCCGGTGACGGTGACGTCGACGCGCAGCTGCTCGTCCGGCGCCGCGTCGAGCCGCTCACCGATACCTGCTTGGCGACGCAAGGTCGACGCCGTGAAGGTCAGGTTCACCTTGGCCGACTCGGCGATCCACGACCGGCCCGCCCGCACGGCCGCCAGGATCGACTTCTTCTCGAGGTCGTCGGCGTACACGACGGTGTGCGGCAGGCCGATGACCGCGGGCTCGCTGTGCGCGTCGCTGTCGCCGACCGCGGGCACGAACTGGCCGGCCGCGATCATCGCGTCCCACATGGCGAGCACGGCCTCGTCCTGGGCGTTCCACGTCGAGTTCCAGACCTCGATCGCGTCCAGCCCGGCGTACCCGAACTTCCAGCCGCAGCCGACGCACGTGTCCTGGGGGTGTGCCGCCACCGCGAGCGCCCCGGTCTGGTGGATCTCGGAGACGAACTTGGGCAGCTCCCGGTCGATCGAGCGGTATCGCCAGTCGATCCAGGTGCCGGCCGGCAGGCCGAGCACCGTGTAGTGGCCGTTGCGGGTGGTGACCTCCTCACCGTCGATGATCAGCAGGTCCGGACCGGCGAACTCGCCCCACACGCCGGAAGCGCTGGACGTGTTGTGCTCGGTGGAGACGATGTAGTCCAGTCCGGCCGCGCGCGCCCCGGCCGCGACCTCCGAGGGCAGCCGCTTGCCGTCCGAGTGCACGGTGTGCAGGTGCATGTCGCCGCGGTACCAGGCCTTGCCGCGCCCGGTCGCCCGGCGCGGCGCGTGGTTCGGCACGAAGGCCGGCCCGTCCGCGCCGTACGTCAGCGTGACCGTGACGTTCCAGTTCAGGCCCTGCGGCGCGACCGTGTAAGGCCCGACGATGATGTGGTGGGTGCCCGCCTTGATCGGCCCGGGTAGGTAGCCCGTCGAGGCGTCCGAGTTACTCAGCGTGAACGAGGTCTTGGCGCCGCCGGACCAGCCCCGGAAACCCCGGTCGTTGCCCAGCTCGATGCCGCTCTCGTCGAAGTAGCCGATGTCCAGCGCGTTGCCGTTGGTGCCGGCCGGGACCGGCGGCTTGTCATAGGTGTAGGCCACGGTCACCCGGTTCACGCCGCGCGGGATCTGCAGCGGGATGTACACCCAGTCCGGGGCACCGTACTTGATCGTGCCGCTCAGCGTGCGCGTCTCGGTGCCGCCGGGCGCCGCCTCGGCGAAGCTCACCGGGTCGAGCGTGACGCTGGTGGCGCCGGCGACGGCCGCGCCGATCAAAAGGTTGCGTCGATTGATCATCGCCATATGCTGACCAATGCACGTGAAGGGAGCGTTGCGTCAGTCGTCGATCGGGGTGAGCGAGAGGTAGCGCTTGCCGATCACATGGCGTACGCCCCGGGACCGCACCACCAGCCGCACGGTCGCCCCCGGCCCGAGATGCACCGGCACCTCCGCGCTTCCGGTCCAGTCCAGCCGGGCCCGCACCACGTGCCGGCCGGGCTGCAGGGCCAGCGACAACTCGTGCCCGGAGCGGACGACGCCCTTGGGTTCGCCATCGACGATGATCTCGTACGCCCGGGCGCGGTCGATCCCGGTCGCGCCGGGCCGT
Organism: Actinoplanes sp. TBRC 11911; assembly: GCF_012933445.1. Classification (GTDB taxonomy): domain Bacteria; phylum Actinomycetota; class Actinomycetes; order Mycobacteriales; family Micromonosporaceae; genus Actinoplanes. The sequence continues at coordinate 197,291 of NZ_JABBNC010000005.1, forward strand.
TCCACCCGCAGGGTTGCGATGACCGTCATACCCTCGATGGTTCCATCCGCCGTCGATCCGCGCATCGCTTACCATCCGGCCATGGCGATCATCCACGAAGCCACCCTGACCCCGACCAAGCTCGAACTTCTCACCCAGTGGCTGCCCGGCCGCGCCTGGTTCCCGGAGGACTCCGCGGCGGACCTGCAGCGGGTGGCCGCCTGCCGCTTCGACGACCCGGCCGGTGCCGTCGGCGTCGAGATGCTCGTGGTGCGCCAGGGCGACGACGGACCGCTGGTGCACATTCCGCTGACATACCGCGGCGCGGCCATGGAGGACGCCGAGCACTGGCTGGTCGGCACGCTGGAGCATTCCGTGCTGGGCACCCGCTACGTGTACGACGGCGTCGGCGACCCGGTCTACATCGAAACCCTGGTCGAGGCGATCCGCACCGGTGGGCGCGAGGCCGAGGAGTTCGTCGAGACCGAGTCCGGCCCGAAGAAGCGCACCCCGCTGATGATGGTGGAGGGCAGCGGCAAGGCGAAGGCCGGGACACCGGTGGGCCCGTTGGTGCGGGTGGAGGACGGCGACCCGGCCGTGGTGGTGACCGACCGGGTACGGCTGTCGATCCGCCGCGTGCTCACCCATCACCCGGCCGACGAGGAGCTGACCCTGACCGCCACCTGGGACGGTCAGGACCGGCCCCGCATCCTGGCGACACTGATCTAAAGCTGGTGCCTTAACTCCTTCGCGAAGAAGTCGAGGAAGCCGTCCTGGTCGGGCCCGGCGTTCATCAGCGCGATGTGGTCGTAGCCCGCGGCGGTGTATTTACCGACGGCTTCCCCGTACGCCTGTGGATCCGGCCCGACCACGAAGGTGTCCCGGATGTCCTCGGCCCGCACGGTCGTCGACGCCGCTTCGAAGTTCGCCGGGTTGGGCAGTTCCGACATCACCTTCCAGCCGGCCACCGACCAGCGTGCGGTGCGCAGCGCCGCCTGCACCGCGGTCTCGGCGCTGGGCGCCCACGCGGTCGCCACCTCGGCGTAGCGGGGCCCGGTGCCGCCCGCCTTCGCGTACGCCTGAGCCAGTTCCGTGTTCGGCTCGGTCACGAACAGGCCGCTGCCGTGGGTCGCCGCCAGCGTGGCCGCCCGCTCGCCGCCGGCCGCCACCGCGATCACCGGCAGCTTGTCCGGCAGGTCGAACACCCGGGCGTCCTCGAGCTGCAGATGCCGGCCCTCGTACGACTGGTATCCGCCCTGCCACAACAGACTGATGATTTCGAGGGCCTCGACCAGGCGTTCGTGCCGGCCTCGCACGCTGGGAAAGCCCTGGCCCACCACGTGTTCGTTGAGCCGCTCCCCGGCGCCGATGCCCAGCGTGAACCGGTCGTCCGAGATGATCGCCAGGGTCGCGGCCGCCTGCGCGATGATCGCGGGGTGGTAGCGCACGGTGGGGCAGGTGACGCCGGTGGCGAGCCCGAGCGTGTCGGTCCGCATCGCGATGGCGCTGAGCACGTTCCAGGCGAACGGTGAGTGGCCCTGCACATCCAGCCACGGATGATAGTGGTCACTGATCTCCACGAAGTCGAATCCGGCCTGCTCCGCCTTGACCGCCTGCCGGATCAGTTCCTTGGGGCCGTACGCCTCGGCCATCAGCTTGAACCCGATTCTCATGTCTCTTGCGTTCCCGGTCGCGGACCGCACAAACCCCTGGCCGGGGGGTCGAGACCTGGCCTGGACTCGCGCCGCGTCCTGTTACTCTCCCGACCGTGGGCGAGCAGAACGGCAGGCGGATCATCGGCGGCCGCACCTTTGATTTCTCGCGGCAAGTCGCGGTGATGGCGATCGTGAACCGCACGCCCGACTCGTTTCACGACCGCGGCAGCACGTTCGCCCTGGAGAAGGCCCTGGACGCGGTGTCCGCGGCGGTCGACGCCGGTGCCGACTGGATCGACGTCGGCGGGGTGCCGTTCGCCCCGGGCCCGGAGGTCAGCGCCGCCGAGGAGCTCGACCGGGTGCTGCCGGTGGTCACCGCGGCGAAGCAGCACGCCGTGGTCTCGGTGGACACGTTCCGCCCCGAGGTCGCGCGCGAGGTGATCCGGGCCGGCGCCGGGGTCATCAACGACACGTCCGGGCTGCGTGACCCGGCGATGGCGGACGCGGTGGCGGGCACCGACGCCCAGCTCGTCATCACCCACAGCCTTGCTCCCCCGCGTACGCCCTGGCCCCGCCCCCAGTACGACGACGTGACCGCCGAGGTCGCCGGCTTTTTGCGCGCCCGCGTCGAAGTGGCGCTGTCCCGAGGCGTACGGCCGGAGCAGTTGATCATTGATCCCGGGCACGACCTGAACAAGAACACGTACCAGTCGCTCGAGGTGACGCGGCGGCTCGACGAGATCGCCGCGGTCGGTTACCCGATGCTCGCGGCGGTGAGCAACAAGGACTTCATCGGCGAGACCCTGAACGCGGCCCAGCACGACCGGCTGGCCGGCACGATCGCGACGGTGGTCTATTGCGTGCTGCACGGCGCGCGCATCGTCCGGGTGCACGACGTGCGCGCGGTGGTCGACGCGGTGCGGATGACCGAGGCGATCCTGGGATGGCGGGAGCCGGTCTACACCCGGCACAACATCGAATAGAGTCTCGGTCCATGGACCTGCCCATCGATGTGTCGGTCGCGCATCCCGCCCGGCGTTACGACTACTGGCTGGGCGGCAAGGACAACTTCGCCGCCGACCGTTAGTCCGGCGACGCCATCGCCGCGCAATTCCCCGCCATCCGTACGGCCGTGCTGGAGAACCGGCGTTTTCTGCGACGCGCCGTCACGTATCTGGCCGGGACCGCCGGGATACGGCAGTTCCTGGACATCGGCACCGGCCTGCCGACCGCCGACAACACGCACGAGGTGGCGCAGCGGATCGCCCCGTCGTCGCGGGTGGTCTATGTGGACAATGACCCGCTGGTGCTGGTGCACGCGCGGGCATTACTGACCGGCAACCCGTCGGGCGCCACCGCGTACGTCTCCGCGGACCTGCGCGACCCGTCGGCGATCCTGCGCGATCCCGCGCTGGTGTCGACGCTCGATCTCACCCGGCCGGTCGCGTTGATGCTGATCGCGGTGCTGCACTTCGTCGGTGAGGAGGACGACCCGTACGCCGTGGTCCGTGCCCTGGTGTCCGCCCTGCCGCCCGGCAGCTTCCTGGCGATCTCGCACGCCACCAGCGACTACCTGCCGCCGGCCGTGGTCGCCGACCTGAACGGCGGCAAGCACGGCCAGGGCCGGCTGCGGACGCGGGCCGAGTTCGCGCGCTTCTTCGACGGCACGTCGCTGGTCGAGCCCGGCGTGGTGCCGCTGTCCGAATGGCGCGACGAGGCCGAGACCAGGCCGCGCCCGGCCGCCGAGGAGACCGCGATGTACGCGGCGGTGTCCCGCGTCGTCTAGAACCAACGCCGTTCAGTTAGGCCGCTGTGGGGGTTGTCAAGGGTCGGGGCTGATGATGTCGATGCGGGTGGTGGCTTGGTAGCTGCGCCGGTCGATGTTGGGGCCGCGGGCTTGGTATTTGCTGTTGGAGCGTTTGATCATGCGGGTTTTGATCCGGATCCGGCGTTCGGGTAGCAGGTTGTTCAGGATGTTGGCGCCGATGGTGCCGATCAGGTCGATGGCGGTGTCGGTGATGATCCCGGCGGCGTGGATGAGTTGATCGCGGGCGGTGTTCAGGGCGGTGGTGAAGCTGGCCCGGTCGGGGTCGAGGCCGGGCCGGCTGTCGGTGGCGTCGACCATCGCGGTGCGTAGCAGCTGGTAGGTCACCAATAGGGCGTGGATTTCCTGGTCGATGCCTTGTGGGGTGCGGGCGCGTAGGACGCGTCCGCCGAGGATGCTGGATTTGAGTTCGAGGTAGGCGGTCTCGATTTCCCAGCGCTGGTGGTAGAGGGTGATCAGCTGTGCGGCGGGGTGGGTGTGGGGGTTGAGCAGGGTGGTCAGCAGCCGGTAGTCGCTGGTGGTGACGCCGTTGCTGGTTTTGACGGCGATGCGGGCCTCGATCACCCGGATAGGCCGCCCGGCGATGATCGTTTGCCAGGATCCGTCGTGGTGACGGCCGATCAAAGGGAGTTTCCGGTTGGCTTTGCAGCGGATCAGCAGGTGGGCGCCGGTCGCGGCGAGAGTGTTGAACAGTTCGGCGGCGGCGTAGTTGCGGTCGGCCAGTAGCAGCATTCCGGTGTGCAGGCTGCGGGCCAGCCGGCGGGCCTGGTCGAGTTCGCCGGTGGCTTGGGGGTCGAACGTCGAACACGGCGTCGATCACCGAGCGGGTGCCGCAGCTCAGCAGAGCGGACAGCCGCAGCACCGGGTAACCGGATCCGCCGTGGTTACCACGTGCTTTGCGGTAGCGGCCTAGGTTCGCCGGGCTGTCCGCGACCTTCAGCTGGGTTCCGTCGATCACGCAGGTGAGCAGGCCGTGCCAGCGCACCGCACCACCGGCGCTGGTGGCGGCCGGCCCGCGTAGCAGGTCGAACAGGGCCCGAAGTGGTGCTGTCCCGAGTCGTTGCCGGGCTTGGCGCAACGCGCTGACCGTCGGGGTGGCCAAGGCCAACGGGCCGAGCCCGGCGGTCAGCCGCTGCCACACCTGCCGGTAGCCCAACTCGGCGAACAGGCATCCCGCGAGCAGCAGATACACGCTCACCCGGGCCGGGAGCAGCCGCACCCGTGACTGCACACGGCCGGTGGCGGCAAGGACATCATCGACCATCTCGAACGGCACGAGCCGGGTCAGCTCACCCAGATGTCCCGGCGCGAACACCCCTGCGGCTACCTTCACCGTGCGAGTTATGGCAATCTGATCAGCCAGCGGAGCTCCAGGTGTCAGGGAAGTCTTAGAGTGACCACCCTCTATACCGGAGCTCCGCTGCTTCGTCTCCGCGACACGCTTGACACCCGCCTACATCGCCTAACTGAACGGCGTTGCGTCTAGAACCGCTTCCAGGTGCCCTCGGAGATCACCTCGACCCCGTCGCCGGTCACCTTGATGGCCGTCTGAGCGTCGATGGCGTACGCCGGGCCGTTGATGTCGGCGGCCCATCGTTCCGCCTCGGCCATCGTGCTCTCCGGATTGTCCGGGCCGTTGAGGTGCGCGAATATCGAGAAATCGACGACTCCGAGCGCGCTGTCGCCGCCGGTGGGCGGTCGCCAGCCGACGAAGTACTCGCCGACGCGGGGAGTCAGCGCGACGCTGCCGGCGCTGAGCCCGACGTAGACCTTGTCGTGCAGGGACGGGAAGAGGTCGGCCAGCCCGGACTCGCGCATCCAGTGCGCCAGATATAACGCGTCGCCGCCGTTCACCAGCAGGACGTCCGCCTGGTGGACCCACTCGTGCCAGACGTCGCGGCCGATGCTGTCCAACGCGGTCAGCTCCAGCAGGCCCACCGATTTCCAGCCCAGCTCGGTCATCGGGCTCGGCGTCTTGCCGGCGACGAAACGCCACGGCCCACCCGGATCACCCCACGGCCCGCCGTACCCCGCGGTGGGGATGCAGAGGGCGTTCGCCTCGGCGATCGGCTTGCCCAGGAGATCGATCAGCGCCGCTCGGATACTCGCGTTGCGGACACCGGAATCGGTGAGCAGAAGCTTCATCACGGCTCCGGAGGCTAGCAGCCAGGTTCTCAAGAGTTTACTCTCGACACTCTTCTATCGAGAGAATACTCTCGATGCCATGTCCGACGACTCACGCACTCTTTCTGACGCGCGCACCCTCCGCGCGCTCAGCCATCCGGTGCGCCTGGCGCTGCTGGAAGCCCTCCTCAGTGGACCGCTGACCGCCACCGAGGCCGGCGAGGTGATCGGCGAATCCGCGACCACGTGCTCGTTCCACCTGCGGCAACTGGCCCGCTACGACTTCGTCGAGGAGGCCGGCGGCGGGCGCGGCCGGGCCCGCCCCTGGCGGCTCACCCACACCGGCTGGACCGCACCCCCGCAACCGGACAATCCCGAGTTCACCCGCGCGGTGCAGGCCCTCGACCAGGTGCTGCTCGACCGGCTGGTGGCCCGGATGCGCCGGTATGTCGAGGCCGCACCCACCTACCCCGCCGAGTGGCAGGCGGCCGCCCTCGGGCACACCTCGCTCCTGCACGTGACCGCGGCCGAGGCGGCCGAGATGGCGGCGGCCTACCGCGAGGTCGCGACCCGGTTCCGGGACCGCTGGGCGACCCGCCACGAGAACCCGCCGGAGGGCACGCTGCCGGTCGAGGTGTTCGTCGGCGTCTACCCGATCGACCGATGAGCGCCCGCGCGCTCTGGGCACACCCGGATGCCCGTAGCTACTTGACCGGCCAGACGTTGTCGCTGCTCGGGGACAGCGCGCTCTGGCTCGCCTGCGGAATCTGGGTGAAGACGCTGACCGGCAGCGACACCGCGGCGGCGTTGACCTTCTTGTTCTTCACCGCGCCCGCGTTGCTGGCGCCGCTGGCCGGCCTGCTCGCCGACCGGGTGCGCCGGCGCCCGCTGCTGATCGCGGCGAACCTGGCCGGGGCCGTCGTCCTCGCGCCGTTGCTGCTGGTGCGCGACCGCGGGGATGTTTGGGTGATCTACGGGGTGATGACGCTGTACGGCCTGCTCAACGTGAGCATCGCGCCCGCGCAGTCGGCCCTGCTGACGGTGTTGCTGCCGGCGAATTTGCTGGCCGACGCCAATGCCACGCTGCGCACCGTACAGGAGGGAATTCGGATTGTGGCACCGCTGGCGGGGGCGGGCTTGTTCGCGTTCGTGGGTGGGCAGGCCGTGGTGGCGCTGGACATGGCGAGTTTCGTGGGGGCGGCCGCCTTGACCGCCCGGATTCGGGTCGTCGAGCCGCGACCGTCGCGGTTGCGCCGGGTCACCTCGCCGCCGTCGCGTCCGGTCACCTCGCCGCCGTTGCGCCCGGTTACCGGATCGCGCACTGCTCCGATGCGCCGGATCGCCGGGCAGATCGGGGCCGGTTTCCGCTTCCTGGCCGATGTTCCGGCGCTGCGGCGCCTCACGTTGGCGAGCGCCGTCACCACCCTGTTCGTCGGCGCCGGGGACGCGACCAGCTACGCGGTCATCGGCCAAGGCCTGCACCGGGCACCCGAGTTCATCGCCGTCACCCAGGTGATCCACGGCGTCGGCGCGATCCTCGGCGGCCTGACAGCGGCCCCGGCGATCCGCCGCCTCGGCGAGATTCGCACCGTGGTCGTCGGCCTGATGATCCTCGCCGTTACCGCGCTGTGCCTGGCCACACCGTGGCTGCCCACGGTCCTGGCCGGAAAGCTGGGCGTCGGCGCGGCTCTGCCGTGGATCGTCATCGCCATCATCACGCTGCTGCAGCGGCAGGCCGCGGCCCACTTGCAGGGCCGGGTGTACGCGGCGTTCGAGGTCTGCGCGACCGGACCGCAAACCGCGGGCCTCGCCTTGGGCGCCGCCGTCATCGCCTTCGTCGACTACCGCGTCGTGCTGATCAGCGAAACACTAGGCCTGCTGGTGGCCGCCGCGATGCTGGCCCGAACCCGCCTCCCCACCGAACCGCCTAGCGCCGAATCGCCGGTGCCCGAAGGGACCGGAGTGGCCACGGCCTGAGTCGCCGCCTTGTCCCTTGAGCACGCCGGTTGGCTTGGTCAGCGAGCCAGCTCGCGCGGTTAGCGCACCGGCCTGCGTGGCCAACGCACCGGCCTGCGCGGTCAGCGCCTGGCTCGCGCGGTCAGCGCGCCGGCCTGCGCGATCAGCGCCGGCTCGCGCAGTCAGCGCCGGCTCGCGCAGTCAGCGCCGGCTCGCGCAGTCAGCGCGCCGGCTCGGCGGCGGCCAACCAGAACGCGGGTAGGCCGGCGACGCCGGTGCGGGCGCCGACAACACCGCCAGTGATCGCACACGTGGTGTCGACGTCGCCGCGGCCACTGGCGGTGGCCCACAACGCGGCCTCCAGGTCGTCGGGATGCCGGGCCGCGCACCACAACGCGAACGGCACGGTGTCGGCTGCCGACATGCGCCGGCCCGACCCGACCTCGCCCACCACCTCGATCGGGCGGACGTCGGCCCCCAGCTCGGCGACCACGCGCAGCCGCCGGCCGATGTCCCCCTCGGTCACCCGCTCGGCGATGGCGTGCAGCGACAACGCCGACTCCACGTTGAGCGCAGCGGCCAGAGCCACCGCCACCGCACCCGCGGCGGCCTCCGGGTGAGCGTGGGTCACCTGAGCGGAACGGGCAGCTTCGTAGGCACACCGATTGAGATCGCCCGCGAACCACGCACCGAGCGGCGCCACCCGCATAGCCGCACCGTTGCCCCACGACCCTTGCCCGCCGAACTGCCGCGCGGTGACCTCGGCCCAGGCCTCACCGTCGCCCAAGGCCGGAAGCACGTCGTGCATGCCCGCCCCGTACTGCCGGTAGGGGTCACGCGCATAAGCCTCGGCAAAGCCCACGGCGAGCGCATCCTGGTCGACCTCGCCGCGCCCCTCAAGCATCCCTAGCAGCACAACCGCCATCGCCGTGTCGTCCGTCCGGCGCCACGGCCCCACCTTGAGCTCCCCAGGCACGAACCGGCGCCGAAACCAGGTGCCCCCGAAACAGTCCCCCATCGCGAGCCCTCGCAGCGCGGCGTCCGCGGCCGCTTTGTTGATCACCCAAGCTATCCTCGCGGACCCGCCAGGCTTGGGGCCACCCAATTGCCAGCCCGCCGCGTTCTTCCGAGGTGCAGGCTGATCCGTACCGCACTGACCTAGCTGGACGGCCGCATCGGCGACGCCGGCGGAACCGTTGACCGGGCGGCGCCGGACACCGCGGTCACGGTTTCGTCAACGAGCTGGAACCCCCGATAGACACCCATCGGCACGGCTGGCGCCTCTACGAGACGACGGTCCATTGGGAGACCACCGACCCCGTGCCGAATCAGCCGGCGGTCCTCCTCGACCTGACACGCCGGTGGAGCCATCCTGACACGTTCACGTGTCGATGCAGGACCCGCACTGAGATCGGGTTGACCGGCCTTTGCCGGCGAGGCCGCGGCTTGCTCCTTGCCGGCGAGGGCGCAGCTTGCTCCTTGCCGGCGAGGACGCTCCGTCGCCGCTGCCCGGCGCGGCGTTCGACAACGTCGTCGGTCGGCGATCGCTAGCTCGATCTTCGCACCTCGACGACTCGCCTGACGAAGCCGGCGCCACGGCCCATAACCTCGAGGGCAAGTTTCAGATGGTGGATGTGGATCTTCTAGGCGATCTCCCGGCCGCCGAAAGTGTCGTACGTGTGTTCCAAAATGCTCGACATGCTGGTGGAACTGGAGCAGGTAAGTAAGGACGCGGCGACGTTGGCCGTCGCCCCGATGTGGCCGGTCGGCGATGCCGAGCTCATCGACCTGCTCCGGGCCGCGCATCGGCTGCAGCAGACCGCGGTGGTCTTGCAGGCGCGGCTGGTGGCGGAGGCCAGCCGCCGCGGCCTGCCCGCCGAGCAGGGTCATCGCTCCACCGTCCGGTGGCTGCGCGCCCTGCTGATGCTGGATCCGCAGCCGGCCCGCGAGCTCACCGAGACGGCCGACGCGCTGCGCCGCCCGGCCATCGAGCAGGCCATGCACGACGGCCACATCAACGCACGCCAGGCTGCGGTGATCGCCGCGGCCCTCGATGCCATCCCCACCGACCTCGCCGGGCTCGCCCAACCGGAAGAGTGTGCAGGGCCGTGCGAGGGTGCGGAGTCGGGCCGGTGCGCGGAGTCGGGCCGGTGCGCCGACGCAGGCGGTTGCGGGGAGTCGGGCCGGTGCGCCGACGCAGGCGGTTGCGGGGAGTCGGGCCGGTGCGCCGACGCAGGCGAGTGCGGGGAGTCGGGCAGGTGCGCCGACGCAGGCGAGTGCGGGGAGTCAGGCGGGCGCGCCAACGCGGGCCAATGCGCCGACGCGGGCGGTCTCGTTCCTGAGGGAGACCTTTCGCGGATCGTCGGTGAGGCTGAGCGCACGATGATCGCCATGGCTGACCGGCTGCCCGCCTACCAGCTACGCCGCGTGGGCGAACGCATCCTCGCCCATGTCGCGCCGGAGGTGGCCGAGCGGGCCGACGAAGCCGCCCTGGCCCGCGAGGAGGCCCGCGCCCACCCCCGGCGCGGTCTGACCTTGTCGCTGCCGGTCGATGGTCTCGTGCGGGTCTCCGGTGCGTTGGGTGCCGAGGACGCCGCCACCGTGCACGCGGCCCTGCACCCGCTGTGCCACCCACGCCCGGATGATGAGCGCACGCCCGCCCAGCGGCGCGCTGACGCGCTGGTCGAGGTGTGCCGGCTGGCGCTACGCACGTCCGAGCTACCCGACGACGGAGGCGAGCCGGCGCAGCTGGCGGTCACCATCGCCTACGATCCGCTTGCCCGCACGCTGGGCACGGCCGTCACGGACACCGGTCAGCGGTTGTCGGCGGCGACGGCGCGGCGACTGGCCTGCGATGCGCGGATCTTGCCGGTCGTGCTCGGCGGCGCCGGCCAGATCCTGGACACCGGCCGCGCCCGCCGGCTGGCCACCGGCCCGCTGCGCCGTGCGCTCCACCTGCGTGATCGTGGCTGCGCGTTCCCCGACTGCGACCGTCCGCCCCGTTTCACCGACGCCCACCACATCGCCGCGTGGGCCGACGGCGGCCAGACGAGTCTGCACAACTTGGTGCTCCTGTGCCGCCGCCACCACCGACTCATCCACGACCCCGGCACCGGCTGGCAGATCCGCCTCGGCGCCGACCAGCTTCCTGACTTCATTCCGCCGCGCAGCCTCGACCCCCACCGGCGCCCCCGCCGCAACCTGTACCGGCCCCACCATCAACCGCCTCCGGACCAGCCCCGACTTCACCACCAACCCCCTCCGGGCCGGCCCCGATCACCAACCGGGACAGGCTCGCCCCCGAGGCGTCGCCACGCCGCCAATCGACACGCCGACCGGGAGGCCGAAGTGGGCAACGCAAGGCCGCGGACAGATGGGCACTCCTAGTGATGCGTTTCCGGTTCACCTGAGTGGACACCGAGGCTCGAGGCTCCAACGCCCCACGCCCAGTGGACCGCCGTCCATGTGGGGCGGTCCGGGTGGGTGGCGCGTTTCGGTTCAGTCTGGCTGCCGCGCGTCCACGTTCCGGGGCTGCCGCGGGCGGACGCAGCACCCGCCCGCCGTAGCCGAGCCACTTCGGCACGGGTCAGCATCGGCATACCCTGCCGCGCGACGCCTTCGGAGGCAGCAACGTGGCTGGTCCGTCTCGGCCTCGGTGTTCTGAGGTGGACACCCGCAAGCACCAGGACTCGGCCAGGGAGGTGTTCGTCGTGTCACGCCCGGTCGGACGCGGCGCCAGCGGCAACGCGTCGACGCCGGCGCAAGACGGGCTGGCAGCCTTCGACCAAGCCGGAGACCGCGCGTAGCAATCAGCCGAACCGGCAGCCTTCGACGAAACCCGAGACCACACGCACCAGCGCCTCCCCAACCAGCCAAACCGGCAGCCCTCGACGAAACCCGAAACCACACGCACCAGCGCCTCCCCAACCAGCCAAACCGGCAGCCCTCGACGAAACCCAAGACCACACGCACCAGCGCCTCCCCAACCAGCCGAACCGGCAGCCCTCGACGAAACCCGAGACCGCGCGCACCAGCGCCTCCGCGATTCGGGCGATCCACTCCGGTCAGCGCTGTGCACGACATGCCGGCGCGACGTCGGTGGATGCCAAACGGGTGTCAGGGGCGGCCGTGCACTGCCAGCAACGCGATGCGGCGTCCGTCCTTGCCGTCGGTCACCAGGTATGTTGCGGTGAGCCGGGCGATCTCGCGGCCGTCGGCGCGCTGGCGCGCGATTGTCGCCTCGTAGAACGCGGAGGTCGCGTTCAGCACGGTGACCTTCTCGGCTTTGATCTCGCTGCGGCCGTACGAGGTGGCGCGCATCTCGTCGACCTGCTGCTGGATCGTCGCCACCACCCGATCGGCGGTGGTCAGGGCGTAGGACCCGTCGTCGGTCGTGACCAGCAACGGGACGGCGTAGAAATCGAGCAAGGTGATGGTGTCGCTCTCGCCGCGGCCGCAGGCCGCGAAAGCGTCCAGATATTCGGCGAACCAGCGGCTTACCTGAATGCCGTCCACGCCCGGACCATACCGCCCGCCGTCACGCTGGGGTGATTGACTTGCGGTGATCCGCTCCCTCGGGCTCGGATCAGATGAGGGTAAGAGGGGCACGCCCGGGCGGCCGGATGCTTCACCTGCGCTACCGCCCGGACCGGGTGATGCCACGGCGACGCTCGGTTCCGCCTGCGCTTTCGCGTCTCGGTCAGCGACAGCGGGGTGCCGGGCTGGCCGCAGAAGAAGGCGGACCGGCCGTCCTGCCGTGTCCGCGTCGAGCCTTCCGCGCCGCGTCAGCCCTGGTCCGAGCCGCCGACCGCGCCGTCGCCGCCACCACCGCCACCCGGGCCGCTGTTGTCGTAACCACCACCGCCACCACCGCCACCACCGCCACCACCGCCACCACCGCCACCGTCGCCGGTGCCGCCGGTGCCGCCGGTGTCGCCGCCGTTGTCGTCTCCCGGCTCGGACGGCTTCTCGGACGCCGACTGGGACGGGTCCTGGTCCGGCTCCGACGGTGGCTGGCTGGTCGGTGAGGACGTTGGGGTCGACGACGGCCTCGTCGTCGGGGCCGGGTTCGCGGGGGCCTTCGTCGGTGAGGTTCGCGGCCTGCCCGTCGTCGTCGGGGCGCCGCCTTTGCCGGTGCCGCTGTCGTGTGAAGCGGGGGCGTTGCTCACCGTCACCGTCGGGGTCGTCGACGGGTCGCCGCCGGGGAAGATCCCGCCGGGGTTGGCCCACACCAGCAGCGTCGCGGCCACGCCTAAGCCGATCACCGCGGCCGCGGTGGCCAGCAGCGTACGGCGACGGTGGTGGTGCGGGTCGGACGGGTCCGGAAGCGTACCGGGGGAATCTGCCGGGACCGGCGCGGCGACCGGCTGGGTGCGGGCGGTGCTGGAGACCGCGGCGAGCAGTACCGTCGTCGCGTCGCCCGAGGCCAGCTGTGCCGCGGCGGCCGCCATCGCGGCAGCGGACGGGAAGCGGTCGGCCGGGTTCTTGGCCATGGCGCGGGCGACCAACGCGCGTACCGGCTGGGGAACGTCGGGGGGCAGCGGCGGTGGCTCCTCCTGCACGTGCTGGATCGCCACGGCGATGGGGCTTTCGCCTTCGAAGGGCGGATGCCCGGCGAGGCAGTGGTAGGCGACGGCGCCGAGCGCGTACACGTCGGCGAGCGGGCCGGTCTCCTCCTTCGACACCTGCTCGGGCGCTATGTAGAGGGCGGTGCCGACGACCTCCTTCGCGCCGGTCAGGGCCGCGGACTCGGCCGAGCGGGCCACGCCGAAGTCGACCAGCATCACGGTGCCGTCGGCTTCGATGATCAGGTTGCCGGGCTTGACGTCGCGGTGCACGATGCCGGCCTGGTGGGCCGTGTCCAGGGCGCGGCCGGCCTGCGCGACGATCGACATCGTCTCGTCGGGGGTGAGGCGGCCGCGCTCCGCGATGAGCTGGTTGAGCGCGGTGCCTTCCACATACTCCATCACGATGTACGCGTCGGAGTCGTCCTCGCCGAAGTCGTACACGTCGGCGATGCCGGGATGATGCAGTGCGGCCATCGCCCGTGCCTCGTGCCGGAACCGCTCCTCGAAGCCGGGGTCACCGGCCCGGCCCGCCCGCAGCGTCTTCACCGCGACCTCGCGGGCGAGCACCGTGTCGGTGGCCTTCCACACCTCGCCCATGCCGCCGGCCGCGATGCGGTCGTCGAGTCGATAGCGGTTTCCGAGCAGCTCACCGGCGATTGGCATACGGCCCTCTCTACCCCACGACGTCGCGCGCTATCCGCCCGGGTGCGGACGCCAGCTCGCCGGTGCGGTGCACACGCTGCCAGTGCAGCCGGCGCCCGGTCAGCGCGGTGAACGCCGAGTGCAGCAGGACCACGTACATCACCTGGCGATACACCACCTGTTGCAAAGGCAGTGTCCACAACGGGCGCAAGCGTTCGCGGTCCAGGCGGAACGCGAGCACCGCGGTGATCACCTGGACCACCATCATGGCGCCCCAGCCGATCAGCGTGACCAGCCGGTCGAGGAACAGGAAGCCATACACGGCCATGATGTCGATCAGCGGTGCGAGCAGCGGTAACGCCACGCTGAACAGGGCGATCAGGGGGAGGCCGCCACGACCGAAACGAGTCTTTTCCCGTACGGCGTGGCGGTGTTTCCACATCGCCTGCATCGTTCCGTAGCTCCACCGGTAGCGCTGCTTCCACAGCATGCGCAGGGTGGCCGGGGCCTCGGTGTACGAGCGCGCGGACTCCTCGTACACAACCCGCCAGCCGGCCCGGTGGATCGCCATGGTGAGGTCGGTGTCCTCCGCCAGCGTGTCTTCGCTCAGACCGCCGACCTGCGACAGGGCCGTGCGCCGGAAGCCGCCGAGCGCGCCCGGGATGGTCGGGATGCACCCCATCGTGTCGTACAGGCGGCGGTCCAGGTTGAAGCCGATGACGTATTCGATGTGCTGCCATTTGCCGATCAGGCCGCGCCGGTTGGCGACCTTGACGTTGCCGGCCACGGCGCCGACCGTCTCGTCGGCGAACGGCTGGATGAGCCGGTGGATCGAGTCCGGCTCGACCACGGTGTCGGCGTCCACCATGACGATCATCTCGGTGCGCGCGAAGGCCACGCCGGTGTTCAGCGCCGACGCCTTGCCGCTGTTGGGCACCTCGATGAGGCGTACGTTGGGAAGTCCTAGATTTTTGATGATTTCCGCGGTTTTGTCGGTCGAGCCGTCGTCGACCACCACGACCTCGACGCCGCCCTCATGCCGGGACCGCGCCAGCGATTTCACCGCCGCGCCGATGTTCTTCTCCTCGTTGTAGGCCGGCACGACGATGGTGACCGGCTCGTTCATCGGCGGTCCCCACGGCGTGCGGCGGCGCTGCCGGGCGTGCGCCCACGCGAACACGAAGAGGATGAGGGTGCGCACGGCGATCAGCGCCCCCGCGGTGATCATCAACCACCACAGAATTCGCAGTACGCCGTCGGCGCCGCGCACGGTCCACGCCAGCGCCGTGCCGCGCCACACGTCGGCCGTGCTCGCCTGCGGGTTGACGTCGAGGTTCATCGCACCGCCGACGGTGGTGAACTTGAAGCCGCGCGCCTGCAACTGCGGGATCAGCTTGTCCAGCGCGTCGATCGACTCCTGACGGTCACCGCCGGCGTCGTGGAACAGGATGATCTCGCCGTCGTCGTTCGAGGGCGTGGCGTTCTTGACGATCTGGTTGACACCCGGGCGCTGCCAGTCCTCGCTGTCCATGTCGTCGAGCACGGTCAGGTAGCCTTCCTGGCCGACCTGCTCGACGGTGGAATAGTCGTCGTCGGTGAGAGCGTCCGGAAACGACGAGTACGGCGGGCGGAGCATCACCGTCGAGCGCCCGGTGGCGTACGCGATGGACAGCTGGGTCTGCGAGTTCTCCAGGTCGCGCCGCCACTCCGGCAACCGGGCGAGGTCCGGGTGGGTGAAGGTGTGCGCGCCCACCTCGTGTCCCTCGCGGACGATGCGCTCGGTCAGCTCGGGATTACGCGCGACCTGCGTGCCGACCACGAAGAACGTCGACGGAGCGTGGTATTTGGCCAGGATGTCGAGGATCTTCGGCGTCCATTTCGGGTCCGGGCCGTCGTCGAAGGTGAGCGCGATCGTGTTCTTCGGCATCCGGTACGACTCGGGCTGGCCTCCCTCGCGCATGTCGATCACCGGGCCGCCGTCCTTGACCCGCTCCGGCACCGCGTCGTCGACCTCGGACCTGGGGGTGGTGCCGTCCGGGCTGAAGCCGGCGTCGGTGTAGACCTCGACGATCACCACGGTGCCGAGCAGGACAAACGTGATGATCGCGAGCATCGCCCAATAGGCACGGCGGCGCCGGCGTACCGAGGGAATCCGACCGGTCGATTCCGGATCATCCGGAATAGATGGCGGAGTAGCGCGATAAATCGTCATCGGGGCACGCTGCTGTTCGCCGGCGTCGGCGGCGGCGCCGGCGGCTTCGCCGAGCCGCCGAGCTGACTGACCCACACCGCGAGCAGAACCAAGAGCAGAGCAACCCCGATCCCGTACGCGATCCGGCGCACCCGCCGTCGCCGCCGCCCGCTGGGGTCCACGAAGACGGGTGCCTTCGCCGGCGCGTCGGTACGGATGACATTTGTTACCGCGTTCTCCGGCAGCGGCGCCTTGCCGACGGCATGACCCACCCGGGCCCGGCCACGCGACGGCGGCCGGACCGTTGCGCGGCCCATGTGCTGGGGTTCATCTCCCACACCATCGAAGCTAAAAGATTCGGGAGGAAAGCGCACTCGGTCATTGTGTGTATCTGCCAGCGGCCTCGCCGACCAGCATGCCCTCCGGCAGTCGTCGCCCGGCTATGACGAGAAGAAGGTCCTGCCCTCGGCCGTGAAGCGCTTTCCCGGCGCCGAACGTCCAATCGATGTCCGTCGCTTCCAGTCGGACATTCGACAGATCCGTTCCGAAATATTTGATGTTCTGACCGCGCGTCTCTTTCAAAATGATCGAGACCCGTTCCGTGGGTACCGCGCGCGGCAGTCCGAGAGCGACCGTGATGTCCATGCCGTGGATGACGTCGTGCGAGAGCGCGCCGGCGCTGCCGCCGCCCGGGGGCCGCCACGGGTGCTCGATGTTGTCCCGCATCTGAGCAAGAAGTTCCTGGTCGGACATGGTCTTGGTGTCTTGCTTGGCCTGCCGGTCGGCGAAGCGGTTGAAGTCGCCGCGGGCCCGGATCATGCCGCTGACGAACCGCGCCTTGGGCAGGCGGAACGGCATCGTCATGTGGGCTACTACTTCACGTGTTCGCCAGCCCACGCACAGTGATTGCTGCGCCCATTGCTCCGGGGTCAGGTCGGCGAGCAGCGTGGCCAGGTCGGCCCGTTCGCCGATGACGGCGGAACGGATGACGTCGTCGTTCATGGTTTTCCCTCCGGCGGTGAGCGTCGGAGGTGATACGAGCCACATCGCCGGAACTCATCGGCCGGGTCCCATCTGATGGACCTATTGTGGCGCAGGTCTCACTTTGGACGCGATCCGCTCGATCGCGGCGAGGTCCTCGGCGCCCAGCAGATCGATGAAGTGGCGGCGCACCGACTCGAGATGCTTCGGTGCGGCGTCCGCCAGGGTGTCCAGGCCCTGCCGGGTGAGCGTGAGAAAACAGCCCCGGCCGTCGTCCGGGTCCGGGGCGCGCCGGAGCAGGCCGCGCGCCTCCATCCGGGTCGCGTGCCGGGAGAGCCGGCTGCGCGACCAGCCCATCTTGTCGGCCTGCTCGCCCAGCGTGCTGGTGTTGCCGGGGCGTTCCGAGAGGGTGCTGAGCACTTCGTAGTCGGCTTCGGAGAGGCCGATCGCGGCCAGGTCGCGGGCGGTGCCCGTTTCCACGGCGACCAGGACGCGGCGGAAGGCGCGCCAGGCGCTCTCCTCGTCCGGGCTGAGCCAGTTCGTCTCCGCCCGTGTCTCCCGCATCGTCTCTGGCCTCGTCTCCGGCTTCGCCACTGGCTTCGTCTCTGGCATCGTCGACGGCTTCGTCTCCCGCATCGTCGACGGCTTCGCCTCCCGCATCGTCGAAGGCTTCGCCTCCGGCTTCGTTGACATGTAATCAACTTAGCATCTAACCTCGTTTCCATGTCAACGAGATTGCTTGTCCTGACCGTGAGTACGCGGCCCCACGCGCTCGGCCCGGTGGTGACGCGGTGGCTGCTCGATGCGCTGGGGCGCCGCGCCGACGAGTTGTCAGTGGAACTCGTGCCGGTGTCGCTCGCCGACCTCGGCCTGCCGTTCCTGGACGAGGAGGAGGAACCGTCGTCGGGCGTCTACCGCAACGCGCACACCCGCAAGTGGAGCGCCCTGGTCGCCGCCGCGGACGGGTTCATCGCGGTGACGCCGGAATACAACTACGGAATGCCGGCGGTGCTGAAGAACGCGCTCGACTACCTGGGCCGCGAGTGGGCGTGGAAGCCCATCGGGTTCGTGAGCTACGGGAACACGTCGGCCGGCACACGATCCGTCCAGCACAGCAAACAGGTGGTGACGACGTTGCGGATGATGCCGCTGGGCGCGACCGTGGCGATCCGCATCGCCGATTCGGTGGCAGATGGACGATTACGGCCGTCGCCGGCCCGGGACGCCGCCGCGGTGCATCCTCTGGACGAGGCGGTGCGCGTGGCGCAGGCGTTGCGCCCCATGCGGGAGCAAGCTGCCCATCCGGCCGGCCCGTTGGCGGGGTCGTACGTCCGCCCGCTCACACCGGACGACGCCGCCGAGGTCGCGGTGCTGCAGCGGTGCTGCTGGGTGGAGGAGGCGCTGGTCAACGACACCCTGGACATTCCGGCGCTGCACGAGTCGCTCGACGACGTGCGCGCGTGGCTCGGGTCGTGGAACGCCACCGGGGTGTGGCTCGACGGACGGCTGCTGGGGATGGTCCGGACGCGCCTGGTCGGGTCGGAGTGGCACGTGGGTCGCCTCGCCGTCGTGCCTGACCTGCGTGGACGGGGGTTGGGGCGCTGGCTGTTACGGGCCGCCGGAGCGGGAGCGCCGGCGGAGAGCACGCGGATGGTGCTCGTGACCGGGGCCAAGAGCGCGCGCAATGTGGCCCTGTACGAGAGCGAGGGGTATGTCCGGCTCGCGGGTGGAAGCCCGGAGGGGACGGTGTCGCTCGCCAAGGAGACAGTCTCGGTCTCGTAGCCGACGGCGCTCCGGCCCCGCCCCCGCGATCGAGCATCACACGCCGCGCACGGCGGCCTTGCCGAGCCGCGCATGGCGGCCTCGGAGAGCCGCGCACGGCGGCCTCGGAGAGCCGCGCACGGCGGCCTCGGAGAGCCGCGCACGGCGGCCTCGGAGAGCCGCGCGTGTCGGCCCCGGAGAAAAGCCTCAATTCCCATACGCCTCGAGCGACGCCACCTGTCCAGCAGGCCACCCGGTATTCGCCATCACGGTCACCCGCAGAAACCGCACAGGCGTGCCCGCAAACGAAACCGCAACCGTATTACCCGAGGCAGGATCGAAGGTGTACGCAGCAGGCGGCACAAGCGTACGCGACCCGCCATCGGAAAGCGCAAGCGTCTGCCGCCGCGCCTCCCACGACGGCGGCAGCTTCAGCACCACCCGCCCCACCGTCACCGACGCACCCAGATCAACCTGCACCCACTGCGGAAAGCTGTTGTTCGCACTTTCCCAATACGAGGCCTGATTACCGTCCGCGACGTTCCCCGACGCGTAGACCTGCGTATGGCTGCTCTCACTGGTCGCCCGCCCGCGCGCCAGATCGCTGACCACCGGCACAAGCGAGGGCTGCGTAGGCCGGCTCGCCGTCAACGGAATCTGCCCTTTGAGCATCCGCCCGCCGTCACCAGTAATCCGCAGATAGTAATCGGACGAACAGAACGTGCCATCCTCGTCAAGCGCGCGAACCCCCGACCCCACCGGAACGGACCCAGCGGTCTCGGCCGTCTTAGCGATCTGATTACCTTCGTTGAATTCGTCGAACATGGACACGTAGAGCCCTTGAGCCCCCAGCCGAATCATGTTGTAGAGGCTGCGCCAGTAGTAGTCACCATGCCGGCGCGCTCCCACCGACAGGTCACCGGGCAGCACGCACGGCTGGTAATCGATGCCGTGCGCCACACAATCCGCCAGATCAGGCGTATTGACGTCGGCGTAAAACTGGTCGAGCCCTTCCAACGTCCCGGTCCGCCCCACCATCCACGGCGAAATCATGTGGAACGCGTGATAGACGTCGCCGAATCCGGGACGGCTGTCGTTGATGCCCTGCCGCCAATACGTGGGCACCCCGCCGATGACATAGCATCCGTGCGCCTTGAACCAATTGACCACGTCGAGGCAGGCGGCCGGGGTGAACGGCCGGCCGTCGTCGTTGAAGCCGAAACCCCAGATGCAGACGACCGGTTTTCCGTTCTGCTTCGCGTACGCCGGGGACGCCGTCAACGCCGCCATCTTGTTCTGCCAATCCGCCGTGATCTGCGACTGCATCGCCGTCCAGCCGGTCACGTCGTACATGATGTAGAACTTTCGGCCGGTCGCTTCCGCAGCGCCGCGCACCTTCGCAGCCATCGCGTCGCGGGTCGGCCCTTCGTCGCCGACCGGGTTGAATCGCTGTAACGCCGCGGTGTCCACGCCGTACGTGCGCATCCATTGGAAATGCGTGTCGACGGTCTGCTGGTCGTACGAGGAAAAGAGCGTCGCGGCCGCACCATTACCCAGATTTCCGTACGCCGTGGGGTAGGCGTGGGCGAAGTCGCGCATGTCCGGCCAGGACACGATCGTGGTATTCGACGGCGACGGCGGCTGGAAACGGTCGCGGCTCCAATGCCACCAGCCGCCGATCGGGGCGCCGTCGCCGGGGCAGGCGAACCAGCCCTGATAACCGACGGTCACCTTGCCGACGACGTCGCCGGGCGCAGACGAAGCGGCAGCCGGGGCGCCGTCGAGCAGCAAGCTCGCGGCACCACCGGCAGCCACGGTGGACAGAAGTGCTCGTCGTGAGACGGACATCGGGGACTCCTGCCGATCCAAGGATCCAGGGGGGACGGGATCGACAGTCATCGTTACAGACCCGTCACGAAGATGCAATAGTTGAACTGCTCGATGAAAGAACAGGACGCTTCGGCAGCAAGAGCGCGATGATCGCACCCACGGCCACCACCGCGGCACCGACCAGCACGGCCGGGCGCAGGCCGTCGACGAAGTTCTGGCCGGAGGCGTACCCCCCGAAGGAGCTGAAGATCGACGCCAGCGTGGCCACCCCGGCCGCCACGCCCACCTCGCGGATCGTGTTGTTGGCGCCGGAGGCGACGCCGCGCTCCCCCTCGGTGACGCTGCCGAGCGCCATCGTGCTGATCGGCGCGAAGGTCAGGCCCATCCCGACGCCGGCCATCACAAAGGCGACGACCAGGTTCCCGTACGCCAAGTCGGGTGTGCTGGTCACGGCGGTCCACGCGAGTGCGGCCGCCAGCAGCACCTGACCCGCGAAGATCAGGTTGCGTTGTCCGATGCGGTCGCCGAACAACCCGGCCAGCGGTGCCACCACCATCGGCGCCGCGGTCCACGGCAACGTCCGCAGGCCGGCCTCGAACGGGCTGAGCCCCGACACCACCTGGAAGAACTGGGAGAGCAGGAAGACCGAGCCGAACGCGCCGACGGTGAAGGTCAGCGTCATGATGTTGACGACGCTGAAGCCGCGCGACCGGAACAGCGACAGCGGCAGCATCGGCGTGCGGTTGCGGGCCTGCCAGGCGAAGAACGCGAGCAGCAGCAACCCGCCGCCGGCCAGCATCGACACGATCCGGGCCGAGGACCAGCCGTGGTCCGGACCGTCCACCACGCCCCACACCACGAGCAGCAGGCCGGCCGCGGACAGCACCAGGCCGAACGGGTCGAGACGCCGCGCGCCGCCGCGCGACTCGCGCAGCACGGTGGCGGCCAGGATCACCGCGACGATGCCGACCGGGACGTTGAGCCAGAAGATCCAGTGCCAGTCCATGCCGTCGACCACCGCTCCCCCGACGACCGGCCCGACCGCGACGCCGAGTCCGCTGATGCCGCCCCAGATGCCGACCGCGGCCGTACGCAAGCGATCCGGCACGGCCTGGGCCAGCAGCGTGAGCGAGAGGGGCGCGACGGCCGCACCACCGAGTCCTTGAATCGCGCGCGCCGCGGTGAGCTCCCACGGCGCGGTCGCGAGCGCGGCGGCGGCCGAGGCCAGCGTGAAGACGACCAGCCCGATCAGGAACATCCGGCGGCGGCCGATGCGGTCGCCGAGCGCGGCCGCGGTGAGCAGGAAGGCGGCGAACGGCAGCGTGTACGCGTTGACGAACCATTGCAGGTCCTGGATGGAGGCGTTCAGGTCGGTGCGGATGACCGGCAGCGCCGTGCTCACCACCAGGTTGTCCAGTGTGACCATGAAGATCGGGATCCCGACCGCAGCGAGGATCGCCGCAAGCGGTTTGCCCGTTTTGTTGTGAGTGGCCGGCTTCTCCAGCGCAGCGGTGGTCATTCTCGTCTCCCCGCTCAGTTGTTATCGACTGATAACTAGGAACGTAGTTATTGACTGATAACATGTCAACCATGCCTAGGACACGGCTCACCGCGCAGGAGCGCCAGGAGCAACTGGTAGCGGCCGCCATCACCGCCTTCAGCCAGGGCGGATACGCCGGCACGACGACCGATCAGGTGGCCCGGCTGGCGGGGGTCTCCCAGCCGTACGTGATCCGCATCTTCCGGACGAAGCAGGAGCTGTTCCTCGCGGCCTGCCAGCGGGCGACCGACCGCATCGAGGACGCGTGGCGAGCCGCGGCCGCCGAGGAGCCGACGCTGGCGAACCTCGGACGGGCGTACCGGGAGCTCTTCGCCGAGACCGACATGTTCACCGTGTTGCTGCAGGGCTTCAGCGCCGGCTCCGACCCGGTGATCGGTGAGCAGGTGCGCGGCAACTTCGGCCGGCTCTACCGGCTGGTGCAGGAGCTGACCGGGGCGACCCCGGTCGAGACGCGTGACTTCTTCTCGGCGGGCATGCTGCTGACCGTGCTGGCCGCGATGCGAGCCGTCGGACCGGACGCGCCGGCGCCCGCGGCCGACTGGGTCACCGAGTTGATGGGGACTTTCGACTGAGCGTCCGCTGCGTCACTCCCGCTGGAGTAGCGCCCAGGCTGGGGCTAGCTTGTTTTTGTGTCCCCGGACATATCCACCTACAGTCGCGATTTCCAGGCCCTGCGGGGTCCGGAAGAACTCGTGACCCTGGGTTCCGTCCTCGGCTGGCGAGAGATCCGCCACAACTGGCTCGAGGCCAAGGATTTCACGCTCGGATTGCTGGCGTGCCAGGTCGGCGACATCCAATTCATGAACGCGCGGGAGACCTCGTCCACGGTGTGGCAGGGCGGCATTCCGGATGACGTCGTCGCCATCACGCGGGTCAACGAGGGCGGCGGGTTCGTCGACCTGCCGAGCGGCACCATGGCCATCGCGGCCGGCGACGTCTACGTCTCGACGCTCGAGGACGATTTCACCTGCCATACGGTCGCCTATCAAAGCGTCAGCATCATCAAGGTGCCACGCGCACACCTGAGACGGCTGGGCCTGGCCGAGGCGGCGTTGCGGCCGCAATACGCGACCACTCCGCCGGGCAGTCCCGCGGACGTGCTTTTCGACCTCTTCGAGTCGTTCGCGCGGCGCGCCGAGAACGGATCCGCGGTGTCCGCCCGCACGTTGGTCACCATGCGCGAATCCGTTATCCGGATGGCCGCCGCGACGTTCGAGGACAGCATTCTGCCCGCCCCCGGTTTCCCGGCCACGGCGAAGGCGTTCATCGATTCCCACTTGGACGACCCGGCGCTCAGCCCGGACACGGTCGCGGCGGCGTTGCACGTGTCGAGGCGTACGTTGTATCGGTCGTTCGCCGACGAGGATCAGACCGTCGCGTCGTATATCCGGACGGCCCGGCTTCGACGCGTACGCCTCGAGCTCGACACCGCCGGGCTGGTCAGCATCGGGGATGTGGCGGTGCGCTGGGGTTTCCCGAACGGCGGCCATTTCGCGAAGCTGTTCCAGGACGAATTCGGGATCGCGCCGAGCGAATACGTCCGGGCCGCCCGCTCGCCGGAGCGCGACCCCGCCTGACCCGGATTTGTCATCGTGATGGCACGGGATTGGTGGGGTTCGGCCGGGCCCGTCGCCAGAATCGAAGTCGTGTACGACCCTTTCTCCGACGCTCTCGGCATCATCCGCCCCCGGGTCACGTCCCGGGGTTTCACCGCGGGCGGCCGATGGGCGGTCCGCTTCACGCCGCGGCAGCAGACCCTGAGCGTGCACGTCGCCGTGCGGGGCCACTGCGGGGTGCTCGTCGGCGACCGGGACCCGATCTGCCTGGACGAGGGCGACGTGCTCTTATGCCACGGCACCGCCCCGTGGATCCTGGCCAGCGACCGCGCGGTGCCACCGGCCGACGCCGACGACCTCTTCGCGCTCGACCCGGCCCCGATCGTGCAGCTGGGCGGCAGCGAGGTGGCCGGCATCGCCGGACACATCCAGATGGACGTCGACCCGATCCTGGCCTCGCTCGGCCACGTCACCCACATCCGCGCCGCCGACCCGGCCGCCGCCGCGCTGCGTTACCTGCTCGGCCGCGTGCTGCGGGAACTGGGGAGTCCGGCGCCCGGATCGGCGTTCGCCGGCGAGAAGTACGCGCAGATCATCCTCGTCGAGGTGCTGCGGGTGGCTCTGGAGGCCCGCGACGCCCATCCGGCCGTGGGGTGGCTGCGGGTGTTCGCCGATGCGGAGTTACGGCCGGCGCTCGTCCTCATGCACGAGCAGCCCGGATACCCGTGGCGCCTCGCGGATCTGGCGCAGGCCGTCTCGATGTCGCGCAGCGCCTTCGCGACCCGTTTCCGGGTCCTTTCCGGAATGCCGCCGCTCACCTATCTGCACCATTTCCGCATCCGCTTGGCCGAGGTCGCGCTGCGCGAGACGGACGCGACCGTAGCGACCTTGGCGGCCCGGTTCGGGTATTCCTCGGAAAGCTCGTTCAGTCACGCTTTCACACGGACCGCCGGGGTGTCGCCGCGCCATTACCGCAGCCTGCACCGGGCGGCGGTCCACGGCCCGGGGCACGCGGTAGGGCATTAGCCGAGTGCCGGTCGCCCGCCGTCCGCGATCCGGACACGAATGTGGCGTCTCAACGTCGTACCCGGCGGAATCGTCAACGGCGTCTCGAACGCCAGCGCCGCGCAGACCCCGTTGTATTCGCCGGTCCGCACGAACCAGCGATCCTTGTCCGCCAACCCTGCAAAGACCAGCGTGTACGCGTCGTCCACCGTCACGGCAACCCACGAGGCGTCGCTGCCGTGCGCCTCGCCGCCGTCGGACGCACGCGCCACCGCGGACCCGGCCGGAAGCCGCCAGAAGAAACCCCCATAACCAGCCCCTCCGGTACGCCCGTGGGTAGCCGGACTCCCGAGCACGACCTGGTGTGTTTCGGGGGCCGTGAGCGCGTACCGGAAGGAAAGCTCCCAGCCCCCGGGCGCGGGTGTCGCGGCGATGTCCCGGCGCTCGGTCAGGAGCGTGCGGTCGTCCCCGTCGAGCCAGCTCAGCGTTTCCGCCAGCCCCGACGTCCGCAGATCCGCGCCGCCGCCGCCAGACCCGCCGGCCGAGCCATGGGGTTCCACATCGCCGGTGCCAGGCCCGACCGCCGGGGTCAGCCACCCGTCGTGCCGGATCCGCCCGTGATCCGGCAGCCAGACGTAGCCCGACCCGCGCACAAACGTCCGCCCACCCCACACATTGACCCCGTTGACGTCGGCCACGGTGAGCGACGCCCCGAGATGCCACGGATGGTCGAAGCACAACTCGTCCGTGACGACGACCCCGCCGAGCGTCCGCACCGGATGCAGGTATGGCCGCGGCGCCAGCCGAATGTCCACAGCAGGCTCGACGACATAGGTGGCGACAGCGACACCCCCGACGGTCAGCTCGGTCATACGTCCGCCGTGGCGGCCCGGTAGCCTTCGTAGGCCTCGGCCAGCACCGCCGCGCCCGGCCGTGCCCACACCTGCTCGTGGAAGACCTCCACCTCCGTCCACCCGTCATAACCCGCCGCGCGCACCGCCCCCGCGAAACGACACAGGTCGATGCATCCCGTGCCGGGCATGCCCCGTCCCAGCAGGACCCCCTCGGGCAACGGCGTTATCCAGTCGGCCAGCTGGAACGCGGCTATCCGGCCCGCGGCGCCCGCCTCGGCGATCGTCGGCCATATCTGGTCGTCCCACCACAGGTGGTACGTGTCGACGCAGACGCCGACCACCTCGCTCGGATAGGGCGCCGCCAGCTCGAGCGCCTGGCCCAGCGTCGCCACCACGCAGCGGTCCGCGCAGAACATCGGATGCAACGGCTCGATCGCGAGCCGCACCCCGGCCGCGCGGGCGTCCGGGACCAGCGCCCCGATCGCCTCCCCCACATGTCGCCGGGCGCCGTCGATGTCCCGGCTCGAACCGGGCAGCCCACCACTGACCAGGATCAGCGTGTCGGTGCCGAGCGCCGCCGCCTCCTCGATGGCGCGCCGATTGTCGTCATACCAGTCGGCGTCGTGAAAGAACCCGCCACGGCACAGCGAGGACACGGTCAAGCCCGCGTCACGCATCAAACCCGAGGCCTTGTCCACCCCGTACGCCTGCACCTCCTCCCGCCAGAGCCCGACCGCCCGCACCCCGGCCGTCACACAGCCGGCCACCAGATCGGGCAGCGGCCAATGCTTCGTGGTCGCCTGGTTGAGCGAGAAGCCGGTCATGATCCCCCCACTGTGGTCAGCCAGGCCCGCGCCCGGTGCGAAGCCATTTCAGCATCGGGAAGCACGCCGGCGTCATCCGCGAGGCGCATGAGTTCAAGCAAATGGCGAGGAGATCGTCCGACCTGCGCGCCGCCGACCATCACGAGCGAATCTTGGTGCCCGGCGAGCCAGTTGAGAAAGATAATTCCCGTTTTATAGTGATAGGTCGGGGCGGCGAACAGGTGCCTCGCGAGCGGCAGGGTTGCTGCCATGATGTCGGTATAAGTCGCGCCGTCGCCCGAATCGAGTGCCCGCAACGCCGCGGCCGCAGGTGGGGCAATCACGGCGAAAACGCCCAGCAACGCATCCGAATATCCCGATGCGTCACCCAAGATCAGTTCCGGATAGTGAAAATCGTCGCCGGTGAACATCCGCACCCCGGCCGGCAGCTGCCGCCGCATCGCCACCTCGGCCGACGCGTCCAGCAGCGACATCTTGATCCCGGAGACCTTGTCCGCGTGCGCGTGAATGATATCGAGAACGGTCTCCGCTCCCCCACCCCAATAACCCGCGAGCGCCGGATCGAATGCCTCCCCCAGCCAATGCAAAAGCACCGGCCCATCGGCCTGCCGCAACAATTCGCTATAGACGCGCCGGTAATCCTCCGGCCCGCGCGCCGCCGCCGCGAGATGCCGGCTGCACATCAACACCGGTTGGGCGCCGGCTTCCTGCACATCCAGCAGTTGTTCCCCGTACGCCTTGACAATCTCGTCCACCGTGGCGGAACCGGCCGGAAGCTGGTCCGTCGCGACGCCCGCGACAATGGGACCGCTCGCCTCCGCGGCACTGCGCCGGATCAGTTCCCGCGTCGCCGCATAGTCGAGTCCGGCGCCGCGCTGCGCCGTGTCCATCGCTTCGGCGACACCGAACCCGTACGACCAAAGGTGTTGCCGGAACCGTAGCGTGGCCTCCCAATCGAGCACCGCGGGCGCCCCGGGAACGTTTTCCGCGAACGGATCCGCGACCACCGGAGCCGCCGCATAGGCGAGGCGCGACGAAAACCCTCGAGGCCCTTTCGTGTACGCCTCGCCGCGCCCGCTGAACGTGATCATCTGCCGAGCTCCGGCACCTCGAAACGGCGCCCCTCACGCGAGGACCGCAGCCCCAGTTCGGCGACCTGCACGCCACGGGCCCCAGCCCAGAGGTCTCCGGTGTACGGGGTGTCCTCCGAGACGTACCGCAGAAATTGTTCCCATTGCGCGCGGAAGCCGTTTTCGAACGTCTGGTTGTCCGGCACTTCCTGCCATTGTTCCCGGAAGCGCTGTGTGGTCGGGACGTCCGGATCCCAGACCGGTTTCGGCGTCGCGGCGCGCGGCTGAATGCGGCAATGGTGCAGCCCCGCGACCGCGCTGCCGTGCGTGCCGTCCACCTGGAACTCGACCAGCTCGTCGCGATTGACGCGGACCGCCCAGGACGAATTGATCTGCGCGATCACGCCCCCGTCCAATTCGAAGATCCCGTACGCCGCATCGTCCGCGGTTGCCGCATAAGGCTCACCGGCCTCGTCCCAGCGTTTCTCGACATGCGTCACCGACCGCGCCGTCACCGCGCGCACCGGCCCGAAGATCTGCTCCAGCACGTAGTGCCAATGCGGGAACATGTCGAGAGTGATGCCCCCGCCGTCCGCCGATCGGTAGTTCCACGAGGGACGCTGGGCCGCCTGCCAATCCCCCTCGAAAACCCAGTAACCGAACTCACCGCGTACCGAAAGAATGCGGCCGAAGAATCCGCTGCGCACGAGCCGCGCCAGTTTGCGCAACCCGGGCAGATAGATCTTGTCCTGGACGACACCGTGCTTGACCCCGGCGGCGTCGGCGAGGCGGGCCAGCTCGACCGCTTCGTCGAGGCTCTCGGCAACCGGCTTCTCGGTGTAGACGTGCTTGCCCGCCTCGATCGCCTGCCGCAGCGCCTTGACCCGCGCGGAGGTGACCTGGGTGTCGAAGTAGACGTGCACGTCCGGCCGGGCGAGCGCCTCGCCGAGGTCGGTCGTGTAGTCGTCGAGGCCGTGCTGCTCGGCGATCGCGCGCAGCTTGGCCTCGCTGCGCCCGACCAGGACCGGCTCGGGCCACAGAACGCGCCCGTCGGCGAGCGGCAGGCCACCGTCCGCGCGGATCGCGAGCACCGACCGGACAAGATGCTGCCGCAGGCCCATCCGCCCGGTGACGCCATTGAGCACGATGCCGATGCTGGTCCGGTCCATGGTCACAGATCCTCCGGGAAATGGGCCGAGGTAAGCGCTTTCCTGGACCTTAGTGGCCCAGCCATCCAGCGAGCAATAGCCCAACGCCGACCAACCGCAGCCGCCTGGTCCATGCGCCTGCGCGACAAACGGCCGGTTACGGGTCAGCCGGTTACGCGTCAGCCGGATACGCGCCGTCCTCGCAGGGGCCGAGCCAGCCGTCCGGCCGCGACCCGCGCCCGGCCACCACTGCGCCCCATCCTCGGCTCAGCGCGCCGATCGGCCGCAACCTCGCCCGGCTGCCACTTCGCCCTCGCCCCGACCCAGCCCGCCGACCGGCCGCAACCTCGCCCGGCTGCCACTTCGCCCTCGCCCCGGCTCAGCGCGCCGATCGGCCGCAACCTCGCCCGGCTGCCACTTCGCCCTCGCCCCGGCCCAGCCCGCCGACCGGCCGCAACCTCGCCCGGCTGCCACTCCGCCCTCGCCCCGACCCAGCCCGCCGACCGGCCGCGACCCCGACCGGCCGCCACTCCACCCTCGCCCCGACCAGACACTTCGGCCGCGACCCGCGCCCGACAACCACTCCGCCCTCGCCCCGACCCAGCCCGCCGACCGGCCGCGACCCCGACCGGCCGCCACTCCACCCTCGCCCAGGCCGAGAACACTGATCGGCCGCAACCCCCGCCAGGCAACCACGCCGCCCTCGCCCCGACCAGACACTTCGGCCGCGACCCGCGCCCGACAACCACTCCGCCTTCGCCTCGGCCGAGAGTGCCGTTCGGACGCAACTCCCCCGCCCGCCACTCTTTCGCCCATGCCTCGGCCGAGAACGCCGATCGGTTGCAACCCCGTTCGGCTACCATTCCGTCCTCGCCCCGCCGAGCCCGGCGATCGGCGGTAACCCCCGCCCGGGGCCATTTTTCACCGCCGCGCCCGCCACCCAAACGGGGACCGAAGACGTAGTCTGCCCTGCATGGCCACCTTGGCGGACGTCGCGCGGCACGCCGGGGTGTCGACCGCGACCGCGTCCCGGATCATCAACGGCAGCGCGAAACCGGTGGCCGACGCCCTGCGCCAGCGCGTTCTGGCCGCGGTCGACGAGCTCAAGTACGTGCCCAACGCCCACGCCCAGATGCTGGCCCGCTCGAATCGCAACGCGGTCGGCGTGATCGTGCACGACGTCTCCGACCCGTACTTCGCCGAGATCACCCGCGGCCTGCAACGGGTCGCGACCGCGGACGGGCGTCTCGTCATCATCTGCAACAGCTACCGGGAGCCCGATCGCGAACTGGCGTACATCGATCTGCTGCACGCCCACCAGGTCGCCGCGATCGTGATCGCCGGTTCCGGATATCTTGACGCGGACACGGCTTCGCGGATGGACGATCGGTTGCGCGCGTTCGAGTCGACCGGCGGCCGGATCGCGGTGATCGGCCGGCACGAGCATCCCGGCGACGCCGTGCTGCCGGACAACGAGCAGGGCGGCTATCTGGCGGGGGCGCATCTGTTCGAGCTCGGGCACACCGAGGTCGCGGTGATCGCCGGCCCGCCGCACCTGACCACCACGGCCGACCGTCTGGCCGGGTTGCGCCGGGCGGCCCGCAAGTTCGGCCGGAAAATCCCGAAGACCCGCATCGTGCACGCCGACTTCACCCGCGACGGCGGCGCCGAGGCCGCGGCCTCCCTGCTCGCCGACGATCCGTCGCTGACCGCGATCGCCGCCCTGAACGACTCGATGGCCGTCGGAACGCTCGCGACGCTGCGCGTGCTGGGCCGTCGCCTGAGTGTGATCGGCTTCGACGACATGCCGATCGCCCGCGACGTCACGCCGGCCCTGACCTCGGTGCGCCTGCCGCTGACCGAGCTGGGCGAGCGGGCGATGTCGCTGGCACTCGGCACTCCCAGCGACGGCCCTCGGGTCGAGAAGGTGGCCGCCGAGCTGGTGCGCCGCGAGAGCACCTGGCCTCCAACCCCGGGCGCCTAACGGATAAACCCTCGTTTGCCGGTCGAGGAGGCCGTGCCGCCGCTCGGCGCGAGCCGCAACGCGATCCGTGCGCCCGCCGGGTCGCCGACCTGCAGCAGCCCTGTCGTGATGCGGTTGCGCTTCTGCCGACCCGCTGGGCAACCTGGGACGGCTGCGGCCGCCCGCCACGGGCAACCTGGGACGGCTGCGGCGTGCCGCGACGGGCGACATGGGCGACACCGCGGCCTGCCGCGATGGAGAACGTGAGACCGCTGCGGCCAGCCACGATGGAAACCTGAGACAGCCGCGACCAGCCACGATGGAAAACCGGGACAGCAGCGGCCAGCCCCGATAGGCAACATAAGACCGCCCCGGCCAGCCACGATGGAAACCTGGGACAGCAGCGGCCAGCCCCGATAGGCAACGTGAGACCGCCGCGGCTACGGGGACCCGTCATGGTCGCGCGGCAATCTCGTGCGGCAGTGCGCGGTCCTGCTTTGTGGGACATCGCAACCACATCGTGTAACTGTTCAGCTGGTTCCGTCGCCGGGAGTCCCCGTGCGAGGCGACGCCGCCAGGCCCGGCCAGGTCCCAGCTCCCCACAATGGGCGCCCCACCCTGGTGTGGGCAGTAGCGACGCCGGGGAGGCTGTGGCTCCCCACACCGCGGCCACCCCCACCCACGTGTGGGGAATCGCGACGCCGGGAAGGCCCTGGCTCCCCACACCGCGGCCACCCCCGCCCACGTGTGGGCAGTCACGACGCCGGGGAGGCTGCGGTTCCCCACACCATGGCGACCCACAGCGGGTGTGGGGAACCGTCACGGCCGGGACGTCCCCGCTCCCCACAGCGACGGCCCTCAGGTCCGCCACGGAAGGCCACCGCATCGGAGGGTGAGCGGCGCGAGAACCAGCTGAACAGTTCCACATCGTGGACTTTTGCGAACCTTGGAGAGTTGCGCCCACATACGAGCCACAACTCTCCAAGGTTCACTTCTGGCTGGCAAATCCGCCCACGCAAAAGGCGCATTACCGGGCAAAAGTGACTCCACGATGGACGGTTGTCTCACATCGCGGATGCCGGGTCCAGGATGTGGTCGCCGGTCTCAGTATGCGGCCGCGAATCCCACGAAATGGAAGCGCCGCGGGTCAGTGTGCTGAAAGGGCAGATCATGCGTCGGCTGGGCTGAGCCCGGCGGTGCAGTTGCCCGACCGGTCGACCCTGAAGCTCGTCGACCACCGCGACAATCCGGGGCCACACGCCCTCCGAGCTCTCGGTCACCGGAAAAGTCGGATATGCGCGGCTGGGCGGGGTAGATCGAACGATGCGCGATCGGAGCAGTGATCGCCTATGGCCGCCGAGTCGGATTAGGACTTGCTCGTCTCGTAAAAAGTCGCGTAAAAAGTCAGTCGCGTAAAGGTCAGTCACATGGCGCGGACTGCATCGGCCCGCCCCGGCCGGCACGGCCCGCGCTCGTGCCGAGATCGGCCGGCTACCCAAGGCGGGCTGGCAGGCTGGCGGGCTGGGGGCCGGGCTGGCGGGCGGGCCGGGCTGGCAGGCGGGCGGCGGGCCGGGCTGGCAGGCGGGCGGGCGGGCCGGCTGGCCGGCTGGCTGGCTGGCTGGCTGGCTGGCCGGCTGCAAATAACCTGCGTTGCCCCAGACATTGACTGACATCCACGTCCGTGTGACGGTTGCCAGGCAAGCGCTTTCCTCCAGCATGAAGGCGTTCCCCGAAGGAGGCGCCATGCCTGCAGCGACAACCATCGCCCTCGCAGCCGCGATGCTGAGCCTTCCGGTCGGCGTCACACCGTCCGCGCCGAGCCCCGCCGGTGTTGCACGAGCTGCCGCAAGCTTCGCCAGCCTTCCGGGCGCCGCCACAAACTCCGCAGACATCTCGCGGGCCGCCACAAACTCCGCAGACATCTCGTGGGCAGCCACAAACTCGGCCGGCGGCGCCCAATCGGGCCCGAACGCGGCCGCGCCTCTTCTAGCCCGCCAGACCCTGCCTACCAACGACGGCTGGGCCGCCTCCGGCTCCGGCACCACCGGTGGCTCCGCCGCCGACGCCGCCCACGTCTTCGTCGTCCACACCAGGTCCGAACTCATCAGTGCCCTGGGCGGCGACCCCGCCACCAACGGCCAGAACGCCACCCCGAAGATCGTCCTCGTCAGCGGCCGCATCGACCTGGCCGAGGGCAAGTCGTGCCAGGACTTCACCGATCCGGGCTACTCGCTCGACGCATTCCGCACGGCGTACGACCCGGGAATTTGGGGTCGAGCCTCCAAACCCACCGGCCCGATCGAAGACGCGCGCGTCCGGTCCGCCAAGCTCCAAGGCGAGCAGATCAAAATCAATGTCGGCAGCAACACCACGATCGTCGGCGTCAACGGGGGCCGCCTCGATCACGGCAGCCTCGTGCTCACCAACGTCAGCAACGTGATCGTGCGCAACCTGGAGGTCACCGACGCCGCCGACTGCTTCCCCGCCTGGGATCCGACCGACGGCGAGACCGGCAACTGGAACTCGCTCTACGACCTGGTTTCGCTCAGCGGCGCCAGCAACGTCTGGATCAACCACAACACCTTCAGCGACGGCACCAACCACGACGCGGACCAGCCCTTGTACTTCGGCCGCCCGTACCAGGTCCACGACGGCGCCACCGACTTCATCCGGGGCTCCGACCTGATCACCGTCTCGTACAACGACTACTACGACCACGACAAGACCATGCTGATCGGCTCGACCGACACCCCCGGCGCCGACGTGGGCAAGCTGCGCGTCACCGTGCACCACAACCGTTTCGGCAACGTCGTCCAGCGCGCGCCGCGAGTCCGGTTCGGCCAGGTCGACGTGTACAACAACCTCTACATCGCCACCGACGTACGCACGTACCAGTACTCCCTCGGGGTCGGCGTGGAGTCCAGCATCTACGCCGAGAACAACTACTTCCGGTTGAGCGCCGGCGTCCCCACCGGCACCGTCATCCACTACTGGAAGGGCACCCGGATCACCGCGCTCGGCTCGCTGGTCCAGGTCGGCAGCCGCCTGCCGCGCAGGACCGATCTGGTCGCCGCGTACAACACGGCCTTCGATCCCGATCTCACGCCGGACGCGGGTTGGCAACCTTCCCTGCGTACGCGTGTGGACCCCACCCTGGCCGTCCCGGTGGTCGTGGCGGCCACCGCCGGGGCGCACTGAAATCGCTGTTCGGCACCCCGCGCCCGACGTGAGCGGGCACGCTGAGAGCATGCAGATCGGCGTCGTCGGAGCCGGCCGCCTGGGCGGGACACTGGCCGAATGGTGCGCGGAGAGCGGCCACGACGTGGCGGTGACGTCCCGGCATCCCGAGCGCCTGACCCCGGTGGTCGACCACATGGGCGGCCACGGCATCGCGATGCACGTCCCGGACGCGGTGACTTTCGCCGACGTCGTCCTGTTCGCCCCGCCCTGGGAGTCGGCCCGGGAGGCGCTGGACATGGCCGGGGGCGCGCTGACCGGCAAGATCGTCATCGACGCGACCAACCCGCCGACGCCCCCGGCCGGCGGCCGGATGAGTGGCCTGGAGACGCTGATCGAGTGGGCGCCCGAGGCCCATTGGGCGAAGGCCTTCAACACCCTCCCGGCCGACGTCCTGACCCGGCGCCGGGGCCACGATCCGCTGCTGGCCGAGTTCGTCTGCACCGAGCACCGGGACGCCCGCCGCGCCGCGACCACGATCATCCGGGATCTGGGATTCGCCCCGTTCTACGCGGGCGGCCCGGAGACGGCCCGGCTGACCGAGCCGGGCGGCCCGCTCCAGCTCACCGAGGTCGACGTCTTCCACGCGAAGGACACGCTGGCCGACGCGATGGCCGGCTATTCCGCGTAGACAGGCATGTCAGACCGGGACGTTGATGAACTCCTTGCCGCCGGTGTTCACCACCCGGACCGACGCCACCTGGGCCGGGTCGATCAGCGCGCTGCCGTTCAGCGGCGTGCCGTTCGCCTCGCCCGCGGGGGACACCAGCCAGCTGCCGGCCAGGACCGCGGCGCCGTCCTTGCCGACGACCTCCAGCTTGCAGCGCTCGCCCGCCGGGATGCCGCCGACCGTGGCGCTGACCCGCACCCAGCCGGTCGCCGGGACCACCGACACCGTCATGCGGGCGCCGGTCGTGGCGGACACCCCGCTCGCCGAACGCTCGGCGGCCGGGACGGACGCGGCCGGTGGCGCGGCCTGCGGGGTGGACGAGGGTGCGGTCGTCCGGCCGACCAGGGCGCCGCCCACCACGGCCACCGCGACCACGGCGGCGGCGATCGAGGTCACCAGCGCCAACCGGCGGTGGCGGCGGCCGGCCGACTCCTGGCGGACCTGGCGCAGTGTGCGCTGCAGCAGCAGGTCGGCGTCGTCGGGCGGGCCGTCCAGCAGCATCGCCTCGGGGACGTCGTCGAGCGCGGCGGACCACTCGCGCAGGGACTCGATCTCCTCGCGGCACGCCGTGCACGTCGTGAGGTGCTCGTCGGCGCGCTGCTTCTCCTCGGGAGTGAGCATGTCCATCACGTAGCCGGCCATGTCGACGTGGTCGTTGGTCGGGTTCGCGCTGTCCGGCGTACTCATGATGCCAACCGTTCCGTGCCGGCCTCGCGCAAGGCCCGCAACGCGTAGAAGGAGCGTGATTTCACCGTGCCCGGCGGGATGCCGAGCGCCTCGGCGGCCTCGGCCACCGTGTTGCCTCGGAGGTAGACCTGTTCGAGCACTTCCCGGTGCTCGGCCGATAATCGGCTCAACGCGTCGACCACCACCATCGACGTCACCACACGGTCGGCGTGGTCGCCCTCGACGGCGGCGTCCGGCGGGCTTTCGGCGACCTCGGGAGGGCGCCGGCCACGCGCTCGGATCTGGTCGAGCACGATGTTGCGGACGACGGTGAGCAGCCACCCGCGTACCGAGCCCTTGCCGTTGTTGAGGCTGTCCGGGTGGCGCCAGGCGCGCAGCAGCGCCTCCTGCACCACGTCCTCGGCGGCGGCGCGGTCGCGGGTCAGCTGCGTGGCGTACGCGAGCATGGCCCGTCCGTGTTCCTGCCACAGCGATCTGACGAGCGCTTCATCGGCCACCTCCCGATGTGATCGTGTCCTGGTCGACGGCATCGTCTCTCCCGATCTGGCGAATCGACATCGACGAAACTACTGTGCCGTAGCTACTCCCAGTACGTACTCCGTAGCCCAACCGGATCAAAAATCTTGGGAATTGGCACATTCGGCTGAACCGCCGGCGGACATCAAGGCGTGTGGATGGCATTGCCAAGAAGCCAAAAGCCAAGGGACCAGGGAGTGCGACCATGCGGAAACGGATCTTCGTCGCGTTAGCGCTGGCCGGTGTCGTGAGCGTGGCGGGCTGCGACTTCCGGCTCGAGAAGAGCTCGGACAACAATCCGCCCGAAGCGGCGGAGGAGGCACCGGCGGCGGTGTCCTCGGCGGCGCCGCTCTCCCCCGATGGTCCGGCGGAACCTGGCGGTCTGGCGGGCGCAGCGGGCGGCGACGAGCAGGGCAGCCCCACCCCATCGGCAACCAACACTGAGGACAAAGCGGGCAAACCCACGGTCGTGAAGACCCAGAAGTGGGTGAAGATCTTCAGCGGCCCCTCCGACCAGGACATCACCCCGCCGAAGTCGCGGACCAGCGGCAGCAACACCGTCGAGCTGAACGCCACCGAGAACGAGCAGATCGGCACGTACGTCACGGACGGCGCCGGCCGCACCCTCTACCGCTTCGACAAGGACACCAACAAGCCGCCGAAGTCGAACTGCAACGGCGACTGCCAGAAGGCGTGGCCGCCGCTGCTGATCAAGTCGCCCGGCAAGATCTTCCCGAAGGGCGTCGACCCCAAGATCCTCGGGTACGTCGAGCGCGCCGACGGCCACTGCCAGGTCACGATCAACGGCTGGCCGGTCTACTACTTCATCGCCGACGCGAAGCCCGGCGACCTCAACGGCCAGGGCGTCAACGGCACGTGGTTCGCGGTCGCCCCGGACGGCGGCAAGACCAAGCCCATCCCGGGCGTCGGCGGCAACTGAGCAAACCAAACATCGGGGGTACGCCCGGCGGCAGCGCACGCTTCCGCCGGGCGTGTCATGTCCGACCAACGGACCATTCCGCCAAGGTGACCGCGGCAATACTCTGTGCTGCATGCTGCCGCCGTTCCCTGAGGGATTCGTGGTCGGGGTGTCCACGTCGGCCTATCAAATCGAGGGCGCGACCACGGACGACGGCCGCGAACCGTCTATTTGGGACACTTTTGCGCACACCCGCGGCAACACCCGGAACGGGGACACCGGCGACATCGCGTGCGACCACTACCACCGCTGGCCCGAGGATCTCGATCTGCTGGTGGAGCTCGGCGTCGACGCGTACCGCTTCTCAATCGCCTGGCCCCGCCAGAGCAACCTCGACTTCTACGATCGCCTCGTGGACGGCCTGCTGGCGCGCGGCATCACGCCGCTGCCCACCCTCTACCACTGGGATCTGCCGCAGGCCCTGGAGGACCGCGGCGGCTGGCTGAACCGAGAGACGAGCGAGCGTTTCGCGCAGTACGCCGCGAACGTCGGCCGTCGCCTGGGCGACCGGGTGCACCGCTGGATCACGCTGAACGAACCGGTCGTGCACATGGCCGAGGGGTACGCGTTCGGCACGCACGCACCGGGCCGCACGCTCATGCTCGACGCCCTCCCGGTCGCGCACCATCTGCTGCTCGCCCACGGACTGGCCGCGCAGACCCTGCCGGGCGAGGTGATGCTCACCAACAACTGCACCCCGGTGATGCCGGCGAGCGACGACGAGGCCGACCACGCGGCCGCCGCGATCTACGACGGATTCCACAATCGGCTGTTCAACGACCCGGTGATGCTGGGCACCTATCCGATGGACGTGCCAGGAGTCCGCGACGGCGACATGGACATCATCCGTACGCCGATGCACGCGCTCGGCATCAACTACTACAACCCGACCCGGATCGCGGCCGCCGACGGACCGTTGCCCTTCCGGATGGTGCCCATCGAGGGCGCCGAAACCACCGCGTTCGGCTGGCCGGTGGTCCCGGAGGGCTTGTACGACCTGCTCACCGGCCTGAAGCGGACGTACGCCGAGGCGCTGCCCCCGATCTACATCACCGAGAACGGCTGCTCCAGTGACGAGGGTACGGCGGACAAGTCCCGGATCGACTACCTGGACGCCCACCTGCGCGCGGCGCACCGGGCGCTGACCGACGGCGTGGACCTGCGCGGCTTCTTCGTCTGGTCGCTGCTCGACAACTTCGAGTGGTCGGACGGCTACCGGCAGCGGTTCGGCCTGGTCGGCGTCGATTTCGCGACGCAGGTCCGCACCCGCAACGACAGTTTCCGCTGGTTACGCGACGAACTGACCCGGCGGCGTGACCACTGAAGCCAGACCCCGCGTCGGCGGGGCTTGGATCTCCCTGCTGTCGGTGGCGAACCTCGGTCTCTGGATGGGGTATTTCGGCCCGCTTCAGGTGCTCTTGCCCGAACAGGTGTCCTGGTTCGCGGCCGACGGCGAGGAGACGCTGGCGCTGGCGATCGTCACCGGCTTCGGCGCGCTGGTCGCCGCGGTGACCGGCCCGATCGCGGGCGCTCTGTCCGACGTGACGACCTCGCGCACCGGCCGGCGGCACCCCTGGATCATGGCGGGCGCGCTGGTCGGCGGCGTCGGTCTGGTGCTGCTGGCCAGCCAGGCCTCGGTTCTCGGGCTGACCGTGGCGTGGTGCATCACGCAGGCCGGCCTGAACGCGATGCAGGCCGGGCTGACCGCCGTGGTCCCGGACCGCACGCCGGTGCTGCAGCGGGGCATCGTCTCGGGTTGGGTCGGCCTCACCCAGTCCGTCGGTGTGGTGGCCGGCGTCCTGGTGGTGACCCTGGCGGCCGACGAGGCCCAGGGCTACCTGCTGATCGCGGTGCTGGTGCTGGCCACCGCGGCGCCGTTCGTGCTGTTCACCACCGACCCGCCGCTGATCGTCGCCGCGCCGCCGCGATTCCGGCTGCGGTTCAGTCGCGACCACGACTTCCGCTGGGCGTTCGCGACCCGGTTCCTGGTGCAGCTCGGCAACGCGATGGCGACCCTGTACCTGCTGTTCTTCCTGCGGGACCGGATCGGCTACGGCGACCCGGAGAACGGGCTGGCGATCGTCGTCGTGGTCTACACGGTGGCCACCGTCGCGACCGTCGTCGTGGGCGGCTGGATCTCCGACCGGTCCGGGCGCCGCAAGCCGTCGGTGATCCTCTCCGGCTACGTCATGGCGGCCGGCGCCCTGATCCTCGCGTTCTGGCCGGCCTGGCCGGGCGCGCTGACCGCGGCGGTGGTGCTGGGCCTGGGCTTCGGCGTCTACCTGTCGGTGGACCAGGCGCTGATCACCCAGGTGCTGCCGTCGGCCGACGACCGGGCGCGTGATCTCGGCGTCATCAACATCGCGAACTCGGCGCCCCAGGTGCTCGGCCCGGCGCTCGCCTTCCCGCTGGTCAACTGGCTCGGCGGTTACCCCTCGCTGTACGTCGCGGTGGCTGCGGTCACCATCCTGGGATCGGTGCTGGTGACGAGGATCAAAGCGGTGAGGTGAGTAGCGTCTCTGGCCTGAACAACCTCCTCCGTACACCGTCGATAGTGACGTTGTGAAAGGAGGCCGGCCGAGATGTTGGTGCCCGCTGCGCTGGCGCGTGCCCTGGCGCGCCATGGCGTGCGCACCGTCTTCGGGGTGACCGGCGACGCGAACCTGCTCCTGGTGGACAGTTTCGTCGCGAACGGCGGTGACTACGTCGCGGCCGCGAGCGAACCGGGCGCCACGCACATGGGCTTCGGCTACGCCTCCTTGACCGGACGGCCCGGCGTGGTGACGGTCACCCCCGGTCCCGGCCTCACGAAGACGCTCACCGGCCTGATCGAGGGCGTGCGCGGCCGGGTGCCGATGCTGCTGATCGCCGCGGACACGGACACGACGAACCGGTCCGACGTACGCGACATCGCACAGCGTGACGTGGTCCTTCCCACCGGCGCCGGTTTCGAGCAGGCCCGTACGCCCGAGACCACGCTC
The DNA here is from genome assembly GCF_012933445.1 of Actinoplanes sp. TBRC 11911. Lineage (GTDB taxonomy): Bacteria > Actinomycetota > Actinomycetes > Mycobacteriales > Micromonosporaceae > Actinoplanes. Next base: position 236,853 of record NZ_JABBNC010000005.1, read on the forward strand.
GCCGACCTCGCCACGGCGATGCGCCGCGCGATCACCGAGCACCGTCCGGTGGTGTTCAACGTGCCGGCCGACTACGCACGGCGCGACATCGACTACTGGGACGTGCCGCTGCACCTGCCGGAGGCGCAACGGATCGTGCCGGATCCGGCCGCGGTGCGGCACGCCGTGCGGGAGATCGCGGCGGCGCAACGACCCGTGGTGCTGGCCGGTCGCGGCGCGATCGAGGCCCGGTCGCCGGTGCTGCGGCTGGCCGAGCGGATCGGCGCGCCGCTGGCGACCACGCTCAAGGCCAAGGACCTGTTCCGGCGCGAGCCGTTCGACATGGAGGTGGCGGGCGACCTGGCCGGGCCGGTGACCCGCGAGATCCTGGACTCGGCGGATCTGCTCATCAGTTTCGGGGCGGCGCTGGACGCGTCCACGACCCGGCACGGCACGCTGCTGAGCGGCAAGCGTCTCGTGGTGGTCGACGTGGAGCACCGGGTCGTGCCGGAGGCGCACGTGACCGTGCGGGGCGACGCGTCCGAGACCGCGCAGGCCCTGCTGGACGCGGTCGACGTGCGCGAGCTGCCGCCGAGCGGGTTCCGCACCGAGGCGATGGCCGAGCGGCTGGCCGAGCAGAAAGCAGGGCCCGCCACCCTGTTGCGCCGCCTGGACGAGGTGCTGCCCGAGCGCCGCGCCGTGGTCGTCGACTATGGACGGTCCATGATGGACGCTTTCCGCTACCTGCATCCGGGTGACCCACGGGCGTACGTGCTGCCGGTGAATTTCGGCTCGGGCGGCATGGGCATGGGCGCGGCGGTCGGCGCCGCGGCCGGACGGCAGGCCGAACCGGTGGTGCTGGCCTGCGGCGACGAGGAGTTCCTGCGCGGCGGCCAGGCCGAGTTCGCCACCGCGGCACGGCTCGGCCTGGACATCATCGTGATGGTGTACGACCACAGCCCGGTCCTGTCGATGGCCCGGATCGCCGAGGCGCTCGGCGGCGAGGGACTGACCGTGGCCGGGATCGACGACATGGACCACGCGGCGAAGGCGATCGCGGACCGGACCGGGCCGCTGCTGATCGACCTGCCCGCCTGGTGAGAGACGTGCGGGCGTCCGGGGAGTCGGCCCCGGGCGCCCGCACCCTGTTTGTCAGTGGGCGTACGCCGCGACCTCCCGGGCACACTCGTTTGCCACTGCTTACGCACTGACAGTTCCTAGCGTCGAACGCGTCCGCGGCCAGCCCGGCCGCGATCCAGGAGCGAGCGATGCCGGCAACCGACACCACCGATGGCCTCACCGACTTCCTGGCCGTACGCGATCGGCTCTTGCGTATCGCCGCCCACATCGTCGGCGGCGCGTCCGAGGCCGAGGACGTCGTCCAGGACGCGTGGCTGCGCTGGAACCGCACCGACCGCAGCGTCGTGCGGGACGCGCCCGCCTTTCTCAGCCTCACGACGGCCCGGTTGTCGGTCGGCGTGGTCCAGTCCGCCCGGGTGCGCCATCGCGACGCGGCCGAGCTGCCGACCGACCGGCCGGAGCCGGACGCCGACCCGGCCATCGCGGTCGAACGCGGCGACGGGCTGCGCCACGCCGTGGTGCGGCTGGTCCAGCGGCTCAGCCCCCGGGAGCGGGCCGCCTACGTGCTACGCGAGGCGTTCGGCTACTCCCACCGCGAGATCGGTGACCTGCTCGGGCTCACCGAGTCGAACGCGCGCCAGCTGGTCCGGCGGGCCCGCGTCCGGGTGGATGCGGACGCGATCCGGCCCGCGTCATCGGCGGCCGAGGGGCGCCTGCTCGGGGCTTTCCTGCAGCTCGCCAGCACCGGGAACCCCCGCGCCCTGGCCGAGGTGGCGCAGGACACAGATCAAGCCGACGGGTGCACCAGCGGCTGGTAGCGTGGCGGCAAACCACCGCGACTACCCTGCGAAGTCATGACCACGATCTCCGTCATGCTCGCGGTGCCGGACGCCGCGTCGGCATCCGCCTGGTACCGGAGAGCCCTCGGCGCCACCGAGCTGTGGACCCTAGACGAGTAAGTGCCAAGCCGAGTCAGTGGCCGTAGGCGAATCAGCGATCTGATCGCCGTCCGTCCGCCAGCCCCCGCTACCCCTCTCGCACATATCCGACATTTCCTGAAATTTACTGGATCGGCCGGGCCGCTGGACAGGCGGGCTCGGCGCGCGGCCGCGCCGCGCTTCCATTCCGTGAGACGTGGTGACCGCCTGCTGAGACCCGCGCCCGCATCATGGACCCACCGCCCGCGATGTGGGACCAACGTCCATTGTAGAGAATAGCTTTGTCACGTAACGAGGCTTTCGCCCGGCGGCTTTCTCCGGCCGAATGTGAACCTTGGAGAGTTATGGCTCGTATGGGCCTGCGAAAAAATAACTCGTAGTTTCGCGTTTTGTACCGATTTATCCCATGGCGGCTGGCTGACCAGCGGCTTTGTCGGAAGTTATCTGTCCAGTGAAGACGTCCAGGCTTGGCGAACGCGCAGGTAACGAAGCTGCCTTAGCAGATCGAATGGCCGAAATCAGCAACACGCCGAGTTAATTCCGTACGCGCACTATGTGGGCCCAACTCTCCAAGGTTCACAAAAATCCACGATGTGACCGCGGTGTCCACATAGCGGAACTGTTCAGCTGGTTCTCGCCGCTCACCCTGCGATGCGTCGGCCTTCCGTGGCGGACCTGCTAGGCCGGTCGCTGTGGGGAGCTGGGAGGTTCCGGCCGTGACAGGTGCCCACACCCGCTGTGGGTCGCCACGGTGTGGGGAACCACAGCCCCCCAGCCGTCGCGACTCTCCACACGTGGGTGAGGGTGGCCGCGGTGTGGACAACCGCAACCTCCCCGCCGTCGCGACTCCCCACACGCGGGTGAGGGTGGCCGCGGTGTGGACAACCACAGCCTCCCCGCCGTCGCGACTCTCCACACGTGGGTGAGGGTGGCCGCGGTGTGGACAACCGCAACCTCCCCGCCGTCGCGACTCCCCACACGCGGGTGAGGGTGGCCGCGGTGTGGACAACCGCAACCTCCCCGCCGTCGCGACTCTCCACACGCGGGTGAGCGTGGCCGCGGTGTGGGCAACCACAGCCTCCCCGGCGTCGCTACTGCCCACACCCGGGTGGGGCGCGCCCACTGTGGGGAGCTGGGACCTGCGCGGGCCTGGCGGCGCCGCCTCGCACGGGGACTCCCGGCCGACGGAAGCAGCTGAACAGTTACACATAGCGGGACCGCCCGGCCGAACGGATCACCACAGCACCTCAGCTCCGGCACCACCGCGCAACTGCCACACCGCGACCAGATCACTCACCGCCTACCACCACGGTCAGGACTTACTCGCCTAGGCTCGGTCATCGACCCGGAATTCCACGGAGCGCCGTTCTTCGTCGCGCAGCCCGAGGACAACGGGTGGGAAAGCCCCACGGTGCTAGGGACGGATAGAGGTCTTCGTCGACGATCCCGCACGGGGCAACGGGGCACCACCCGGTCACGGGCTACCGGGGGCGGCATAACATCGCGCCGTGACTGCCGCCACTCTCCGGGACCTGCTCGACGCCGACCATGTCACCCACGTGCCGGGTGTCTTCGATCCGGCGAGCGCCGCCCTCGCGGTGCGTGCCGGGAACCGGGCGGTGCTGCTGTCCGGCGCGGCGGTGGCGGCCACGATGCGCGGGCGGCCCGGTGTCGAGGTCACGCCGCCTACCCAGATCGCCGACCGCGCGGCGACGATCAAGCCGGCGCTGGGCGACGTGCCGTTGCTGGCCGACGCCGATCTCGGCTACGACGACCGGTCGGACGCGGTGTGGACCGCGCTGGCGTACGAGCGGGCCGGGGTCGGCGGCCTGCACCTGGACGACGGCGCGAACCCGGCGCGGGCCACGACCCGGATCGCCGAGCTGGCCGAGCGTGTGCCGTCGGTCGTGGTGATCGCCCGCGCCACCGGGACCGGGCCGGCCGACATGGTCGCGCGCTGCCGGGCGTACGCGGCGGCCGGCGCACACGCGGTGCTGCCGGTGGGCGTCGCCGACCGGGCGCGGTTGACGGAGATCCGTAACGCTCTTCCGGGCGTACGGCTGGCAATCAGTCGGTCGGAAAGCGCGACCGCCTGCCCGGCGCTGAGTGACGCCGAGCTCGCGGCCCTGGGTGTGCGTCTGGTGCTGCATCCGCTGGCGGCGGTGCGGTCCGCGCTGGCCGCGATGGCCGCGGCGTACCGGGAGATTCTCGACGAGGGCGAGGCCCAGCAGGAGCTGTCGTGGGCCGAGTTCGCCGAGCTGACCGGCCAGGAGCCGGTGCCACCCCTTCAGGACATTTCCCGGTACGCCGGTGAGCCGTCCCCGGAGCCGTGGCTGAACCCGCCTCGGCCCCGTCCCGGACGGCCCTCCCCCTCGGGGCCGTCCGGAGTTCAACAGGACGTGGAACGCCTCGACCGTCTCGGCACTTAGACCGGTTCGAGGACCCGGGGTGAAGGTGTCGCCGGCGTGGCTGGAGGCACCCGCAGGACACGGGCCGCCCAGCCCGGCAGCCACCAGTTCCACTTGCCGAACAACGAGACCGTCGCCGGGACCAGCAGGCTCCGGACCACTGTCGCGTCGAGCAGAATGCCGGCGCCCAGGGCGGTCGCGAGCATCTTCACGTCGGTCTCCGGGGCGGTGGCCAGCGAGACGAACGCCAGGAACAGGATCAGCGCCGCGCTCGTGACCAGCCGCCCGGTGCGGCCGATGCCCTCGACGATCGCAGTCCGGGTGTCGCCGCTGCGGTCGTACTCCTCGCGGGTGCGGGCCAGGATGAACACCTCGTAGTCCATGGACAGGCCGAACAGGAACGCGAACGTCATCACCGGCAGCCAGAACGTGACCGCACCGGTCGCCGGGATGCCCCAGATCGCGTCCGAGCCATGGCCGTGCTGCCAGACGATGACCACGACGCCGTACGTGGCGACCATCGACAGCAGGTTGAGCACGATCGCCTTGGCCGCCAGCAGCAGCGAGCGGAACGCGCGGGCCAGCAGCACGAAGGTGATCAGGCTGATGGCGGCCAGCAGATACGGGAACGGTTGGTACAGCGCGTGTTCGGCGTCCACCTCCAGCACCCCCGGGCCACCGATCAAGGCATCGGTCGAGCCCCGTACGCGTTGGATGGTCGCCTTGCCCGCGTCGGTGCTCGCCTCGTCGACGGGCAGCACGATCGTCAGCGGCCCGGTGGTCACGGTGGCGTACGTGCCGTCGACCGGCGGAGGCGTACCGAGGGAAAGCATGGGGGTGAGCACGCCGCTGGGGATGCCGGCGTCGGTCAGCTCGCGCAGGCCCTGCGCCGCGGCCGGAGGGGCGGCCTGGGCGACCGCGGCGCTGCCGGCCTCGCCGAGCCGCATGCCGGTCGCGGTGAAGGTGAGCGCGCCGAGGATCGCGAGCGCGGCGACCACGGCGAGCCAGCGCAGGCGCACCACACCGGACGCCCAGGCCCGCCAGGCCCGGCTCGCCGACCGGTCGCTGCGAATCCGCGGCCACAGCAGACGCTGCCCGAACCGGGCCAGCAGCACCGGGAGCAGGGTCAGGGTCGCCAGCACGCTGATCAGCGGGATGAGCATGCCGCCGATGCCGACGCTGCGCAGGAACGGAACCGGGAGCACGACCAGGGCGAGCAGGCCGATCGCCACGGTGACGCCGCTGAGCAGCACGGCCCGCCCGGCGTGCGCCATCGCGCGGTGGATCGCCTCGTCGCCACGGTGACCGTGGGCCTGTTCCTCGCGCCATCGGGTGGCCAGCAGCAGCGAGTAGTCGATGGCGACGCCGAGCCCGATCAGCGCGACCAGGAACTGCACGATGACGCTGACGTCGGTGATGGCGGTCAGGGCGAGCACGACGAGGAACGTGGTGAGGATCGACACCGCGGCGATCAGCAGCGGCAGCAGGGCGAGCAGGGACGCGAACACGAACGCGAGCACGGCCAGCGCACCGAGGCCGCCGAGCAGCGTTTCGGTCAGCACGCTGGTGCCGGAGCCGGTGTTGCCGCCGGTGTTGAGCGCGCCGATCCCGGTGACGTGCACGGTGCTGCCCGGTGGCAGGGCCGTCTGGATGGCGGCGGTCACGCCGGCGCCTTTGCCGGGTCCGTGCCCGGCCGACGGGACGAAGACCAAAGCGAATTGGGTACGCCCGTCCGAGCCGAGAAATCGGTTGTCCTTCGTGGACGGATAGGAGACGACGCGTACCGAGGGATCGGCTTGTGCGGCCGCGGCGAAGGCGTCGCGGGTGGCGTCCGGTGGCGTACCGGCGGGCAGCGTGACGACCGGCACCAGCGGGTATTCGGTGCCGCCCGCGCCGTATGCCGTGAGGACGGCCCGGTTGGCGCGGTCGGCGTCGGTGCCGGGGAAGGTGAAGTCCTGGTCGAGCGCGCCGGAGAGCCGCCCGGCGGTGGCCGCGCCGGCCAGGAAGACGACGAGCCAGGCCAGCGTCACGGCCAGCTTGTGGCGGAGCACGAAAGCGGAGAGACCGTTCATGCCTGCTGACGATGCCGGTCGGGGCCGCCCGGGTCGTCCCGCCAGGGATGACACCTGCGGGTACCGCGTGGAGGGCAGACTACGCCCCCGGTGGTAGTGAGGACGAAAAGGGCCTAAAACGGGCGGGGCTTTGCTTACGTTGAGTGAAAGTCACTGCCAGGTACAGGGGTCCCGATGCACATTCGTTCCGCGCGGCGGGTCATGGCCGTCCTTGCCTTGGCGCTGATCGCGAGCGGGTTTGTGTCGTGGGGGCCGGCGGCGCCCGCCCAGGCCGTCCCGCTTCCTCCCCTCCCCGTCGCGGGGTCGGATCCGTACGCGGACATCTACGTCATCAGCCAGTACTTGGTCGGGCCGGCAAAGCGCATCCCGGCCGGCGGCACCGCCTCCAGCATGGGCATCCCCATGCAGGAGCCGTACCAGCTGACGCGCACGCCCAGCGGGGTGATCTACATAGCCGAGTACGCGAGCGGGCAGCCGGGCGCCGGAAGCATCGAGCGGATCGCCGCGGACGGCACCCGGAGCACCTTCCTCGGCAACTTGACCGCTTCCATGGCGGTGAACGTCGACTCCACCGGCGCCGTCTACGCCGGCGGAGCAGGCTGGCTGATGAAGGTGGCCGGCGGGGTCCAGACTCCGATCACGGTGCCGGGCGGTGTCGTGGCGTACGGGATCGCGATCGATCCGAACGACAACGCCTACGTGACCGACAAGATCCGCAACCGCATCATCAAGGTGACCAGCGACGGCACCGTCAGCGTGTACGCCACCGGCATCACCGCGCCGATGGCCGTCGAGGCCGGCGCCGATGGCGTGCTCTACGTGTCGACGAACGGCCTCCGGATTCAGAAGATCACCCCGGGCGGCGTCGTCAGCGAGTTCGCCAAGCTGAGCAGTCCAGCCCTCGACCTGGCCCTGGACGGACGCGGCAACCTCTTCGCCGCGGACCCCCAGGCCGGAGCGGTGATCAAGTTCCCGCCCACGTTCGCGGGCGGCTACCTGCCCGGCCCCGCGGTCGTCACCGGCCTCGGCTGGCCGACCGGTATCGCCGTCGTTTCCACGCCGCCGCCGCCCGCCACCGTCACCGGCACGCCCGGCGCCAGCAAGGTGGCGGTCTCCTGGACCGCGTCGGCGACCTACAGCGGCGCGGCGGTCACCGACTACAAGGTGACGTCGAACCCGGAGAGCAAGACCTGCACCACGAACGGCGCCCTCACCTGCGACGTCGCCGGCCTGAGCCCGACCCAGGGGTACACGTTCACGGTCCAGGCCAGCAACGACCACGGGACGACCTGGTCCGAGCCCAGCCCGCCGTCCAGCTTGGCCGCACCGCTCACGCTCACCGCGCCGGCCGCGCCCGCGAGCCTTACCGTAACGCCGGCCAACGGCGGGCTCGATCTCAGCTTCCCGCCCGCGGCCGACGGCGGCAGTGCGATCCAGCGGTACGAGGTGTCGGTCGGTGCCGGGAACTGGACGACACTGCCCACCAGCGGCACCAATCCGCTCACGGCGACGGTCGGTAACCTCACGAACGGGATCTCGTACGGGATCGGGGTGCGCGCGGTCAACGCTGTCGGTGACGGCGCTGTGGTCACCGGGAGTGGCATTCCCCGTACGGTCCCGGGCGCGCCCGTCCTGCAGTCGGCCACCCGGGGTGACGGTTCGGCGGATCTGGTGATCGCGCCGCCGCTCGATGATGGTGGCAACGGGGTGTCCGGCTACGAATACACCACCGGCGGCAGCTGGAACGCCTTGACCACGAGCGCCGGGAGCGGCGGCACCCGGACTGCGACGATCACCGCCTTGGCCAACGGCACCTCGTACGGCGTGAAGGTGCGTGCGCTGAACCTCGCCGGGCCCGGCGCGGACAGCAACGCGCTGACGGTCACTCCGGCCACCACGCCGCGGAAGCCGACGCAGCTCGTGGCGACCCGGGGCGACACGGCCCTGGACCTGTCCTTCCTGCCGCCGGGCGATGTCGGCGGCGACGCGATCACCCGGTACGACGTGTCGACCGACGACGGCTCGCACTGGTCCACAATGTCCACCACGGCCGGTACCGGCGGCACCCGCACCGGCACGATCGGTGGGCTGATCAACGGCACGACCTATCCCGTACGCGTCCGGGCCGCGAACACGGTCGGCGACGGCGCGGCGAGTGACGCGATCACGGGCGTTCCCGCGACCACGCCCGCCGCGCCGACCGGGCTCTCGGTCAGTCCCGGCACCGGCGCCGTGACCGTCACCTTCACGCCGGGTGTGACCGGCGGCGACCCGGTGACGCGCTACGAGGTGTCCACCGGCTCGGCCGGCTGGGCGACGCTGCCCACCGCATCGGGCACCGGCGGCACGCTCACCGGTTCGTTCGGCGGCCTGGTGCCCGGCACGATTTATCCCGTACGCGTCCGCGCCGTGAACGGGGTCGGCGACGGTGCGGCCAGCGCGGCCGTCAATGGCAGCCCGTCGCCGGTCGTGCCCGGCGCCCCGACCGGACTGAGCGCGGCGGCAGCCTCCGCGGCGGCGGCGGTGACCTTCACGCCGCCCTCCTCCGACGGGGGCATGCCGATCTACGGTTACGAATACACGGTGGACAACGGCACGAGCTGGAAGCCGTTGCCGACCGCCGCCGGGGCGGGTGGCACCCGCACCGGCCGCGTCCCCGGATTGTCCAACAACGTCGCCTACACGGTGATGCTCCGGGCGCGCAACGACGTCGGCCCGGGAGATGCCTCGGCCGGTGCGTCGGTCACGCCGGCGGCGGTGCCGCCCGGTGCACCCGCCGGCGTCACCGCGGTGCGGGGTGCCGGTGCCGTGTCGCTGACCGTCACCCCGCCCACGAACACGGGCAGTGACCCGGTGACGGCGTACGAGTGGACCATCGACGACGGGTCGAGCTGGCACACGTTGACGACGGCCCCCTCGCGAACAGGCACGGTGACCGGGCTGACCAACGGCACGGCGTACACGTTCAAGGTGCGCGCCCGGACGGGCTCCGGCCCCGGTCCGGCCGGCGCCGGTGTCTCGGCGACCCCGGCGACCACACCGGACGCGCCGACGGTGTCCTCCGTCGCGTCCCTCGCCGGCGGCCTGGAGGTCGCCTTCACGCCGGGTGCGACCGGCGGCGACCCGATCACCGGGTATGAGATCTCCACCGATGACGGCGACAGCTGGCGGCCGCTCCCCGCGACGGCCGGCGTCGGCAGCGTCGGCAACCTGACCAACGGCACCACCTATCAGGTGCGGCTGCGCGCGGTGAACGGTGTCGGCCCCGGCGCCGGCTCGTCGGCACGGCCCGGCACCCCCTCCACCGTGCCCGGCGCTCCCGAGATCCGGGCGGCGGAGTCGCGCAACCGCGGGGCGACGATCTCGTTCCGCCCCGGCCCGGACGGCGGTGCCGAGGTCACCGGGTACGAAGTCAGCTCGAGCGACTCCTGGGCACCGGTCACCACGAATGCCGGCATCGGTGGCACCCGGGTGGCGACCGTCGCCGGGCTCGACAACGGCACCACGTACGCCTTCCGGCTGCGTGCGGTCAACGGCAGCGGTCCGGGCGCCGGCAGCGACCCGGTCGAGGTCACCGCGGGCCGCCCGCCGGCACCGGCCGCGGTGGTCGCCACGGCGGGCACATCGTCACTGGACGTGACCTGGACGCCCCCGGCCGACAACGGCGTGACGGTCACCGGCTACGTCGTGTACGCCGCTCCCGGCGACACGGCCTGCGAAGTGACCGCCGCGACGCGCCACTGCGTGCTCGGCGCCGTCGCCGGCACCCGGTACACCGCGGTCGTCGTGGCCCTCGGCGGCAACGTGCCGTCACCGCCGGCGTTGTCGAACGAGGTCATCCCGACAGCGCCTTTGGTGCCCGCCGGGCCGCCCACGACGAGGCTGCTTCTCACGACGGACAAGGGCGACATCACGACGGCCGCCCCCGGCGAGAACATCGTGGTGATCGGCAAGGGCTTCGCCCCGCGCTCCACCGTGCGGATCACGATCTACTCGGATCCGATCGTCCTGGGTCTAGCGGTGACCGACGCCGACGGCGCCTTCCGCAAGGCCGTGAGCGTGCCGGCGAGCCTCGGAACCGGCCAGCACTCGTTCGTCGCCACCGGCGTGGACCGGCACGGCAAGCCACGCGCGATGAAGCTGGTCGTGTCGGTTGGCGCCGCGCTCCTGCCCATCACCGGCGGGACGCCCCTGGCTCACGTCCTGGCCGGCCTGTGCTGGCTGCTGGCCGGGATCAGCCTGTGCTCGGCGGCCTGGTGGCTGGGCCGGCCGTGGTCCTGAACGGGCCGCCTACTTCACCTTGCGCGTCGAGCGGGCCAGGATCTTGTCGTACTCGTGGTGCTCGTCGAGCCAGCCGCTCAGGAACGGGCAGAGCGGCACGACCACCCGCCCCTTCGCCTTGGCGTCGTCCATCGCGGCGCGGGCGAGGGCGGTGTCGGCGCCTTCTTCGCCCTGGGTGTGCGTGTAGGCGATGATGTTGCCGGTCAGCTGGTAGGTGAGCACCCCGGCGAGCGCCCCGTCGTCATCGCGCGCCTCGAACCGCTCCCGCTCCGGCACGTCCACAACCGCAAAGTTCACCCGTCCATGGTGCCACCCGCTCCGGGCGCAGCGGGATCGCGTCGTACCTCGGCCGCAAGTCGGGCGACCTGGCCCACCCGCTCACGGTGCTGGAGGACTGCGGGCTCATCTCCCGCGAGCCGGACGTGTTCAAGGACAACCGCACCAAGTACCGGATCGCCGAACCGCTGGTCACCTTCTACCACTCGGTGATGCGTCCGATCCGGGCGGACCTGGAGCACACCCGCGACGCGAGCGGGCTCTGGCGGCGCAGCCAGCAGCGCTTCACCGGCAACGTGCTCGGCCCGCACCTCGAGCAGGTCTGCCGGCACTGGACGCGATACATGGCGCCGGACGAGACGTTCGGCGGCTATCCGAACCACGTCGGAAGCGGCACGGTCAACGATCCCGCGCGCAAAGCCTCGTACGAACTCGATGTGGTCGCGTTCGGCCTCGACGACGACAATCGCCGCCCGCTCCTGGCGATCGGCGAGGCCAAATGGGGCGAGACGATGGGCATGACCCACCTGGAGCGCCTGCGCCGGATCCGGACGCTGCTCGCCGCGCAGGGCCGGTACGGAGCGGAGACCGCGCGTTTGGCTTGCTACAGCGCAGCCGGTTTCCACGACGACCTGCTGCGAGCCGCCGAGCAGAACGACGACATCGTGCTCGTCAGCCCGGCGGACCTTTACTCCGACGCCCCTTGACGGACGGGAAGCCTGACAAGCCCCCGTACGGCGTGAACACCCGGCTCAATTCACGCCGAAGAGATCTTCGAGCATCGCCCTCGACCGGGACGGCAACGACTCTCCAGGGAAGAACCGATCACACAGTTCAAGGGCACCGTCGAGCGTGGCCACCCCGGTGATCTTCGCAAGCGTGCGCAGGTCGTCCTCGTCACGGCTTCGCGCGGCGAACGCCTTCATGGCAAAGACGTGTTCGGGCGAGGCGGCCATGACCCTGATGCCGGGGTGCTCGAACACCTCTCGTTTGCCGGCGTCGTGCTGTGCCGAGACGTAGGCGCTGGCCTGCTCGTTAAGCCACCAGGGCGGAAGGCCCATCGCTTGCGCGACGTTCCGGGCTTCCTCCAGCACGACGCCGTGCGGCACGAAGATCGCGTCCACGTCGCGGGTGACGCGATGGGCATCGTAGGCGAGCGCCATCGCGGCACCGCCGACGATGAACAGGTCGGCCACGACGCCACGCCGGGCCAGGCGGTCGCCGAGCGCTCCGAACGCGCGCTCCAGCTCAGCGCGACCGAGTAGGGCGTCGTCTGTCATGCGGCTTCGAGGTCGTGGGCGGAGAGATAGACGCCGTGCTTGCGGAACGCGGCAGGCGCCCACACGAGGGCCTCCATGCGTTTCGAGCGCAGCGACGAGGGGAACCACGGCGTCGCCAGGACCCTGGGCCTGGTCCACTCCGGTGGGGCGAGATCAAGCTGCGCGGCCAAGTGCTCGGCCAACGCCGCCAGCAGCACGTCCCAATTCTCTTCGCCGACCCGAGGTGGTTCCTCGTGGATAAGGATGCGCTGCTTGTCCGCCGGCTCCCAGCGGTATTCCTCGAGGAACTCCCAGACGTGCTTCCAACGGATCTTCTCGTCCGGGTGGCGCGCGAGGTGACGGGCGAGCTCGACCAGGGTCATCGGCTGGTAATCCATGATCCTCTGCCTCCCTCCCGCCCGCGGATAGCGTTCGCCCCGATGATACGGGGCCGCGGCAGGCGGGAAGCCTGCCGCGGCGAAGCGCTACTCCGTCACGGCGATCGCCGCCGGGCGCGGGATCACCAGCGCGATCAACGCCGCCCCCACCGCCGCCGCCGCGCAGATCACGAACAACAACCGATAGGCCCCCAGCGACGGCAACGCGAACCCGGCCAGGTCGATCGTCTGCGCCGCCAGGATCGCGCCGCCGATGGCGCTCGCCAGTGAGCTGCCCACGCTGCGGAACAACGAGTTCAACCCGTTCGCCGCGGCGAGTTCGGACCGGGGCGCCGCCTGCATGATCAGGCCGGGCATAGCGGCGTACGCGATCCCGGTGCCGGCGCCCGCGATCGTCGCACCGAGAACGACCTGCCACAGGCTGTCCGTCAGGACGATGCGGGTGGCGAAGCCGGCCGCGACGATCAGCGAGCCCACGATCAGCGCGGTGCGCGGCTTCAACCGGGCCGACACCGGGGAGAGCAGCAGCATGGAAAGACCACCGGGCAGCATGCAGAGGCCGCCGACCAGGATGGACTTGCCGAAACCGTAACCGGTGGCGACCGGCGCCTCGACGTAGGTGGCCGTGCCGATCAGCGTCGCGAACAGCGCGAAGCCCACGCACAGCGACGCCAGGTTGGTCAGCAGGATCGCGGGACGGGCCGTCGTGCGTACGTCGACAAGCGGCGACCTCAGACGCCGCTCGACCAGCACGAAGACGACGAGCAGGACCACCGCGAGAACCAGCAGGCCCAGCGTGAGCGGGCCGGTCCAGCCCCACGACGAGCCCTGCGCGAGGGGCAGCAGCAGCGCCAGCATCGCGCCGCCGAGCAGCACCGTCCCGATGATGTCCATGCGCCCGTGGGCCGACCGTTCCGGCGAAGGCACCAGCCACACGATCCCCGGAATGGCGAGAATGCCGCCGGCCACGCAGATCCAGAACAGCACGTGGTAGTCGGCGTACTGGGCGATGACCCCGGCCAGCGGCAGCCCGAGCGCGCCGCCGACGCCGAGCATCGCGCTGATCAGGGCGATGCCGGAACCGGAGTGCTCGCGCGGCAGGGTGACACCGACCAGGCTGATGCTCAGCGGGACGGTGGCGACCGAGATGCCGACCACCGAGCGACCCACGATCATCGTGCTGAGGTCGTGGGCGAAGGCGCAGATCAGCGAGCCGAGGACCAGGGCCGCGAGCGCGACGATGACCATGCGCCGGGTGCCGTAGAGGTCGCCCAACCGGCCGAACGCGGGCACCGCCACCGCGCCGACCAGCAGCGTCGAGGTGAGGATCCAGGCCGCGCCGTCGCCGGAGGCGTGCAGGTCGGTGCCGACCTCGCCGAGCACCGGCACCAGCAGCGACTGGGTCAGCGACACCATCAGGGCGCCGACGCCGATCACCAGCAGCACGATCAGCTGTTTGCCGGACCACGGCCCGGACCTGGTCGGCGCCGGCGGGGCGGCGACGGCTGAAGACATCGGCAGGCCTCTCACGAAAGGAAGTGGCATAATCTGCCACGAGGCAGAGAGTGCCACGACCCGGGGGCGGGCACCATCGCGTGAGACCGGGGTCACACACCTAGCATTGCCAGCGCAGGGAGGGAGCACGCCGATCGCCGGCCTGAGGGATCGCAAGAGGGAACGCAACCGCACGCTGACCGCGGAGACGGCGTGGCGGCTGTTCATCGAGCGCGGGTACGACAACGTGACCGTGGCCGACATCTGCGCGGCCGCGGAGATCGCACCGCGGACCTTTCACCGGTACTTCGCCAGCAAGGACGACGTCATCGCCGAGCCGGTCAAGGAGATGACCGCGATCGTCGCCCGGCACATGACGACCGCACCCGCGTCGGTGAGCGACCCCGAGGTGATCCTCCCGGCGATGCATGAGCTCGGCGCTTTCGTGGTGGAGCACGCGGACTGGCTGCGCGCGCTGAGCCGCGTGGTCGACCAGTCGGCGCACCTGCGGGCCACGCATCTGCGGGTCACGCCCGAGCGCGAGCAGGAGTTGCTGTCGCTGCGTCCGGGCGAGCCGGGGTGGCGCCGGCGGCTGATGTTCGCGTGCGCGACCGCGGCGTTCCGGATCTGGTACGAGGACTACCTGCGCGGCGCGTTCCCGGACGCACTGTCGCGTCTGGACGAGATGGTGTCCCTGGCGATCGCCGGATTCGTCGGCGCCGCAACAGATGATCATCAATCGTAATAGTTCCGGGACAGCTTGTTAACCGGTTCAGTGTTGGGTGTTGATCTATCTACATCCCTCGCTGTACCGGAAGGAGACTCGTGGTCCCCCACACGAGTTCCCGGCGCCTTTTCGCGGCGTCCGTCGTTCTCACCCTGACCATCAGCGGCGTCGCGCTCGGCGACCCCGCTTCGGCCGCTCCCCGTACGCCTCCACCCTCCACCCTTTCCCGTACGCCTCCGCCCTCCGCCGGACTGGGCGGCAGCCGCACGCCCGCGCCACTGACCGGCGGCGCTGCCGGACACGCCCAGCAGACCGCCAGGGCCTTGCCCGGCCACTACATCGTGCGGCTGAAGGAAAACCCGGTCGCCACGTACGCCGGTGGGACAGCCGGACTGGCCGCCACGAAGCCCGCCGCGGGTCAGCAACCGGAGCCGCACTCCCCCGCGGCGGAGAAGTACCGCAAGCACCTGGACGACGGCCAGTCGGCGGTGCTGGCGGCGGTCGGCGCGCGGGCGCGGCAGTCCTACACGACGGCGTTCAACGGCTTCGCGGCCCAGCTGACCTCGGCCCAGGCGACAAAGCTCGCCCAGGACCCGCGCGTGGCGGCGGTAACCGAGATGCACTTGTCCGAGGCCGACGCCGCAACACCAACGGGCGCGACCCCGACCCAGCCGACAGCCCAAACCCCAGCCCCCACTCAATCATCCGCCCTGATAAATCACGAAAAATCGGGAAATGAGGATGTCGGCGGCGCAAGCGGGACCAGCAGCGCAAGCGGCAACGGCAACGCAAGCGGGACCAGCAGCGCAAGCGGGAACGGCAGCGCCGGCGTCAACGGCAATGCCGGCGGGACCGGCAAGCCCGGCAAGGGCGCCGGCACCGTCATCGGCGTCATCGACACCGGGATCTGGCCGGAGAGCGCGTCCTTCGCCAAGAAAATGACCACCCCCGCCGGCTGGCACGGCACCTGCCAATCCGGCGACGGCTTCCCCGCCAGCGCCTGCAACGGCAAGATCCTCGGCGCCCGCTACTTCGCCGACGGCTACCTCGACGCGGTCGGCGAACTACCGGCCGGGGAGATTCTCTCGGCCCGCGACATGGAGGGCCACGGCACCCACACCGCCTCCACCGCGGCCGGCATCAAGGTCGACCACGCCGCCGTCCTGGGCCACGACTACGGCCGCATCGAAGGCGTCGCCCCCGACGCGCAGATCGCCGTCTACAAGGCCCTCTGGGGTGGCGCCGGCACCGACGCCGACCTGATCGCGGCGATCGACGCGGCGGTCGCGGACGGCGTGGACGTCATCAACTACTCGATCGGCGCGTCCTTCGGGGATTTCACGGCCAACTCGCCGATCGGTGATGCGTTCCTCAACGCGTACACGGCCGGGGTTTTCATCTCTGCCGCCGCGGGCAACGACGGCACCTCGGGCATGATCAGCAACGCCGAGCCGTGGGTGACGACGGTCGGTGCGGCGGTCGAGCGGCTCAACCCGGCGACCGTACGCCTGGGCGACGGCACCGCCCTGGTCGGCACCTCGATGGACCGCCTGCCGGACACCCGCACCAGGGACATCGTCTTCGGTGACACGGCCGGCTCGCTGGCGGACGGCGCGCAGTACTGCTGGGGCGGCACCCTCGACCCGGCGAAGATCAAGGGCAAGATCGTGGCCTGCGACTTCGACGACCCGTACGCGGCGGTGCAGGAGGTCAAGTCCAAGGGTGGCGCGGGTGTCGTGCTGTTCCAGTCGGGCGGCAACACCCGGCTGAACATCATCTACGACTTCCCGGCGATCTACCTGTGGAGCGAGGAGCAGGCCGGCGTCCTGTTCAACTACCTGTGGCGGCACCGGATCGGTAACGCCACCGCCTCGCTGCGCCTCGGCGGCAACTCCGACATCCAGGTCCCGAGCGTCGCGAGCCTTTCCTCGTACGGGCCGGATCAGGTGCACACGGGCCTGCAGAAGCCGGATCTCGTCGAGGACGGCGTCGATGTGATCGCCGCGGTCTCTCCGGTGGGCGACGGCGGGCGACTCTTCGACGCGTACTCGGGAACCTCGATGGCCGCCCCGCACGTCGCGGGAGAGGCGGCGCTGCTGAAGGCGGCGCACCCGGACTGGTCGCCCGGCGCGATCGCGTCGGCCCTGCGCACGACCGCAACCGACACCGAGACGACGTCGTCGCCGCTCAAGCAGGGCTCCGGGCTCCCCCACCCGGCCGAGGCGACGGACCCCGGCTTGGTGATCGAGCCGTCGGCGGCCGAGCTGACCGCGTTCGCGGCGGCCGGGGCGCCGGACGGCAAGGAGATCAACCTGCCGTCGATCGCGCTGCGCGAATACGACGGGACGAAGCCGGTCGTGGTCACCCGGCGGCTCACCAACGTCGGCACCCGGACGGAGACCTATCGGGCGAAAACCGAGGGTCTCGACGGCATGGACGTGACGGTCTCCCCGCGTACGTTCTCGATCCGTCCCGGAAAGACCCAGACCGTGACCATTCGCCTCGCCCGCGGGTCGGCCACCTGGGACCGCTACACCACCGGCTCGCTGGTCTTCGCCGGCGACGAGCACCGGGTCCGGCTCACCGTGGCGGCGCGGCCGTGGGGCTTCACGCCGCGACCGTACGACGACACCGGCATCGAGTTCGGCCGCACCGGTGGCCAGGGCTCCGGCTACCTGCAGCCCGGGTTCACCGGCCCGCTGACCGGACGCACCAGCGGCTACACCCCGGTCGTCTGGACCGCCAAGCAGGTCAGCACCACGGTCTCCGGCGGGGTCTTCTCCCCCGGCGGTGAGGGCGTGCAGGGCACCCGCATCGTCGTCCCGAAGGGCACCGCCGGCGCGATCATCCAGACCACGACGACGGACGAGAACAGCAATTTCGACCTGTACGTGTACAAAGACGGCAAGCAGGTCGACTTCAGCGCGGCGTTCTGGCACAGCAACGAGCGGGTCGTGCTGTTCTTCCCGGAGCCGGGCGTCTACACCGCGTATGTGCACGCGCAGGTCGCCAGCGCGGCGACGGTGGCGTACCAGCTGGGCGTCACGGTCATCCCCGTCGACGCCCGTTATGGCAACGCGGCACTGGACGTCACGCCGACCGTGACCCGCGGCGGGTCCGGCACCGTCACGCTCACCCCGACGAAGCCGCTGCCGGACGTCGAGAACTGGGCGTACACCGAGTTCACCACCGGCCGGGACGTGGTGCCCGGACTGTTGATCAGCTCGCGATGACCGGGTGGGCGCGTCCTGGCCAAGCGCCGGACGCGCCCTCCCAGGTCCCCGCGATAGATTGCGGGTGTAGCGCGCGTCACGTTTCTGCACAGGGGGTTCGTCATGGCGGTTCGCGGCTAGTGACCCCGACTCAGTTGCGCGCGTACTCGACGGTGGTCCGCCTCGGCTCGGTCAAACACGCCGCGGCCGAGCTGGAGGTCTCCGAGGCGGCCGTCTCCCTGCACATCGGGCAGCTGCGCCGTGAGCTGGGCGACCAGCTCTTCACCCGGACGTCGGCCGGGCTCGCCTTCACCCCCGGCGGGCTGCGGCTGGCATCGCGCGCCGCCGAGATGCTGGGCCTGCAGGACATCACCGTGCTCGAGGTCAGCGCCGCCGGTCGCGGTCGCCGCCTGCTGCGGGTGGGCGCGTCCAGCCTGTTCGCCGAGCACGCGGCGCCCGGCCTGATCGAGCTGTTCGCGGGCCGGGCCGCCGACCTGGACGTGGAGCTCAGCGTCCGCGATCCCGGCGCGTTCCCGGCGTTGCTGCTGGGCCGCGCCATCGACATCGCGATCGGTTCGCAGCCCGCTGTCCTCGACCCGGCATTGCGGTCGCGCCCCATCATGAACTACCGCTTGGTGGTGGTCGCGGCCCCCAAACACCCGCTTGCCGCCGTACGCCCGTCCGCCGGCCAGTTGCGGGACCAGACCTGGCTTC
Organism: Actinoplanes sp. TBRC 11911; assembly: GCF_012933445.1. GTDB lineage: Bacteria > Actinomycetota > Actinomycetes > Mycobacteriales > Micromonosporaceae > Actinoplanes. The sequence continues at coordinate 255,691 of NZ_JABBNC010000005.1, forward strand.
TGGGCCCGTCCGCGACCGCCGACATGGGTGCGGTGCCGTCGTTGTTGCGGCGTCTGGGCGTACCGGAGGAACGCCAGCAGATCTTCCAGAGCCATGCGGCAGCCCTCGAGGAGGCGAAACGTGGCCGTGGGGTGGCGCCCGCGCTGTCGTTCACCGTGGCGCCGTCGGTCCGGACGGGCCAGTTGGTGCAGCTGGCCGGCCCGAACGCGTCCATCGAGGCGACCTGGTACGCGTTGTCGCTGGCCGAACAGGGCACCCCGTCGGCGGCCGCGGAACTGGCCCGGTTCGCGTCGACGCCGCGGGCGATCCAGGCGATGATGCGCGGCTCCGGCGTTAACGTTGGTCACTTCCGCCCATCGGTGCACGTGACGCTCTGGAGCTAGGCGGCATAGTTGCTTGCAGAAGCGACTGGGGGAGGAACCGCCATGCAAGCCATCATCGTGAACGACCGGGACGCCGGGATCGAGGGGCTCACCCTGACCGACATGCCGTACCCGCACGCCGCCGAGAACGACGTGATCGTGCGCGTGCACGCGGCCGGCTTCACGCCCGGGGAACTCTCCTGGCCCGGCACCTGGGCCGACCGGGCCGGCAACGATCGCACGCCGGCGATCCCCGGGCACGAGTTATCCGGCGTGGTCGCCGAGCTGGGCTACGGCACCACCGGACTCAGCGTCGGCCAGCGGGTGTTCGGCCTGGCCGACTGGCTGCGGAACGGCTCGCTGGCCGAGTACGTGGCGGTCGAGGCCCGCAACCTCGCCCCGCTGCCCGCCGACGTCGACCACCCGGTCGCCGCCGCGTTACCGATCTCGGGCCTGACCGCGTGGCAGGGCTTGTTCGACCACGGCCGCCTCACGGTCGGCCAGACCGTCCTGATCCACGGCGCGACCGGCGGGGTCGGCTCACTCGCCGTGCAGCTGGCGCACGAGGCCGGCGCGTACGTGATCGGCACCGGCCGCACCGCGGACCGCAACGTCGTCCTGGGCCTGGGCGCGCAGACGTTCCTCGACCTGACCGCCGGCGACCTGAAGTCCGCCGGCGAGGTCGACCTGGTCCTGGACGTGATCGGCGGCGACGTCCTCGACCAGTCCACGGCCTTGGTCCGCCCCGGCGGCACCGTCGTCACCATCGCGGCCCCGCCGAAGACCCAGCCCAGGAACGGCCGCGCCATCTTCTTCGTGGTCGAGCCCGACCGCGCCCGCCTGGCCGACCTGGCCGACCGCGTCCGCACCGGCCGCCTGAAGCCCATCGTCGGCGACGTCCGCCCGCTGGCCGAGACGGCGGCGGCTTTCGCCCGCCACCGCCGCACCCCCGGCAAAACCATCATCGAGATCCCCGACGCCCGGTAACGGGAGGCGCTCCCGCCAGCACACGCGGAGGCGCGGCCCCAGCGGCCACCCTCCCGCAGCCGGCCCGGACGCCAGACCGCCCGAAACCGCCACCCCGCCGCCGGCCCCGCACACCAAACCGCCCGAAACCGCCGCCCCGGCGCCGACTCCCGCCCGCCACAGCCCGCCCCGCACACCAAACCGCCCGAAACCGCCACCCCGCCGCCAACACCCACCCGCCACAGCCCGCCCCGCACACCAAACCGCCTGAAACCGCCACCCCGGCGCTGACACCCGCTCCCGCAGCCTGGCCCGGACGCCGGGCCACCCGAAACCGCCGCCCGCCGCCGACTCCCGCCCGCCGCAGCCTGGCCCGTACGCCGAGCCGCCTGAAACCGCCACCCCGCCGCCGACTCCCACCCGCCGCAGCTTGCCCCGCACACCAAACCGCCCGAAACCGCCGCCCCGCCGCCAACACCCGCCCGCCGCAGCCTGCCCCGCACACCAAACCGCCCGAAACCGCCGCCCCGCCGCCAACACCCACCCGCCGCAGCTTGCCCCGCACACCAAACCGCCCGAAACCGCCGCCCCGCCGCCAACACCCGCCCGCCGCAACCTGCCACGCACACCAAACCGCCGCCCGCCGACTCCCGGCCGCTGCAGGCTGGCAAGGAAGCCCGGTGGATCGCCTGCCATCGCCGCGGTGGTTGGGCTGGCGCCGCTGACTAAGCTGCCCGGCTTGGGGCATAAGGCATAGTTTGACCTGCACATGGCTCGCGGTGAAGCGACACGTGCCGCCCGTACCCGGCAGTCGTCTCACCATCCGGTCACAGATTCTCGCATTGTGGACGATCGTCCGAACAGGACGGTCGTTTTACACCCTTCACGCCTTTTACGAAGCCGATTTCCCGCCCGATTTCGAGACCTTGGAGAGTTACGCCCACATACGAGCCATAACTCTCCAAGGTCTCGGAAATGCGGGGTGCGGACACCTGAATGGGACGCGCGAATGGTGCTTAAGCTAACGAAACGTGCTTGATGTTGACGGCATAACCTCCGGGCCCGCCAAACGAGGCCGTGCTGGCCCGGTTCCACTCGTTGCGAGCGGCTGCTTCGACGGCGATGGGACACCCTCGCTTCGCGCGGCAGATGTGCCCCGCGGCCGGCAAGCGGCCTGGGGCTGACCGCGTCGTGCGGGTCGGGCTGCGGCAGCAGGTCGAGCTGACCCGCCTAATGCAAGTCAGGCCGCGGCAGCAGGTCGAGCTGGTCTGCATGGTGCGGGCCGATGTCATCCGGCACCGACTTGCCCCGAGTGTGGCGCTATGGCCTGGATGCCGGGGCTGCGGCCCAGAGCTGGGCGCATGCCTGCAGGTCGGCGAAGGTGGCGGCGGGCAGCAGGTGGTCGCAGAACGGCAGGGCCGCCGCCATCGATGCCACCCGCGGGGCGAAGCCTGGCTGGCCGGCGCGGGGGTTGAGCCAGAAGATCCGGTACGCGCGCCTGCGCAGGCGGGCCATCGCGGCGGCCAGGCGGTCGGGTGGGTCGCTGTCCCAGCCGTCGGAGGCGACGATCACCAGGCCGCCGCGCAGGGCGTTGCCGTGATGCGACGCGAGCAAGGCTTCGATGTTGGTGGCGATGCGGGTGCCGCCGAAGCGGTCGGTCACCGTTTCGGTCGCTCTCGCGATCGCCTCCGAAGGGGACGACTGCCGCAGCGCGGGGGTCAAGCGGGTCAACGTAGTGGCGAAGGCGAACACCTCGGCGTCGGCCACCAAGGCGAAGGCGCGCATCAAATGCAGGTAGGCGGTGGCCTGCGCGCGCATCGACTCGCTGACGTCGCAGAGCAGCACCACCCGGCGCGGGCGGCGGATCGGGCGCTCCCGGACTATCGTGACCGGCTCCCAACCGGTTCGGCGGGCGCGCGCGATGGTCGGCCGCAGCGCGATCCGGCGACCGGCGGGATCGACCGCGTGGCGGCGGGTGCGCCGGGCCGGCCACGTGGTCAGCGACTTTCGCAGCGCCTCGCCCAGGGCGGCGGTCTGGGCGGTGTCGAGTTCTTCGAACGGCCGCGCGGCCAGGGCGGTCAGCGCGCTCGGCCGTAGTTCGGGCAGGCGCGGGCCGGTGCCGGCGGGGTCGTCGCCGGCCTCCACGGCGGCAGGCAGCGTGGCCCACGGCAGGCCGTTTCCCCCGGCGAGCTGGTCGGCGCCGGCCGGCATCGGGACGTGCATGTCCTCGTCGCGCTGCGCGTGCGCGCCGGACGTGTGCGGCAGCGGCAGCGGCGGCGCCTCGGCGAACACGGCGTCGAAGACCCGGTCGAACGCGGCCACGTCGGCCTGCCGCCGCACCAGGGCGATCCGCGCCGTCCAGTAGAGATTCCCGACCGAGTCGGGCGGGCTGACGTCGAGCGCGTGCACCAGGTCTGCCACGTGCGTGAGCCCGGCCGGCACCCCGGCCGTCCGAAGCCGGTCAGCGAACGCCACCGCGAACGCGGCCCGGTCCGTGCCACGAAGCAGAACCGGCCGCCGCCCGCCACCCCGTCCACCGCGCGCCGCGGCCTCTATCGATCCCCCCGGAGCCAGACCCCGCCCCGACACAGCATCCGACCACCCAACCGCGCGCACCACCGCGTCGGGCCCTTCGCCTCGAGCGGGACCGCGGCGTGAGGCGGCCTGCGGCGGGTCGTCAGCGCCGGGCGACGAGCCAGACAATGACCGCACCCACCGCGACGACGCCGATCGCGACCGGAACGAGCCGCTTGTAGATCGACCCTCCGGCGACGGCGAGCAGATCAAGCGCCTCCAACTCGTCGTCCGTGGTCGCGAGCGAGGCCGTATCCCGCGACACGGGAGAGGGAGCGACCGTGGCGGATGAGGTCGCCGACCGAGCGGAAGCGGTGCCGGCGGTGTGCGAAGCGGACGGGCTGGATGGCGGGGACGGCACCGTGCGGATGGCCGCCGGTGGTTCGGTGCCCGCCAAATCGGCTTCGCCGCCCGGCTTCGGCTCCTGGGCCGGCACCGGACATTCGGCCAGTGCCGCCTCCTCTACGGACGGGACCGCCGCTGGTGCGACGTCGGCCGGCGACACCGCCGCATCGGCGACGGTCGCGGTGGCCGCCCCCGATGCCGCCGCGCCGACCGTCGAGGACTCCCCGGAGGCCGTGTCCGCCCCGGATCCCGCCGCCGCGCTGACCGTCGACGACTCTGTGGACACCGAGGCCGCCCCGGATGCAGGCGCGCCGATCGTCGAGGCGGCCGCTGAGTCCGACGAACCCGCCGCCGGGGAAGACGCCGAACCCTCCGGGGACGACGCCTCGGGCGACGATGCCGCGGACGCGCCGTTGGCCCCCGCCGCCTCCGTCACGCCCTCGTCCTCGGCGGCCAGCTTGGCCTCCAAATTCGTGACGAACTGGGCCAGCAGCTTGCCCGACACCTCCTTGATCATGCCGCTGCCGAACTGGGCCAGCTTCCCGCTGATCTTCAGGTCGGTGTCGACGGACACGACTGTGCTGTCGCCCGAGGCCGTCAGCACCGCCGTGACCACCGCCGCCGCGTTCCCGGCCGAGCGCGCGTCCCGCCCCTTCGCATCGATGGCCGCCCGATACGCCGACGGGTCCTTCTCGGTGAAACGGGCCGTCCCGGCGAACTCCGAGATCACCGGACCCACCTTCACCTTCACCTTGCCCTGATAGACGTCGCCGTCCACGCCGGTGAGCCGGGCGCCGGGCATACATGGCGCGATCCCGGGCAGGTCGGTCAGAACCTGCCAGGCCCGCTCGATCGGCGTGTGCACCGTGAACTCGTTGCTGATTTTCATGAGATCTCCTGGTGGACGGCTTCGGCGACGAGGAGACGGTCGTCGGGGGTCTTGGCGATCGTGCCGAGTGTGCTCAGCGCGTCCGAACGGGACAGCGAAATGGCACCGAGCGCGGCCAAGGCGGACACCCAATCAATCGTCTCGGCCAATCCGGGTGATTTGTCCAAATCAAGCGTACGTACGCGACCGACAAAGTCAGCGGCCGAGCGAATCAGCGGTAGCGAAGCCCCGGGCACCGACCGTCGAACGATTTCCGCGGCCCGCGCCGGCGCCGGAAAGTCGATCCAGTGGTAAAGACAGCGCCGCCGCAACGCGTCATGCAGATCCCGGCTGCGATTCGAGGTCAACACGACCACGGGCGGCACCACCGCGGCGAACGTCCCGAGCTCCGGCACCGTGATGGCCGCCTCCCCGAGGAACTCGAAAAGCAACGCCTCGAATTCGTCGTCCGCCCGATCAATCTCGTCGATGAGCAGCACCGCAGGCGTCGGCCCGGGGTGGCGTACGGCGCGGAGAATGGGTCTTTCCTGAAGGAACGAGGCGGTGAACAGATCGGCGTCGGTCAGCCGCGAACCCGATGCTTCGGCGAGCCGGATGTGCAGGAGCTGACGCTGATAATTCCATTCGTACAGCGCCTCGCCCGCGGTCAGCCCTTCGTAGCACTGCAACCGGATCAGCGGCGTATCCAAAGCGACAGCGAGGGCTTTGGCCGCGGCCGTCTTCCCCACTCCGGGCTCGCCTTCGAGCAACAGCGGCTTGCCCAGTCGCAGCGACAGGAATACCGCCATGGCGAGCCCGTCGTCGACGAGATAGTCCACCGCGTCGAGCCGAGCCTGTACCTCGGACGAATCCTTCACGCCGCCGCGTATTTCTCGAGGCACCCGGCGCAGCAGAAGTATTGGCCGTCGAGGGTCGGCGTATCCGGTCCGATCACGACGGTCATCCCGCAGATCGGATCGATCGCGGTCTTCGGCGACGACGCGACAATCGAAGCGGGCTGGATGCCGTCGACCCGGACGGCCCGGACGATTTCCCCCAGCACGGAAAGCGCGATCTCGGCCGGCGTCCGCGCCCCGATATCAAGCCCCGCATGCGTATGCACCCGCGCGAGTTCGGCGGCCGTCAGACCCATTTCCTCAAGTACGCCTTTGCTCCGTGTCCGGCTCGCGACCAGCGCGATGAACGGCACCCCGGCGTCGAGCGCGGCCCGGATCGACTTCTCCTCGTCGCGCCCCAGCCCGGCCACCACCACGGCCGTCGCGCCGTCATAGCCAGCCGGCGCATCCTCGAAGTCGAGGAACGACGCGAGCTGCGCCACCGCCCGCGCGATCGGCGTCGTCCCGACCACCCCGAGCAGGGGTTTCGGCAGCACCGGACGCAGGAAGATCTCGATCGCGCCGCCCGAGTGGCACGGGTTGACCACGACCACCGCGCCGGGCGTCTCCGGGAACCCCGACGCGCGTTCCGGCAGCACCCGCAGCAGCGTGGAGGTGCCCTCGCGCAGCGATTCCAGCGCGGCGGCGCGCACCGAGCTCTCCGCGCAGACCCCGCCGACGAAGCCCTCGATGGACCCGTCGGCGAGGATCACCGCGTCGTCGCCGGCCCGCGCCGAGGTGGGTTCCTGGGCGCGGACGACGGTGGCGTGCACGAACGGTTCCCGCGAGACGGTGAGCTCGCGGGCCCGGTCGGCGATGGTGGCGTTCACGGTATGCACCTCAGATCGGGGGCGTGGCACGGCCGTTCATCGCGTCCCACACGCGGGACGGGGTGAGCGGCATGTCGGCGTGGCGTACACCGAAGGGTTTGAGGGCATCGACGACCGCGTTGACGATCGCCGGCGGTGAGCCGACCGTGGCCGACTCGCCCACGCCCTTGGCCCCGATCGGGTGGTGCGGCGACGGGGTGACGGTGAATCCGGTCTCCCAGTCGGGCACCTCGAGCGAGGTCGGGATCAGGTAGTCCATCAGGGACGCGCCGAGGCAGTTGCCGTCCTCGTCGAAGGCGATCATCTCCATCAGCGCCATGCCCACGCCGTCGGTGAGACCGCCGTGCACCTGACCCTCGATGATCATCGGGTTGATCCGGGTGCCGCAGTCGTCGACCGCGATGAACCGCCGCACCTTCACCTGCGCGGTGCCGGGATCAACGTCAACCACGCAGATGTACGCCCCGTGCGGGTACGTCAGATTCGACGGGTTGTAGCAGATCTGGGCTTCCAGCGCGCCTTCGATACCCTCGGGCAGGTCGCCGGCGCCGTGCGCCCGCATCGCGATCTCCTGGATCGTGACCGATTTGCCCGGGTCCCCCTTGACCTGGAAGGCACCTTTTGTCCAATCGAGATCGGCGACCGACACCTCCAACATCGCCGACGCGATGATCTGCGCCTTGTCCCGGACTTTCCGCGCCACCAACGCTGCCGCGGCCCCGGAGACGGGGGTAGAGCGCGACCCGTACGTGCCGAGCCCGAACGGGGTCTGGTCGGTGTCGCCGTGCACGACCTCGATGTCGGCCGGCGGGATGCCGATCTCCTCGGCCACGATCTGCGCGAACGTGGTCTCGTGGCCCTGCCCCTGGGACTGCACCGACAACCGCACCACGGCCTTGCCGGTCGGGTGCACGCGCAGCTCGCAGCCGTCGGCCATGCCGAGCCCGAGGATGTCCATGTCCTTGCGCGGGCCGGCGCCGACCGCCTCGGTGAAGAACGAGATGCCGATGCCCATGAGCTGACCCTGGGCCCGCTTCTCCTCCTGCTCCTTGCGCAGGTCGTAGTAGCCGGCCATGTCCATCGCGAGCCGCATGGTGGGCTCGTAGTTCCCGGAGTCGTAGACCCAGCCGGTCTTGGTCGTGTACGGGAACTGCTCGGGCCGGATGAAGTTCTTCAGCCGCAGCTCGGCCGGGTCCATGCCCAGCTCGTCGGCCAGGCAGTCGACGATCCGCTCGACCAGGTACACCGCCTCGGTGATCCGGAACGAGCAGGCGTACGCGACGCCGCCCGGCGCCTTGTTGGTGTAGACCGCCGTCATCTTGCAGTACGCGGCCTCGATGTCGTAGCTGCCGGTGAACACGCCGAAGAAACCGGCCGGATACTTCACCGGTGCCGCCGTCCCGTTGAACGCGCCGTGGTCCGCGAGGACGTTGGTGCGGATCGCCAGGATCTTGCCGTCGCGGGTGGCCGCGATCTCGCCGCGCATGATGTAGTCGCGTGCGAACCCGGTGCTGATCAGGTTCTCCGAGCGGTCCTCCATCCACTTGACCGGCTTGCCGCTGACGATCGAGGCGACGATCGCACACACGTACCCGGGATAGATCGGGACCTTGTTGCCGAAGCCGCCACCGATGTCCGGCGAGATCACCTGGATCTTGTGCTCGGGGATGCCGGCCACGATCGCGTACAGGGTGCGGTGCGCGTGCGGGGCCTGCGTGGTCGACCACAACCGCAGCTTGCCCTCGACCGCGTCGAAGTCGGCGACCGCGCCGCACGTCTCCATCGGGGCCGGGTGCACGCGGGGGTAGACGATGTCCTCTTTGACCACCACGTCGGCGGCCGCGAACACGGCCTCGGTGGCCGCCTCGTCGCCGGTCTCCCAGTCGAAGACGTGGTTGTTCTCCTTGCCCTGCAGGTCGTCGCGGATCAGCGGCGCCGACGGGTCCAGCGCCTTGCGCGCGTCGATCACCGGGTCGAGCACGTCGTACTCGACGTCGATCAGCTCCAGCGCGTCGCGGGCCTGGTAGCGGTCGTCGGCGACCACGAACGCGACCTCCTGGCCCTGGAAGCGCACCTTGTCGGTGGCCAGCACGGCCTGCACGTCGTTGGAGAGCGTGGGCATCCAGGCGAGGCCCTTCTCGGCCAGCATCGCCCCGGTCACCACGGCCCGCACGCCCGGTGCCGCCTCGGCCGCGCTGGTGTCCACGCTGACGATCCGGGCGTGCGCGAACGGCGAGCGCAAAATCGCCAGATGCAACATCCCGGGCAGCTGTACGTCGTCGGTGTACCGGCCCCGGCCGCGTACGAAACGGGGGTCTTCCTTGCGCAGCATGCGCCCGTGCCCGAGCGGCTTCTGATCGTTGTCGTGGAAGTCGGTGAACTTCGGGTCCTGGATCGTGGTCATGGGGTGACGACCTCCTGCGCCTCGTGCACCGCCGCCCACCGCACCGAACGCACGATCGTGGCGTATCCGGTGCAGCGGCAGATCTGGCCGGAGATGGCCTCGCGGATCTCCATGTCGGACGGGTCGGGGTTACGGTCGAGCAGGGCCCGGCAGGTCATCATCATGCCCGGCGTGCAGAACCCGCACTGCAGACCGTGGTTCTTCATGAAGCCCTGCTGGATCGGGTCCAGCTCGCCGTTGCTGGCGAGGCCCTCCACCGTGCGGATCTCGTGGCCCGCGGCCATCGCGGCGAGCACGGTGCACGACTTGACGGGCTCGCCGTCCATCAGCACCACGCAGGTGCCGCAGTTGCTGGTGTCGCAGCCCCAGTGCGTCCCGGTCAGGCTGAGCACGTCGCGCAGGAAGTGCACGAGCAGCAGCCGGCCCTCGATCTCCCGGGTGACCTCGGCGTCGTTGACGGTCATCGTGACCTGCATGGGTTCAGCTCCTCGCCCGTTCGACGGCCTTGCGGAGGGTGCGCCGGGTCAGCTCGTCGGCCAGGTGCCGCTTGTACGCCTCGCTGCCGCGCTGGTCGGTCACGGGGCTGCAGGTGCGCGCGGCGATGGCGCCGGCTTGCTCGTACAGCTCCTCGCTGGGCTCGCGCCCTTGCGAAATTTCCGAAATTTCGCGAATTCCGGTGGTATTTGGCCCGACAGCCGCCAGGCCGACTCGGGCGTCGGTGATCGTCCCGTCGCGCAGCCAGACCGCCGCGCCGGCCGAGACCACCGCCCAATCTCCCGCCCGGCGTTCCACTTTCTCGTACGCGCTGCCGCCGCCGTCCCGCACCGGGAGGCGAATCTCGGTCAGCATCTCGCCGTCGCCGACCGCCGTCTCGTACGGGCCGACGTGGAACTCCTCCATGCTGACCACCCGGGTGCCGCGTGCCCCGCGGATCACGCAGGTGGCGTCGAGCGTGGTGCAGACCGCGGACAGGTCCTCGGACGGGTCGGCCTGGCAGAGCGAGCCGCCGAGCGTACCCCGGTTGCGGACCACCGGATCGGCGATGACCTTCTCGGCGTCCCGGAAGATCGGGAACGCGCGGGCCAGTTCGTCCGATTCGAGCAGTTCGCGGTGCCTGGTCAGCGCGCCGATGCGCACCTCATCCGGATTTATGCGGATATAGCCAAGCTCATCGTGAAGAGGGTTAATATCGATCAAGTATTCGAAGTTCGCCAGGCGCAGCTTCATCATCGGCAGCAGGCTGTACCCGCCCGCCACCAGCCGCGCGGAGCTGCCGAGCCGGTCGAGCAGCCCGATCGCATGGTCCACAGTGGTCGCACGTTCGTACTCGAACGGAGCCGGTACCTGCACGCCGCACCTCCCGCAATCGATCTCGCTCAACCTCACGCGGGCGGACAATCAATGTCAACGGCCACCTAAGTGATCCCTTAAGTCGGCGTTGACGTGCAGGCGGCGGTCGATGATCGTACGGGCGTGCGGGACATCGTCGACGGCTTGCTGGCATGGCGCGCGGCGGGCATCCGGTTCGCGGTCGCCACCGTGGTGCGTACGTGGAAGTCCGCCCCCCGGCAGCCCGGCGCGGCGATGGCCGTCAGCGAGCACGGCGAGGTGCTGGGCAGCGTGTCCGGCGGATGCGTCGAGGGTGCTCTCTACGCCGCCGCCGAGGAAGCGCTGGAGTCCGGCCAGGCACTCCGGCGGACGTACGGGGTCAGTGATGATGACGCCTTTGACGTCGGTCTGACCTGTGGCGGCACCATCGAGCTGCTGGTCCAGCCCGACGTGGCGATGACATCGCTCGACGCCGTGCTCGCCGCGATCCGGGACGGCTCGCCGGTCTCGGTGGCCTCGGTCCCGGACCGCCAGCTGGTGATCTGGCCGGACCGCGTCGAGGGGTCGCTCGGCGAGCACGATCTCGACCACCGCGTGAAGCTGGAAGCCTCCGGCATGCTGGCGCAGGGCACGACCGGCGTCATCGAGCAGGAGGTCTTCGTCCAGACGTACGTCTCGCCGCCTCGCATGATCGTCTTCGGCGCCATCGACTTCGCCGGTGCGGTGGCCCGGATCGGGCGTTTCCTGGGCTACCACGTCACCGTCTGCGACGCCCGGGGAGTCTTCGCCACGGCCAAGCGCTTCCCGGACGCGCACGAACTGGTCGTCGACTGGCCGCACCGCTACCTGGCGTCGACCACGGTCGACGAACGGACCGTGTTGTGCGTGCTCACCCACGACCCGAAGTTCGACATCCCGCTGCTCGAGGTCGCGCTGGACACGCCGGCGCGTTACATCGGCGCGATGGGCAGCCGGCGCACCCACGAGGACCGGCTGGTGCGGCTGCGCGAGCTGGGCGTGCCGTACGAGAAGATCGCCCGGCTACGCGCTCCGATCGGTCTCGACCTGGGCGCTCGCACCCCCGAGGAGACCGCCGTCGCGATCGCCGCCGAGTTCATCCGGGAGGCCTGGGGCGGCACCGGCCGGTCGCTGAGCGAGCTCGACTCGCCGATCCACGGTCCGGCCGGCCAGCCGGTCGAGGCCTAGCAGCAGCGCGCCCAGTACGACGAAGATCGCCGCGAGCTCGGGGAACTGGCCCAGCACGTAGCCCCAGCCGTGCTTTCCGACGTCCAGGAAGCTGTACGGGTACCGGTTGACGGCGGCCGGGAAGATCGCCGCGCGCGCCTCGACCGCGACGCCGTAGCCGAGCGGGTAGAGGATCCACAACGGCATCTCGCGCCACCGCACGACGCGATGCGGCCCGAACGCGACCCAGTCGATCAGCACCATGACCGGAACGACGTAGTGCAGGAGGAACAACGACTGGCTGTCCACCCGCTCGGCCGGGTTGTCGTCGACCAGGCCGGGGAACGGGCTGTCGCCGTGGTTGAGGATGAAGTGCGCGATCAGCCCGGTGCCCAGGATGGCGAGCGTGACCAGGCCGCGCATCCGGGGAGCGGGCGTCGCGGTGGTGCCGCGCCGGGCCATCCAGTAGAGAACGCCGCTGAAGTAGACCAGCACGAGGACGTTGCTCTGGAAGGTGAAGAACACCAGGCGGCTGTTCCCGACGAGCAGGCCGACCGCGGCGAAGACGACGATGGCAATCCGCCACCAGAACCGGGGCGCGGCAGTGATTCGCATGCCGGGATTATGGGGTCAGCGCGTTCAGGTTGCTTCCCGCCGCAAACGGCACCGGCAAGGCCGGTGCCGTTCGTCAGTTCATCAGGAACCGAGGGTGCAAAGGTCGTCGATGGCGGCGGCGTCCGTGTTGATCTTGGTCTGGAGGCCGTCCGGCACCTTCCCGGTCTTCACGGCGTTCAGCAGCTGGGTGTAGTCGTCCGCCATGGTCTTCATCGCGTCGCGCACGTTGTCGTGCTTGGCCTCGCCGGCGGCCTTGTTGAGCCCGTCGATCGTGGCCTGCACCTTGGCGGGCGTGATGTCGGTGGCGTTGTCAACGATCGCGGCCTTACCGGTGGTGCATCCCGGGTCGATGAGCGTCGACTTCGAGGCGGCCACGGCGATGGCGACGTAGACCCCGCCCCAGATCAGCGAGATGACGACGCCGGCGATCGCGAGACCGCGGCCCCGCTTCTTGCCCTTGCCGGTCTGGAAGATCGCGATCACGCTCAGGATGAGGCCGAGCAGACCACCGAGGAAGGACAGGATGAAACCGGTGATGGCGAGGCCGCTCATGCCCTGCTGCTGCGGCGGCGGGTAACCCCCGGGCGGCGGCGGGAACCCGTCACCCGGCGGCGGGAATCCCTGGCCGGGCGGCGGAAAGCCCGGCTGGCCAGAAGGTGACGGGTAGCCCTGCGCGCTCTGCGGCGGCGGGCCCGGCTGGTCGACGGACACGATTCTGTTCCTATCAGGAGATTCTCAGGTTGAGCGGTCGCACGTTACCTGGTCCGCCCCGAGACCGCCGCCCCGTGTCCAAACCGTTATCCCCCCGGCGGCCGAGATCACGCTGAGGGGCCCCGTACGGGCTCGGGGGAGCATGCCTGCTTCGCGCCCGTACGGGGCGTCACTGGAGGAGCAGCGCGGACGCCTTCTCCCCGATCGCGTAGACCGTCGCGTTCGGATTCGCGCCGGTCAGCGCCGGCATCACCGAGGCGTCGGCCACCCGCAGCCCTTGCACGCCGTGCACCCGCAGCTGCGGATCGACCACCGCGAGCGAGTCGGTGCCGATCCGGCAGGTGCCGGCCGCGTGGAAGAACGGGCTGACCGTCGACCGCACGTACCGGGCCAGCGCCTCGTCGCTGTCCGTTTCGGGCCCGGGAATCGCCTCCGCGCCGCGCCACTCGCTCATCGCCGGGGTCTCACCGGCCTCGCGCGCCAACCGCAGCGCCGCGACCATCGTCTCCACGTCGCGCCGATCGCTCAGGAAGTTCGGGTCGATCAGCGGGGCCGCCGCCGGATCGTCGCTCGCCAGCCGTACGGTCCCCCGGCTGTGCGGCCGCATCAGCGAGAACACGATCGTGTAGCCCTGCGCCGGACCGGTCGTGCCCGGCGGGTAGTAGGCGATGTCCATGAAGGTGATCTGCACGTCCGGCGCCACGAGCCCGGGCCGGCTGCGCAGCTGCGACACCAGGTCGCTGTGGTTGTTGATCGCCGCCGGCACCGGCTTGGCCGCCGCGTACGTGATGCCGGACAGTGGGTGATCCTGCAGGCCGGAGCCGACGCCCGGCAGGTCCGTACGCACCCAGAGGCCCCGTTCCCGCAGGTGGTGCGCCGGACCGATGCCGGAGATCAGGAGCAGCTTCGGGGTGCCGACCGCGCCCGCGCTGAGCACCACCTCGCGATCCGCGCGCGCCTGCACCACTCGTCCGCCGGTGACGTACTCGATACCGGTGCAGCGGTCGCCGGCGAAGGTGAGCCGGCGCACGACGGCGTTCGGCACGACGGTCAGGTTCGCCCGCCCCAGGATCGGGCGCAGGTAACCGTCGGCAGCCGACTGGCGCAGCCCGTCCACGATGTTCATCTCCAGCCAGGCCACGCCCTCCGGCTGCTTGCCGTTGAGGTCCTCGGACACCGGATGCCCGGCCTGGATCGCGGCGGCGTGGTAGGCGTACGAGATCTCGTTGACCCGGGGTGCCGGGGCGACGCGCATCGGCCCGGAGGTGCCGCGGTAGTACGGGTCACGGCCGGGCGCGGCGGTCTCCGAGCGCTTGAAGTACGGCAGCAGGTCGTCGTAGCCCCAGCCGGTGGCGCCGCCGCGCGCCCACTCGTCGTAGTTGTCGCGGTGCCCGCGCAGGAAGGCCATCGCGTTGATGCTGCTGCTGCCGCCGTAGACTTTGCCCCGCGGGTACGGCAGCACGTGGTGGTCCAGGCCGCGCTGCGGCACGGTCGCGTACCCCCAGTCCACCTCGCTGCCGATCAGCGTCGGCCAGGCGGCCGGCACCGACATCGCCGGCGGGCCGGTCGGCGCGCCCCCTTCGACCAGAAGCACCCGGTTGTACGGATCCTCGGACAGCCGCGCGGCGAGCACCGACCCGGCCGTTCCCGCGCCGACGATCACAAAATCAAACGAGTCCATCTGTTCCTGTCCAAAGTCCGTGAGTGGTGTGACCCGGACCAAGGAAAACAGCGGAGAAGCCCCGTCAAATGACCTAACAAGGCCCGAACGTACCTAGGCAGGAGAGAGCTACTCTTGTCGCAGAGCAACGGAAAGAACAGGAAGCGGATCAACCAATGAAAGAGCTCACGCTGGGCGATTTCCTCCGTACGCGACGCGCATCGCTGACTCCGGGGAATGCGGATGTGCCGCCGATCGCGACGCGGCGCGTCCCCGGGCTCCGGCGTGAGGAGGTGGCCCGCCGAGTCGGCGTGAGTGTCGATTATTACGTCAAACTCGAGCAGGGCAAACGGCGGATCACCCCGAGCGGGAACGTGTTGCACGCGCTCGCCGACGTGCTGCAGCTCGACGATCCGGCACGCGAGCACATGTTCGATCTGGCCCGCCTCGACAATCGCCGGAAAATCGTGCACCCGGCCGCGGCGCAATCGGTCCGCCCGGGCACCTTCCAGCTTATGGAGTCCTTTTCCGGCCTGCCCGCGATCCTGGTCGGCCGGCGCACCGACGTGCTGGCGGCGAACGCCTTGGCCCGCCGGCTGATCCACGATTTCCCGGCCCTTCCGGCACGCGAACGCAACGCGGTCCGCTGGGTGCTGCTCGACGAAAGCGCGCGCGACATCCATCAGGATTGGTACGCGGCGGCGGCCGGCCTGATCGGCATGCTGCGCATGGACCTGGGCCGCTATCCGGACGACCCGAAAACCATCGCGCTGATCGACGAGTTGAGCGCGGAAAGCGCCGAGTTCCGCGAGATCTGGGCGGGCGGCCGGGTGACCCGCGCCTACACGGTCGAGTCCAAGGTGATCCTGCATCCGGAGGTCGGCGCGGTCCGCCTGCACGTCGAGGCGGTCCGGATCACCGAGGACCCGGACCAGACGCTGCACGTGATGATTCCCGGCCCCGACGCGGCGTCGCAGGCGGCGATGACCGCGCTGCGCGGCCTCAGCTGACCGCGGTCGCGAGCACCCGCCGTACCAGCGGCATGTTCGGCAGCGACCGCACCGCCTCGTCGTGGAACGATTTGAGCGCACGATCGTCGCCGGGGTCGAGCGCGGCGGCTTCCTGATTGAGTCCTAACTCGACGGTTTCCCAGTCCGTGCGCTCCTGCACTTCGACATCGGTGAATCCCGCGGCGCCCAGCCCCTCGGCCAGGTCCAGGTGCTGCAGTCGTTTCGGGACCCGCTCGTCGCCGCGCAGCCGCGCTTCCCAGCAGGTGAGAACGACGCGCCCGCCCGGCCGGACCACGCGCCGCAGCTCGGCGAAGCCCGCGCTCTGCGGGTCACCGAACTGGATGGCGTCGATGCACACGGCCGCGTCGAACGCGTCGTCGCCGAACCCGGTCGCGGTGATGTCACCCAGCCGGAAGTCGGCCTCCGGGTGGGCGCGGCGGGCCGCGTTCAACGCCTCCGCCGAGAAGTCAACACCGGAAAGGCTTGCTCCCGTACGGCGTGCGATCTCCCCGCCGTACGTGCCGCGACCGCAGGCGAGGTCGAGCAGCCGGCCACCCGGTTCGAGGCGGAGCATCGTCGCGACCTCGGCCAGGCCCGTCCACGGAAGCGTGTTGTTGGGCACGACCTCACTCGGGAGACCGAGGTGGCGCTGCATGAGGCGGTCCTTCGCCGACGAGGCGCTCTGGTCCGCGTACCAACCGTCGAAATAGCTAGCCGTCATTACGTGATCATGTCACGCGGCCCGCCCGGCCGGTGACCGCGCTCGATGCCCGCGGCCACCGGCACCGGGGGTCAGTGCGACTTCAGCCATTCCCGGTACGAGGTCGGGGCGATGTCCGCGCCGGCCTTCGCGATGAGCACGTCGCCGGGTGCCGCGGCCAGCATGCCCGCGGTCGTGTCGATGACGACCGTGCGCTTGTCGCCGCGAGCCTCCAGCGTGACCCGCCCCAGCTCGTCCAGGGTGAAGACGTCCGGCCCGGCGATGTTGCGGGTCCCCTGCAGCGGCGCGCCGACGGCCACCTCGGCCACCACCTTGGCGACGTCGGCCGCGGCGATCGGCTGGATCGGAGCGGCGGGCAGGCGGACGCTGGTCTCGTCCGACGTCCACGACATCATCGCGTCGATGAACTCGAAGAACTGCGTGGCCCGCACGATCGAGTACGGCACCGGCCCCGCCTTGAGAATGTCCTCCTGCAGCACCTTCGCCCGGAAGTACGCGAGGTCGGGCACCTTTTCGACGCCGACGATCGACAGGATGACCGCGTGCCGCACCCCGGCGTCTTTCGCGGCGGCCAGCAGATTGGCCATAGTGGTCTGGAAGAACGCGAGCGACGCGTCGTCGAACGTCGGCGAATTCGTCAGGTTGACCACGACGTCGGCGCCTTTCAACGCCCCGTCCAGCCCTTTCCCGCTGACCAGGTCAACCCCGGTGGACGGCGAATACGGCAGCGCCTCGTGCCCCTGCTCGTTCAGGATCCGAACCACCTGCGAGCCGATGAGCCCGGTGCCCCCGATGACGGCGATCTTCATTTACTTGCCCTTCCTACGGTCTTTACGTTGCTCAAGCTCTTCGTCATCCACGAGCACCAGCATCGGCTGATCCGGATCGCAGACCATCGTCACGGTGAACCGCACCGGCACGTCCGCACGGTTGTTGCCGTCCCGGTAGTGAATGACGTCCCCGCCCGGCTCCCAGAAGGCTTCCCCCGCCTTCACCACGCGCGGCTCGTCCCCTTCCAGCTCAAACACCATCTCGCCATCCAGCACCAGCCCGAACGCCGGCCCACCCGGGTGCCGATGCGGCGGCGCCCCCGGATCCCCCGGCGGATACTCAATGACGACCGTCATCGCGTGCGCCCCGTGCGGAATGAACGGCGGCGTCACCTCTTGCAGCACGGTGAGCGCGCTCTTCCACGCATCCGACATGAGACTCTCCCTCCCTCTGTCACCCCGTAAGACCGAGCCCACCCACCCCCTGTGACAGCCCCCTCCCCCATTCCCCCACAACCCCCACCCCACCCCCCACAGCCCACAACCGCCACGCCCGTCGCACACAACCGCCGGCCCCGCAGCGCGCAACCTCCACCCCCGCTCGCACACAACCGCCGGCCCCGCAACGCACAACCCCCACCCCCGCTCGCACACAACCGCCGGCCCCGCAACGCACAACCCCCACCCCCGCAGCGCGCAACCTCCACCCCCGTCGCACACAACCGCCGGCCCCGCAACGCACAACCTCCACCCCCGCTCGCACACAACCGCCGGCCCCGCAACGCACAACCCCCACCCCCGCAGCGCACCCCCGGAGCGCGCGCAACCTCCACCCCGCAACGCACCCGCGCCACTCACCCCCGCTGCGGACAACCTCCACCCCTGCAGCGCGCGACTCGGACCGCAGCGGCGCAGGACTTTGACCGCAGCGGCGCAGGACCTTGACCGCAGCGGCGCAGGACCTTGACCGCAGCGGCGCAGGACTTCGCGCCACCCAAGCCGTCCCACGTCCTGCCCCGCCGTCAGCGTGTGAAACCGCGCCGCCTTACGTCCCAAGCATCGACATCCCACCTTGGAGCCGCCCGGTATGCCTTATAAGACACACATTGCCCAGGCTGGAGGCCGCCGACGAGGCCGCGCCTGCCCGCCTACTTGTGCCGCGATCTCACTATTCGGTCCGGACCATCCGCATAGTGGATGATCATCCACATGCGACAGTGGGTTCGTACTAATATGCCGCTTTTGCGAAGGCCATTCGGCGCCCAATTTCGAGACCTTGATGGAGAGTTACGCCCACATACGAGCCATAACTCTCCAAGGTCTCGAGAATCGCGCGAAATCGCTTGAGCCGAACCAATTTCGACCCGGCCAAAGGCAACGAAAGGTACAAAGCGCACCCACCCCGCAGCGCAACGGCCGCAGACCACGCAACCAAACGCTCCGCCCGCATGGCCGCCAAGCGCACCCACCCCCACAGCGCAACAGCCGCAGACCACGCAACCAAACGCCCCGCCCCGCATGGCCGCCAAGCGCACCCACCCCCACAGCGCAACAGCCGCAGACCACGCAACCAAACGCCCCGCCCCGCATGGCCGCCAAGCGCACCCACCCCGAAGGCGTGACAAGACCGACATGAGCGATATGCGGCCTGCGACCGTCGCCGTCGCCAGCGCCCGCCGGGTCGCTGCCGCCACGTGCTCAAGCGGCGCGGATCGATGCGCAGGCCGAGCGGCGCCGTGATCGGGCCGGTCGGCGGCGGAACGACGGCGCGGAGAACAAGACGCTGGACAACTAACGCGCACAAGACGAAAGCGCACAAAACGGCAACGCACAGGACGACACCCCGCAGGACGACGGCACGGAACGCCAACACGCGGGACGAGGGCACGGAACGCCAACTCGCAGGACGACGGCGCGCGGGCTCCGGCAACACGCCGGACGACAGCGCATGGGGACGACAGCGGGGGTGACGCTGCATGGAGTGACGGTGCCGCGGGTCACGGTGCATGGAGTGACGGTGCGCGGGTGACGGTGCGTGGGCGTGGCGGGCCTCGGGCAGGCAGGGCGTTGCGGACTGCGGCGTGGGCGCTGAAGCTGGGCTGGTGCGGCGGGTCGGCCAGGGGTGCAGCAGGTCAGCGGAAGCCGCAGGTCAGCGACGACAGCAGGTCAGCGACGACAGCAGGTCAGCGACGACAGCAGGTCAGCGACGACAGCGGGTCGGCCAAGGCAGCAGGTCAGCCACGGCAGCAGGTCAGCCACGGCAGCAGGTCAGCCAAGGCAGCAGGTCGGCCAAGGCGACAGGTCAGCCACGGCAGCAGGTCAGCCAAGGCGACAGATCAGCCACGGCACAAGGGCGGCCAAGGCGACAGATCAGCCACGGCGACAGATCAGCCACGGCGACAGATCAGCCACGGCGACAGATCAGCCAAGGCGAGAGATCAGCCACGGCACAAGGGCTGCCAAGGCGACGGGTCAGCCAAGGCAACGGGTCAGCGACGGCGTGGCGGCGGGGGTGGGCGTCTGTCACAGCGGGACCTGGTTGCTGGTCTTTGTGATGGCGGGGTGGAGGCGTACGGGAGGAATGTCGTGAAGACTGTGGAGACCGGCACCCAAGTGGCTGCTCGTGATCACTGCCTCAGCCTGGTGCGGGCGGTGGACCGGCCCGCCGAGGCTGCCCGGTATGGGCGGATGTTTCCGGATCTGGCGCCGCTCGGGACCGGGGCGGACGTGCTGGTGCGGGCCGGGGTCAGCGGCGGGATCTGTGACGCGGCGGTGGCGCCGGACGCCGGTGGGGACGATGCGGGAGAAGCTGCGGGGTGGCCGTTCTTCGGGCAGCTTGTCGCGCATGACATCACGGCGGACCGGTCGGCTCTGATGGGTGGGACCGATCCGCGGGTGCTGCGCAACGCCCGCCAGCCCAAGCTCAACCTGGAGATCATCTACTCGGACGGGCCGGTCGGGTCACCCTATCTGTTCGACGTGGGCGACCCGGCGAAGTTCCTGCTCGGGCCGGACGGCGGGGACGTGCCGCGCAACCAGCAAGGGGTGGCGCTGATCGGGGACCCGCGCAACGACGTGCACCTGTTCTCGCTGAGTCTGCACGTCGCGCTGCTGCGGGCCCACAACCGCATCGTCGAGATCCTGCGCGCGAACGGCGAAACGGACGTGTTCGACCGCGCGCGCGTCGCCCTCACCTGGCACTACCAGTGGATCGTGGTGCACGACTTCCTGCCGCGGCTGGTCGGCCGGGAACTGGTCAAAAAGGTGCTCACCGAGGGTGGCAGGTGGTTCGCGCCGGCGCCGGGGCACGCGTTCATCCCGCTCGAGTTCGCGGACGCCGCCTACCGCTACGGGCACGGGCAGATCCGGCACACCTATCGGCTGGTCGACGGCGGGCCGGCGGTGCCGTTGTTCCCCGATCTGGTCGGCTTCGGGCCGCTGCCCGCCGACCGGCGCCTGGATCTCAGCCAGATCTTCGACGTGCCGGGCCGGCCGCCGGCGCAGCGCGCGAAACGGCTCGACGGCACCCTCGCGGGGAGTCTGATCGGGCTGCCGCAGCAGGTGACCGGTCCCGCCGACGCGGCATACCGATCTTTGGCCGTACGCGACCTGTTGCGCGGCGAGTCAACAAAGTTACCCAGTGGCGAGGCCGTCGCGCGGCTGCTCGGGGTCGAGGCGATGACCGGCGCGCAGATGGGACACGAGTGGCCGCACGGCACGCCACTGTGGTTCTACATCCTCAAGGAGGCCGAGCACTTCACCGACGGCGACGCCTTGGGGCCGGTGGGCGGCCGGATCGTCGCCGAGGTCCTGATCGGACTGTTGCGCGCCGACCCGCAGAGCTACCTGAGCCTGGAACCCGGGTGGACTCCCGAGCTGGGCGGGCAGTTCGGCATGGCCGACCTGATAGCGCTGGCGACGGCGGGGTGACCGCGGCCCGGCCGGGTCGGAACGGGTTCCGGTGGGGCCGGCGTCGGGTTGCGGGGCCGCGGCGGCGGGGGCCGGAGCCGGAGCCGCCACATCAGCCGTCAGCGCAGCTGCTCGATGACCTCGGCGAACGCCCGCTGGTAGGGCTCCCGCACGCTGATGTAGCTGATGCCCAGCTCCTCGCGGTAGTGCCGCAACGTATCGGCGATCTCCCGCGGCGATCCAACCAGGACACCGGGCAGGTCCGCGAGCTCCTGCGCCGACCGCCCGGTCTGCGCCGGCAGGTCACCGAGGTCGATGTCGGCGACGCGGGCACCCATCCCCTGGACGAACAGGTTCAGCTCGACTTCGCGGCCGCGGGCCGCCTGCCGTACCAGCTTGACGCGATAGTCCAGCTCCTGCTCGCCGCCGTGCTCGCCGAGACCGGCCGTGATCGGGAAACTCACGATGTCGGCCGTGCGCGCGGCCAGTTCGAGCGCCCGCTTCCCGGCCCCCGCCACCATGACCGGCGGCTTGGGCTGGTCCGCCTCCGCGGCCAGCAGCTCGAGCGTCTCGGTGAGCAGTTGGTTCAGATTGCGAATCCGGGAGCCGGGCGACGACGACCCCGCCGAGGCCGCCATTCCGGCGCCGACGCCCATTTCGAAGCGCCCGTCGGTGAGGCGGTACAGGTCGGCGGCGTCGCGCGCCAGGTAGGCCGCGCTGTGCACACCCGCGTTCAGCACGTACGTGCCGACCCGCAGGTGGGTGGCCTCGGCCGCGGCGAGCAGTCCGAGGAACGGCCCGGCCATGCCGAGCTGGTCCGCGCTCTGGATGACGTGATAACCCTGGTCCTCGGCCTCGTGCGCGCGGGCGGCCCAGTCGGCCGCGGAGCGAGGCGTCAGAAGGCTGATACCGAAGCGAAAAGCAGGTGTGTTCATACCTCGTTGAACGAGCCCGCCGCCCCGCGGTTCAGGTGACGCGGAGCGACGGGCGGCACACTGAGCTCAGGCTCCGAGCGCGTCCCGGATCACCTCGGACACCGCGCCCGGCTGCGAGACGCTGAGCGCGTGCGAGCCCCCGCGCACCTCGCGCACGGTCTTGGCACCGGCCCGCTCGGCCATGAAACGGTGCAGCGCCACCGGAATGTTGAGGTCCTCGTCGCTGAAGACGAACCACGACGGAATCGACTTCCACGCCGGTACGCCCGTGGACAGTCCCGCGGCGAGCGCGGCCTCGGTGACCGGCCGCTGGGTGGCGGCCATGATGGCGGCCTGCGCGGCGGGCACGTCGGCGGCGAACTGGTGACGGAACACGTCGGACCGGATCGCGAACTCGTTGCCCCCGCTGCTCACCGGGTACGCGTTGAGCGCCTCGCCGAGCGTGCTCCCGGGGAACTTGGTGGACAGTGCGAAGGCCGACTCGCCCTGTTCCGGGGCGAACGCGCAGACGTAGACCAGCCCAGCCACGGCGTCGTTCCCGGCGGCCGCCTCGGTGATCACCATCCCGCCGTACGAGTGTCCGACCAGCAGCACCGGCCCGCCGATACCGGCGATCACGTCACGCACGTACGCGGCGTCGCCGTCCAGGCTGCGCAGCGGGTTGGCGACCGCCACCACATCGACATCACCGAGTTTTTCGATGACACCGTTCCAGCTGGCCGACTCGGCGAACGCCCCGTGCACCAGAACCACTGTCGGTTTCATGTGTTGCTCCTTCAATTCGTCGTTGCCTACTAGGACCGGGCAGCAACAACATCTGTGACACGGGCCGGGCGGTCGCGGACCACGTCCCACACCGCCTTGCCGCTGGCCAGATAGTCGCGGAACCACTTCGAGGCGAGCAGCCACGCCGAGCAGTCGCAGCGGGCGCGCACCCCTTCCGCGTCGATCCCCATGTGCCGGCACAGCGTCACGGCCCGGCTCAGGTGGTACGTCTGGGTGACGACCAGCGCGCGCGACACCCGGTACACGTCGCGCGCCCGCTTGCACGTGTCGTAGGTGTCCAGCCCGTACGGATCCGTCGTGATCCTGCCGCGGTCCACCCCGTGCGCCACCAGGTAGTCGGTCATCGCCGCGATCTCGTCGCCGCGCTCACCGCCGCGGTCGCCGGAGACCAGCACCGAAGCGGCCCGCCCGCTCGTCACCAGCGCCGCCGTGGTGTCCAGCCGCCCCTGTAATCGGTTGCCCGGCTCGGTCCCCAGCACGATCACCACGTCGGCCGGCGGCGCCGAGTCCGCGTCGTGCAGATGCCCCTGCGCCGCCAGAAAGGTCCACAGCCACGGCGCACTCACCAGCACCACGACCGCGAGCAAGGCCCATAAAATCCGTTTCCGGGTCATCCGTTGATCGTGCCGGACGATGCCAACCCGGCGATCTCGTCCGCGCAACCCCAGGACAGTGTCATCCCGGCGCCGCCGTGCCCGTACGCGTGAATGACCCGTCCGGCCGCCTCGACCCGCGGACCACCCCGACGGCCGGGCCGCAGACCAACCTTCGAACCCCTTACCCGTACGCCCGCAAGCCGTGGCTCCAGCGCGGCACAGCGCCGCAGGATCGCCGTCACCTCGGCCGGATCCGGTTCGAGCGACCACTGCCCCACCTCGTACGTGCCGCCCAGCACCACGTCGTGGCTACGCGGGTGCACGTACGTGAGCCCGGCCGGGTTGTCCTCGTCGCGCACCGACACGTCGAGCCCGGGATTGTCCGTGATGACGACGTGCCCGCGCGCCGCGAACACCGCCGGATCGCCGCACAACTCCCCCGCCGCCAGCCCGGTCGCGTTCACCACCAGCGGCGCCGCCGCCAGCGCCGGCGACAGCGAGGACACCCGCCGCCGCTCGATCCGCACCCCGTCGTCGATCAGCCCCTGGCGCAGCCACGGCAGATACGTCTCCATCTCCACCAGCGGCGCGGTGAAGTGAACCTCGCCGTCGGCCAGGCTCGCGTCGCCGGCGCCCGCGACCCACCACGGCACCACGTCCGGCGCCGTCCGCATCACCATCCGGGTCCGGCGCAGCATCACCCCCGGCACGCCGGCCGAAGCCTGACGAACGAATTCCCGGTACGCCTCGGCGGCCCACCTCAGCACCCGCGGATCCTCGTCGACGTGCGACGGGTACCAGACGGCGGCCGCCACCGACGAGACGGTGTCCCGTACGTCGTCGGCCGTCCAGATCGTCACGTTCGCGCCGCGCTGCCGCAGCCGGCTCGCGGCCGTGAGGCCGATGATGCCGCCGCCCACCACGAGAACGTCAGTCATGTCCCCGATCCTGCCCGAGCCATGATGGTGGTCATGGACTCGACCCTGGGTGGCTTCCTGCGCGCGCGACGCGCCGCGGTCGACCCGGACGCCGCCGGGGTGCACCGCGACGCCCGCCGGCGCCGGGTGCCCGGCCTGCGCCGCGAGGAGCTGGCCGAGCGGGCCAAGGTGAGCGTCGACTACATCGTGCGGATCGAGCAGGGCCGCAGCCGGCACGTCTCGCCGCCGGTGCTGAACGCGCTCGCCGACGCCCTGATGCTGACCGCCGACCAGCGCGCCTACCTGCACGCTCTGGCGGCGGCCCGGGAAACGGAGAGCGAGCCCGTGCCCGGCATCCCGCTCGGGGTGCGCAAACTCGTGTCGAGCTTGCGGAACGTCCCGGCCCTGGTCCTCAACCGCGGCATGGACGTGCTGCTCTGGAACGAGCTCGCCGCCGCCGTGGTCGCCGACTTCGACGCGATGGCGCCCCGGCAGCGCAACTTGGTGCGGATGGCGTTCCTGGACAGCGCGTACCGGGCCCAGTTCGGCGACGAATGGGCCGAGATGGCCCGCGAGGGCGTGGCGGTGCTGCGGATGGAGTCGGGCCGGCACCCGGGTGACGCCGAGCTGATCGCCCTGATCGCCGAGCTGCGGCGCACCGACGAGCAATTCCGGCGCTGGTGGGACGCGCAGGCGGTGAGCGGCGCGAAGGTGCGTCGCAAGACCTATCACCACCCGGCCGCGGGCCCTCTCCGAATGGAGACGCAGCTTTTCGCGGTGGAGGACCGGCCGGGGCTTTCCCTGGTCACCTATACCGCGCTGGACGAGGCGTCCGAGGAGGCGCTGGCTAAACTGTCGGCCGGAATTCGGTGATCCCGCGCGAGGCCAGGATCGCCGCCAATTCGTGCTGATCCCAGTAGAACGGACGCACTTCGGTGATCCTCCCGTTCTCGATCCGGAAGCATTCCACCAGCGGCATCGTCCACGGCCGGCCCGCGCCGTCGGTGCCGATCAGGTCGACCAGGCTCATCACCCGGTGCGGGCCGTCGGTCGCGATGTCGTGCACGGTGATCCCGGAAATGCCGAGCGCCTGCGAGAACTGACCGGCGGCCGCGGTCGCGGCGGCACCTTCCCACGTGCCCGCCATCGGATGGCCGGGCGATTGCACCAATGCGTAATCCGGGGCCATCAGCTCGCCCAGCCGGACGAAATCCCCGGTGGCCGCGAATTTGTAAAGATCGCTGATGAGTTGTCGATTGTCGGTGGACATGCCGGCAACGTTAATCACCATTCCGGCGGCGTGCCTGGTAACGCCATTACCATGTTGCGGGTGCGCAATCGGCTGGCCCGTCTCGTGACCGAAGTCTTCGCCCCCGCGGTACTGGTCGCGGCCCTGCTCTTACTCGTCGGCTGGCAGGCCGGCGGCTCCGGGTGGTGGGGCGTGCCGGCCGCCGTGTTCGCCGCCGGCATCCCGATGGCGTACGTGGTCCGCGGTGTCCGCCGTGGCCGCCTCGGCGACCACCACATCCCGGACCGCAAGCTGCGCCGGGGCCCGCTGCTGTTCGGCGCGGCCTCGTCGCTCGTCGGTACTGCTCTATTAGCGGTGCTGGGCGCGCCGCGCGAACTCGTGGCGCTGCTCGCCGCCGGGCTGACCGGCCTGTTCGTCTTCGCCGTGGTCACGCTGTTCTGGAAGATGTCGTTCCACACCGGGGTGGCGGCCGGGACGGTGGCCGTGCTGATCGCGGTCTACGGCCCGTGGGCCTGGCTCGCCGCCCCGCTGGTCCCGCTGATCGGCTGGTCCCGGCTGCGCCTGTCGGCCCACACCGCACCCCAGGTGATCGCCGGCGCGCTGGTCGGCGCCGCCGTCGCCGGCACGGTGTTCCCGGTACTCCGTTGACGGCGCTAAGAGACGTTGACGGCGCTAAGAGAACAGCGCCGCGTACGCGTTCAGCGCGGGCTGCCCACCGAGATGGGCGTACAGCACGGTGGCCGACCGCGGGATCTCCCCCGTGCTCACCATGTCGATGAGCCCGGCCATCGACTTCCCCTCGTACACCGGGTCGGTGATCATGCCCTCCTGGCGGGCGGCCAGCCGCATCGCGTCCAGCGTCGTCTCGTCCGGGATGCCGTAGACGCCGGCGTGATAGCGCTCGTCCAGGATGATCTCGTCGTCGGTCAGCTCGCGACCGGTCTCGATCAGCGCCGCCGTCGCGCGGGCGATGCGGTCGATCGCGGCCCGCGTCTCGGCGGGCTCGGCGGACGCGTCGATGCCGACGACCCGGCGCGGCGGGCCCCCGGCGGCGGCGAACCCGGCGACCATGCCGGCCTGCGTGCTGCCGGTCACCGAGCACACCACGACGGTGTCGAAGAAGACGCCGAGTTCGCGCTCCTGTCGCACGACCTCGGCGGCCCACCCGGCGAACCCGAGGCCACCGAGCTTATGGTCGGATGCGCCGGCCGGGATGGCGTACGGCTGGCCTCCGCTCTTCTCGACCTCGGCGATGGCGGCGTCCCAGCTCTCCTTGAAGCCGATGCCGAAGCCGGCCCGCACCAGCCGCACGTCCGCGCCGGCGAGCCGGCTCAGCAGGATATTGCCCACCTTGTCGTAGACGCTGTCCGGCCAGTCCACCCAGCTCTCCTGGATGAGCACGCACTTGAGGCCGACGGCGGCGGCCACCGCGGCGACCTGGCGGGTGTGGTTCGACTGGACGCCGCCGATCGACACCAGCGTGTCGGCGCCGGCCCGCAGCGCGTCCGCGACCAGGTATTCCAGCTTGCGGGTCTTGTTCCCGCCGTACGCGATCCCGGAGTTGCAGTCCTCCCGCTTGGCCCAGATCGCGGCGCCGCCGAGGTGCGCGGTCAGGCGGTCGAGCCGGTGCACGGGCGAGGGCCCGAACAGCAGCGGGTGACGCGGAAAGTCGGCGAGCATCACAAACGCCTCCAGATGGTGTGGTTGGCGGTGACCGCGCGGTCCCGGTCGTGCGCGGCGAGCGCGTCGATGAGCTCGTCGTGCAGCGCGACCGACCCGGACGCCCGGGCCGAGGTGAAGAGCAGGCGCTCGGACCGGCGTACCAGCGGGGTGTATCGCACCACTGTGCCGACGGCCGCCGCGTTGCCGTACGCCTCGAGCGGCACCGCGTGCAGCTCGTCGTCGGCGTCGAGCGCGGCGTCCGCGTCACCGACCGCGACCGCCGTGGCGAACCGCCGATTGGCCTGCCGCATCGTCTCCACCAGCTCGGCGGGGATGCTTGCGGCGATTTCCCGTACGGCGAGGTCGTGCATCGCCTCGAGCACGGCGACCGCGTCCGCGGCTTCCTTAGCGTCGACCAGCGTGACCCGCGTGTAGCTCTGCGGCTTGGTCTCGACGAGCCCTTCCCCGGCGAGCCGGAAGAGCGCCTCCCGGATCGGCGCCCGCGACAGTCCCAGCCTTGCGGCCAGCTCGTCGGGCTTAAGCGCGGTCCCGGGTGCCAGCGTGCCGTCGATGATCGCGCGCCGCAGCCGTCCGTAGGCCGCGTCGCGCAGCAGATGCCGTCCCACACTCTCCACGAACTGAAATGTTAGATGTCAGAGGGTCCCAGGGGAAGGGCCCGGGACAACCGCGTCCGCTCGTCTATTTAGGCGCATGGCCATCGTCGCCATTTCCCGGCGGTCCACCCATGGGATGACCGTCACGTCCTCCGCGCATGCCCTGTCACCTGGGATTCCACAGCGGACGGCGAGGCTCCCGGCGCCGCCCGCCCGGCCTCCGCTAAGTTGTACGCATGCCGCTTGATCTTGGACGCGACACCGCGAACCGGAGTCGCCGAAGGGCAGCCATCGACGGTGGTACACTCTTGCCCGCTCGCCGCACCGGACGGACGTGGCTCGCCATGTCCGTTTTCAACATCACGTAGAGTGACGACGAAGTTACGCTATTAGCGGCCATTGAAGGATCGGGATTTTCCACCGGGAAGGACGCCACGTCAAGCAACAAATAGACGGCGATGTGCAGCGCCAAGCACTTTTTGTGTTGTGGATCATGCTTCACAACTGAAGACTTGGCCTAACATCCTTGTGTTCCGGATGAGTGCTCTCCGAATCCCGGGTGCCCAAATCCATACCCAGTTGGGCGTGGAGAAAAAGCCGATCGGCCCTTCGATACGTCTGTTGTTCCGAATGGAGGGTTTCGTCATATGCGGCCGAAAACGGTGGTGGTTACCGGAGCGACAGGCTTCGTGGGTGGAGCGATCGCACTGGAACTGCTCGCTGTGACCGATGTCACGGTGTATGGCCTGACGCGGGCCGAGAACCAGGCCGCAGCGACCCGTCGGCTGAACGACTACCTCACCAAGGCCGCCGTGCTCTACGGCCGGCCGGAGCTGCTGCCCGCGATCGACGAGCGGGTCCAGGCGATCCACGGTGATCTCGAAGACCCCGAGCTGCCCGGCAGGTTGCCGGAGTCGGCGCACGACCTCATGATTCACTCGGCGGCGAGCCTCAAGTTCTCCGAGCGTGACGCCCCCGAACTGCAGCGCGTGAACGTCGAGGGCACCCGCGCGCTGGTCCGCTTCGCCGAGCAGGTGGGCATCAACCGCCTGGTCCACGTGAGCACCGCGTACGTCGCGGGCCGCCGCACCGGCGTCATCCGTGAGGACGACCCGGCCCCCGGCGACTACTACAACGAGTACGAACGCACCAAGGCCGACGCCGAGGCGCTCGTGCGCGAGGCCGCGATCGACACCCGGATCGTGCGGCCCTCGGTCGTGATCGGGCACCGGGAGACCGCCGCGACCGCCAGCTCCACCGGTTATTACGCGATGCTACGAGCCAGCTCCCGTCTGCACCGTTTCATGCGGACCGCTGGCATTCCCGGCGCCATCCGGGTGCTGGCCGACTCGCAGCAGGAGCTCAACCTCATCCCGGTCGACATGGTCGCGGCCGCCGCCGTGCGCATCGCGCTGTCCGACAGCGACCAGCGGGTCTTCCACGTCACGAACGACCAGGCGCCGCGGCTGTTCGACGTGTTCGAGGCCGGGTTCCGGCTGCTCGACCTGCCGATGCCGGTGTTCACCGACGACCCCGACTCGCTGAGCCCGCTCGACCGGCGGCTGAGCAGCAAGTTCTACGACTCGTACATCAACTCCTCGAAGATCTTCGACACCACCAACACGGTGGACATCTGCGGTCCCGAGGCGATGACCTACCCCATGGACACGGAGGTGCTGGACCGGTACTCGGCCTGGTACCTGGACAACGTGCTCGCGGCTCCGGCAGGACGCTGACGTGTCCCGCCCACTCCCGGGCAAGGTCGCACTGGTGACCGGGGCATCCTCGGGACTCGGCGCGGAGTTCGCCCGGCAGCTCGGCGCGCGCGGTTTCGACCTGATCCTGGTCGCGCGCAGGGTGGAGCGTCTCGAGGAACTGGCCGGCGAGCTGAAGGGTCTGGGCCGCGAGGTCGAGGTGTTGCCGGCCGATCTCGCGGACCGCGACGACGTCGACCGGGTCGCGGCCCGGCTGGCCGACGACGCGCGGCCGGTCGACGTGCTGGTCAACAACGCCGGCTACGCGTGGCGGACGCCGGTCACCACGCCGGACCCGGGCCACGACCGGTTGTACGACGTCACCCAGCGCGCACCGATGGTGCTCGCGGCCGCGGCCGCCGCGGGCATGAGTGCACGCCGGCGCGGCACGATCATCAACGTGTCCAGCCTGACCGGGCTGCTCACGTCGGGTGTGTACGCCGCCTCCCGGTCCTGGATGATCACGTACTCGCAGGCGCTCGCCCTGGAGATGAAGGACACCGGTGTCGGCGTCACCCTGCTGCTGCCCGGCTGGATCCGAACCGAGTTCCACGACAAGGCCGGCGGGCGCCGGGGAATTCCCGGACCGCTGTGGGTTGATGTGGAGCCGGTCGTTCGTATATGTCTACGAGATGCCGCGGCGCACCGGGTCGTCTCGGTACCCACCACGAGGTACCGGGTCATCGGGAGCTTTCTGCGGCACGCGCCACGCGGTATCGTGCGCGCCATCTCGGCCGAGATCATGGGCCGCAGACGCGCCGAGGCGATAGGAAGACGATGAGTCAGCCCGAGGCCGGGGTTCCGGCCAGATTCACGGCCAAGTCCCACGCGGCCGTGCGATACGTCGCGCAGCGGGGGCTGCTCAAGCCGGCGGTGTGGACGTTCACGAAGGTCACGGTGCTGGGACGGCACCGCCTCGGCGAGCTCAACGCGCCGTTCATCGTGGTCGCGAACCACCTGAGCCACCTCGACGCGCCGCTGATCATGAGCGCGCTGCCGGCCCGGATGGCCCGCCGCCTCGCGGCGGCCGCCGCGTCCGACTACTTCTTCGACGTCCCCTGGCGGCGGGGACTGACGTCACTGTTCTTCAACGCCTTCCCGGTACGCCGCGACAGCTCCGACCCGCGCCGCGCGGAACCGGAGGAGCGTGAGCAGCGGCCCGAGCGCGACGCGGGATACTCGGCGCGCACGCTGCTGGAGATGGGCGTGCCGATCCTGGTCTTCCCCGAGGGCGGCCGGCAGAAGACCGGCCGGACCGGGCAGTTCAAGACCGGTGCGGCCCGGCTCGCGCTGGAGCTCGGCGTGCCGTGCGTCCCGGCCGCGATCGTCGGCACCTACGACGCGCAGCCCCCCGGCACCTCGTGGTGGCCGAAGGTCGGGCGCCCGCCGATCGGCGTGTCCTTCGGCGCACCGCTGCGGCCGACCGCCGACGACAATGCCGAGACCTTCAGTGAACGTCTGCGCGCGGAGATCGTTGAGTTGATGAACACCAGCACGCCGGCGATCATGGGCCGGCGTGCGGACGCCGATGGGAGACTTCCCCTTGAGCCCTGACAACGCGGCTCCCTTCAACCGCACGGACGTCCCCCACATGAAGTGGTGGGGGTGGGGCGTCGACGGGGTGAGCTTCAGCTACGCGAACATGCCGGCGTTCGCGCCCTTCATCAAGAAGGTGGTGGGCCTCGACCTGGAGACGCGCGTCGCCGGGCAGGCCCCGTCCTTCGACGATCTCGAGGTGCCGCCGTCGCGCATCGACGACGATCTGGTCAAGGCGCTGACCGAGGTCGCCGGCGCCGACAACGTCCTCACCACCGCGCACGAGCGGGTGCTGCACACGTTCGGCAAGAGCGTCCGTGACCTGATGCGGATGCGGGCCGGCGACTTCGGCCGAGTCCCGGACGTGGTGGTCTATCCGGGATCGGAGGCCGAGGTCGCCGCGGTGGTCACGATGGCCGCTCAGCGCGACTTCGTGGTCATCCCGTTCGGCGGTGGCTCCAACATCTCCGGCAGCCTGGAACCGCAGGCGGCCGAGGAGCGGGTCGTGGTCTCGCTCGACATGGGCCGGCTCCACCGGCTGCTGGACATCGACACCGATTCCGGGCTCGCCCGGGTCGAGGCCGGCGTGCGCGGCCCCGACCTGGAGGCACAGCTCGCCGAGACCGGGTGGACGCTGGGCCACTTCCCGGACAGCTTCACGCACTCCACGCTCGGTGGCTGGGTTGCCACCCGGTCGTCCGGGATGCAGTCCGACAAGTACGGCGACATCGCCGACATCACCAAGGGTCTGCGGGTGGCCCGGCCGGACGGCATCCTGGCGCTGCGGCCGCTGCCGAGCACCTCGACCGGGCCGAGCCTGCGCGAGATGATCCTGGGCAGCGAGGGCCGCCTCGGCGTGATCACCGAGGTCACCATCCAGGTGCACCGCAAGCCGGAGGCCCGCGAGGTCCGCGCCTACCTGTTCAAGACCTGGGAGCACGGGGTGGCCGCGATGCGGGCCATCACCCAGAACGGGCTGCCGGTGACGCTGACCCGCGTCTCGGACGCCGTGGAGACGTCGTTCTCGTTCGCCACCAGCAAGGGCAGCAGCGGTGTCGAGGCCATGGTCAAGAACGGCCTCATGAAGTACCTGAAGGCCAAGGGCTGGGACCTCGAGAACATCGCGCTGTCGTTCGTGGGCTACGAGGGCAGCAGCCGGCAGATCGGTGCGATCCGCAAGGCCGTCGGCCGGATCGTCAAGGCGAACGAGGGCATCAGCATCGGCACCGGGCCCGGCGCGCTCTACGACCAGAAGAAGTTCGACACGCCCTACATCCGCGACTTCCTGCTGGACCGCGGCAGCGCGGCGGACGTCTCGGAGACCGCGGCGCCCTGGTCCAAGCTGGTCACCATGCACGACGAAGTGGTCAAGGCGGCGCACGCGGCGCTGCGGCAGGCGGGCGTGCAGGGCGCGATCATGTCGCATCTCTCCCACTCGTACCGCTCGGGCGCGTGCCTCTACTTCACGTTCGCCTTCGTCGAGGACGGCAACCCCACGATCGAGAAGTACGACGTGGTCAAGCGCGCCATCCAGCAGACGTTCATCGAGGTGGGCGGCACGCCGTCGCACCACCACGCGATCGGGGTCGAGCACGCGCCGTGGCTCGAGGACGTCCTGTCCCCCAGCGGCTACGGCGTGGTCGCCGGGCTGCTGGAGTCCGCCGACCCGGGCCGCCACCTCAACCCCGGCAAGATCGTCACGACCAAGTAGTTCGATTGCCGGTGGGGCCCCCGCTGCGCCCCACCGGCGATCTCCATTAGCATGGGCCCGTTTCTTTCCGCTTTCTGTCCGCTCGGGCTGGAGTGAGGGCACATGCGATGGTTTCGGTCGGGCAAGCGGCAGGTGCAGCAGGACCCCGCGCAACAGGTGGCGCTGCTGCAGGATGTGCGGCAGCGGTTCGGTCCGCAGGTGCAGGCCTCGTTCCAGGACCAGGCCGACGCGGTGACGGCCGCGCTGGCCGGTGACGACGGTCTGCTGGTGGCGTGCCGGATCGTGGCCGAGTTCGCGGACGCGGCGTACGCGGACCTGCAGGCCCAGAACAACGACCTGGGCCGCCGTACGGGGTACGCGTTCGAGCTGGACCGGCGCAACTACCGTCCGGTGTGGCGGGAGGCCGGCGCCGACCTGCGCTGGTCGATGTTCACCTTGCCGGTCCGCCTCCATCCGTACATTCAGGTCAGCGCCGCCGTCGCGGTGATCGGCGGCGACGCCAAGCGGCTGGTGCGGGCGACCGATCCTTATCCCGTACTGGCGCAGCTCCTGGAGATCCTCGATCTGACGATCGCGGGGTGGGAGTTCGCCCGGATCCGGGTCGACACCGACGCGGCGACGCTGGCCCACCGCCTGATCGACGCGGCCCGCGACCTGCGCGACGCGATGTCCGACGAGCCGCCGCTGCCGGCACCGGTGCGCGAGATGATGCGCAGCAACCGCACGGTCGAGGTGTACGCCACCGACGCGCACCAGGTCGTGACGATGTTCAATCCCGGTAAGCGGATGCGGGAGCAGTTCCTCGCGTAGTCAGGGCCATCTCGGTCTTGGTGCGCTGGCTGCTGGCCGGCGTGATGTCGCGGGCCCGCAGTTCGGCCGATAATCGCCGCGCCACCAAGCGCGCGTCGCGCACCCGGCAGCGGGCGGACACCTCCAGCAACGTCGTGCCGTCCGGGTACGTCCAGTGTTCGACGGTCAGCGGGCGGTCCAGGCGGGGTATCGCGAGCTTGTGCCGGCGTACCTCGATCGGTCCGAAGGTCTGCAGATCACGTTCACGCACCGGGGCGTACAGGGCAAGCAGCCGGCGCTGGCGGCCGGACAGCAACCCGGTCAGGGGTTGACCCGCCTCGACCGCGCGTGCCACCTCGTGCCGGCCCAGCCGGATCTTCAGCGCGCCCGAGCAGACGTTGCGGCCGGGCAGCGCGTCGATCTCGACCGCGAACCCGTCGCTGTGCCGCAGCCAGCGCGGCACCGATCGCGGCACCATCGGACGCAGCTTGACCACGGCGTCGTCGGCCCGCCGATCCACGCTGCGCACCCGGACGATGACTCCCTGCAGGCCGAGCGTGCGACGGCTCGTGTCCAGGAAGTACACCTTCCGGACCTGGCCGGCGTTCGGGTCGATACCCAGCGACCGACCGGCGTCCTCCGGCACTATCACCTTGAGTTCGACGCGCTCCGCCAGCCCATCGACCGGGCCCCACTCCCACATCGGTAACAACACCTCCGGCCAGTGAGGCTACCCACAGGTGCCGTCAACGAACCGTCAAGGTTCCCGTATCAGTGTCGTTAATCAGTCTTGGCAGGTCAGGGGTGTGCACGCTGTGCTTAGGAAGCGCCGCGCAGTCGGCGGGAAAGGCCGGTCGTGCGGTCCACCCCTCGGCACGACCGGCCATCCGCGCATCTATCGGCGGTAGATGGTGAGGTCCGACATGTTGCGGTAGCTCACCACGGCCTCGTCCAGCGACTTGGCCGGGTTGGCCGTGCCACCGGGCGCCGCGTCGTCCTCCCAGTTCGCGTGGTGGTAGTTCTGCTCCCCGATCTCCTCGAAGAACTGCTGGAAGTTGATGTCACCCTCGCCCAGCGCCACCATGGTGTAGCCGTCGGCCTGAGCCGGGGCCTTGTCGCCGTCCTTCGCGTGGAACAGCGGGAACCTCTCGGTGTGCGGCACCACCGTCAGGATCGGATCGAAAAGATCGGTTTGCGTACGCCCGCGCGAGTCGATGTAGGTCTGGTGCCGGAACCGGGCCACGTACGCCCAGTAGATGTCCATCTCGAAGAAGACGTACCTGGGGTCGGTCTTCGTGAAGAAGTACGGCAGCTTGCGGAGACCGGTCGAGCGGGTGGGCTTGCCGTTGGCGTCCAGCGGCCCGGCGTCGAACAGGAAGTCGTAGGCATCGTGGTGGTTGTGCGTGTAGAGCTTGATGCCCCGCTTGCGGGCGGTGCGGCCGAGCTCGTTCCACACGTCGGCGGCGGCGTCCCAGTCGCTCTTGTACCGGCTGCCGCTCGGGTCGCCGCCGGTGCCGATGTGCTTCATGCCCAGCGTCTCGGCGATCTCCAGCTCCTGCTCGAAGGTCGCCGGGTTGATGGTCGTGTGCGTGCCGTTGGCGACCAGCCCGTTGTCGTCGAGGATCTTGCGGATCTCGGCGGGCGTGATCTGCCGGCCCAGGATCGACGTGTGCTGGGTGTACCCGGCGAACTCGACCTCCTTGTACCCGATCTCGGCGACGCGGGCCAGAACCCGTTCGAAGCCGTACGGCACCCCGGAGGTGTCCGGCGCCGCGCTGATCCGGTCCCGGACACTGTAGAGAATGATGCCGCGGTTGCGGGCCGGGATCAGCGGCTCGGCACGCAGCTTGCCGTGGCCGATCGCGGGCTTGGCGGTTTGCAGGACGGGCAGGCCGGCCGCGCCCAGAGCGGCGGCGGCACCGGCGGAGGCGGCGAGGATCTGGCGACGGGACAGGGACTTCTCGGGCATGGCTGCTCCACAGTGGTCGACTGCGAAAGGGATGCCATCGGCCTGGCGCTGCCGGCGCGCCAGAACCTGGGTCTCAGCTGGGAACGGCAGAACCGACGCTATCTTGCGATCGAGACGAAAGATAGCCCAGTTTCGATTTAACTTTTGATGACCCCGGCAAAAGTCAGCGCTGGTCCGTCGTCGTCCCGTAGATCATCCGCAACGTGGCCTCGGTCAAGGTCTCCAGCATCTCGTCCTCGGTGAACGCCTCGGGGAACTCGAAGTAGTGCGCGAAGGTGATCACCCGCAGGCCGAGGACCATGCGCGCCAGCAGCTCGGGCGGGCCGGCGACGCTGGCACCGGCCGCCACGTCCCGGCGGATCCGCTCACAGAACGCCATGTTGTTTTTTGTAAAAAAGCGTTCACGTACGGCGTGCACGTCCGGCCCCGGGTCGGGCGCCAGGAACAGCTCCCGCAGCCACCGGCCGTCCACCCGCCACCGATCGAGTGACCTGCGCAAACCACGGCGCAGCGCGTCCCGGTCGTGCCCGTCGGAGTCCAGCCACTCGGCCATCTCCTCGTCGTTCTCGCCGATCGACTGGTCGCACAGAGCGGCCAGCAGGGCCTGCTTCGACTCGAAGTAGAAATAGAAGCCCGACCGGGCGATGCCAACCGCGGTCGCCAGCTCGTCGATCGTGACCTTACCGATCGATTTCTCCTGGAACAGGGCCCGCGCCGCGTCGAGCAATGCCTGCTCACGCTGATCGCCCTTGGTGGGGGCACGACGACTTTTGATGGCTGGCACGACCCAGATCCTACAACTCGCGGATCGGGTGGAACCGACGTCACACCTTTGTTTTCGACACGGTGTTGAGAATCGCCGTCTGTGCGTCTACGTTCGGGTCCGTACTTTCAGTTTCAAGGGGGATCTTGTCGTGTCACAACCACGCCTCGTCATCCCGGTGACGGCCTACGGTGTGCTTCTGGTGGCTGCGCTGCAGACACTGGTCGTACCCGTCATCGGCGACATTCAAGCGGCCCTCGGCGTCTCCGCCGCGGCCGCGAGCTGGGCGGTGACCGCGAACCTGCTGGCCGCCGCCGTCTTCACCCCGGTCCTGGGCCGGCTCGGCGACCTGCGCGGACGCCGCCCCGTCATGATCGGCATCGTGATCCTGGTGCTGGCCGGCTCGATCCTGGCCGCCACCACGACCAGCCTGCCGCTGCTCGTGATCGGCCGGGTCCTGCAGGCGACCAGCTTCGGCTTGTTCCCACTGGGCATCGGCGTCCTGCGCGAAGAACTTCCGGCGAAGCGCCTGACCGGCGCGATGGCCCTGGTCAGCGGCATGCTGTCGGTCGGCGCCGGCCTCGGCATCACGGTCACCGGCCTGCTGATGCGCGGCGAGGGCGCCGACTACCACCAGCTGTTCTGGCTCTCCACCGGAATGAGCATCCTCGGCCTGATCGGCGTGCTGCTGCTGCCGCGCCGCCCCGCCGCCGCGACCGGCAAACTCGACTGGACCGGCGCCGCGGTGCTCGGCCTCGGCCTCGTCCTGCTGGTCATGCCGCTGGAGCAGGGCAACACGTGGGGTTGGGCCTCCCCCGCGACGCTGGGCAGCCTGGCCGGCGCCGTCGTCGTGCTCGCGCTGTTCGTCCTGATGGAACGGCGCATCAAGCAGCCGCTGGTCACCACCCGGATGCTGCGGCACCGCCCGATCGTCATCGCGCACGTCGCCGGCCTGTCCACCGGTTTCGCGATGTTCGCCATCTTCCTGTCCGTGTCCGCGCTGGTCCAGGCGCCACCGTCGGTCACCGGCTACGGCTTCGGCTCGAGCGTGCTCGCCGCCAGCCTGGTCTACCTGCTGCCCGGCAGCGCCGGCGGCATCATCACCGCCCCGCTCGGCGGCCGCCTGGTCATCCGCTTCGGCGCCAAGGCCACCCTGCTGATCGCCGCGCTGCTGACCGCCGCCGGCTTCATCCTGCTGGCCGTCGTGCACTCGACGACCTGGGAGGTCATCGTCGGCTCGGTCGCCGTGAACACAGGCGTGATGTTCGGCTACGCGTCCCTGCCCGCCCTGGTCATCCAGAACGTGGACCGCACCGAGACCGGCATCGCGAACAGCGTGAACTCGATCTTCCGGTCGGTCGGCATGTCACTGGGCACGGCGTTCGTGGTCACGCTGGTGACCCGGAACCTGATCCCCGGGTTGCCGGTCGGCTTGCCTCAGGAGTCCCAGTTCCGGCTGATCTTCATCGTCGGCGCCGCGGTGG
The DNA here is from genome assembly GCF_012933445.1 of Actinoplanes sp. TBRC 11911. Lineage (GTDB taxonomy): Bacteria > Actinomycetota > Actinomycetes > Mycobacteriales > Micromonosporaceae > Actinoplanes. The sequence continues at coordinate 293,611 of NZ_JABBNC010000005.1, forward strand.
CGCTTGTTACGGCGGGGGTCGTCGGGTTCTTGTTGCCGCGGAGCCGGCCGGCCGCGCAGTTGACCGTGCCGGAGGTGGAGGAAGAGGAGGCAGCGGGTGCTGCGGGGGTGGAGGTGCCGGCCGCTTTGGTAGCCCGCCAGAAGACCGCCTGACCACCCTTCTGTGGACAACCACCTTTTCTTGTCAGACCCACTTGCTTAACTGAGCCCCACCCAGAACGGGTGGGGGTGGTTCGTGGCACTCCTACAGGCGAGAAAAGCGGGCAAATCGGGCGTGGCGCCTATCCGGTGATGACGATCTGCAACTCTGCGAACGTCTCCATCGGGTAGGCGCCGCCCGCCCGTCTCAGCCCATCGGCCAAGCCCGACCGCCAGCTCCCTAGCATGCCGGGCCACCTCAGCTCCCACAGAGCTGACGCCGGTCCCGCGCACGACCCTGGGGCAGATCTTGACGATGCGCACGCTGCCCTACCGCCGGCTTCCACAGCCGATGCGCCACTCTCCCCGGCTCGCACGACCGTCGAGCCACCGCCGGCTCCCAGCACATCGCGCCGCTCGAGCTGCCGCGCCAGCTCCAACATCGCGCCACTCCAGCTGCCACGCCAGCCGCCAGCTCCAACATCGCGCCACTCCAGCTGCCACGCCAGCCGCCAGCCGCCAGCTCCAACATCGCGCCGGCGCAGCCGAGTCCCGCAGCACGCCGGGCCATGGCCAGCTCACACAGTCGCCATAACGCACCCGATTTATCGCGTTTGGACACTTTCGATGGGCTCCGTTCAAGCGCTGGCAGCCGGATTTTCGAGACCTTGGAGAGTTAGGGCTCATATATGGGCGCAACTCTCCAAGGTCTCCAAAGCGGACCGAAAACGGGGTCCACAAAAGCCGCGATGCAGACAAAGCTACCGTCCTTTTCGGACGATCGTCCACGATGCGGGCATCTTCGCCTGGATAATGAGACAACCGGCACCCGCCATCGACAATTATCGAACCATGACCGAGCCAGATGCCGGACAAATCATCTCTTAAGCGACTTAACTGCACACCGAAGCCGCAGCAGCCAGCCAAACCCGCCACCGCCACCGCGATGGCAGCCCAGCCCGACCACCCGGACACCGCGACGGGCGGCAGCCACCGAAACCCGGCACCACCACCGGCCATGACTGCTCGGTGTCGTGCGTTCTGGTACCGGACCAGCCCGGGTTCGACCGACCACCCCGACGGGCGGCAGCCACCCAAACCCGGCACCACCACCGCCACGGCAGCAGCCCAGCCCGACCACCCCGACACCTCGACAGGCGGCAGCCAGCGAAACCTGGCACCACCGCGGCGACTGCTACCCCGACGATCACGATAAGCACCGGCCATGGAATCTCGGCACCACGGCCGCCGTAGCAGCCAAACCTCGATCACCCGGGCACCACGTGACAGCCCACGCACCCGGACAGCCACCCACCCGGCCGCACGGCGAGCGAGATCGCCACCCTGTTGACGCAACCAAGTGATTGCTATAGCGTGAGTGGCAACTGAATGGTTGCCATAGGAGGTCAGTCATGTCGTTCCCCGATCGGATCGAGCGCACCGTCGAGCTTGCCCAACCGCCCGAGCGGGTCTGGGCCGCCATCACCACCGCCGAGGGCCTGGGCACCTGGTTCGGGAACCGTGGCGCCGAGGTCGACCTCCGCGTCGGTGGCCAGGCCAAGCTCACCTGGGACAGCGGCGACACCGCGACCCTCACGATCCAGCGCCTCGAACCGCCGCACGTGTTCGCGTACAGCTGGCCGGTCTATGGTCTTCCGTCGGACGACCCGCGCCGGACCTATGTGGAGTTCACGCTGGAGGCGACCGGCAAGGGCACTACGCTGACCGTCGTGGAGAGCGGTTTCGCCCAGGTCCTCGACACCGACCAGCACAAGGCGGCGTTCGAGGGCAACACCAACGGGTGGCAGAGCGAGCTGGACGAGCTGGTCGCATACCTCGATGCCCGAGCCTGACCAGCACCCGGCCGCGCACGCCGGCCCGGAGCAGGTGACGCGAGAGGCCGCCCGGACGCAAGAGGCCGCCCAACCCGGGCTGGAAGCAGGGACGCAAGACCCCGCCCCGCCCGGGCTGGAAGCGGTCGCGCAAGAGGTCTTCGCCGCCCTGGCCGACCCGAGCCGGCGGGCCATCCTCGCCGCGCTCGCGGCCGGCGGCCCGGCCACCGCCACCGACCTGGCCGGTCAGCTGCCGATCACCCGGCAGGCCATCGCCAAGCACCTCGGGCTGCTGTCCGAGGCCGGCCTGGTGGTGGCCGAGCCGGGGGAACGGCGCCGGGTCCGCTACCGCCTCGACTCGGCACCCATGAAGGTGGCCCAGCAGTTCCTGGCTGCGATGGCCCGCGACTGGGACGGCCCCCTCGCAGCCCTGCGCCACACCCTGAACGACAGCGAGTAGGAACGATGACGACGAACCTGCCCGACGTGGTAACCCGCGACGAGTGGCTGGCCGCACGCCGACAGCTGCTCGCCCAGGAGAAGGAACTCACCCGGCTACGGGATCGCCTCAACGCGGACCGCCGCCGACTACCGATGGTGCGCGTCGACAAGCCGTACGCCTTCGAGGGCCCCGACGGCACGGTCAGCCTGCTCGACATGTTCGAGGGACGGCCGCAGCTCGTCATGCACCACTTCATGTTCGGCCCGGACTGGGACGCCCTCTGCCCGAGCTGCGCCTCCGCGGCCGACGGCATCGGCAACACGCGGCAGCTGCACGCCCGCAACACCACGCTCGCCGCCGTGTCCCGGGCGCCCTTCGCCAAGCTCGCCGCCGCCCGGGAGCGCTTCGGCTGGCGGTTCCCGTGGTATTCGTCGTACGGCAGCGACTTCAACTACGACTTCCACGCCACGCTGGACGACCGCAAGGAGCCGGTGCTGCTGCACTTCCGCACCCGGGACGAGCTGGCCGCCGCCAAGGGCACCCCGTGGACCGGCGGCCCGTGGACGGACGACATGCGCGGCACCGAGATGCCCGGCATCAGCGCCTTCCTGCGGGTGGGTGACGAGGTGTTTCACACGTATTCCACGTACGGCCGGGGCATCGAGGAGTTCCACAACGGCTACCAGTGGCTCGACCTCACCGCGCTGGGCCGCCAGGAGGCGTGGGAGGAGCCGAAGGGCCGCGCCACCCCACTGGGCCGTCAGGTGGGCGGCCCGGCGATGCGCCTGCCAGACGAATACGAGCATTAACGGCATTCCCCGTACGCCGTGGCACAGCACCCCAGATCGACGCCGCGCGACAGCCCGATTCGTGACGACCTCGCGCCCGACTCATCGAATTTCCCAGTCGAGCCGAGTGAGCCGCCCTGAGGGGAAACGACGCGGGGGGCGCTGCGATGCAGGGCGCGACGGCCGCCGCGTGGTGGCTGGGCGTCGGGGCCGCTACGGGTCGGTGTGCCGCGCGGAACGTGGTCAATGTGGCGACGGCCGGAGCGGCGGGCTCATACCCTCGCCGCGCCGGCCGCTGCTGATCTTAGTGCTTCTTGAACACCGGCATGGTGGCCAGTGTGGTGGTGATGTCCTGCGTGGTGCCGCCCCGATACGTCTTGCCGGTGAAGATGTCCGTCCAGCTGTTGCCGGGCGGGAACCACACCGAGGTGGTGGCGGTCGTACCCGGCGTGGTCACCGGTGCCACCAGGTAGTCCGGGCCGTAGAGATACTCGGAACCGGCGGTGGCGTACGCGGCCTGCTCCTTGGGGTATGCCAGATACATCGAGCGGACGATCGGGGTGCCGGTGCGGGTGGCCTGCTGGGCCGCGGCGTACGTGTAAGGCAGCAGTTTCTCCCGCAGCTGCAGGAACTTCGTCGCCGACGCGTCCGCCTCCGGGCCGTACTGCCAGGGCAGCCGGTCACTGTGGTTGGAGTGCAACCGGTCGATCGGCTGGAACGTGCCGAACTGCACCCACCGGGCGTACAGGTCGTCGGGCAGTTTCGTGCTGCCCGGTTCGCTGCCCGGCTGTTGCAGGCCGTTCGTGTGCCCGCCGATGTCGTGGCTGACCGCGGCCAGCCCGGTCGCGGCCGATTCGCCCGGGGTGTAGCCGACCTCCATCTGCAAGGTCTGCCAGTCCGAGGTGGTGTCGCCGGTGAAGTGCAGTGTGGTGCGTTTGTCGGCCCACGGGCCGGTCGCTACCGGGGTCGGGCTGCCGTAGCCGCCGGCCTGCAGCGAGCCGTACGCGCGGGAGAAGGCGAAACCGGTCTTGTCCGCGTACTGCTGGTTGATCCACGCGTCCGGGGTGACGCCGGCGAGCGAGGACGTCGAGCTGTCGCAGCACCAGTCCAGCCACCAGAAGTCAGGCTTGGCCATACTGTCGTGGAGCTGCATGTACGCCTTGAGCTGGTCCGGGTCGCCGAAGTCGAACGCGTAGCAGTCCGGGCCGCCGTTGCAGCCGACCTTTTGCAGCTTGCCCTTCGCGGTCTTCTGCGCCTGCGCGAACTTCGGATCCGAGCCGAGGATGCTCGGGTGGATGTTGATGCCGGTGTGCAGGCCCTGCTTCTTGGCCCAGGCGAAGAACGCCTTCGGGTCCGGGATGCGGGTCGGGTCCAGGCTCCAGCCGTTCCACTTGTCCGGCGCCTTGACGTCGGTGTCGATGACCAGCGCGTCGAGCGGGACGCCCTCGGTCTTGGCCTTGGTGACGATGTTCTCGAAGTCGGCCGCGGTGCGGTCGTAATACTCCGAATACCAGACGCCGTACGTCCACTTCGGCAACAGCTTGGTCGGGCCGGTCAAGGTGGAGAGCTCACTCAGGCCCTTGGTGAAATTCTGCCCGTACGCGAAGACGTAGCCGTCCTGTTCTGTTGCCGGCCGTGGCTTCGTGTTTTCGAGGGCTGATGCCGAGTCGTCCAGCAGTGACCAGCCGTCCTGGTAGAGCAGGCCGGGGTAGGTCGGGGCGGAACCGTCCACGCCGTCCAGGCCACGACGGTAACCGCCGAGCGCGGCGTGCGGGGCGAGGATCGGATCGGTCGCCTTGGTGACGGCGACCGTGTCCACGTTCACCTTGCAGCTGGTGTCGGTGGGGCAGGCCAAGGTCACGGTGTCGGTGCCCTTGGTCAGGTGGACCGGGGTGCTGACCGTGTTCCAGTAGTCCCAGCCACTGGTCGGTGGCAGGGATACGGTCGTGCCGTTGACGTCCATGGTGCGGGTGGTGCCCTGGCCGTTGGCGTACCGGATCTGGACCTGGAAGTTGCCGGTGGTGGGCACGCCGGTCACCGTGAGGGCGTCGGCGGAGGTGGTGCTTTCCAGGCCCGCCAGGAAGCCGGTGCCCTCGGCGCCATTGTGGTCGTTCGCGGGTTTCGCGCCGCCGGTGAGCGTGCCGGTCTCGGCCGCGCCCACGGTGCCGAACGAGAGCGGCTGTGCCTGCGGCGGGACCGGGGCCGGGAACGGGTCACCCGGGTTGACCACGGCGAGGCTGTCGATGTTCACGTTGCCGGAGTCGTTCGGGCCGCGTACCAGGCTGATCTCGTGCCGGCCCGCGGTGAGGTCGAGGTTTGTGCCAGCCAGCCCCCACGTGTCCCAGTTGGCGGTGGTGGGCAGGGTCAGCGTGTGGCCCGCGTCGCCGTCGACCTGGACGGTCAGGGTGCGGGGCACGGTCTGGCCGTCGCCGCCCGCGCTGTTGGCGTAGCGGACGGTGAGCTGCTGTGTGGTGCTCGAGGCTGCCGTCACCGCGAACTTGAGGTTGTCGCCGGTCGACTGCCAGCCCGCCGCGAAGCCGCGGCCCGTGAAGCCACGGTGGTCGGTGGCCACGCCCGGGCCGCTGAGCTGCAGCGATTCGGCCTCGCAGAGGGTGCCGAGGGCGCAGTCCGGGGCGCTGTGGCCGGCCCAGGGCTGGGCCTGCACCCGCTGCTTGCCGGCGTTGAGCGCCACGGTGAGGTTGTCGGCGGTGAAGGCGCCCGAGCCGACCCGGTAGCGCAACGTCATCTGACCGGTGTCGATGGTGAGCCAGCCGTGGTCGGTGCGCTGAGTGAAATGCGTACGGGAAAAGTCATCGCGGCCGACCACGTTGAACGTGCCGGCGTCGGTGAACTTGCCGTCCTTCTGATATTCGGTGCGGATGAGGGTCGGCGAGAGCACCTCGAAGCGCGCGTCCCCGGAGCGGATCGCGTGGTCCTTGGCCTTCTCGTGGCTGGCCTGAGCGGGCGCGGAGGGGGCGAGCAGGAGTCCCGTGAGGAGAGTGGCGGCCGCGGCGGCAGCTGTCCCGCGATAGAGCAAGATGCGCTCCTCGTCTCATATGGAGGAAATGAGTCGATGACAACGCTGTCACTTGCCCGAAACACATGTCAATGGATCACCCCCAGTGGCGCGCGGCACACCCACCCCCACCGACCCCACGCGCAGCCGCGGCGGCGCGCCCGTCGCGTCGCGCAACGCGCACACCCACACCGGCCGGCAACCCGGCCAACGCACCACACGCGGCACACCCACCAACACCGACTGAGCCGATCAACGGCGAACCGCCGATTAGGGTCCAGCGCATTCGGCGATCACACAGTAGGTGTGGGATATTCACGGTCGACAGGGAGAGTGACCGACAGGTGCAGGGCTCTCACCTGGTCATTCGTGGATCGATTGGGTCGCGGTTCGACCATCGGGTGGTGTCGACGGCAACGTAGACAGACCGCCGTGCCCGGACGACACGTGCGCTACCCGGCGAGGGCCCGGCGGAGGTCCTTCATCAACAACAGCAGGTGCATCGGGTCGGTAGGGCTCGGTTCGAACTTGGCCAGGCGCAGGTAGAAGTCTCGGGCGCTGTCGGATTCGCAGTGGATGAGCACCGCCCGCACGCCGATGACCTCTGCCGCGGTGGCGATACGCCGCAGCGCATCGACAACCAGAGCACGCCCGAGCCCCGCACCCTGCGCGGTGCGGTCGACGCCGAGCCGGGTCAGGATCACCACGGGCTGGTGGTAGCGTCCGGCACCCTGCCTCAGCCGCGGAGAGGCGTCCGCCGGGGCGACACTGCCGGCCGCCAGGGCGTAGTAACCGATCACCCGTCGATCCGGGTGATCGGTGTCGCCGACGACGTAGACACGCGACAGGCCGGCCCGGTGCGCCTGCAGGGCGTGCTCGGCCAGCCAGACGGACTGGGCCAGCGAACCACAGTCGAAGCCGGTCACCACATGCGTGGCCGCCAGCGGCTCGACCGGCGAGAAGCGGGAACTCACCGCTGGGCCTCGCCCGCCGGGTCGTCCAGGACAGTCGGCTCACTCAACAGGTCACGCAGACCTGAGACGTCCTGAGCCGGGCGATCGAGCGCCTCGTCGAACACCCGCCACGCGTCCTCGTCCAACAGGAACGCCCGCCGGTCAGCCAGCACGTCGGCAGCCGCGTCGGTGGCCGCCTTCAACACGAACGTCGACACACTCGCACCGGCGGCCTCACTGGCCGCCTCCAACAGCGCCTTCTGCTCGGCATCCACCCGCAGGTGCAGCCGCTCCGCCTTCGCACTCATCACCCAAGTGTACGCACAACGTACGCCATCGCGAACCCCGGAAACCGAGACTGGTCCAAATCTGCTATACAGGATCAAGAAGCGGCCCGGCCGAAGCCGGGCCGCGCGCACGCGCGCAAGGCCTACGGCCCCGCGCGCACGCCGATCGAGGGCCGACGGTCTCACGCCTCGCGATCGTGGTCGCACCTACAACCCATCGACTCGCCTGATCGTCATTCCTCGATGTTCTTGATCAACTGACATCACCCATGACAGCAACCGGCACGAACGCCGGCGTGTAGCGACGCATCCCGATGGCCGGACGAGGCGGTCATCAAGCTGCGGAGTATTCCCGTATTCCACCCACTCCCACAGCGGGACGCAATCGAGGACAGCAGGCCAGCTTTCAGCATGAAGAGTGCAATGTTCGCAGACGGCCCTGAAATTATCTCATTGGTTCGCCCGTGCGCCTTTGATACTCAGTTCGAGCAAGGTAAAGCAGCATCTCAGCTGACTGAAGCCTGGGGGCGACAAATTCACTGAAGCGCTCCGATTCTGCGAGCACCTCGCGCACCTTCTCTCGCCCGGCAAGCAAGCAGGCGCAACGAGCGTAAAGGAAGTGATCGGCCGTCTGTTCCAGCATCAAACCTCCCGCCGATTCAATTTGTATCGCCGCAAGAGAACTCAAATCCAGAGCATTCAAGTTCTGACCAAGTTGATCTTGGAAGCTGACCAAATCCGGCAGGTCCAGCGCACCTAGTCGCTGCTCGACTTGCCCGACAGCCGCTTGAACTTCCGCTCGACTCGTAACAGCATTCGAGCCGATCGTTGACCAAAAATCAGTAGCCACTATTGACCCCAGTCCTCGGCACCAGGAAGCATGGGCTGGTTGCGATTTTCGAGGATCTTCTTTCCGGGAGAATTGATATCATTCGACAAAGGGACGCCCTGCTTGCGCAATTGTTGAATTCGGAGATGCTCAGCTACAAATACATCGTCTTCACATCCGCATACATGAGTGATCTTGACATCATTCATGCTAGCCAACCGACCACTCCGCAGATGATCGCCCAGACGGTTCGTCAGGTTCATCGACTTACCGACGTAGGTCTTGCCAGGGTTGTGCATGTCCGGGAACTCATAGATGCCTTGGTCTTTCCCGCAGTTGTGCACCAGCACCGGGGTTGTGCCGGCGAGTACATAGTACGTGTGGATGTTGGCGACGGTGAGGTTGTGCATGTGCTGGGGGCCTTGGTGGAGGCGCACAGCTCGAACGGTGACCGCTTGGTTGTTAGTCGAAAGGAGCCTGTGGCCTGCTACAAGTTGGCCTGCGTCGGTCCATGCTTTGTCGGTCTGGTCCCAGAAGGGGTGGTTCGCGGTGGTTTTGATGACCGTAGGGCTGCCGTTGTCGCGCGTTACGGTGAGGTCGGCGAGATCGATGTCGACGTTGTCCCAGAGGGTTTCGACCTGTTCGCTCGCGGTCTCGCCGGTGTCTGGGTCGATGGCGGCTACCTTGTCGCCGACTTTGACCTCGCCGATGGGTTTGCTGGTGCCGTTTGCGAGTAGCACTGGGGTTGCGGCGGCAAAGCTGAGTGCCTCGGTTGCGCAGCTGCCACCCCCTGCACGCTCGGATTCGACACTTTTCGATTTGATGCCTTTGACGCCGCCGACGACGACCGCGGCGTCGAGTGCTGCGAGGGCGCCGTGGCCGAGAGCACCTGCTCCGTCGCCTTCGGAGATGTCGTGGGCTATGGCGCCGGTTTGGATTACGAGGTCTGCGGCGGCGAGGGGTACAGCGAGGATCCCACCGACGGCGCCGGTGAGTGCGGAGCTGGCGAAGTCGTTGACGCTGTGGATGTCGCCGTTGAGGCTGTTGGTGACGACGTTGCCGACGGCGCCGGCGAGGGCCATGCAGCCGATGGTTCCGGCGCCGACGGTCATGGCGTCGCAGGCGATGAAGGTGCCGATGCCGGCGGCTGCACCGTAGAGGGTGTTGGCGTTGTCGGCGACCCAGTCGGTGGCGCGGTCCCACCAGTGTTTCTTCTTAGGGTGTGTGGCTCCGCCGCTGTTGCCGTTGCTGTTTGGTGTCTGGCTGACGCCGCCACCACCGCCACCGCCACCACCGCCACCACCGCCGCCACCGCCGGGGCCAGGGGGCGGATTTGTGCCACCGGTGGGGTTTTCCGCGGGGCAGGGGATGTCGAAGCCTGCTCCGCAGGCCAAGTGTTGGCCGGTGGGGTCGCTGTAGGTGATGGGGTTGTTGTTGGCGTAGGCGTAGCCGTTGATTTGCTGTGGGTCGGTGAGGTCGAGGACGGGGTCGACGGAGGTGAATCGGCCGAGTGCCGGGTCGTAGTCGCGGGCGCCGATATGGGTCAGGCCGGTCGGATCGTCATCGCCGCCGATGAAGCCCTTGCCGTTGACCCAGGCCGGGTTGGTGCCACGGGGGCTGCCATACGGGGTTTGCCGACGAATGTTGACGTTTTGTGTATAGGCGTTGACGGCGAGTTGTGCGGTGCCGTGGTTGTCGCTGAACAGCCAGCTCAGGTTTTGCTGGCCCGGGCTGCGTGAGGCGATGGTCGCACCGGCGAAGCTGTAGTAGCGGGTGGCGTCGTTGGCGGTGGTGCTGGCGCCGAGTCGGCGGATTTCCTGGCCGGGTAGGAACAGGGTGGCGCCGGTGGAGTCGCGGCGGATGAGTCGGGTGCCGTCGGCGTCGTACAGGTTGGTTGTGGTGCTCGTGCCTTCGACGGTCTTGGTCGGGTTGCCTTCGGTATCCCAGGCCAGGGTTTGGTTGGCGGTGTCGCCTGGCCGGCTGGTCATGTTGCCGCTGGCGTCGTAGCCATAGCCGACGGTGGTGCTGCTGCCGTCGGGCTGGGTGGTTGTCATGCCGGTGACGGCGTGCGGCCGTAGCACGCCGGGTCCGGGGTTAGGTACTGGGTAGTCGCGGGTGGTGTCGCCGGCGGCAGTGTGGGAGACCTCTTTGGTGCGGTTGCCGAGCGCGTCGATGCTCCAGTCGAGCCAGTAGGGTGCTGGTCCGGCGAGGGTTGACGCGGTCGGTGCGGTGCCGCAGGAGGCGTTGGTTGGCGGGGTCCAGGCGGACACGAGCCGGCGAAGTTGGTCGTAGACGAAGCATTGTTTGTCGGCGTTACCGGCCTGCGGGGTGTCGGTGACGGACAGGACGTTGCCGGCGGCGTCGTATTCGTAGGTACGGTCGGCGATGGTGCCTGCCGCGGTTTCCGGTTTGACCTGGACCTCGTGGACGCGTCGGGTGTCCAACTCGTAGGAGACGCTTTGCTCGGCGTAGACACCGCCGGCGATCTTCAGCGTGGTGACGGTGGGCTCGCCGTATCCGGTGTATTGCTGCCCGACTACGTAAGAGCCGACGCTCGACCATGCTGAGTTGAGGTACTTGGGCAGGCCGGTCGTCTGGTCGTAGACGGTGGTGACGCCTTCGGCGACCAGCGGGCCGGCGGCCGGGTAGTCGACGTTGGTGGGCGCGCCTGTGTAGGGCGAGTAGCTGTGTGAGTAGCCGTAGGTGCCGCCGAGACCGGTCTCCGCGGACGGGATGATCCACTGTTCGCCGGAGACCTCGTTGCGCAGGTTGAACCCGCTGGCCTGCCAGGTGTAGGGCTGGCGGGTGCCGTCGTCGGCGATGTCGTAGCGGGTCTTCTGGGTCAGCTGGTCGCGGGCGGCGATGCCGGTGTAGAGCCGGTCGTAGGTCCAGGTGGCGCGTTTGTTGGCGTCGGCCACGCTGTTGTCGTATAGCCCGATCTGACGGCCGATGGAGTCGTAGGTGTAGGCGAGTGACTGGCCGCGGCCGTTGGTCGTGGTGAGCAGGTCACCGACGTCGTTGTAGGTCGAGGTGGTCTTGCCGGCGTCGGGGTCGACGGCCTCGATCTGTCGTCCGAGGATGTCGTATTTGTAGGTCCACGTGTCGCCGGCGGAGTCGGCCGCGGAGGTCATCGCGTTCTTGTCGTTGTAGGTGTATTTGATCGAGTTGTACGCACCGGACGCGCCCGCTGCAGTGGTGTACTCCCGCAACTCGGTGGTGCGCCCGAGCGGGTCGGTGATCGTCGTGGTCGTCGTGCCGCCCTGTGGGGGCACGACGGTGGTGCGGTCACCTTCGTAGCTGGTGGTGGTGCGCCATTTCTCGACCAGATTCGTCTGGCCGTCGCCGGAGCGGAAGATGGTGGCGGTGGTGCGGCCGGCCCGATCGTAGACGTTGACCGATTGGGATGGCACCGACCATTCGGGTTCCCACCATAAGGTGCCGGCCGGGTCGTCGGGTTCGGTGTGTGCGGCGTAGCTGACCTCGGCGTTGCCGTACTGGTCGTAGAGGGTGTCGGTGACGATGCGGCCGCCGCCGACGGCTTCGGTCTGGGTCTGGCGGGGCCGTAGCATGCCGTCGTAGATCTGGTACGACACATTGGTGCCGCCACCGGCGTTTAACGAGGTTGTCTTGGTGTACGGGTACGTTTTGCGGTCGGGGTCGAAGAAGTAGCTGAACGTCTGCGACGGCGGGGTGGTGGCGTTGTAGCGCGGCCAGCCCGGCTCCCACACCTGGGTGGTGCGTCCGAGAGCGTCGTAGGTGGTCTCTGTGGCCCGGGTGTTGGTGTCGGTCAGCCGCGACGCCGGCCCTTCGACGACCTTGGTCGGCACCGACCATGCGGGATTGAACACCGTGGTGGTGACCAGGTTACGGCTGTTGGTCTCGACCTTCTGAGTGAGCAGCTTGTTGGCCGGCGTGTAGGCGTAGCTGGTGGTATTGCCCCGCGCGTCGGTTGCGCTCAGCTGCCGGCCGAACGTGTCGAAGGTGGATTTGCCGCTGGTCAGCCAGCTGGTGCCACCGGTGACGGTCCAGTCCTTCATGAGGTCGGTGCGGGTCAGGTCACCGTGGGTCGGTGGTGTGTCGGCGCTGGTGGCGCCGTCGTAGAAGGTCAGCGCGTCGTCGACGAACTGGTCGGGGCTGCTCGGGGCGGTCCCACAGGGCAAGGTCGTGGTGGTGACCCGCTTGGGCAGCGAGATCAGGTTGATGGTGGTGTTCGGGTTGTAGGTCGTGGTGGTGCACTTCTCGTCGCCGGTGACGGCGATGTCGCCGTTGTCCTGCACCTTCGTGGCCAGGCCGGTGTCGTCGTTGTAGGTGGTTTGGCTGCTGGTCACCCGCCACCCGCGGGATCCGTTCGTGCCAAGCGCCGTGGCAGAGTAGGTCGTGCCGGTGTTGACGAAGCGGGCCGTGACGGTGTCGTCGCCGATCTTGCGGGTGGCGGTCGGTGCCGAGCGCCACGGCACGTTGACGGTCTTGCTGACCGGTTTGTCTTCGGTGCCGTTATAGACGGCCTGTTCGCGGATCATGCCGGCGAACTGGTCCTCGTCGTAGACGGTTTCGGTGCCCAGCGACGCGTCCACGGTGACGGTGCGGGTGCCGCCGGAGGGTGCCTGCCGGTCGCCGTTCATGCCGCGGAAGTAGGTGGTCTTGGTCAGCGTCTGGTTGGTGTCACCGACCCGGGTGTCCACGCGCACGTAACCGCGGAACTGGTCCCAGGTGCGGTATTTGGCTTTGGACAGGCCGTCGTCATCAGCGTAGTGCCACGCCGGGGTTCCCTCGTACGTGTAGTAGGTGTTCTTGGTGGGGGCCTGGTGTGCGTCGGCGAGCTGGACGTCGGTCTCGGCGATCTGCTTGACGACGTACTTGTGCCACCACTCGGTGAGATCAGCACCGGAGGTGCTCAGCGGATCCGGCCCGATCACCGGATAGCACAGTTTGGTGTTGTTCTGCGGCGACGCCGGCAGGTTGTTGACGCTGCACTCGGCCTGAGAGTAGGTGACCTGGATCAGTGCGCCGGTCTCGGTGTGGATATTGCCGATCCGCTGCCAGTTGTTCGTGGTGTTGGTCTTGGTCAATACCCGGTTCGGTAGCGAGACCGGGTCGAAACTCACTGGTGGCATCGGGGCGGTTCCGCCGACGAGGCCGCTGTGCACGATCGAGTTCAGCCACAGGCCGCCCTTCTGCCCGTCGCCCGGTGAGGGGAAGCTGTGCGCCAGCGTCCACGAGTCGACGTCCTGCCAGCCTGGGGTGGCCTTGGTGGTGTCCCATATCCGCGTGGTGACCTTGTTAAGCATCTTGGTCGACCAGAACGTGGGCGAGAACTCGTCACAACTGGTCGCGGTCAGGGCGCATGACTGGTCCCACGGGGTGTCAGGCCAGTTATTGCCGGAATGGTTCGTGCAGTCCGTGGCCACGCACCGGTCACCGGAGTCGAAGTTCACCTGCGCGAGCGCAGTGACCGACCGGTCGCTGGCGCCGCGGTCCCACGTGCCGTAGTCGATGCGCGACAGCGTGCCGCCACGGGTGTAGGCGATGTGCTTGCTGGCGATGCCTTCCTGGGCGTACTGGTTTTCTTCGCGGTCGTACCAGTACGAGACGGTGTTGCCGTGGGTGTCGATGGCGTAGTCAAGGTTCCATCGCCATGCCTGCATGCAGTCGGAGTCGGTGAACGCGGCCTGGTGGCAGGGCTCGTTTGTGTTGTTGCCGTAGACCGGTACCGTCCAGGTCGAGTTGGTGGTGCTGGTCTGCCCCGCCGGTTTGTTCAGGCCGAAGAAGTACTGGGTGCCGTCGCTGGTGGTGACCTTCCAGTACTCGCCGTTGTCGTCGCCATTCGATGCCCCGGTCAGCAGTTCGACCTTCGCGCCGTTCTCGGAGCGGCCGTGCCAGCCTTTACCCTCCTGGTAGACAAGCTCGGTGCTCATGCCGCTGAACGAGATGGTCGCGTTGTTCGAGCGCCAGCACTCGTCGAACGAGTGGGCCGGATTGTTCGGCGAACCGGACTTGTCGTCGTCGCAGGACACGTAGCGGCGCTCGATGGAACCGGGCCAGGACTCGAAGCCCTCACCGATCCACGACGGCTGATTGTTCGACGCCGACGACCGGCCGTCCACACTCGATGACGAGTACGAGAGCGACAGGTCGGGCTGCAGCCCGCTGATGCCGTTCGGTGACCGCATCGGATAGGACCAGGAGAAGTCGCCGGTCGCTCCGCCCGCCGACCAGGTCGACGAGGCATCCAGCGGTGACGCGCTGAAGTCACCCGACGGGCCGGCCGGGGCAGCGGCCAACGCTACAAGGGCGGTCTTGCCGGTCATCGGCACGTCCGCGGTCGCGGTCAGGGATGCATTGTCGTTGCGTGTGTCCAGCGGAGTGGCCGAACACCCAGCGGCGGAGGGGGTGGTCAGTGCGCAGTCCGGCAGTTTCCACCATCGCAACCGCGACGCCCAATCGCCGCCGAACGCGTAGCGGAACGCCGAGTAGTTCAGGCCGATCGGCACGGCTGAGGCTGCCGCGGCGGACACCTTTGCTACCACGCCGACCCGCCATTGTGGTGGGATGCTGTTGCGGTCCAGCACGGTAGCCGTCACAGTGGCTGCCGCCTCGTCGGCGGTGGCGGCGCGCTGTGTTGCCTTGACGGGGAGGGTGAGCGGGGTACCTGCTGCCGGCCAGACCGGTGCCGGAAGCTTGGCCTCCGGAAGCGGCTTGACCGGCCAGCCCTTGCCGTCGACCTCGTTGCCGTCGTGGTCGAGTTTCTCGGCCTGCGCGCTCAGGTGCTTTGGTGTGCCCGGATCTGCCGAGGCCGGCGGGACCGCAAGCAGCGACCCGGCCACCACGAGCGCTGATGCCGCACCGACCATCAGTCGCAGCCGCGACGCCGCCGACAGCCAGCCGATGACGAACTTCCTACCGCGCATCGTGCCTCTCCTGGTGAACATGGCTCAGAGCTCCGGGGCCGGGTTGAGGGCGGCGACCTGGGCTTCGGTCATCGCACCCTGATAGAGGTTCACGTCATCGATGCCGCCGAACCAGGGCTCGGTGTAGGAGCCGGCTCTGGTGACAGGCGTAACCCAGCCGCCACCGACGGAGATGGGTCCGGTTGTGCCGAAGATCGGGTTGGACAACACCTGGCTGGCTTTGAGGGCGCCATTGACGAACAGGCTGATGCGGCGGGTACCGGCGTCGTAAGTGACGGCCAGGTCGTGCCACATGCCCTCGTCGTCGATCGACAGCGCTTCCGGTGCGAAGACGTGGACGTAGGTCTGGGAGGTGGTCACGTCGCCGGTCGGCACCATCACCTCGAATCGGTACGTGCTGACACCGCCAACGACCTCGGGGCGTGTGCCGAGGTAGAACGCCGATTGTGTGACGCCCTTGGCTGCGACGGCCGTCATCGTCTTGTCCAGTGCATCAATATGCACTCGGGCGGTCACGGTGAACGACTGGTCGGTTTTCAGGACCGGAGCGTCTTGCCAGACCGGGTTTGCCGAGTCGCCGGTGTTGCGCTGGGACACGCCGTATTCGCGTGTGGTCGTGCCGTAGTACGGGTCGCTGGGGTCGTCCCAGAACAGTTGCTGATCGTCGAAATTGGCGTAGTTGCCTGCTGCGCCGTTGAGGACCTCGACGCCTTGTGTGAAGCCGAGGCGTTTACCGAATCCGGTGTGGTTGTCCGGTTCCGCGCAGGTATTCGCGATGGTCGTCGACCAGCAGGGCGTCGCGTCCTCGAAGTCCCACTGTGCGACCTGGATCGCGTTGAGGATGCCGCGTTCGCCTTCGACCGCCTGGTCCGGGTCGGTGTCGTCGCCGGTGAGGTCTTCCTGCACGATCGCCCGGTCGAACAGTTGCAGGTCGGCGAGGGCGCCGTAGAACGGGGCGGCGATGTTGCCCGGGCCGAGCATCCGGTCACCGACACGCACCGGCCCGGCCGATGCCCACCCAGGGAAGGTGGTGGCGGCGATCTGCTGGCGCAACACCCCGTCGGTCCAGATCCGCATCTCACGCTGGGGGGCGTCGAACGCGGCCGCGACATGCATCCACTGGCCGGCGGTCACGTTGTTGATTGAGCAGTCGAACATGCCGGGAGCCGAGACCGCGATGTCACTGGCGCGCATCGTGAAACACAGCGACTTGTCAGCGACACCGTCACCGCTGCGGTCGTCGGGGCGGTACTCCAGTTGAAAGTTGGTGCCGTTGAGCCCGTCCTGAGATAGCAGGTTCTGGAAGACGTCGAGCCTGTCCAGCTTCACCCACACCGCGAAACCGAAACTCTTCGACGTGTCCAGTACCGGGCCCGAGGTCATCAGATCCCCGCTGCCGGTAAACGTAGCCTGGGTGCCGTCGACCAGCCGGCCCTTGTCGGTCCAGGTGACGGCATTTACGGAAAGAGGGGTATCACCGGCCAGCCCCGGCTGCAGGTCCGCGGTCGCCGCGCTGGCCGCGACACCGGGATAGGTTTCCAGACCCCACCGCGCGACCGCGGGCGAAGCCCGGTCGACGGTAAACGTCAGCGAGCCGTCCCCGACGTTGCCGGTCGCGTCAACGCCCTGCAGGTACAAGGTGTTCAGCCCGTACTTGGGCGGAGTCAGTGTCACGATCACCGACTTGCCGGAGGCCGTCGACGTGGTCGGGGTGACCTCGGTGACCGCGGCGTTCCACCCGTAGCGGAATTTCGTCACGTCGGTATTCGGGGAGCTGATCGTGAACTGGCCAGCCTTACCCGGACCGTCCGGCTGCACCGCGACCGTGCCGGTCACCGTCGGATCCTGGGTGTCGATGGTGAACGTGCACCACGCCGACGGGTTGCTGCTCTGGTTGTACGGGCTCGGATCGGTGCCCTTGACCCGGAACTGGTAGGTCTGCCCGTTCGCCGCCCCCGACGCCACCGCACTCGTGGCGAGGGTGTTAGCAGGCGTGCTGCTCACCGCCGGCGCGGTCATCGCCTGCCAGGCGCTACCAACCAGGTGCTGCCACTCCCACGTCGCTCTGATCGACTGGGTGGTGTCGGCGTCGGGCATCTTCGCTGAGAACTTCACCGCGGTCGTGCCGATCCCCCAGCGTGGCGGTCCCGCAGCGCACCCCGTTCACATAAAACTCGGTCGGTGTGCCCGGTTTGGCGTCCACATCGGTGATCAGCTTCGCGTCCGCGGGGAGGTACTTCTTCCAGCGATCCTGGGTCGACTCCCCCGCGATCGTCGAGTCGACCGCGGAGAAGACGAACGTGCTCGATGCTGAGCCAGCTGTCGCCGCACCCTGGATCGCAGCCTTCACCGCATCGGTATTGAAGTTGATTGGCGGATCGGGCTGCGGGGAGTCACCACAGCCGTTGCCCTCGTTGGCGTGCGAGGACACCTGCGCCATCATCCCCAAATACCAGCCGGTCGTCTTCCACGGCGTCCGCGGTGTCCCCGTCATCGGCTTGGAGGTCAGCATCGTGTTCGGCGTGTTGACGCACGAATACGAATGATCGACCTTCATCTGCACGTACGCGTCATAGACGAACTTCCCCTTGATCGCCGTCGTGGGGAACTCGAACAGCGACCGGTAGATGATCCCGCTGTTGGGATCCTTACCGACGCGGGCAACGCTCAGATCCGTGTTGTTCGAGTTGTTGTTGGTCGAATACGCCCACCGAGTCTTGCCCGTACTCCACGCCGGATCGATAAACACCGGGAACGTCGCGGTTGCCAGCAAGTCGGCGTCCGGAGTGAGTACCAGATCCCCTGATGAGGTCAATGCCGTGGTGACCGGCGCCGTCCGCGCCATGTCCGCCGGGACGCCTGGTGTCGACGGATCGCCACTGTCACTCGCCTGCCCGGCAACCGACGCACGCGCCGACGCCGGCGGAGTGCGGGTGGAATCCCACATCATCGGAGCCGCCGCGCTCGCCAAGGTTGCGTCACGGCCGACGGCGGCGAGCGACCCGTCTCGGGCACGTCGCATCCGCACGTCCCCACCCAGATCGAAGGTCACGTTCGACAGCTTCGAGTTCGCGGCAGCCTCGGCCGTCTTGACCGCCAGCACATGGGAGAAGCCGTCCGCGGTTGCCCGCAGCACCAGGTCCACATCCGGAAGCACGTCCGCGTAGGTAGCGGAATCACCGGACACCGTAGGCTTTCGGCAGCGCACCCAGCGGCCAGCCCACCGTGAACGACTCACCCGAGCGCACCAGGGTCACCATCGGACCCGACCCGCCATCAGAGAACCGGACATCAGCCACCGAGGCCCGCGGACGGATATCACCGGAGCCTTCGACCAGGCTCAGATCCACATCGGCCCACGACCCGTCCGCGCGGTGCACCCGTTGCGGCACCACCGCCGACTCCACCGTGAAATGGCCCGTCGGCTCCGCGAACACCTGTGTGTACTCGGTACGCGCCGACAACACCTCTACCCGCTCATCGGAGGACGCCGCGAGCCGCGTCGCCGACACCTCATCGGCAGCGACCCGCGGACGCGGCACCGGCGTCGCCGATGCGGCGAACACCGGCGACGCCACCGCCAGCAATCCAGCTAAAACGACCGCGAACGCCGCTGACCCGGCCACTACAGACCGAAAAAGAGCGCGCGAAACCCACCCACGGACACGCAACATGGATGCCTTCCCGATACAGGCATTGATCGACATCGACAACATAGGCAGCTGTGCGGTAGCTGTAAACAAGCTTGACGACGGAAAGAGCTTGCTCGAAGGCAAGCAACAGGTCGATCCGGTCACCCACCTGCAGTAAGATCATCAACACTCGATGTGTTGTGAAAGTCACAACACGCTCTACCTTGACCACAGCGTGTTCAGGTTGATCGCGACGATCAGGCTCCGCCGGGGCAACTCGCTGCGGGCCGCGCCGGTCTCAGAGATCGCTGTGCTGACGACGACTGGTACGTGGTCCTCCGAACCGGTGTCCTGTCCGGATGCCTCAGTCAATCGATCTTGATGAAGCAATCCGAGCGACACTCGTTCCGGGACGCCGGGCCAACGGACACCCTCTACCGGGCGAGACGTGCAAGATTCCTGATCCGGGCGCTATCCCGCTAGACGAGTAAGTCTTAAGCCGAGTCAGCGGCAGCAGGCGATCAGCGATCTGATCGCCGTCCGTCCGCCAGCCCCCGCCGCCCCTCTCGCATATCCGATATTTCCTGAGATTTGTCGGATCGGCTGGGCCGCTGGGCGGGCGGGCTCGGCGCGCGGCGGCGCGGCGCTTCCATTCCGTGAGACGGGCGACCACCTGCTGAGACCCGCGCCCGCATCATGGACCCACTGTCCGCGATGTGACACTGACGTCCACTGTAGAGAGTATGTTTGTCACGTAACGAGGCTTTCGCCCGGCAGGTTTTTCCGGCCGAATGTGAACCTTGGAGAGTTATGGCTCGCATGTGGGCGCAACTCTCCAAGGTTCACAAAAATCCATGATGTGACCGCAGTGTCCACATAGCGGGACCGCCCGGCCCCGAACGGATCACCACCGCGCCTCAGCTCTTGCGCCACCGCGCCACCGCGCCACCGCGTGACCAGGTCACTTACCGCCGTAGGACTTACTCGTCTAGTCCCAGACCGGAACCCACCACTGCCAGCCCTCCGGGGCGGCGGTCCAGGCGGGGTCCGGCCGCCACCCGGACGGGGGAACCCATCCGGGTGGCGGGCTGGGCCACCCCGGCGGCACGGTGAAACGGAACCCGGTCGGCTGCGGCGGAATCGAAGCGTGCTCGGTCGCGGAGGCGATCTCGGCCCGCGGCCCCAGCCAGCTTTCCGGCAGTTCGTGCGCGCGTACGGCGTACACAATGACCTCGGCTTTGATGCGGTTTCCCTTGACCACCGCCCGGGCCGCCGTGGTCAGGCCCTGCTCGGTCAGGTGGTGCACGGCCGGCAGCAGCTCACCGCTCATCCGCGGGCTGAGCTGGCCGACCCGGGCGCCCTCGATCCGCACCTCGACCAACGTCCGGGAGGCCTGGACGAGCTCGTGCAGGGTGACGTGGACCCAGCACTCCCCCTCCGGCCGCAGGAACGGCACCAGCTGGGCGAGATGTTTGTCCTCACCGGTCACCTGGATGGCGTTGCCGGTGGGCAGCACCCGATGCGTGGCGCTCGGTGCCTGATTGGACGGCACCATCATGTGCGGCTCGGCGAGGTCGAGGCGCACCGAGCCGCGCAACGTGCTGCCGCGTCCGTCGTAGTCGTCCCACTCGGAGGCCCACACCCGCGCGCGGACCTGCGGCGCCCAGCCGTGCGAGGTGAGGTGTGTGAGGATCGGCGAGTACCGGGCCGCCGCCTCCCGGGGCAGGTATCCGACCAGGTTGCCGCCGATCCAGACGCCCACCGCGTTGCGGTCGTGCAGGTTGCCCGGTTCGGGCGCGAGCACCGCGTTCTGCACGACCTCCGACCCGGTCGGCTTGAAGTCGTTGCCGAACAAGGACCGGATGGCGTCGATGTGGTGGGATTCGCCGGCGATGTCCGCGTGGGGATAGCCGCGCTGTCCCCAGAGGTCGAACGGAATGGGCATTCCGCAGACGATAGGACGTCACGGTGTCACGGACCGTAGACCTTCGGACGGCACCGCGACACCGATCATCCGAGATTTGTTGTTCCTTAGCGACTGTTAATTCGCGAAGGCGCCGGACTCCGAATCGTCCTGGGTGGTGGCCTGCGTCATCTCCCGGTCGATCAGCGCGGGATCGACGACCTGGCCGCCGGGGCTGACCGCGTCCACCAGGTCGGGCAGCACCTCGGCGAGCTGCCAGGTGACCGCGCCGGCGGTGCCGCCGGTCCACGCGGCGAGGTCGTCCAGCGCGCCGTCACCGACGGTGGTGCGCACCTGATCGGGCGTCATCGCCTCGTTGCGGGCGTCGTCGGACAACCAGCTGTCGTACTGCGCGGCGGTGGTGGTCGCGGCGAGGTCGACGACGATGGCGTGCAGGCGGGGCGCGCCGGGCGCGAGGGCCGGGCGGGCGGACCCGTGGGCCAGGCCGAAGATCAGGTCGCGGACCTCGGGGTCGTCGAGCAGGACGGACAGTTTCTGAATGTCGGTCATGTCAGAAGAGACCGCGCGGGGCGGCGATCTGTGACATCAGAGTTCGCCGCCGAGCGCGTTGAAGAGCCCGTCCGGGGTGAGGCCGAGCTTGAACAGCACGGCCACGTCGGCCGGATCGTCGAGGTCGATGTGCTCGGGCAGTTTCGGGGCGACTTTGTCGGCGTGTTCCGGCCCGTAGGCGCGGCGCACAGCCTTCACTACGGTGATCTTGGTGAGAACGGCCATCGGGAGCCTCCTAGGAAGACGTCCCAGTTAAGACCGGGCGGCCGCGGGAAATGTGACATGCGGCCGCCCGGCTCCCCACTCCCCCCGGAGGGTCAGACGCAACGCTGGAGGATGGTGTCCCAGCTGGTGCTGGCCGGGCAGCCGTAGGCGGCCGTCGACCCGGACGAGGACAGGGACTGGCCGGCGAGGGATACCGCGACGGCCACGAGCAGGGTGACGAGGAAATGACGGCGACGTGCGCGCATGACTCTTCCTTTCGAGGAAGGTTGCGGGTTGACGGTGGAGGTGGCACTCGCGTGCGCGCCCACGAGTGCCTTGCGCGCGATGACAAGTCCGTCCGGCGTTCCGGAACACCGGCCTTACTGTCGTACTGACACTAAGGCCGGGACGGGGTTTGTGTCAACTGGACACAAAGAGCCTGTCGAGAACTGGCACATCGCCCCGGGCGTACAACTCGGTCACCCGGTCCCGCGCCGCCGCCGCGGCGTCGGCATCCCCCAGCCGGTCATAGGTGGACGCCAGCTCGGCCTGCGCCTGGACCTCCAGGTAGGTCGCACCGCTCGCCCGGATCGGCTCCAGCGCCCGCAACAGCGCGACCGCCCGCTCGGCGTGCCGCCCCAGCGACTCCTCGAGGGCCGCGATGGACAGGCAGACGCGGCCCTCCAAAGCCACGTCCGGGCCGTCGTGCGCGAGCGCCTCGGCCTTCTCCAGCCGGTCGCGGGCCGCGACCGGGTCGCCGAGCGCCAGCGCCAGATCGCCGAGCCCGTGCAGGGCGTACGCGTGTGCCACCCCGCTGTCCGGCGGCGACGCGGCCAGCACCTCGTCGAACGCGGTCGCCGCCGCGTTCAGGTCACCCAGGGCGAGACGGGCCTGGCCCATCCAGTACACCGTCGGCGCCAGCACCCGGGCCTGGTTGCCGGCCCGGGCGATCTTCTCGGCCTCGCGCAGCACCGCGACCGCCGACGCCGGGTCGCCGCGCACGAGATGGGTCTGCCCGATGAACCGCAGCGTCTGCTGGCTGCCGGTCAGGTCGCCGCTGCGCTGATAGTGGACCAGCGCCTCGGTGAACAACGACAGCGGACGCGAGAGCTCGCCCCGCCGGCGCAGCGCGTTGGCCAGCGTCCGCTGCGCCACCGCCCGGCCGTGCGCCTCGCCGGTCTCGCCGAGCAGCCGCACCGCGGTCTCCAGCTCGGGCACGCCGGAGACCCCGGGGCTCCCGCTGGCCACCAGCGGCGGCTGACCGAGCATGGTCAGCACGATGCCCTCGCCGCGCCGGTCCCCCGCCCGCCGGCACGCGGCGAGGGCGATCTCGTGGGTGACCCGCCAGTCGTCGAAGTAGGCACCGATGGCGTAGAACTCGTGCGCCGAAACCGCCAGGTCCCAGCAGAGGTCGGCGCGGCCTGCCGACGCGGCCTGCGACACCGCGGCGCGGATGTTGAGCCGCTCGAGCTCGAACCAGCCGGGCGGATCGGCGACCGCCTCATCCAGGTCGCCCTTCGGCAGCGGGACGTCCGGGACGTCGCTGTGCGACACGTCGAAGTCCTCGCCGTAGAGCGTGAACTGCGCCCGGCGGGTCAGCGACAGCAGCGCGGCGCACACCCGGGCCGGCACCCCGTCGAGCCCGTCGAACGGCGCGGACGCCGCGAGCCCCCGCGCGTACTCCCTGGTCAGGTCGTGGAAGCGGTAGCGTGCGGTGCCCGGCGCCGGCTCGATCATGCCGACCGCGGCGAGCTGGGTGAGTGCCTCGCCGGCTCCCGGCCCGGGATCGTCGAGCACCGCCGCGGCCGTCCACTCGCCGAAGGTCGGCAGCGCCAGCAGACCCAAACCCAGAAACAGCCGGCGGGCGCGGTCGTCCAGCGGCGCGAGCCCGGCACCCAGGGTGCGGGCCAGGCTTTCCTCCCCGTACGCGAACGCGGTCGTCCCCTGTGCGGCCAGGCGCCGTCGCAGGTCCGCGGTGGACCGGTGGAAGCTCTCCACCCGCAGCAGCGCCGCCATCCGGACCGCCAGCGGCAGCCCACCACACATCCGGACCACCTCGCCCGCGGCGTCCTCCTCGCCGGCCAGGTCGATGTTGCCGGCCGTCACGATCTGCCGGAACAGCTCCCCCGCGGTGTCGTCGTCCAGCGCGCCCAGCGGCGCGACCTGGTGGGTGGGCGCGGCGACGTCCGGCATCCGGCGCCGCGAGGTGATCAGCACGACGCACTGGCCGCCGCCGGGCAGCAGGTCGCGCACCTGGGCGGCGTCGAACGCGTCGTCCAGCACCACGAGCACCCGGCGGTCGGCCAGCGTGGAGCGGAACAGGGCCGCGCGTTCGCGCCGGGTCTCCGGCACGGCCGGCAGGCCCAGCGCGCGCAGGAACTCGGCGAGCACCTCGGCCGGGTCGGCCGGCGCTCCGGTGGTGCCGCGCAGGTCGGCCCAGAGCTGACCGTCCGGATAGGCCTCGGCGGCGTCGTGCGCGGCCCGCAACGCGAGCGCGGTCTTGCCCATGCCGCCCGGCCCGGAGATCGCCAGCACCGGCAGCCGCGGCTCGCGCAGCAGCCAGGTGACCTCGGCGAGCAGGCCGGAGCGGCCGACGAAGAACGGCGGCGGCGGGCGCAGCTGCCGCGGCTGCGGGACGGCGGCGGACAAGGGGGTGCCGGCCGCTCGCGCCACCGCCTCGTCGTTGCGCGTCACCATGGCGTACGCGAGGCGGCGCAGGCTGACGTCCGGGCTGGAGCTGATATCCTCGTAGCGTTCGTGCACGGCGGTGGCGTCCTCGGCGTGCCCGTCCTGGTAGAGCGCGATCATCAGCAGCCGGCAGAGCTGCGCGTCCTCGGGGTACTCGGACACGAACGCGGCCAGGTCCTCGGACGCCTCCGCGTACGCGCCGCGGGCGATCTCCAGCGTGAACAGGCGAACCGCGCCGCGCTTGCGACGGCGGCGCAACGCCTCGATCTCACCCTCGAAGGCACCGATCGGCACGTTCGCCAGCGGCCGCTCCGAACGCCACAGCGCGAGCGCCGCGCGCAGGCAGGCGATCTCCTGCTCCGGGTCGGGGTTCAGCCGGTACGCGTCGGCCCGCTCGACGAACCGTACGAAGCTCAGCATGTCGAGATCCTCGGCGGACGCCGTCAAGGCGTACCCGAAACGATTGTGGGTTCTCAGTGCGTCCGGCCGGTCGATCGCCAGGAAGACCTTGCGCAGCGCGGAGATGGCCTTGTGCAGCTGGGCGGGGCTGACCTCGGGCGTGCCCCAGCCGGCCGCGATCAGGTCGGTGGTGGACAGCTGGCGGTTGGCCCGCAGCAGCAGCGCGGCCAGCACCGCACGGGCCCGTCCGCGGGGCAGCTCGACCAGGTTGCCCCCGGAGTCGCGAACCTCTAGATCACCGAGAATTCCGTAGATCATGAGCGGTCCTCACCGACGTCGGTAAGGAAATGGAAGCACAGCGGTAGCTCGGCGTGAACGAATCAGCGACGACCATCCGGCTCGTCGACGGGAGTTCATCATGGTCAATCGTCTTCGCGGCACTTTGGAGTGTCTGACCGACGATGAGAAACGACCCCTGCGGCCGATCGGCATGGGCGTGCGGGAGGCCGCGGCGCGCACCGGCGATCTGCTGGTCCGGCTGGCGGACATTCCCGGGGTACGCCTGCTGGCCGGCGTCCGGGTGACCCGACGTACGCCGCCGATCGGGTTCGTGCTGGTCACCGCCACGCACGTGCTGCTGATCGAGTCGGTGGCGTGGCCGTCCGGCGCGTACACGACGACGTCGCAGGGCGCGATCCTGTGCGACGGCGTCGACATCGGCCAGTCCGTGCATCCGCTGGCCGGCGCGGTGCACCGGATGCGGCGGCTCGCCCGCCGCCGGGTGGTGAGCGCCGCCGTGGTGGTGCACCCGTCGGATTCCGGGCGGCCTTCCTTGCCCGTCACCCATCCGGGTGGCCCGATCTGGCTCTCCCCCGGTGAGGTGCGCTCCCACATCGCCCGTCACCTGCGCGGCAAGACTTATCGTCACACTGACATTATTTCCTGGTACGCTTTCGGCAGCCCCCTGAACCAAAAGGACGGTCGCCATGCAGCGGATCTGGCAGTCACTTGACGTCGTCATCTCCCTTCTCGTCTCGCTCACCGTCGGCATCCTGGGCATGCTGAACCTGTCCAACGGCTCGGTGCTGGCCGGCGCCACCCTCGCCACGCTGACCGTGCTCGCGGCCGGCACGCTGCACTCCCGGTTCCAGATGAACGGCCTGCTCACCCTGGCCCGGCGGCATTTCGTGGAGCCGCCGGCCGCCGACCGGCTGCTGCGTTCGTCCACCTCGGGCAGTGACGCCGAGCTGACCGGTGCCACCGAGATCGGCATCATCGGGGTCACGCTGAACCGGACCCTGCGCAACCACACCGCCGCCCTGGCCCAGTGCCTGCGCCGGGGCGGAACCGTCCGGGTCGCGGTGATCGACCCGGACGGCGCGGTGGCCGGCGAGGCGGCCCGGCGCAGCACCACACCGGACGCCGCCGAAATCTTCGCGCACCGGGTGCGCCCCACCCTCGATCTGCTCGCCGAGCTGGCCGCGATCCCGGCCGGGCGCATCGAGGTGCGGCTGCTCGGCTTCGTCCCCGCGTTCGGGCTGCTGACCGTGGACGACAGCGTGCACGTGGACGTCTACTCGCACACGTTCGGCGGGCCGGACGCGTCGATGACGCTGCGGGCCGACCGGGATCACGCCTGGTATGAGCACTTCCGCGCCGAGTTCGAGCAGATCTGGGCCAGCGGCACGCCGAGTTTGTGTCAGAAAGACAGGTTCAGTACGCTCGCGGGATGAGCGATCGGGAGCACTCCTATCTGCGGCTCGCCGTCGACCTCGCGATCCTCACCGTCCGCGACGACGCGCTGCAGGCGCTGGTGATCACCCGGGGCAACGAGCCGTTCCGGGGCCGGCCCGCGCTGCCCGGCGGCTTCCTGCGCGGCGACGAGGACATCGAGCCCGCCGCGGTCCGCGAGCTGCGCGAGGAGACGGCGATCGACGCGGCCGGGCTGCATCTCGAGCAGCTACGCGCGTACGGGGATCCGGACCGTGACCCGCGCGGCCGGGTGGTGAGCGTGGCCTTCCTGGCGATCTGGCCGGACATGCCGTTGCCCACCGCCGGCTCGGACGCGCGCACCGCCGGCTGGCAACCGGTCGACAAGGTGCGCGGCACGCTGGCCTTCGACCACGACCGGATCCTCGACGACGCGGTGGAACACGCGCGTTCCCAACTGGAGTACACGACCTTGGCCACGACCTTCTGCGGCCCCGCGTTCACCATCGGCGACCTGCGCCACGTGTACGAGGTGGTGTGGGGCCACAGGCTCGACCCGCGCAACTTCAACCGCAAGGTGACCGGCACGCCCGGCTTCGTGGAGCCCACCGGCGAGCGGCGGGTGCCCGAGGTGGGCCGGCCGGCCGCGCTGTACGTGGCGGGTCCGGCCACGACGCTGAACCCGCCGATCCTGCGGGGGCTCGCGGACGGGGAAGAAATTCGGTAGACCGGCACGCCACACTGACCTCGCCGCCCGCTGGTTGGCGGGCCCGCGGGCGGCCCCTCAAGGGGGTGGCCTCGGTGACCGACGCGCTGGTCCTCGCCTCGCTGCCGCTGGAGTTCGACGCGGCGCGCGACATGGCGAGCGTCCGCGACTGGCGGCGCCGCGGCCGCTACGGGCCGGTGCCCTACCTCGCCGGCGACTACCGCACCGCCGACGGCCGCACCCTCTCCGTCGCACTGGCCCGCCCGGCCCGGCTCGGCGGCCGGGCCGTCGCTCCGATCGCGACCACCCTCGCCGCCCTCCTGCACCCGCACTGCATCGCGCTGACCGGGATCCGCCCGGACGGCCCGGCCGTCCCCGGCGACGTGATCATCGCGCACAGCGCCGACGATCAATGGCGGCGCGCGATCCACGGCTTCCGGCCGGACGCGCTGTCCTCGTTCGGCGCGGCCGACGAGAAGGAGGCGCTGCTCTGGCTGCTGGAGCGGCTGGCCCGCGGCGAGGATCCGGTCACCCACCCGGCCCGCGCCCGCTACTTCCCGGCGGGCACCTGGCAGGCCCGCGTCGGCCCGCTGCTGCGCGAGGGCCTGATCCGCAACGCCGGCCACGGGTGGGAGCTGACCGCGGACGGCCGCGCCTACATCCGCCGGCACCTGTTCGCGGTCGTCGATCCCCCGCACCGCCTGCCGTTCGCGGTGCACGTGGCCCCGGCCGAGGACGCCTCGATCGCGGCCGTGGCGCGCGAGTCCGGCATCCCGCACTGGCTGATCGTCCAGGGCGTCAGCGACCGCGCCGAATACGACCGCTACCGCGACTTCGCCGCGCACGCGGCCGCGGAGGTGCTGTGGGCGCTGCTGGCCGACCTGCTCGGCCACGAGAGACGCCGGCCGCACGACCACTAAAGACCTTTCCGGATCGGGATTCGAACCGCGTCGTCGCCGGGCCAGGCCGCAGTGGATGCGGCCCACTCGATCGCCACCACGCTCGGTTACCTCGGTTACCTCGGTTCCGTGCGCGTCGAGCCTCCGCGGCCGGCAACCGGCACTGCGCGACCCGCGACCGACAGGCCCAGCCCCCAACCGGCACTGCACGGCCCGCACCCCCAACCGGCACTGCACGGCCCGCACCCCAACCGGCACTGCACGGCCCCCAACCGGCAATGGGTAATTGAATAACCGGCGACGGGCAGCCCCCAACCCGCAACCTGCGACGGGCAACCCGCGACCGGCATCGGCCGTCGAGGTGACCGACGAGCCGCACATGTCTCCACGTCGACGCGACCTCGTCCATCCATCCCACTATGCGGGCCACCCCGACCACATTCTGAACTTTCTGGAGAC
>NZ_JABBNC010000050.1 GCF_012933445.1 Actinoplanes sp. TBRC 11911
ATCGAGGCTAAGCCCAGCATGTGGTCGGGATTGCCACATAGTGGGATCGGCGACGGCGCCGCGGCCTGGCTCGGCCGCCCAAAGGGCCTGAACTCCGAAAGGCTCTTTAGAAACCGAGTCCATCGAGGATTCGCATGACGACGTTGGTTCTGTCGTCGGCCGCGTCCTCTTTCCCGGCGAGCAGAATGATCGCCTCGTCGATTTTGGCCACCACATCGGGCCGGCCGGCCTGGGCGGCGGCCTCCCGGAACTCCTTGGCGATCGTCAGAAGAGCACGCTCCTCGGTCATGCCGTCATGATAAGAAAAGTCAGCGGATCAGGCGCAACGTCCGCCGGCCCGCCAGCCCGGCCACGAACGCCAGCACGAGCAGGATCGCCACCGCTGTCACCACCACCACCGACGGCCGCGGCCACGACGAAAGCGGGAACGGCAACGGGTCGATACCGGCAAGCGGCAGCGCCCACCCGGTGATCCGCCACCCCAGCAACGCGATCACCACCCCGGCCGGCACCGCCATCGCGACCAGTACGGGATATGTCCACAGTGTCGCCCGCCGCAACACCGCCCGCCCGAGCCCTTGGTCGCGCAACGCGGTCAGGTCCTCGACCCGGCGCGCCCGGTCCACCGCCGAAGCCAGGATCAATGCTCCCGCCGCGAGTGCCACCGCCAGCACCGCGACCATCGCGTAGAACCACAATGCCAGCGCCGGCCCTTGGTCGTCCAGCCGCTGCCGGACCCGGGCCGCCGACGTGTCGCCGGTGATGACCAGTCTCTGGGCGGTCAGCCGGTCCAGGATGTCGGCGGGAGAGCGCGGCCCCAGCCACACCTCCGCCCCCTCGGACTGTGCCCCGTCGGTGGACATCCGGTCGGCATAGTCCAGGTCGATCAATGTGGCCGGCGCGCCCACGCCGGGGACCACCGGCAGGCGGGCCGCGACCTTGACCGGCATCTCCACAGCGTCCAGCCCGGTCATCTTCAGCAGCGACGGCCGGTCCGCGGCGGCCACCGGCACCGGCAGCGGCACGTCGGCCGGCTCGGCGAACATGCCCCGCAGGCCGTTCAACGACACCACGTCCATCTGCAGGCCGTCCGGCCCGGACCGGACCCGGCCGCCCGCGGCCGTCCGCCACGGCAGCGCGCCCAGCGACACCCCGCTCAGCGAGTGCACCACGATGTGCCCGGCCACGTCGGTCACCGTCGGGTCGGAGCTGACCTCGAAGGCGTTCACCAGGCAGCCTTTCGCGCACTCCGGCACGTCCGCCCGCCCGTACATGTGCCGCCCCTCGCGCAGCACGCCCAGCGGCACGATCTGATCCGCCAGCCCGGAGACGGGGGAGAGGAACACGGTCGCCGCCACCGACTTGTCCGCCGCGAAACCGGTCGTCGTGATGTCGAACAGGGCCTTCGGGCCGGGCAGCAGCACCCCGGTCGCCGGCGCCGGGTGCAACGCGTGCGCGACCGACGCGATCGACGGGCCGTCCGACGGCCAGGCGGCGACCGCGGCGAGCCGGGTGGAGTCCACCGCCAGGCCCGCCGTGCCCGGCAGCCGGATCGCGGCCATCGCGTACGCCCCGGACGGGTCCACCGCCCGCACCGCGCCGAGCAGGCCCTGCCGGCTGACCGCGCTGACCGTCACCACCCGCGCCGCGCCGGTGCCCAGCACGGACTGTTCCACGCGGCCCGCGGCTCCCACGTCGACGGCGTACGACGCGTACCCGGCAACCGCGACCGCCGCCGTGAGAAGCGCGAACAGCCGGACC
Source organism: Actinoplanes sp. TBRC 11911 (assembly GCF_012933445.1). Classification (GTDB taxonomy): domain Bacteria; phylum Actinomycetota; class Actinomycetes; order Mycobacteriales; family Micromonosporaceae; genus Actinoplanes. Next base: position 1,762 of record NZ_JABBNC010000050.1, read on the forward strand.
GCCCCGGGGCGCCGGAAAAGCTGGAATCCGGCCAGCGCCAGCGCGAGCCGGCCACGGCTCAGCGCGCGGCGCGAGATCGGCCCGGCCCAGGGCAGCAGCAGACGCCCGACGATCATCGCCAGCGCGAGCAGCACCAGCGCGGTCGCGAACGTGCCGAGCCCGCGCAGGTCACGCCCGATCCCGAGCTGGACCGCGGCCACCCCGGCGAACACCACGAAGACGACCTCGAACGCGATCGCCACCGCGCTGTTCGGCACCACCGGCGCGCGGCGCAGCAGCTCGGCCACCGGCGTCGCGACCTGTTTGCGCTGGGCGACCAGCGCGGTCAGCACCGCGGCCCCGGCCGCGACCGGCGCCCAGCGCAGCGAGCCCAGCCCGGCGTCCGCCCCGACGTGCGGGAACCGCCACGCCGCGAACACGTTGACCAGCAGCTGGGCCGCCAGGCATCCGGCGATCGCGCCGGCCACGATGGCGACCACGCTCTCCCCGGTGGCGAGCCACCAGCGCTGGCCGAAACGAGCGCCGCGCAACGCCACCACGGCCAGTTCCGGGCGGCGACCCTCGGTGCCGTAGCCCACCGCCAGGAAAATGGTCAGGCAGCTCAGCAGCACCAGACAGACGGCGATGACCGGCACGATCCGGTGCGCGGCCTGCCGCCCCGAGTCGATGCGGGCGAGCAACGCCGGAAGGCTGGTGGTGAGCTGCATGCCGGACAGCTGGGCCACCTCGTCCAGTGAGGTGAGGCCGCTGCGGAGGGCGGGCAGCTTGTCCACGCCCAGCGAGGACGTCGACCCGTACCCGTCGATGGTGACGCCCGCGCGCCCGTGCTCGGTGCTCGCGAAGGTGGCGTTGGCGACGAACACCGGTTCCGCGCCGAGCGTGAAGTAGCCGTGCGATCCCCAGTAGACGTCGTTGGGCTGCGGCACGTCGTAGACCCCGGCCACGAGCAGCGTCTTCGGCGTCCCGTCCGGCTTCCAGTAGTCGCCGCCGGGGCCGCTGACGAACGTGGCGAAGGTGACCGTGACCTGGTCGCCGGGAGCGAGTTTCTGCTCCTTCGCGGTCGCGGCGCCGACCACGACGTCGCCTTCGCCGAGCAGGCAGCGCCCGGCGGTCATGCGCAGGTGATCACAGGCGAACTGCCGGTACACGAACCGGTCCGGCGAGATCGCGGTGCCCCGGACGCCGAGCACCGGGAACTCGGTGGCGTAGACGTAGTCGAACCCGGGCAGCGCGACCAGCGCGTCCCCGGTGCTGTCCAGGTTGACCTGGTCCGCTCCCGGCTGCGCGACGGTGGATAGGGTGACCGAGCGCTCCCCGGCGGTGGACACCTCGACCTGCCCGGCCGCCACCGCCCGGTCGGCGGCGCGCAGATAGGCGGGCGCGGCCACCGCGGCAGCCACCCCGAACAGCGACAGCAGCGCGAGGGTGACGGCCTGGCCGCGGCGGTTCCACACCATCGCGAGGACGAGCGCGATCATCGAAGCCTCCGGATCAGCGGCAGCGCCGAGAGCCAGGCGGTCACGCCGAGCACGGCCAGGGCGAACAGCAACGCCAGCAGGAGGGCGGACCCCCCGAGAGCGCCCGGCGGCGGCAGCACGTCCCATCCGTCGGCGAACGCGGGTGCCACCACCCCGGCGAGCGGGCGGGCCACGAGCGCCGCGAGGACGCCGGCCGCGAGCCCCGCCAGCACCAGGGCGGTGCTCCCGGCGTACGCGGTGGACAATGCCGCCCGGCGCGAGAGGCCCTGCACGCGCAACGCCCGCAGTTGCTCGGCCTGGGGTTCCTGCTCGACCGCCGCGCCGACCGCGACCATCGCCGCGGCCAGCAGCACCGCGATGCCGACCGTGAACAGACCGAATTGCGCGGTCACCACGGAATCCTCGGCGGCCAGGTCGGCGGCCCGGCCGGCCACGGTGCGGTCGTCGAGCACCGGCAAGCCGATCGCTCGAACGACGCTGGCCGGCGCGTCCGACGCCAGCCACACCTGGAACGTTCCGCCCTCGAAACCGAGGCGGCGCAACGAATCCAGGTCGGCCATCACCCCGGTGCGGCCCACCACGGGCAGCACCGCGGGCCGGCCGACGATCCGGGCCGCGGTCGCCGCCGCGCCGAATCCGGGCAGCGTGGCGTCGTCGAAACGCCAGCCCGAGGGCGTCGGACCGGCCAGGAGCAGGGGCAGCGGCAGGGACGTGTCCACCGCGTACACCCGGGTGCCGATGATGACCGCGTCGGCGGTCTTGGCGGCCGGCGCGATCTTGAGGCCGTCGTCGGTGGCGAGCTGCACGGCCAGCCCGGTGAAGTCGGTGCGCCACCGGGACGCGTCGGCCAGCGTCGCCGAGTCCAGGACGGTGGCGGACGGCTCCTGCTGCGTGAGACTGTGGATGGTCAGCGAGCCGGTGACGTCGGGCCCCGCGAACATGTCCCAGTTGACCAGCCGGCACCCGGGCGCCGTGGCACAGCCCGGCACCGCGGCCGAGACGGTGTTCGCCCCCGGCCGGATGTGGGTGAACTCGGCCTGGACGACCGCCCCGGTGCCTTCGTGCTGCAGGGTGAGCCCGAGCCTGGTCTGCTGCCGCTGCGCGCTGGTGACCGACAACTCGAGCCGGCGCCCGGTGATCAGCGGCAACGGCGCGGGCGGCGGCGCGGCGGCCGGGAACGTCATGCCCGTGACCGCGGCGAGGCGCGTCGTGTCCACCGCGAGGATCGGCGGGCTGCTCTTCGAGTCGACGACGGCGGCCATCGCGTACCGGCCGGAGGGGTCCGCGTGGCGCACCGCGTCGAGCAGCCGGGTACGCGTCGCCGCGGACACCGTCAGCACCCGGTCGGCGCCCAGCTCCTGCTCGGCCCGGGCATGCTGCTCGGCCCGCCCGGCCAGCAGCCCGCCCAGGGACAGCGCGAACACCGCGACCGACACCACGACGAGCGCGAACACGCGGTCGGTGCCCGGCTGCCGGGAGAACCGCACGGCGGTCAGCCCGGCGCGTAATCGCCCGGCCCGCACGGCCGCGCCACCCGCACGATCGGCGAGCCCGCGCAGCAGCCGGGCCAGGATCAGCGCGACGGCGAGCGCGACCAGCGCCGGGGCGGCCACCCCGAGACCGTTCGCCGGGCCGCCCGAGCGGGCCTGATAGGCCGCCCCCACGGCGAGCGCCACGAACGCGACGTCGATGGCCAGCGAACGCCAGTCGCCGCGGGTCGCGGGCACCCGGCGCAGCAGCGCGACCACCGGCGCCCGGTGCGCGATCGTGTCCACCAGGGTGAGCGCGAGCAGCCCGCCGAGCAGCACGATCAGCACCGCGGCAAGCGAGGCGAGCACGGCCAGCCACCACTCTGTGCGCACCGGGAGACGGCCGGCGAGCAACCAGCCGGCGAGGAACCCGAGCGGCATCCCGGCCACCGCGCCGGCGATCAGCGGCACCAGATGCTGACCGGTGGCCAGGCGCATGATGCCACCGCGGGTGCTGCCGCGCAGCTTCAGCAGCCCGGCGTCCTCGCGGCGGTCGCGACCGGTGAACCGGCCGGCCAGCGCGAACGCGAACCAGCCCAGCACCACCACGAGACCGAGCGGGATCAGCACGCCCCGCGCCACCGCGGCCTTGCCGTTGTACACCGCGACCAGCAGCGGATCGGTCGGGTCGGACAGCGTGATCTGCCCGGCCGAGAACGCCTCCTTCGCCGAGTCCAGCTGGGATTCCAGGTCGTATCCGTCGTCGCCGCGCAGCAGCGCCTCGGGCACCACGACGTCGTTGCTGAACACCGCGTGCCCGAGCGCGGGCTGCCGGAACGTGTCCAGCGTGGTGAACCCGGCGTCGAGGTCGCCGTGCGACAGGAACAGCGGGTCGGACCAGTACACCGGATCGGTCGGCTCGTAGATCGCGGTGATGCGCAGCAGCAACGGCGTGGTGCCGCTGGCCGGTTTCAGCGGCAGCGTGTCGCCGGTGCGTTTGGTCATCGCGTCGGCGGCGCGCGCGGTCAGCGCCACCTCACCGGGCGCGGATGGGCACTTCCCGGTGAGCCGGGCATGCGCGCAGAAGTCGTCCCGGTAGGCGAGCGGCAGCTGCGACGGCACGTTGGCCTTGCGCGGATCGACGTAGCGCATCTCGGCCTCGATGCCGGCCACCGGCCGGGCGCCGGGCAGCGGAAGCAGGCCGCCGACGGTGGCGCCGAACGCGTCCAGCGCGGCGCGCGGATCCCCGCCGGTGTCGCCCTCCTTGTTGGCCAGCAACACCTTCTGCTGGATCGGCGCGGTGGAGACGTGGGCCTGCGCCGCGCGGGTCGCCGCCGCGAGCCCGTACCAGGGCGCGGCCGCCGCCACCGTCGCGAGCAGCCCCGCGAGGATGAACATCATGAGGGATTGACCGGCACGACGCCGCACCGCGCCGAAGCTCACGAAGTACATCACCGCAACCGCGCCGCCTTCATGGTCAGTTATCGCTGTCCCGGCAGGCTAGTCGTTCGGGCCGTCCTCGCGCGGTCCCGTCCACAGGCTCCGGCTGTAAAGCACAGCGATTTGCGGCCAATCCGAGATTTCCTGTGGACAGACGAGCTCCCCAGGCAAGATCAACCCCTTCATCCCGTACGGCGTCGGATATGTCCCCTGGCGCTCAGCGAGCCAGGCAGGTGCATACGGCCATAGCGCGCCGCCGGGCGGCGTCGTGGTTTCCCGTTCGGCACCCCTTGTCAGCGACGGAATCAGTGAAAGGATGGGCCCAAAAGTGTCCGATCCTGCGTCTGGAGCTCGAGTGACCGCCAAGACCGTGTTGCACAACTTCATCGGTGGCGCGCCGTCGGCGCCCGCCGAGGGCCGTTACGAGGACCTCATCGACCCCGCCACCGCCGACGTGTTCGCCTCCGCGCCGGTGTCCGGCAAGCCGGACGTGGACCGCGCTATGGAGGCGGCCGCGCTCGCGTTCGAGAAGTGGGGCAGGACCACGCCGAGCGAGCGGCAGCAGGCGCTGCTGAAGTTCGCCGACGCGGTCGAGGCGAAGACCGACGAGCTGGTCGCGGCCGAGTCGCAGAACACCGGCAAGCCGCTGGGCCTGACCGCGAGCGAGGAATTACCGCCGGCGATCGACCAGATCCGCTTCTTCGCGGGCGCGGCCCGGCTGCTCGAAGGCCGGTCCGCGGGTCAATACCTGGCGGGCTTCGAGTCGTACGTGCGGCGCGAGCCGATCGGCGTGTGCGCCCAGGTCACCCCGTGGAACTACCCGCTGATGATGGCGGTGTGGAAGCTCGCCCCGGCGCTCGCGGCCGGCAACACGGTGGTGCTCAAACCGTCCGACACCACGCCGGTCACCACCGTGATGCTCGCCGAGATCGCCGCCGAGTTCCTGCCGCCGGGCGTGCTCAACGTCGTGGTCGGCGACCGCGACACCGGCCGCGAGCTGGTCACCCACCCGACCCCGCGGATGGTGTCGATCACCGGTTCGGTCCGCGCGGGCATGGAGGTGGCCGCCGCCGCGTCCGCCGACCTCAAGCGCACCCACCTGGAACTGGGCGGCAAGGCCCCGGTGGTGGTCTTCGACGACGCCGACGTGGCAGCGGCCGCCGAGGCGATCGGCACGGCCGGCTATTTCAACGCCGGCCAGGACTGCACCGCCGCGACGCGGGTGCTGGCCGGCCCGCGGGTCTACGCCGACTTCGTGGACGCGCTGTCCGCGTTCGCCCGCGGCACCAAGACCGGCGAGGCCGACGACGAGGAAGTGCTGTACGGCCCGCTGAACAACGCCCGCCAGTTCGACCGGGTGTCCGGCTTCGTCGACCGCCTGCCCGACCACGCCCGCCTCAACGCCGGCGGCGCCCGGTTCGGCGACCGCGGCTACTACTACTCGCCGACCGTGGTCTCCGGCCTGCGCCAGACCGACGAGCTGATCCAGGACGAGGTGTTCGGCCCGGTCATCACGGTCCAGCAGTTCACCGACGAGGACCAGGCGGTCGGGTGGGCCAACGGCGTCGAGTACGGCCTGGCGTCCTCGGTCTGGACGAAGGACCACGCGCGCGCGATGCGGATGACCCAGCGCCTCGACTTCGGCTGCGTCTGGGTGAACTGCCACATCCCGCTGGTCGCCGAGATGCCGCACGGCGGTTTCAAGCACTCCGGGCACGGCAAAGACCTTTCCGTGTACGGGCTGGAGGACTACACCCGCATCAAGCACGTCATGCACAGCCTGGGCTGATCCGACCCCGTCTCGAGGCTGTCGATGACCGTCGTCCTGGCCCTGCTCGCGGCGGTGAGCTACGGCGTGGGCGACTTCATCGGCGGCCTCGGCGGGCGCCGCTCGCACCCCGCGCTGATACCGGTCGCCGTGCAGATCGTCGGCGTGGCCGCCGCCGTCGTCGCGGCCCTCACGCTCGGCGGCACGCCGACCGCACACGTGTGGGCGTGGGGCGCCCTCAGCGGCGTGGGCAGCGGCATCGGCAACGTGTGTCTGCTCCGCGGCCTGGCGGTCGGCCGGATGAGCATCGTCGCCCCGCTCTCCGCCGTGATCACCGCGGCGCTGCCGGCCGTGGTGGGCCTGCTCTCCGGCGACCGGCTGGCCTGGTTCGGCTGGGCCGGGATCGTCCTGGCGCTGCCCGCCGTGGCCCTGGCGTCGTCGTCCCCGTCCGGCGCCGGCTCCCGCTGGACCGACGTCGGCTACGGCCTGGGCGCGGGCCTAGGCTTCGGGATCCTGTTCGTCGCCCTGGACCGGGCCGGCCCCGACGCCGGCGGATGGCCGCTGCTGCCCGGCCAGGCGGTGGCCCTGCTCATCGTGCTGGCGACGGCCGCGCGCCCGGTCATCCGCCTGCACCGGACCCGCCAGCCCTGGAAGCTCGGTGCCGTCGCACGGTGGGGCGGCGCGGCCGGCCTCCTGGGCGCCGGCGGCAACCTGGGCTTCCTGCTCGCCACCGGCACCGGCCAGCTGACCATCGCCGCGGTCCTGGCCAGCCTCTACCCCGCCGTCACCGTCACGCTGGCCGCGCTGGTCCTGCACGAACGCATCCACCGCTCCCAGCGGGCCGGCCTCCTGGCCGCGACCGTCGCCATCCTCCTGATAGTCACCGGCGGCTAGCCGAGTAAGCCCTAAGCCGAGCCAGCGGCCGTAGGCGAGTCAGTGGCCGTAGGCGAGTCAGTGGCCGTGGGCGAGTCAGTGGCCGTGGGCGAGTCAGTGGCCGTGGGCGAGTCAGTGGCCGTGGGCGAGTCAGTGGCCGTAGGCGAGTCAGCGGCCGTAGGTGAATCGGTGGCCGTGGGCGAGTCAGTGGCCATAGGTGAATCGGTGGCCGTAGGCGATCAGCGATCTGATGCCGACCAGGTGACACACGGTGGCCGACCGGCTTTGCCGTCGGTCCGTCCGTCCGTCCGCCAGCCCGCCCGGCCACCTCTCCCACATATCCGACATTTCGCGAAATCTCCTCGATCGGCTGGGCCGCTGGACGGGCGGGTTCGCCCCGCGGCCGCGCGGCGCTTCCATTCCGTGAGACGGGTGACCGCTTGGTGAGACCCACGCCCGCATTATGGACCCACTATCCGCGATGTGGGACCGGCGTCCATTGTAGAGAGTATATTTGTCAGGTAACGAGGCTTTCGCCCGGCGGGTTTTTCTGACCGAGTGTGAACCTTGGAGAGTTATGGTTCGCATGTGGGCGCAACTTTCCAAGGTTCACAAAAATCCACGATGTGACCGCGGTGTCCACATAGCAGGACGCCCGGCGGCGAACGGATCGCCGCAGCGCCTCAGCTCTGGCACTACCGCACCGCCGGGCCGCACCGCGCGAGCAACTCGAGCGGAGCTCAAGTGATAGCGATCGAAAGTGGCGAAATGGTGCCTGACGGAGTCTCCGGCCGAAGGTAATGATCAGCGCGCCGACGACTGCGAGCCCCGCGCGCCAGGATTGGTCCCGCGCGGAAGGGGCACTAAGATTGCTGTAACAAGCAAGTAGTGCCGGAGATCGGAAGCGCGCCGTGAGTGACCTCAATCTTCTCGTGATCGTGGCCAGCACCCGGCCGGGGCGGGCCGGATTGCCGGTTTCGCGATGGTTCGTCGACGTCGCCAAGGGGCACGGCGGGTTCCACGTGTCGGTCGCCGACCTGGCGGAGGAGAATTTGCCGCTGCTCGACGAGCCGTACCACCCGAAGCGCCGCAACTATCAGAACGAGCACACCAAGCGCTGGAGCGAGAAGGTCGCGGCGGCGGACGCGTTCGTGTTCATCAACCCGGAGTACAACTACGGGATCGGGGCGCCGCTCAAGAACGCGCTGACTACCTCTACCACGAGTGGAACTACAAGCCGGCCAGCGTGGTCAGCTACGGGGCAGTGTCCGGCGGCGTCCGGTCGAACATGGCGCTGCAGGGGTCGGCGTACTCGCTGAAGATGTTCGTGCTCCCGGAGTCGGTGAACATCCCGTACGTGCACAACTTCCTCGCCGGCGGCGAGTTCACGCCCACCGACGTCATGTCCACCGCCGCCACGACCATGCTCGACGAACTGGTCAAGGTCGCGACCGCGCTGCGCCCGTTGCGCGGCAGGTAGAACAGCTAAGGCTCCGTGGGGCTGCTGGGCCGGGAGTGCGGAATCGGTGCCGCTGAGCCGGGTTCGCAGGCGACGAACACCTCAAGGCGGCACATCCCGGCTGTTTCGCGACGGACCGCCTATCCGGCAAAAACCGCACGTCGCTCCGTGCCCGAATCGTACGGTGAGGGCCACCCCCGAAGGCGGAGGCAGGAGTGGGATGAGCGCGACCACGACGACCGTGACGATGCCGGCGACCGGCAAAGGACGCAACTTCATCGGCGATCTCGGAGTCCAGGTCAAGATCGGGCTCATCGTCGGGATCGGGGTCCTCGTCGCGGTGGTGATCGGCACCATCTCGCTGCACGCCCTGTCGGCCTCGGCCACGGCGGCCCACAACCTGTACGTGAACAACGTGCCCAGCGTGCGCGCGCTCGGCCAGGTCAGCACCGCGATGGCGCAGAGCCGGGTGGACCTCGCACAACAGCTGATCTCGCTGGACCAGACGATGACCAGTAAGTACGCCGCGGAGTTCAAGGAAGACCTGAACGCCGTGGACACGGCCCTCGCCGACTATCACAAGAGTGGCCCGGCCGCACCGGACGCCCAGATCGCCGAGCTCGAGTCGAACTGGCAGAAGTACGCCGACATCGCCGAAAGCACACAGCTCGTCAACGGGGAACGCAAGGACGTCAAGGCCTGGCAGACGGTCCGCGACCAGCAGACGGGCCCGCTGTTCGCCGAGATCGACAAACAGCTCACCGACCTGTCCGCCGCCGAGTCCTCGGACGCCGCGACGATGGCCGGAAAGGCCCAGGACGGCTACGAGTCGAGCCGGCTGCGCACGATCCTCCTGCTGGTGTTCGGTGGGCTCGCGGCGATCGTCATCGGCGGGTGGATCGCCCGGGTCATCGTGCGGTCGCTGCGCCGCGTCCAGGCGGTGTGCGAGGGCCTCGCCGACGGCGACCTGACCCGTACCACCGGCTTGGAAAGCGCCGACGAACCGGGCCGCATGGGCCGCGCCCTCGACACCGCGATGCACCGCCTGCGCCAGACCGTCACCACGATCAGCGCGTCGGCGACGTCGCTGGCCGCCGCGTCCGAGCAGATGGAGGGCGTGGCACACCAGATCGCCTCGTCCGCCGAGGAGACCTCGGTGCAGGCCCAGGCGGTGTCCGCCGCGGCCGAGGAGATCTCGCGCAGCGTGGACACGGTCTCGGCGGGCAGCGAGGAGATGGGCGCGTCGATCCGCGAGATCTCGCAGAACGCGTCCGAGGCGGCGCAGGTCGCCGGCGAGGCCGTCGGACTGGCGGCCCGCACCTCGACGACGATGAACCAGCTGGGCGAGTCGTCCAACGAGATCGGCAACGTCATCAAGACGATCACCGCGATCGCCGAGCAGACCAACCTGCTCGCCTTGAACGCGACGATCGAGGCGGCCCGCGCCGGCGAGGCGGGCAAGGGTTTCGCGGTGGTCGCGTCCGAGGTGAAGGATCTGGCTCAGGAGACCGCGCGGGCCACCGAGGACATCTCGCGCCGGGTGGAGGCGATCCAGGCCGACACCGGCGGCGCGGTCATCGCCATCGAGGAGATCAGCCGCGTGATCGCCCGGATCAGCGACTTCCAGACCACGATCGCCTCGGCCGTCGAGGAGCAGACCGCCACGACCGCCGAGATGTCCCGTTCGGTCAGCGAGGCCGCGACCGGCACCAACGAGATCTCCCAGAACATCACCGGCGTCGCGGAGGCGGCCCGGCTGACGACCGAGGGCGTCCAGCAGTCCCAGCAGGCGACCGGCGACCTGGCCCGGATGTCGGCCGAGCTGACGAGTTTGGTCTCCACTTTCCGCTACTGACCGGGTTTGATGTCCGGGTGCGCCTTTTCCCGGCTCCGCCCGCCGCCTCGCCCGCCCCGGCACCGTCGGTGGCGGCCTCGTCTGATCCGGCAGCGTCAGTGGCGACTTCGTCTGATCCGGCAGCGTCGGTCGCGGCTTCGTCCGATCCGGCGCCGTCGGTGGCGGCCTCGTCTGGTCCGGCACCGTCGGCTTCGACCGGGGCAGCCGATTCGTCCGGGCGGGCGGCGGTGCCTTCTCCGGCTTTCCTCTCGGCTCGGGCCGGGCACTGGACCGGCGACGGGACCGGCGTCACGGTGATACTTCCGCCGCCGGGCACGGTGGGCTCCGGCGAAGTCCGCGGCGGCGCACCAGCCACCCGCGAGTTCGACCTGCTCGACCCGGTACGCCTGGTGGACCGCGTCGACGCTGTCGTGTTGTCCGGCGGCTCGGCCTTCGGGTTGGCCGCCGCCGACGGGGTGGCCCGGCTGCTCCGCGAGCGCGGCGATGGCTTCCCGACGCCGCTGGGCCCGGTCCCCGTGGTCGTGGGCATGTCCCTTTTCGACGGCTCGGTGGCCACGACCCCGCCCGGCGCATCGTCCGGCGAGGCCGCGTTGCTGGACGCGTTGTCGGACTCAGCCGAGCCGTTCCCCACCGGCCGCGTCGGCGCCGGAACCGGTGCCCACACGGGAAAGTGGCGCTCCCGCACCGACCCCGGCGGCGTGGGCATCGCGTACGGCAGGGTCGGCCCCGCCTCGGTCGTCGTGATCGTCGCCGTGAACGCGTGGGGCGACGTGATCACCCAAGCCGAACCCACAGTCTCTGCCGCAGATATGCTCACCCCCGATGTCCCGTTCGGCCGCGGCAACACGACGATCGCCGTGGTGCTCACGGACGCACGACTGTCCAAAAGCGACTGCTTCCTGCTGGCTCAGAGCGGCCACACCGGCTTCGCGCGCGCGATCCACCCGGCGCATTCGCGCTACGACGGCGACGCGGTGGTCGCGCTGGCAACCGGCGAGCTGCCCACGCCCGCGGCGGATAAGGGCGGCGGCACCGTGCCCGCGTCGGAGCGGGGCGGCGCCAGGGTGCCCGCGTCGGAGCTGGGCAGCGGCAGCGTGCCCGCGTCGGAGCGGGGCGGCGCCAGGGTGCCCGCGTCGGAGCTGGGCAGCGGCAGCGTCCCCACGTCGGAGCAGGGCGGCGCCAAGGTGCCCGCATCGAAGCAAGGCGGCGGCACCGCGCCCGCGCCGAACCCGGGCAGCGGCGCCGTCCAGGTCGACCTCGACCTGCTGCGGGCGGTAACCGCCGAGGTCACGGCGGACGCGATCCGCTCCGCGGTGCGCTCGGACTGATCTTCGGCTTCGGGGTGACGGGACGGCCGGGCGGGTGCGGCTCGCGGGACGTTCGGCTCATGCTTCTTTCTACCGTGGGGGTACGACATTTTCGCGTGAGCGCTTGCCCAGCCGCCGGGTGGCCGCGATTCTTGCCGGATGGAGACCGAGCGATCACCGTACGCCGTACGGGCCCTCGATGAGTCGACATGGCCCGCCTTCGCCGCGCTGGTGGAGCGCAACAACGGGATCTTCGGCGGCTGCTGGTGCCTGGGGTTCCACGAGGATCTGTCGCGCACCGACCCGGCGCTCAACCGCGAAGCCAAACTGAGGCGCGTCCGATCCGGCGACGCCCACGCCGCGCTGGTGTTCGACGGCGACGACTGCGTAGGCTGGGCCCAGTTCGGTCCGCCCGCCGAGCTGCCCCGGATCAAGAGCCGCGCTCGGTACGAGAAGGGTCGCACCACCACCCCGGACTGGCGGATCGCCTGCTGCTACGCGGGCAAGGGACGCCGCCGCCGGGGCGTGTCGACGGCCGCGATCGCCGGAGCCCTCGACCTGATCGCGGACCTGGGCGGCGGCACCGTCGAGGGATACCCCGAGGACGCCGCCTCGGTGCCCGCCGGGTTCCTCTTCAACGGCGCGCTGTCGACCTACGAGAGGCTCGGCTTCATCCGCGACCGCAAGATCGGCAAGCACCGGTGGGTGGTCACCCGCGTCATCGGCTGACGCCTTGAGCGCTCGCACGCGGGCACGGGGCCGCCGTCGCCCGGCCGCCGCGCCTGCTCGGCCCAGGGCGGCCGACGCACCGCTGACGCGTCACCCCCGGGCACCGGGCGCTCGCGTCGTGCCCGGGCGCCGCCGCGGACCGCACACCGGCTCGGCCCGCCCGGACCGCCGCGCCTTCCTTGATCCATACTGACCGACCATGGAGGATCCGTTCGCCGGGCTCGAGGACTGGGCCAAGGAGACCGAGCGCAAGGTGCGGCGCGAGGTCCGCCCACCCCGTCCGCCCCGGCCGCCGCACGCACGCAGGCGTTTTCTGCCCGTGGTGCTGGCCCTGGTCGTCGCCGGCATCGTCGTCGCGGTGGCGGTCCCGCGCATCAGGTCCTGGCTGCCTTCGGGGAACGGCGCCTCGGCGTACGCGACGCAAGCGGTGCCCGACGGCGTCACGGTGACCACGACGGAGAGCGCCAAGCCGGCGTCACCGTTCACCGGGACGCCGGCCGAGGCGTACCCGATCGCGGAGCAAGGAATCACCCTGCCGAAAGCGACCGCCGTGAGCGGATTTACCGCGTCCGAGGTGGACGCTTCACTGCACAAAGTGCGGACCGCGATGATCGCCACCCGGCTGGACCAAGCGATGCTGATCGCGCACAACCCGAAGCCGTTTCTCGCGATGGTGTCCCCGGGCCAGCGCGACGACCTGGCCGGGTGGTTCCGCGACGCGAAGTTCAGTTCGCTGGCCACCTGGATCTACCCGGCCGTCCACCTCGACCCGGCGGAGCGCCCGCGCGTGAGCGGCCGCGTGACCTATGCTTCGGCGAAGGTCGACGGCGTTCAAACCCTGCAAATAACCACAAACTTCGTCTGGGTGTACGCCTTCACGGGCCCCGACCGTCCGCTGGTGACCGTGCATGACCAGGTGCGCTGGGAGTTCCCGAAGCCCGCCGCGACCGTCGCCAAGGACCGCGGCATGTGGGTGGCGGACGTGCAGGGCTACCGTTTCGGCGTGGACTGCGCGCTCGCCGGGCAGGGACTGCTCGCCCCGACCCCGCAGACGGCGGTTCCGTCGTCGCCGCCGAGCGAGCCCGCCGGAAACTACATGCACACCGACCACGCCCTGGACATCGCGGACAACTGCGCCTGACGCCGATCTTTCGCGTTAGAGGTCTCGGGCTGATCGACTCGCTACTCGCGTCATCTGGGCGGGTGGGCCTTGCCGATGGCAGCCCGGGTCGTTTCGTAGCCCGGGCGGCCGGGATCGCAGCGCGGCGGCTCGGGACCGGGCGTCGCCGAGCGGGCCGCGTCAGCCAGGCGTCCGCCACCGCCGGTCGCGGACCGCCGGTCGCGGGTTGCCCGACCCGCACGAAGTCGCGATCCGCTGCGGCCCGGCTCGAGAACGAAGCGGATTCGGACCCGACCTGGAAAGGTCTCCAGCGCCTACGCCCGGGCCGCGTTCCCCACGATCGCCCCGATCAACTGCGGCCACAAAGCGCGCGGTAAGTCGTGACCCATTCCAGGAAACGTCACCAGCGACGCCCCCGGAACCGCGCCCGCCGTCGCCCGCCCCCCACTCACATCGACCAGCGGATCAGCCTCGCCGTGGATCACCACCGTCGGAGCCGTCACCTCGTGCAACGGCGCAGTACGGTCAGCCGACGCCAGCAGCGCCGACAGCTGCCGCGCGCTACCGGCCGGCCGGAAGCTGCGGTCGTACTTCGCCGCCGCCCGGCGCCGCAGTTCCGGCTCGGACGCCGGATACGCCGGGGAGCCGATCATCCGGGACGCCGCGGCGCCGGCGGCGATGGCCTCCTCGCGCGTCCGCGCTGCCGGGCGGGTGATCGCGGCGGCCGCCTCCGGCGTGGGACGGCCCACCGAACGGTCGCCCGTCGTCGACATGATGGAGCACAGGCTGGCGGTCAGGTCCGGGTGGTCGATGACGAACTGCTGCGCGATCATGCCGCCCATCGAGGCGCCGACGATGTGGGCACGCGCGACACCCAGCGCCTTGAGCAGGCCGGCCGCGTCGGCGGCCATGTCGGCGAACGAGTACGCCACGGTGGACGGATCGCCGCCGAGGATGGCGGGCAGGTCGGGGACGCCGAGGTCGTCGAGCGAAGTGGACAGCCCGGCGTCCCGGTTGTCCATCAGGATCAGGTAGAAGCCACGGTCGGCGAGCTGCTGGCAGAACTCGTCCGGCCAGTCGATGAGCTGCGCGCCGATTCCCATGATCAGCAGCATCGGCGGATCGGCGGGGTCGCCGAGCGTCTCGTAGTGGATGTCCAGGGCGTTCACGCGTACAGAGGGCACGGCGCAAAGCATAAACTTTCCAGAAACAAAGACTTCACTTATATAAGCTAGACCTGATAACGTACGCCCGTGCACGCGTTCGATGTGCTCGGCGACCCGGTTCGCCGGCGGATCCTGGAGCTGCTCGCCGAGGGTGAGCAGACCTCCGGCGCGGTCACCGAGGTCATCCGCGCCGAGTTCGGCATCTCGCAGCCCGCCGTCTCGCAGCATCTGAGGGTGTTGCGGGACAACGGTTTCGCCACGGTGCGCCCGGACGGCGCCCGGCGGCTCTACGCGGTGGACGACACGGCCCTGCGCGAGGCCGACGAGTGGCTGAGCCGGTTCCGGAGGTTCTGGGCGCCCCGGCTGGCCGCGATGGCCACCGAGGTCGCCCGCGGCAAACGACAACGACGACTGGCAGAAGAGGGGAACGACCGATGATCGACGTCCGGCAGCAAGTCAACGACGTACGCCGTACGCTGGGCGACCGCACTTTGGAGGCCGGTGCGGGTCGCGTCTCGACGATCAGCCAGGTGTACGCCACCGGCATCGACGACCTGTGGTCGGTGGTGACCTCGCCGGAGCGGATCGCCCGCTGGTTCCTGCCGGTGAGCGGCGAGCTCAAGGAGGGCGGCAGCTACCAGCTCGAGGGCAACGCGGGCGGCACGATCAGCCGCTGCGACAAGCCGCGCGGCTTCGACGCCAGCTGGGAGTACGGCGGCATGGTCAGCTGGATCGAGGTGCGCCTGTCGCCGTCCGGCGACGGGACGCTGTTCGAGCTGCACCACATCGCCCCGATCCCCGAGGACACCTCGTTCTGGGACCAGTTCGGGCCCGGCGCGACCGGCGTGGGCTGGGACATGGGCCTGATCGGCCTCGCCAGCTACCTGAGCGACCCGGATTCGGTGCCCGACCCGAAGATGATGGCGACCTGGCACGAGACGCCCGAGGGCCAGGAGTTCATCCGGTCCGCGTCCGACCGGTGGGCCGAGGCCGCGATCGCGTACGGCGACGACCCGGAGAAGGCGAAGGCCGCGGCCGCCAACACGTACGGCTTCTACACCGGCACCTAGGCCTGTTAGGCGCCCTCGCGTCCACCGAACTGGTCGATCAGGACTAGGGTTCGGGTCCATGCTGATGGACTTCGCCGCCAGTGTCGCGGCATCTCCGCTGGAGGTCGAGGCCGCCGCGGCGGCCGCCGAGAAGGACGGATACGCGGGGTTCGGCGCGGCCGAGACGAAGCACGACGTCTTCACCGGGCTGACCCTCGCCGCGCGCGCCACCTCGCGGATCACCCTCCAGTCGGCGATCGCGGTGGCGTTCGCGCGCAACCCGGTCAACCTGGCGCACTCCGCCGACGACCTCCAGCTGATCTCGCAGGGCCGCTTCCAGCTGGGTATCGGCTCGCAGGTGAAGGCGCACATCGAGCGCCGGTTCGCGATGCCGTGGGACCGGCCGGCGGCGCGGATGGAGGAGTTCGTCCGGGCGTTGCGCGCGGTCTGGCAGGCGTGGGCGACCGGCGAGCGGCTGAGCTTCCGCGGCGACTTCTACCAGCACACACTCATGACCGAGTTCTTCAGCCCGGGCCCCAACCCGTACGGGAATCCGCCGGTCTTCCTGGCCGCGGTGGGGGAGCGGATGACCGCCGTCGCGGGCCGGGTCGCCGACGGGTTGATCGTGCACCCGCTGACCAGCGCTCGATACGTACGGGAAAAGACCTTGCCGGCCCTGAAGGCCGCCCGCGACAAATCCGATTTGTCGGATTTCACGTTGATGTCCAACGTGCTGGTGGTGCTCGGTGCGGATGAAAAAGAGCGAGCAAAAGCCGAGCAGGCCGTACGCGGGCAGATCGCGTTCTACGCCTCCACGCCGTCCTATCGGCCCGTCCTCGAGCTGCACGGCTGGGGCGAGCTCGCCGACCAGCTCAACGCCCTGTCCCGGCGCCAGGCGTGGGCCGAGATGACCGCGCTGGTCCCGGACGACATGCTCGACACGTTCGCGGTGAGCGGGGACGTCGGCAAGGGCCTCAAGGAGCGGTTCGGCGAGCTCATCGACCGGATCTCGATCTATACGCCGTACGACGTGGACCCGGCCCTGGTCGCCGACGTGCGCCGGGAGATCAGCCAGTAGGCGGTGAAATCTACCGGTTTCATCGCGTAAGGCGGCTTTGCGCGTATTGGATGGCGGCATGTACTCGCTCGCCGAGATCCAGCGACGCACCCGCAAGCCGCTCGACGCGTGGTGGACCGTCCTGCTGGTCGACCCGGTGGCAGGCCGTCTCGTGCGGTTCGCGGCCCGCTACCGGTGGATCACCCCGAACCGCCTGACGGCCCTGGCCGC
This sequence comes from Actinoplanes sp. TBRC 11911, assembly GCF_012933445.1. GTDB lineage: Bacteria > Actinomycetota > Actinomycetes > Mycobacteriales > Micromonosporaceae > Actinoplanes. The sequence goes on from NZ_JABBNC010000050.1 coordinate 18,763, forward strand.
CGTGGTCGGACTGGGCGCGGCGGCCTGCTTCGCGGGGCAGTCACGGGGCTGGCTCGTGCTCGGGGCGGTGCTGTTCCACCTGGGCTTCGTGGCCGACTGCGTGGCCGGCCGGATCGCCCGGCTGCGGGGCGGGGGCTCGCTGTTCGGGGCGTGGTTCGATTTCATGTTCGACCGCGTACGGGCCGTGCTGTGTGCCCTGGCTCTGATGGGCGGGCAGTACCGGCGTACCGGGGAAACGGTCTTCGTCTGGCTGGCCGCGCTGGTGATCGCGCTGGACCTGCTGCGGTACCTGAACGCCGGCCAGATGTCGCGGATCCGGGCGGTGATGCGCGCGGACCCCGGCTACCCGACAGGCGAGCGTGCCGGGCGCGACCGGGTCACCGCCTGGCTGCGCCGCCGCCGCATCCGGGTGCACCTGGTCAGCGGCGTCGAGTTCGAGATGTTCGTGTTCGTCGTGGCCCCGCTGACCGGCTGGATCGCCGGCGTCACCCTCACGGCCGGGGCGTTGCTGGCCGCTTTCGAGGTACGCCTCGTCGTCCTCCTGTGGCAGGCAACCCGCCGCCACGCGGCGTGGACAGCCGCCCGGCGCCCGCTCGTCGCCCGCTAGCGGAACCAAGGTGCCGGCCGGGCTACCTCGGTCGACATGGCGCTGGTAGGCCGTTCGTGCCCGGGCGGGCGTCCGTTGGCAGGCCGTTCGTGCCCGGGCGTCCGTCCGTTGGTAGGCCCTTCGTGGCCGGGCGCCCGTCCGGGTGGGCGTCCGTCCGGCGCGGGAGCTCCGGCGGCCGCACCGATATATCCGATAAATCCGGATAAAAAATGGTCTCGCTTCCTTGAGTCGCGCCATTAAAGCGGCCGAGGGCGCTCGCATCCGACGGCGGTCTCACGATGCGGTCACCAATCGCCCACATAATGAACCGTCGTCCGAATAGGACGGTTAATTTGCCCCGGATAAGGGGCTTTTGGGAGCGGCGTTGACCGGTTAATTTCGAGACCTTGGAGAGTTGCGCCCATATGTGAGCCATAACTCTCCAAGGTCTCGAAATCCGACCGTGCGAGCCGCCGCCGGAGGCGTAAGCAATCGCTAGGCCTGCGCTGTGGGCAACCAAGCGTCGGCCCGCCAGTAAAACGAATGTTCGTTCGCAGATGAGAACCTAAGCGGACCAGAACCAACTTGACGAGGTCTCGAACTCCGGGGACGCCGATCGCAGGCGGGAGCAATCGGGCGGGCAAGACGACGTTGTTGCGTGCGCTGGCCGGCGCTGGTCCGGCAGCGTTTCCCGGAGCTGAGCCCCGCGATCGGTCGTTGGGCCCGCATTGCGGGCATTGCGGGCATTGCGGGCGTTGTCCGCGTTGCCTGCATTGCTGGCTTTGCGGGCTTTGCGGGCATTGCGGGCATTGCGGGCATTGTCCACGTTGCCTGCGTTGCCTGCGTTGCCTGCGTTGCCCGCGTTGCCTGCGCTGCCCCGCACCCCAGCGCCGCCTCGGCCGTAAAACGAACATTCGTTCGCGGACCGGGGCGGCCTCGTGGCGTTGGTGAAGCTGCCCGGCCCGCTGCCAGCCGGCTGGGGCGTAATCCCGCGGCCGGCCGGCTCTGGTTGTCGCTCGGTAACGGGAGCACCCGCAACCCACGAAGATCGGCCTCGTTCACCCCTTGCGCATGGTATGACCAGATTTAAGGCGAAATAGTGGGACCAGTGGGGTGGGTGTTCGGTGTCCAGCGATAGACCGATCTTCGTGGTGGGGTGCCCGCGCTCCGGCACCACCATGGTCCAGCTCATGCTGCACGCCCACGCCCGGATCGCGATCCCGCCGGAGAGCCGCTTCCTGCTCACCGCGTACGCCCGGCGCCACACCTGGGGCGACCTCCGGGACGAGAGCCGCCGGAGGGCGCTGGCCGACTGGATCGTGGCCACGCCCAGCTTCGGCGACCTCGGGCTGGACCCGGGGCGTACGGCCGAAAGCATCGTCGCCGCCCCGCCCACGCTCGGCTCGGCGGTCGGCACCGTCTTCCGGCTCTACGCGCAGCGCTTCGGCAAGCCACGCTGGGGTGACAAACGCCCCGCCTACCTGCGGCACCTCCCGGAGGTCCTGCGGCTGTTCCCGGACGCGCAGATCATCAACATCGTCCGGGACGGCCGGGACTGCGTCGCGTCGCTCAAGGAGGCGCCGTGGCGGCCCCGGGAGTTCGGCGAGCTCGTCGACTTCTGGGCGCGCTCGGCGGACGCCACGCTGCGCGCCCGCCGCATCTACCCGCCCGACGTCTACCACCAGATCCGGTACGAGGATCTGGTCGCCGACCCGGAACGGCACCTGCGCGTGCTGTGCGAGTTCCTCGGCGAGGACTACGACCCGGCGATGGCCGAACCGTCTCGGCAGGCCGCGGTGGCCGTGCCGGAGTACAAGACCTGGCACACCCGTACGCATCAGGCCGTCACGACCGAGCGGGTGCGCAGCTGGCAGGAGCGGCTCACGGCCGAGGAGATCGCCGTCTGCGAGTCGGTGTTCGGGGCACGCCTCGAACGGTTCGGCTACGAGCGGTCGGCCGCCGCCAAGCCGGACCGGGTCGCGCACGCATGGCTCGCCGCCCGCGACCGGCTCGGTCCGGTGCGCCGGCTCGCGGGGGACGTCATCGCGACCGTGCGCACCGGAAACCGCGTACCGGAAATGGCGGCTCGCCTGACCACCGGGCAGCGCGAGAGTCAGTCCTCGCGGATCTCGATGGAGTCGACCCGGTCGGGGTAGAACGCGACGTGGTCCTTGATCTCGGTGACCGCCTCGCGGGGCTCCCGGTACTCCCAGACCGCGTCGACCGCCTTGGTGCCGTCCACGTCGATCGAGTAGTAGCTGGCGTCGCCCTTGTACGCGCAGTACGTCTCGGTGTCGGTGCGCACGAGCACGTCGGCGTCCACGTCCGCGAGCGGCACGTACTGCACCGCCGGGTACGTCGACTCCTGCAGCGTCAGCGAGTTACGGCTGTCCGCGACGACCTTCCCGGCGAGCGTGACTAACACGCGGCCCTTGGTCGGGGTGATCGTGATGGGATGATCCGGGCCGGGGAACAGACGGGGCCTGTTGGCCATGGCGACTCCTTGACTGGTGAAAGGTCCTCCGAGTGGCTACAAGTCACACGGCGTCGCGATATTCCTGCCCGCTATGTTTGGTCCCATGCCCGCTCCCGCAGAATCCGCCGCCGCCGCGCTCGGCGTCACCTACGAAGTGACCCACCACGGCCGGGTCAACAGTGTCGCCGAGGCCGCCGAGGCCCAGGGCGTCGAGATCCGCGATCTGGTCAAAACCTTGGTCGTACGCCGCGGCGATGACGACTACGTGCTCGTGCTCGTGCCCGGCGACCGGCAGATCTCGTGGCCCAAGCTGCGCGCCCTGCTCGGGGTGAACAGGTTGTCGATGCCGGACGCGGCCACCGCCAAGGACGCCACCGGCTACGAGCGCGGCACGATCACCCCGTACGGCTCGAAAAAGCCCTGGCCGTTGATCGCCGACGATCTCACCCGGGGCCGGACGATCAATCTCGGGGCCGGCGAGCACGGCACCGGCCTGCGGGTTTCCGCCGACGAGACGGTAAAAGTGCTGAACGGCCAATTCGCTGACGTCACCGAACCTGCCTAGACTCGGGCCGTGACGAGCGAAGATCCCATTCAGCCCCACATCCCTCCGTCCGGTACCGGCTGCGCCGAGTGCCTCGGTGACGGCGGATGGTGGTTCCACCTGCGCCGATGTGCTCAATGCGGGCATATCGGCTGTTGTGACAGTTCGCCGGCGCAGCACGCGACGGCCCACTGGCGCGCGACCGGCCACCCGATCATCCAGTCGTTCGAGCCGGGCGAGGACTGGTACTGGAATTTCGACACCGAGGAGGGCCTCACCGGGCCCGAGCTGGCGCCGGCCACCAGTCACCCGGACACTCAGCCGGCGCCCGGCCCGGCCGGCCTGGTGCCGGAGGACTGGCGCAAGAAACTGAACCGCTGATGCCCGAGCCCCGAGCCGTCCCCGGTGGACGGCTCGACCGGCGTGCCTTCTTCGTGTACGGCCGCGACCACCCCGGCTCGTTCGAGCTGAAGATGAGCCTGAACGAGGAGCATTGGTCGTTCATGGACCGCTACGGGGACCGGCTGATCGCGCGCGGGCCCACGGTGACCGAGGACGGCGAGTCCTCGACCGGCAGCCTGCACATCGTCGCGCTGGCGTCGGTCACGGAGGCGCGCGAGTTCGCCTTCGACGAGCCGTACTTCCGGGCCGGCGTCTTCGAGTCCGTGCTTTTGTGCGGATTTGTCGACCAGCTGGGCCGCACGATGTGGGAGTTCCAGGACGCCGTCCCGGGGCTGGACAGGTTCCTGGTGATCTCCCCGGGCGCCGCGACGAGCCCCAAACACCTGATCGCGTACGGGGATCTGCTGTCGCTCGACACGTCCGCCCCGCTGGGCCGCGCCGCCGTGCTGGAGGCCTCCTCACCCGACGACGCGGCCCGCGCGTTGCCGGCCCCGGACGGCGCCCGGGTCGAGGTCCATCACTGGCGCTTCGGCGGCCGCCCCGGGGTCGCGTCTCTCAGGGACTGAGCCGGTCGAGCACCTCGCCGGCGGTGACGACCTCGCCGAACCGTGGCAGCACCACCGTCAGCGCGTGGTCATGCTCGGCCGCCGTCGTGCCGCTCATCGCATCGGCCGCGAAGACGACCTCGAACCCGTGATCAGCGGCGGCGCGCGCGGTCGACTCGACCCCCATCGTCGTGGCGATGCCGGTCATGACCACGGTTGTCACGCCCCGGTCGCGCAGCTGGCCGGCCAGGCCGGTGCCGTAGAACGCGCCGATCGTCTGCTTCACCACGGTGATGTCGCCGGGCTGCGGTTGCATCTCCGGGACGAACCCGCTGCCCGGCGGCTGCTCGGCGACGCCCGGCCGCTCCACCCGGACCAGCACGACGGTTCCGCCCGCCCGGCGGAACGCCGTCACCAGGCGGCCGGCCCGGGCGACCACGTCGGCGCCCTTGTGGGGACCCAGGTCCAGCTCGACGATGCGTGGCATCAGGTCCACCACGATCAGCGCGGTGCGTCCGGCGAGCAGAAGGGGTGCGGGCACCGCGAGACCCTAACAGCTGACGACGCCGCCCGCGGGCACCGTCGGAGCGTTGCTGCTGGCGCGGGCGTTGCTGGACGAGCCGCGTCGGCTGATCGCAGCGCGGGCACGACTCGCTGTGCAGCAGCCGCTGGCCCCGGCCAGTAAACGGACGTCTGCCGCCCACGGGTCCCATGATGTGGAACGTGGGGTTCGTTGGATGGAACCGGCGGCCACATCGCGGGCCCCGGGTCCACGAGGTGGGATCCAGGTCCACCGTGGATTCCTATTCCTCCGTTTCTGTGGCTTTTATTCGGCTGCTCTCGCTCAAGTTTCGTAGACCTTGGATACTTCGGGTTCGCATGTGGGCGTAACTCTCCAAGGTCGCGCGCAATCCCAGAATGTGGACTGGATACCCGTACCGTGGGACCGCGTGAGGAGGCGGGCGTTACGCGGCTCGTTGGTCATCCCGCCGGGCGAAGCCGGGCCTGTCCGATCGCTGGCAGCGCGCCCGTGCTCGATGTGGTGCACTTCCCCCGGGCGAATCGAAGGGGGGCCGGGTCATGGGCAGGCTGTTCGTGGAAGCACAAGGCACCGCGGCGACCGGCGCGGCCCGCGGCGCCCAGGACATCGACCTGGCCACGCCGGGTAACAGCCGCCGGCTCCCGCTGGTCGTGTCCGTGTCGGACGACGGCGGCTTGCCGGTCGGCGGCCTGACCGCGTCCGACTTCGTGATTGTGGCGAGATTGGTGGCGCCGTTCGGATCCGAGGTCGCGATCGAGCAACCGAACGGCGTCAGCGGCGGGGCCGACGGCTTCTACCACGTCGACCTCGTCCCGGCGAGCTTCCAGGGCACCCAGCACACCTGGGTCGCCGGGCGGTACATCTTCAGCATCGCGGTCACCTCGGGCGGCGACCGTGGCCAGACCGTCTGCGCGGTGCTGGTGGACTGACGCCTGTCACTCTTCGTCATGAATTCCGGCCGATCCGACCGGGCAAAACCGCCGCAACCGGTAGATTCTGTCGCATGTCCGTAGTCATGATTCTGCGCGTCCAGGCCGACGCGAACGCCCTGGAGCAGTTCGGCAAGAACAACGCCGACCTCCTGACCGGCATCGCCGACGCGGGGCGGGCGGCCGGCGCCACCCGGCACCTGTTCGCGGCCGGGGACGGCGAGGTCCTCGTGATCGACGAGTGGCCCGACGAGGCGACGTTCCGTGGCTTCTTCGACAACCAGCCCGACATCCCGCGGGTCATGCAGGCGGCCGGGGCCAAGGGCGGGCCGCAGATCTCCATCTACCGCAAGCTGGACATGCCCGACGAGTTCTGAGCGCCCCGCAGCAGGTCGAGCACCTGCCCGCCATTATCGAGCGTCGGCTATCTGACTCCGTCGCGGGCGCCCCGGCCATAGCGTCGCGGCATGACGGAGCCAGGGCGGCGCCGGCGGCTGCTCGTGCTCACCCTCTGCTGCAGCAGCATGGTCGTCGTCGTCATGGACGCCTCGATCGTCAACGTCGCGCTCCCCGCGATCGGAGGGGACCTGCGCACCCCGGTGTCCGGCCTGCAATGGACCGTCGACGCGTACACGCTGGTCCTGGGAAGTTTCTGGTGATGGCCGGGTCGTTCGCGGACCGGTTCGGGCGGCGGCGGGCGTTCCGGCTGGGGCTGGTCGTGTTCGGGCTCGGGTCGCTGGCCTGCAGCCTGGCCCCGGGGATCGGCTGGCTGATCGCCGCGCGGGCGCTGCAGGCGGCGGGTGGCACGATGCTCAACCCGGTGGCCATGGCGATCATCGTCACCACCTTCACGGACCACGCCGAGCGGATGCGTGCTATCGGCGTCTTCAGCGGCGTGTCCGGTCTCGCGCTCGCGGTGGGTCCGATCGTCGGCGGGGCTCTGGTCGACGGGTTCGGGTGGCGTTCGGTCTTCACGGTCAATCTTCCGATCGTCGCCGCGGCGCTCGTGGGCACGGCGCTGTTCGTGCCGGAGTCGCGCGCCGCCCGGCCGCGCCGGTTCGACCCGGTGGGGCAGGCCCTGGTGTGCCTGGTGCTCGGCGGGACCGCGTACGGGATCATCGAAACCGGCGCACTGAGCTGGACCACACCCGTCGTCGGCGGCGCGCTGCTGTGCCTCGTGCGCTACGAGTCGCGTCGCGCCGAACCGTTGCTGGATCCGCGGCTGTTCCGGAATCCGCCGTTCAGCGCGGCGATCGGCACGGCCGTGCTTTCGCTGTGCGGCTTCGGCGCGTTCCTCTTCGTGTCCACCCTATATCTGCAGGAGGTGCGCGGGCTGCCGCCGCTGCGTGCCGGCCTGTGCCTGCTTCCGGTGGGAGTGTTGATCGCGCTGCTGTCCCCGATCTCCGGCCGGCTGGTGGCCGGACGCGGTCCCCGCCCGCCGCTCCTGATCTCCGGTGCGGCGCTGACGATGGCCGGCGCCGCGTCGCTCGGGCTCGGACCGGACACCCCGCTGGCCGTCGTGCTCGCCGCGTTCCTCCTTTTCGGAGTGTCCCAGGGCATTGTCAACCCGCCGGTCAACAACGCGGCGGTCGCCGGGATGCCGATCGCGATGGCCGGGGTGGCCGCCTCGCTCGCCACGACCGGCCGCCAGGTCGGCATCACGCTGGGCGTCGCGATCTCCGGAGCGCTCGCCGGCCCGGACCTGATCGACGTGGGGTGGCTGGCGGTCGCGCTCGGCCTCGGCGTGTGCGCGCTGACGGCCCTCAGTCCGGCAGCGGTACACCATTCGCTATCAGAGAAACATTGATATTTCCCCGTACGGCGTCGGCATACGGACACCATTCATGAGCTTCCCGTACGAGTTCGGCAGCCTGCGCCGCGTCCCCGATCGACGGCATCCGGATGTCGAGCACGACCGCGAGCCTCGTGCGCCCGTTCTCCCGCCGCAGCAGCGACACCCGCGAGTCGATCTCCGTGCCCGAGGCGTCCAAGCGCCGGCGTTTCCCGACCATCTCCAGCACGGTCTCGAAACACGCCGCGAACCCGACCGCGAACAGTTGCTCGGGATTGGTGCCGTCGCCCTGGCCGCCCATCTCCTTCGGCAGGCGCAGGCGTACGTCGAGCCTGCCGTCGTTTGTGACTCCGCGACCGCCCGCCCGGGCGCCGGCAACCCGCGCCTCCGCCGTGTAGAGAACCTTCACGCGATGCTCCTTATCAGTTCGAGTTGCTGGTATTGGGTCCGCAGATCGAGCGCGGCGATCCGGCAGACCAGATGCCGCGCGCCACCGTCGACGTAGGGCCGCAGCCGTTCGCGCACCTCGCTCACCGAGCCGGCGACCACCACCTGGACGGTCCGCAACGCTTCCAGCGGGTCGGTGCCCGGGCCCCACTGCGCCTTGCCGGTCGGGAGGAGCACGCCGAGGCGTACGTCGTCGTCCATGCCGTTGATCGTGGGTTGGCGAATTACCAGCGGCAATTCCCGCCGGGGAATGGACCGCAGCCGCGTGCATGGATACAACTGGGCGGTGACCTTCTCCGAGGCGCTGCGCGAACGCCGGACCCGCCGCCAGCTCAGCCAGCTCGACCTGGCGTTGCGCGCGGGGACCACGCAACGGCACATCAGCTTCATGGAGACCGGGCGTTCGGTGCCGGGCCGCGGCATGGTGGTGCGGCTGGCCGAGTCGCTGGAGCTGCCGTTGCGCGAGCGAAACCATCTCCTGTACGCCGCCGGATACGCCCCGGTGTATCCGCAGACGCCGCTCGACGACCCGGCGCTGGCACCGGTGCGGGGCGCGCTGCGGCACATCCTCGCCGGGCACCTGCCGTACCCCGCCGTCATCGTCGACCGGTACGGCGACCTGGTCGCGGCGAACTCGGCGCTCGAGCTGCTCACCGGCGCCCGGCCGGACAATGTGAACGCCTACCGCCTGGCCCTGCACCCCGACGGGATGGCACCGCGGATCCTCAACTTCGGCGAGTGGGCGCAGCACATTCTCGAACGGCTACGGCAGGAGATGGCCCGCAACCCCGACGAGCGGCTGGCCGCATTGCTCGCCGAGCTTGAGTCGTACGCCCCGCCGGCCGCCGTGTCCGCCGACCATCTCGGGTTCGCGGTGCCGTTGCGGCTGCGCACGGAAGCCGGCACGCTGCGGCTGATCACGACCGTGACGACGTTCGCCACCGCCTTGGACGTCACGCTGGCCGAGCTGAAGCTGGAAGCGTTCCTGCCGGCCGACGAGGAGACGGCCGCGACGTTGCGCGCGCGGGCTTCGCACCAATAGGTGATCTTCGGCGTGCTCAGATGGCTTTTCCGCAATGGACTCGCCACAATTCTGGAGCAATCGCCTGAAAGGAAACCTTGTGCGTCGTCCGGTCATCTTTGCCGCAGGTCTATTCCTCGCCGTCGGTGCGAGTTTCGCCGTCGCCGCCGCCGCGTACGCCTCCGAGTCCGACGGGTGGTGGGATCAGAACGACGTGGTCCGCTCCGACTCGAACGGCGTCTACCAGATCGTGAATCGAAACGTGAGCGGCTCGGACGCGTACACCCGGAGCTACAGCGAGGTGCACGGCCTGCTCGACGTCGTTCTCGGCTACCCCGAGCCGGACGGCGAACCGACCGGACAGCCGACCGGGACGAACACGGCGACGGCGTCGTTCACCGATTAGCCACCGGGCACGCCGCGCGCCGTTGGCTGGGGCGGGGGTGGCCGTCGAGCGGCGGGTCGGCCGCGCCGGAGGGACGTAGAGTTCCGGGCGGCCGCGCCGCCGCTCGACGGCCGCGTACAGCTAACCGCAAAGCCGCGCGACCAGCCTCACCCATGTTGGGCCAGCTTCCCCCTACCAGGCGACGACGCCCTGACGGCTCGGCTGGAGCGTGCCGATCCGCAGCGACTTCATCGTGATGTCGCTGGCCTCGCCGGGCGGGAAAGCGGAGAGCTTCGCGAACGAGCCGTCCGTGGCGGCGTCGAGGTTGAACCGCAGGCTGTTGCCGGCCGGGCAGCTCGCGTCGCCCTTGTCGCACGTGGTCCACTTGATGCCCTCGAACGCGCTGGTGCCGGGGCGCAGCGTGATCCGGACGGCCTTGCCGGGCTCGTTGACGTTGCTGGTCGTCACGTCCACGGTGTCGCCGGCCGCGTTCGCGAGCGAGATCGCGGCGCGGCCGTTGACCGCGCAGTTGTTCTTCGACTTGTTGGTCAGCTGGACCAGGGCGACCTGGGTGCTGCCCTTGCTCAGGTCGGGCTGCAACGTGATCGTGGCGGAGGTGTCGGCGGTACGGCAGGCCCGCGCGACGGACTGATGCGTGGCCGGCTCCGACGACGGCTTGAAGGTACGCGGCGGATCGCTCGGGAAGACCGGAACCGGCGGCGAACTGGGCGCCGCCGCCGGGGTGGCGGCGCCGACTCCTCCGTCTCCGCAGGCGGCCAGGGCGAGCGAGAAGGCCACGCCGAGCGCGCCGAGAAGTAGCAGACGGAGGGAACGGTGGGTCATCAGGTCACTCCTAGTAATGGCCAAGATCCGACCTATATCCTCCAGGCTCGAACGACCGGATGGGAAGCAGCCAGCAACGGGATCAACATCACTCACTGTGATGGACGTGACGATGGCGGCGGGCGACGACGAAGGCGCCCGGGCGCGGCTTGACCCGGACCCCGGGGTGCGGGATTCTGCAATCGATTGCGGTTGCGATCAAGGGTGATACCGGAGGAGTGGTGATGGCGGACAAGCAACGCATCAGCTACGTGCCGATGGAAGCGATGGACCAGCGCATGCAAGCCGAGATGCATCGATGCGCACGGGAAGGCACGCCCAGGCCGGAGAGCTCCGCCGTCCGCGCGCACGCGCCCAACGCCTTCTGGGCCTTCGCCGACTCCTGGCAGGCGATCTTCCACAGCGGGGTGTGCGATCACGCGGTCAAGGAGTTGTGCCGGGTGTACATCTCCCGCACGGTCACCTGCGAATTCTGCGGCAACCAGCGATCGGCAAAAGCCGGCCTGCGGGAACAGAAGTACGACGATCTGCTGAACTTCGAGAAGTCGGACAAGTACGACGACCGGCAGAAAGCGGCCCTCGGGTACGCCAAGGCCATCGCCTGGGGCCTGGACATGGACGACGAGGCCTGGGACACGCTGCACCGCCACTTCACCGAACCGGAGCTGGTCGAGCTCGGCTGCTTCATCGCCCTCACGTTCGGGCAGCAGAGCTGGATCAGGCTGCTCGGCATCGACCACCACCAGTATTTGGCGGGTACGGACGCTTCGATGGCCCCCGGGTTCGAGGACGCCGAGACCGCGGCGAAGACGAGGGCGGACGACGCGTACTGGGCGCACGGCCGATGAGTGTTCGCCAGCTGCGACTGGTCGTGGAGGCCGAGGACTTCGACGAGGCGGTGACGTTCTTCCGGGACGTCCTGGGCCTGCCCGTGGAGGGTGCCTTCGACACCGGCGACGACGCGAAGGTCGTCATCCTGGATGCCGGTCGCGCCACCCTGGAGATCGCCAACCCGGCCCAGAAACGGCTCATCGACGAGGTGGAGGTCGGCCGCCAGGTGGCCCGCAAATTCCGGGTCGCCTTGGAGGTGGACGACGCGGTGAGGCGTACCCGGGAAGCAGTTGCCGGAGGCGCGACCGAACTGGCGCCGCCGACCCGGACCCCGTGGAACTCGCTCAACGCGCGCCTCGAGGCCCCGGCCGGACTGCAGATAACGCTGTTCGAGGAAGGCCGGGAGCCGTAAAGCTCCCGGCCCACACCCGACTACTCCGCCAGCGGCCAGGGGCCCCAGGGGAACTTCGTGCTCGACGCGGTCAGCGCCACCGACTCGTGCCGGGCCGCGGTGTTCGTCTGGAACACCAGCGACGCCGCGAAGGTGACGTCCGGCTGCGCCGGGGTGAAGCGCACCGACACCGTGCAGGTGCCGCCCGGCGCGACCGTGTGCTCCTCGCACTTGTCGCGCTCGACCCGGAAGGGGGTACGACCCACCGCCTGCACGGCCACCGACGAGATCTTCAGCGGCTGGTCGCCGGTGTTCTTCACCGTCACGTCACGGACCTGGCCGGGGATGCCGACCGGCTGGGCCGTGAACACCGGCGTCGTCGCGGCGAACACCGGACCGACCGGCACCGGCTTGAGCACCTGGATCGTCTTCGACGTGGTGATCGGGGCGAGCGACGCCGCGTCGGTGTACGCCCGCATCGAGTCGTTGGTCACCGACACCGTCACCGACCCGGGCCGCAGCGCGGTCAGCTCGCGCGTCGCCGGGTCGAGGATCGCCGTCTTGCCGCTCTTGCGGGCCGCGGCGAGAGCCGGCGAGCCGCTGCCGATCGCCAGATTCGGCGAGCCGGTCCAGTGCACCGTCATCGGGTACCGCAGCGGCACCACCCGGGTACCGACGCCGACCCCCTCGGGCTGCACGATGCTGCCGCTCAGCGTCGCCGACGTCCCCTGGTCCAGGGTGGCCGGCGTGTTCAGCGTGATCGACTGCGCGAAGGCCCGCACGTCGGCCTCCACCCACTGCTGGGACGCGGACTTCGACCTGTCGACCGACCAGTCGATGTAGCCGGTGAAGCCGCCGCGGTCCGGCGTGCCGTACGGGTCCTTGCCCGACGACGGGTGCACCACGTACGGGACTCCCTCGACCCGCTCCACGTTCGCGATCTGAGCGTGCGAGCCCATCATGATCGCGCCCTTGCCGGTCTGGTTCCGGAAGTCGGTCAGCAGCTTCTCGATCAGCGCCACCTCGGTACGGTCGCCGAGCTGGCTGGACTTCGCCGCGTCCGGGTCGTCCACCGGGTGGTGGGCGGCGACCACGACGTTGTCGATCGACTTGTCCTTCTTGGCGTCCTCGAGGGCCTTCTGGAACATCGGCCACTGGTCCCAGGCCGAGCCGCGCAGCGTGCCCAGCGAGCTGGCCAGCAGGATGAACCGGGTGCCCTTGTGGTCGAACGTGCGGTACGGCTGACCGAACTCCTTGGTGAAGTTGGTCAGGTCCTGCTGGACGTTGTTCAGCCCGTACGACTCGTGGTTGCCCGGCACGTAGTAGCAGGGCACCTGAGCGGACTTCGGGTCCGGCGTGCTGTTGGCGGGCGGTTCCTGGCCGACCGGGATCAGGTCACAGCCCGCGTCGGTGAGCACCTGCCGGGCCAGCGACAGGTCCTGCGGCAGACCCCGGTCGGTGATGTCGCCGTTGAGCAGGATCAGGTCCGGGTGGTTCTGCCGGATCCGCTGGATCTCGGCGGTCGCGACCTGGGTCAGCGCCGGGTTGTCGGCGGTGAACTGAACGTCCGACATGGACGCGAAGTCCCAGGTGTTCTTGCCCTGCAGCAGCGAGCCGTCGGTCGAGACCAGCGGGTCGGCCTTGAGGTCCGGCTGCGCCGGCAGGTCGATCGAGGTCGGGACGTCGGCCTCGACGCGGTTCAGGATGAACGTGCCGGCCTTCTGCTGCGCGGTCGCGGTGTTGATGCCCTGGAAGCTCGCGATCGAGATCGGGAACGCCGTGTTCGCGGGCAGCGTGAACGTGGCGTCCTGCCAGTCGTCGCTGGCCACCAGCGCCGTGCCGTACACGCCGGACGCCTTGCCGGTCCCGTCGTAGTAGCCCAGGTAGGTCAGGCCGCTCGGCACCGCGATGCTCGACTTCATGTGGACCCGCACGCGCAGCGGCTGGCCCGGCACCGCGATCCGGCCGGCCGCCGAGGTCGCCGTGATGCCGACGTTCCGCATCGCCGGGAAGTCGATCTTCAGACCGTCGGGGTCGGACGAGAACGTGGTCGCCGCCGTGCTGTTGTTGCGCCAGTGCGCCAGCACGTCGTCGTTGAACGTGTACGGGGTCAGCGTCTGCACGCCGATCGTGATCGGCAGCTGCACCGACTTACCCCCGACCGAGATGGTCAGGATCGTGCCGGCCGCCTTCAAGGGCACAATCTTCAAGTTCCCGTTGTACGCCTGAACGTCCGCCACGGTGTGGTCGTAGTCCAGCTTCAGGTCCGCCGGGTCGATCGGTGCCGTGTAACCCTGCCCGTCGCGGCCGGTGACCGTGACCGTGGCCGCCTGCTCCGGCGTCGCGTCCGCGATGGACAGCCGGTTCGTCGACAGCTCCACGTTGTTCAGGTCGCCGAGCACGTCCACGGTGGTCGACGCGCTCACGTGGCCTGCCGACGCGGTGACCTTGACCGTGTCGTCCGGCTTCGACGACGCCTGCACCACGCCGGACTTGACCGAGCCGCCCTTGGCGTCCCAGCGCACCGACTTCGGGTCCACCGTCACCGGGGTCTGGTGGTTGTCGACACCGGAAGCCCGCAGCGGCCGGTGCAGCCCCGGGAACACCTTCACGTCGTCGGCCGGGGTGATCACCAGCTGGTGCAGCTTCTTGTCGCCCGGCGCCACGAACACGCCGACCCCGTTCGGGTCGCTGCGCTCCTGACCGTCGGACGGCACGTTGCGTACCGTCGCGTCGTCGGCGCCGAGCGCCCGGGCCACCATCGTGGTGGAGCCGCCGCCGTCCAGGTTGACCGCGGTGTCGACACCCATGGCGGCGAGGTCGGCCGCTTCCTTGGTGATGCCGACGCCGCCCTTACCGGTGCCGCCCGGGCCGTCCCAGGTGGCCAGCACAAGCGTACGGCCGCCGTCCTTGAAGCCCAGTGCCGTGCGCGGCGCGATGGACGGGTCCAGGCCGGGTACGACCTTGCCGCCGGAGACGATCGTGCCGCCGTTGCCGAGCGCGAACTTCATCGACTTCGCGGCGTTGTTCGACAGGTCGTAGGTCAGCGCGACCGGGTCGCCCACGGTCAGCGAGCGCAGCGCGGTCGCCGCCGCGTCGCGTCCGACCAGGTAGAAGCTGCCCTGCGGGATCGCGCCGTCGCCGGCCGGACCGGCCGGGGTGACCGAGGCGACCTTGCCGCCGGTGACGAGCACCTCGGCGATGGTGCTGTTGTCGACGCCGGTGAACGCGCGGTTGCGGCTGTAGGTACCCCAGTCCGGCGTGTACGCCACCAGGCCGTCGGCCGGCACGCCGCCGCCGTTCGCCGCGTTGATCGTCAGGACCTTGTGGTCGGCGCCCGCGAACGTCGCCTTCGCGTCGACCGCGAGGTCCACGAGCTGCGCGATGCCGTCCTTGCTGACCCCGACGTGCTGGCGTCCGCCGTTGTCGGCCGTCTTCAGCAACTTGCCGTTCTGGATCTCACCGCCCAGCGCCGCGTTGCTGTTGCCGATGTCGAAGAACTCGCCGTTCGTCGCGGCCACCGCGCCGGCCTTGTTCGCCGCCGCGCTCAGCGGGCCGCCCGAGGCGACCGCGCCGGAGGTCAGCAGGTCGGTGCTCACCGCGCCGTTCTTCAGATCGACGGTGAGGTATTGCGCGTCGTACCAACCGCCCGCGTCGAGCGCGTTCACGTGCCGCAGATCGATTCCCGGACCGATCTTCTCGTCGCTGTCGATCAGCGGAATACCACCGGTGACCGGCGCCTGCGGTGCGGCGGGCGACGCCATCGCGGGGGACGCCAGCAGCGTCACGGCCGTGGCGGCCACGCCCAGCAACGGCACGATGCGCCGTGGCTTCAAGGCTTTCGATCTCATTTAGTTCCTTCGATTGAGCAAGGACCGGCTGCCCCTCCGGCCCGTCAGCGCATCGAAGTTACGGATCTTGCCCGAATCGGATGATGAATCCGTAAGGCGAGTCCGTATATGCAAAGTTAAATTGCGTGTACGCGTGCCGATCGAATTATGGAAATGCGGCTAACAGTTCTCGCGGCGGCCGATCGGGTGACAGTCGTCTAATCGGCGGGTGAAATGTCCGCCCGGTGCCGGTTGGCGCCGCGCGGTCCGGGTACCTTCGCCGACGATGCCTGCTTCCGCCGCCCTGCCACGCCGTCGTCTGGGGCTGATCCTCGGCGCCGTCGTGCTGATCCTCGCCGTGGTCAACGTGGCCGACAAGTACGGGCCGCACGGCACCGGGCTGGTGGCCGGCCCGCTGGTCGCGCTCGGCCTCGTGCTGGTCGCCCGGCGAGCGGGGCTGAGCTGGCACGACCTCGGCCTGTCCCGGCGCACGCTGCTGCCCGGCCTCAAGTACGCGGTCGGTGCGGTGCTCGCGGTCGGCCTGGTGTACGGGATCGGCGCCGCCCTGCCAATGACCCGGGTCGCCTTCCACGACGTTCGTTACCACCTGCACCCGGGTGCCGCGCTGCTGACCGCGTTCATCGTGGTGCCGCTCGGGACGGTGCTGCTCGAGGAGATCGCCTTCCGCGGGGTGCTGCTCGGGCTGGTCCGCCGGCATCGCGGCGCGGCCTGGGCGAGCATCACGTCGTCGGTGCTGTTCGGGCTGTGGCACATCCTGCCGTCACTGCGCCTCGGGCACGCCAACCAGGCGGTGGGGGAGACGCTGGGCGTGGGCACGCTCGGCCGGATCCTCACCGTGGCCGGCGTCGTCGGCTTCACGGCGCTGGCCGGTCTGCTGCTGTGCGAGATGCGCCGGCGTAGTGGCAGCCTGCTGGCCGCGGCCGCCCTGCACTGGGCCACCAACGGCCTGGGCGTGCTGCTGACCGCGGCCCTGGCGACGACCCGGCTCGTGTAAGGGCGCCCCCGCGGCTCTCGCCGGCCGCGCGTGCCTCGGACCGAACGCCTCAGCTGTCCTCGTCGTCGCCCGATTCGTTCGTCGCGGGCTTGCTCGACGTGCCGAACACGAGCGCCCACACGATGCCCACCGTCGCGAGCGGGATCCCCGCGAACAGCAGCGCTCCCTGAAGATCATTCACCGCGACGACGCTACTCGGCGGCCCGCCGCGGCAGCCCGCGCCGTCGCCGGGTGTGACCTGCGAGTCTATCGGCCGGTATTTGCCTTAGCGGCGGCGGGACGGCAGGATCGGCCCTCAGGGAGGGGGTCGCACGATGACCACACCCAGGATCGTTGGCCGGGCAGCCGAGTTACGAATAATGCACAGCTTCGTGGAGGTCGCGGAGCGCGACGGCGGCTGCCTGCTGGTGGTCGGCGAGGCGGGCATCGGCAAGAGCCTCCTCCTCGAGGACGCGGCCGCCACGGCCACCGCGAACGGGGACCGATTACTCCGGGCGGCCGGCACCGAGTTCGAGGCGGACATCTCCTTCGCCGCACTCAACCAGTTACTGCTCCCCGCCGTACGGGAATCGGCCTTGATCGAAGGTCCGCAGACCGAGCCCCTCAGGATCGCTCTCGGTCTGGCCGCCGGGCCCGCGCCGAGCTATCTGAGCGTGTCGAACGCGGTGCTGGCCGTGCTGCACGAGCTGGCCGGACGCCGCCCGGTGCTGATCATCGTCGACGACGTCCCGGACCTGGACCGGTCCAGCGCTGTCGTCCTCGGCCTGGTCGCCCGCCGCCTGACCGGCCTGCGCGTGGGCCTGCTGATGGGCCAGCGCACCGGCGACAGCGGCTTCTTCGAGAACGCCGGGATGCCCGAGATGGTGCTCGCCCCGCTCGACGATCCGGCGAGCGCCGACCTCCTCATGCACGCGCATCCCGATCTCGACCCGCGCACCCGCAACCGCGTCCTCGCCGAGGCGCAGGGCAATCCGCTGGCGCTCATCGAACTGCCCGCCGACGGTTACGCGAACGACGGCGAAATGCCGATGTCCCGCCGCCTGCAAGACCTTTTTGCTTCCCGCGTACGCCGGTTGCCCGAACCCACCCGAGCCCTGCTGCTCCTGGCCGCCCTGTCCGGCCCCGCCGACGTGCGCACGGTGGCCGGCTCGTCCGACGCTGTCGAGCACCTGGACGCCGCGCTGCAGGAAGGGATCATCGACGTGGACCGGGCCGGCCACGTCCGCTTCCGGCACCCGCTGAGCCGCTTCGCCGTGATCGAGCTCGCCACCCCGGCCGAACGCATGGACGCGCACCGCCAGCTGGCCGGCCGCTCACCCGACCCGGTCCGCCGCGCCTGGCACCTGGCCGAGTCGACCTTGCGGCCGGACGAGGAGGTCGCGGCGACCCTGGAACGCGCCGCCCACATCGTGCGCCGGCGCGGCGACGCGGTGGCCAGCGTCGAGTCGCTGACCCGGGCGGCCGAGCTGAGCACCGACCGCGAGGCGCGCGCCCGCCGGCTCGCCGACGCCGCCACCATCGGCGCCGAGCTGACCGGCGCCCTGGGCAGCGCCGAGGAACTGCTGGACGCCGCGAACCGTGCGGCGCCCGGTTCGCTCGAACTCTCCGTCGCCGCCGCGTCGGTGCTGCTCAACCGCGACTGCGCGGTGGACACCGCGCACCGGTTGCTCACCCTCGCGCTGGACGGCGACGGCCCGGTGGAGCACCGCAGCGTGTGCGACGCGCTGCACCTGCTGCTGATGGTCTGCTGGTTCGGCGGACGGGCCGCGCTGTGGGAACCGTTCCACGCCGCGATGGACCGCCTCGACGGCGACGTGCCGGCCACGCTGCGGATCTCCGGCGCCACCTTCTCCGACCCGGTCCGCCTGGCCCGGCCGGTGCTGCCGCTGCTCGAGGCCGAGACGCACACGCTGGTACGCACGTACGACCCCCTGCAGATCATCCGGCTCGGCGTCGCCGCGGTCTATGTGGACCGCATCGACGACTGCCGCGACGCCCTGTGGCGGGTGGTCGAGGACGGCCGCCGCGGCGGGGCGGTGTCCGCGGCCCTGAACGCGATGATCACGCTGAGCGTCGACGGGTGGATGCGCGGCCGCTGGGACGAGGCGCAGCGCCTGGTCGCCGAGGGCCTCATCCTCTGCGAGAAACACGGCTACCAGCGCTACTCGATCATCCTCGGCGGATACATCGGCACGCTGATCCGCGCGGCCCGCGGCGGCGCGGGCGCGGACGAGGCCGCCGACGAGATGGACCGCTGGGCCACCGCACGCGGCGTGAACATGGCCCGCGCCTTCGCCCACCACGTCCACTCGATCGCCGCGCAGGCCCGCGGCGACTTCTCCACCGCCTACGAGCACGCGGTAGCGGTCAGCCCCGCCGGCGTCCTGGCCCCGCACATGCCACACGCGCTGTGGCTGGTCCTGGACGTGGTCGAATCGGCCGTACGCTCCGGGCGCCGCCCCCAGGCGCAGGCGCACGCCCGGGTGATGCGCGAGTCCGGCATTCGCGACCTGTCCCCGCGGCTGGCCATGCTCGTCCCCGCCGCCGAGGCCCTGGTCAGCGACGACCTGGCGCTGTTCGAGCAGGCGGTGACCACACCCGGCGCGTCGCAGTTCCCGTTCGAGCTGGCCCGGGTGCGGCTCTGCTACGGCGAGGCGTTACGGCGCGCCCGCCAGCTGGTCGCCGCCCGCCGCCAGTTGGCCGCCGCCGTGGAGCTCTTCGAAAACCTGGGCGCCGCCCCGTGGGCCCGGCGGGCGTTCGCCGAGCTGCGCGCGACCGGCCAGCCGCACGCGGCCCCGGAGCGGCTGACCGGCCAGGAGACCGCGATAGCCCACCTGGCCGCCGCCGGCATGACCAACAAGGACATAGCCGTACGTTTGGGCATCGCCCCCGCCACGGTCGCCGCCAACCTGTACCGCATCTTCCCGAAGCTGGGCATCTCCAGCCGGGCCGCGCTGCGGGACGCCCTCTCCGCCCGCGACCACACCTGACCCCGCCAGGCCCCGGACCGGCCCGGGTTCGCTTCCGTTCCTCATCCCGTCACGCGTGTGTCGCGCCGCCGCGGTCGACCGTCTGCAAGACTTGTCAAGTGATTCGGCTCGTGGCGGCGAACCCCGACACCGTCCTGGACGAACTGCAAGCAACGCGGATCAAGTTCTGGCTACTGGAGTTTCTCCCGACCCCCAAGTGTCAGGTAAATCGTGGCCCGAACATCGAAATCGTCGTGGATGATCGTGACCCCGACGACCTGGTTCCGGTCATCCGCCACAAGCTCGAGGACATAATCGGCTGCTCGCTCGCCAACGCCTGAGATCGACCCGTCCTAAGTCGAGTTAGTGGCCGTAGGCGAGTCAGCGATCTGATCGCCGTCCGTCCGCCACCCCCGCCACTCCTCTCGCATATCCGACATTTTATGATATTTATCGGATCGGCTGGGCTGCTGGACGGGCGGGCTCGGCGCGCGGCTGCGCGGCGCTTCCATTCCGTGAGACGGCTGACCGCCTGCTGAGACCCGCGCCCGCATCATGGACCCACCGTCCGCGATGTGGGACTAGCGTCCATTGTAGAGAGTATCTTTGTCACGTAACGAGGCTTTCGCCCGGCGGGTTTTTCCGGCCGAATGTAAACCTTGGAGAGTTATGGCTCGTATGTGGGCGCAACTCTCCAAGGTTCACAAAAGTCCACGATGTGACCGCGGTGTCCACATAGCGGGACCGCCCGGCCCCCTCACGGCCGTCGCGCGCGTCCTCGCTCTGATCGGCATCACCGGGTCGGGCTGTTCGTCTTCGCACCAACCTTCTTCCCGTACGCCTTCGCAGGCACCCTGCTCTGGGGACTGGGGGCGGCACTCGGCTTCCTGGTCGGCATGAGCGCCGCCGGCGACGACCCGAGCCGCGCCGCCGCCCGCGTGAGCGTCATCGCCTCGATCGGCTACAGCGCGACGCTCGCCGGACCACCCGCCGTCGGCGTCGTCGGCAGCAGGTTCACCGTGCTGGGCGCGCTTTTCGTCGTCGCCGGCCTCCTCGCCGTGGCGATTCTCGTCGCCGGCACGGTCACCACCACTCAGCTTTCCAGCTTGCGGCCGGCGCCGTAGGTGGTTCCGGCGCGGTCGCTTTCCGGCTTGCGGCCGGCGCCGTAGGTGGTTCCGGCGCGGTCGCTTTCCAGTTTGCGGCCGGGGCCGTAGGTGGTTCCGGCGCGGTCGCGTTCCAGCCACCCGGTGTCCACCAGCATGCGGCGCACGCCCGCCACGTCGTCGGTCACCCTGGCCAGGCGTCTGTTCAGCTCGTCCTCGTCGCAGAGGCCGTCCAGGGCGAGGAACCGCACGATCAGCTCGCCGGTCTGCTCGGAGCGCTCGCTCAGCGTTGGCGGCAGCGACGTCAGGCGGCCGTGCGCGAAATAGCCCTTGAGCTGCGGATACGACGCCAGCAGCGGGCTGAGGGGCTGCATCTTGTCGACCGCGGCGGCAGCCTCGCGCAGCACCCCGGCGTTCGCCCGGTAGACCCCGTTGCCGGTTCCCGTGGCCAGCCCGGCCCCGACCAGCCGCGCCAGAAGTTCGCCGGACTTCTGCACCGGCACGTCCAGGGTGTAGGCGAGCTCGGCGATGGTCGCGCCCTCGGCGCCCCGCCGCACCAGCTCGGCGAACGCCGCGAGGCGTTGCGGGGCGGACAACTGGCTGAGCATCTCGGCGGCGCGCGCGGCATCAGCGGACATGCCGCCACCGTAGAGACGCCCGGCCCGGTCGCGCATCCCATTTCGCGACCGGGCCGGGCCTTGCCGGCGGCGTGGCACCGCCGGCAACAGGAAAGCTACGCGAGATCGACCACGTACGCGCTGACCCGCGCCAGCGCGGCGTTCCAGTTGATCGTTTCCTCGTTGGTGGACCAGGACTGGATGTCGTCGATGTAGCAGAACTGGGCCACGCAACCGGTCAGCTTCGACTGGGCGTACGGGTCCTGAATGGAGGAATTGGGACCGCCCGCGAGCGTGCCCACCGGCGGGTTGGGCAGCGCCGGGTCGAGCTGGTGGGCATACCACCGGCTGTGCTGGTTCTGCGAGCTCACCGTCCCGTACCCGGTCACGTACGACATGTTCAGAGCGTTGCGCCCCAGCACGTAGTCGACGCCGGTGAGCAAGCCGTCCCGGAACCGGCGGTCGCCGGTCAAGCGGTAGCCGGCCCCGACGACCACGAGGTTGTTGAGCAGGATGCTGTTCGAGCCCCAGTCCCACATGTTGTTCGCGGGGGCGTAGGCGACGCCGTACGGATGCGCGCGCTGGATCGCCAGGTAACGCGAAGCCGCATCGACGACCGACTTCTTCACCGATGCCAGCCCGGGCAGCTTGTTGGGCAGCAAAGCGAGGTCGAGACGCCCGGCTGCGGCGGTCGCGGCCCAGTCGAAGCCGACGCCGGGGGCGAACACGTCCGCCTTGTGCAACGGCGAGGCGATCACGTCGCGCGCATACCGCGAGGCGCCGGTGGTGATGAACAACTCCGCCGCCGCCCAATAGAACTCGTCGGTCACGTTCGCGTCGTTGTAAGCACCGCCGCCGATCCCGTCCGACTCCGGAGCGTAAAGCGCCGGATGGGCAAGTGCCGCATCGTAAGCGGTCTTCGCGGCACGCAGCGCACGCGCGGCGAACGCCGGGTCGTACGCCTTGTAGACCCGGGCCGCCTGCGCGGCGACGGCGGCCAGGTTCAGCGTGGCGGCCGTCGAGACCGGGTGCAGCTCACGCGGCTGCGGATCTAAATGGGGCAGCAGCGGAAGCCCGGTCCAGGCCGCGTCGTGGATCTTGTGGTGCACCAGGCCGGAGGGTGCCTGCATGCTCAGCAGGAAGTCCAGCTCCCAACGGGCCTCGTCGAGAATGTCCGGCACCCGGTCGCCGCTCGTCGGAATGGTCAGCGAGACCTTGCGGACGCCCGGCGACTGCTCGTATTCACTGAGCAGCTCCCAGGTCGAGATGCCGCCGTTCACCACGTACTTTCCGTGGTCGCCCGCGTCGTACCAGCCGCCACGGACGTCCAGCCGGTAGTCGCATACGCCGGGCTGGCACGGCACGTTCCCGTCGCCCTGGTTGGGCGCCACGTCGACATGGCCGGCCGGCCGGGCGTACCCGGGACGCAGTGAATTAAGAATTTCGATTCCGCTTCGCTGCGTGTAGTAGAACTTCAACGAATCCGAGCGCAATTTCTGGTACGCCGTGACGCCGATATCGAACGGCCGCGAGGTCTCGCCGTCGGCCCGTAACGTGAACCCGGTGCCGGCCACACGGTATCCGCTGAAATCAATGGTCTGCACGTTCTGGGCGGACGAGACGTCGACCCCGCGCGGCGTGCTGAAGCCGTGCGCCACGGTCTTGCCGGTGCGCGACAGGAGCTGCCACGGCAACCGTGTGGTGGAAGAAGTGACGAGCGTGGCCACCTTGGGACCATTCGGCACGTACGCGACCTGATTGACTCGCACCCGCGGCCCGGTGTCCGGCACGTACACCTCGGGCGGCACTCCGCCGACGAGCGACACGTTGTCCACGCAGAAGTGCCACGGATCGGGGCTGCCGCCGACCTGGAAGGCGACCTGCCCGGCCGCCGTACTGGTCGAGGCGGTGAACGTGTACGAGTAATGCTGCAGGTCACCGAGGGTGGGTGACTGCTCGAAGTAGGTGTCGTAGGGCGACACCGCGAGCCCGGTGATCGCCCGCACGACATGCCCGGGGTCGCCGGACGCGTCGAAGGAGAACCGGTAGCTCTCGCCCGCGACCAGGTCGATGTCGTTCTGTCCGATCGCGACGTCCCAGCGGTTGGTGGTGCCGCCGGGCACGTCCACGCAGGCCCGGCCGTCGGTGAGCGTCATCGGCATGCCGGCCGTGGACCAGAAGGGATCGGTGGTGCCGTCGAAGCCGCCGTTGGTGACCTGCTCGACCTCGTCGGCCAGAGAAGCCGACGCCGACGAGGCCGACGCCGACGAGGCCGACGCCGACGAGGCCGACGCCGACGAAGCCGGCGCCGCGGCCACTGCGCTGAGCAGAGCCGCGACACCGGCAACCGTGATGATTCGGGAGCGCTCCCATAGAGGCATGGAGCAATATTGATGTCGGGGCACCGCGCGGGTCAACCCCAGACTTCGGCCGCGGTCTCCGCGATCAGGCGCAGCTTGGCGACCTCTTGCTCGTACGACAACACGTTGCCCTCGACCGTGGACGAGAACCCGCACTGCGGCGACAGACATAACTGCTCCAGCGGTACGTACTTGGCCGCCTCGTCGATCCGCCGCTTCAGCGCGTCCTTCGACTCCAGTTCGCCCCGCTTCGTGGTGACCAGCCCGAGCACCACCTGCTTGCCCGGCGGCACGAACCGCAGCGGCGCGAACCCGCCGGACCGCTCGTCGTCGTACTCCAGGAAGAACCCGTCCACGGCCAGCTCACTGAACAACGCCTCGGCCACGAAGTCGTACCCGCCCTCGGCCGCCCACGACGACCGGAAGTTGCCCCGGCACATGTGCGTGGTGACGTTCAGCCCGGCCGGCCGGTCCGCGATCGCCGCGTTGATCTGCTTGATGTAGCGCAGATGCTGGTGCTCGGCGTCGTCGCCGCGCTCGGTGAGCAGCTTGCGCTGGTCCGGGTCGTTCAGGTACGCGAGGCTGGTGTCGTCGAGCTGCAGGTAACGGCAGCCCAGCGCGGCGACCCGGCGCACCTGCTCGGCGTACGCCGCGGACAGGTCGGCCCAGAACTGCTCCTCGTCGGGGTAGACGGCCGGGTCGATGGCCGCGCGGCCGCCGCGATAGTGCACCATGCTCGGCGACGGGATCGTCAGCTTGGCCGTGACGTCCGGCTCCACGGTCTGCGCCAGGAAGCTGAACGCGTCGCCGAAGATCGTCTCGGTCAACCGCACCGGCTCGTCGATGACCAGCGCCGCCGACTCGAAGTCGAGCTCGCCGTCCGCGTTGCGGAAATGCACCTGGATCTTCTCGTCGGTCCGGTGCACGCCGCCGAGCTGGTAGATGAAGTCCATGTGCCACGACGTACGCCGGAACTCGCCGTCGGTGGCCGAGCGTAACCCGACGTCGCGCTGCATCCGCACGACGTCGCGGATCGCCTCGTCCTCGATGACCCGCAACTCGTCGGCGGTGATCTCGTCCGCCGCACGCTGGGCGCGGGCCTTGAGCAGGTTCGGGGGGCGCAGCAGGCTGCCGACATGGTCGGCCCGGAAGGGTGGGGTGTCGCGAAGCGTCATCGATCCATCGAAACGTATCAGCCGCTCGATAGGAAGGGTCGCCGCAACCGGCAACCCGCAACCCGCAACCGCCGCCAAGATGCCCGGCGCCGCACGGGGTCTGCAGGTCGACGCGCGGCTCGTCCATCCATCCCACTATGTGGCGATCCCGGCCACATTCTGGATTTGGTCGAGACCTTGGAGAGTTACGCCCACATGCGAGCCCTAAGTATCCAAGGTCTACGAAACGTCAGAGAAGACGGCCGGCCAAAGGCGGACGAAAGCCGAGAAACGACGCTCCACTGTGGATATTATTCTCACCTTGTGGACCCACTGCCACCATGTGGTCGCCAATCCCGTACAACGGACGCGGATCCCACATGATGGCATTGCAGGGGGCGTTGCGGGGCCGCGGTGAGTGCCGGCATGGCTTCCGTGGCGCTTGCTTGCCGGGTCGACGGGTGTCACGCGACCCGCTCGGCGAAGCGCAGCAACGCCCGCCCCGCGCTGCGCCCCGGTCGCCGGCGCTATGAAACGACCTGGGCTGCCATCGGCGGAGCCGACCCGCCCAAGCGGCAAAGTCGACACGACCAGATGGCGCGGCAGCACGTCGACCGATGCCGAGACCTCCGACGCGA
Organism: Actinoplanes sp. TBRC 11911; assembly: GCF_012933445.1. Taxonomy (GTDB): domain Bacteria; phylum Actinomycetota; class Actinomycetes; order Mycobacteriales; family Micromonosporaceae; genus Actinoplanes. The sequence continues at coordinate 44,182 of NZ_JABBNC010000050.1, forward strand.
AAGGTCTCCAGAGCGGATCGGGGGCTGGCTCCCGGCGTACGGGAAATGACCGATAGTTTGTTTGTTGAGTGAACTATCGGAGGGTCAACAAATGAAGATCGGGTTCATGCTGCCGCACCTGCACGAGCAGGCGCACGAGGTGGGCCGCGTGGCGTACTTCGCGAACGAGGCCGAGAAGGCCGGCGCGGCCAGCCTGTGGGTGGGCGACCGGAACATGGCGGCCGTCCATCCGAAGATCGGCGCCGGCGGCCGGGGAAACACGATCCCCGTCGAGTACAACGGGCCCGCCGACCCGCTGATCGTCCTCGGCGTGGCGGCGAGCGCGACCACGACGGCGAAGCTGGGCACGCACGTGCAGATCGCGCCGCTGTACCCGCTGTTACAGCTGGCCCGCGCGTGGACCACCGTCGATCTCATGAGCCACGGACGCGCCATCGCGGGCCTGGGCGTGGGCTGGTCGCCGGAAGAGTACGAGGCGGCCGGGCTGGACTTCGCGACCCGCGGCGCCCGGCTCGACGAGATGCTCGACGCGCTCGACATCGTGTGGACCAAGGACCCCGCCGAATATCACGGAACGTACGTCGACCTGGCCCTGCATCACTCACCGTTGAAGCCGGTGCAGCGGCCGCGGCCGCCGATCTACCTCGGCGGGTCGGCCACCTCGGCGCTGAAGCGCACCGGGCGGCGCGCCGACGGCTGGCTGACGTTGTCGATGCTGCCCGGCTTCATGAACACCGAGCTGATCATGTCGCAGCGCCAGGTGGTCGACGAGGCCGCGCGCGTGGCCGGCCGCGACCCCGCGTCGATCGAGACGGTGATGCGCGTCAACGTGATGCCCGGGGTGGCGGTGCCGCAGGTCGCCGACGCCGTCAAGACGATGCACGCGGAGACGGGCATCGAGCACTTCGCGATCGAGACCATGTTCTGGGCGGACAAGGTGGACGCCGCCCTGGAGATGGTGCACGGCCTGATGCCGGTGGTGGCGCGGGGCTGAGGTGTCGTCTTACTCGGGGTCGTCGCGTTTGTCGACGTTCCGGAGAACGACCTCGTAGACGTGCTCGGGGGCGATGCCGTGCTTGCGGGCGATCCACTCGACGTCGTAGCCCTCGCCGTACTCGGCGACGATGGCGTCCTCGTCCAGCGGCGGCGGGGGCGCATAGCCCGGCGGGGCGTAACCGGGCGGCGGGGGCGCGTAACCCGGGGGCGCGTAACCCGGCGGGGCATAGCCCGGCGGCGGCCCCTGGTACGCCGGAGGTCCGTAATAGACCTGCCCGGGCGGCGGCGGCGCGTAGTAGTAATTCGGCGCGGGCGGCGGCGGGGCGTAGTAGTAACCCTGCGGCGGATATTGGACCGGCGGGCCCTGACTCGCGGGGCCGACCTCCCGCTCGATCACGGCGTAGACCTGCTCGACGGTGAGGCCGTACCGCAGGGCGATCCCCTCCACGTCGTGCCCGTCACCGAACTCGGCGACGATGCGATCCTCCCTGCTCGGATAACCCTCATCCACACGATCACGCTACCCGCCGCGACCGCGGCTTCTTACAGCCCCAGGTAGTTACGCAGTGCGTCGTCGACGCGTGACAGAGTGGTTCGGGATAGCCGGCCCACCCGCGCACCCACGTTGTCGGGGACCAGCGGACGTAACCGGGTGACATCGATAGTGCCGCGTACCGGGTCGGCCGGGGCTGCCGGCACCAGCGAGGGCGACGGCGGCGTCGGAGTGTCGGCGCCGAGGATGACCACGAAGGTGGCGCGGCGCGGGTTGTACGGCGCCGCGGACACTATGGCGATGCGGGTGCGGGCGTTGCCGATCGTGTACTCGTAGACGTCGCCTCGCGTCACGCGGCACCGAGGTCGTGCCGGTCGGTGGCGTCGAGTGCGGCAAGGACCGCCTGGTCGTCCGGCGGCAGGGAGGCCTCCCAGTCGGCGATCACGTCGACGTCGCCTCGTGCGGCCTCGTGCCGGATCGCCCGGTCCAGCCAGCGGCCGACGTCGAGTCCCTCGGCCTCGGCGCGGGAGCGGGCCAGCGGGATGCTGCCTTCGTCGAGCGTCAGCGAGGTCTTCGTGCGCACTACCATACCGCTGACCATACCGCCCAACGTGCGGCAGGGCTACCGGCAGGCCAATTCGAGGCGGCGCGCTACCAACCCGTCGCTCGATTTGAGCCGGGGACGCGCGTGGTTAACTATCGAGCCATGTCGGTCAGTGCGCGGGAGGTTGCGGTCTTCGAGGACTCCCGGCCCCGCCTGGAAGCGATCGCCTACCGCCTGCTGGGCTCGGCCACCGACGCCGAGGACGCCGTGCAGGACACGTTCCTGCGGTGGCACGCCGCCGACCGGGAGCACGTCGAGACGCCCGCGGCGTGGCTCACCAAAGTGCTCACGAACCTGTGCCTCAACCAGCTCACCTCGGCCCGCGCGCGGCGCGAGACGTACGTGGGGATGTGGCTTCCGGAGCCGCTGCTCGCCGGGGACCGGATGCTCGGGCCGCTGGACACGGCCGAGCAGCGCGAGTCGGTGTCGATGGCGGTGCTCACGCTGATGGAGCGGCTGTCGGCGAACGAGCGGGCGGTGTACGTGCTGCGCGAGGCGTTCGGATACTCGCACGCCGAGATCGCCGGGATTCTCGAGCTCACCGAGGTCAACTGCCAGCAGATCTACCGGCGCGCGAAGCAGCACCTCGCGGGGGCGCGGGCCCGCGCGGACGTGGACGAGTCGGCGGCGCGCGTGGTGGTCGAGGAGTTTCTCGCGGCGGCCACCGGTGGGGAGATCGAGCGGCTCGTCCGCCTGCTCACCGACGACGCGCAGAACATCGGGGACGGCGGCGGCAAGATCCCGGCGCGGACCACGCCGATCGTCGGGGCGCTGGCGGTGGCGCGGTTCCTGCGTGGGCTGTTCCGGCCCAGCCCGGCCAAGCGGAACGCGCTGGGCGGCACTCCGGCGATCTACGCCGAGGTCGCGAACGGCGGGCCGGCGGTGGTGGTCGTGATCGACGGCAACGTGGTCGGCGTGATGTGCCTGGAGATGACCGCCGGACGTGTCGCCGCGCTCCGCGTGCAGGTCAACCCCGACAAGCTCGTACGCGCGACGCGGCAGTGGCCCGGCTCCGGCCACGGGAAGCCGCTGATCGCCGCCTGGTGACCCAGCTCACAAACCGCTCCTGTCAGGGATCACCGCGCTCTCCGGTTCAGAAAGGGAAGTCACCGAGAGCGGAGTGAAACCATGAAGCATCGCATCGTCGTGCTCGGAGCCGGGTACTCCGGGGCCACCGCGGCCGGACGTCTCGCTGCGCGGCTCGATCCCGCCGACGTCGAGATCACCGTCGTCAACGCGGACCCCGAATTCGTCGAGCGGGTCCGCATGCACCAGCTCGCCACCGGGCAGCACCTCACGCGGCGCAGCCTTGCGGACATCTTCGCGGGCACCGGCGTACGGCTGAAATTGTCCGAGGTTGCCACCGTCGACGCCGAGCGCAAGAACGTCACGCTGAGCGACGGCGACATCTCCTACGACACCCTTGTGTACGCCCTCGGCAGCGCGGCGGCCGACCACGGCGTCCCGGGGGTGCGCGAGCACGCGTACGACCTGGCCGGCAAGCGCTCGGCGCTGCGGCTGCGCGAGCGTCTCGCCGAACTCGGCGCGGGGGAGTCCGTACTGGTCGTCGGCGGCGGGCTGACCGGCATCGAGGCGACCACCGAGATCGCCGAGGCCCGGCCGGACCTGCGCGTCGCGAACGCCACCGAGGGCGCCCCGGGCGACTGGCTGGACGCGAAGGCGCAGCGCCACCTGGGCGAGGTCCTGGACCGGCTCGGCGTCGCCGTGCACGCGAACACCGACATCGTACGGGTCGGCGAGGACGGCGCGGTCACCGGCGACGGACGGACGATCCCGGCCCGCGTGGTCGTGTGGACGGCCGGCTTCGCGGTGCACCCGATCGCCGCCGCGACCACCCTGAAGGTCGCCGGAACCGGGCAGATCGTCGTGGACCACACGATGCGCTCGGTGTCGCACCCGGACGTGTACGCGGTCGGCGACGCCGCGATCGCCGAGGGACCGGGCGGCAAGCCGCTGCGGATGTCCTGCGCCTCCGGCATGCCGATGGCGTGGCAGGCCGCCGACGCGATCGCCGCGCGGATGACCGGCCGCAAGATCCCGAAGGCCCCGCTGCGCTACTTCAACCAGTGCATCAGCCTGGGCCGCCGCGACGGGCTCATCCAGTACGTGACCGCCGACGACCGGCCCAAGCCGTACCTGCTCAAGGGCAAGCTGGCGGCGCACTACAAGGAGTTCGTCTGCAAGGGCGCGGCCTGGGGCATGGCGCACCCGATGCTGATGCTCCCGACGCGCCGCCGCCGGGTGGCGGGGCTCAGGCCCGACGCGGTGACGGCGTGACGGCTGTGGCGGCGCGTCGCGGACGCGCCGCCCAGGGTCGTGGGCCTACCACGTCCACCTCTGCAATGCGCTGCCGTTGCAGGTGGAGATGGTGATCGGCGCGCTCAGGGCCGTGGACGCGGCCGCCAGGCACAGCGTGGTGTGCGTGGTGACGCGGATCGTGCCGTCGGTGCCGAACTGCCATTTCTGCGCGTTGGAGTTGTTGCAGCTGAACGCCTGGATCCGCTGACCCGAGTTGAATTTGCTTCCCGGTACGTCGAGGCAGAGGCCGAGCACGCGCACCGAGCTGTCGTTGGGCAGCCGGGTCAGCGCCTGCGCCTTCGAGCCGTTGCAGGTGAACGACTGCGGCAGGGTGCCCGACTTGATGGCCGAGCCCGGCAGGTCGACGCACTTGGCGGCCGAGGTGTTGCGGACCGCGCTCATCAGCGGGTTCGGGCTGCGTCCGACCTGGACGATCTTCGCGACGGACGGGACCCCGTTGGCGTCGATCACGAAGAGCATGTAGTAGCCGGGCGGGGCCACGCCGCCGGTCGCCGGGCCGGTCGCGTTCAGCGTGGTGCCGGACGTCGTGAACCTCAGCGGGATGTAGCGCTGGCCCTGGTCCACGCCGTGCGTCACGTCGGCGAGCCCGACCAGGGCGACCTTGCGGACGCTCGCGGCCTGCGCCGAGGTGATCGTGAACGGGGTGTTGATGCCGACGGTGGCCGGTGCCGTGGTGATGACCGGGCGGTCGGCCAGGTCCCGGCTGCCGTCCTTCTTGTAGAGGTACGGCGGGGTGAAGTACTCGATGTTCTTCTCGAGATAGCCGGCCGTCACGCAGGCGCCGCAGATCCCGCCGCCGCCGGTCATGACCCGCCCGTCGGGCAGCAGCGCGGCGGTCGAGTGGTACTGCCGGATGCGGCCCGCGCCGGCGAGCACCGTCCACTTGCCGGTGGCCGGGTCCCAGCGCTCCGCCGCCGTCGCGGCGTGTTTCAGGTCGACGAGGTTGTTGGTGGCCGCGCTGGTCAGGCCGCCGGTCGCCAGGACCGAGCCGTCGGCCAGCAGGGTCGCGTTGAGCTGCCGCCGGCCGATCGACATCGAGCCGGTGGCGGCGACGCCCGGGGCCTGGGACCCGTAGGCGCCGGCGCTCAGCACGACGGCCGTCTTGGTGGGGACGTTCGTCGCGCCACCCTCGGTGATCTTGCCGCCGCCGACGACCAGGGTCTTGCCGGCGTCGTACGTGGAGAAACTGCCGTAGTCCCGGGCGATCGCGTCCCGGGTGAAGGTCGCCGTGATCACGCCGTTGCCGGCCGAGTTGACCGTGTACCCGGTGGTCAGCGGGCCGAAGAAGCCGAGCTGGGTGTCCGGCCGCGAGCCCATCGACGCGTACAGCCGGGCGTTGTATTTCGTGAAGCCGGTCAGCGGCCGCAGGGCGCCGTTCGCCTGGTACACCTCGGCGGTGGCCGGGCCGCCGCCGACGATGACCGCCTCGCCGTTGGCCATCTCGGCGACCGCCGGGTACCACCGCGCGGCGGCCATGTCCTTGCCGCGCGTCCAGGTCTCGGTCTGCCAGTTGAAGATGTGCGTCTGCACGGTGCCGGCCAGCTGCTGGTTGGCGTTTCCGCCGGCCACCAGGATGTTGCCGTTCGGCAGGTGCGCGAAGCCGGCGCAGAAGAGGTTCGAGCCCTGCACGTCGACCCGCTTGGACGTGTTGTCCGCGGGGTTCCAGACCATGGCCCGGGTGAAGCTCTGATCCGGGTACGACTCGGCCGCGTTGTCGCCGACCGAGTCCCAGATCAGCACCTTGCCGTTGGGCAGCACCGCCTCGAACACCGGGACGACCGGGGTGTTGATCACCGAGCTCCAGGAGCCCCGCACCGCGGGGTTGTCGGCCACGTTGCCCCGGTGTGTCGGTCCCGGGACGCCGGGCCGTTGCCCGGTCTCGCGCCCGATCCGGGTCGCGACCTGGGCCGTCTCCTTCTCGATCGTGCTCATCGGCGTGCCGACGAGGTCTTCCTTCATGTGCTCGAGGTCGTCCTCGTCGCCGTCGGCACCGTGCTGGTGGACGTGCGCCGGCGCGGCGTCCGCCTTCGCGGCGGTGCTGACCGAGCTTGTCGCGGACGTGGCGAACAGGGCCAATGCGGACAGTAGTCCGGAAATGACGACACCGCGTCTACGCATGAAATGGAGTCCCTTCACCGAAAACACAAAGCAGGTGACCATCGGCACACGCGGCGATGGCTCGATGAGGATGATGGCCCCCGTGGCCCCACCCGTCTTATGTGGCGGGTGCCCGCCACGTTAGTCCTCCACTAAGGCGCCAATCAATGTCTCGTCGGGTCGCTGACACTGGCCGAACGGCCGACCCACCGGTACGTGACAACATTCCGCTAATCAAGCAGTTGTCCGGTCCTTGTCATTTCGGCACGGCGTATCGGCGTACTCTCAAAAATCTCTCTCCCTGGTGGAGGAGCCTGGTGGAGGAGCAATGAGCACGCTTGTCACCACCGCCGATGTCGACGCGGCCGACCGGTTCGACTTCATCCGCGAGCTGACCGCCACGATGTGGGTCCCGATGGAGTGCGGTGGCTGGTGCCCGCCGGACTATCGCGGCGAGTTCCGGGCCAGCGGCCTCGGTCCGCTGCAGGTGGTGGTGCTGGACATCATGCCGATCACGGTGCGCCGCACCACCGAGTTGATCGCGCAGGCCGACCCCGACATGCTGAAACTGTTCCTCGTCTGCGCCGGCGGCTCCTCGGTGGTCGATCAGGACGGCCGGCAGGCGCGGTTGTCCGCGGGGGAGTTCACGTTCTACGACACCCGCCGGCCGTACGAGGTCCACTGCGGTACCGGCGACGAGCCGACCCGGCTGATGACGTTCATGTTCCCGCCGGCGCTGCTGCCGCTGTCGCCGAGCGCGCGCCGGCGCCTCACCGCGGTGCCGATCCCGGCGACCGCCGGAATCGGCGATCTGACCAGCCAGTTCCTGCTGCGGCTGGCGCGCAACATCGAGCACTGCACCCCGGCCGAGGCGGCGCGGGTGTCCACCGCGGCGCTCGAGGTGCTGGCGACGCGGCTGGCCCGGGAGTTGGACGCCGGCTCGTGGGGGACGGCCGAGGACCGCCGGCACGCCCTGCTGGTCACCGTCCAGGGCTTCGTCCAGCAGCACCTCGGCGACCCGCGGCTGACGCCGGCCGGGATCGCGGCGCAGCACCACATGTCGTTGCGGTCGTTGCACCAGCTCTTTCACGACGAAGGACTGACGGTGGCCGGCTGGATCCGCGCGCGGCGCCTGGAACGCTGCCGGCGCGACCTGGCCGACCCGAGCCTGGACGCGCGGCCGGTCGCGGCGGTCGCGGCCCGATGGGGGTTCACCAGCGCGGCCGACTTCAGCAAGGTGTTCCGGTCCGCGCACGGGGTGCCGCCGGCCGAGTACCGCAGGTTCGCACGCGTTGCCAACACGTCTGCGTCCTGACCCAACGACCCGCGGGGTGGATGGCGCGACGCTGGCCGGGTGGACATCGAACGGATCCGTGCGCATTTCTCGTTCCCGCAGGCCGGGCGGATCGCGCTGAACAACGCGGCGAGCACGCAGCCGCCCCGCGAACTCGTGGAGCTTTATCGGTCGCTGGCGCCCGGCTATGAGAACGTGCACCGCGGTCAATCCACCGCGTCCCGGGAGATGACCGGGCTCTTCGAGGAGGCGTACCGGACGATCGCAAGCTTTTTGTCGGCGCCGGGGCCGGAGACGATCGCGCTTTACCGCAATACGACCGAGGCCATCAACGCGGTGATGTATTCGCTGCTGACCGAGTTCCGCGACGGCGACAACGTGGTGACGACGTCGCTGGAGCACAACTCGAATTACGTGCCGTGGCACGCGATGTGCCGGCGGATCCTGCCGCGGCTCGGGCGGCGCGTGGAATATCGGCTGGCCCGGTTCGACCCGGTTACCGGCGAGCTGGATCTCGCGCATCTCGCGTCGCTGATCGACCATCGGACCAAGCTCGTGTGTTGCACGGGTGCGTCAAATTTCCTCGGTACGCGTCCCCCGCTCACCCGGATCCGTCAGCTCGCGAACGCCGGCGGATACGTGCAGCCGACCGGTTCGGTAGGGGCGTATCTGCTGGTGGATGCGGCTCAATTGGTGCCGGGGGCGTACGTGGATGTGCGGGCCCTGGACGTTGATTATCTGGCGTTCTCGTTCCACAAGATGCTGGCGCCGTTCGGGATCGGGGTGTTGTACGGCAAGGCGCATTTGCTCGCGTCCGCGCTGCCGTTTCTGTACGGCGGTGACATGATCGCGCAGGGGCGGGTGTTCGCGGATCGGGTCGAATTCAACGCGCTGCCGTGGAAATACGCGGCCGGGACCCCGAATATTCTCGGCACCATCGTTTCCGCTCAGGCGTTGCGTTTTCTGGTGGATCTGGTGTCGCCCGGCTCTGGGTATTTCTGGACAAATCGGGCGTTCGCGCCTAGGGTGGTCCGCGCGGCGATGGACCGGGTCAACGGGTGGAACAGGATGCTGACCGCCCGGGCGCTGGCGGGGCTGGCCACGATCGACGGGATCACGATCTACGGGCCGCGGGATGCGGGGCGGCGGACGTCGCTGGTCGCGTTCAACCTGGCCGGTCGCGATCCGGTCGGCGTGGCCTCGGCGCTGAACCGGGCCGGGGTGGAGGCGCGGGCCGGGTGCCATTGCGCGACGCTGGCGCACCACGCGCTGGGGCTGGACCCGCCCGCGTCGTGCCGGCTGAGCTTCTATCTCTACAACACGCCGGACGAAGTGGACCGGGCGGTCGCGGCCGTGGGGGCGATCGCGTCGGCTCCTTCACTGTCCGGCGTGCTGTCTCGTCTACCGTCGGTGCAGGGAGTAGGTCAGGTGCGTCACTCGCGGTGACGACTCCGAGCTCACCGGCTTCAGGGCGACCCGGGAGGCGTCCACGCCCTCGAACAGGCGGATCCCGGAGCCGAACAGCACCGGCGACACCGCGACCGAGAACTCGTCGACCAGGCCGGCGTTGACGTACTGCAGGATCGTCGCGCCGCCACCCGCGATGCGGACGTCCCGGTCCCCGGCGGCCTCGCGAGCCCGGTCGAGCGCGGCCTCGACACCGTCGGTGACGAAGTGGAACGTCGTGGCGCCGGGCCGCTCCCAGGGGTCACGCTTGGTGTGCGTCACGACGAACACCGGCGTGTGGAACGGCGCCTCGTCCGGCCACGCCTGCTCGCCGGCGTCGAACATGCGCCTGCCCATCACGCTGGCGCCGGTGCGCTCGAACGTCTTCCGCGCGATGTCGTTGTCGCGCCCCTCCTCGCCGCCGGCGCCGAGCTTCAGGTTCTCCCGGAAGAACCGCAACGGGAAGATCCACCGCTGCAGCTCCATCCACTGCCGTCCCATCAGGTCGTCGACGGACTCGGGGGCGATGAAACCGTCCAGCGACATCGACACGCTGAAGAACACTTTGCCGGCCATCAGCGGCCCTCCTTCATCTCCGCGACGTACGCCGCGAGGTTGCCCAGTGTCTGCTCGCCGCCCTCGATCGCGTGGTATTTCTCGACGGCCTGGTCGCGCAGTTCCTTCGTGGGGAAGACGGTGCGCATCTCGATCCGGGTGGCGGCGCCCTCGGCCGCGAACGCCAGCGCCGACTCGAAGGCGTTCGGGTCATCGCGGGACTCACCGTGCAGCAGCGCGATCCGCTCCGGCACGACGATCTCGGTCCAGGTGATCCACTCGGGAAAGTCGGTGCCGTCCGGCCCGTGCATCACGAAGACCCACTCCCCGCCGACGTGGAACTCGAAGGAGCGCGTGCTGGTGGTGAACCCCGCCGGGCCCCACCATCGCGACAGGTGCCGCACCTCGGTGAACGCCTCGAACACCAGCTCCCGCGGCCCGTCGATGAGCCGGGCGATCACGATCTCCCGCTCGGCCCCCGTTTCTTGCCGTGCCCCCGCCATCGTTCATTCCTCTCGCCGTGCCCGATTCGCGCCTTGCCGCGCCTGTTCCGGGTCCTGGGAATCCGCGCCCTGCCGTGCCTGCTTCAGGTCCCGCACGTAGGCGTCCAGCCGGTCGAAACTCTCGGCCCAGAACCGCTCGAACCCGCCGACCCACTCGTGGACCGGCCGCAGCCCGCGCGCGTCCAGCCCGTAGAGGCGCTGCTTACCCGCCTTGCGGTCGCGCACCAGCCCCACCTCGCGCAGCACCCGCAGATGCTTCGACGCCTGCGGCATGCTCATCCCCAGCTCCTGAGCCAGGTCGCTCACCGGCCACTCACCCGAGCGCAGCAGCGCCAGAATGTCCCGGCGCTGCGGCTCGGCGATCGCGTTGAACGCGTCCGAGGTCGTCGCTGCTCGTGCCACGCCACCCACCATATTTTCCTATATAGGAAAACGTCAAGCGGGTGTCGGCCGTACCTCTCCGGGGCGGCGACGTTTCTCCCATGGCGGCCTGCTCCCCAGACGGAACGATCCGAGGTTCTAGACGAGTAAGTCCTAAGCCGAGTCAGCGACCGTGGGCGAGTCAGCCGCCGCGCGGGCACGATCTCGCGGCGGCCGCGTAGGCGAGTCAGCGACCTGATCGCCGTCCGTCCGCCAGCCCTCGCCACCCCTCTCGCATATCCGACATTTCCCGAGATTTATCGGATCGGCTGGGCCGCTGGACAGGCGGGCTCGGCGCGCGGCCGCGCGACGCTTCCATTCCGTGAGACGGGTGACCGCCTACTGAGACCCGCGCCCGCATCATGGACCCACCGTCCGCGATGTGGGACCAACGTCCATTGTAGATAACGCGTTCGTCACATTATGAGGCTTTCGTCCGTCAGATTTTTCCGGCCGAATGTGAACCTTGGAGAGTTAT
>NZ_JABBNC010000051.1 GCF_012933445.1 Actinoplanes sp. TBRC 11911
CGTGGGGCGACCCGCTCACGCGACGATCCGCTCAAACGACGATCCGCTCGTGGGGCGACCCGCTCCTGCGGCGACGCGCTCGTGGGGCGACCCGCTCGCACGGCGACCCGCTCACGCCGCAACCCGCTCGTGGGTGAGTGCTCCCGCTATGTGGACACCGCGGCCACATCGTGGATTTTTGTGAACCTTGGATACTTGCGCCCACATACGAGCCGCCGAGTAGCCGGAGGGAATCTCACCCTCCGGCCCTCACAGATCCGTACGTGACAGTCTCCCGTCATACGGCTCTTGTCGTTCTGATCACCAGAAAGCAGTGATCCAGGCCCAGTGCGCGAAGGCCCTCGGGTATTGGCTGGTGATGCGTTGCCATCCCGCTTTCGCCTTCTTGAAGGTCCGGATCCGTTTGAATTTGTTCCGCAGGAAACGCACGAGGTAGGCGTTGATGCGTTGCAGGAATGGATACATCACAGACCGGTTATACCGCCCGTAGTACTGCATCCAGCCCCGCACGATCGGATTGATCCACCGTGCGATATCAGCCAGAGTCAGACCCGACCCGCGATCCAGCCGCCACCGGCGGACCGTCTCGCTGATCTTCTTCAGAGCGTCGTTGCTGATCGCCGGCGTGAAACCGGTGAACGTTACCTGTTCCCTCTCATTTCGTGCCCCCCGAGAACGAAACGTGTATCCCAGAAACGTGAAAGCGGTGTGCTCATATGTTGCCCGCCGCTTCCCGTCTCTGCAATACACGATCCGCGTCTTCTCGGGATGAAGCCGTAGCCCCACCTGCTCCATCCGGGCAGCAATAGCCTGCACCAGATGTTCGGCTTGAGCGCGGCTCTCACAATGCACCACCGCATCGTCAGCGTACCGTTCGAACGGATTCCCCGGGAACTCCCGGACCATCCACATGTCGAACGCATAGTGCATGAACAGGTTCGCCAGCACAGGCGACACCGCCGAACCCTGCGGTGTCCCCCGATCCCGTGGCCGTATCGTGCCGTCCATCAGTTGCACCGGCGCAACAAGCCACCGTTTGACATACAACACAATCCACGGAACATCAGCATGCCTCTCGACCGCCTTGACCAGCAAGCCGTGATCGACGCTGTCGAAGAACTTCTGAATGTCCAAATCGATCACCCAGTCGTACTCCCAGCAGCGCCGCCTGCACACGCTGACCGCGTCCAGCGCCGAGCGACCCGGCCGATACCCATACGAGTCGGGGTGGAAGATCGGTTCGACCTTCACCTCCAACCGGTGGGCCACGACCGTCTGCGCCACCCTATCCGCGATCGTGGGAACCCCCAACATACGAGTGCCCCCACCATGCGTCTTCGCGATCTCGACAGCTTTCACCGGGGGCGGAAAATAAGTACCTGACGACATCCGATTCCAGATCTTGTACAAATTGTTCTTCAGATCCTCCTCGAAGCCCTCGACACTTATGCCGTCCACCCCCGGACCGCCCTTCTTCGCCTTCACCTGCTGATAGGCGTCCCACACCTCCCGCTTACCAATATCAAACGGCTTACCCGCTGATGACTTCTGCCCTTCCACATGACTCCTCCCGGATGAACCGGTTGATCAGACGAAAGACCACGAACGACCCGACCCCTTCGCTCAACCACCATTACAGCGGCCTTCATCACTACTACGAGTCGGTCCGCCAGCACGCCCGGCCACGGTACTCAATCTCTCACGGGTATGAGCCGCTTGAGACACTCCCTCTCACCACCTGAAACACAGGCGAACATATCCGGGCGTGCCTTCCCCTGTTCCATACGAGAGCAGCAGACCAGGCTCACGTCGCCATGCATGCCGGACACCGCCTGGCCAATAAATCGGGCACCCGCCAGACTCACCCCGGAAGAAGTTACGACCCCCCGGTTTTGATGCCACTTCATTGGATAACGACACCTCAACAACGATCGTCTTCCTGATCCCCACCTGACACATCACGTGTGCCTTTTCCACATCGCTCACCACGACGGTCTTCAGCCAACGCAGCATGTGGCGGTTTGAAGCCTCCCCCCGAACGGGCGACTCCGAAGGGCCAAATCCTTCATCTCCCGTACAGCATCAATTCCAGAACTCTGCCTACAACCAAGCTCCTTCACCGTTCAGGGCACAAATAACTCTCCAAGGTTCACATCTGGCGGGAGAATCCCCGTGGGCAAAAGCCGCATTATTGGGCAAAAATACACTCCACAATGGACCGTAATCCCACATTGCGGATGCCGAGTCCAGGGCGTGGTCGCCCGTCTCAGTAGGCGGCCGCTGGTCCCACATAATGGAAACGCCGCGTGCCATCCGTCGAGTCAGGCCGCCAATGGTTCAATCGAGCCCGACCGGTAACCGGAAATGTCGGATATGCGGAGGGTGGGCGGAGGGAGCACGGCGTTTCGCGGCCACTGCGCCGACCGCATGAGCCGCGAGATCCGCGAGCTGCAAGACCCGCGCGAGCCGCAGAAGCCGCAGAAGCCGCGAGCCGCCGGATCCACCAGACCGCGGGCGTGGTGGTCGGCGATCGGGACGTCGTCGCGCGCGCACGCGCTGCCCTGGAGCCGGCCCGGGATCAGCTGATCGGCGCGGGGAGTGGGGTGCTCACACTCGGGCCTGCCACGCGGTGGCTGGACAGACAGCATGGTGGCGCCGCGCGACGAGCGGCGCCACCAAGCCTAGACGGTCACTCGTCGCCGCCGTCGTCCTCGAAGACCTCGTCCATGGCCTCGCCGAGGATCATGCCACCGACGACACCACCCGCGACGCCGGCCACCATGCCGCCCATGCCGGGACCGTGGCCTCGATGACGCACGTGCCCGTGATAGCCACCGCCGCCGAAACCATGACCCGCGCCCCCGTACGAACCGCGCAGACCCTCGTATCGACCGGTGGCCTCACGCACCCACGAGTCCACGACCGACGCCCAGTCCATGGTGTCGGCCTCGGCGTGCGACACCCGGAAGCGGCCGTACGTGTCGTGGCCGGGCTGCAGGAACCCGCCGCGCTTGTCGAACTCGAGGATCACCTCGACGCCGGCCGGATCGGCCACGAAGGTCACCTCGACCTCGTTGATGCCGTGCGCGTACTGGGCTGCCGGGTAATACTCGATCTCCTGGTAGAACGGCAGCTGGTGGTCGACGCCGTAGATCCGGCCGTGTTCCAGGTCGGCGCCCTTGAACTGGAAGCCGAGCCGGCCGAGCGCCTCCAGGATCCGCTCCTGGGCCGGGAGCGGATGCACGAAGACCTGGTCGAGGTCGCCCTTGTCGACGGCCTTCGCCACGGACAGCTCGGTGCGCAACCCCATGGTCATGCCGCGCAGGCGCTGGCCGTACATGTCGGTGATCGGGGTTTCCCAGGGAACCGGGAATTGGAACGGCAGGTCGCGCTGCTCACCCTTGCGCAGCTGGAACATGCCGGCGACTTGCTGGCGGTGGAACTCGACGAGGTTCTCGCCGTGCTCCGACTCCACGCGGGTGACCAGGCCCAGCACGATCTGCTCGATGGTCACGTCGTGGTCGCCGCCGACGATCCGGACCTGGCCGTCAAGGGCCAGGCCGGGGCGGGTGTTCGGGTTGGCCAGCACGGTGTCGACGGACGGTCCGCCGACACCGAAGGCGCGCATCATCTTTTTGAAAACCACCGGGTCATTCCTCCTTGAACAAACGGGGTGGCTAAATTTCAGGCGGGGACCTGGTCCGTCTCGTCGTCGAAACGGCCGATCACCTGTTCCAGCAAGTCCTCCAGGGCGACGAAGCCGGCGCCCGGGCCCACCAGAGCGAGCTGGGCGCGGCCGGCCCGCATCGCGGTCACCGCCTCGACCACGCTGGACTCGGCGTCCAGCACGAAGGGCGGGTCCATCAGCTCGGCCGCGGTCACCGGGTGATCGGCCGTGGCGGCCCGGACCGCGTCCCGGACGTGCACCACGCCGACGATGCGGCCGTCGTTCGCGGACACGGCCAGTCGCGACCGGCCGCTGGTCAGCGACGCCCGCTCGATCGCGGTGGCGTCGGCGGTCGGCGGCACGGTGACCAGGGCGTGCACGGGGGCGGCGAGGTCGCGTACGCGGAGGGAATTGAGCTCGAGCATGCTGGTCAGCAGCTGGGTCTGCTCGGCCGCGATGGAGCCCTCGACCGCCGACCGGTCGAGCAGGATCCGCATCTCGGCGGGACCGTGCGCGACGGCGAGCTGATCCTGCGGGTGCACGCCGAACGGTCG
Organism: Actinoplanes sp. TBRC 11911; assembly: GCF_012933445.1. Lineage (GTDB taxonomy): Bacteria > Actinomycetota > Actinomycetes > Mycobacteriales > Micromonosporaceae > Actinoplanes. The sequence goes on from NZ_JABBNC010000051.1 coordinate 4,222, forward strand.
CAGCGCGACGTTGGCCAGGGCGTTCAGCACGCGCAGCGCCGGGCGGGCGAGTCGGGTGAAGGCCACGAACGGCACGGCCAGCAGCGACGCCGAGCGTTCCGGGTGGGTGATCGCCCACGACTTCGGCATCATCTCGCCGATCACCAGGTGCAGGAACGTGACGACGACCAGCGCGAGCAGGAACGCGATCACGTGGCTGGCCACCGACGGCAGGAAACCGTGCAGCAGCGGGGCCAGCAGATGCTCCAGCGCCGGCTCGGCCAGCGCGCCCAGACCCAGTGAGCACAGCGTGATGCCGAGCTGGGCGCCGGCCAGCATCACCGACAGCTGACGGGTGCCGGCGAGCGCTGCCGAAGCGCCCCGGCCGCTCATCTGCTCCAGACGGTGCCGCTTGCTCGCGACCAGCGCGAACTCGGCCGCGACGAAGAACGCGTTGCCGGCCAGCAGCAGAACAACCCAGAGGGCGTTCATCGGGAGATCCGCACGGTCTGCGGTACGTGGCGGTCGACGGTCTCGACGCGTACCGAAAGGGAATCGAGAGTGAGCGAGTCGCCGGCCTCGACCACCCGCCCGAGGCGAGCCAGCACCAGGCCGGAGAGGGTGTCGTAGTCGTCACCGGTGGGCAGCGTGACGCCGGTGGCATCGGTGATCTCGTCGATCCGCCAGCGGGCCGGGACCAGCCAGGAGCCGTCGTCCTGGCGTTCCGGCGCGGGCTCGGGGAGATCGTCCTCGTCGTGGATCGGGCCGACGCAAGGACCCCGGGGAGCCGGAGGGACGCGGGCACAAAAAGGGGATCAACCGAAATGTCGGAAATGTCGGTCGAAAACCGTGCGGCGGATGGGACAGCCAAGACGTCTGTCACGCCGACCACGCCGACGATCTCATCCAGGGACGAGCCGCGTACGGGGAATCGGGAGCGCCCGGTCGACATCAGCTCGACCACGTCGGCGGCCACGGCCGAGGACGGCACGGTCACCACGTCGACGCGGGGCACCATCGCCTCGGCCGCCGTCCGGCCCCGGAAGTCGAGACCGCGATCGAGCAGCGTGGACAGCTCCGGATCGAGCTGACCGTCGGCGCGCGACTCCTCGATGATCTTCTCGAGGTCTTCCTCGGTGACGCCCTCGGGCAACTCCTCGATCGGTTCGATGCCGATCCGGCGCAGCAGGCCGGCCGCCGCCCGGTCGAAGAGCCGGATGATCGGGCCGAGCACCGCCAGATAGATCAGCGTCGACCGGCTGAGGGCCTTGGCCAGCTTTTCGGCGCGGGCGATCGCGAGGTTCTTGGGCGCGAGCTCGCCGAGCACCATCTGCACGACGGTCGCGATGATCAGCGCGAGCGCGACCGAGACGACCTGCGCGAGCATGCCGCCGCCGAACAGCGAGGCGAAACCCGACCCCAGGAACGGCTCGGCCACGTAGCCGACGATCAGCGCGGTCACGGTGATGCCGAGCTGGGCGCCGGACAGCACGAACGACAGGCGCTCGGTGACCTGCAGAGCCCGCGCGGCAGCCTTGTCGCCCTGCGCGGCGTCACGGCGCAGGCGGCCACGGTCGGCGGCGACGAACCCGAATTCCTGGGCGACGAAATAACCGGTCACGGCCGTGACGAGGAGGACCAGCAGGAGACCGATGACGATCAACATGGCTGGTCGGATCGGATGACTTGAAGCCGGGCCGAGCCCGGCCGACTACTGCCGCTCACCGGCGAGACGTTACCAACGGCGGCTGAAGACTAGCTGTGAGTGGGCCGGACGGAATCGGTGTAGAAGCTGCTCAGCACCATGCTGATCTTCGCGAGGTCGCTGGGCCAGTCGATGTCGCGGGTGGCCCAGCTCAGCGCGTACGCCTTGCCGTTCATCGCGAACCATCTCGTCCGCGCGCGCAGCCCCAGCCCGGACGCGTCGGCGTACGAGTAATCCCAGTCGGCGGCCTTCTCCAGCAGCGGCTTCGCCTCGATCCCGATGCGCTGGTATTGCGGCAGCGCACCGGCCGCGACCAGGCGTTTCTCCTCGCGCTCGCAGGCCGTGACGGGATCGCCCTTCGGGTCGCGGCCGGTGTCCAGGCTGAGCACCCGCCCGCCGGCCGGATCGCGGAAGCAGTAGGTGGAGCCGATCTTCTGCCACGTCCAGCCGTCCGGCACCGGGATGTGGAAGCCGGTCCCGTCGGCGAAGTACGACCAGCCGCGGATCAGCTCCCACCCGTTGACGCCGCGCGCGGCATCACGCTGCGGCAGGCGCGGGGCGAGGGACGGACCCGGCCCGTCGCAGGTCGCGGGCGAGAAGCCAGCGGTGATCATGGTGGCGCGCGACGTGGGTTTATCTGCGGTCGGTTCACCACCAGATTTCGCCAAATATCCCGCCAGAACGCCGCCTGCGCCGAGCACGGCAACGGTCGCCAGGCTGGCCACGACGACCCTCGGCCGGTGATGCAACGGCGGCGGCGGGTCGTCCGGGGGCGGCGGCGGCCCGGGCGGGGGCGGCGGCGGGGTGGCAACCGCCACGACCGAGGAACCGCCCCGACGCTGAGCCGGAATCGTCACCACCCCGGGCGTGGCGGCCACGATCATCCGCAGCCGGCGGTCCACCTCGCTCGCGGTCAGCCGCACGTGCGGGTCGTGCCGCAGCAGCCCGGTCAGCACCGGCCCGAGGAGACCCGCCTTCTCCGGCGGATCCGGCGGCTCGGTGGCCAGCGCCATCAGCGTGGCCATCGCGGTCTCCCGCGCGTACGGCGATCGGCCCTCCACGGCCGCGTACAGCGTGGCGCCGAACGACCAGAGATCGGACTCCACCGTGGACGCACCGTCGCGCGCGCGTTCCGGCGACACGTACTGCGGCGAGCCCACCACCAGGCCCGGCCCGGTCACCGACCCATCGTCCACGAACGTGGCCAGCCCGAAGTCGGTCAGCACCACCCGGCCGTCGTGCCCGATCAGCACGTTGTGCGGTTTGATGTCGCGGTGCAGCACGCCTGCCCGGTGCGCGGCGGTCAGCGCGTCCAGGACGGCCAGGCCGATGCGGGCGGCGGCGGCCGGCGAATACGGTCCGTCATCGTGGATCACCTGGTGCAGCGACCGCGACGGAACGTACTCCATCACTATCCACGGTTGGTTGTCCTCGTGGACGACGTCGAAGACCCGCACGACGTGCGGATGGTTGAGCCGGCCGGCACTGCGGGCCTCACGCAGCGTACGGTCGCGCAGCCGTTCCTTCTCCGCGTCGGTCATCCACTCCGGCGGCACGAACTCCTTGACCGCGACGTCCCGGTCCAGCATTTCGTCGCGGGCCAGCCAGACCCGGCCCATGCCACCGGTTCCCACCACTTCGTGCAAGCGGTACCGGCCGGCGACGAGCATGCGTCTGACCGCCATTCCGCCCCCACACGCCATCGCCGTGAATAAGCCTCACCGTTTGTCAGAATAATCAAGCGGAGCCCTCGGAAGGAATGTCGATCACCCGGACACCGCGTAGACCACAAGATTGTCCTTATATGACCGCAGCGAATGATCAAAAACCCCGCCGCAGGTGATCAGCCGTAGCTGCCGGTCCGGGGTCGGCCCGTAAACCCACGACGCCGGGAATTTCGTCTTCGGATACCACGCCGTTGCGGTGACGGTGAAACGCACTATCGTGCCGCCGCGGGTGACGTCGATGTGATCACCGACGGTCAGTTCGCGCAGCCGATAGAAGATCGCCGGACCGGATTTGGAGTCGACGTGACCGGCGATCACGGCCGGTCCGGTGTCGCCCGGGGCGGTGCCGTCCGCGTACCAGCCGGCCCGGCCGAAACTCTTGGGCGGCTGAAGGGCGCCGTCGCGGCCGAGGCGGAGACTTTCCAGCGTGGTGTCCAGGTTGATCGCGGCGATCCGCACCCGGGTGGGTGGTCCTTGGGGGGCCGCGGCGACGGTCGCGAAAGGATCTCCGGAAGGCCTGGCCGGGTCGCTTGCGGCGGGTGGCGCGACGGCCCATCGGCCGAGATCTTCGCGGTCGGCCTGGTGGTGGGTCGCGGCGAGATATCCGCCGCCGGCCAGGACCGCCGCGACGGCGCCGGCCAGGGCCGGGAGGAGGAGGCCGCGCTTGGGTTTGTCGCGCACGGCAGCGGCCGGCGTGTGCGGTGCGGCCTCAACATCCTTTCGCGGTACGCCGGGAGCACCGTCAACAGCGATTTCCGGTACGCCCGGAGCACCGCCAACAGCCATTTCCCGTACGTCGGGAGCACCGTCGGCCGGCATGAGCGGAACCGGATCGGGGGTGCCGGGCGCGGCCGCTCTCAACGGTGGAATTTCCGCGGGCTGTGGGGTCTTGAGGACGGGCCGTACCCGGCGCGGGAAGGCGATCGAGCGAGAGGCGAGCCGGGGCCAGCGTCGCGACGGTTGCCGGGGCATGCGCAGTGCCCCGGGGACCGACGCGAACGCGCGGACACCAGGGGGTTTGACCACCTTGGCCACGCCGCGAGCGGGACGGTCCAACGGTTCGGCCGCGGCGGCGTCACCGTCGGACCGCGCCGCCGCGACGGCATAGCCAACGGACGGGTCCGCCGCCACGGCGCCCTCGGACGGGCCCGCTGCCACGGCGCTGCCCTCGGGTGGGTCGGCCGCCACGGCGCCCTCGGACGGGCCCGCTGCCACAGCGCTGCCCTCGGGTGGGTCGGCCGCCACGGCGCCCTCGGACGGGCCCGCTGCCACGGCGCTGGCCTCGGGTGGGTCGGCCGTCACGGCGTACCCCTGGGGCCTGGTGTTGGAAGGTCGGCCGGCACGGCGTACCTCTCAAGCGGTTTGGCGCCGGCGCCGGACGACGAAAGCCAGACCACCGGCCAGAATCGCCGCGATGGAGGCGATCAGAATCGCGGTCGGCACGCGGGATCCGGGCTGCGTGCCGCCGTCGCCGGTGGCCACGCCGCCCAGCGGGACCGTGCCCTGGCGCTTGGCGTCGACGTGCAGCTCGGGTTTCAGGCCGCCCTTGCCGTCGTCGAGCACGACCAGCGAATACACGCTGCCCGCACCGAGTGTGCACGGCAGCGTGCTGGACTTGCCGCCGCCGGACGGTTGCACCTCGACGCTCCATTTGCCGGGGTTGACCTCGCGGTACGCGGTCGTCGTGGCGAACGCGACGTTGTCGGCGATCTTGGTGCCGTTCTTGCCCTCGACGTTCAGGACCGGTGCCTGGACCGACGCCTGGATGATCCGCACCTTGGACTTTCCGGCGTCGGGCAGTTTCAGGTCGTCCTTGAGCACGCGTAACCCCAGGTCGGCGAAGCGCCCGACGCCGGCGACCGTATACGCGCCGCCGTCGCTCACCCCGACCTCGGTGGTGATCACCGGTTTTTCGCTCGCCGGCGCGCCCTCTTTACGCATCGCGACCTGGTAGTTGCCGCTGGGCAGCCGGAGATATTGGGACATGGCCCCATATCCGACGCCGTGGAAGACTTGTTCCTTCGCCGAGCCGGACTCGGCCTTGAGATAGACGTCCACCGCCGGAGTGTCGGGCGAAAGGTGGGCGAGACGGACATAGCCGTCGCCGGCCGCGTGTGCCGGTGTCGCGTAGAGAGTGATGGCGGCGAAGGCGGCCAAAGCCGCTGTTGCACGGATGAACACGGGGCCCCCTGCGTGGTAGCCGCTTCAAGTGGTGACCGTTTATATCCGCCCTGTATCTGATCGCACATGGTCCGTAGCGGCAAGTTTTTGTCATACCCCGGAGGGAAGATGGGCCCATGACAGAGGTGCTGGAGCAATTCGGGCCGGCCACCAGGGAGTGGTTCCGGCAGGCGTTCGCCGATCCCACCGCGGCCCAGTCCGGGGCGTGGCGGGCGATCGGCGCCGGTCGCAACGCGCTCGTGGTCGCGCCGACCGGCTCCGGCAAGACGCTGGCCGCGTTCCTCTGGTCGCTCGACCGGCTGGCGCACGAGGCCATGCCGGAGGATCCGCGGAAACGCTGCCGCGTGCTCTATGTGAGCCCGCTCAAGGCGCTGGCCGTCGACGTCGAGCGCAATCTGCGGGCGCCGCTCACCGGCATCCGGCAGGCGTCCGGCCGGCTCGGCGTGCCGCCGCCCGACATCACCGTCGCGATGCGCACCGGTGACACACCGGCCGACGAGCGACGCCTTTTCGCCCGTACGCCTCCGGACATCCTGATCACCACGCCCGAGTCGCTGTATCTGTTGCTCACCTCGGCGGCGCGTGACTCGTTGCGCGGCGTGGAAACGGTGATCATCGACGAGGTGCACGCGGTCGCGGCCACCAAGCGCGGCGCCCACCTGGCGCTGTCGCTGGAGCGGCTGGACGCGTTGATCGGCCGCCCGGCGCAGCGGATCGGATTGTCCGCGACGGTCCGGCCGATCGACGAGACCGCCCGGTTCCTCGGCGGCGCGCACGACGTCGAGATCGTCCAGCCGCCGGCCGCCAAGACCATCGAGGTCACCGTCGAGGTGCCGGTGGAGGACATGACGCGCCTCGACGAGGTGCCCGAGGTCGACCCCGACGAGGGGGGCGGCGGCCGGCACACGCCGTCGATCTGGCCCGCCGTCGAGGAGCGCGTTCTCGACCTGATCCAGGCGCATCGCTCGACGATCGTCTTCACGAATTCGCGGCGCGGGGCCGAGCGGCTCTGCGCCCGCATCAACGAGCTCGCCGCCGAGCGGGCCGGCGAGGTGCTGCCGGTGCCGGCCCGGCCGCCGGCCGAGATCATGGCGCAGGCGGGGCAGGCCGGTGGCGCACCGCCGGTGGTCGCCCGGGCGCATCACGGCAGCGTCTCGCGCGAGGAGCGTAAACAGATCGAGGAAGCGCTGAAGACCGGCCGGCTGCCCGCGGTGGTCGCCACCTCCAGTCTCGAGCTCGGCATCGACATGGGCGCTGTCGATCTGGTCGTGCAGATCGAGGCGCCGCCGTCGGTGTCGGCGGGCCTGCAGCGCATCGGCCGGGCCGGGCACCAGGTGGGCGCGGTGTCGCGTGGCGTGGTCTTCCCGAAACATCGGGGCGACCTGGTCTCCTGCGCGGTGGTGGCCGACCGGATGGCGGTCGGCGCGATCGAGGAGCTGCGTTATCCGCGTAATCCGCTCGACGTGCTGGCCCAGCAGATCGTCGCGATGGTCGCGCTGGACCCTTGGCAGGTGGACGAGCTGGCGGCGTTGGTGCGGCGGGCGGCGCCGTTCGCCGAGCTGCCCGAGTCGGCGCTGCACGCGGTGCTCGACATGCTGTCCGGCCGCTATCCGTCGACCGCGTTCGCCGAGTTGCGCCCGCGGCTGGTGTGGGACCGCGGCACCGACGAGCTGACCGGCCGGCCCGGGGCGCAGCGGCTGGCGGTGACCAGCGGCGGCACGATTCCGGACCGGGGCATGTTCGGCGTGTTCCTGGCCGGCAGCGAGCGCGCGTCGCGGGTCGGCGAGCTCGACGAGGAGATGGTGTACGAGTCGCGGGTCGGCGACGTCTTCCTGCTGGGGTCGACGTCCTGGCGGATCGAGGACATCACGCCCGACCGGGTGCTGGTCTCCCCCGCGCCCGGCGCCCCGGCCCGGATGCCGTTCTGGAAGGGCGACGCGCTCGGCCGTCCGATCGAGCTGGGCCGGGCGATCGGCGCGCAGCTGCGCTCGCTGGTCCGCGCGGACGAGGACAAGGCGATCGCGACACTGCGCGACGCCGGGCTCGACGAGTGGGCCGCGAACAACCTGGTGGCGTATCTGACGGAGCAGCGCGAGGCCACCCGCAACCTGCCGGACGACCGGACCATCGTGGTCGAGCGGTTCCGCGACGAGATCGGCGACTGGCGGATGACCGTCCACTGTGTGCTCGGGGCGCGGGTCAACGCGCCCTGGTCGCTGGCGATCGCGCGGCGCCTGTCCGAGCGGTACGGCGTGGACGGCCAGGTGATGCCGTCCGACGACGGCATCGTGGTGCGTCTGCCGGACACGGCCGAGGAGCCGCCCGGGGCCGATCTGGTGGCGTTCGACCCCGAGGAGATCGCCCAGATCGTCGAGGAGTCGGTCGGTACGTCGGCATTGTTCGCCTCCCGGTTCCGCGAGTGCGCGGCGCGATCGCTGCTGCTGCCCCGCCGCGATCCGCGCCGCCGGCAACCGCTCTGGCAGCAACGCCAGCGGTCCGCCCAGCTGCTGGACGTGGCGCGCGAGTTCGCCGACTTCCCGGTCACGCTGGAGGCGGCCCGGGAATGCCTGCAGGACGTGTTCGACGTGCCCGGCCTGGTCGGGCTCATGCGCGAGGTGGCCGGCCGCAAGGTCCGGGTGGTCGAGGTGGAGACGCCGCGCCCGTCGCCGTTCGCGCGTTCCCTGCTGTTCGGATACGTGGGGGCCTTCCTCTACGAGGGCGACGCGCCGCTGGCCGAGCGCCGGGCGGCCGCGCTGGCTCTCGACTCGACGCTGCTGGGCGAGTTGCTCGGCCGCGTCGACCTGCGTGAGCTGCTCGACCCGGAGGTGGTCGCGGAGACCGAGGCGCAGCTGCAGTGGCTGTCCACGCGGCGCCAGCCACGCGACGCCGAGGACACCGCGGAGCTGCTCCGGCTGCTGGGCGACCTGTCCGATATGGAGTTGGCGGCGCGTGGCGTGGAGCCGGCGTGGATCTCGTCGCTGGAGGCGGCGCGGCGGGCGATCCGGATCCGGGTCGCGGGCGAGGAACGCTGGATCGGCATCGACGACGCCGGGCGATATCGCGACGCGCTCGGCGTGGCGCTGCCGGTCGGGCTCCCCGAGGCCTACCTGGAACCGCTGAACGACCCGCTCGGCGACCTGGTCGCGCGGTATGCGCGCACGCACGGCCCGTTCGCGGCGGCGACCTGCGCGGCACGGTTCGGCCTCGGCGTGTTCGTGGTCGAGCAGGCGCTGAAACGGCTGAGCGCGACCGGGCGGGTCGGCTCGGGCGAGTTCTCCCCCAGCGGCGCCGGGACCGAGTGGTGCGACGCCGAGGTGTTGCGCATGCTGCGGCGTCGTTCGCTGGCCGCGCTGCGCCGCGAGATCGAGCCGGTCCCGCCGCGGATACTGGCCGCCTTCCTGCCGCGCTGGCATCAGATCGGCGGCAACGCGCGCGGGGTGGACGCGCTGGCGGCCTCGATCGAGCAGTTGCAGGGCATCGCGGTGCCGGCCTCGGCGTGGGAGCGGCTGGTGCTGCCGACCCGGGTGGCCGACTATGCCCCGCCGATGCTCGACGAGTTGAGCGGCGGCGGTGAGGTGCTGTGGGCGGGGTCCGGCGGGATCGGGAGTAATGACGGGTGGGTCACGCTGGCGTACGCGGACAGCGCCCCGCTGCTGCTGCCCCCGCCCGACGAGGAGATGGCGCTCACACCGACGCATCAGTCCGTCATCGACGCCCTCGCCGACGGGCAGGCGCTGTTCTTCCGGTCGCTGTCCGACCGGGTGGGCGCGACCGACGACGCGGCGCTGGCCGCGGTCGTGTGGGATCTGGTCTGGGCGGGCTATCTGACGAACGACACGTTCGCGCCGTTACGGGCCCTGCTCGGCGGCAGCGGGGCGCATCGAGCCAAGGCGGTGCCCGCTCGTACGCGGTACCGCCGGCCCGGTCGTCCGGTCATGCCGGCGCGGGGCGGTCCGCCGAACATGGCGGGCCGCTGGTCCCGCCTGCCCGACCGCGATCTCGACCCGACCCGGCGCGCGGCGGCACTGGCCGATCTGTTGCTGGAGCGGCACGGCGTGGTCACCCGCGGTGCCGTGATGGCCGAGGGGGTGACCGGCGGGTTCGCCGCGGTCTATCCGGTGCTGGGCGCGCTCGAGGAGCGGGGTGCCGCGCGCCGCGGTTACTTCGTCGAGGGGCTGGGGGCGGCGCAGTTCGCGGTGCCGGGAGCCGTGGATCGGTTGCGCGGGTTGGCCGAGCCGGCCGAGCTGGCTAAACGGACCGCGGCGGGGGCGGTCGTGCTCGCGTCCACGGACCCGGCCAACCCGTACGGCGCCGCGTTGCCCTGGCCCGAGCGGGTGATCGACAGCGGCGACGGCGAACCGGTCCCGAAAGCCGGTCACCGGGCCGGTCGCAAGGCCGGGGCGCTGGTGCTGCTGGTGGGGGGTGAGCTGGTGCTGTATGTGGAGCGCGGTGGCCGCACGCTGCTGTCCTTCACCGACGACCCGGAGTCGCTGATCGCGGCCGGCCGGGCTCTCGGCGCGGCGGTGAAGTCGGGGGCGCTCGGCGTGATGTCGGTCGAGAAGGCGGACGGCGAGTCGGTGCAGACGTCGCCGCTGCGGGAGGCGCTGACGGCGGCCGGGTTCCGGGCTACGCCAAGGGGGTTGCGTTTGCGGGCTTAGCCAAGCCGCTGTGCGGCTTTAGTTGATCAGCTCTTGGTAGGCCGCCAGAACCGAACGGGTCTGCTCGGCCAGCCGGGTGCCGGCATCGGGGAGCGTCGTGGTCGCCGAGAGTTCCGCCTCGGCCGACCTGATCGCCTGGCGCATGTCCTGTTCGCGGATGAAGTCGCGGCCGGCCTCGTCCGCCCGGCGCAGGCCGGCTTCGCGGCGGGCCAGGTCGATATCCAAGTCGGACAAGGCTTCCTTCGTGGCGCGCAGCTGGGCGTTCAGGTCGTCGGACGCGGTGAACTCCGGGCGGCTGAGCTCGGCCAGGACGCCGATCAGGGTCTGCCGGCGGGACAGCAGGCCGGCCGTCTCCCACAGCGCGTCGGCCAGCATCTGCTCGGCCTCGGGTACGTCCACCAAGGACCCCAGGGCGGGCCAGGTCTCGCTGATCCGATCGGCCAGGGCAACCGCGCGGTGGAAGGCGGCGCGCTCCGAGGTCAACGTGTACTTTTCGGACCCGGCGACGCTCAACCCTCGGGACCGCAGCCGGCGCCGCAGGGGCTGGACCAGGGTGGAGGTCGCGAGCAGCAGGCCACCGCCGACCGCGTAGGCGGCCTCGACCGGCGCGTACGCCGCCGTGATCGACCCGGCGACGACGGGCGGCACGACGACGAACGCCGCGTCGATAACGGAAGCGCGAGCACGACGAGGTTCAGCGGTGCCCGCCGACACCCATTCCACCAGCGCCGCCCACGGGCGATCCACGCGCTCGGCACCGCCCATCCGCACGCGCCCCCGGGAGACGACGGTGACGTGCGCATCCCGCGCCACATAAAGCCGTCCCGCCACAAGCCTCACCCCGAAATATCCTGATATTTCCCCCAAGGATAGGCCCGCCGAGAAGGAGAAGAGGGGGCTCAAGCGCGACACGGGCCGCAGCGCCGACGACGCCGCGACCCGGAAACAAGGCCACGGATCAGAGCTGCGGCGCCACCTCAGCCGCCACCAACTCGATCTGGTCGAGATCGCTCATGTCGTTCGTCTGCAGGAACAGCCGCTCGGTGCCCGCCGCCGCGTACTGGCCGATCGTGTCGACCGCCTCCGCGACCGTCCCGACGATGCCGCCGCCCGCGCGCATCTCGTCCACGTCACGCCCGAGCACCTCGGCCCGGCGGCGCACCTCGGCGTCATCGCGGCCGACGCACATGACCGCCGGCGCCGAGAACACCGGCAGCGCGGTCCGCCCGATCGCCGCGCTCGCCTCCCGAACCCGCTGGTACAACCCCGCGACCTTGGAGATCGGCACGAACGACGTGTTGTACTCATCGGCGAACCGCGCCGCCAACTCGGGCGTGCGCCGCGGGCCGGCCCCGCCCACGATCACCGGCGGGCGCGGGCTCTGCACCGGCTTCGGCAGCCCGGGCGAGTTCGTCACCTGGTAGTGCTTGCCGGCGAAGTCGAACCGCTGCCCCACCGGCGTCTCCCATAACCCGGTGATGATCTCGAGCTGCTCCTCGAGGTGATCGAAGCGCTCCGAGACGGGCGCGAACGGAATCCCGTACGCGGAATGCTCCTCGGCGAACCAGCCGGCGCCTAAACCGAACTCGACGCGACCGTTGCTCATCGCGTCCACCTGGGCGACCGCGATGGCCAGCGGGCCGGGCATCCGGAACGTGGCCGAGCTGACCAGCGTGCCGAGGCGTAAGCGGGAAGTCTCCAGCGCCAGACCGCCCAGGGTGACCCAGGAATCGGTCGGGCCGGGAAGTCCGTCGCCGCGCATGGCGAGCAAATGGTCAGCACGGAAGTAACCATCGAAACCGGCAGCTTCGGCGGTCTGGGCGACCCGGCGCTGGTCGTCGTAGCTAGCCCCGTTCTGGGGCTCTGTGAAGATCACGAGACGCATGCATCAACCCTGCCAGACCAGGCCCGGCGCGCCCGACCAGGCCCGGCGCACACGAACCGTGCGGAGACAGTAACGTTTCTCACCATGCCCGGGTATGGATGGATCAGCCTCACCACCGACTATGGAACGTTCGACGGTTTTGTCGCGGCCTGTCACGGCTCGATCGCGCGGATCGCGCCGGACGTCCGCGTCATCGACGTGACACACCACGTGCCGCCGGCCGACGTCGCGCGCGGAGCGTTCGTGCTTGCCCAGACCGCGCCGCATCTGCCGCCCTCGGTGCACGTCGCCGTGGTCGATCCGGGTGTCGGCACCGCCCGCCGCGGCATCGCGATCGCCACCCCGAACGGTGTGCTGGTCGGCCCGGACAACGGCGTGCTGATCTGGACGGCCGAGGCCCTCGGCGGCATCGAGGCGGTCCACGAACTGGCCAACAAGGACTGGTTCCTCGGCGACGTGTCGCGCACCTTCCACGGCCGCGACCTCTTCTCCCCCGCCGCGGCACGCATCGCGCTCGGCACCCCGCTGCACGACGCCGGCCCCGCGCTCGACGCGGACACCCTGGTGCGCCTGCCCGACCCGGTCGTCACGGTCGGCGACGGCTGGCTGGAGTCCGAGGTCGCCACCATCGACCGCTTCGGCAACGTGCAACTCGCGGCGGTCGGCGGCCTGCTCGCCGGCCTGGGCCCCGACCTGGTCGTCAACGGCAACGTCCGAGCCCGCCGCGGCGCCACGTTCGCCGACGTCGACCCCGGCGACCTGCTCGTCTTCGAGGACTCCGCCGGCCAGGCCGCCATCGCCGTCAACAACGGCCGCGCGGTCGTCGTCCTGAGCGTCCGCCCGGGCGACACCATCCGCATTTCCGAACGCTGAAAAGCTTTCCCCGGTACGGCGCGCGACGAGTCCCCTAGGTTTTACGGCCGGCCAGGCGGCAACTCAAGGCCATACCGACCTTCCGGCCCTTGCCCCGCCAGGCTTCAACCCCGGCTCTCGCGCGCCGCGTCCTCTTCGACCGACAGCTCGGTCGGCGGAAGGTCGGCCTCAACCGACTCCTCGACCTCTTCGGCAGTCCGCGCGGCGTGCTCGTGCTCGCGGATCCGCTCCACCCAGCCCGAAACGCCCTTGCCGTGTTCCTGGTTCTCCACGCGGGGATCATATCCGCGGCGGCGTATATCCGGCCCGCGCTGTTGTGCGGGCAACAGATCATCCACCCGGCGCGGGGTCAGCCGCGGCGGATGCGATCGCGGGCCTTGGCGTACACCCGCTCGCCGGCCAGGCGCCACAGCACCCGGGCCGCCGCCGGCAGCTCGGCCAGGAAGCGCAGCTTCTCGTCCGGTGACGCCTCCTCGAGGATCGCGCCCACGAAGACCAGTGCCAGCTTGCCGTTCGGGATGGACTGACGGCCGCGCTCACCGACCGCGTGCCACTCGGCGGGCGTGAGGTGCTTCTCGATCAACGGGCAGACGTCGCGCTCCTCGTCGGTGAGGTGCTCGTCGAGAGCAACCGACGCCTGGGCGATCAGATCCGCCAGCAGGTCGCGGTCGGCGGCCGACGCGGTGGCCCGCCAGCGGGGCAGCACCTCCTCGATGCCGGCCAGCGGTTCGTGCAGGCGGGCGTGCTGGGCCTCCATCCGGTTGATCAGTTCGGCGTGCAGCGTGGCCCGCGACAGCATCAGCGGCCAGACCATCTCGTCCTCGGCGAGGTGGTGGTGCTCGAGGGCGCCGGCCACGTGACCGAGGTGCTCGCCCAGGACCTCGGCGCGCGCGAGGTCGCCGGGGCGGGCCGCGCGGACGAGGCCGGGCAGGATCCGGAACTCGCGGCGGAACACCCGGTGCACCATGATCATGTCCCAGGTGTCGGTGCGTGTGGCAGTACTCGTCGTCATGCCGCCAGATTGGCCCGGCCGACTTGCACCCGACCTGCAACCGACATGCACCGGTCCGCAAACCGCTCGTATGCTTCGGCCGTGTTGGTCGGGCACGTGCTCGGGGGGACCGAGGTCGAGGCGGACGGGGTTCCGGTCGATCTCGGCGGTCCGCTGCCCCGGCGGCTGGTCGCGGCGCTGCTCGCGGCCGAGGGCCGGGCGGTCTCCGAGGACGCGCTCGCCGCCGCGATCTGGGGCGCCGAGGTGCCGGCCAATCCGACCGCGTCGCTGCAGGCGTACGTGTCGCGGCTGCGCCGGATCCTCGGACGCGACGCGCTGGTGCGGGCCGGGGACGGCTATCGGATCGCGGTGGACGACACGGACGTGGCGCGGTTCGCGGCCGATGTCGCGCGCGGGCGGGAGCTGCTCGACGACGAACGGCCCGGCGAGGCGGTGCGCGCCTTCGACACGGCGCTCTCCCGGTGGCGCGGTGAGGCGTTCGCGGATCTGCCCGAGTCGTATGCGCGTCCGCACCTGGCGGAACTGCGCGACGTGGCCGCGGAGGAACGTCTGGCAGCCCGGCTGGCGACCGGCGATGCCCCCGGAGTCGTCGGCGATCTGGACGCGGCGGTGCGTGCCGAGCCGTACCGGGAACGCCGTTGGGAGCTTTTGATCCTCGCCCTGTATCGCAGTGGCCGGCAGGCCGACGCGCTCGCCGCGCTGCGCCGGGTCCGCGCGCGGCTGGCGGACGACCTCGGCATCGATCCCGGCCCGGCGCTGCAGGAGCTGGAGGGCCGCCTGCTGGCCCAGGACCCGCGCCTGCTGTTGCCGTCCCGGCCCACCCATGCCGTACGCCCGTTGTCGCACTTCTTCGGCAGAAAAGATGAAATATCGGAAGTGGACCGCCTGGTGGCCGCGCACCGCCTGGTCACGCTCGTCGGCCCGGGCGGAGCCGGCAAGACACGCTTGGCGGTCGAGTTCGCGTCCGCACGCGACCGGCAAAGCACGGAGCCGTGGTTCGTCCGCCTCGCCGACGTCGCTGACCCCGCTGAAGTCCCGGCCGCCGTCGCCGCCGCCGTCGGAGTTCGCGGCACCACCGTCGACTCGATCGCCGTCGCCCTCGGCCGCCAGCCCGGCCTCCTGCTGCTCGACAACTGCGAACACGTCGTCACCGCGGCCGCCGACCTCGCCCTGGCCCTCCTGTCCCGATGCCCGGGTCTCACCATCCTGGCCACCAGCCGCGAACCCCTAGGGGTCGACGGCGAGCGCCTCCTCCCCGTCGCTCCCCTGCCGCCCACCGACGCCGTCGCCCTGCTGACCGACCGGATCCAGGCCGTACGCCCCGGCTGGCGCCCCACCACCGCCGAATCCGACCAGCTGACCCGGCTCGCCGACGCCCTCGACGGCATCCCCCTCGCCCTGGAACTGGCCGCCGCCCGCGCCCGCGTCCTGGGCCTCGGCGAGCTGCTCGACATGCTGCACGACCGCTTCCCCGCGCTGGGCCCGGTCCCGCGCGGCGCCCTCGCTCCGCACCAGACCCTGGAAGCCGCGGTCGCCTGGAGTGTCGACCTGCTCTCCGCGAGCGACCGCGCGCTGCTCCTGCGGTTGTGGTCGTTCGAGGGCGGGTTCCCGCTGGCCGCGCTGGACAACGACCTGGACGGACTCTCCGCGCTCGTGGCCCGCTCGGTGGTCGTCGCCGACACGAGCGTCACGCCGGCCCGGTACCGGCTGCTGGAGATCGTCCGGGCGTACTGCCGCAAGCACGACCCGGACCCGGCGGCGAGCCGCGAAGCGCACGCCGCGTGGGTGCGCCGGCTGGTCGAGCAGCAGGCCCCGCTGTTGCGCGCGGAGCACTCGGCGCACGCGATCCGGGTGCTCAACCGGGAACGACCGAACCTGCGCGCCGCCATCACGCACGACCTGACGACGGCGCCGCGCACGGCGTTGCGTACGGCCGGTCTGCTGGAATGGTTCTGGTTCCGCGGCGGCCTGGTCGGTGAGGGTCTGCCGCTGCTGCACGACGCGCTGGCCAAGGCCCCGGGCGCGCCGCGGGAGGACCGGGCGCGGGCGTTGATCTGCGCGGCGACGCTGTCGTACCTGGCCGGCGACCAGGGCGCCGCGCTGCGGGACCTCGAGGCGGGGCTCGACCTGATCGACGAGCCGGCCGGCCACGAGGAGCACATCCTGAAGGCCCAAGCCTGCTACTACGCCGCGCTGTTCTGGTGGACCAACAACGAGTTCGAGCGGGCGGCCGGCTGGGCCCGGCAGTCGATGGACCTAGCCCGCGACCTTGGTGAGGGCTGGATCGTACCGGCCGCCACCATGTCGCTGGGCCCGGCCCTGGTCGGCGCCGGCCGGGTCGCCGAGGGCCGCACGGTGCTGACCCGGGCCGCCGAGCAGGCGGCGAGCATCCAGCAGAACTGGATCACCGCGATGAGCGAGCTGATGTTGGCCCGCGCCCTGCTGACCGACGACCCGCGGCCGGGCGAGGCGCTGAGCGTGCTGCGGCGGGCGCTGGACCGCTTCGCCGAGGAGGACGACATCGGCAACGTGCTGGCCGGTCTGCACACCGGCGCCTACGCGCTGGTGCTCGACGGCCGTGTCACCGACGGCGCCACGCTGCTCGCCGCGGTTCGTCGCTTCTGCCGGCGCCGCGGCCTCGATCCGGACGTAGCCGACCCGGTGCGCGCCAAAGCCCTTTCATCCGCTTTGTCCCACATCGACCTGACGGCTGCCGAGCGGGACGCGGCCGAGCTCGACGAGTCAGCGCTCACGGGGCTGCTGGGGCAGGATTGACGGTATGCCCGAGGGGGACACCGTCTGGAACACGGCCCGCACGCTCGAACGCGCGCTCGCCGGTGAGGTGCTGACCGGGTCCGACTTCCGGGTGCCGCGCCTGGCCACCACCGACCTGACCGGCTGGACCGTGGCCGAGTCGGCGAGCCGCGGCAAGCACCTGCTGCTGCGCCTCACGAAGGACGACGCCAAGCCGCTGACGCTGCACTCGCACCTGCGGATGGACGGCGCGTGGCGGACGTTCCAGGCCGGCGAACGCTGGGCGGGCCGCCCCGCACACCTGATCCGCGTCGTCCTGCGGACCGCGAAAAGCGTCGCCGTCGGCTACCACCTGCACGACGTCACCCTTATCCCGACAAATGATGAAAAATCGTTCCTTAGTTACCTCGGCCCGGACCTGCTCGGCGACGACTGGGACCCGGCCGAGGCGACCCGCCGGATCGCGGAGCACCCGGACGAAACCATCGCGGCCGCCCTGCTCGACCAGCGCAACCTGGCCGGCGTGGGCAACCTCTACAAGTCGGAGACGCTCTTCCTGCGCGGACTGTGGCCGTGGACCCCGGTCGCCCAGGTGCACGACCTGACAAAGGTCGTCGAGCTCGCGCAGAAGCTGGTCGCGTCGAACCGGGGCCGCTGGACGCAGACCACCACCGGCTCACTGCGCCGGGGCGAGACGAACTATGTCTACGGCCGGCGGGCGCAACCGTGCCGCCGCTGCGGCACCGCGATCAGCAAGGCCGAGCAGGACGAACGCGTCACGTACTGGTGCCCGCGCTGCCAGTCGAAAACTTGAACGGCGGGCGCTTCAGCTCGGACAGGCCCTCGGCCAGCCCGCGCAGACGATCGGTCGCGTCGACCAGGCCGGCGAACGCCGGATGCTTGAGGTCGGCGACCGGGTGGCCATCCTCGGCGACATAGCTCGCGGCCGCCGCCACCAGCCGCTCGTACGCCTCGACACCCTCGGTGAACTGGGCGACCAGCCCGGCATGCGACTCGGCGAGCCCGACGTTTTGGGCTGGCGCAGTCAGCGGCAGCGCGCGCTCCACGCTCGCCACCCGCTGGCCGAGATCACGCAGCCAGCTCTCCGCCGCGGCGGCCTCCAGCAGCGCTTCCTCACCCGGACCGGTCAGCCGGCCGGCCAGCGCGACCAGCGTGGCCGACGCCCGGTCGAGACGGTCCCACGCCTGCGTGATCGCCGAGCCGCGCAGTTGATACCGGCTCTTCTGCCGGCGCACCTCGTTCATGACCGTGCGCCCGGCCGGGAACCGCTCGATCGCCGCCGCCAGCCGCTGCCCGGCCAGCGCCGGGTCGGGCGGTGCCGGGGCGGGCGTGGCGGCCAGCGCCCGGTGATCGCTCCAGCGCCACCAGGCCAGCGCCATCGACGCCCCGGCGGCGCCGGCCCAGATCGCGTCGACGGCGCCGATGCCCGCGTACGGCGTGAGGACGGCGGTGGCCGCGGCTAAGCCGCCACCGAGCACACTCCAGCGCCGCGCCGAACCGCGCAGCCGCTTGAGCCGGCGGAAATACCGCGTTCGCTCGTCCACCGTCGTCCTCCCCGTCGCGTCGTACTAGCCGGCCGCGGTGGTGTCGCCCCGCTTCTGGTTCATGCTGGCCCGGATCTCGTCGAGGCGGGCGACGCTGGCCGGGTCGGCGGCCGGCGCGGCGGCCTCGCCCTGCTCCACGGCGGGCTGCGTCGCGGCGCCGCCGAGCTTCTCGCCGGCCATGCTGGCCCGGATCTGCTCGAGACGGGAGGCGCCGGCCATGTCGAGGCTCGACTTCTGCACCTCGAGCATCCGGCCCTCGACGGAGTTGGACGCGAGCTCGGCCCGGCCCATCGCGTTCGCGTACCGCTGCTCGATCTTGTCGCGCACCTCGTCCAGCGACGGTGTGTTGCCGGGCGCGGCGAGCGACGACATCGACTCCAGCGACCGGGCCACGGTCTCCTGCATCTTGGCCTGCTCGAGCTGGCTGAGCAGGCGAGAGCGCTCGGCGATGCGCTGCTGCAGCACCATCGCGTTGTTCTCCACCGCCTTGCGCGCCTGCCCGGCCGCCGAGAGCGCCTGGTCGTGCAGCGTCTTGAGGTCTTCCATCGACTGCTCGCCGGCGACCAGCTGGGTGGCCAGCGTCTGCGCTGTCGACTCGTACTTCTGTGCCTCAGCCTCGTCCCCGCCGCCGCGGGCGCGGTCGGCCAGGGTGATCGCCTGGCGGGCCATGCCCTGCAGCTTCTCGACCTCGGACATCTGGCGGGACAGCTTCATCTCCAGCTGGCGCTGGTTGCCGATGACCGCCGCCGCCTGCTGGACGAGCGCCTGGTGCTGCCGCTGGGCATCCTCGATGGCCTGCTGAATCTGGACCTTGGGGTCGGCGTACTCGTCGATCTTCGCGCCGAAGAGCGCCATCATGTAACGCCAGCCCTTGACGAACGGGTTCGCCATATCGCGGTATCCCCTCAGAGTCGCTCAGTCTTCGGCGCCACCGACGTTGATCGCAAAGCTGCCCGCGATGGCGCGAACACCATCGTGTCAGCTCGACGCCACCAGCGTCACGTGACTTCGGGGGGATCTCAGGGTGTCCCCCAGGCTTCGAGGCTACGCGCAGTACCGGCTCAGGGTCGATCCCGGATGCGGCGAGCGAAAGCAATCAGGAACAGACAAGCCGGGCCATCCGTGTGGATGGCCCGGCAAGGTCGGTGATGCTGCGAATCAGGCGGCGTACACGACGTCGCGCTGCTGCGGACGCTTGGCGTGCAAGGTCGCCTTGAGCGGCGACTCCTGGCGCACCGAGACGGCGACGTCGCCGTCGCGGGCCAGCTTGCGGACGGCGGGCTCCGGGTTGTCGCCGACCGGTACCAGCACGCCTTCCATGTCTTCGGCGAGCGACATCGTGTCACCGACGTCGCGGAGAATCTCGGACAAGCGTGCGCCCAAGGCCTCACAAATGGCCGCTAGCAGCTCGCTGGACGCTTCCTTTTGACCGCGCTCGATCTCGGACAGATACCCCAGGCTGACATTCGCGGCGGTGGACACCTCGCGCAGCGTGCGGTGCTGCCCCTGCCGGCGCGCCCGAAGTGCGTCGCCGATAACCCGGCGTAGCAGGACCATGGCACCTCCTCCTGCGGCGGGGCCGCCGGCACACGCCGGAGGCTTCCCGCAACCGTACCCGTTGCCGGCGAGGCCGACATCCCGCCCCGCCGAATTCCGGGACCCACGCGGGACGGGCCGTTTTTCCAACAATCTTGCCTGGTATGGCATTCCCCAGGTCAGGGCGTTGCGGAGGCCTCGGCGAGACGGTTCGACAGCAGCCGTAGAACGCTCGTCACACTTTCGGAGCGGATCTCGGCCCGGCTGCCGCCGAGCTTCAGCTCGCGCACGACGGCCCCGGTCGGGCCGGCGACGGACACGTAGACCAGGCCGACCGGTTTGCCGTCCTGCGGGTCCGGTCCGGCCACCCCGGTGGTGGCGACGGCCCAGTCGGCGCCGCAGCGTTCCCGGGCGCCGGCGGCGAGCGCCAGCGCCACCTCGGGATCGACCGGGCCGCGCTCGTCGAGCAGATCTCGGGAGACGCCCGCCAGCCGGTTCTTGAGGTCGGTGGCGTACACGACCAGGCCGCCGCGGTAGACCGCGCTGACCCCGGGGATCTCGACGATCGTGGCGGCGATCAGACCGCCGGTGAGCGACTCGGCGGTGGCGAGCGTCTCGCCGCGCTCGACGAGCCGGTGCACCGCCGCCTCGGCCGCGGCGTGAATGTCCACCGGGTCAATCCCCTCGCGCGTTGCGGCGCAGGCGCAGCGCCTGGATCACATAGTCGACACCGGTCGCCACGGTCACGATCAGCGCGGCGCCCATCAGCCAGGCGCCCACCACGTCGAACGGGGACGGGACGGGCCACAGATACCACGCGATGGCGGCGATCTGGAGCATCGTCTTCAGTTTGCCGCCCCGCGACGCCGGGATGATCCCGTACCGGATCACCCAGAAACGCAGTGCGGTGACGCCCCACTCGCGTACCAGGATGAGAATCGTGACCCACCACGGCAGCCGGTCGTAGGCGGAGAGCAGTACCAACGCCGTACCGGTCAGCGCCTTGTCCGCGATCGGGTCGGCGACCTTGCCGAACGAGGTGACCAGCGACCAGCGCCGGGCGATCCACCCGTCCACGAAGTCGGTGGCCGAAGCCACGCAGAAGACCACGCACGTGACGATCCGGGCGCCGGTGCCGGTTAAGTCCGTGGCGACGACCAGGACCAGGAAGACCGGAACGAGAATGATCCGGACGACGGTCAAAATGTTCGCCGGGTTGTACAGCGACACCACCCTGGGTGCCGAGACCGGAACCGGCTTGTCGGTCACTGCCCGCGCACCGGCGCCGCGGAGATCATCTCGACCGGGACGGCGACCAGATCGACGCCCTCGGTCGCGGTCACCCGGGCGCGCACCAGATCGCCCGGCCGTAGCGCGGCCAGATCGACGCCGACGTCGCCGGCCACCAGCATGGTGGAGCCGTCCACCTCGGGTGCCTGATGCTCGGCGCGGCCCTCGACCTCGCCGTCGGCCACCGAATCCACCAGCACCTCGACGGTGGAGCCGAGACGCTCCTCGGCACGCTGCGAGCCCAGCTCGTCGGCGAGCGAGACCAGCCGGTCGTAGCGCCGCTTGATGGTGTCCTCGCCGACCTTGCCGTCCATGCCGGCCGCCTCGGTGCCGTCCTCGTCGCTGTAGTCGAAGACGCCGATCGCGTCGAGCCGGGCCTCGTTCAGGAAGCGCACCAGCTCTTCGTAGTCCTCGCGGGTCTCGCCCGGGAAACCGACGATGAAGTTGCTCCGAGCCCCGGCGGCCGGCGCCAGGTTACGGGCCGAGTCGAGCAGCTCCAGGAACCGCTCGGTGGAGCCGAAACGCCGCATCCGGCGCAGCACCGGCTCGCTGGAGTGCTGGAACGACAGGTCGTAGTAGGCGGCGACACCGGGCGTGGTGGCGATCGTCTCGACCAGGCCGGGACGCGTCTCCGCGGGCTGCAGGTAGCTGGCCCGGACCCGGACGATGCCGTCGACGGCGGCGAGCTGCGGCAACAGCTTCTCCAGCAGGCGCGGATCACCCAGATCTTTCCCGTACGAGGTGCTGTTCTCACTCACCAGCACCAGCTCGCGCACCCCCGACTTGGCCAGCCACTCAGCCTCGGCCAGCAGCTCCTGCGGGTCGCGGGAGACGAACGCCCCGCGGAACGCCGGGATCGCGCAGAACGAGCAGCGGCGGTCGCACCCGCTGGCCAGCTTCAGGCTGGCGACCGGGCCGGAGTCGAGCCGGTGGCGCAGGATCTGGCGCAGGTGCGCCGGGGTGTGCTCGTCGACCGTCGCGTGGCCGGGCACCACCACCTTCGCGGCCTGGCGCTGCACCGGGGTGATCGGCAGCAGCTCGCGGCGGTCGCGCGGGGTGTGCGCGTCGAAGCGCTCCCCGGCGAGCACGCCGTCCAGCCGGCCGGCGATGTCCGTGTAGTCGTCGAAGCCGAGCACCGCGGCCGCCTCGGGCAGGCTGTCCGCGAGCTCCTTGCCGTACCGCTCGGCCATGCAGCCGGCCGCGACCACCTTGGCGCCGGTGTCGGCGGCGGCGAGCAGCGTCTCGATCGAGTCCTGCTTGGCCTTTTCCACGAAGCCACACGTGTTGACCAGGACCACGTCGGCGCCCTTGGCGTCGGTGCTGACCTGCCAGCCGCCCGCGTCGAGCCGTGCTGCCAACTCCTCGGAGTCGACCTCGTTACGGGCACAGCCGAGGGTGAGTAGAGCGACACGACGAGAAGAAGGAGTTACCGACACCCGCCAAGGTTACCGGGCGCCGGGGACCGGCTGTTCCCCCACACGGTTGGTTGAACCGTGACACCGCCCTCGCCCGTACCCAGGGGCACCATGACGAACGATCGCAAACCCGCCCGCCACGTGGAGATCCTGCTCGTCGCGGCGCTGATCGCGCTCGCCGTCGCGGCGCGCTGGGCCGGCTGGCGGGAGCAGACCGGCGACATGAACATCTTCATGCACTGGTATCACACGCTGAGCGGGGCGGGCCGGCTCCGGGGTCTCGGCACCGAGATCGGCAACTACAACGCGCCGTTCATGTACCTGATGTCCGTCGTCGGTTTCCTGCCCGGGCCGCTGATTCTGAAGATCAAGGCGGTCTTCGTCGTCGCCGACGTCGTCCTCGCGTTCTTCACCTATCGGATCGCCGCGTTGCACCGGCCGTCCGGCCGGGTCCCGATCGCCGCGGCGCTGGTCGTGGTGCTGCTGCCGACGGTCGTGCTGAACGCCTCGTTCCTCGGGCAGATCGACGCGATGTGGGCGGCCCCGGCGCTCGGCGGCGTCTATTACCTGCTGCGCGGGAAACCCTGGTGGGGGGTCGCGCTCTGCGGTGTCTCGCTGGCGATCAAGCCACAGGGCATCTTCATCTTCCCGCTGCTGCTGCTGCTCGCGCTGGCCGGCCGGATTCCCTGGCGTACGCTGCTGGCGGCCCCCGTGGCGTACGTGCTGCTCGATGTTCCGGCCTTGATCCTGGGGCGCGATCCGATCGAGCTGTTCACCGTCTACGGGCTGGGCCGGCAGGGCCGCATCGTGGAACGGCTGACGTACGACGCGCCGTCGGTCTGGGCCTTCATTCCCGCCGTGCGCCGGCTGGACGCGCTGCGCACGGTCGGCACGATCCTGGCGGTCGCGGTGATCATCGGGGTGATCTACGTGCTGATCGTCCGGATGCTGGAGCTCACCCGGGAACGCATCGTCACCGTCGCCGCCCTGTTCGCGATCCTGGTGCCGTTCCTGCTGCCCGGCATGCACGAGCGCTACTTCTTCCTGGCCGACGTGATGACCGTGGTGCTGGCGGTCTACCGGCCGCGGCTCTGGTTCGTGCCGGTGCTGGTGCAGGCGTCGTCGCTGCTGTCCTACCTGCCGTACCTGTTCGGCACCACGTCGCAGCGGATGCCGCCGGCGATCCTGGCCGCGATGATGCTCGCCGCGCTGATGACCGTGGGGTACGTGCTGTTCCGGGACGCGTTCAGTCCACTCGCAGCGACGCCAGCGTCTCGTCCAGCTCGTCCGGTTTCACCAGAACGTCCCGTGCCTTGGAACCCTCCGAGGGCCCGACGATCCCCCGCGTCTCCATCAGGTCCATCAGACGACCCGCCTTGGCGAAACCGACCCGAAGTTTCCGCTGCAGCATCGACGTCGAGCCGAACTGAGAGCTGACCACCAGCTCGATCGCCTGGATCAGGACGTCCAGGTCGTCGCCGATCTCCTCGTCGATCTGCTTCTTCTTGTCCGGCGGCGGCGTCGTCACGTCCTCGCGGAACTCCGGCTCACGCTGGTCGCGGCAGAACTTGACGACGTCGGCGATCTCTTTCTCGTCGACCCACGCGCCCTGGATCCGGGTCGGCTTCGACGCGCCCATCGGCAGGAACAGCCCGTCGCCGCGGCCCAGCAGCTTTTCCGCGCCCGGCTGGTCCAGGATGACCCGGCTGTCGGCCAGCGAGGACGTGGCGAACGCCAGCCGGGACGGCACGTTCGCCTTGATCAGGCCGGTGACCACGTCGACCGACGGGCGCTGGGTGGCCAGCACCAGGTGGATGCCGGCGGCCCGGGCCAGCTGGGTGATCCGGACGACCGAGTCCTCCACGTCGCGCGGCGCGACCATCATCAGGTCGGCCAGCTCGTCGACGATCACCAGCAGGTACGGGTACGGCTTCAGCTCGCGCTCGCTGCCCGGCGGCGTGGTGATCTCGCCGTTGCGGACCTTGCGGTTGAAGTCGTCGATGTGCCGGACCCCGTTGGCCGCCAGGTCGTCGTAGCGCATGTCCATCTCGCGCACGACCCACTCGAGCGCGTCCGCGGCCTTCTTCGGGTTCGTCACGATCGGCGTGACGAGATGCGGGATTCCCTCGTACGCCGTGAGCTCCACCCGCTTCGGGTCGACGAGCAGCAGACGCACCTCGTCCGGGGTGGATCGTGTGAGAATCGACACCAGCAGCGAGTTGAGGCAGGAGCTCTTGCCCGCACCGGTGGCACCCGCGATCAGGATGTGCGGCATCTTCGCGAGGTTGGCCGTCACGAAGCCGCCCTCGATGTCCTTGCCCAGCGCGACCAGCATCGGATGGTGATCGCCGGTGGCCGCGCGCGAGCGCAGCACGTCGCCGAGCGACACGTTCTCCGGATCCGTGTTCGGGATCTCCACGCCGACCGCGCTCTTGCCCGGGATCGGGCTCAGGATGCGCACGTCGGGCGACTTCACCGAGTACGCGATGTTGCGGGACAGCTGGGTGATCCGCTCGACCTTGACGCCCGGCCCGACCTCGACCTCGTAGCGGGTGACCGTCGGGCCGCGGGTGAAGCCGGTGACCACCGCGTCGACGTTGAACTGCTCGAAGACGCCGGTGAGCGCGTTCATGATCTCGTCGTTGGCGCGGCTGCGCGCCTTCGCCGGGGAGCCCTTGCCCAGCAGCGTGGGTGGCGGCAGCCGGTAGTCGCCGGCCACCGCGCTGATCTCGAGCTGCTCGGCCCGGGTGGGCGGCTCGGGCGAATGCTCCGGCGGTTCGGGCGGCTTGCGGCGGCTGCCCGGCACCTTCGGCACCACGACGGTGTCGTGCAGGATCAGGTCGTCCTCGTCGACGGCCGGCGCTTGTTCGCCGTCCGCGTCCGGGCCGAAGCCGATGTCGGCGAGCGAGCCCTGGCGGCGCCGCGACGGCCGGCGGCGCTTCGCCGGCGCCTCTTCGCCCTCGACCGCCGCCTCCGGTGCCGGCTGCGGGGGTGTCTTCGTCGAACGGCCCAGCATGACGTCGACCAGCAGCAGCACCCGCTCGGGGATCTTGGCGATCGGGGTGGCGGTGATCACCAGGAAGCCGAACACGAACAGCAGCACCAGCAACGGCACCGCGACCCAGGCCGTGACCGCTCGTTCGAGCAGCTCGCCGACCCCGTAGCCGAGCAGGCCACCGGCCTTGGTCAGCGCGAGGTTGTCGGTCGGGCGGCGGCTGACGTGCAGCAGCGACGCCGTGGCGACGACCAGCGCGGTCCAGCCCACCAGGCTGCGGCCGCGATGCTCCGGATCGGCCGGCTTACGCATCAGCCGGATCGCGCTGTAGAGCAGCAGCAACGGCAGGAACACCGCGAGCCCGCCGAAGAACAGGCGCACCGAGTCGGCCAGCCAGGTGCCGACCGGGCCCGCGCTGCCCGCCCAGACGGCGACCGCGATCAGGATGGACAGACCGAGAAGCAGCAGGCCGGCGCCGTCGCGGCGATGCTCGGGATCGATGTCGCGGGCGGTGGCCGCCTGCCGGCCGACGCCGCGGGCGGCCCAGCCGACGCTGTGCGCCAGCCCCATCCAGAGGGCGCCGACGCCGCGGCCGACGCCGGACGCGAGGGCCGCGCCGACGCTGGGCCGGCTGCGGGCCGCGGACCGGCGGGCGGCCGGACGGGCCGATGACTTGCGCGGAGCGGGGCGACGGGCCGGTTGGCGGGCACGGTTGTTCGCGGCGCCGCGCGAAGTGGACGCGCTTCGGCCCCGGCTCGCCGGAGAGGTGCGGCCCGCCATGGTCACCACCGTAGCCCGCGGACGCTCAGGGAACTGGTAGGCGCACCGTGACATGGTTTCACTTTGGGCTGCCTAGTATCGATCAGTGCAGTCGTTGACCAACGAGATGATCACGTCCGCGCTCGACGAGCGCGGCTTCAATTACTTCGTGGATGCCGATGGCGACGTCGCCGGCAATTTCCAAGGGAACCTGATCTATTTCTTCCGGATCGGTGATCAGAAGGAAATGATCCAGATCCGGGCGATGGTCCAGCACGTGTTCGGCATGGAGGACGTGCTCCGGCTGTATGAGTTCTGTAACTCGTGGAACCACGACCGCCTCTGGCCCAAGGCGTACGTGCACATCGGCGACGACGGCACGGTGTCCGTGATCGGCGAGGTGGTGGCCGACTGGGAGAAGGGCGTCACGCCCGAGCAGCTCGATCAGGTGGTGATCTGCGGGATCGCGACGGGCTGCCAGCTGGCCGACGCCGTCGGCGCCCTGCGGGAAGACTCGATCTGAGAGGTAATCCAGCGCCGGGTCCGGGCAGGTCGGACCCGGCGCTGGATCGCTTGCTACGGGGTGGTGAACCCCATGGTGTAATCGCCGGAGCCGGAGGAGGCGACGACGACGTAGCGGTAGGTGCCGGAGCGGCCGGTGAAGGTCAGCTCGTCGCCTTTGGATCGGGCCACGGTGCGGAACCCGTTGCGGGTGAGCCGCTGCAGGACGAGGTCGAAGTCGGCGCCGTCCGGGCCGCGCAGGCAGGCGGTCTGGGTGCCGGCGCCGGCCCGGAACGCGCCGCCGTTCGGCTGGACCTGGCCGACGCCCGAGCGCGGCAGCGAGCCGTCGCGCTGCACGGCCTGGTCCGCGCACGCGGCCGTCGACTCGGCCGGCGGCGGCGCCGACGCGCTGTCAGCCTCGGTCGTCACCAGCGTCAGGTCGTTCGCCGCGAGGATCTCGTTGACCGGCTGGAAGAATGTCTCGCCGCCGGCGGTGCAGTCGCCCGAGCCGCCGGAGGTCACGCCCTGGGCCTGGTCACCGGCGAGCCACGGGCCGCCGGAGTCGCCGCCCTCGGCGCAGACGTCGGTACGGGTGAGCCCGGTCACCGCGCCCTCCGGGTAGACGACGGTCTGGTTCTTGGCCAGGATCGTCCCGCAGTGCGTGCCGGTGGTGGAACCGGACCGGCAGACCGCCGCGCCGACCGGGGCCTCGGTGCTGCCGGCCACCGGGAGCTCGTCGCCCGCGAAGTCGTTGACCACCGGCCGCGGCGTCCAGTCGCCGTTGACCTCGACGACGCCCATGTCCGCGTCGCCGGGGAAGACGGACGCGCGTACGGTGCCCTGCGCCTGTTGGTTGAATCCGGCGGTCTGGTCACCGGCCGCACCACAGTGGCCGGCCGTCACGAAGCCACCCTCCACCGAGAAGCCGATCGAGCAGCGGGCGGTGCCGCCGTCCACCGCGATGAAGTACGGGTCGGCGCCGCGCACGTCGAACAGCGGCTTCGGCGTGGCCGAGCTGGTCACCACGTGCAGCGCGTCGCCGGGCAGACCCGACTTGCGGGCCCACTTCGCGGCCGCGGCGGTCTTGCCGGGCTTCGCGACCACGACGAGCTTGTTGCTGGGTACGTCCACATACCACCCGGTGAGGCCGGTCGCCGACGTCGCCGCGTCCAGTTTCTCCTTGGCCGTGTCGAGCGTCTGCTCGCTGCGCTTGACCAGGACGGCCTCGGCGCCGGCCTTCTGCACCGCGCTGGCGGCGTCCGCGCCGGTCACCGCGATCTTCAAGGTGTGCCCGTCGGACGCCAGCCAGGCGCCACCGAAGTCGCCGCCGGTCTGCGCGCGCATTTGGGCCGAGACGCCGCTCGCCCACCGCGACCGCTGCAGCCGGGCCTGCGCCTGGCCGGCGGACAGGCCCATGTCCCGCTGCATGGCACGGATCTCCGGGGACTCGTCACCCCCGGACCGGCTCGGGGCCGGCGTGGTCCCGGCCATCGAGGGCAGCGTGAACGCCACCGCCGCTCCGACCGCCGTCACGACCACCGCGGCCACGGCGATCCGTCTGCGCTGCATCGAGAAACTCCCCTCGCCACGGGCGCCGTGGGGGCGGCGCCGTGCCCAGAGGTACGGAGGGGAGTCTCGGAAGGTTCAGCTCAGACTTCGACGACGGTCGGTACGATCATCGGCCGGCGTCGATACGCGTCGTTCACCCAGCGGCCGACCGTCCGGCGTACGACCTGTTGTAGCTGGTGGGTGTCGGTGATGCCGTCTTCCGCGGACCGGTGCAGCGCCGCGGTCAGCAACGGGATCACCGGGCTGAACGCCTCCGGGTCCTCGGAGAAGCCCTTCGCCGAGACGCTGGGCTCGCCCACCACCTTGCCGGTGACCGAGTCGATCACCACGGTGGCCGCGATGAAGCCGCCGTCGCCGAGGATGCGCCGCTCGGTGAGCAGCGACTCGCTGACGTCGCCGACCGCGAGGCCGTCCACGTAGACGTACCTGTTCTCCACTCGCCCGACGTGCCGCGCGTGGCCCTCGACCAGGTCGACGACGTCGCCGTCCTCGCAGAGCACCACCCGGTCGGCGGCGACCCCGGACTCGATGCCGAGCTGGGCGTGCGCGCGCAGGTGCCGCCACTCGCCGTGCACCGGCATCAGGTTGCTGGGCCGCACGATGTTGAGCAGGAAGAGCAGCTCACCGGCCGGGGCGTGGCCGGAGACGTGCACCTTCGCCGTCTCTTTGTGCACGACCGTGGCGCCGGCCCGGGACAGCATGTTGATGACCCGGTAGACCGAGGTCTCGTTGCCCGGGACCAGCGAGCTGGCCAGCACGACGGTGTCGCCCGGCTCGATGGTGATGTGCCGGTGGTCACCGGTGGACATCCGGCCCAGCGCGCTCATCGGCTCGCCCTGTGACCCGGTCGACATGAAGACGATCTCGTCGGCCGGCCGGTTCGTGGCCTCGTCGACGCTGATCAGCAGCCCCTCGGGGATGTGCAGCAGCCCGAGGTCGCGGGCGATGCCCATGTTGCGCACCATGGACCGGCCGATCAGCGCGACCTTGCGGTCGTACTCCCAGGCCGCGTCCATCACCTGCTGGACCCGGTGCACGTGGGAGGCGAAGCTGGCCACGATGATGCGGCCGCGGGCCTTGCCGAAGATGGCGCTGAGCACCGGGCCGATGTCGCGCTCGGAGGAGACGAAGCCGGGCACCTCGGCGTTTGTCGAGTCGGCGAGCAGCAGGTCGACACCCTCGGCGCCGAGCCGCGCGAAGCCGGCCAGGTCGGTGATCCGGCCGTCCAGCGGCACCTGGTCCATCTTGAAGTCGCCGGTGTGCAGCAGCAGGCCGGCCGGGGTGCGCACGGCCACCGCCAGCGCGTCCGGGATGGAGTGGTTGACCGCGAAGAACTCGCAGTCGAACGGGCCCAGGCGTTCGCTGTGCCCTTCCTTCACGGTCAATGTGTACGGGTCGAGGCGGCGCTCGGCCAGCTTCGCCTCCACCAGGGCGAGCGTGAACTCGGACCCGACCAGCGGAATGTCCGCCTTGTGAGCGAGCAGGTACGGCACCGCGCCGATGTGGTCCTCGTGACCGTGCGTGAGGACGATGGCCTGGATGTCGTCGAGACGGTCCAGGATCGGCGTGAAGTCGGGCAGGATCAGATCCACGCCCGGCTGCTCGACGTCGGGGAAGAGCACCCCGCAGTCGATCACGAGCAGTTTGCCGTCGTACTCCAGAACGGTCATGTTGCGGCCGATGGCGCCGAGGCCACCTAGAGGGATGACGCGCAGGGCGCCTTCCGGCAGCGGCGGCGGCGGAGGGAGATCTGCGTGCGCTTGGCTCATTCGCGTCTTTCTTGTCTAACGTTCAGATGCTGATGCCGGCCGCGGCCGCGTCCTGGCGCAATTGATCCAGCTCCGCACCGCTCGCCTCGACGAGCGGCGGGCGCACCGGGCCCGCGGGCAAGCCCTGAGCGCTCAGACCAGCCTTCACCAGCATCGTCCCCGGCACCCGGAAAATCCCGGTGAACAGCGGCATCGCCCGGCGATGAGCGGCCAGCGCGGCGGCGTTGTCGCCGCGCTCGTACGCCTCGATCATCTCCTTGGCGATCCGGCCGGTGAAATGCGTCGACGTACCGACCACGCCGACCCCGCCGATCGCGAGCAGCGGCAGCGTGGTGGCGTCGTCGCCGGAGTAATAGGCGAGGTCGGTGCGGGCCAGCACCCAGGAGCTGGCGGTCAGGTCGCCCTTGGCGTCCTTGACCGCGACGACCCGCGGGTGCTCGGCGATGCGGACCATGGTCTCGGTGGCGATCGGTGTCCCGGTGCGGTGCGGAATGTCATAGACGACCACCGGCAGGCCGGAGGCCTCGGCCACCGAGAGGAAGTGCCGGGCGACACCCTCCTGCGGCGGCTTGTTGTAATACGGCGTCACGACCAGCAGGCCGTGCGCGCCCGCCTTCTCGGCGGACTGCGCCAGCTCGATCGTGTGGGCGGTGTTGTTGGTGCCCACCCCGGCGATGACCCGGGCGCGGTCGCCGACCGCGTCCACCACCGCGCGGAGCAGCCGTTCCTTCTCGGCGTCCGTGGTGGTGGGGGACTCGCCGGTGGTGCCGCTGATCACGAGCGCGTCGTTGAGCTGCTCGTCCACGAGGTAGGTGGCGAGTCTGGCCGCGCCCTCGACGTCGAGGGCGCCGTCCGGGGCGAACGGGGTGACCATCGCGGTCAGCAGCCGTCCGAAGGGTCGCGGGTCGTGCGTCATACCCCACAACCTATCGGACCGCCCGCTCAGACGTAGAGCGCGGTGAACGGGGCCCAGGGCAGGTTGCGCGCGACGCTCCAGACGCCCCAGACCGCGACGAAGGCGATCATCACGCGCG
The DNA here is from genome assembly GCF_012933445.1 of Actinoplanes sp. TBRC 11911. Taxonomy (GTDB): domain Bacteria; phylum Actinomycetota; class Actinomycetes; order Mycobacteriales; family Micromonosporaceae; genus Actinoplanes. The sequence continues at coordinate 35,429 of NZ_JABBNC010000051.1, forward strand.
GACTGATCGACAGCTGCGGGAGCTTGGTGTGGAAGACCCGGTTGAGCGCCCAGGCCACGTACATGTACAGCAGGAACGGCACCGCGAACGTGAAGATCGCGTGGTGCCGGGCCGCCTCCGGGATGTTGCCGTGCAGCAGGAACCAGGCGGCGCGGGTGCCGCCGCAGCCGGGGCAGACGAAGCCGGTGGTGAGCTTGAGCAGGCAGGTGGGCGGATCGCCGGCGCCCGCGTCGGCCGGGTGGGTGGCCAGCGTGTAACCCACCGCGCCGCCCATGCAGGCCAGTAACGCGAGCGGGGCGGCCCACATCGGGGAGCGGGCCCAGACGCGTTCCGCAGTGCGGGTCAGGATGTCCGGCTTGGGCTGGTAATAGGCCAGCCACTCGGGCGGCACCGGCGGGCCCTGCACCGGCTGGTCGGCCAGCCACGGAAAGCCGCTCATGGTCGCTAAAGTACACCTTTCAGCGCGGCCGTCAGCGGGCCCGCGAGGTCGCCCCGGACCGGCGGCGCGACGCTTTCCAGGCCGAGCCAGCCGGCCAGCCGGTGCAGCTCGGTGGCCAGCGCCCCGGCGGTCTCGTCCTGGTCCGCGGCGGGCTCCAGATATGCCGCGGGGATCTGCAGCTCACCGGCCTTGCGGTCGGCCTTGAGATCGACCCGGGCGGCGAACCGGTCACCCAGCAGGAACGGGAGCACGTAGTAACCCCAGAGGCGCTTGGGCGCGGGCACGTAGATCTCGATCCGGTACGCCAGGTCGAACAGCCGCTCCGTGCGCTCACGCTCCCAGATCAGCGGGTCGAACGGGCTGACCAGCGTGGCCGCCTGAACCCGCCGGGGCAGACGGGCCTCGTGATGCAGATAGGCCACCGGTCGCCACCCGGCCACCGTCACCGGGATCAGCACCTTGTCGTCGACCAGCTCGGCGACGGCCTGTTTGAAGCCCGCGACCGGGAGGCGGAAATAATCGCGGAGCTCGCGCTCGGCGGCCACCCCCAGCGCCCGCGCGGAGAGCTCGACGAGCGCGCGCAACGCGTCCTCGAACGGCGGGGTCGGGGCGTTCAGCACGGCGCTCGGGAGAACCCGCTCGGGCACGTCGTAGCGCCGGGCGAAGGACGTGGTGCGCTCGGCGGCGGTCACCTGGCCCGTGTAGAACAGCCACTCCAGCGCCTGTTTGACCACCGACCAGTTCCAGCCCCAGTGGTCCTTGCGGCGGGGCGCGTCGTGCTCGATCTCGGCCGCCGTGATCGGGCCGCGGCCGCGCACCTCGTCGAGCACCCAGGCGATCAGCTCGGGCTGCTCCCGGGAGATCCGGACCATGCTGCCCCAGGCGAAGTCGGCGGCCCGCGACATACGCCATCGGAACAGCGGCTGCAGATCGGTGGTGATCAGCGACGCCTCGTGGCCCCAGAACTCGAACAGCTCGCGCGGCTTGCGATAGGCCGCGCGCTCCAGCAGATCCACCGGGTACGGGCCGAGGCGGCTGTACAGCGGCATGAAGTGCGCGCGCTGCAGGACGTTCACCGAGTCCATCTGGATCAGGTGCAGGCGGCGCAGCACGCGGCGTAAGTGGCGCATGTCGGTGGCCCCACCGGGCTTGGCGTCGGTGAAGCCCTGCGCGGCCAGCGTGACGCGGCGGGCCTGCGCTGCGGAAAGCGAATCGGGGAGTGCCATCGAGAGCACCGTAAAACAGGGGTACGACAATTTCGCATGCGGCGTCGGAACTAGGCTCGCGGCATGGCAATCGGCTTCGTCCGCCCCGCGCGTCCCGAGGACGCCTCGGAGATCGCTCGCATCCAGCTCGCCACCTGGCGCTCGTCGTACCGGCGGATATTCCCGCCGCACGTGCTGGCGAGCCTGGACGAGGATTTCCTGACCCGTGGCTGGTCGCAGGCCATCGAGGCGGCACCCTCCGCGCGCCACCACGTGCTCGTCGCGATCGAGCAGGGCGAGGCCGCCACCCAGGCGGTCGGTTTCGCCGCCGCCGGGCCGGCCGACGAGGAGGCGCTCGCCCCCGAGGAGCCGCCACTGCCGGAGGGCATCGCGGCGATCACCGAGTTCCTGATCGAGCCCCGGTGGAACCGGCGCGGCCACGGCAGCCGGCTGCTCGCGGCCACCGTCGACCTGTGGCGCGAGGACGGTTTCGGCGGTGCGGTCGCCTGGGTGTACGAGCAGGACCAGGCCATGCAGAAGTTCCTCGGCTCGGCCGGCTGGGAGCTGGACGGCGCCGGCCGGGCCCTGGACGTCGACGACATGCTGGTCCCGCAGATGCGCTTCCACGTGACGCTCTGATACTCAGCCCCGCTCGCCACCCTCGGCCGCGCCCCGCACGAAGTAGCGCTGGAAGATCACGAAGATGATCGCCACCGGGATGGTGGCGAGCAGCGCCGCGCCCAGCTTCAGCGGATACTGCGTGCCCGCCCCCAGCGAGCCGCTGACCAGGTCGGCCAGCCCGCGCGGCAGCGTGAACAGCGCGGGGTTCTGCACCGCGATCAGGCTGTGCGGGAACTCGTTCCACGTACCGGAGAAGGACAGGATGGTCAGCGTGATCAGCGCCGGCCGGGCCATCGGCAGCACCACCGACCAGTAGGTGCGGAACACCCCCGCGCCGTCGATCCGGGCCGCCTCCTCGACGCTGACCGGCACCGAGTCGAAGAACTGCTTCATGATGAAGCACCCGGTGGCGTCGACCAGCAGCGGCACGATCAGGCCCGGGTAGCTGTCGTAGATGCCGAGCTGGTTGAGCACCAGGAACTTCGGGATCAGCAGCACGACCGGCGGCACCGCCATGGTGGCCAGCAGGCCGGCGAACAGCACCCGGCGGCCCCGGAAGCGCAGCCGCGACAACGCGTAACCGGCCATCGAGCAGAACAGCACCCGGGCCAGCACCACGATGACGGTGACCAGCACCGAGTTCATCAGCCAGGTCGGGAACCCGGTGCCGACGAAGATCCGTTCGATCGCGTCGGTGGTGAACGGATGCGGGATCGGCGACAGCGGATTCGCCGCCGCGTCCGACTCGGTCTTGAACGAACTCGAGATCTGGATGACGAACGGGTACAGGAATACGAGTCCGAAGAAGACCAAAATCGCGTACCCGAAAAATCTGGAAAAAATGGTGCGCATCAGTGACCTCTCCGCTCCCGCAGCAGCCACCGTTGCAGCAGCGTGAACAGCACGATGATGAGGAACAGCACGAACGAGATGGCCGCGCCGGAACCGTAGTCGAAGTCCCGGAACGCGGTCCGGTAGGACAGGAAGGCCGGGGTGAGCGTGGTCTTCGCCGGATTGCCCTGGCTCATCACGTAGATCTGGTCGAAAACCTGCCACGTGCCGATCAGGCCCAGCGTGACCACCAGGAACATGGTGGGGCGCAGCTGCGGCAGCGTGATGCGCCAGAAGCGCTGCCACGCGTTCGCGCCGTCGACCATGCCGGCCTCGTCGAGCTGGATCGGCAGGTTCTGCAGCGCGGCCAGGAACATCACCATGAACGTGCCGGACGTCGTCCAGACGACCAGCGTGATGATCGCGCACATCGCCACGCTCGGCCCGGACAGCCAGTCCCACCAGGTCAGGCCGAGGACGCCGTGGTCGGCCAGCGCCGCCGGGGCATTGTGCACCCCGACCCGGTCGAGGGCGATGTGGATCAGGCCGCGCGGGTCGGAGAACCACTGCGGACCGTTGATGCCGACCGCCGACAGCAGCGCGTTGATCGCCCCGCCGTTCGCGAACATGAACAGGAAGACGACGCTGATCGCCACCGAGCTGGTCACGGACGGGAAGAAGAACGCCGTACGGAAAAAGCTCTTGCCCTTGAGAATGCGGTTGTTGAGCACGAGCGCCAAACCGAGGGCGAGCACGGTCTGCAATGGCACCACGAGCAACACGTAGTACGCGTTGTTGCGGATGCTGGTCATGAAGTCCTGACGGGCGAGATCGTCCGTGGCGAACAGCGCGGTGTAATTGTGCAACCCGACGAACGGCACCCGGGACGTGAACGGGCTGCCCTGGCCGTTCCAGCCGGTCAGGCTCACCCACAACGCCATCAGGATGGGCAGGACGAAGAACAGGCCGAGGATGATCAGCGCCGGCGCGACGAAGATCCATCCCGCCGTCCGCTCATTGCCCCGGATGCCTTTTGCGCTCATCGAGTCAGCCACCCAGGGCAGTCTTGGCGTTCTTGTCGAAGCGCTGCAGAATCGCCTTCGGGTCACCGGTCTGCAAGCCCTGCAGGCCCGCGTCCAGGTCGGCGAGCACACTGTCCATCTTGGGCGCGTTCACCGGACCCTGACCGTACTTCGCACCCTCGACGAACGGCGCGTCGTCCGGGTTCTGCTGCTCGTAGGTGGCTTGTGCGTCCTGCCGCGAGGGCATCACGCCGAACGCCTTGGCGAACGAGAGCTGCTGGTCGGCAGTGGTCATGGCCTGCACGAACTGCTGCGCCTGCGTCTTGAACTTGCTCTTCGCGGCGATCCCCCAGCACTGCGTGAAGGACAGCGTGCCCTTGCCCTTCGGCCCGGCCGGGAGTTCCTTGACCGTGTACTTGATGTTCGGGAAGTCGGTGCTCATCGCACCCCGGATCCAGTTTCCCTCCATCGTCATGGCCACCTTGCCCTTGCCGAACGCCTCGCCGGCCCAGCCGGCATCGAGCGCCTTCGGATATTTGGCCAGGCCGTTCTTCAAGAGGCTTTGCACGTACGCCAGTGCTTGCTCGTTCTGCGGGGTGTCCGCCGTGGCCTTGGTGCCGTCCGGGCTCGTCCACCATCCGCCGGCCTGCACCAGGAAGGCACCGATCCGGTCGCGGGTGTCCCCGATCGCCATCGGCGTGATGCCCTTGGCCTTGATCTTCTGCGCCACCGAGGTGAGCTGGTCCCAGGTGGTCGGGATGTCCGCGTCGGTGAGCCCGGCCTTGCTCCACAGATCGGTATTGATCTCCAGGGCCAGCGTGGAACTGTCCTTGGGCACGCAGTAGAGCTGGTCCTTGTAGGTGAACGACTGCTTCAGACCGGGGACGAACGCGTCGGCGCCGGCCATGGTCTGCGCGTAGGGTTCGAGCGCGCCGACGCTCGCGTAGTCGGCGAACCGGGCCGCGTCCACATAGAACACGTCCGGCGGGTTGCTGCCGGCCAGGCCCTGACCGAGCTGCTGCACGATGTCCTGGGCCGGGATGACGTTCGCGGTGTTGCCGCTCGACTTCGCCCACATGGCGGCGGCGTCCTTGACCGCTGTGGTCTCGGCGTCGCCGGAGGAGGCGATCATGATTTGGAGGCTGGCCGGGCCGCTGCTCTGCTGGGTTGATTTGTTTTCATCGAAGCCGCTGCCGCAAGCGCCGGTCGCGAGCAGGGCGCCGGCGGCAACGGCGGCGACTGCCCATCTTCTGCTGATCATCAATAACTCTCCTTCGGGGGATCACGCTGTCTGGCGCAACACCAAGGACGGCGTGAGGAGGAGCCGGGCCGGTGTCTCCGGTGCCCGGCCGTCGAGAAGTTCCACGAGAAGGTCCATGCATCTGGCCGCGGCCTCGGGCAGCGGCTGGCTTACGCTGGTCAGCCCGACGGCCCGCGCGACGGCGGTGTCGTCGAAGCCGACCACCGTGCGCAGCATCCGCATCGCCCCCAGCGCCAGCGAGTCACTAGCGCAGACCAGGGCGGTCGGCGGCTCCGGCTCGGTCAGCAATTCGGCGGCGGCCGTCGCGCCCGCCTCCACCCCGTCGATCACCGCGGCGTCCGGGCCGTCGGCGCCGGCCGCGTCGAGGGTCTCGCGCCAGCCGGCCCGCCGGGCGTCGCCGACCCCGGAACCGGCCGGCCAGCCGAGGAAGCCGATGCGCCGGTGGCCGTTCGCCAGCAGGTGCTCGGTCGCGGCGCGGGTGCCGGCCGCGTTGTCCACATCGACCCAGGCGTGCGTGTCGGGCGCGCCCCACGGCCGGCCGAAGGTCACGAAGGGCACCTGCCGCTCGGCCAGCCAGGACGTCCGGGGGTCGCCGTGATGGGTGCTGGTCAGCACGAAAGCGTCCAATTCGTACGCGGAGAGCAGGTTGTCGTAGGTGGCGATCTCGTCGGCGTCGTCCGCGGCCGTGTAGAGCATCACGCGGTATCCCTTCAGGGCGGCCGCGTCGGTCAGCCCGTGCAGGAAGCGGTCCAGCACCGAGCCCTTGATCCCGTCGCTGACCGGCTCGATGCGCACCGCGATGAGACGGGACCGCCCGGTGCGCATCTGGCGGGCGGCCTGGTTGACGCGATAGCCCAGCTCCTCGATGGCGGCGCGGACCCGCTCCCGGGTCTCCTCACGCACCATGTCCGGGCTGTTGATCACGTTGGACACGGTCTGCCGCGAAACCCCGGCCCGGTCGGCAACTGTGGCGATCGTGACCTTTTCCACCTTATTCTGTACCTTTCTGAGTCTTGAACGATCCAAATCTCGTACGGCAGGATTGGATCGTTCAAATCGCACTGTCCCTCTGTCCGGCTTGCCTGTCAAGACGAAGGAGCCATCTCGTGATCGACGATCGGCCACTCCAGCCGTTGCTGCACGACCTCGTTCCCACCCTCGCCGCTCCCACGTCGGCACTGTCCGGACCGGACGGTCAGATCCGGGCGCGCGGCGTGCAGGGGGTGTTCCATGCCGACGCGCGCATCGTGTCGCTAGCGATCTTGCGCCTGGACGGGCGGGAACCGGAAGCGATCGGGCATTCCGCGGCGGGTCCGGGCGCGACACGGTTCGTCAGCGTGGCACGGTGGCTCGGCGACGCGATCCCCGACCCGACGATCAGAGTGGACCGTCTCCGGCGGGTGCGGCCGGGCACTCTCGAGGAGGAGATCCGTCTCATCTCGACAGCGTCGTTCCCGGTCAGCACGACGGTAACGGTGGAGGTGGCGTCGGACCTGGCCCCGATCGAGCTGGTCAAATCCGGCAGGGCCGACACCGACCCGACCAAATCCGGCGATGTAACGAAATTTCCTCCGCGAGGCGACATTTCCGTTCGCGTTGAGGGTCTATCGCGCTCAGTGACCTTGGAGCCCGGTCAGACCGTCTCGCTGCGCTGGTCCGCCACCGTCGACGACCCCAACGCGGTCATGTGGCCCGGATCCGGAAATTTCGGGAAACCTGCCGTTCGATCCGGTGACCGCCGCGTGGAACGGCTCGTCGCCCAATCGCTCGACGATCTCACCGCCCTCCGGCTCACCACCCCGGACGACGACGGTGACGTTTTTCTCGGGGCCGGCGTGCCCTGGTATCTCACGCTCTTCGGCCGGGACAGCCTCTGGGCCGCCCGGATGATGCTCCCGCTCGGCACCGACCTCGCCATGAGCACGCTGCGCGTCCTGGCCCGCCGGCAGGGCGTCAAGGTCGACCCGGAGACCGGCGAGGCCCCCGGAAAGATCATGCATGAGCTGCGCCGCTCCGACGTCGACGTGCCGGGGACGCTGCCGGCCGCCTACTACGGCACGATCGACGCGACGCTGCTGTGGATCAGCCTGCTGCACGACGCCTGGCGCTGGGGACACGACCCGGACGAGGTCGAGGCCCTGCTCCCGGCGCTGGAGTCGGCTCTGGGCTGGCTGTCCGAGCACGCGGACGCCGACGGTGACGGCTTCCTGGAGTATCTCGACACCACCGGCCGCGGCCTCGCCAATCAGGGCTGGAAGGACTCGTTCGACGCGGTCCGCTTCCACGACGGCACGATCGCGACCGGGCCGATCGCGCTGGCCGAGGTCCAGGGGTACGCCTACCGGGCAGCTTTGGACGGCGCCGCGCTGCTCGACGCGTACGGGAAGGAAGGGGGTGATCGTTGGCGTCGATATGCGGACGAGATGGCGGACCGGTTCCGGAAGGCGTTCTGGGTCGGCCCCTACCCGGCGCTGGCGCTGGACGGCAACAAGCGCCCGGTCGACTCGCTGACCAGCAACATCGGTCACCTGCTGGGCACCGGCATGCTGTCCGAAGAGGAGGAGTCCCGGGTCGCCGGCGCGCTCGGCGGTACGGCCATGTCCGGCGCTTATGGACTGCGCACGATGTCCGCCGACGATCGCGGCTTCGCCCCGCTGTCCTATCACTGCGGATCGGTCTGGGCCCACGACACGGCGATCGTGGCGGCCGGCCTCGCCCGCGCCGGCCATGGAGAAACGGCGCTGCACCTGTTCGACGGCCTGCTCACCGCGGCCGAGGCGTTCGGCTTCCGGCTTCCCGAGTTGTACGGCGGGGACGCGCGCGACACCCTCACCAGGCCCGTCGCCTACCCCGCGGCCTGTCACCCGCAGGCGTGGTCCGCCGCCGCCGCGATCCTGATGCTCGCGGCCTGGGTGGGCATCGAACCGGACGTGCCGTCGGGACGCGTACGCCTGCGACCGCTGCCCGGCGCTCCCACGGTGACCGGCCTGCGCATCGCGGGCCGGCCGGTGAGTTTCGACGGCAGCACGCTGACCGGCCTGCCGGACGGCGTCTCGGTGACGCTCGCCGACGCCGAGGGACGAGGCTCAGTCCAGCAGTGAGTCGATGCCGATGGTCAGCCCGGGGCGGTCGAGGATCGAACGGACCGCCAGCAGCACGCCCGGCATGAACGACACCCGGTCGAGTGAGTCGTGCCGGATGGTCAGCGTCTCGCCCTGGGTGCCGAACAGCACCTCCTGATGCGCGACCAGCCCGGCCGACCGCACCGCGTGCACCCGGACGCCGTCGATGTCGGCACCGCGGGCGCCGGGCACCTCCTCCTTGGTGGCGTCCGGCATCGCGCCCAGGCCGGCCTCGGCACGCGCATGCGCGATCAGCCGCGCGGTGTGCATGGCCGTGCCGCTCGGCGCGTCCAGCTTGCGGGGGTGGTGCTGCTCGATGACCTCGACCGAGTCGAAGTAGCGCGCGGCGCGGGCCGCGAACTGCATCATCAGCACGGCGCCGATCCCGAAGTTCGGCGCGATCAGCACGCCCACCTCGGGCTTCTCGGACAGCCACCGGCGCACCCGGTCGAGGCGCTGCTCGGTGAAGCCGCTGGTGCCGACGACCATGCTGATGCCCTGGTCGACGGCCCAGTGCAGGTTGTCCATCACCACGTCGGGCGAGGTGAAGTCGACGAGCACCTGGGCGCCGGCGTCCGAGGCGTTGAACAGCCAGTCGCCCTGATCGACCATCGCGACCAGTTCCAGGTCGTCGGCGGCGTCGACCGCCTTGCACACCTCGAGACCCATGCGGCCCCTGGCCCCTACGACGCCGACTCGGATCGGCACAGCCTCGTCAGTCACCCGTAGAACTTAACGCACTCGCTCGCCGGCGGGCCCACCAGCGCTCGGCGTAATGCGCGCCGATGAACGTGAGGCCCACGTACGCCCAGCCGACCAGCACATCCGCGATGTAGTGCTCGCCGGAGTACACCAAAGTGAAGGTCATCGCCAGCGGGTACAGCAGCAGGATCGGCCACCATCGCTTCCGGACCATCGGCAGGAAAAAGGCAACGGCCATCAGCGCGTACGCGGTATGGAGTGACGGCATCGCGGCGACCGGATTCGATTGGTCGGCCTGTAAGGCGTTCAGGGTGTTGCCGGCGCTGTGCAGGCCGATCGCGGTGAAGCCGTTCGACGAGATGCGGAAGACCTGCTCGTGGAGGTAGCCGTCCTGCCACGCCAGCCACGGCGGGGCGGCCGGGTACAGGAAGTACGTGGCCAGGGCCGCGAGGCTCAGCGGAATCCACCGTCGCATGAACCGATAGGACAGTTGGCGGTTGCGCAGCCAGAGCACCACCGCGACGGTCGGCACCGTCAGGAAGTGCGAGATGTAGACAAAGGTGATCACCACTTCCCACCACTGCACCTGGCCCGGGTGGTAGAGGTGCTGCTGCAGCCAGATGGTGGGAATGCGGCCGCCGGTGAGCCACCCGAACATGTCCTCGTCCGCGTGGATCATGAACGAGTAGTGCGCCGCGAACAGGTTGTCGGCCGCGCCCCGGGACACGTTGTAGAGGACCAGCAGCAGCACGACCGGTGACCAGTCGCGCAGGAACAGCAGGTGCTCCCGCCAGGGCACATAGTTGCGCCACGCGATGGTGGCCAGGAACAACCAGCCGAACGCGGTGAGCGGGTCGCTGGTCGGCACACCGACCAGCGCCACGAAGATCACGAACGCGGCGGCCCAGATCAGCATCCCCACGATGCGCCGCCGTCGCCGGTTGATCGTGACCGGTTCGGCAGGCGTCTCGGGGGGTGTCTGAAGGGTCGTCACGGGCTCCAAGGTTAACCGGCGGGGAAAGCGGTCTCGTCGAACGGCCCCACCACCGCGAGCGACATGCGCTGGGCCAGCAGGTCGGCGGCGACCGCGTTGACTTCCTCGGGGGTCACCGCGTCGACCCGGGCGAGCAGGTCGTCCACGGACATGAGTTCGCCGTACAGCAGCTCGGATTTGGCGATCCGGCTCATCCGCGAGCCGGTGTCCTCCAGGCCGAGCACGTACGAGCCCTTGACCATGCCCTTGCCGCGGGCGATCTCCTCGGCGGTGATCCCGGTCACCGCGACCCGGTCGAGCTCGGATCGGATGAGGTCGAGCACCTCCTCCACCTTGCCCGGCGCGCAGCCCGCGTAGACCCCGATGAGGCCCGCGTCGGCGTACTGGCTGGAGTAGGAGTAGACCGAGTAGGCCAGCCCGCGCTTCTCCCGGATCTCCTGGAAGAGGCGGCTGGACATGCCGCCGCCGAGCACGTTGTTCAGCACGCCGAGGGCGAACCGGCGGTCGTCGTTGCGGCCGATGCCGACCCCGCCGACGACGACGTGCGCCTGTTCGGTGTCGCGGTTGCGTACCACCGTGTGCGGCTTCTGGGTGCGGACCCGCTTGGTCGCCTGGCGCAGGTCGGCCGGGTCCGCCGAGCCGGCGTCCAGCGCGCTGCCGGCCAGTGCCTTGCGCACCAGCTTCACGACCGCCGCGTGTTGCAGATTCCCGGCCGCGGTGATCACGATGTTGGGCGGCGTGTACCGCTTGCGGTAGAACGAGTTGATCTGGCTCCGGGTCATCGGGGTGATCGATTCCTCGGTGCCCGAGATCAGCCGGCCCAGCGGGTGGTCACCGAAGATCGCCTCGGTGAAGACGTCGTGCACCTCGTCGCCGGGCTCGTCCTCGTGCATGGCGATCTCTTCGAGGATCACGCCACGCTCGGTCTCCACGTCGGCCGGCTGCAGCAGCGAGTCGGCCACCGCGTCGCAGAGGACGTCCATCGCCAGCGGCAGGTCGGCGTCGAGTACCCGTGCGTAGTAGCACGTGTACTCCTTCGTCGTGAAGGCGTTGGTCTCCCCGCCGACCGCCTCGATCTCCGCGGAGATCTGCATCGCGGTGCGTTTGTGGGTGCCCTTGAACAGCAGGTGCTCGAGGAAGTGGGAGGCACCGGACATGGCCGGGGTCTCGTCACGCGAGCCGATGCCGACCCACACACCCAGCGAGACGCTGCGGGTGGTCGGGATCTCCTCGGTGATGATGCGCAGGCCACTGGGCAGGACTGTGCGTCGCACGCCGTCCTGCAGGGCTTGGGTTCGGGCTTTCATCCGGCCAACGGGGGGTGAGATGGGTGGATGGGACGACGCGGGCCGGCCCGACGGCCGGCCCGCGGTTACTTCGTGCTGTCAGTCGCGCGGCGCGCCGCGGTCCCCACCGCGGTCTCCACCGCGGTCGCCGCCACGGTCTCCGCTCGGGCGGGAGCGGCGACGACGGGGCTCGCCGCCACGGTCGCCACCACGGTCCTCGCGCGGCGGGCGGGAGCCACCCTCGGCGGACTCGGCCGCGGCTGGGGCCTCCTCGCCCTCGGGGCGGACCTTGTCCAGGTAGATCTTGCCGCGCTGGTCGATGTCCGCGATCGACACCTCGACCTTGTCGCCGACGTTCAGGTAGTCCTCGACCTTGTCGACCCGCTTGCCGTCGCCCACCTTGGAGATGTGCAGCAGGCCGTCGCGGCCGGGCAGCAGCGAGATGAACGCGCCGAACGCGGCCGTCTTCACCACCGTGCCGAGGAACTTGTCGCCGACCTTCGGCAGCGTCGGGTTGGCGATCGAGTTGATCCGCTCGACCGCGGCCTCGGCCGACGGGCCGTTGGTCGCGCCGACGTAGATCGTGCCGTCGTCCTCGATCGAGATGTCGGCGCCGGTCTCGTCTTGGATCGCGTTGATCGTCTGGCCCTTGGGGCCGATCACCATGCCGATCTTGTCGACCGGGATCTTCACGGTGGTGACCCGCGGGGCGTACTCGCTCATCGCGGCCGGAGCAGCGATCGCCGCCTCCATCACGCCGAGTATGGTCGTACGGGCCTCACGAGCCTGCTGCAGCGCGCCGGCCAGCACGTCCGACGGGATGCCGTCGAGCTTGGTGTCCAGCTGCAGGGCGGTGACGAACTCGCTGGTGCCGGCGACCTTGAAGTCCATGTCGCCGAACGCGTCCTCGGCACCCAGGATGTCGGTCAGCGCGACGTACTGCGTCTTGCCGTCGACCTCGTCCGAGATCAGGCCCATCGCGATGCCGGCCACCGGAGCCTTCAGCGGCACACCGGCGGAGAGCAGCGACAGCGTCGAGGCGCAGACCGAGCCCATCGACGTGGACCCGTTGGACCCGAGAGCCTCGGACACCTGACGGATGGCGTACGGGAATTCCTCGCGCGACGGAAGCACCGGGACCAGCGCGCGCTCGGCGAGAGCACCGTGACCGATCTCGCGGCGCTTCGGCGAACCGACCCGGCCGGTCTCACCGGTCGAGTACGGCGGGAAGTTGTAGTTGTGCATGTAGCGCTTGGACTTCTCCGGGGAGAGGGTGTCCAGCGCCTGCTCCATGCGCAGCATGTTCAGCGTGCTCACGCCCAGGATCTGGGTCTCGCCACGCTCGAACAGCGCCGAGCCGTGCACCCGCGGGAGCACGCCGACCTGCGCGGTCAGCGGGCGGATGTCGCGCGGGCCGCGGCCGTCGATGCGGACCTGCTCGCGCAGCACCCGCTGGCGCACCTCGGTCTTGGTGACCGACCGGAAGGCGGCGCTGATCTCCTTCTCGCGACCCTCGAAGCGCTCGTCGAGCAGCTCGTGGGCCTTCGCCTTGATCAGGTCGAGGGACTCCTCGCGCTCCTGCTTGCCGGCGATCTTCAGAGCCTCGGCGGTCTCGTCGCGGACGGCCTCGCTGACGGCGGAGTAGACGTCGTCCTGGTAGTCGAGGAAGACCGGGAACTCGACGCCCGGCTTCGAGGCGACCTCGGCCAGCTCGCCCTGCGCGCGGCAGAGCTCGCGGATGGCCGGCTTGGCAGCCTCCAGGCCACCGGCGACGATCTCCTCGGTCGGCGCGGTGGCGCCGGCGGCGATCAGCTTGACCGCGTTCGGGGTGGCCTCCGCCTCGACCATCATGATCGCGACGTCGCCGTCCTCCAGGACGCGACCGGCGACCACCATGTCGAAGGTGGCGCGCTCGAGCTCCTCGATGGTCGGGAACGCGACCCACTGGTCGTCGACGCGGGCGACCCGGGTCGAGCCGATCGGGCCGCTGAACGGCAGACCGGAGAGCTGGGTGGACATCGACGCGGCGTTCATCGCGACCACGTCGTACGGGTGGGCCGGGTCGAGCGCGAGGACGGTCTCGACGACCTGGACCTCGTTGCGCAGGCCCTTGGTGAACGACGGGCGCAGCGGCCGGTCGATCAGTCGGCAGGTGAGGATGGCGTCCTCGCTGGGACGGCCCTCGCGGCGGAAGAACGAGCCGGGGATGCGGCCCGCGGCGTACATCCGCTCCTCGACGTCGACGGTCAGCGGGAAGAAGTCGAAGTGCTCCTTCGGCTGCTTGCTGGCCGTGGTCGCGGACAGGACGACGGTCTCGCCGAGCTGGACGATCGCGGAGCCGGCGGCCTGCTTGGCCAGCCGTCCGGTGGAGAAAGTGATCTCGCGGGTGCCGAATGAACCGTTGTCGATGACGGCGGTGCGCGATTCGGTGCCGAGAGCGTTCTGCTCTGTCATGTGAGTGTGGAACTCCTTCGTCGAGGACCCGGCGGTCTGCTCAGGTTTGCCGGTCTTCGATCGAAGTGCCCGAGAGGATTGCTCGGGAACCACTACCGAGGACCGGTGCTTTCTGCGAGAGCCGCGCGGGTCCGTGGGGTAACTGTGCCGCCCTTGATGAGCGGCGGGGGAGCGGCTGTCAGGCCACTCCCCCGTCAGGTCATCGGCGCAGGCCGAGCCGCTCGATGAGCGACCGGTAACGCTGGATGTCCTTCTTCTGCACGTAGTTGAGCAAGCGGCGGCGACGGCCGACCAGCAGAAGCAGACCACGCCGGCTGTGGTGGTCGTGCTTGTGCACCTTCAGGTGCTCGGTCAGGTCGGCGATCCGCTTGGTGAGCATCGCGACCTGGACCTCGGGCGACCCGGTGTCGCTGTCCTTCGCCTTGTACTCGTCGATGATCTTGTGCTTGGTCTCTTGATCGAGCGCCATGTTCTCCGTAATTCTGTGTTGCCGATTGCAACGGTTTCCGCACCCGCGGCGTCGGGCAGGCACGCGGAACCGGTCTGGGTTTGATTAACACCAGTGGTTAGTCCAACTGCATGTCAACCCTACCAGGCGGTTACTGCAGCATCACGCGGGTCTGTTCCACGTCTTCCCGGATCTGGGCGACAAGGGCCTCTATGCCGTCATATGTCCGCATCTCGCGCAAATGCCCCACGAAGTCCAGAGCGATCCGTTCGCCATAAAGATCACCAGCGAAGTCCAGCACGTACGCCTCGACCCGGCGCTCTCGTCCGGAAAAAGTGGGATTTGTGCCGATCGACACGCTCGCGGGCCATCGACCGGCGTTCTCCCCGCCCCGGATCAGCCAGCACGCGTACACGCCGTCGGCCGGCACCGCGGCGTAGCGGTGGACCATCAGGTTGGCCGTGGGGAAGCCCAGCTCGCGCCCGCGCTGGTCGCCGCGGACCACCACGCCGGCCAGCCGATGCGGCCGGCCGAGTGCCGAGGCGGCGGCGCGCACGTCACCGGCGTCCACACAACTGCGGATGTACGTCGAGGAGAAGACCACTCCGTCGTCTCCGTCGTCGGAGACCAGCGGCGCCTCCTCGACCGTGAACCCGAACTGGCGTCCCAGACGCTCGAGCAGGGCCACGTCGCCGGCCGCCTTGTGCCCGAAGCGGAAGTTGTCGCCCACCACCACGGCCGCCGCGTGCAGGGCGCCGACCAGCACGTCGTGCACGAAGTTGTCCGGGCTCTTGTGCGAGAACTCGGGCGTGAACGGGATGACGCACAGCGCGTCCACCCCGAGCTGCTCGATCAACTCGGCCTTGCGCACCGGTTCGGTCAGCACGGCCGGGTGCGAACCGGGCCGGACCACCTCCGACGGATGCGGGTCGAACGTGATCACCACCGACTGAAGGCCCAGGTCACGCGCGCGTTTCACGGTGTGCCCGATGATCGCTTGATGCCCTCGGTGCACCCCGTCGAAAACGCCGATCGTCACCACCGACCGGCCCCACCCACCGGGCACCGCCTCGTATCCCCGCCAACGCTGCATCTCAATAGCGTATCGGCCCGCTGTCATAGACCAAATTGGTACGATTGGCACCGATATGCGCAACGAGTGGAGTGTCCACGTCCTGCTCGCGGCGGAGCTGACCTTCGCGGTGCTCTTCGTTCGCGCTCTCCGTGGCTATCTGCACCGGCGCGACCCCCTGCAGCGCGACGTGCTGCTGGTCTTCCTGCCCTGCACGCTGGTCTTCGGCGTGGACGTGGTGCGGCGGCTCAGCGGCGGCCTGCCGATCTGGATCGGGATCACCGCCACGGCCGTGCTGCTCGCCCAGCCATACCTGACCGTGCGCCTGGCCGGCCGCCTCCGCGAGGTCCCGCGCTGGCTGGACCGCACCATGCTGGTGGCCTACGTGGCGATCGCGCTGCCCATCGTGATCGCGCCGCGCCCGCTCGCCCCCACCCAGCTCAGCGCCATGGTCATCGCGTACTTCAGCAGCGAGATCATCGCCGCGGGCCTGCTCTTCGACAAGGCCCGGCGGCGGGCGGGTGCGAACCGGGCCCGGCTCATGACCGCGGCCGGCGCCACCCTCACCTTCGGCCTGGTGATCGTTTTCATCGGCCTCGGCGCGATGCCCGGCGCCAACCCGGTGCTGCAGACGATCAGCCGGGTGCTGGCGCTGGCCAGCGGGCTCGGCTACCTGGTCGCGTTCCTGCCGCCGCGGCCGCTGCGCCGGATGTTCGCGGCCACCGCCGCCCAGGAGATCACCGAACGACTGCTGCGGGCCCGGGCCGACTCGCCGGAGCAGGTCTGGCAGACGTACGCGGAGATCATGCGCGCGCAGACCGGGGCGGACGCGGTGGCGGTGCTGATGCCGCACGCGGACGGGGTGCTGGCCCGGACCGCGTACGCCGGGCCGCCGGCGCCGACCCCGTCGGAGCTCACCGCGGACGATCTGACGGCGCTGATCCGTGCCGGGCGGCCGGCCCGCCTGCGCGAAGGCGATCCCAGCCTGGTTTCGCATTACGGCGACGATCTAGGCGAGGATTTCGTCACCGTGCTGAGCATGCCGGTGCCGCCGGACACCGAGGGCGCGGTGCTGTTGTTCAACCGGCACCGCACGCTGTTCAGCGACGACGATCTCCGGCTGCTGGCGGCGCTCGGCGGCCAGGCCGCGATCCTGGCCGAGCGGCAGGCGGTGGCGCGAGAGTTGAGCGCGTCGGTGGCGGCGCTGACCCAGGCTAGTCAGGCCAAAACCGCATTTTTGGCGAATATGAGCCACGAACTACGCACGCCGCTGAACGCGATCATCGGCTTCAGCGACCTGATGCGAATGGAGGAACCGGACGGCGACCGCCGCCGCGTCCCGGCCGAGTGGGTCGAACACATCCACACCAGCGGCCGCCACCTGCTCGGCCTGATCAACGACATCCTGGACCTGGCGAAGATCGAGGCGGGCCGGCTGGACCTGCGCCCGGCGCCGCTGCGGGTGGACACGGCGGTGCAGGAGCTGCTGACGGGTTTGTCGCCGCTGTTCAGCACGAACCGGCTGACCGTGGTCACCGACCTGCCTCCGGTGACGGCCCACGCCGACCGGGTGCGCTTCCGCCAGATCGTCGAGAACCTGCTCTCCAACGCCATCAAGTTCACCCCCGAGGGCGGCACGATCACGGTGACCGCGGGCGCCGCGCCGACCGCCCCTGATGACTCCGCTCCCGGCGCCGCCTTCGGGACCGCGGCCGCTCCCGCTCCCCTCACCACGCCGTCGCACTCCCCGGCCGCACCGCACGCCGCCCCCGAGCCGCACGCCACGGCGTCGCCGCACGCCACCGCCTCGCCACACGCCACCGCCTCGCCGCACGCCACCGCCTCGCCACACGCCACCGCCTCGCCGCACGCCACGCCCGACCCCCATGCCACGCCCGACCCCCATGCCACCCCGTCGCCGCACGCCGCGTCCCAGCCCCACGGCGCCCTTGCACCCGCTGCGTCCACCTCGCCCGAGCCGCACGCTTCCCTTTCACACACCGCGCCCACGACGCCCCAGGCGGAGGCCTCCCCTCCACTCGCCACGCCCACCACCCCCCAGCCGCACACCTCCCCTCCACGCCCCGCGCCCACCACGCCGGAGCCGCACACCTCCCCTCCGCACAGCGCGTCCACCACGCCGGAGCCGCACACCTCCCCTCCGCACACCGCGCCCACCACGCCGGAGCCGCACACCTCCCCTCCGCACACCGCGCTAGCTACGCCCGAGCCGGATGTTCTCCCTCGGCACACCGCGCCCACGCCCCAGACGCACGATCTCCTTCCCGCCATCGCACCCCACTCGGACATTTCCGATATATACGTCACGGTGCGCGATACCGGTGTGGGGATCTCGGTGGCCGATCAGGAGCGGGTGTTCGAAGAGTTTCAGCAGGTGGGTGACCGCGAGCGCCAGCGCGCCGGCACCGGTCTCGGGCTGGCCCTGACCAAGCGCCTGGTCGAGGCACACGGCGGCGTGATCACGCTGGTCTCGGCGCCCGGCCAGGGAAGCACCTTCACCGTGCATTTCCCCGCCGCCCCCGATTCGCCCGAACAGCAGCGTGCGGACGGCCTCCGAGCCGGCTCCAGCGACGCGACCGCCGCCACCACCCGATCGGCGCGGTCCGGTCTCGCCTCCCGGACCGGGCCCGGTTCCGACTCCGCGCGCCCGGACTCCCAGCCGGCCACGTCGGGGGCTTCCCGGAAGGACGCGCCATGAGCCGGATCCTGCTGGTCGAGGACGAGCCGCTCAACCGCACGCTGGTCAAGGCCGTCCTCACGCGAGCCGACAGCCCCGAGGTCCGCGAGGCGCAGGTGCTCGACGCGCCGACCCTCGCCGTCGCCCGCGACTACCTCAGCGCCGGCGACATCGACCTGGTCCTGCTCGACATGAACCTGCCCGACGGCAACGGCCTCGACCTCGCCCGCGAACTGGCCGCCGACCACGGCCGCCCCCGCCCCGCCGTGGTCGCGGTGACCGCGAGCGTGCTGCCGCAGGACCGGACCGCCGCCCTCGACGCCGGCTGCGACGGCTTCCTCGACAAGCCCTACGCCGCAGCCGAGCTGGTCGCGACCGTCGCCCGCTACCTAGGCGGCGCGGGCTAGCGACCGCGGAGATCGCCACGGTCGCGCGGCGATCCCTGTGAAGGGAGCGCGTTTCCCGCTCTGTGGACATCGCGGCCCACATCATGGACTTTCTGCGAACCTTGGAGAGTTGCGCCCACATACGAGCCATAACTCTCCAAGGTTCACATCTGGCCCCGAAAACCCACCGCGCAAAAGTCCAGTTACCGGGCAAAAAGGTGCTCCACAATGGACGCGAGTCCCACATAGCGGATGCCGCGTCCAGGACGTGGTCGCCGGTCTCAGTATGCGGCCGCGAGTCCCACAGAATGGAAGCGCGGCGGGTCACTGGCTGAGCCCGGCGGTCCAGCGGCCCGACCAGCTCACACCAGTCACCGGAAATGTCGGATATGCGCGGCTGGCCCGGAGGGTGGGGCGGCGAGCAAGATCGCGAGCAGCCGGCCAGACCGCTGTGGCCAGCACGATTGCGAGCACCGGCAATCCGCGCGCAGCCGCCAAGACCGCACGCAACTGCCAAGACCGCGAGGGCCAGCCGATCGCCAGCAACCGGCAAACCGCGCGCAGCCGCCAACACCGCACGCAACCACCAAGACCGCGAGGGCCAGCCGATTGCGAGCACCGGCAAACCGCGCGCAGCCGCCAACACCGCACGCAACCACCAAGA
>NZ_JABBNC010000052.1 GCF_012933445.1 Actinoplanes sp. TBRC 11911
ATACGAGCCATAACTCTCCAAGGTTCACATCCGGCGGGTAAAGCCCACGGACCAAAAGCCGTATTACTTGACAAAAGGTCCCTCCACAATGGACGAGACTCCCACATCGCGGACGCCGGGTCCAGAACGTGGTCGCCGATCCCAGTGGGCGGCCGCCGATCCCACATGATGGAAGTGCCGCGCGCCACTGACCGGGCGCCGTCCCAATCCGAGTCGGCGCTCCGATCGGCGGGAACGAGCCCTTGCGAGTGGCGGACGTCTAGGACATCGACAACGCGGCCATCGCCACGTCCAGCGAGTCGGTCACCACGACCAGATGTGACTGATCACCGTGCGGCGACTTGGCCAGCAGGGGCCGTAACAGCGCCTCGACCGGCAGCGCACGCCAATGCTCGACGCCCAGGAACACGAACGCCCCGGACGGCCCGTCGGTCTGATAGAACGTCTTCGTCGCCGCCTGGAAGATCTCCTGAACCGTGCCCGCCCACCCCGGCGCGAACACGATGCCACCGCGGGAAAGACGCAAAATCGAGTCTTCCCGTACGGCGTTGGAGAAGTATTTTCCGATTTGACCCGCGAACAGGTTGGCCGGCTCGTGTCCGTAGAGCCACGTGGGCAGGGCGAGTCCGCCGTGCCGCAGCTTGCCGAGCACATCGGTGACCGCGGCCGGCGGGGCCGGATACCTTTTGCGCACCGCGATCGCCGCCGCGGTGTACGGGTCGTGGTCCGGAAAGTGCGGTGCCGCCGCGAGCATGTCGATCGCCACCTGCAACTGAGGCGCAGGCCGCGCCGCGAAGTACGCGCCGAGGTTGGCCGCCTCCATCACGCCCGGCCCGCCGCCGGTGACCACGAGCCGTCCGATCGACGCGAGCCGCCAGGCCAGGGTCGCCGCCATCCGGTACGCCTCGGAACCGCGCGCCGCCGCGTGCCCGCCCATGATCCCGACCGCGTGCGCGGCGTTGTGCGACCCCACCCAGGTGGCCAGCGCCTTACCGAGCGCGTTGTCGATTCCCGCGTCGTGCAGTCGCTGGGCGAGCGCCTCCCGAATGTCCGGCGCGGCCCCACCGTGGTCGACGAAGTGCTGGTAGACCACTGTGTCGTACATGCCGGCGAAGCCACCCTCGGCGAACCCGAACGACAGGTCCTCCGGGGTATAGAGCGTGGCCGGGTGCGTCGGGTAGGGCCGGGCCTCGAACGGCGGCACCAGGTGCGCGCCCCGGCGGATCAGGTCGATCTCGACCTCCGGACCGGCCAGCCGACACCCCACGAACAGCGTGTCCGCGACGTCGACCCCGGCGAAGTCGGGCGGGTCCAGGTCGAGCCGCAGCCCCAGAATCACCAGCCCGGCCAGCGACCGCCGGACGAAGTGGACGTCGAACTCGGCCCGCGACTCAACCTCGAAGGCGGTGCTGTCGAACGGAACATCCCCGCCGAGAACGGGCTGAAGTGGATCGCCAGGCATGACCCGTAGGGTAGCGACCGGCTGCGCAGGCTGGCCGCCGGCTGGGATGCGCCGCAGGGTTGAATAGAGCCATGCAGAACCTCCTTCCCGAGCCGCCGGCCACCCTGCTGCCGGCCGATGACGAGGCTGAGAAGGCCCTCGCCGGGGCACAAGAGACCGGAACCACCGCCGCCTACAAAGCCGTAGCGGCTGCCCACCCCGCGTTCAGTGGCGGCTGGGCCGCGCTGGCCGCCGACGCGCTGGCCGCCGACGAACCGGTGACCGCGTACGCCTACGCCCGCACCGGGTACCACCGTGGCCTCGACGCGCTGCGCCGCAACGGCTGGAAGGGGAATGGGCCGATTCCCTGGTCGCACGTGCCCAACCAGGGCTTCCTCCGCTGCCTGCACACGCTGTCGCAGGCCGCCGCCGAGATCGGGGAGGCCGACGAGGCAGCCCGCTGCGCTCAATTCCTGCGCGACAGCGACCCGGCCGCCGCGGACGCCCTGTCCTGACCGTGCACGACATCATCGCCGGGCGGTGAAGGACCGCCGCCCGGCGCCGGCCGTCAGCTCGCGTACACCGCCCAGGCCCCGGCCTCGGTCCACCAGGAACGCTTGCGGTTCATCGATCCCGCGACCCCGTCGTCCAGGAAGTGCACCTCGCCGTCGCGCGGCAGCACCGAAACGGCCCGGCCCCGCGCCCGGCGGACCTCGAGGCGTACGCGGGTGCCCCGGAACCGCTGCTTGACGACCTGCGGGACGGCGACCGCCACCTCGACCCACCCGTCCGTGGGGTCGCCCTCGGCGAGCAGTCGCATGCCGTCGACCTCCGCGTACGCGCCGGCGTTGCCGACCACGGCGGCCAGGATCGGTTCCTCGCCGTCGGAGAGGACCGCGTCGTCCACCTCGACCCGGCCGCGCCACGGCACCGCGCGGCCGTCGTCGTCGGATCCGCCGACCAGTGCGCCGTCCACGGTGACCGAACCGCCGTCGTTACGCAGCAGGTCAAGCCGACGGACCGGGCCGTTCAGCACCGCCTCGGCCACCCCCTTCGGGGTGCGCGGCAGCTCGAGCTGCGCGGCCAGGTCGGTCGCGTTGGTGACGTCGAGCGGCAGGATCGCGATCGGCGGAAGGTCCGGGACGGTCCGGTCGCCGGCGAGCTCGGCCGGACGCTTGCTCGGCGGCGGAGCGTACCGCCGGACGAGCCGGCGCACGACGGCGCGCAACTGACCGTCGGTGGAGGCGGCGACGACGAGCCGGGTCTTGCTGTCCGTGTCCGGCCAGTCCAGCCCGTCCGCGCGCGGTGGCCCGTCGAGGCGCGCGATGACCTCGTCGATCTCCTTGTCCGAGCCCGCGGTGATCATCTCGACCCGGGCGCCGGCCGCGGTGAGCGCGTCGGCGCACTCCAGGACCGGCACGCGCGGGGTGGCGCAGGACGTCTTTTCCAAGATGGAGCATGCGCCGCCGCACGCGCCGCCGCAGGAGTCCGCGGCGCCGCCCTCGGCGAGGCTGAGCAACACGACGTCGTACATGATCA
The DNA here is from genome assembly GCF_012933445.1 of Actinoplanes sp. TBRC 11911. Taxonomy (GTDB): domain Bacteria; phylum Actinomycetota; class Actinomycetes; order Mycobacteriales; family Micromonosporaceae; genus Actinoplanes. Next base: position 2,981 of record NZ_JABBNC010000052.1, read on the forward strand.
GACTCCGCTCAGCACCGAATGCCGCTCGATGACCGCTTCCCGGCCCGGCCCGACGCCGACGATCGAGATCCGGGCCCGGACGCGCTGCTCGACGAACTCGACGAAATTCTGCGCTTCCTTCGGCAGGTCCTCGAAGGTGCGGCAGCCGGAGATGTCCTGTTTCCAGCCCGGCATCGTCTCGTAGATCGGCTCGGCGTGGTGGAAGTCGGTCTGGTTGATCGGCATCTCCTCGTGCCGAACCCCATTGACCTCGTACGCCACGCAGATCGGAATTTCGTCCAGTCCGTCGTAATTGTCCAGTTTGGTCAGGGCGAAGTCGGTGACCCCGTTGATGCGCTGCGCGTACCGGCCGATGACCAGGTCGAGCCAGCCGATCCGGCGCGGACGGCCGGTGGTGGTGCCGTACTCCTGGCCGACCTCGCGCAGGTAGTCGCCGAACTTGTCGTGCAGCTCGGTCGGGAACGGGCCCTCGCCGACCCGGGACGTGAAGGCCTTGAGCACCGCGACCACGCGATCGATCCGGGTCGGCGGGATGCCGGAGCCGGTGCAGGCGCCGCCCGCTGTCGCGTTCGAGCTGGTCACGAACGGATAGGTGCCGTGGTCGACGTCGAGCAGGGTGGCCTGACCCGCCTCGCAGAGCACGACCTTGCCGTCGTCGAGCGCCTCGGACAACTCGAGCGCGGTGTCCGCCACGTACGGTCGCAGGCGCTCGGCGTACGCGATCAGCTCCTTGACCACGTCGTCGGGCTTGACCGCCTGGCGGTTGTAGATCTTCGAGAGCACCTGGTTCTTGAAACCGAGCGCCGCCTCGACCTTCTGCCGCAGGATCGACTCGTCGAAGAGGTCCTGGATGCGCACGCCGGCGCGGTTCATCTTGTCGGCGTAGGTCGGGCCGATGCCACGGCCGGTCGTGCCGATCCGGCGGGCGCCCAGGTAACGCTCGCTGACCTTGTCGAGCGATCGGTTGTACGACGGGATGACGTGCGCGTTGGCGCTGATCCGCAGGCGCGACGTGTCGATGCCGCGCGCCTCCAGCCCGTCGATCTCCTCGAAGAGCACGCCGAGATCCACCACGACGCCGTTGCCGATCACCGGGACCACGCCGGGCGTCAGGATGCCGCTGGGCAGCAGATGCAACGCGTATTTCTCACCGTTGATGACCACGGTGTGACCCGCGTTGTTGCCGCCGTTGAACTTGACCACGTAGTCAAGCCGGTCGCCCAGCAGGTCAGTGGCTTTGCCCTTGCCCTCGTCGCCCCATTGGGCGCCGACCAACACGATCACCGGCACGTCCGTGACGCCTTCCGTCGAACAGGTCGTACTCGGGAGTGCCCGGGTACTGCCGAAGTTTACGCGACGTCCCAGCTGTGCGACGTGCGGAAGGAGCTCGCCGGTAGGATCGGCGGCCGTGCGCGTACTTCTGATCGGATCCGGTGGCCGCGAGCACGCTCTGGCCATCGGTCTCGCCGCCGACCCGTCCGTCGACTTCCTGGCCGCGGCCCCGGGTAACCCCGGCATCGCTCAGGTCGCCCAGCTGCGTCAGGTCACCGCCACCGACCCGGCAGCGGTCGCCGCGCTCGCCGTCGAGCTGGCCGCCGACCTCGTGGTGATCGGACCGGAGGCGCCGCTGGTGGCCGGGGTCGCCGATGCCGTACGCGCCAAGGGAATCGCCTGCTTCGGACCGACCGCCGCGGCCGCCCGGCTGGAGGGGTCGAAGGCGTTCGCGAAGGAGGTCATGGCCGCGGCGGGCGTGCCCACCGCGCGCTCCTACTCCTGCGACGACTCGGCCGCCGTGGACCGGGCACTAGCCGATCTCGGTGCGCCGTACGTGGTGAAGGACGACGGCCTGGCCGCGGGCAAGGGCGTGGTGGTCACCGACTCGCTCGAGGACGCCCGGCGGCATGCCGCCGACTGCGGAAAAGTCGTGATCGAAGAGTATTTGTCCGGCCCGGAGGTCTCCCTCTTCGTGGTCACCGACGGCACCGCGGCGGTGCCGCTGATGCCGGCCCAGGATTTCAAGCGCCTGGCCGACGGCGATGCCGGGCCGAACACCGGCGGCATGGGCGCGTACGCCCCGCTGAGCTGGGCGCCGGACGACCTGGTGCCCCGGGTGATGCGCGAGACGGTGGAGCCGACGCTGGCCGAGATGCGGCGCCGCGGCACCCCGTTCGCCGGGCTGCTCTACGTCGGCCTCGCGCTGACGCCGGACGGCCCGAAGGTGATCGAGTTCAACGCCCGCTTCGGCGACCCGGAGACCCAGGTGGTGCTCGCCATGCTGGAGACGCCGCTCGGTGGCCTGCTGCAGGCGGCGGCGACCGGCACGCTGGCCGCGCACCCGCCGTTGCGCTGGCGGGAGGGCGCGGCGGTCACGGTCGTGGTGGCGAGCGCCGACTACCCCGGTACGCCGCGGACCGGTGACGTGATCACCGGCGCCGACGTCCCCGGGGTGATCCACGCCGGCACCGCCCGTCGCGACGACGGCGCCCTGGTCTCGGCCGGCGGGCGCGTGCTCAGCGTGACCGCCACCGGCCCGGACCTGGCCGCCGCCCGCGACTCCGCGTACGCGCTGGTGGACGGCGTGCGCTTGGACGGCGCCCAGTTCCGCACGGACATCGCGTTGGGCGCGGTCGAGGGCCGCATCCAGGCATAATTCGCAGACGTACGCCGTCGCCGGAACGGTCCCGGCGGCCGCGCCCCGCTGAGTGCAACAACAGCTCCTCACGCCCGACCGGGCTGTCCCGGCCAGCAAAAGCGGGCCGGGCCAGGTCAGAAGTTGGTCACGCGCGCGGGATGTCGAAGAGCTTGGCCACGTTGGCGGCGAGGCCCAGGTCGCCCTTGGCCTTGATCTTGCCGGTCATGAACATCATCATCGGGTTCCCGTCGCCCGAGACGACCTTGAGGAACGTGACCGGGTCCATGGTCATGGACAGCTTGGGGTCGCGGACCGGCTCCTTGGTGACCGTGCAGGCGCCGTTCTCGATCACCGTCTCGTAGGTGTCGGTCGCGCCGCCGGTCCCGCCCGAGATGTTCCAGTGGATGACGGCCTGGGTGCTGCCCGCCTTCTCCGCGCGGAACAGCGTCGGCATGCGGTCGAACACCTCGTCGAGGATCTTGGTGCGTGCGTCGCCGCCCATCACGTCGGCGATCTGGGAGTCCGGCGTCTTCTTGACGAGCTGCGCGAACTCCTTGGGGCCGATCGTGCTGAGCGACTCCGGGTTGAAATCAGTCATCATCAACCTTTCGGAACGGGACCAGAACCTACCCGCCAGTAACAGTAACGATAAGTTGCTTCGCCGTGCAGTGTGCCACCTGCCGATGGGAGACCGAATGAATGCGCTGGCGCCACTGCGGTACATCCCCTTCCGGTGTCTGATCGCCGGCCGCACCGTCAACGCCCTGGGTAACGCCTTCGCCCCGATCGCCCTTGCCTTCGCGGTGCTCGATCTGACCGGCTCGGCCACCGACCTCGGTCTCGTGGTCGGCACCCGCATGCTGGTCAACGTTCTGTTCCTGCTCTTCGGCGGGGTGCTCGCCGACCGTCTGCCCAAGCACCTGCTGATGGTCGGATCGAGCCTCGCCGCGGCGGCCACTCAGGGCGTGGTGGCCACCCTGGTGCTCACCCATACCGCGACGATCCCGCTGCTCATCGGCCTTGCCGCGCTGAACGGGATGGTCGGTGCGCTGGCCATGCCGGCGAGCGCGGCGATCCTGCCGCAGACCGTTCCGGCCGACGTGCGGCAGCAGGCCAACGCTCTGAACCGGCTGTCGCTGAACGGCGCGGCGCTGCTCGGCGCGCCGCTGGCCGGCGTCGTGGTGGCGGCGGCCGGCCCGGGCGTCGGCATTGCGGTCGACGGGGTGGCGTTCGCGATCAGCGCGCTCTGTTTCGCCCCGCTGCGCGCCGTCGCCTTGCCCGCGGCGGAGGCGACGTCGCGATCGAACGTGCTGTTGGATCTGCGGACCGGGTGGTCGGAATTCCGTTCTCGCACCTGGCTCTGGGTCGTGGTGGCCGGGTTCTGCGTGCTGAACGCGGCCTGGACCGGGGCCATGGTGGTCCTCGGTCCGCTCGTCGCGGATGCCACGATCGGGCGCCGGGGCTGGGGATTCGTGCTGGCTGCGGAGACCGCCGGCATGATCGTCGGGGCGTTGATCGCGCTACGGCTCCGGATCCGCCGGCTGCTCTTCTTCGGGGTCTGCTGTTGTGTCCCCTTCGGACTGCCGGTCCTGTTCCTCGGGATATATCCGCACTTGTGGGTGCTGGTTCTGGCGGCTCTGGTGGCCGGGCTGACGATCGAACAGTTCGGCGTCGCGTGGGAGACGACGATGCAGGAACACGTGCCGGCCGACAAGCTCGCCCGGGTCTACTCCTACGACATGGTCGGCTCGTTCATCGCGATCCCGGTGGGCGAGATGCTGGTGGGACCGATCTCGGGTGCCGCCGGGGTCGAGACCACCCTGATCGGCGCGTTCCTGCTGACCACGCTGGCCTCGCTGGCGATGCTGAGCAGCCGGGCGGTGCGCACGCTGCGTCACGAGCTGCCCGAACCAGGCCCGCAGCTTGTCGCGAAGCCCGTGGGAGAATCGACGGCGTGACCATCCCGAACGTCCTCGCCGCTCGCTACGCCTCCGCCGATCTCGTGACCCTCTGGTCGCCGGAGGAGAAGATCCGGATGGAACGGCGGCTCTGGCTGGCCGTTCTGCGTGCGCAACGAGACCTGGGCGTGTCCGTGCCGGCCGGCGCCGTCGAGGCGTACGAGAAAGTCTTGGATCGGGTTGACCTCGAGTCCATCGCCGCACGTGAGCGCGTCACCCGGCACGATGTGAAGGCGCGGATCGAGGAGTTCAGCGCGCTCGCCGGCTTCGAGCAGATCCACAAAGGCATGACGTCGCGCGACCTCACCGAGAACGTGGAGCAGCTGCAGATCCGCGGCTCGATGCTGCTGATCCGGGACCGCGTCGTCGCGACGCTGGCCCGGCTCGCCACCCTCGCGGTCGAGCATTCCGATCTGGTGATGACCGGGCGGTCGCACAACGTGGCGGCACAAGCGACCACGCTCGGTAAGCGGTTCGCTTCGGCGGCTCAGGAGCTCCTGGTGGCGTACGAGCGGCTCGATGATCTGATCGGGCGCTATCCGTTGCGCGGCATCAAGGGCCCGGTCGGCACCGCGGCGGACCAGCTCGACCTGCTGGACGGCGACTACGAGGCGCTGGCCGTGCTCGAGCAGCGGGTGGCCTCGCATCTCGGGTTCAACCGGGTGCTGACCAGCGTCGGGCAGGTCTATCCGCGGTCGCTGGACTTCGACGTGGTCTCGGCGCTGGCGCAGGTCGTGGCCGCGCCGTCGTCGCTGGCCACCACGATCCGGCTGATGGTCGGCCAGGAGCTGGTGACCGAGGGCTTCAAGCCGGGCCAGGTCGGCTCGTCGGCGATGCCGCACAAGATGAACACGCGCTCGTCCGAGCGGGTCAACGGGCTCGCCGTCATCGTCCGCGGCTATCTGTCCATGATCGGCGAACTGGCCGGCGACCAGTGGAACGAGGGCGACGTCTCGTGCTCGGTCGTGCGCCGGGTCGCGCTGCCGGACGCGTTCTTCGCCACCGACGGGCTGTTCCAGACGTTCCTCACGGTGCTCGACGAGTTCGGCGCCTACCCCGCGGTGATCGCTCGTGAGCTCGACCGCTTCCTGCCGTTCCTGTCCTCCACCAAGATCTTGGTGGCGGCGGTGCGCAAGGGCGTCGGCCGCGAGGTGGCACATGAGGTGATCAAGGAGCACTCGGTCGCGGTGGCGCTCGCCATGCGCGAGAAGGGCGTGCTGGTGAACGACCTGTTCGACCGGCTCGCCGCGGACGAGCGACTGCACCTGAGCCGGGCCGAGATCGACACGCTGGTGGCGGACCGGGCCGCCTTCGTCGGTGCGGCGCCGTCGCAGGTCAGCGAGGTGGCCGACCGGGTGGCGACGATCGTCGCGGCGCACCCGCAGGCAGCGGGTTACGCGCCCGCACCCATTCTCTGAGCCGGATTGGCGCCGCCGAGGTGCGGCGGAGCTCGACCCTCGCACCGCACCCCGGCGGAATTCAAGGTGCCGGGCGGCGGTGGGGGCGACCGCCGCCGGCTCATCGGAGATCGATGTCCTGACGGTACGAGGTGGTAGCAACACGGCCAACCCTCCAGTTGCCACATATCACCGTGTGATGGATGAGCTGCCGCGCTCGATCATTGATCTGTGATCACTGTCGAGACTGCCTGCTCAGAGGGTGTGGTGTTGCCCTGGCGACACCGGGCGATGGGCTCTTGGCGAGGGTCACAAGGTAGGCTCGCGATGCTTACACCTATCAGTCAGGAGTGCCCGTGGCTCGCGTCGTGGTCGACGTCATGCTCAAGCCGGAGATCCTCGATCCGCAGGGCCAGGCGGTCGCAAACGCGCTGCCCAGGCTCGGCGTCACCGATGTCTCCTCGGTCCGGATCGGCCGGCGGATCGAGATCGAGTTCGAAGGCGAACCCGATCTGGACCGTGCGCGCGAGATCGCCGACAAACTGCTCGCCAATCCGGTGATCGAGGACTTCGACATCCACGTGGTAGAGGTCGCCTGATCATGCGGATCGGTGTGGTCACCTTCCCGGGCTCGCTGGACGACGGGGACGCGGCTCGTGCCGTGCGCATCGCCGGCGCGGACGCGGTTCGTCTCTGGCACGGCGACTCTGACCTGCAGGGCGTCGACGCGGTGGTGCTTCCGGGCGGCTTCTCGTACGGGGATTATCTGCGCACAGGCGCGATCGCCCGCTTCGCGCCCGCGATGGAGTCGATCGCCGACGCCGCCCGCGGCGGCATGCCGGTGCTCGGCATCTGCAACGGCTTCCAGATTCTCTGCGAGGCCCACCTGCTGCCCGGCGCCCTGACCCGCAACCAGCACCTGCATTTCCGTAACCGCGATCAGTACCTGCGCGTCGAGACCGCGAACACCTCCTGGACCAGCCGATTCCTGGTCGGCCAGGAGGTTTTGATCCCGGTCAAGAACGGCGAGGGCTGCTTCGTCGCGGACCAGCGGACGCTGGACGAGCTCGAGGCCGAGGGACGGGTCGTCGCCCGGTACATCCGGGGCAACCCGAACGGCTCGCAGCGCGACATCGCGGCGATCACCAATGAGGCCGGCAACGTCGTCGGCATCATGCCGCACCCGGAACACGCGGTGGAGGCGCTGACCGGTCCGTCGCTCGACGGCCTCGGCTTCTTCACCTCAGTCCTGCGGGCCCTGGCCGGGGCGTCCGCGGGCGGCCAGCAAGCAGGGGGACAGTCATGACCACGCAGCCGGACACGGCGACCAGCGGCGCGGAGGCGCCCGAGGGCAAGCCGTCGGGCTTTGCTGCCACGGACGTGCTGGTCAACGAGTACGACGGCGGACCCGACACGGTCGAGCGGGCGGAACACACGTCGGACGAGCTCCAGCCGCACACCGAGCTCGGGCTAAAGGACGACGAGTACGACCGGATCCGGCAGATCCTCGGCCGCCGTCCGACCGCGTCCGAGCTCGCGATGTATTCGATCATGTGGAGCGAGCACTGCTCGTACAAGTCGAGCAAGGTGCACCTGCGTCAGTTCGGTGAGAAGACGCCGCAGAACACCCGGATGCTGGCGGGCATCGGGGAGAACGCGGGCGTCGTGCAGATCTCCGACGACCTGGCGGTCACCTTCAAGGTCGAGTCGCACAACCACCCGAGCTTCGTCGAGCCGTACCAGGGCGCGGCGACCGGCGTCGGCGGCATCGTCCGCGACATTCTCGCCATGGGCGCCCGCCCGATCGCGGTGATGGATCCGCTGCGCTTCGGTGCGGCCGATCACCCGGACACGGCGCGGGTGCTGCCCGGCGTGGTGGCCGGGGTCGGCGGCTACGGCAACTGCCTGGGCCTGCCGAACATCGGCGGTGAGGTCGTCTTCGACCCGACGTACCAGGGAAACCCGCTGGTCAACGCACTGAGCATCGGTGTGCTGCCGGTCGAGCGGCTGCAGCACAAGGAAGCGGCCGGCGTCGGCAACGTCGTCGTGCTGCTCGGCGCGCGGACCGGCCGGGACGGCATCGGCGGGGTCTCCGTGCTGGCGTCCGCCACCTTCGACGAGGAGGCCGAGCAGCGCCGCCCGTCGGTGCAGGTCGGCGACCCGTTCATGGAGAAGCTGCTCATCGAGAGCTGTCTCGAGCTGTACGACGCCGGCCTCGTCGCCGGTATTCAGGACCTCGGCGGCGCGGGTCTGACCTGCGCGTTGTCCGAGACCGCGGCGGCGGCCGGCACCGGCATGCGGGTCTGGCTCGAGCGGGTGCCGCTGCGCGAGGCCTCGATGTCGCCCACCGAGATCCTGGCCAGCGAGTCGCAGGAGCGGATGCTTCTGATCGTCACCCCGGAAAACCTGGACCGCGTGCTCGAGGTCGCCAAGAAGTGGGGCGTCTGGGCCACCGCGATCGGCGAGGTGACCGGGCCGGCGCAGGGCGGCGCACCGGGCCGGCTGGTGATCAGCTGGAACGACCACGTGGTGGTGGACGTGCCGCCCGGATCACTCGCCGACGACGGGCCGGTCTACGCCCGCCCGATCCGCGAGCCCGCCGACCTGATCCTGCTGCAGGCGGACAAGGCGGAGACGCTGCCCCGCCCGAGCACCGGCGACGAGCTGCGCGAGACGGTGCTGCGGATGGCGGCTTCGCCGAACCTGGCCGACAAGACGTGGGTCACCGAGCAGTACGACCGGTACGTGCTCGGCAACACGATCCTGGCCCAGCCGGAAGACTCCGGCGTGCTGCGGATCGACGAGGAGACCGGCCTGGGCGTGGCGCTCGCGGTGGACGGCAACGGGCGCTTCGCGCGTCTCGACCCGTACGAGGGTGCGCGTCTCGCACTCGCCGAGGCGTACCGGAACGTGGCCGTCACCGGCGCCGAGCCGGTCGCGGTGACCGACTGCCTGAACTTCGGCTCGCCGGAGGACCCGGCCGTGATGTGGCAGTTCGCCGAGGCCGTACGCGGTCTGGCGGACGGTTGCCAGCAGCTCGGCACCCCGGTGACCGGCGGCAACGTCAGCTTCTACAACCAGACCGGGGCCGCGGCGATCCACCCGACCCCGGTGGTCGGCGTGCTCGGCGTCTTCGACGACGTGGCCCGCCGCGTCCCGATGGGCTTCACCGCGCCGACCGGCGACGGTGACCTGCTCTACCTGCTCGGCGACACCGACGTCGAGCTGTCCGGCTCCGAGTGGGCCTGGGTAACGCACGGCCACCTCGGCGGTCGTCCGCCCAAGGTGGACCTGGCGAAGGAGCAGCGGCTGGGCGCGCTGATGGCCCGGGCGTCGCAGTCCGGCCTGGTCAGCGCCGCGCACGACCTCTCCGACGGCGGCCTCTCGCAGGCGCTGGTGGAGAGCGCGCTGCGACGCAACGTGGGCGCGCGCGTGTCGCTGCCGCAGGACGGCACCTCCGCGTTCGTCTACCTGTTCAGCGAGTCGGCCGGCCGGGCGCTGGTCGCGGTGCCGCGCGGGCACGACAAGGCGTTCGTCGCGCTGGCCGCGGAGTTCGGCGTGACCTGCAACCCGATCGGCGTGACGCAGCACGAGCCGGTCCTCGAGGTGCGCGACGAGTTCAGCATCCCGCTGGACGAGGTGCGCGAGGCGTGGTCGGCAACGCTGCCGAAGCTGTTCGGTGGGGCGGCCGAACTAGCCAACCGGCAGGGCGACCCGGAGCACGCCGCCGACCCGACCGCACCGGCGGGGCAGGACCGCGGCGACGAGGTGCTGGAGGCGGCGGCTGCCGGTCCGGCCATGGAGACGGCGGCGCCGATCGAGGCGGACGGCATCCCGGCGGCGTCGGTCGCCGAGGTGAAGGACCCGGTGCCCGCCGACGAGGGCCGGTCCGTCACGTTGGAGCTGACCGAGCACCACGACGACCAGGACTGATCTCCCCGGCCGGCGTTCCCCTCGCGGGACGTCGGCCGGGTTTTTTGTGCGTTATGTGCAAAAAGTGATCGGCCCCGCGCCCGTTTCCGGGGCGGGGCCGATCTCGGCTTGCTCTTAGGTCAGTTGTCCCACTCGGAGGAGCGGCGCTGGCCCGGCCGGGACGACTGTCCACGGTAGCCACCGCGCTGGTCGTAACCGGTCTGCTCGTCGTACTGGTCGTCGCGGCCACCGTACTGGCCTTGGGCTTGGCCCTGACCGCCGCCGTACTGGCCGCCGCGCTGGTCGTAGCCGCCCTGGTCGCCGCCGTACTGCTGCTGCTCGCTGCCGTACTGGCCGCCGCCGTACTGACCACCGGCCGCGCCGCCGCCGTACTGGCCGCCGTCGCCGCCGTATTGGTTGTCTCCGCCGCCATACTGGCCGCCGCCGTATTGGCCGCCCGCAGGTGCCGCGCCGCCGTACGTGCCGGTGGGCTGGCCACCGCCGTACGCCGTCGTCTGGTCGTAGCCACCCTGGTCGCCGTAGCCGCCTGCGGCACCGCCGCCGTATTGGCCACCGCCGACGCCCGCCGCGCCGCCGCCGTACTGACCGCCGCCACCGGCCGCGCCGCCGCCGTATTGGCCGCCGCTCGCGGGTGCCGCGCCGCCGTAGGTGCCGCCGCCACCGTTGGCGGCGTTTCCGTAGCCGCCGCGGTCGTAGTCGCCGTAACCTTCGTCGGCCGGCCGGTACATACCGGTGGGCTCGTTGTACATCTGCGGCGGCTGCTGCTGGCCGCCGCCGTACTGCCCGGTGGCACCGGCGGCGTACTGCCCGCCGTCGTCGGCGCCGTACTGGCCGTACCCGTTGTCCGGGGCCCCGCCGTACTGCGTCGCCTGGTCGTAGCCGCCGCCCTGGTCGTCCCACCCGGCCGACGAGGCACCGAGGTAGCCGCCCTGCGGCGGGGTCGGAGCGCCGTACGGATCGGGGAACTCGTCCTCCGGCGGAACCGGCCGGTGCATCATGGTCGGGGCGTCCGCCATCGGCGCACCCGCGCGCGGCGCCACCATGGTCTGCGCGGCCGCACCGGCACCGACCGGCGCACCCACCCGGGTCGCGTCGTTGAACCGGCCCTGGCTCGGCGGCACCGCGCCGCCGCCCGGGCTCATGTTGGTCGGGTCGTCATCGTCGCCGCCGCCGTTGTTTCCGCTGTTCTTGCGGCGCAGGAAGACCAGCACCATCGCGCCGACACCGGCACCCACCAGCAGAACGCCGATGATGATGTAGAGCCACGACGCGCCGCCACCGCTGTCGTCGGACGCCGAGGTGTTCTCCGCGTCGACCTGGGCCGGCGTGGTCGCGTCATCGGTCGGCGCGTCCGCGGTCGCGTCCTCGGTCGGGTCGGTGGTGGCCGAGGCGGACACCGACGGGGTCGCCGACGACGGCGTGGCCGCCACCAGCTTCTTCAACGTCAGCGAGACGTTCAGCGTGCTGCCGGCCTGGCCGGTGCGCTGCACGGTCGCGACGTTGAAGCCGTCCTTGCTCGCGCCCACCGAGATGTTTCCCGGCGCGATCGGCCGGGAGTCGGTGCTGCGGAAGGCGAACCGGCCCGAGTTGTTGGTCTTGGTGCTCTGCTGGCCGCCGTTGCTGTCCTGGATACCGACGTCGGCGTTGGGGATCGGGTTGCCGTTCTGATCCGACACCGTGCCGGTGACACCCGCCACAGTCTGCGGCTTGTCCGCGCCCTTGACCGTGAGCGTCGCGCTTTGCCGCTGGCTGCCCTGGCCCTGGATATTGACGTTGACCGAGACCGTGAACGATCGGGTCTGGCCGTCGCCCACGTTCGGCGCCTTCAACTGCGCCGAGAACGACTGACCGTCCGGGCCGAGCTGGAGAGAGCCGGGGCTGCAGCCGTTGCCGTTGCAGCCCAGGCCGCCGGTGTCGACCTGGATCTGAGCCTGGAACGGACCCTCGCCGTTGCCCTGCCCGTTGCCCTGCTGATCCGGCTTCACCGTGTAGGACAGGGTCACGGTGCCGCCGGAGACGACTTGACCTGGAAGGTTGATCCCCACGGTAGGGTCTGCGAGCGCCATGGCTGGCGCGACGGCAACGCCGCCGACGACCATCGCCAGTAGCACACCGGCCTGGGTTGCCCGGGCTCGAAGGTGCGCTTTCACATCCACCGCCTTCCGGTCGTCCGGACTCCGTTGAGGAGTCCGATTACGTCCCGCGACTAAAACACCGTCGGCCACTATGCCTTGTCTCGCGTTCATCGCGCGACCCAGGGCCGCATACCAATCTCGGCGGACCGGGCCGTATCGTCCCGACGTGTCCCCTGCGCACAATAAATCCGCGGCCGTTGCCCGAGCGCTGGACGCGCTGGATCAAGGCGCGGAACCCGAGCGTGCGGCGTTGCGTGACGCCACCCGCGAACTCCTGGGCGAGTTGTCCCGAAGAGCGCCTGGCCGTTCGGTCGAGGTCAGAATTCCGCCTTTCGGTGCGATTCAGTGTGTCGCAGGTCCCAGGCATACTCGCGGCACACCGCCCAATGTGGTCGAGACGGATCCGGTCACGTGGTTGCTCGTCGCTACGGATCGTGTGCACTGGGTGGATGCGGTCGGTGATGGTCGGATTCGTGCCAGTGGGATCCGCACTGATCTTTCCGAATACCTCCCGCTGTATCCGTTCCCGGGCGCTGAGTGACGCCCAGCCGTCGCCCGCGCGCTCGCGTACACTGGTCCGTCGGAGCAGGCCAGCAAGTTTGAGCAGACAGCATGAGGGAGCAAGCAGGTGCCCCGAGGCGACGGCCGACTGACCGACGATCTCGACCCACAGGAGCGTGGCCCCCAGGATGCCTGCGGCGTCTTTGGTGTCTGGGCTCCCGAGGAAGAGGTCGCGAAACTTACGTATTTCGGGCTGTTCGCCCTTCAGCATCGCGGCCAGGAAGCTGCCGGGATCGCTGTGAGTGACGGCTCCGGGGTCGTGGTCTACAAAGATCTTGGCCTGGTGTCCCAGGTCTTCGACGAGCCGACCCTGGCGAGCCTGCGCGGCCACCTGGCGATCGGTCACACCCGTTATTCGACGACCGGCGGTCCCGGCTGGGAAAACGCGCAGCCGACGATCCGCGCCACCACGGCCGGTACGACGATCGCGCTGGGCCACAACGGCAACCTGGTGAACACGGCCGAGCTGGCCAAGGAGGTCGCGGACCGCGGTCTCGAGGTGGACGGCGCCACGACCGACACCGCGCTCATGACGACGCTGCTGGCCAGCCGCCCCGATCTGTCGGTCGAGGCCGCGGCGCTCGAGGTCCTGCCGACCCTGCGGGGCGCCTTCAGCCTGGTGTTCATGGACGAGAATACGCTGTACGCGGCGCGCGACGCCCAAGGCGTACGCCCGTTGGTGCTCGGCCGCATGGAGCGTGGCTGGGTGGTCGCGAGCGAGACCGCCGCCCTCGACATCGTCGGTGCCAGTTTCGTCCGTGAGGTCGAGCCGGGCGAGATGCTCGCCGTCGACGAGCACGGCCTGCGGTCCAGCCGGTTCGCCGCGCCCGAGCCGAAGGGCTGCCTTTTCGAGTACGTCTACCTGGCTCGCCCGGACACCACGATCGCCGGCCGGAACATGTATTCGGCCCGCGTCGAGATCGGCCGCCGCCTGGCCAAGGAGCACCCGGTCGAGGCCGACCTGGTGATCCCGGTGCCGGAGTCGGGCACCCCGGCCGCGATCGGGTACGCGGAGGCCTCCGGGATCCCGTACAGCGCCGGCCTGACCAAGAACGCGTACGTGGGCCGCACCTTCATCCAGCCCTCGCAGACGATTCGCCAGCTCGGCATCCGGCTCAAGCTGAACCCGCTGCGCGAGGTGGTCCGCGGCAAGCGTCTGGTGGTCGTCGACGACTCGATCGTCCGCGGCAACACCCAGCGGGCCCTGGTGCGCATGCTGCGTGAGGCCGGCGCCCTCGAGGTGCACGTGCGGATCTCGTCGCCGCCGGTCAAGTGGCCCTGCTTCTACGGCATCGATTTCGCGACCCGTGCCGAATTGGTCGCGAACGGCTTGGAAATCGACGGCATCCGCCGCTCGATCGGGGCGGACTCCCTGGGCTATGTTTCCCTGGACGGTCTCGTGCAGGCGACCGAGCAGCCCAAGTCACGGCTGTGCATGGCGTGCTTCACCGGGGAGTACCCGATCGAGCTCCCGGCCGGAAACCTGATTGGAAAGCACCTGCTGGAGGGTGTCGGCAAGCGGGCGGCAATGCCCGAGCCGACGTCCGACGTGGCCGTCTCCGAGCTGGAGAGCGAGTACGACGCGCGCGAGTACGGCGACGGTAACCAGGGCGCCGGACCGCTGGTCGCGAGTCCGGGCGGGGCGAACGCCCTGCACCACCCGTGACTGAAGACAAAAGCACCGCTAAAGGGGAGAACGTGACGCACGTGTCCGAGCGCAACGCCGGTTCGAACGGGGCCGGCGACGCCGACCGCCAGCCGTGGACGGCGGGCGCGGGCCGCGGCGCCCGCAAGCGCGCGGTGACGTACGCGGAGGCGGGGGTCTCGATCGAGGCCGGCGACCGGGCGGTCGAGCTGCTCCGGTCGAAGGTGAAGAAGACGACCCGGCCCGAGGTGCTCGGCGACCTGGGCGGCTTCTCCGGCCTCTTCCGGCTGAACACGCAGAAGTACAAGAGCCCGATCCTGGCCTCGTCGACCGACGGTGTCGGCACTAAGCTGGTGATCGCGCAGCAGCTCGACATCCACGACACGATCGGCATCGACCTGGTCGCGATGGTTGTCGACGACCTGGTGGCCTGCGGCGCGGAGCCGTTGTTCCTGCTCGACTACATCGCCTGCGGTGAGGTCGTGCCGGACAAGGTGGCCGAGATCGGCGCGGGCATCGCGGACGGCTGCCGGTACGCGGGTTGCGCGCTGCTCGGCGGCGAGACCGCGGAGCACCCCGGCGTGCTGCGCCCCGACGAGTACGACGTGTCCGCCACCGGCGTCGGCGTGGTGGAGGAGAGCGAGATCCTCGGCCGGGAGCGGGTCGAGGTGGGCGACGCGGTGATCGCGATGCGGTCGTCCGGCTTGCACTCGAACGGGTATTCACTGGTCCGCCACGTGCTGCTCGGCGCCGGCCGGATGCGGCTCGAGTCGGTGGTCGACGACTTCGGCTCGCAGCGCACCCTCGGCGAGGAGCTGCTCACTCCGACCAAGATCTACGCGAAGGACTGCCTCGGCCTGATCGAGGAGGCCGACGTGCGCGCCTTCTCGCACATCACCGGCGGTGGCATCCCGGGCAACCTGGTCCGCGTCCTGCCGGAGAACGCCGACGCGGTGGTCGACCGTTCGACGTGGCGTCCGCAGCCCATCTTCGACCTCATCCAGGCCAAGGGCCGGATCGAGGACCACGAGATGGAGGCGACATTCAACATGGGCGTCGGCATGTTCGCGATCGTCTCCTCGGACGACGCCGACCGCGCGATGGCGTACCTGACCGGCCGCGGCGTCGAGGCGTGGCAGGTCGGCGAGGTCATCGAGGGCACCGGCGAGGTGCAGATGATGGGTCAGTACACCCGGGGCTGATCACCGAGGATCACCCGAAGGTGAAAAAACGCCGACTCTGGCTCGCAATAGGGCAAACGTGAAATGATCCGCGTGTGTCGATGTCCGACACATGCGGATCATTCGTGCGGTTGGACCGGCGGGCCTAGCCTGAGCGCACGGACGGGGGTGCGACATGGCTGATCGATGGAACGGGATGCGTGGCATCTCGGCCGTTCCCACCTACGTGGTCATGCAACCCACCACCCTCTGCAACCTCGATTGTTCCTACTGCTATCTGCCGTTTCGCCGGGACGATCACCGGATGCCGGTCGAGGTGGCCGGCGCGGTCGCCGAGGCGGTCGAGCCCTGGTCGCGCGACGGCCGGTTCTCGGTCGTCTGGCACGGTGGCGAGCCGCTGGCCGCCGGCCGCGACGGACTGGGTGCGCTGATCGCGCCGTTCGGTCCGGGCGTGGAACACCACGTGCAGACGAACGCGACCCTGATCGACGACGCGTGGTGCGAGTTCTTCACCGAGCACGCGATCCGGGTCAGCGTCAGCGTCGACGGCCCCGAGGCGCGCAACGGTGAACGGATCACCCGCGGGGGCAAACCGGCATACGACCGGATCATGCGGGGCGTCGAAGCGCTCCACCGGCACGACATACCGTTCTCCGCGCTCTGCGTCGTCGGCGACCCGCGACCGGGTCTCGCCGCCGAGCTCTACGACTATTTCCTCGGCCTCGGCTGCGAGGTGCTGGGGATCAACGTCGAGGAGCTCGAGGGCGTCAACACCCGGGCGAACGCTCATGCGGCGGCCGACGTGACCGCCTTCTGGGCCGAGCTGGTCGCGGCCTGGCGCCGCGACCCCCGCATTCATCTGCGTGAGATCGAGTGGTCCTTGCGGTACGCCTCGGCGGTGCTCGACGGCACCGCCGATGATCTGTTGCCGCGCCGTCTCGACCCGATCCCCACGATCGCGTATGACGGCTCGGTCGTGCTGCTCTCGCCCGAGCTCGCGGGTTTCCACGACCCCCGGTACGGCGACTTCACCAGCGGTAACGTGCTGACGACCGGGTTGGCCGACATCCTGGCCGGGGCCGCGTCGACGCCGTGGATCGCCGAGTTTGTCAGCGGTGTTGAGGCATGCCGCGCGACTTGTCCATATTTCGGCTTTTGCGGCGGTGCCCACGCGGCCAACCGCTTCTTCGAGCAGGGCCGGTTCGACATCACCGAGACCGACCACTGCCGGAACAGCAAGATTCGCCTACTGGAGGGAGTGCTGGACCATGCCCGAGATCACGAGCCCACGGCCGTCTGACGACGATCCGGTGACGGCGCGGGTGCACGACACCCGGGCCGGGCTGTCCGCGCTCATCGCCGAGGCGGAGTCGGCGCGGCGGGACCGTGCCGAGGGCACGCCGGAAGACGGCTCGGCGGTCTGCGCCTGGAACCATTTCGAGAACATCCCGACGTTCTACAACTGGAACAACCGCCCCCGCTGAGGGGGAGAGCCGGTCCGAAGCCCACGCGAGCTAGGCGCCCGCGTGGGCTTTCGTGTTGGAACCGTCGGAATATGACCGCGACACACACGGGAGCACGCGGTATGCCGCGTGCTCTGTGCAATACGGGTCAGCGCCGCCTTGTCGGCGACCAGGAGTCCTGGTCGTCCTCAGCGTCGTCCTCGTCGTCATCGACGAACTCGTCGTTGTCGTCGTCGAAGTGACGGTCGGACTTACCGGCACCCGCCAGTTCGCGCTGCAAGGCGGTGAGGTCGGTGTTCGGGGAGTGATACTTCAGCTCCCGGGCCACCTTCGTCTGCTTGGCCTTAGCACGGCCGCGCCCCATGGCTCGACCCCCTCGCACAGAATTCGGGGCAGCCCAAAGGCGGGCCCCGATGACGTCAGGCATCTCTCGTGGGTCTTACGGTACATGGACGATGCCGCCTTCGGCACCTCGGGTTGCGTGTGACACTGCCGCGCGTCGCGGAATTTGGCTCCGAGACGCGCGGCGGTGCCGAAAACGCGACTTCAGAGGTGGATCGACCGTAACCGACCGATCTCTGACATCCGCTGCTCGGCCAGCCGGTCGGCGGCGACGGCGGGGGACACGCCCTCGTCGTCGGCGAGCCGCAGGATCCGCTTGGTGGTCTCGAAGATCCCGGTGGCCCGCAGCTTGGCCCGCTCGAAGTTGAAGCCGCCGATCTCGTCGGCCACCTGGATCACCCCGCCGGCGTTGACCACGTAGTCGGGCGCATACAGGATGCCGAGGTCGGTCAGGGCCTTCTCGACGCCGGGGTGGGCGAGCTGATTGTTCGCACCTCCCGCAACTACCTTCGCGCGTAAAACGGGCACCGTGTCGTCGTCCAGGGCGCCGCCGAGCGCGCAGGGGGCGTACACGTCGATGTCCGAGGTGATCAGCGCGTGGGTGTCGGCGACCAGCTCGATCTGCGGGTACGTCTCGCGCGCCCAGGCCAGCGCGACCTCGTTCGGGTCGGTGGCGACCACCGAGGCGCCGTCCTCGATCAGGTGACCGGCGAGATATTTGCCGACCTTGCCCAGCCCCGCGATGCCGACCGTGCGACCGGCGAGCGTGGGACGCCCCCAGGCGTGCTCGGCCGCGGCGCGCATGCCCTGGAACACGCCCCAGGCCGTCAAGATCGAGGAGTCGCCGGCGCCGCCGTGCTCCGGGCTGCGACCGGTCACGTACTTGGTCTCGCGCGCAATGACATCCATGTCCGGGACGTAGGTGCCGACGTCGCACGCCGTGTAGTAGCGGCCGTTCAACGACTCGACGAACCGCCCGTACGCCCGCAGCAGACCCTCGGATTTGACCCGTTGTGGATCGCCCCAGATGACTGCCTTGCCGCCACCGAGATCGAGGCCGGCCACCGCGTTCTTGTACGCCATGCCGCGCGAGAGTTTCAGCACATCGGCAAGAGCGTTCTCTTCGCTCTCATAGGGGTAAAAACGGGTGCCGCCGAGCGCCGGCCCGAGAGCCGTGGAGTAGATGCCGATGATGGCCTTCAATCCCGTCTGCCGATCCTGGCAGAAGACCACCTGCTCGTGCCCGCTGGCGTCGGTGCCGTCGGAGTCGAACACACCCATTGCCGTTCTCCTGATCTCACGGGGGGCCGGCCTTCGTGGGGCCGTCGGTCCGGCGGGGTCTGCCGGACATGAGCGAAGCGTAGTCGGATGTGACCGTCGTGATTACGACTGCGTGGGAAGTTCCAACGCGGCGAATTCGTGAAAGGATCGCGCCGTGCCGTCACTGTTCGCGTCGTACCTACGGGTTTACGAGCCGCTGACCGCCTTCGATCGTGAGCGGCAGGTTTTCTGGCGGCGCTACGCCCGTGAGGGGCGTGCATTGGGCCTGGTCGACGGGCCGGTGAAGCAGCGTACGGCGGTGCTCGAGGCACTCGGCGCCGGGTGGACGCGACTGCCCGATCTGCCCGACGAGGCGTACGTGATGGAGTGGGGCGACACCCTGCTGGTCTGCCCCTGGAACTTGCGGTTGCGGGTGGCCGAGGCCGCGCTGAACGCACGCGACGGCGTACCGAGCGTGCTGGCCGACGCCTTCGTGCCGCCGATCCTGGCCGGCCAGGCGAAGGCCGTCGTGGAGGACTGGCGCAGCGGCGCCAAGGTGCTCGAGCAGGGCGTGCCGCGGGTGCACGAGCAGATCGCGACGTGGGGTGTGCCGTTGCGGTGGTTCGTCTTCGTCGATCTCGAGGAGCGCGAGATCGTGCTCTCCGGCGGGCAGCGGACCCTGCGGTATCGCACCGAGATCTCCAAGGCCCGCCGGCGCGCGCATCGAGGCGTGTCGGTGCTGCGCAAGGCGCTGGGCGACGCCCCGATCACCGACGCGGTCGAGGAGGGCACCCGCTGGCTGGAGGAGTTCCATCCGCGGTCGATCGTCGAGCTTGACTACGGCGGCCTGGTCAACCTTCTCCCGGATGACGACCTCGCGTCGGATGATTCACCCGGACTGGTGGCGGCCGGGCTGTCCGCACTGTCCCGCGGTGACGCCGACAGCGCCTCCGGGGCCTACGAGAAGCTCGTGGAACGGTGGCGATCCGTCCAGCTTCTCGAGCGGTGTAACTGAGCAGGGAAAATAGGGACAGACGGGCAGGATTCCCGGCCCGTGGAAGCGCTCCCGAAGTGAGTACGCTTCGTGATGGGCGCTAGGCGAAGCGTGATAATCGGTCTAAACGCGACACTATCTGGCGTAGAAAACACGCAAAAATCGGGCATGCTTCATCCGTCTATCTGGGGACGTTCGTCCGTTCGGCCCATGTCGGACATCGGGGACTAGCCGGACCATGAGAGACGCACCGGCCGGCGGGACCCCGGCCGATGTTTTTTAGGTACCTGTGGAGGAGTGACCGATGGCATCGCGTACGCACGATCCTGAGCCGCTACTAACACCGGCCGAGGTGGCGTCGATGTTCCGTGTCGACCCGAAGACTGTCACCCGGTGGGCGAAGGCCGGCAAACTCAGCGCAATCAGGACGCTGGGCGGCCACCGTCGTTACCGGGAGTCGGAGGTTCGCGCCCTGCTGCAGGGGCAGATTCCCACGCAGCGCCAGGGCGACTGACGTACCTCAGTCGAGGCGAAAAATCGTTGCAAGGGGCGAACGCTGGGGAAGGCGATCGCCCCTTCTTCGTTCTTCCGCCTGACGCCCGCTGGGTACTTCGTCGAAGCTGAGGAGCATGGACGAGCCTCCGATCGGCGACGTGTTCGGCGAGATGATCCGCGACGCGTTCGCGGTGCGCACCGGTGTCGGCCCGCGACCGCTGGCCGGCGGCCGGGTGCCGCGACCTGTGATCGAGGTTATCGAGCGGGACGACGGTTTGATCAACGGCGCGCCGGTGGATCACTATTTGGATGAACCTTCGGAGTGGCAGCCGCACGACCATCGGGCGTTGCGCCTGATCCGCGGGCACGTCCTGGACATCGGTGTCGGTGCCGGGCGGACCGCGATCGAGATCCAGCGGCGTGGCATGCCGGTGACCGGGCTGGACACCTCCCGCGGCGCGATCGAGATCGCCCGTCGGCGCGGCCTTCGCGACACCGTTCTCAACACCATTGACGCGTACGCCTCGGCCCCCGCCCGCTACGACACATTCCTGCTGCTCGGCAACAATCTCGGGCTGATCGAGAGCCGGGAACGCGCGCCGATCTTCCTGGACGCGCTGGCTAGGCTGGCCAACCCGGGCGCCCGGATCATCGCGCAGGGCACCGACCCGTACGGCACCACCGACCCGGTGCACGTCTCGTATCAACGGCGCAACCAGGACCGGGGGCGGCTCGGCGGCCAGCTGCGGCTGCGGCTGCGCTACCGCCTGCTCGCGACCGAGTGGTTCGACTATCTCAATTGCTCGGTCGCCGAACTGGCCGAGCTGCTGGACGGCACCCGGTGGCGCCTGAAATCCGTCGACGAGCAGGATCGTCCGTATTACGTTGCGGTCATGGAGTTGATTGCATGACCGTACTCACCCGCGAACAAGTGCGGGTCAGCCGCCGGATCTCGATGGTTCTGCGGCATCGGCCGGAGACCGCCGGCCTCACGCTCGACGCGAACGGCTGGGTGCCGGTCGCCGACCTGCTCGCCGCGTTGCGCCTGAGCCGCGCCGAGCTCGACGTGATCGTCGAGGGCAACGACAAATCCCGGTTCGCCGTGGCCCGCCGCGACGACGGCGCCGAGTGGATCCGGGCCAGCCAGGGGCACTCGCGCCGGGTGGCCGTTGATCTCGATCTGCCGCCCGTCCGGCCGCCAGCCGTGCTTTTTCACGGCACACCGGAGGAGAACGTGTCGTCGATTCGGCGGGACGGCCTGCGTCCGCGTAGCCGGCATCATGTGCACCTTTCGACCGATGTGCCGACCGCCCTGGTGGTCGGTCGTCGCCGATCGGCCGCGGTCGCCATCTTCGAGGTGGATTCCGGCGCGATGAACGACGACGGGCACGAGTTCTATCGCAGCGAGAACGGCGTTTGGTTGGCCGTCACCGTTCCGCCTCAGTATTTATCGCTAAAACGGACAAATCCGTAATATATAGTCTTGTCTTCTCTCCACAGTGGTGGATGGCAGCGTGATCGCGCCGTCACCCACTAGCGTGGAGGCATGGCGAGGACTACCCGGCGTCAGCTGACGAATCTCCTCGGTGCGCTCGGTGTCGTCGCCACCCTCGCCGCCCTGGCTTTCGGCCTACCCGCCGTCGACCGCGCGTTACCCAACGACCGGGCGGTCTCGGCGATGGATCCCTATCTGGTGGGCGCCGCGGTCACCGTGATCCCGCCGCCGGGTGCCACACTCGACGTCTCCGAGACCCGCCCCGGCGACGACCAGGGCACGGTGCTGTTTCATCTCGGCTCGGTGCGGTACGCGATCGCGGTGCGCCCGTTCGCCGGCGACCTGGAGAACGCCGCCACCCGATTACGCCAGCGGATCACCAGCACATCCGGGTACCAGGTGACCGGCGGGCAGCTCGCGGTGAATACCGCCGCCGGGCTCGCCGGCATTCAGGGCGGATACACCGCACCCGGTCGCGGCGGCCGCTACGCCGTCTTCGTCACCGGCGGGCTCACCATCGAGGTCACGATCAGCGGCGGCGAGCTCGACCTCGGGCGCGCGTTGCCGCTCATCGACCGCAGCACCCGGACCCTGCGCCACGACGGGCGGCAGCAGTGACCCCGACGGCGGTGCGGCCCGCCGCGGACGGAATTCGCGCGTCCGGCCTGCTCGAAGTGCCCGCGTTCTGGGTGGTGACGGCCCTGCTAGCAGTGGGAGCCGGACGGATGGCTCAGGTCGCCGGGCGCTTCGTCGAGGCGTACCCGAAAGCAACAGTGACCGCCGTCGTGCTGTTCGCCCTGCTCGCCGTGCCGTTCTGGGTCGTTGTCTCGGAGCTCGACTTCCTCGAGCGCGAGCCGACCGAGCTGCTGGTGGTGGCGTTCGCCTGGGGCGCGGTGGTGGCGACGTCGGTGTCCATCCCGGCCAGCGCGGCGCTCGAGGACCTGATCGCCAAGCTCTGGTCGCCACACCTGGCCGCGGACTGGGGAGCGGCGCTGGCCGGGCCGGCCGTCGAGGAGATCGCCAAGACGCTCGGCGTGGTCGCGATCGTGCTCATCGCCCGCGCACAGGTGAACAGCGTGCTCGACGGCGTCGTCTACGGCGCGATGGTCGGACTGGGCTTCCAGATCGTGGAGAACATCGTCTTCGCCGTCGGCAATGTCGCGCTGGCCGGGCAGGGCGACCACCTGCAGCCGGTGATCGAGACGTTTCTGCTGCGCGGCTTCCTGTCCGGGGTGTGGAGTCACACGCTGTTCAGCGCGCTGGCCGGCGCCGGCATCGGATACCTGGTGCTGCACCGCGACCGCACCGCCGGCCACCGGATCGGGGTCGCGGCACTCGCCGTCCTCGGCGCCTGGGCCTCGCACATGCTGTGGAACTCGCCGCTGCTCAGCGACGGCCTCGGTAACGGACCGCTGGCGCTGCTGGGCGTGCTGCTGCTCAAGGGGTTGCCGCCACTGCTGCTGATCCTGTGGCTGGTGCGGCACGTGCACGACCGCGAGGCCGACTTCTATGTCGGGCAGCTCGCCACGCTCCGCGATCCCGAACTGATCACCGCGGGCGAACTCGCGGTGCTCGGCTCGGGAGCGCGGCGGGCGGCGGCCCGCCGGCATGCCGGAGCGCAAGCCGGGCGGCGGGCCAGAATCGCGGTGCGCCGGTTACAGCGCGCCCAGGCACGGCTGGCGGTGGAGCTGAGCCGGGGCCGGGACGGCACCACCGGGCACCGCGCCGACGAGATCCGCCGGCAGCGCGACCTGATGGTGCTGCTCGGCCACGCCGACGGCGTCGCCGGGCCGCGGTCCTGGCAGCACACCGCCTGGACCGTACTCAGCACCGTCGTGGCGATCGCCGTGCTCTGGGTGGCGCTGTCCGCGCTGGGCGGCGCCTAGGCCTGCGGCGGCACGCCGCCGTCGCCCTCGACGACCGCTTCGGGGTTTCCGTCCTGGTCGAGATCGACCATGGTCACATCGACCTTGCCGTCGCCGTCGGTGTCGAACTGGAACAGGTCGGGCTTGCCGTCCCCGTCGGTGTCGGCGACCCAGACGTCCGGCTTGCCGTCGCCCGTGGTGTCCGTGGCGATCAGGTCGACGCGGTCGTCACCGCGGGTCTCGACGGTCTCCTGCGGCTCGGTCATGGTGCCTCCTGCTGAATAGATGCGGGTCGGGGAGAGAGTAGGGCCGAACTCACAAACACGCGACAGGCGGCCCACCTGTAACGTTCATCGAATGGACATAGCGGCCGACAGTGTTCGGGATCTATTCGCCACCGGGGGCGGCGGCACCCTAGGCGAGCGGATGGGCATTCAGCTCACCGAGGCGGCACCGGAGCGCGTGGTCGGCACCATGCCGATCGAGGGCAATACCCAGCCGTACGGTCTGCTACACGGCGGCGCGTCCTGCGTGCTGGCCGAGACGCTCGGCTCGGTGGGCGCGGTCATGCACGGCCAGACCGTGGACCGGCCGTTCGCGGTCGGCGTCGACATCAACGCCACCCACCACAAGGCGGCCCGCTCCGGCGTGGTCACCGGGGTGGCCACCCCGGTGCACCGCGGCCGCACCATGGCGACCTACGAGATCGTCATTACCGACGAGAGCGGCGAGCGAGTCTGTACCGCCCGCATCACCTGCCTGCTTCGCGGGGCCTGATTTTGTTCGTCGACGGGCAAACCTTGACCGATCCACGTACCTTTTCTCACGTGACAGACGTTCCACAGCACGCCTTCGACGACGCGGCGCTCGTGCTTGCGAGTGCGCTCAGCGGCGATAGCGATGCTGTGGTCGGCACCTTCGACGCCGTGGTCGACCGCTCCGGCGTCGTCGGCGCCTGGGATGTCGCCTGGTGCCTGGCAGCCACGATGGTGGGGCAGGTCCCCTCCGGCGGCGCCTGGACGCTCGACTTCCCCGGCATCGACGACGCGCGGTACGACAAGCGCTGGGTGGCGCGGTTCGTCAGCGCGTATATGAACGGCGACGTCGCCAACGGCGAAGCGCTGTTCGGGGCGGCCATCGCCGACGGTCAGCTTCCCGACTGTCTGCTGGCCCTGGCCGGTTCGACGGTCGCCACCCTGCGCCACCGGGCCGCCTGACTACTGCCGGCCCTTCAGATAGAGGGCCTTGGCGTACTGTACCGCTGCGGCTCTGTTGTACATGTTCGCCTCGGACATATACCACTCCTGGTCGGCCAGCGCGTTCTGTGCCTGAGCCGTCCCCTTCCAGCGGATGCTGGCATCCACCTCGGACATGCCGCGAGCCTTGAACTGCCGCCGCATCGCCATCCGGCCCGACCGGAAGGCCTCGGCGGCCTCCTCGGCGCTCTTCATGGCCGCGAAGGCCTTGTCGCTGAGGGCTTCCGCCAGGGTCCAGGCCGCCTGTTCCGCCGCACTCGTGAAGGTCAGCACGCCATAACTCCTTCCGAAGAGCGTGAAAAGATCGATACATGCTGTTACTTGTCGACCTGGACAACACTCTGATTGATCGGCGGGCTGCCTTCAAGAGATGGTCCGATTCCCGGTACGGGGTCGCGCAGACGCCCTGGCTCATCGAGGCCGACCGCGACGGCTACGAGCCGCGCGAGGCGCTCGCCCAGCGCATCGCCGAGCGGTTCGGCGTGGATTTGGCGCCGGTGCTGACCGACCTGCGCGCCGGCATGGTCGACGAGCTGCAGCCCGACCCGTCGGTCACGGCCGCGTTGCGCGCGGCGGCCGCGGCCGGTTTCGTCCCGTGGGTGCTGACCAACGGGTCGGTCGCCCAGCAGGAGGCCAAGCTGCGGCGCACGGGCCTGGACCTGTTGGTCGCCGGCTGGACGATCTCGGAGGCGGCCGGCGTACGCAAGCCGGACCCCGAGATCTTCGCGCTGGCCCAGGCGGCCGCCGGCCGCCCCGCCGAGTGGATGGTCGGCGACAATCCCGCGTACGACATCTGCGGCGGGGCGAGCTTTGGCTTACGTACGGCGTGGGTCTCGGCGGGCCAGCCATGGCCGGCCGGTCTGCCCTGTCACCCGGACGTGGTCGCGGAGACGGGGGCCGAGGCCCTGCGCGAGGTGATCCGGCGAGTCGATCCGACCGGCTCGGCCGTCACCGGCACGCATTGATCGCAGTTGAATGCCATGCGGCCGGGCCCTAGGGCTGGTACTCGGCCGCCGCCAGCCCCGCGACCGGCCCGCGGAGCCACCATGACCTTGAACCCCTACCACCACCGCGAGTGGCAGACAGACGCCGTTTTCGAGGCTCCGACACCGCCGCCACACTTGCGGCCGGTCAAACGGCCGCGCTGGCTCATCCCTGCTGCTGTCCTGGTGCTGGCCGGTGGGCTCTGGGTGCTGCACGACAAGAACGTCATCTTCCGGGACTCCGGCATCCAGGCGTGCATGGATCTGCGCGACGGCGACAGCGAGATCCAACCGGGCGAGCCGCTGACCGAGCAGGGCCACCGGCGGCTGCGGGAGGTGTTCGCCGGCTCCCGTTACGCCGACATCCGTGAGCAGGGCACGAGGGTGGCGGACATGTTGAGGCGTTCCGTGCCGCCCGGGACGGGCCGCGATGTCCCAGAGCCGTTGATCCGGCAGTTGGACGCGTTTCAGGCAGCGTGCGCACACCACGGCGTTGTCGATCCCGACTGAAAGCCGCTTTCTCGGCGTGATGGCGCGTGTGCCGATTGGTCACCTTTAGTTGGTATTGCTGGCAGCTGCGTGCTTGCTGACTAGCCGAGGTGTTCTGTACTGGGGGTAGGGTTTGGGTGCCTGTGAGTGTAGGTTGTCTCACGTTCGATACTTGTGGACCAACCAAAACGTCGTACCCAGTCCTTATCGTGAGGATGTCGAGCGAGGCCCTCGGACCACCCACTGGGAAGGCGCACCATGACTCCACCGGCGACCGCTTCACAAGCCGACGACGAGGTTCAGGTCTTCAAGCCGTCCAAGGACGATTGGGCCGACTTTGTCCAACAGGAGCTCGCTGCGCTCGGGATTACTTTGGCCGAGCTGCGCCGCCAAGCGCGGGAACGAGATTTTCAGTCCACGGCCGCTCGTGAGCTGTGGGTGATGATTGGTGACTCGCGAAGCTAGCCTGGTTGCGATCGCACGCACCTTCGTGGACGAGCTGAAGGGACTGCTGAACACAACGGACGACTATGAGCGTGACAAGGTCGACTACCCGGATGCCCACGTACAGATAAATGCGCGCAGCGAGGCCTGGGACGCGCTTCTCGTCGCGAGCGGCAAAGAACGAGGGAGCCTGGGCAAGCTGCACCTTCCAACCGGTGGCCGGCGCTACCGACCGTCCATCGAGGACGTCCTGGAAATGCTTATCGACGAGGGCGTTCTCGACCCGAAGCCAGGCACCAGGAACCGGCTCGCGGCGAGCCGCGAGAAGTTTCAGCGGCGCCAGCTTCGCGCAGCAATCCGTCGCGACCCGTTGGCAGCCGTGTTGGAGCTACGCGATGCGGGCTACGAAATTCGCGAACCCGACCAGGTCGCCGCACCCGTCGTGCCTATCGGATCGGCCAAGGGTCGTCGGTCCGAACGAGGGAAGAAGCGCTGAGAGAATCTGTGGCGTGCCCGTCGGATCGCCTAGGGCATTTATGGGTCGGGATGCTGAGTGCGAGCGATGGCCTTCACGGCCTCCCCGGCGTCTGCCAACTCGGCGACGCTTGGAGGGCAACGGGCCGACCGGCTCAGCCATCACCTTGCCCCCATCGACAATGATCGAAGGATGGGACTGTTTCGCAGAGGTGGTAGGACGGCCGACCCCTACGGCCGCGGCCGGGAAGCGGACGAGGCGATCGGTGAGGCCCTAGGGCTGCCGCTGGCGCAGGTGCGGCCGATCACCGACATCCTGCGACGTCCGGTCACGGATCAGCTCTGCGATCTGCTGCCCGGCGTCGAGAACAGCAGCGCGGCCCGCCTGCTGATCCTGGTCTGCGGCACCGGAGCGCAGATGTCGGTCACCGCGGCGCAGGCGCAGCGGCCGGACATCGCCTTCGGGCACCTGGCCGCCGCGGCGCTGCCCAGCATGATGCTGCTCGCGGTCACGAACGAGCTGATCCGCCGCTACGACGTGAACCACCCGTCGGTGCCGTTCGCGGAGCACCGCGACACCGCGCCGCCCGCGCCGACGCCGCAACTGCGGGCCGCGCGCGCCGATGCCACCTGCGAGCCGGGCGTCGCACAAAGTACCGCGGCCGCCGTCGCCCGCGCGGTGCACGCCTCCACGCCCGACCCGTTGACGCGGGCGTGGGGCGGTTGGGCCCTCCTGGCTGCGTCCACCGCGATCGCCGATCATCAGGGCCAGCTGCCCGAGCCGGGCCGCGCGAGGCATCGGCCGGCGGACAAGCGGGCCGGGGCGAGCGCCGCCGGCTTCTCGTATCAGTTCGGGCGGACCGTCCTGGCCGGCTCGGCAGTGATCATGATCGAGGCCTGACGGACAAAAGTCCCAGACCCGGCCGGCGGGTGAGTATGACCGTCAGTGACTCATGGCTTCCGCCGACCAGGGGCCTGACCTCACTCCACGATTACTTAACCGCAGGTCAGCGGCAACATCTTGGCGGAAAGTACAGGGCTGTAGTTCACCGTCGGTAAAGAACGACGGCGATGAACACCCCGTACGCGATGAGGAACGCCGCGATCAGCGCCGCCGTCAAGCCAGGCCCCACGATGTGCTCGTCATCCATGCCGGTACAACGAGCCGGCACCGCCTACGGCTGCAGATCCACCGATGCCCGGAACGAACCGTCCATGTAGAACGGAACCGACTGGTGCTCGTGCGCGATCAGCCAACGCCCGTCGACCCGGCGCAACCCGACCGTCACCCGGTACCACAGCGTGAACTCCTCGTCGCCACCCACCGGAGTCGCGCTCATCGACTCGATACTGGTCGCGTACGCCACGTTCGCGTCCGCGTGGATCTCCAGCTCGGTCACCTCGCGCTTCGGCGGCGCCTGGAACGTGGCCAGCCACGCGGTCAGCGGGCCCGGGTCGCCGCTCTCGGCCCGCTGCTTCAGCGGCGGAGCCAGGCTGAACTGCACCCACTCCGGGACGTAGTAGGCCAGCACGGCCCGGGCGTCACCCGACGTCATCGCGGCCGCCCGACCCTCGATCACCTCGCGAATTTCCTGCTCAGCACTCACGGCAAACCACCTTTCGAAGAAACTTTCGCCGCTACGTCGAAGCCACGCCGCCGGTTTCGACATGAAGATGGGAGAGCCGGTAGAGAGGAAGCGCGGACCATGAAATATCTGATCCTCATTCAGTCCAATCCTCGCAGCTTGGCAGCGTGGGACAAGATGTCCGACGCGGAGCGCATGGACTTCGGCGTCGGTCACCTGAAACTGACCGACGAGATGATCGAGGCGGGGGTGCACGTCGCCTCCGAGGGTCTTGCCGACCCGACGCTGGCCAAATGGGTCTCCGTGCGCAACGGCGAGACGATCGCGTCTGATGGGCCGTTTGCCGAGGTCAAGGAGCATCTGGCCGGTTTCTACCTGATCGACTGCCCGAGCGAGCAGGAGGCGATCGGCTGGGCCGCGAAGGTGCCCGACGCCCTGCACACCGAGGTCGAGGTGCGCCCGGTGCTGGACATGAGCGGATGGGAGTTCTGAACCTCGACGACCTGCTCCGCCGAACCGCGCCGCAGGTCCTGGCCGCCGTCGTCCGCCGCTACGGCGACTTCGACACGTCCGAGGACGCGGTGCAGGAGGCGCTGCTGGCGGCCGCGCAGCAATGGCCGGCCGAGGGCGTGCCGGACGATCCGCGGGCCTGGCTCATCCGGGTCGCTGCCCGCCGTCGCGTCGAACTGCTGCGCAACGAGACCGCACGGCGTCGGCGCGAGGCGCTGCCTCCCGATCCCGTTCCCGACGTACGCGGTGACGACGAGCTCACGCTTCTGCTGCTCTGCTGCCACCCGGCCCTGACCGCGGTGTCGCAGGTGGCGCTCACCCTACGGGCGGTCGGCGGGCTGAGCACGGCGGAGATCGCGCGGGCGCTGCTGGTCCCGGAGGCGACGGTCGGTCAACGAATCAGCCGAGCGAAGCGTCGCATCCGGGAGAGCGGCGCCGGCTTCGTCATGCCGGCCGCCGGCGAACTCGGCGAGCGGCTCACCGGCGTACGGCAGGTGCTGTATTTGATTTTCAATGAGGGGCACACGGCGAGTGAGGGCAGCCGGTTACATCGCGTGGAGTTGACGACCGAGGCGATCCGGCTGACGCGGCAGTTGCGCGCGATGCTTCCGGACGATGGTGAAGTCGCGGGTCTGCTCTCGTTGATGCTGCTCACGGACGCACGTAGACCGGCCCGTACGCGTCCGGACGGTGGACTCGTACCGCTCGCCGAGCAGGATCGCACGCGGTGGGACCGGTCGGCGATCACCGAGGGAATCGAGATCATCACTGACGCTTTGCAACGTACGCCGGTAGGGCCGTTACAGATACAGGCGGCGATCGCGGCCGTCCACGACGAGGCGGAACGATCTTCAGACACCGACTGGGCACAGATCCTCGCGCTGTACGACCTGCTGAACGCGCTTGCCCCGGGACCGATGGTGACCTTGAACAGGGTGGTGGCGTACGCGGAAGTGAATGGACCGCAGGCGGGCCTCAAAGCGCTGGAGGACGCGGCCGCCGATCCCGCGCTCGCCGGCCATCACCGGGTCGCGGCGATCCGTGCGCACCTGCTCGACCGGACGGGTGACCGCGACCGGGCACGGAACGAATATCGGCATGCGGCGCGCCTCACACTGAGTCTTCCGGAACGCCGTTACCTGGAAACACGTGCCGCTCGGCTGTAGGTTGCGCCCTGTGCGCATCGGTGCCTACGTCGACGGTTTCAACCTCTACTACGGGGGTCGGAGCCTCTGCGGCCGTGGCACTCCCGGGTGGCGCTGGCTGGACATACGGGCGCTGCTCAACCGCCACCTGACCTGGCCGGACTCGCACCTGGCAAAGATCACCTACTGCACCGCGGTGATCGACGCGGCCACCAACGCGTCCGGCTACCACGATCAAGACATCTATCTGCGGGCGCTACGGGCCGCGAGGTCGGTCGATCACATCGAGTTCGGCACGTATGTGGCGCGGGTCAAGCAGTCACCGCTCGCGGTTCGCGCTTCCGTGCAGAGCGGCCGGCCCGAGGTGGTGCACCCGCAGTGGCCGATCGTCGTGCAGGACGCCGAGGGCAAGCCCATCCCGGACGCGGTGTTCATGGTCTCCTACGCCCACCGCGAGGAGAAGGGCTCCGACGTCAACGTGGCCTCACACCTGCTGGTCGACGTCCTGACCAGCACGGTTGACGCGGCAATCGTGATCTCCAACGACAGCGATCTCAAATTCCCCATCCGGTACGCCCGTACGAAGGTCCCGGTCGGCGTCATCAATCCGACGGACAGTTACACGGCGGGCGCCCTGCGCGGGAAGCCGGACGAGGGCGTCGGCCGGCACTGGTGGCGCACGCTGACCGCCGACGACTTCCGGGCGTCGCAGCTTCCCGACCCGGTGGACGCGTTGACCAGGCCCGAGGGCTGGTAGCCTGAACTCACTACACACCCGGTCCACTCGTGGGGCCGGGTTTCTTCATCTCACCCAGGCGCCCACACGGTTGAGCAGCTCACGCCCCGTGGGATGCCCCTCGTCCAAGGTCGACAGAGAGAACGCGTGCGGCATCCCCTCGTACACGTCGATCCGCGTCTCCACCCCCACCGTGGCAGCGGCCTCGCCGAAGCGCATGGTGTCGTCGAGCAGTGCCTCTGCCCCGCCCACGGCGAGCAGCAGCGGCGGCATCTCCCGTAGATCCCCGAAGATCGGCGACTGCGGCGCCTGATCGGCGGGTGCTCCGGCCAGGTAGGCACCGATGAACGACGCGAGCAACTCGCGGGTGACCCCGGCATCCGAGGCCGTGTTCGTGTCGATCGAGGCGCTCTGCAACGACAGGTCGGTCACCGCCGAGACGGTGATGACCCCGGCCGGCTTTTCCGCGGCCTCCAGCCGGAGCATCGCTGACAGCGCCAGCGCGGCCCCCGACGACTCGCTGAAGAACACGACCTTGTCCGCCGGGATGTGGCCGAGCAGGGCCCGATAGATGTCGACCACCGCATCGAGCGGCGCCGGATAGGGATTTTCCGGCGCGAGCGGATAGTGCACCACCAGCGCGGGCCGCCGCGTCGCCTGCGAGATCCGCTCGGCGAGAAGGTTCATCAGGGGCGGATTGCGGTGCGTGAACCCACCACCGTGCACGTAAACAATCACACCGTTTTCAACCGACGCACCGGCCGCGGTCACCCAATGCTCCCCAACCGGCAGCGGCGCCTCGATCGACGCACCCACCGGCAGGCTCAGATCGCGCCCACCGAGGCCGGTCATCGTGGCAAGCAGTGCAGCCCGCTCGTCGGCAGAGCAGGGGATCTTGTCGACGTTCATGTCGCCGATCCAACGGTGAGCGACGCTCGCCCGCAACCGGATTACGGCGGTGGCGGGGGTCATAAGCGTCCGGGTGAAGCGGGCGTGCCGGCCAACGTTCGTGCGACGAATAAACGTTCTTGCGACGAACAACGGAGAGCGGAGATCTGGGTGCGCACCATATTGATCATCGGAGCGGGGCAGTCGGGCCTGCAGCTGGCCCTCGGATTGCAGGCACGCCGATACGACGTCACCGTGATGACCGATCGCGGTCCGTACGACGTCCGGGCAGGCAACGTCCTCTCGACGCAGGTCATGTTCGCGAACGCCGTCGCAACCGAGCGCTCTCTCGGTCTCGACCTTTGGACGGACCAGGCCCCGCGCATCGACGGCCTGGGGATCTCGGTGGCCGGCCCCGACGCCGCCCGAGTGATCAACTGGGTGGGGAATCTCGACGGACCCGCGCAATCGGTGGACCAACGGCTGAAGATGGCGCATTGGCTGGAGACCTTCGCCGCGCGAGGCGGCCAGGTCATCGTGCGCACGGCCGACGCGGCGGAAATCGACCGGATGTCGGCGCGTTACGACCTCGTGCTGGTGGCCACGGGCCGGGGTGGGACAGCATCGCTGTTCGAACGTGATTCCGCGCGCTCGCCCTACGACTCTCCGCAGCGCGCGCTGGCCGTGGCGTACGTGCACGGTCTGGCGCCCCGGCCCGAGTACGACTTCCAAGCCGTGCGCGCCAACCTCATCCCCGGTGCCGGCGAACTGTTCGTCATGCCCTGCCTGACCGCGTCCGGCCCGTGCGACATCCTGTTCTGGGAGGGCGTGCCCGGCGGTCCGCTGGACGTTTTCGGCGACGTCCGCGATCCCGCCGAGCATCTGGAGCGCACCCTCGAGCTCATGCGCGCCTTCACGCCGTGGGAGCACGAGCGTGCCGCGAATGGGGTAGAGCTGACCGACAAGCGCGCGGTGCTCTCCGGCAGGATGATCCCGGTCGTGCGGCACCCGGTGGCCGAGTTGCCCAGCGGCAGGCTCGTCCTGGGAGTCGCCGACGTCGTCGTCGCGAACGATCCGATCACCGGCCAGGGATCCAACAGTGCGGCCAAGTGCGCCGCCGTCTACCTGGCAGCCATCCTCGAGCACGGCGACAAGCCGTTCGACCGCGCGTTCATGGAGGCGGCCTTCGACCGGTACTGGCAGGTCGCGGAGCCCGTCACGACATGGACCAACGCCATGCTCGCACCGCCGCCGGAGCATGTGCTGCAGCTGATCGGTGCGGCCGGTTCCGCCCAGCCGGTGGCGGACCGGTTCGCCAACGCGTTCGACGACCCGGCCGACCTCGACGAGTGGTTCTTCGACCCGGATGCGGCCCAGGCCTACCTCACGTCTGTGACGCAGGGTTGATACACGTCACCGTCGTCTGTCCGGTCCGGAGGGACATCGGTTGAGGAGGCGGTCCGGTTGGTCGTCCGGCGGCGCCGCGCACGATCGAACAGACTAGAAGGGCGGCGTGGCGGCCGGACGCCGGAACCGAGGCGAGTGAGCAATCCGTGAGCAACGGCAGGTCAGACTGGGTGCTGTCGGGCCGCGTGCGGTGCTCAAGCAATCAGCTCACCCAGAACTTCACGAGCGAGGTCCGACCACGGAGCGGAACGCTGTGTAGTTGGATTGATCTTGACGAGAGTGCGCACGCCGTGCGCATACTCCTCGGCCCCGTCCAACGACACCATCCGAAATCCGTGGCTGTAGCTGGTTGCGCCGAGCCGCTCGACCCAGACATGCACCAGGATCATCCCATAACGCCGCACTGGACGATCGAACGTAATCGTTATTTCCCGAACTAGCTGAAACGAGTCCTCGAACCCCTCATCCGCGGCGTGGTACCCCCTCGACTTCCAAAACGAGAGAACCGCACGATCAACCAAGGTCGAACCGCCGACCTTCAGATTTTCAGTATCCAGCCCATCACCGGGCGTGTCCGGGCACCACCGGGATATACGGGCTGACCTGCGGACGGCTTGAAGCGATACCAGGTAGTGCCTGGTGTGGTTCGGCACAAACGGGAGCAGTTCCCTAGCATGATCCCTAACGGCCGGCCGCCGCTGCGGTACGCGCAGATCGCGTACCTTTCGCCTTCAATTCCACCTTGTTGGGTAGGGCGTAACGCCTTCCTTTGAAACCCGAAGGACGATCGCGTCACGGGTGACGATCAACGTCTCAACGTCGCCAAGATTGTCGGTCATGACTTGGACTGCCTCCAGGTCGACACAGGCCATCCAAATGTGGCGACCGAACGTGTTGCGCCGTCGGCGTCGAATGGCCTCCTTGTCGTGGGTCACAAGGATCGCGTTGTGATTGTCGGCGAAGACGGAGAGTTGGTCATCGTCTGCCGTGGCGAGGCCAACGGTGCTTGCGGTCTCGCAGGCGTGTCCTGCGCCGCGCAGCACGTTGCCGACCCCGGCGTCTATGTCGTGGTCGAGGAGGAAAAACACCGTCAGGCACTCGCTGCGTTAGCTCGTGCCGCTTCGATGTCCGTCATGGTCAGGTCCGGAAATGCTCCGATGATCTCTTCTTCTGTGCGCCCGTGATCGAGCCATCGGAGAACGGTATCGACGGGTATGCGGGTTCCTGCGAAGACGGGCTTGTGTCCCATGGTTTTGCGACGGCGTTCGATCTTCCCGACCTCCGAGGGTTGCCGTCCCGCTCCGGCGCGGACCCTCGCCCTAATGAGTTCAAGATTCAATACCTGGTGAAAGACGAGCTGGTCGGGTGTTGCGCCGCCCTCCCAGCTGCCATCTGGGTGCTGGAAATAGACGTCCTTGCCGTGGGTGGCGAACACGAGATCGGTGAGCGGACGTTCGTAGCCGCGATCCGTAAGGTGCTTCACGACCTTGCGGACGTGCTGAAGTGAGAGGCCGCGCTGTCGGAGCTCCGCTACAACGAGCAGAGCCACGGCGTCGTCGAAGTCGTAGAGGCGGACGTTGGTGCGCAGGCTTAGCCGACGCTTGACGGCCGGTCGGACGACCTGAGTGAGGTCCCAGTACACGAGTTTGCTAAGGCTGACGCCGGCAATTTCGGCGGCCCGTTTCTCGGGGAAGGCAATCAGGCTGTCAACGGCGGGCATGATGGCAGCCTGACACATTCAGCGACATCGGGGATACCCAACAACCGCCCCATCACTCCGGTCGGCCCGCTGGGGGCGTACGGGCCTCCCGCAGCAACTCATACACCACCTGTTGCGTCACGCCGATGGCCTCAGCGATCTCGCCGACAGATCGGGTTCTGCGCTCCTGGGCCACCCTTGCTGCACGTATCTGACGCCATCGACTCATCTCTTGGCGGTGGCGCTCGACCTGCTGGCGAGCAAGTCGGTCTGCTTCGGCGATCGGGAGGTCAGCCACTTCGTAGGTCATCCTTAAAGGGTACCCCTTGATTCCCTAAGGGGTACCCTTTAAGGATTCTTAGCGCGAACGAAGAAGCCCCAGCGAGTGTCCTACCACCGCCAGGGCCAAGACCGACAACCTGATCCACCAGGGAGCCGATCCAATGAACAACGCTATCAACGAAGCCGCCGACATCGTCGCGGGCACCTACGGCCAGGGCGGACGCGCCCTCACCATCACTTACCGCCGGATGATGTACACCTGGACGGTCACCGTCTACCAGGGCACCTACCGCGTCGAGGAACTCTGCGGGGCGTACGACAACGCCAAGGCCGCGTGGGCCGAGTGCCGTCGGATTGCCCTCGCCGCCCACCAGGGCACGCACGTGGACGACATCATCGCCGCCAAGCCGTCCGAGCTGCTGCTGGCCGAGGTGAAGCAGATCCTCGACACCGTCCCGGCCGGCGAAGCGCGGCAGGTACGGGCCACCCTCGCCGGTGCCCACCTCGCGCCGATCGCCGACGCTCAGCGCCGCGCTCTGCAGGTCGCCGCGGTCAGCGGCAACCACACGGTGCACGTCGGCCAGACCGGACGCCCCACCCTGAAAGCGCCGGCACGCAAGGGATTCGGGACGCTCAACTACCAGCCAGGCAGGGGACGCCGGAAGGTTATCCAGAGCTTGATCGTGAACAGTCGGGGACTGGAAGAAGCGCACACTGCCGTGTGAAGTGCCGACCCCTGCATGGTGTCGATGACCATGCAGGGGTCCGGCTTCGAGTTGGCACGGCGCTATCACTGTCGATGGCGATCTGAGCGAAGCGGAGCTACCCGAAGATCAGACCGGCATGGCTGCATGCATGATCGCCGCGCAGTCTGTATGGTGCGCCGATGCCCGCACGGATCACCGTTGACCCTGATACCGGCAACCTCGTCGGTCAGAACACCACCGACCTCTACACCTACGCCGAAGTGCGGGCGATCCGGCCGGCCTGCCCGCGTTGCGGGACTGCTGTGACCATTCAACCGATGGACTCCAACAGCATGGAGAACCGCGGCGAGCGCCGCTACTACGTCGGTCGGCACACCTTCAACTGCCAGTGCTGGAACCGGTGATCGCGCATTGGCTGGCCGAAGATGCCAGCAATACGGATGTGGCTGGGCTTTGGGTCGCTGTCGGCGCTGCCGCTATCAGCGTCGGCAGTCTCGTCGTTGCTGGGCTGTCGGTCCGGCACGCCAAGCGGTCAGCCGACGCCGCAGGGCGCGTCGCCAGGGTCGAGTTGGCCCGCGATCATCGAGACCTAGCGCCACGGGCCGATTGGTTCAACTTCGTCACCGACTCCAGTAAGCGGGTCGCGCAAAATGATCGATTCCTGGTCGGCACCCTGCCACGCACGTACAGGATGCACGGCGACCTGATATTCGAGGGTGGCAGCAGATCCCCGCTGGTGGTGACGCCGGGCACCACCCTTCCGGCCGGAACCGAAATTCGCGCCTGGCTGTTCGAAGCAGGCAAGACGGTGGCTCCCGCCGAGGTGGAGATGCGGTTCTTCCCTGCGATCAGCAACGATCCCGGTGAGCCCTGGACGTGCGAGTGCGGTGAGGCGATTGCGGCCACTGGCCATGAATCGCGCGGGCACTGGGTGTTGCGACTGAAGGTGGAGCCGCCGCCATCTGGCCCGTGGGTGGCGTGGGCATAGGGCGCCGGGCCAGTCCGTCATCGGCGCGATATCCACAGGTCGCTCGTTGGGCTGTTGTCCCAGGCGAAACGACCACAAGGAATCCTGCATCTTGACCATCGACGCGGAAACCCAGGAGCTGCTCGACTACTGCGCGGCCCAGGCACCGGCGTACACGAGCACCCAGTTCGACACGCTGCAGAGGCTGCTCGCGCCGCTACACGAGGAGTTCCAGGCCCCGACCGACTCAGTTGCGGTGGATGCCGGCCGATCTCATGGGAAGCAAAGTGACGCCGAGCGAAAGAATGCGCACGCCGCACGTCGGCACTCGGCGAGGCCGGAACATTCGAAGACGAGCGTGAGCGTGCTCGACCTTGAATCAATCACGTAGATCAGTATCAGGGCGTCACGCTGCGATCACGGCGGAGATCGATCGCCGGTCGAGTCCACATCGAAGTTCGGTCGTTAGCTGTGGGTGCCAACCAATCGAAGACGCGACCTGAGCCCCGCCGCGCTGGAGGAGCTGGAAGACCGGCTCGTCGCGCTGGCCGTCGCCGACAGCCCCAAGTTCACCCGCGAGCAGATCGCCGAGTTCCGTCGGGTGTTCAAGCCCGACCAGAACAGCTGGGTCCGCCAGATGACGACGGAGGCGCGTGGGGTGCCTAATCGATCGGCGACCCCATCGCAGCCATCAGTAGCTTGATCTGAGCGGCAAGTAGCTGCCCCAACTGCGAACCAACCTCCGCGTTGACAGCCTCAAGGATGCGGCGCAAATGCGTACGTACGATGCCCTGATCGGGCTCGGCCCGCACAAGCTCGCCCTCAACGGCTTGCGCGCTCGCAGTAACCTCTCGCCGCCCCTCCTCGGTTAGCCCGAGCGCGGGCACCGCCTCCAGGATCGCCTGGATTAGAGCCTTGAGCTCGTCGCCGGCGAGTCCGGTCGCCGTCGTGGTGGTAACGGATTGCGAGACGTTCGCACCCCAGTTGAAGGCATTCCCCGACGTGGCGTTGATGGTGAAGTTCTGTGAGGGCGCAGGCCGGTCCCGGTGCCCTAGGAAGTCTTTCACGTCGTCATCCGATTCAGCGCATTCTCGACCGTCTCTAGTGAGGCGTACGGTGAGCGGGGCTCCGCCGAGTTCAGCAACAGTAATACCCTCTTGGACGAGGCCAACCCTGACCAGTTGCTCGGCCACTCGGTAGACAAGATCCTCAGGGAGCCGAACACCCAGAAACATCGAGTCGTCAGCCGCTAGGAAGTCCGCTACACGAGTCCAGCCGACTCCATTCGGGTCCTGTCTGTGCAGGTATATGAGTAGCCCGTTCTCTGCGGCCGACCTGCGAGCGCCAGGGTTTGTTCGCTTGGCACGTATTCGTTCAACCGCAAGGCGACCATCGTCGGTGAGAAACGCCGAGTCGCCATCAAATCCCATCGCTTCGAATAGCTCGACAAGCCCATCGTCTCGCAGAGCCCGGAGGGTCATCACGTTACTGTGAAGCTCGTCGTCGCTGGGACGTTCCTTGAAAAGAGATACGACTGCTGGCACCGATCCATCGGCGCCTATCGGATTCTCGTAGAGCAATTCCAACAGCATTAGCTGGCGGTTGAAGGTCTCCGGCATCGTTGCCTTTCCTTTCGGCGCGGCCTTAACCGCGCGCTTCTGGCTAGTCAGTCGCCGCTCTCGGGAAGGCCGTACTGGATCTCGTAGAGCTGACCAGCTTTGATCATCACCTGGACCTCGATGGGTCGCTCGTTCTCGGTGAACACCACCCTGAAGGTGCGCATACGGGTAGTAGGTCCAGACCAACTCCGCCGGCTCGCCGTCGAGCTTGAGCAACTGGTGGCGAGTCACCACCGGTGCGCCCTTCTCGATGCCGAACGCGGCAGCGACCTGAGCGGGCGCGGGCGTCTCGCCGACTGAGATGAGGTCGCTGCTCCCCTGCCTCCCGCTCCGGGCGTGGTCTGTCGATGTGGGCGCCTGCGTTGCAGGCCGGCGACGCGAGCGCTGAGGCAGTCGTGCGGCTTCGGCGACGAGGTGGGGCGTAAGTCCGTCCCTAGCATTCCCCCTAGCAAAAAAGGCCCCGGAGCGATCTCCGGGGCCAACGTTTTGCCTGGTGGCCAGGGGCGGGGTCGAACCGCCGACCTTCCGATTTTCAGTCGGACGCTCGTACCAACTGAGCTACCTGGCCTTGGAATTGTGTTGCGGTCCTGACGGGACTTGAACCCGCGACCTCCGCCTTGACAGGGCGGCGAGCACTCCAACTGCTCCACAGGACCTTGCTCTGTAACTCTGCCTTGCTTGGTAGCTCCGCGACTTACGCCGCTTAACTTACCAGTGCCCCCAACGGGATTCGAACCCGTGCTACCGCCTTGAAAGGGCGGCGTCCTGGGCCACTAGACGATGAGGGCAACTCCGCAAGTATTGCACGTCTGCAATCCCCGCCAGTGTCGACCCCAACCGGGCCCCCGCTTGAGGCTTGGAAAGCATACGTGATCCGCCACCGCCTCTTCAAACCGGTATCCCCTTCGCCGTGGCGAGGCTCTGACCAGGGCAAAGAGAAGCTACGCCGGGGTGACCGCGACGCGGACCGTTTCGACGGCCTGGTCCAGCGCGGACAGCCGGAGCACCGCGGCGGGCAGATGGCCGGGCCAGCCGGGGCCGGCCGCGGCGATCATCAGGGGCGGGTGCGGGAGGTCGGAAATGAGGATGAGCTGGCCGGGATCGCCGGTGGACGGCAGCTGCGACCAGACGACGACCACGGCCGGGCCGGTACGCGCGATTGCCTCGGCCAGCGCCGGCGGCGGCACCCGAGGGCCGAGGAAACGGGTGGGCACCCCGGCCTCGGCCAGCGCAGCCGCCAGCGCCTCCAGCGGCAGGGTGTGCTGTTCCTCGTCGGCCGCGGCGAGCAGCACGCGCGCGGTGTCACCCGGCCGGGGTATCGCGCCCAGCACCTCGGTCACCGCCCGCGAGACCAGGTGCTCGACCTCGATGAAGCGTTTCGTGGCGTGGTAGCGCTCGCCGATGCCGATCAGCACCGGCATCATCACGTCGCTCCAGGCGCCGATCACACCCTGCTCGGCGACGACCGTCTCGAGGATGTCGCGCATCGCCCCGGCGTCCAGCCGCATCGCGGCTCGGGCGAGACCACGGGCGGCCGGCGTGGCGGGCCCGAGCGCGATGGTGTGACCACCACCGGCCGGAGCCCCGCCACCCAGGAAACCGCCGCCCACGAAGGCGAACTCGGCCGGCGGCGGCGTACGTCGTGCCCAGGCGGCCGCCTCCGCGGGAGCGACCCCCTGGTTGGTCAGCCGGCGCATCACCTCGAGGCGGTCGAGATCCTCGGTGTTGTAGCGCCGGTGATGACCGGGCACGTGCTCACTCGGCCCCAGCCCGTACCGCTGATGCCATGTGCGCAGTGTGGTGACCGCGACGCCGAGGCGCCGCGCCACCGCCCCGGCCGTCAGGCCCTCATCGGCCACCCGACCGCTCCGGCACATCGCTTTGCGGCATACCGCCAGGACTTGCTTCGGCCAGGCGGGTTGTCACGCCAAACAACCATGGTGCGTACGCCCGTGAGTCGCGCGCCATTTCGCCCAACAGGGCCGCAACGGTGACCCATCGGGTGCCGGCCACCTCGTCCGGGTCGGGTCGTAACGTCAGCCCGGCCGGGATCTCGCCGACCAGGACGTGGTCGTACTCGTGCTCGACCCGCCCGGTGGCCGGATCCTCCGCGAAATACGTATACACGCCCACCTCGGTCAGCGGCGGCACACTCGTGACGCCCAGCTCCTCGATGAGCCGTTGTCGGGCCGCGGCGGCCACCTCCTCGCCGGGGCCGGGATGCCCGCAGCAGGAGTTGGCCCAGCGCAGCGGGAACCGGGTCTTGACCGCGGCCCGCTGCTGGATCAGCACTCGTCCGTCGGGGTCGCGCAGGAACACCGAGAACGCGCGGTGCAAGCGGCCCGGGGCCTGGTGTGCGTCGTCCACCGTCGTCGACCCCATCGGGTGTCCGGACGTGTCGACGAGCTCGACCTTCTGCGATTCGCGGTCGGTCACGATAACTCCCCCGTGATGCGTGCGGCGGCCAGCTTTCCGGAGATCAGGACCATCGGCACCCCGACGCCGGGTTGCGTCCCGGATCCGGTGAAGACCACGTTCTCCAGGGTGGGGTGCAGGGTGGCGGGCCGGAACGGGCCGGTCTGCCCGAAGGTGTGCGCGGCCGCGAACGGGGTGCCCGCGGCCATGCCCTGATCGGCCCAGTCGGCCGGCGTGATGGTGCGCTGGACCTCGATGCCGTCACCGAAGCCCACGTATCCGCGCTTCTCCAGCGTACGGACCAGGGCGGACGTGTAGCGCGAGCCGAGCTCGCCGCGCCAGTTCATCGGGCCGGTTTCGAGGTTGGGGACGGGGGCCAGGACGTAGTAGGTGTGCCGGCCGGGTGGGGCGGTGGCCGGATCGGTGCGTGTGGGGTTCGTCACCAGCAGGGACGGGTCACTCATCAGCAGCCCTTTACGGATCACCTGGTCGAAGGTCGCACGCCAGGTCGTACCAAAGTGGATGTTGTGATGAGCGATCTTTCCGTACGCATGTGTGGAGCCGATGTGAAGAACCACACATGACGGCGAGAACCGCAGCCGGCGCTGTTTCGTCGCCGGCAGGAGGTCGCGATACGCGATCGGCAGGTCGGGGTTGAGCACCACGGCGTCGGCCGGGATGCGCTCGCCACCGGCCGTGATCACCCCGGTGGCGCGCCCGTTGCGGGTCTCGACCTTGGTGACCTCGGTGTCGTAGCGGAAGACCACCCCGTGCTTCTCGGCCGCCCCGGCGAGCGCCTTCGGCACCGCGTGCATGCCGCCCTTCGGGTAGAAGACGCCGGCGACCGAATCCAGATACGCGATCACCGCATAGATCGCCAGCGCGTCGTGCGGCGCCATCCCCGCGTACATCGCCTGGAACGAGAAGATCCGACGCGTACGGGGGTCGCGGAAGTAGTCGTTGATCTTCGGTTGCAGCCGGCGGAACCCGCCCATGCCCAGCAGTTTCAGCAGGTTGAGGTTGAGCAGGTCGATCGGCGAGTCGAGATTGCGGGCGATGAAGTGGTCGCGCTCGAGCAGCCAGAGACGCCGGGCGAAGTCGACGAACCGAAGGTATCCGTCGGCCTCGCGGGGGCCGCAGACGCGGGAGATCTCGCCGGCCATCCGGACCGTGTCGGTGAGCACGTCCAGGGTAGAGCCATCCGGGTAATAGGCCCGATATGCCGGGTCGAGCGGGATCAGCTCCAGCCAGTCGGACAGCTTCTCGCCGACCGCGGCCAGCGGTTCCTCGATGAGCGACGGCATGGTCAGCACGGTCGGGCCGGTGTCGAACTCGTACCCCCGCAGGCTGAGCCGACCGGCCCGCCCGCCGGGCACCGACTCGCGCTCGACGACCGTGACCTGGCGGCCGGCCGCCGCCAGGTGCAGCGCGCTGGCCAGGCCGCCCAGGCCGGCGCCGACGATCACCACATGCTCGGTCGGTCCCGTCACGCTTCGCATCCGCGCACCTCCGCCACCATCATGCCGGTCGGTGGGTGGCGCGGACGGCGAGGTCGATCAAGGCCGCGCGGGCCTCCTGCTCGATCGGGGCCTCGGCCATCGCGGCGACCCCGTCGGCAACCCGTTCCGAGATCATCGCCTCGATCGCGGCGGGTGCGCCGGTCTCCGCGATGACCTGGGCGCGGCGCACGATCTGAGCCGGGCTGAACCCACCGGAGCCGTCGGCGGGGTTGACGGCTCCGGCGGGGTCCATGGCCAGCTCGGCGTGCTGCGCCGGGGTCGCGCGCTGGCGGGCGATCATGAGGAGGGCGGTGGGTTTGCCGGTGCGCAGGTCGTCGCCGAACGGCTTGCCGGTGACCGCCGGGTCGCCGAACACGCCCAGCAGGTCGTCACGCAGCTGGAAGGCCTCGCCGACGGAAAGCCCATACCGCCCGTACGCCTCCTCGGTGCCGGGTTTCGCGCGACCGGCGAGCGCCATGCCGAACTGGAGGGGCCGTTGCACGGTGTAGCTTGCGGTCTTGTGGCGGGCGACGAGCAGCGCCCGCTCGAGCGACCACTCCTGCGGCGCGGTCTCGCCGAGCACGTCGAGATATTGCCCGGCGACCGCTTCCACGCGCATCCGGTCATACCAGGACCGGACGCCGAACAGCGTCGTGGCGGGCAGTTCGGCGCGGGCCAGCAACTGGTCGGCCCACACCAGGCACAGGTCACCGACGAGGACCGCGGACGCCGCACCGAACTGGTCCGGATCGCCGTGCCCGGCCCGACGAACGTGCCGTGCGGTGAAGACCCGGTGCGCGGTGGGCATCCCGCGCCGCGTCGCCGAGCGGTCCATCACGTCGTCGTGGATCAGCGCGAACGTGTGCATCAGCTCGAGCGCGGCGAGCGCCGGCAGCACCGGTGCGAGCGGTGCGCGCGGGCCGGCCACGCCGCGCCAGCCCCAGTAGGCGAACGTCGGCCGCAGCCGTTTGCCACCGGCCATGACCAGGTCACGGGCGGTGCGGGCGAAGCCGCCGACGGCCGGGTCGATGCCGTCGAGGCCGGCAATCTGCGCGGCCAGGAAATCGGCCAGAGTGCCCTCGATGGCGTCTTGCAGCGCGCGCGGAGTCGCGGCGGCCAGGGATGCCCCGGGCGGCCGGTTTTCCTCAAGCGTGTTCTGAGCCACGGGATGTACCGTACCCTAGGTTCGAGAGTTGCGTCGATTCGTGCGTCGATTTCGCTGGAGGGTAGCGATGGCTGATATCCACGACTCTGATCTCAATGCCTCCTACGAACGCTGCCGTGAGCTGCACCGACGGCACGGCCGCACCTACTATCTGGCGACCAGGCTGCTGCCCGCGTGGAAACGCCGGCACGTGCACGCGCTGTACGGGTTCACAAGGTATGCCGACGAGATCGTGGACCAGACCGCGGTGCTCTCGCCGGAGGAACGGGCCACTCGGCTGACCGCGTGGTCGGACCGGTTCGTCGCCGGACTGCACGGTGAGCCGGTCGACGATCCGCTGCTGCCCGCGGTGCTGCACACGATCGCGGTGTTCGACCTCGACGTCGCCGACTTCTCGACCTTCCTGCGCAGCATGGAGATGGACCTCACGATCGCCACGTACGAGACGTACGACGACCTCCTGGCGTACATGGAGGGGTCGGCCGCCGTGATCGGCACGATGATGCTGCCGATCCTGGGCTCCGCGACCCCCGCCGCCGCCCGCGAGCCCGCCCGTGAGCTGGGGCTCGCCTTCCAGCTGACGAATTTCATCCGGGACGTCGCCGAGGATCTCGAGCGCGACCGCGTCTACCTGCCGCTGGCCGATCTGTCCCGATTCGACCTGACGCCCGACGACCTGCGCCCCGGCAACCCCAAGGTCAAACCCCTCATCCGGTACGAGGTGAGCCGCGCCCGTGGTCACTACGCGGCCGCGGCACCCGGCATCACGATGCTCGACCCGGCCTCGCAGGCCTGCATGCGCACCGCGTTCGCGCTGTACGCGGGCATCCTCGACGAGGTCGAGTCGGCCGGCTACGACGTGTTCACCCGGCGCGCCACGGTGCCGAACAGGCGGCGCGCCGCGGTCGCCGTGCGCAGCCTGCTGACCCGCACCGGGACCCCGGTCCGGGTGGCCGCCTGATGCGTACGGCGATCGTCCTGTTCACTCGCGACCTGCGCGTCCACGACAATCCCGCGCTCGCCGCCGCGTGCGCGAACGCCGACCGGGTGGTGCCGCTGTTCGTCCTCGACCCGGCGCTCGGCGGCCTGTCCGCGAACCGCAACCGCTTCCTGCATCAGTCCCTCGCCGACCTGAGGTCCACGCTTCGTGAGAAGGGCGCC
This sequence comes from Actinoplanes sp. TBRC 11911, assembly GCF_012933445.1. GTDB lineage: Bacteria > Actinomycetota > Actinomycetes > Mycobacteriales > Micromonosporaceae > Actinoplanes. The sequence continues at coordinate 47,769 of NZ_JABBNC010000052.1, forward strand.
GATCTGGTGCTGCGCTCCGGCGATCCGGTGGCCGAGACGATTCGGCTGGCCGGCGAGACGGACGCGACAATGGTGGGTCTGGCGGCCGACGTCAGCACGTACGCCCGCAAGCGTGAGCAACGGCTGCGGGCCGAATGCGACAGGCATCGCATCGCGCTCAAGCTCTTTCCGGGATTGACCGTCGTCGACCCGGGCGCGCTGAAACCGGGCGGCGGCGATTCGTATCGCGTCTTCACTCCCTACTACCGGGCGTGGCATGCCGCCGAGTGGCGCGACGAGGTGGTGACACCGCGCAAAATCCCGATGCCGCAGGGTGTTTCGCCCGGGCGCCTTCCGGCCCTGCCCGACGGCGACTCGCCGGACGCCGCCGAGGGTGGCGAAACCGAGGCCCGCCGACGCCTCGCGGCCTGGCGCCGGCGCCACGACGGGTACGCCGACGGCCACGACGATCTGCCCGCCGACGCGACCAGCCGGCTCAGCCCGTACCTGCGATTCGGGTGCCTGTCGCCGTTGTCGCTCGCCAACGCCGTACCGGGGAACGAAGCTTTCGTGCGGCAGGTCTGCTGGCGCGATTTCTATTACCAGGTCGCGCTGGCTTTCCCGCAGATCTCGACGACGGCCTATCGCAAATCCGGTGACCTGGAGTGGCGCGACGACCCGGACGGTCTGAAGCACTGGCAGGACGGCCTCACCGGGGTTCCGGTGGTGGATGCCGGAATGCGCCAGTTACGCGCCGAAGGCTGGATGCACAACCGGGCACGCCTGATCACCGCGGCGTTTCTCACCAAACATCTGGGCATCGACTGGCGGCCCGGTCTGCGCTGGTTCTTCCGGTGGCTGCTCGACGGCGACGTCCCGAACAATTCCGGGAACTGGCAGTGGGTGGCCGGCACCGGCAACGACACCAAGCCGTACCGCCGTTTCAACCCGATCCGGCAGGCGCAGCGCTTCGATCCGGACGGCGCGTACGTCCGGCGTTACGTACCCGAGCTCAAGGGAATTGAGGGCGCCGCCGTGCACCAGCCGTGGCGCCTGCCGGCCGACGTCCGTAAGGGCCTCGACTATCCGGCGCCGCTCGAATCACATCGTGACGAGGCGGTGTGGCTGCGGCCGTGACGCGAACGGAGGAATCCGCGCCGCCCCGATGAAGGGCGGCGCGGACCGGCTGCCGCGAGGACGACGGGCACCAGCCCTGCCCGCGTTCGCCCCCTCACGGCGCCTTGGGTGATCCCTCTTCCGCGAGGGTTCAGAATCGGCGGCCGCTAGCCGGAGATGAGACTTCCGAGCGCGTTTTCTATCCGATCCACCGCGGCGAAATCGCCCAGCCGCCGCGTCACGTACGCGATCGCCAGGCCGGCCGCCGGATCCGCCCAGCCGGCGTTGCCGCCCAGACCGCCCTGGCCCCACGTGCCGTCCTCCTCGATCTGCACGCCGAGGCCCCACGTCACCTCGGTTTCCAGAAACAGATCCATCCCCTCGTACGCCGGTACGGCGAGCTCGGGAAGGGTGCCGTCCAGGACTCGCGCGTAGAACTGGGCGATCGCGGTCGCGGTGGAATGCAGATTGACGGCGGGCACCGCGGCCTTACGCCAGCGGGAGCTGTTCAGAACGGCCAGATCACGGGCGCCGGCCGGATTGGAGACGGCCCGGGCGTGCACCGAATCCGGTTCGCCGAGCATCCGGGCCGGCCAATCGGGGGCGTCGTATTCCAACTCGGCACACCGGGCGATGTCCGCGTCCGACAACGCGAAGCCGAAATCGAGCCCGATCTCGTTCGCGACGAACAGTGCCGGTTCGCGGCCGTCCATCCGTCGAATCAGCTCGCCGAGCAGATGTCCGTAGGTCAGGGCGTGCTCGGCGGCGAGGGTGCCCGGCTCCCATTCCGGCTCGGCCGCGGCCAAATCGGCGCACAGCCCGTCCCAATCGGCCCACGCGGACGCCGGGCGCGGCACCGGGAACGCCGGAAGTCCGGCAGTGTGTGACACGACGTCGCGTACGCGGGCCGGGGTTTGAAATTCCGGCCAATAGCTGGACATCGGCGCGTCCAGCACGATCGCACCGCGCGCGACCAGAATCAGCACCGCCGCCGCGATCACCGGCTTGCCCACCGAATAGACATTGACCAGCGTGTTCGCGTCCCAGGGTGTGGTCCGCCCGGCGTCGCGCCAGCCCTCCCACACCTCCACCACGGGCTCGCCGTGCCGCAGCACGGTCAACGCGGAACCGCCGCGGGGCTCGGCCGCGAAAGCCTCGCCGACGCCTTCGAAACCCTTTGCGATGAAGCCCTCCATGCGGCGCACCGTAACCCGATCAGGTGCTTAGCTGTACATCATGGGCGAGACGCGGCAAGTCGACGTGGTGGTCATGGGTCTGGGCGTGGGCGGCGAGGAGGTCGCGGGGCGCCTGGCCGTCGCCGGGCTCAACGTCGTCGGGGTGGAGAACACGCTGGTCGGCGGCGAATGCCCGTACTGGGGATGCATTCCCACCAAGATCATGGTGCGGGCCGGCTCGGCGCTTGCCGAGGCGCGGCGCATCCCCCTGGTGGCCGGCGCGTCGACGGTGAGTCCGGACTGGGGACCGGTCGCGAAGAAGATCCGGGAACAGGCGACCGACGACTGGAACGACAAGGTCGCGGTCGACCGATTCACCGGCAAGGGCGGCCATTTCGTACGGGGCACCGCCGAGGTGACCGGACCGGGCCGGGTCGAGGTCGGCGACCAGACGTTCGAGGCGACGCGCGGCATCGTGGTCGCCACCGGCACGCACGCCGTGATCCCGCCGATCGAGGGACTCGCCGGCACCCCGTACTGGACGAACCGGGACGCGGTCGAGGCCGCCACCCTGCCGGAATCGATGATCGTGCTCGGCGGCGGGGCCATCGGAAGCGAGCTGGCGCAGGTGTTCGCCCGTTTCGGCGTACAGGTGAAGATCATTGAGGGGTCGGGCCGGCTGCTGGCCATGGAGGAGCCCGAGTCGTCGCAGGTCGCCGAGCAGGTGTTCGCGGCCGACGGAATCGAGATCCACAAGGGGGTGCACGCCGCCAAGGTCGAGTACGACGACGGCTTCACCGTGACGCTCGCCGACTCCACCACGATCAGCGCCGAGAAACTGCTGGTCTGCGCCGGGCGCGCGGCCCGGCTGCGCGGCCTCGGCCTGGAGCACCTCGGCATCGACACGACCGCTCGTTTCATCGGAACTGACGAATGGATGCGAGCCGGCGAAAAGGTGTGGGCGGTCGGCGACATCACCGGGAACGGTGTATTCACCCACATGGCTATGTATGAAGCCGACATCGCGGTGCGCGACATCCTCGGCGAAGGCGGCCCGGCGGCCGATTACCGGGCGCGACCCAGGGTGACGTTCATCGATCCGGAAATCGGCGCGGTGGGGCTCACCGAGGCCGAGGCGCGGGCGGCGGGCATCGACGTACGCGTCGGGTATGTGCCGCTGACGGCGACCACTCGCGGATTCATCCACGGGCCGGGCAACGAGGGATTCATCAAGCTCATCGCCGATCACGACCGCGGAGTACTGGTCGGCGGAACGACCGCCGGACCGGCCGGGGGCGAGATGATCGGAGCTATCTCGGTCGCCGTGCACGCCGAGGTCCCGGTGTCCACGTTGCTCAGCACGATCTGGGCATACCCGACGTTCCACCGGGGGTTCGGGGAGGCGTTGAAGTCGCTCTAGCTGGGCATCGCGGCGGTCACGGTGGTGCCGCACGGGCCCGTGTCGATGTTGAGGGCGGACAGCCGCCGGGCAATCCACAGCCCGCGCCCTCCCGACATGTTCGGCCCGGGCGGCTCCATTCCGGCCTGCGGATCGGCCAGCCCCGGACCGTCGTCGCTCACCCGGAGGACAAACCGGTTGTTCTCGCGCCAAAGGTTCAGCCGGCCATACCCGCCGCCGTGCCGGACGGCGTTGGTCGCGAGCTCGTATACCACCAGCACGACGTCTTCCACCAGCTCCCGGGGACCGAGCTCCGACGCGTACGCCTCCACCCCGCCCCGGACCGCAAGAAGATCGTCGGCGCTGAACCGCAGGTCGAGCCGCTGTTCGCGGACGCCATGTGCCACCCGCAGACTCGGTCCCTGAGCTCGCGCCATGCCGATCCTGTACCCAGCGAGTCAGGCGTTTCACCGTTCCGACCGGGGGAAAACGTCAGAAATGCAGATAGTCAGCCGGTTGGAAGAGGCGCGGGCGCTCGACGGCGTCAGCGACACACTGCAAAAGGCGATCTCCGCAGCCGTACGCCCGCAGAGGGTGCGAGATCTGCTCCACGGAACGTGGCTGGGGCATCCCCTGCACCCGGGGCTCGTCCAGTTGCCGATCGGCGCGTTCGTCTCGTCGGCGATCCTCGATCTGCTGCCGGGCCGGCGGCGGTCGTCGACGGTCCTGGTCGCGGTGGGTGTCGCCAGCTCGGTTCCGGCGATCGCGGCCGGCTGGACCGACTGGTCGGAGATGACGCACGCGCGGCGCCGGGTCGGGCTGGTGCACGCGGCGTCGAACGCGGTGCTGGTGGGGCTCTGTACGGCGTCGCTGGTCGCGCGCCTTCGCGGGAGGTCGGGGAAAGCTCTGAGCTATGCCGGCATCTCGGTCGGGTCGGTGGCCGCGTATCTCGGCGGGCATCTCGCGTACGCGCAGAGCGGTGGGGTCAACCAGGCGGCGCCCGAGCTCGGCCGGATTCCGGAGGAGTGGACCGAGGTGGGGCCGTTGGCGTCGTTCTCGGACGGGAAGCCCGCGGTGCGCAGCGTCGGTGACGTGTCCGTGCTGTTCTACCGGGCGGGGGATCGCCTGACCGCGATGATCGAGCGGTGCGGGCACGAGACCGGGCCGCTCGGTGAGGGAGAAGTCGTGGGGGTCGGGTCCGAGACCTGTGTGGTGTGCCCGTGGCATGGGAGCACGTTCCGGCTCTCCGACGGCCGGGTGATCCACGGACCGGCCGGGAGTGACCAGCCGACGCTCGAGGTTCGGGTGGCTGACGGGGCTGTTTCGGTTCGTCAGCCGTAACCCTCCGTCTACCGTTTTCCGGCATCCACTCGGCCTTTGCCATGGTGTCGCGGGGCTGACCTGCGGGGATGCCGGAGAGTGGGGGCCGATTTGGAGGGTGGGGAACCACCCTGTAATGTTTTGCGAGCCGGCAGGGAAACGGGCGGCAGCGGAGAGATCCGAAACGGCCGTTCCTGCCAAATCCTTCGAGTTTTGGAACGCGGCAATGCTGCGCGCCTAGATCCGGGGGATGTACTAGGGCAGAGAGGCACCAACCGGGATAAACCGGTTGACACGGCCAGGAAGACCTAGTAATGTTGAACGAGTGCCCCGGGGGCACGGGCCCGACAAAGGGTGCGAGTTTCCGGTGTGTGGTTGTTCTTTGAGAACTCAACAGGGTGCTTTGTAAAGCCAGTGCCAAGAATGATTTTTACCCCGGGCCGGTTTTATTCCGGCTTGGATTCCTTTGGCAACTTTTTGTTGCTGGGATGATTTTCCAC
>NZ_JABBNC010000053.1 GCF_012933445.1 Actinoplanes sp. TBRC 11911
CAAGACAACGCGATGAGGTGGGGATCGTCTACCCACATCGCGCGGCCGTCCCGCCAGATGCCTGGTCGCGGCTGTTCGCCAAGGCAGAACGTGAAATCTGCATCCTCGCCTACAGCGCGCTCTTCCTCGCCGAAGACATCGAAGTGTCGTCCCGGCTCCGCGACCGAGCAGCGGCAGGCGCACGAGTGAGAATCGCCCTGGGCAAGTCAGACGGCACGCACGTCACCGATCGAGGCGCTGAAGAGGGCATCGGCGACGGCATGAGTGCACGCATCCGCACGGCCCTGATCGGATTCCGCCCCGTTGTGGACGCCGGCGCCGAGCTGCGCCTTCACGACACGGTGCTCTACAACTCGATCTACCGCGCCGATGACGAACTGCTCGTCAACACGCACATATACGGGCACCCAGCGTCACACGCGCCTGTCTTCCACTTGCGAAGGCGAAGCGGAGAGGGCATCGCGAGCACCTACCTCGACTCGTTCGAGCGGGTTTGGGCGGCAAGCCGCGAGGCCGGCTCCTGAATACCGTCACCGGCAGCCCGGCCGCACACGGCTCTGACAACGCGTACGACCGGGGCCCCAGGTAGCCGGTGTCCCAATGCTTTCGCCATCTAGATACCGGCTACCCACGAGCTTGTGGCTGTCCGCTCCATGCAGGAACCGCAACTAGACGGACGTCCCGGTGCATCCTGGCGTCCCAGGATGCGTGGCGGCACGATCACCCGCTCATCAGACTTCCCTAGAGCCCGTCGTTCCCTATATTAATTGCGTATTCTCCCGCAGAAGGTTTACTTTACCGCCATGATACATTTTGCCGCCGAGGCGCCGACCTGGACAGATAAACTTGAAGCTTGGTCCACGTTCGGCGGAGCAATCTTCACTGCGACGGCTGTCATTGTTGCGTTCTTGGTTTGGCGCCACGACAAACGATTGCGACGGGAGGAGAGGTACGAGGCCGAGGCGGCCCAGGCTCGCTTGGTTTTCGCAGCCCCAGTAGATGCCCTGGGTGACGAGTCAATCGGTTGGGAGGGGGCTGTAGTCGCTATACACAATAATAGCCTGCAGTAAATTTCAGCCGTCGCCGTGTGGATTCTAATCAAGGACACTGGAGATGTTCTACCTGGACCTCGACTTGAATCGCTGGACGGCGGGGAATCGGCTGAAGGAGGTTTAAAATTCGCTAATCCGTACCCCTGGCCGCTCGGTGAGGGCCTTCCCCAGCGACGGCGATTGATGCGCCGTTTCCAATCGGCAGTGACCTTCGTCGACAGCGCCGGCATAACGTGGCGACGTGAGGAGAGGGATGAGCCGTGGCGAACTCGTCTCCGCGGGCGGCAACGTGGCATTTTTCGGATGGGAATTGCATACGCAAAGATCGATCAACCATTTCTCGCCATCGCGAGACGATGTCGAAAACTACGTATCTCCATACGAGAGGCCCTCGAGTCCAAACTTATCCGGCGAGGCGCCGGACCGCTTTTTGTTGAGGATCTATCAACGCATCCCGAGAAAGCGCGATTACCATCCGATGACTCCAATTAGTGCTGACCCGAACATATCTCCGACGCGTACGCGAAGCCTTCCCGACGAGCGCTGATGGCGTCGTGGGTCAGGGACCGGTCGATTCCACAGCGCCTCTAGCCTACTCGTCCAGATATTCCTCGTCTTCTTCATCTTGGTCAGCCGACGGGGAATCGGATTCCTCTGCGGTTAGGTATTCGGCGCCAGCTGCAGGCACCGAAAGTAGGCCGGCAACGAAAGATGCAAGAGCGTCCTCCCGCCTCACCCGTCGGGCTCTGTCCGTGGCCGCCCGTTCCACGGCCGCCCGATAGACCATAACAGGACTGTCGGGTTCCTCGCTCACTTTGGAGTCGCCAACCCGGTTCGAGAAGTCAACCAATGACTCACGAAACTTCCCACTATCCATCGTCGCCACATTAATACGACCTCGCGCAATAGCGAGGAAGAGGGTATAGAAGTCCGACTTGCGGTACCAACGAGTGCCAGCCATCCGGGGCTCCGGAAAAAGTCTAGCTAGGTAATCGAGCACGAAGTCGAATCGCTCAGTCACTTGATCGGCGAAGGGGAATTCAGGGCCGTACTGTCGATAATAGTCGTCCAGGTTGTCCTTTTTGTTCTGTGGCCAATGGAGATATCCTATAACAAGCTCAGCTACATACTCCGAATCGAGCATGCGTCGCCTTTGCAGCTTTGTAAATATTCTGAACGTGTCCCACTCCTCCCGCTCGACCAGCCTTTCGACCGTAGCCAGCAACCCACCACGATACATCGAGTAACGCAGTTCTTGGGCGTTGAGCGACATGGTAGATTGGTTTAAACGGTGGAACATATGACGAATGTGATCGTCCGTGACACCCTCGAGGTCGCGCACGATTAGTTTGTACCTTCGGAAGGCTTCCTTCTGTTCGACGCTAAGCTCAGAGAAGCGCTTGTTATACCATGGGGTGTCGGCAAGCGAATAGATTTGTCCTAGCTTTCGCGGGTCGAACTTAATAGCGTATCCGTCCGCTAAGAATTCCAGGCAAGCGCGGAGACGTTGTTGACCGTCGACAACGTAGACATGGTCTCCGCCGTCAGCATCCGGAGACATGTAGATGTATATTTCGGGGATTGGATAACCCCGGAGAATGGTGTCGACCAAGTAGGCGCTTTCCTCAGGAGTCCACACGGGTCGACGCTGGAACGGCGGCTTGACGGTCAGCCGCCCAAGCCTGTTCTGCTCTGCGAACCAGTTGATCGTCTGGTGACTTGTATTTAGAAAGCTGACTGTTGCCATAGATCTCGCCTCAGCTGCTCGACTTGTTTGCAAGATAGTTTCGATACGCCTGCAGGCTTCTCGCCTGCGCTTCCCTTAGCGCTTGGTTGTCTTTGTATATCCGAACCGTTTGCACTCTTCCGCGAAGCAGAGGAGGGAGATAGCGTTCGCATCTCTGCAGTGTTCGCAGCCAGTCTTGCCCGAAAGGCAAATAGCCGAGAAACACATTAGCGGCCACCATGCCTTCGAAAATATACTGCTTCTTATGCTGGTCAAATGTACGGCGAGTATCGCCATCCAGATGCAGCAGCAAAGGATCGGTATTGCGAAACCAGTGCCAGGCTCGGTCAAAGTGCGTTGGTGAGACTACCGCGATGTCAATGTCGGACTGCGAACCAAAAACCTTGAACCTCTTCTGGGGGTTGAGGCTTCGACCTATAGCTGCGCTTCCAACGAGGACGACGTCCCGAGCGTCGACCTGGAATCCTGAACCTAGTTCATGCCGCCAAAGGAAGTAGCCGGCCTTGGAGTCGAACGTGAAAGGTAAGCGGTCCAGCACGATGCGACCAACGAGAAGATCTACGTGCTCGTCACTGCGGACTAAGTCCATAAAGTCTTTGACCTCGATCTTCGCCCAATCTGTCATTCGTGGCGCGCTCCTGAGACGAGGTCCGACATCCGTGATCGATGCACATCGCACGCGTATCGTAGCGGTGCAGCGTCATCGGGCGCTGCACCAGAGAGCGCGCATGGACACGTCGGGTCTTCTTGCGACCGCCGGCCGGGCGCAACAATCTCTGGCTGAGGCGTCGCGGCCAGCGGCAGTCGAGCTGAAGCAACCGCATCGTCCCGGCGGCGCGCGTCGCGCGTGACGATGGCCGCGTCAGCGACTAAGGAGGAGGTCAGTCTTGTCGGAGTCGCCTCGCTCCGCGGCGCGTCGGGTTCAGGCATCGCTCACGCTTCGATGTCCGAGCCGGGGTGAGTCAGACGGCAAGGTTTACCGAGCATGCTCGGCTGGTCGAAAACGCGCTCCGTACCGCGCCACGCTCGACGCCGGAGACGACCCGCCCTCGTCGCCGGCTGGATCAGCGAGACGACACCTGGCTAAGCTGGGTCTTCTCTGCAGTTAGGAGCGTCGCCGAAATCGCGAGCGTGGTCATGGTCGCGCGCGGCGAACAGCCTTGGTCACCTGATCGGTCACACTCAGGTTCACAGCCGATTCGTCCACGTTCGCAGCGGTCACGCCGGGATGAAACGAGCGGAGCTTAGATAGTCCATCGAGGATCTCGGGTCGTTCGCGCGGTTTGGCGCCCCGCAATGCCATCTCCGCAATGCGCGCATCTCGATTCGCATGAATCTTGGTCCGGATCAGACCGAAGATCCCGGTCATGACTGCACCTGCTGCTGCCGCAGCCGACATCCACACCGCAGGGTCCTCGGTCCCCACACGCTTGCCCCTCACACATCGAGGTCGAGTGACGTGCGCGTGCACGGCTCAGCTCGACCAGCCTGAACATCTGACTGGCGTTCGCTGAGTCCGCGCCACCGGCGAGCGGGGGTCTCATCATCGGGACGGCTCCTAAGCGGTGCAGGTCCCGGTCGTGCTCGTACGCTTGCAATCCCGACTTTGCTTTGTGTTCGGCCGGCTAAGACCCGCTTGGCCCCTCACGTGGCATAACGGACTCTAGTGGTGCGCTGCAATGGGTGAAGCGTACCGGACGAACACAAGAGGTCATCACTCGTCAGAGGTACCCTCTTAGATCCCGTTGACGTGCAAACAGCCCAAACCAGGAAGAAGCGGCGGGCGAGCCGGCGGCGATGCGGGCGAACGAGCCGATGTCGGCGAATCCGCCTTTCAGCTTCGGTATGTGCGGTGTCGACGGCGCGTGAAACTGACCCGAGGGCGCGGTTGAACCTGGACCCCCCTTCCAAGATCGGGAGGGTGTTGAGCGTCGAGGACTGGCCGGAGATCCGCCGACTTCGTCGGGCTGAGGGTTGGGATTAACCCCGAAGCGTGCCGCTCGCCTCAACGGCCTGCTTCATGATGCGGCAGGCGAACTCCCCGCTCGCGATCACCGTGTGACTATCCCTTGTGTCTCGGACAGGTTATTTCCACACGAGCCGTGAGAACGTCTCACCTCGCTGTTTGATCCCCGTCCCGCTGGGCTGGGATCCTCGCGCGCAGGACTGCGGCCAGCGGATCGGCCGACAGGGCGATGCTCAGGTCGTCGGACTCGACCGTCCAACCCTCGTGATCACCGACCAAGACCATGCCGTCGCCGCGGAGCACGGCGGCGACCGTCATGGGGCAAGCCACATCTCCCAGGTTGGCACCCACCCGGTCCCCGAGACCAAACGTGAAGTGGGGCCGACGCGGTCGGCGCACCGACACCTTCCGTCGAATCGGCCTGTGGGTAGTCATCCTCAACGCTCATGGAGCGCGCTTGTAGGCAGCCTGCCAGCGCCCGCCACTCCGACTTCCTGGCCGCGCGACGCCGCGAGCGCGCCCCACCCGCAACGAACGCCAACGATGCTGGGGGCCAACCACCCGGGTGCCTGACCAACACCTAACACGTCCGCGGTCACGGCCCTAGGCGCTTCCCAAGCCGACGGTGGCTGGTGATTTCTCCGCCTGTGCGGACGTGCTGCCCAGCGTGGACCTGGTGCTGCGGACAACCTCAGACGGCTGATGCGCCTGGCCATGCCACATCGCTACAGCCATGGGTAAGTAGGGTAACGCCCAATCTCCGCAGAAGGTCGGTGCTGCGGCAGTGCCTGGGCACCGCCCATCGACGGCCATGTCTAAAGTGGGCCGGTGAACGCTCCGACTACAAGGATCCGCTTGACGTTACGTAAGGCGGGTTGGGCACTGTCCGCAACGGGTTTGCTGATGCTCGCCGTTGGTATCCCGATCGCGGCGTGGACTAGGCGTCGCGATTTAAATGAATTCAACGCGTATGTCGGTTGGTCCAATATATTAGGAATGTCACTAGGTGCAGTCGGCCTCGCCTTCCTCATCTGGGATCGGCTGAAGGCGGACTCACCGAATTCAAGAACGAAGCTTCTTGAGACTTCCGACATACTTGCTCGCGCGATTTTGAAGCGTGAATCGCTACAACTAGCACGCCTTTTAGGAACTGATGAACTCGAAAGGCGTGCAGCGCGAGTAACGTTGATTGAACGCCATAGAGTGACATCCCGGCGATCTGGAACCACTCCGCAGCGGAGTAAATCCATTCATTTGGACTCAATTGATTCATATTACACCGATAGTACATCCGGACGGATGCTACTTACCGGAGATCCTGGAAGCGGAAAAACGGTAGCTTTATTAACGCTGGTCACGAATCTCTTGAACCGTCGTCGTGACGCAGCAAACAATAGCGACGCCACTACCATCGCAGTACCTGTGTTATTTGGGTTGCCCTCATGGCCCGGCGATCAAGAGCTATTTGACTGGATGAGTGCAGATTTAGTGAGAAGGTTTGGGATTCGCCTTGATTTGGCAACAAGTCTCATCGCCGAGGGTATGATAATTCCAATCCTTGACTCCCTCGACGAGGTCGATCCGGGCGAGGGAGACTCTAGCCGTTCTACGGCCATGGTTAGCCGGATTAATAGATACACGGCTACGTCAGTCGGTATTGGCATCGTAGTAACATGCCGCAGCGGAACACCTCGATCCGCGAATCTCAAGGGTAAACTCCGGGGTTTCACGGAGCTGGAGATGCAGCCCCTGAAAGGCCAAGCCATTGCCGCATATATGGCAGAGCACGGCCAAGGCAACGATCCGCAAACGTGGCAAGGGTTAGCCGACGCCGCTTCCGTTGGCAACTCGCCTGTTCAGATCCTTCTCGGTGTTCCGTGGCGGCTAGCGATGGCGACGGCCTTCTATAACGGCGGGGGTGACGCCGGTGATCTTCTACCAACGGCGAGCGAGAGTCGGCGAGGCCAAAAGGCCTTGCGGGTTTATCTTGAGCGCGTCGAGCCTATCCTCCTTGAGAGCTTCCTAAGGTATAGGAGCCTCCATTTCGGGCGAGATCCGAAACGGAGCCTAAAGGATCTAACTACAATTGCAACCCTTGCGAACAAGGTTTCGCCTGGCACTCGCCGTGACGCCGGGATTATATTGCCGGATTGGGCATCATTTATGGATTCCGTGAGCAAGAAAAAGTCGCCACTCTTGGAATCATTGGGACTCTTGGCGGCCGTTCAGGCGCCTTTCGCGGTGTACCAATTACTTCACTGGCTCGGTCTAGCCAACTACCCCGGGAGCGAGCCAACCAATCGCTCGGGTTGGCCGGTCGCCTTGAGCTTTTCGGCGAACCTCCTTTTGGTGAGTGTCTTAACGGCAACAAGAGCGTCGGGAGAGAGTTTTCCCCGGGCTATAACGTCCCGCAGGCTTCGTACTAAAAAGGGAGCAGCGATCGCGTCTGTCGTTACTTTGTGCGTGGGTGTTACTGCGATATTCTCCTTTGCCGTCCTCGACAAGAGCAGTGCCGTGTTGTACACAGCCTCCCTCGGTCTCGCTGGTGTTACCGCAGTAATCCTCAATCCTTATGATCCAGCTCAATACCAAGCGCCGACGGACATCCTTAGACGCGATCTGTATGCAGCGTGCATGATCGGGGCAGCTACAGGCTTTCTTCAATTCGTAGCTCTAGAGGGTATCTTAGGTCCGCAGGAAGCGGCTTGTTTCGGCTTCTCGTACGTGATATCTGCCGTAATCACGAGCAGCTTTGCGAAATACCTTAGGGCGACTTGGACCGGTTATTCACAGCATGGCCTGCCGCTACGCTTTGCCGCATTTCTGGCATGGGGAACTACAGCGGGTCTTTTGCGGATGTCGGGAACAGCGTACGAATATCGCCACACGAGCCTCCGTGACTACCTGCTTCGCCGTGGAGAGCGAAAGATCGAAGATTCGGCACCCAGTGAGACCTAAGGACTATGGTCTCTGGCCGCGTGGCCCAATGCGTTTTTTGTGCATCGCGAAAGACAACACGAAGTCTGCTGAGGCGCGTGTGTTGCTGCAGCATCTGATCGTCACCGGCCCGAAAGCCCTTCCAAGCCGGTCAGGGCCGCAAAGTCGCGACAGTGTCCGACTTGAGTGGATCAAGGTAGAAGCTCCTCGGTTGGCGGCAGCAAGACGGGCATGCGGTGTCCGGCACCAGCTCAGCGTAGTGGTGACCACAGCGGTGTGCGCCGTGGTGGCCGGTTACCGCTCGTACGCCGCGATCGCGGAATGGGTGGCCGACGTGCCCGACGCGACGGTCCAGGCCCTGGGTATCGCTGCTGATCGGCGCCCGTCCCAAGCGATGATCCGCCGGCTGCCACAGGCCTTGGACCCGGACCTTCTGACCACAGTGGTCAGCGCGTGGCTCGGTAGCCGCACTCTGGCGGACATCCCTGCCGGAGGGCGGGCGATAGCGGTCGACGGCAAGACCCTGCGGGGCTCCCACACCGCCGACACGGCCGCCGATCATGTGATGGCCGACCAGGATACCGGTGTGGTCCTGGCCAGCACCGACGTCGACGGCGAGACCAACGAGATCACCCGGTTCCAGCCGCTGCTCGACGAGATCGGCGATCTGCGTGACACCGTGATCACCGCTGATGCGATGCACTGCCAGCGCGACCACGCCGGCTACCTCGCGCAACGTGGCGCGCATTGGATCCTGACCGTGAAAGGCAACCAGCCCTACCTGCACAAACAGCTCGCCAGCCTGCCTTGGCGGAGGGTCCCGGACGCTACCCGTGACGACGAACGCGGGCACGGCCGACGCGAGATTCGCACCCTGAAGATCCTTACCGTCTCGACCGGCATCGACTTCCCGAACGCTGCCCAGGCCATGCAGATCCGCCGACGACGGCTCGACGAGCCTAAGTGCTTCACCACCGAGACCGTCTACGCCATCACCGACCTGGGTGTCCACCAGGCCAAACCGGCCCAGCTGGCCGCGTGGATCCGCGGACACTGGTCCATCGAAAACAAGATCTATTGTGTCAGCCTGCACGGGAGTTGCGCGGGTCTAACTGATCTTGTTGATCGCAGGCAAATCGTCGAGCCCTAGCTCGACGACATGCGTTGAAGGACCCAGGGCCAGCCTTGAGTCTGGAGTCTCCAAGTTCTCGCGCAGCAGGAGGCACTCATCCTTGAAGGCCGGGACTTGACCGGCCTTCAACTCCAGGGGCCGCCGTCGGCCAAGGCCACGAAGAAGCGGGCGCCCAGCGAGCGGACCACCTCCGAACCCCGTCTCTGAGTCCACCAGTTTCGAAGCCGGCCAGGTCACAAACACCGGGCGGTTCGCCCGGCAACTACCTCTTCCCGTCCGCGCCGAGGACGAAAACGTGCACCCACAAGCTCATGAGCGCAGCGAAGCACGAGGGCTCGGGAAGAAGCCACCTGATTCCGAGCCTCTGATCACGCGACCCGCAGGCGATTCGTGGCGGATCTGCGCCGATCGTGCTGCGACCGAGCGGACCGTCGACCGTGGCTGGTGGCGGGGCTACCTGTGGTGTGACGTCCTGGCCGCGGGCGGCATGACTGTTGACTGCACGCCACGCTGCGGGTAACGACCGGCGCCACCGATTCGCGTGCACAGTCCTGGCGTCGCCACGGCTCCCTCATGACTGACCCCGGGGCGCGCCCGTGCTGGAGCGCGGAGCCTTTACGGTCACACTCGGGGTGCATCGGGCTCCGACCCCTCAAGACTTGTTAGGCCGGGTGTTGCTCGGCTAAGAAGCTTCCACGTTCGCGAAGTAGTCGCCGTACTCGATCGCCGAGCCGCGTGACCATGTAAGCAGGGACTCCGATGGTTCCGTAGGTGCCTCTTTCGACTTGGACGGCCAGCCCTAACGTGACTAGCTTGCCCAGAACTGCGTGTACGACTTCGCTAAGGTCTGGTCCGGGGATCGACACCGAATCCGAGGGCCGGACCAAGTCGGGGACGGGCCGTGCTTCCAGGTAGTCATCCTTGCCGGGCTCGTACACGACGGAGGGAAGTCGGGCGAGAGCGTGTAGGTGCAGCACTTCGAGCTGCCGGACGACATCTATGGCCACACCCGAGACATCAACAGTTTCGTTACTGCTGAGCCCGTCGACGAACGCTCGTGCGAGAAGGTCGATCTTCCAGTCATCAAGAGATCGAGCAGCTGCCTCGACCGTCTGGGCCAATAGCTCCAGAGCAGTTGGGTCGCCCGATACGTTTTTCAGGAGGTCGTCCAACGCCGCGCTGGTCGCCTGATCCACAGCAAGACCGAACTGCTCCACGTTGCGGAGCCGGCGAGCTCGCCAAGACGTAATGAGCGCAATGCCCTCCTCGGCAAGTGATCCTCCGAACGCGCCGACTGTGGTTGCTTCTGCGGGTCCGAGACCGATCATGGCGGCCAGGGCAGTTACGCCGGCTGCGATCGAGTTGCCAGTCGCACGGCCAGTGACACTCCAGACGCGCGGCTCAATGTCTACCACCCAGACAGTATCGGCGACGCCGGCAACTCAACCGATATGCACTTTGAGGAGTCCGATTACGTCCCGTGACTAAAACACCGGCTCGATTCGACGGATGCCCCTGCTGCTGCCGATCACCACAGCCACGACCTCCCGCAACGGTTTAGATCGGGAGTCTAGTAGGGCGCACAAGCTCAGCTCGGCTGGCATTGATACTAATCGGCTGCATTGATACTAAACGGCCCTAACCCACTGGACGCCTCGACGATAGCCGAGTAAGCCTAGCGAGCATGGTGAAGCGGGCCCTGATCGAGGCTATGGTCGTTACGGCCGTCGAAATCGTCCTGGCGGGCGGTGCAGTCGAGGACGAGCGTGTGGAGTGCAAGTCGACATTGTTTGATCCGAACCGACCACGCCAACTTGCTGGCGCGGCCAACGCCGCCCTTGGTGAAGACATCCTCTGGATCGTTGGTGTCGACGAGGACGGTAAGAAGCTAGTCCCGCTCGATGAGAGCGTCGACCCGGCCGACTGGTGGAGCCAGGTCACGAAGGCCTTCGACGACGGCATTGCGCCGGATCTGACCTTCTTGCGGGTGTCAGTGCCTGGAGGAACCGTGCTCGCTCTGTATTTCGCCACGGACCGTGCTCCGTATGCGATCAAGAACCTCGGTGGCGGAGCTCCGCAGCTAGAGGTGCCGTGGCGCGAAGGGACGAAAACTCGCAGCGCCAAGCGTCGCGAGCTGCTGCGCATACTCTTGCCGGCCTCACACGTTCCGGCCGTTACCCCCGTCGGCGCCGCCTGCCTGATTGGTGACGATCGCAGCGGGGAGATCTTCTTTTCAGGCTTCGTGGCGCTTTACGTCGAGCTGGGCTCGACCGACTCCATCGTTCTTCCCGCACACCGGATGAGCGGCACGCTGCGCATCGGCGGCATCGAGAACCATTTCACGCCGACTATCGTGACGCCGACGGAGGATGATTTCGTCCGATCGGGAGGCATCGAAGCTCACCCGGACGGCGCGTACTGCCGTACATCAGGAGAGCTTCGTATCCGCCCAACCTGTTCGCTCGGCGAACCGACCACCGAGTTGTCCGCGCTACTCCGGGACTTTACGGAGTGTACCGTCGAACTTACCCTCGGCATGGTCGGGGTTACCCGTCCCGCGCATGTGGCGATGCGCTTTACCAGCCTTTTCGACAAAGCGAAAGGCCCGACTCTACGGGTTGGGCTAGCTCTGTCCGCAATGGCACGCTAGCCACCTCTGCTTGGCCACGCGACTCAGAGTGGTCACTGTGGGCCTAGTCACGGTGGCTGATGCGCCAGACGTGGAATGATCAGGACCTGAGGGCTACAGGTCTTGGGGACTGACAACACGTCGAGCGCCTGGCGGCTTACCTGCAAATAACGCGCTGGCCAGCGTGAAGCGCAACGTCGTCAGCCCGCCACGTGCTTCCTCAAGCTCACGACGTATCTGACCGAGTTCCTCCAACGTCTGCGGTCCGGGAGCTTGAGCTTTCGGGTGGAACGTCCGCCATTGTGCGGCTGCACCTCGCTCACGGATCAAAGTGTCCAGCTCCTCCTGCGAGCGGATGGTGCGCAACGCCTCTGCGCTGAGAAGCGTCTTCCGATCCTCCGTGCTCCAAATACTGTGCATGACCGAGTGCCGACTGTCGAGGATCCCGCGGACGGCGTCCAAGACGCGGTTCGCGTACTCGTGCATCTCGCCTTCGAAAAACTCGGTATTCTTTTGCTTGACGGTTTTGATGAGGTCGCCGCTAGACTTCTTGAGTAACTCCTCAAACGACATAGAGCCCTTGAGCGCTACGAGAACCAACGCGAGTTCTTGGTCGACACGTGCTGCCGCAATCGCTACTCGTCCGATCTCGGCGAGGATGTATGCGTTCGGATACATGTCATCGATCCGCGTGCTCGTCCAGTCGAACTCTTCTCCCATAGCAACACTCAACGCCACTTAAACCTCGAACTCAACCTCAAATGGTTGCTCGCCAGTGCGCCAGTGCGCCAGTGCGCCAGTGTAGACAACGCGACGGTTCGGACTGTCCGGCCAAGCCCCCGGAAGTCCTCATGGACGGGGCTGACTTCGATGCTGGCTGCCTGTGGGCAGATTCCACGAAGTCCTTCGCAGCGTCAGCGGAGCGATCGGCGGCGCTGACTCCTCCGCCTGCGTGGCTTCAAATGGCGGGTTGTAGCAATGTTGGACAATACAGCGGTGGCTGGTTCGAAGAAGACCTTGTTGTGGGGCGGTCTGCTGCTTGGTGGCCTGACGCTGGTGGGTGCAGGGATCTGGTTCGGCTTGACCCAACTCGATACGGCGGATCAATGGGGTAGCGTGATCGGCTCCTTGGTTGCGCTCATCGGCCTACCGCTCACGATCTACGGAGTCATACTCGCCCGTCGTTCGAGCGTGCAGGCGAACTCGGAAGCGATCCAGCTTCAGACCGTGACTGGCTCGAGCGTTGGCGGAAGCGTGACCCAGATTCACGGGGTGGGCGGAAATGTGTCAGTAGGACTGCCCTTGGCGGCTGCACCGCCATCCGCATCCGCATTCAGCCCAGTGGCTTTGGCTGAGGAAGGCGGGTGTTCAGGGCACGCGTCAAGCGAGTTCGGCTCGGTACGGCGGCCCGGTGACGTCATAGGCGACGTCGGAGTTGACCGATGAGTGCACTGTGGCGACCGTCATCCTCGGCTGGGCAGTCGATCAAGAACAGTGTCGTCTTCGGCGACATCGTCCAGATTTCCGGCGTCCGTGGGAGCGTCACGATAAGCAATGAGCGGCCGATGTACCGGGTTTTACCCGCCACGGTGACACCTGTCCGGTTGAGCCGTGAACAAGCACGCGCTCAGCCGAGCCGCGTGTTGCTGGCCCGGCATCGTGTCGTGCCGTTCAGCGGGCGCGCTCGGACCTGGAACGATCTCACTGAATGGAGGGGCAACGCTCAGCCGATCACGGCCCGCCTGCTGCATGCCACAGGTGGTCAGGGCAAAACCCGCCTCGCAGCGGAATTCGCGACGCAGTGCGCCAGTGCTGGATGGACTGTCTGGGAGGTAGCTCCCACTGCGGCATCCGTCTATGGAACCGGACAACCGATTGACCTTCAGGGTACGGGGCTTCTGGCGATTGTGGACTATGCCGACCGATGGCCCATGTCTGCCTTGCTTGCTCTGTTCTCTCACCTCCACCGCCTGCAGGCGACAACCGGCATGAAAGTGCGAATCTTGTTGCTTGCTCGCTCATCTGGCTACTGGTGGCCAGCTCTAGCTTCGCGTGCCGATACCGATATGAACATCGAGGTTAGTGAGACCAAGCTGCCGGCCCTTGCCGCAGACAGCGACGATGACCGCAATTCCCTTTTTGTTACCGCGGCGGACCATTTTGCCTCGGTCTTGGGTATCGACGGTACCGGGAATTGGTCGCCGCCGACCTTGCAGGGCGATGACTTCCGACACGTCTTGGCCGTGCACATGGCCGCCTTGGCCACCGTCGCGGCTTCCTGGCACGGCGATACGCCGCCGGCCTCTCCGGCTGCGATCTCCGCTTACCTGCTTCGGCGTGAACAAGCCCACTGGCAGCAGCTGTACTCCCGCACCGAAAATTCGATCGCCACACCCCCCGTGGTGATGCAACGCGCGACTTACACCGCCACCTTAACTGGCGCCCTGCCTCGGACAGCCGCCCGCCGAGCCTTGGTACAGGTGCAACTCGCTGGTGATGTCCAGTCCGCCGACCGGATCATCGACGAACACCGCGGCTGTTATCCGCCCGCCGACGAACGCACCGTCCTTGAGGCACTTCATCCCGATCGGCTCGGCGAGGATCTTGTTGCTCTGTCCACTCCTGGGCACGGCAACAATGAGGTCGCGAGCTTGGTCGACGATTGGGTCTTGGCTGCCCCCGCTGCCCTCGTCGTTATGGAACAAGATCCACTAAGGCGGGCCTCTACAGCGATTATCGTTCTCATCGAGACGGCCCACCGCTGGCCACACATCGCGACCGAGGTGCTTTACCCTCTTGTACGCGAGTACCCAGATCTCGTAATCGCCGCAGGCGGCGCCGCCGTCGCCCGCCTCACCACAATACCCGGCCTAGACCCCACCATTTTGGAACGTCTTGAGGAGCTACTTCCTGATGGCCGGCACACTGATCTTGACATCGCCGCCGCCGCTATTAGCAACTGCCTCACCCGATATCGCCTATCTCGCGTTGCCGATGTCGCCGAACGAGCTGGCCTTCATGCCACTCATGCCCGGCGGTTGTTCTTCGCTGGCCGACATGGCGAAGCCCTACCTGCGGCCCAAGAGGCTGTCGCCCTATATCGGAGGCTTACCGCAGCCGACCCTGCTGCGTTACATCCTGGACTTGGCGCGTCGTTGAGCATTCACTGCGCCGTCTTGGCGGAGTTGGGTCGACATGACGAAGCCCTGTCCTCGGCCAATGAAGCTGTTGCCATATACCGACCCCTTGCCACGGCGAACCCGTCCGAATACCTGCCCAATCTCGCCCTCATGCTGACGAGTCAGGGCGGCCGTCTGGCCGCGTTGGGGCGTAGAGCCGAGGCACTTGTGTCGACAGCGGAAGCTGTCACGCAGTATCGAACGCTTGCCGTAGCGGACCCAGCCGCCTACCTTCCCGACCTCGCTGGGTCATTAAACAACCTCAGTAATCACCTCTCCGATCTTGGCCACCTGAATGAATGTATTGAGGCAGCCGACGAAGCCGTCAGCATTCAACGGCGACTGGCAAGTGCCAACTCCGCTGTTTACCTTCCAGATCTCGCCCTATCCTTGCATAATCTCGGAAAGCATCTATCGGGCCTTGGTAGGCGTGAGGAAGCGGTCGCATCGACAAGGGAAGCAGTTCTTATTCGTCGGCAACTCGCCGATATAAACCCTGCTGCGCACCTTTCGGATCTTGCCGGGTCGTTGAATAACCTTAGTAATCACCTGTCCGAGCTGGGAGAGTCGGAAGCAGGACTTCTTGCGGCAGAGGAGGCCGTGGCCATTCGGCGGCAGCTCGCGGAGGTCAACCCCTTAGCCTATTTACCTAATCTAGCCTTGGTGCTCAACAATTTCGGAAATCATCTCGCCAAATGTGGCAAACACGTCGAAGGCCTCGCCGCTGCTCAGGAAGCGGTCGCTCACTATCGGAAGCTTGTTGCGTCTCATCCAGCGATGTACCTGAGCATCCTCGCTGGATGTCTAGTTAACCTTAGTAACCACCTATCCGCCATCGGGCGGAATGACGAAGCGGTCGCGGCAGCGGACGAAGCGGTTAACCACTACCGAGTTGCGTCAGTTAAATCGGCCGCCCAGGTCCCCGGCCTCGCGGCGGCTTTGAACAGCTTCGGCACGCACTTATGCGAAATTGGTCGGCACGATGAGGCACTCGCAGCGATCCGGGAAGCGCTGGCGATCCGTCAACAGCTTGCCGCAGTCAATACGGTCGCGTATTCACCCGATCTCGCTAGCTCGTTATGTGCTTACGCAAAGGTGTGCCTTAGGGCAGAGGTCAACTTGCCGCAGGCGCTGGAGAAAACGATGGAAGCGATCGATATCTACACGGAGTTGTCCGAGCAGCTACCCCAGGCTTTCCTCGATTATCTCTATGGGACGTATTTAATGCTGGCCGACGTCTTGCAGAGAATTGGCCGCGACGGCGACGCGGACCGTATTCGCCGACAGCTTGGTGAGGTTATTTCTGGCCTATAGTTTGAGCTGCTCAGGCTTACGGCCTGTCCGCCCTACGGTGGGCAAGCTTTCCTACCATCGCTGGACCTGCCGATGCGGGCACCACTGGCTACTTCAGATGCGAGGCCGCGGGGCGCAAGACAGCTCGGACACGTTAAACCCCATATCGATCATCACGCTCTGAGTGAGATCGGATGGGGTTTCTTGCTGTGCCGCTCCGATGCAGTTTTCGCATCCGCCGCAACGGTTCCTCGCCGCGGTAGTCGTGCTGTTTAGCCGATTGTGGCCGGTCTCCCGCAGACCGCTGCATTTCTGCCGCGGGCCTACCGCGTCTGATTCGTCCCGCACCCGCACCGGTGTGATCGGCTGATCGTCGGCGGTCTCGATCTTGATGCTGCCCGAGCCGCAGACGATGACCGCTTCACGTCGCCGTAGATTTGCGGCAAGGCTGGCGACGCCGCCCACCCCGGGGAGCGCCGCATTCCCGGCGATCACCTGCTCGACGAGCCGTGCCTCCGACCAGTACACCCACGGCGGCGCGTCCTCGGCGGCAGGTTGTGCGCTGGTGTGCCCATGCCGGCACCGGTAGCCGGGCCGCCCGTTAACCCAATGCCCGGACAGCCTGCGGCCACAGTCGGCGCACATCAGCAGCCCGGTCAGCGCATACCGACGCTGCGAGCCGTCTTCCGGCACGGCCTGCGCACTGATCTCTTGTGCTGCGGTGAAGTCGTCGTCGCTGACCAGGGCCGGGTGGGTCCGGTCCGCCGAGATCGCCCAGTCAGCGCGCGGATTCCAGATCCGCACCGGGCCCAGACTCGTCCGTTTGTCGCCCGGCACTGCCTCCCGGTGATCGGTGTACTGCCGGTTCCAGACCTGCCGGCCGGTGTAGCGCGGGTTGGCCAGGATCGCCGCGACCGTACGCAGCGTCCACACCGCCTGGGCGCGGTGCGGATTGCGGACCCGGTCGTAGACACCCGGTGACGGGATGCGTCGTTCGTTGAGCTCGCGGGCGATGCCAGCGGCGCTCATGCCCGCGAGGCGACAGGCGAAGATCCATCGCACGTGCGGGGCCGTCACCGGATCCACATCCAGGCGATGCCGGCGCCGGCCCCAACTCGCCTGAACCTGATTCGGGTGCGGGCCAGCATCGACCAGCTGGTAGCCGTACGGCGGGCGGCCGCCCAGGTGACGGCCCTGTTCACGCGCCTGTGCCGCCATCGCCGAGCGCACCCGGAATCGAGTACGGAGCACTTCGCGCTGTGACTGATGACCCAACATCATCAACAACGCCCGATGCTCCGGGTCGTCGAGGTCGACCGGGCCTTGTGCCTCGGGCAGCCACAACTGCACTCCGCAGCCCGCCAAGGTCTCGATCACCCGGCGGGCCTCACCGCCGGCGAACGCCCGCTCGAACTCACCGACCACGACCGCGTCGAACCCGCGATCGGGGTCGGCGGCCGCGGCAAGAAGCTCAGCCGCCTGCGGCCTCTTAACCCAAGGCACACTGCGCGAGGCGCCTGGATCGAAGAACTCCACCACGATCCGGCCCCGGCCGGCGACCACACGCTGCGCCGCCTCGATCTGCCACGCCCGTGAGGACACCGGATCCTGATATCCAGTGGTGGAGATCCGCCCGTAAAACGCGAACCTCAACCCGCCACCAACGCGCGGTTGCCCGCGGCCCCG
Organism: Actinoplanes sp. TBRC 11911; assembly: GCF_012933445.1. Lineage (GTDB taxonomy): Bacteria > Actinomycetota > Actinomycetes > Mycobacteriales > Micromonosporaceae > Actinoplanes. Next base: position 17,622 of record NZ_JABBNC010000053.1, read on the forward strand.
GACCCGCGGAACCGACGGCGTCGCAGACACCCAGGCGTCGAACGAACTCGAGGATGAACCGGACGGAGAACTGGAGCGGACGGGCATCGCCGATCACCTCACCGCAGAGGAAACGAGCCGTTGCTACATTGGTAGCAACCAGCCGGGCGCCCTGTCGTCACCCCATTGACACAGGTCACCCCCGCAGCGCTGATCAAAAGCCGGGAACCACCCGACAAGGTGCTTCCGCGCTCGCCAACAGCCGCCCTGGGCGTCCGACCTCGTGGTAGTCGCAATGCGCGAGCCGCGGCCGCGAGTTGGGGTCGGATTTGATAGGTGTCCGTGCCGCCCTTCTCGGATAGCGTAGAGCGAACCACTATTCAAGATTGGCAAGGTTGCAGGCTGGTCTCCAAACGATTGTTTCATGGTGCGTTCGCACTACTCGCCACCGTTCCTATCTTCGCTACGGTGTGCTCTTCTGCCGCGAGTCGTGCGGCGCCAGGTCCTGGTGGCGAGCGGACGTCAGTGGGCTGTGACGTAAGGTCCGTACGGGCGCTGCATCCGGGGCGCGATAAGGACGGCCTCGTAGAAGCGAAGCAGCTGCGCCACTTCCCCGACTGTGTGTAGTCGAAGAAGTGAGCACGTCGCGGTCGTTCGCGACGCGTCGCAGCCGGACGGCCGCTTCAGCCCGTCGCTTCTGGATCGCGGCGAAGGTGCCACCCTGCGCACGAGCCCCTGCGTGACGGACAAGCGCGCCGGGTGGGTGTCGCCGATCACCCGGAGCAGCACCGGCAGCGAGCGGTCCAGAAGCATCGCCGCCTCGGCCCACTCGCCGCTGTCGGTCAGCGATATGCCCAGCTCGACAGCAACGAGCGCGGTGTCGGCGTGCGCGTCCCCGAACCGGGCCCGCGGGTTCTCGAACCTCGCCCGGGCCGCTGCCTGAACACCGTCCATGACAGCGCGAACGAGCCGGCCGGCATCCATCCGTCTTGTGCGCGACCGAGCGGACACGGGGCCCCTGGGCCAGCGTCGCCAGGGATGGCCTAGGGACACACCCGGACCGTCCACAGGCGCGGACAGCATCCGGACCGGAAGACGGTGGCTGTGTCACCAGCGGGACCGAAAGGTCCCGCAGTCCAGCCACACCGCCAGCAAGGGAATGTGTAATGCGCTCATCGATCGTTGATCTCGTCTCCGTGTCCACCTCGTCGGGCGTGGCTCCGAGCGATAACACAGGACTGCCCGCCAGCAGGTTTCCTTTCTCCACGTCTGCCGAAGCGGCAGCCGACTTCGAGAGCCTTCGTTCCCGGCTGGTCGGGGTCGCCAACCGGATCGTGCGTCGCCCGGCCGACGCCGAGGACATTGTTCAAGATGTGTGGATCCGCTGGCAGGGCGCGGACCAGGCACAGGTGCGCGATCGGGTTGCCTTCCTCGTAACCGTCACGAAGCGGACTGCCCTGAATGCGGCAACCTCGGCGGTTGCCCGTCGCGAGGTCAGTTCCGGGTCGGAACTGACGGCGCACGACTTCGCCACCGCCGACCCGACGATCCAGGCTGAACTCGGCGAGGCGATCGAGTTCGCGATCCACCTGCTGATCGAAAGGTTGTCCCCGATCGAACGGGCCGTTTATCTCCTCCGCGAGGCATTCCAGTACCCCTTTCGCGACATCGCGGAAGCACTCCAGCTCAACGAGGCTCAGGCGCGGCAACTCGCCAACCGCGCGCGCAAGCACCTCACCGAAAAACGCCACAATTTGGTCGACCCAGCCGAACGGGACGGCCTTCTGAGCGGCTTCCTGGACGCGGCCCGGCACGGTGACGTAGCGCGACTCATCGACCTGCTGAAGGTGGCCTGAGCCCGTAACCACGTACTTCACTAGAGGGGACAACATGCACATGTCGTCGTTGACGGATCTGGCTCGAATCCAGATGGCAAGCGCGCGAAGAGCGGAGCGCGGCCTCAGCGTCCAGATCGTCCGGGGAAGCCACAACCGCGCCCTCCGGCACATCGTCATGGGCCTGCGAGCGGCCGCTACCGTGTGCGAGTATCCGAGCGCGAAGCAGGCGACGCTGCAGGTACTCGCCGGCCGGATCCGGGTGACTGTCGGCCCGCAGACATTCGAGGCCATCACGGGGGATCTCCTCGCCATCCCGACCGGGACCCACACGCTGGTCGCGATCGAAGACTCGGCACTCCTACTCACCGTGTCACTCCTGCTCGGGACGCCCGACGTCACCGCGGAGGCCGACGGCAGGCTGCTCTACATGTGGCGAGGCGACTCGTGACTTGATCAACACGGAGCCGTCGCCGACAGCAAAGCGAGCTAAAGTGAGCGCCCGTGCTTACTGCCGGTGGCAACCATGTCGACAACTGAGCGTGCGCCCGTTCTGCGCGGCCGTCGCAGCGAACGCGAAACCCTGGATGAGCTCCTGACCAGCCTCCGCGCAGGGCGGAGCCAAGTGCTCGTCCTGAGCGGCGAGGCCGGGATAGGCAAGACGGCGCTGCTTGAATACCTGGTGAGCAGGGCCGCCGAGTGCCGCGTCGCCCGCGCTACCGGCGCCGAATTCGAGATGGAGCTCGCGTACGCCGGTCTCCATCAGCTGTGCGCGCCGTTCCTGAACCGGCTCGACCGTCTTCCGGCCCCGCAGCGGGACGCGTTGGGAACGGCGTTCGGCCTGCATGACGGGAACGCGCCGGACCGCTTCCTGGTCGGCTTGGCGGTGCTGAGCCTGCTGTCCGACGTCGCCCAGGATAAGCCCCTGATCTGCCTGGTCGACGACGCTCAGTGGCTGGACCGGGCGTCGGCCGACACGCTCGCTTTCGTCGCGCGTCGCCTGCTGGCCGAGTCGGTCGCGCTGGTTTTCGCGTGCCGGACCCCGGGTGTGGACGAAGCGTTCAGGCAGTTGCCGACGATGGTCGTCGGCGGGTTGGGGCAGGCGGATTCGCGGGCGTTGCTTCAAGCCGCGCTCGCCGGGCCACTCGAGGCGGGCGTGCTCGACCGGATCGTGGCCGAGGCACACGGCAACCCGCTGGCGTTGCTGGAGCTTCCCCGCGGACGTACGCCGGCGCAGCTGGCCTTCGGGCTCGGACTACATACCCCGATTCCCCTGGCCGGCCACCTCGAACAGGGGTTCGTGACGCGACTGCAAGCGCTTCCCGCCGAGACGAGACGGCTCCTCCTCGTGGCAGCGCTCGAGCCGGTCGGTGACGTGACGGCACTCAGGCGTACGGCCGAACGCCTTGGCATCCCGCCGAGCGCGGCGGTCCCGGCCGAGCAGGCGGGCCTGATCGAGTTCGGGGTATCGGCGCGGTTTCGCCATCCGCTGGTGCGCTCGGCCGCTTGGCGCTCGGCTGACGTGCGTGACCTGGTGGCGGTGCACCGGGCGCTGGCCGAGGCCACTGAGCTCAGCCCGGATCGGAGAGCGTGGCACCGCGCGGAGGCCACCTCGGAACCGGACGAGGAGGCCGCCGCGGAACTCGAACGCTCGGCCGACCGAGCCCGGGCTCGCGGTGGCTTCGCCGCGGCGGCAGCCTTCCTGGAGCGAGCTGCCGGCCTTAGCCCCGATCCGGCGCGTCGCGCGGTCCGGGTGCTGTCCGCGGCGCAGGCCAAGCTTCAGGCCGGTGAATTCAATCCGGCCCTGCAGCTGCTGGCGACGGCCGAGGCCGGGCCGATCGACGATCTCGGACGGGCGAGGATCGATATGCTTCGCGCCCGGATCGCGTATGCGTCGAGGCGCGGGAGTGAGGCCCCCGCGCTGCTGCTTGCCGCCGCGCGACGACTCGAACCACTCGACATCGAACGCGCCCGGGTGACGTATCTGGAGGTCGTCGCGGCCGCGTTGTACATGGGTCGCTTCTCGGTCCCGGACCTGATGGAGGTCGCGGCGAGCGTCCCCCGCACGACCCCGGACCATAGCCGCAAGCGCGACATCCTGTTGGCGGGCCTGACCTCGCTCATCACCGACGGGCACGCGGTCGCCCTTCCTACCGTCCGGCGAGCATTGCAGGCCTACAGCACCGAGGACGTCTCGATCGCGGAGAGCCTGGAGTCCCTGTCGGTCACCTCCGTGCTCGCCGCGGACGTGTGGGACGACGACGGCTTTCGCGTGCTGTCCGGCCGCTACGTGCAGACTGCTCGCGATGCCGGTGCGCTCGGCGAACTCCTCCGCGCGATCACCATCCAGGTCATCGCGCACGCACTCGCCGGTGAACTGGAAGCAGCGACGGCCCTCGTCGACGAGGCGAAAATCGTCATGGACACGGTCGCGGGCGACCGTCCCGCCCGTCCCATGTACGCGGAGATGGTGCTGGCCTCCTGGCAGGGTCGCGAACAGGAGGCACGTCGGCTCATCGACGCCAGCCTGAGCGACGTCGTGGCCAACGGCGAGGGCACCGGGGTCAGCGTCGCTCAATGGGCGGCAGCGGCGCTTTTCAACGGCTTGGGCCGCTACGAGGAGGCCATGGCGGCGGCCCGGCAGGCCAGCGCGTACCTGCACGAGCTGGCGGCGTCGAAGTGGGGTCTCGCTGAGCTGATCGAATCGGCTACCCGCTCGGGCGCCACCGACGTCGCGGACGAGGCACTTCACCGGCTCTCCGAGATGACCGGGGCGGTCGGCACCGAGTGGGCGCTCGGCATCGAGGCCCGCTCGCGCGCGCTGCTGGCCGAGGGCGAAACCGCCGAGCGGCTCTATCGAGAAGCGATCGAGCGGCTCGGTCGCACTCAACAGCGGGCGGAGTACGCGCGGGCCCGGCTGCTTTACGGTGAATGGTTGCGCCGAGAGGGTCGCCGCCTTGACGCGCGCGAGCAACTGCGCGCCGCGTACGACCTGTTCACCGCGATGGGCGCCCAGGCTTTCGGGGAACGGGCTCGCCAGGAACTGCATGCCACGGGCGAGACCGCACAGAAACGCACCATCGAGACCCGAAGCCGCCTGACCCCACAAGAAGCACAGATCGCCCGGCTCGCGGCTCGTCATCTGACTAATTCGGAGATCGGGGCGCAACTGTTCATCAGTGCCCGCACGGTCGAATGGCACATGCGCAAGGTATTCACCAAGCTCGGTATCAGCTCGCGCCGGGAATTGCCGGACGCGCTGCCCGACGCGGCCTAGCCCGCACGCATCGACCTCTCGCGTCACGGATCGGTTGTTCGCCTGGTCCATGTGGGCGAACGACCGATTCGTGGTGAGAGGTGAAGCATGAAGACTCGTTGTGAGGAACCGGCCGCTCGGCACCCGGGGGTCGACCGGTGAGCGCAGTCGCCTTCCTGAACATCGGCATGCATGGACGCGTCAACCCGACGCTGCCGGTCGTGGCGGAGCTTGTCCGTCGAGGACACTCTGTTTCCTATCACACCTCGCCGCTGTTCAGCGCGGAGATCGCCGCCGCTGGCGCTGCCGTGCATCTTTATTCGGGTGGCGACCAGCCGCTCGCCGATCCGCCGACCCCGGTAAATCTGGTGGAGGGGCTGGCCCGGACCACCGTCGGCGTGCTGCCCGGTGTGCTCGCCGACCTGCGTCGCCTCCGGCCGGATCTGATCGTCCACGACTCCGCCTGCCCGTGGGGCGCCGTCGCCGCTCGGGAACTCAACGTGCCGGCGGCTTCGTCGTTCACCACATTCGCCTTCAATCGGCGGGTGTCCAGCCCCACCCGCGGCTCCCGGTCCCTGCTGGCCGCGGCGGCGGCTCAGCCCCGCAGCATCCAGGCCTATCTGCGGTCGCGCCGGGAGCTGCACCGGCGTTACCACACGGGGGCGCTGCCACCGGTCGATCTGGGAAACATCCGCCAGCCGCTCAACCTGGTCTTCACCTCACGCGAGTTCCAGGTCGACGCCGCAGCCTTCGACGAGTCCTACCGGTTCGTCGGCCCGAGCGTTGGCGCACGGCCGATTGACAGGTCATTTCACACCGATCAATTACCAGGCCCGATCCTGTACGCCTCCCTGGGCACCATATTCAGCGCCGACCCGAAACTGCTGCACGTCTTCGCCACCGCGCTCGCCCCGCTCGGCGGCACCGTGGTCGTATCCACCGGACAGACCGATCCGGCCGCACTCGGTCCGCTGCCGGCCAACGTGCTCGCTCGCCGTTCCGTACCGCAGCCGCATGTGCTTGCCAGAGCGGCACTGTTCATCACGCACGGCGGGATGAACAGCGTCAATGAGGCCCTGTACGCCGGTGTCCCGATGCTGGTCGTCCCGCAGGGCGCCGATCAGCCAATGGTGGCCTCCCGCGTCGTCGCGCTCGACGCCGGACTCTCGATCGACACCGAGGACGTCACCGTGGCGGCGGTGCGCTTCCTCGCCCAACGGCTGCTCGACGAGCCCAGTTTCCGGGCCGGCGCGAGAACGCTGCAGGACGCCCAGCGGCGAGCGGGTGGATATCGGCGCGCCGCCGATGAGCTCGAGCGGTACATGCGGACCGGCCCGCGCACGCAGCCCGCCCGTGCCGACCTGCCACCGCGGGGCTGACCCGTGTCCCCTGTGATCGTCGTCCTGCTGCTGTTCGCAGGGCTGTCCGAGGCCGTCGGGCGGGTCCTCCCCGTGGTGGCACGCCGGTCCGGCTTATCGCACACCAGCGCGATCGGGTTGATGGTCAGCGGCGCGGTGGTCGACGGCGCCGTATTCGCGCTCTGGCCCCTATCGGCATGGACCGTTGCCCACCTGGTGGCGCACGCGTCGCTGGCCGCCGAGGTGCTGGTCTGGACGCCGGGTCTGGTAGCGCCACTGCTACTAAGCGCCGTCCTCGCCTTCCCCCTGCTCGGGCCGATGCTGCATACTCTGCTCCTGGTCGGCGTCGGGGCAGGTCTCACCGGCGCGCTCGCCGCGAACGCCGGGCTCGGCTGGTGGGTTGCCGCCGGCTGCGTCGCCGTGGCCGGAGCCGGGCTCGGCCTCGCCGTCGAGGCCGTCCGCCGGCTGGTCGCGACGATTCATCCGAGACGAGCCGGGGAGTCGCTGACATGAGCGGGTGGCCGCTCCTGTTGGTTCTCGCCGGAGTCGGACCGGTTCTGCTCGCCGAAGCCCTGCTCGCACGTTACGAGGTGCTGGCCTACGCGGCCGGCTGGCGTACGCCCTCCACCACCCTCCCGGCAGGCATGCCGTACGCCCGGGGTGCGGACCCGGACCTTCCGCCGGACGCCTATCTGGTTTATCTGGACGGCATCGGGAAACGGCAGTTCCGTGACACCCGCGACGGCGGCAAGCTGGTCCAAGCGGTGATCGACGGAGCACCGGAGCTCCGGGTGCTGGGTCAGGTACTGCCGTACTCCCCGCTGGCCGATCCGCTCGCCGACCGGCCCGTCTGGGTGTGGTTCCGTCATCACATCGGTCTTCTGCTGTTCCTGCACAATGTGATGCAGATCTTCATCGCCGCCGACCGCCGGTACCGGCCTCTCTACAACCGCGCCGTCGGTTCACACATCGCCGCTGAACTCCGGCTTGCCGGCTACCGGCCGCACAGCGGGATCCCCGTGGTGCTGCTGAGCTATAGCGGCGGCGCCCAGGTCGCCACCGGCGCGGTGGACGAACTGTGGTCGCAGTTGGTGTGCCCGCTTTGGTTGATCACTCTCGGCGGGTTCCACAACGGAGCCAACGACATGGCACACGCCGAGCACCTCGACCGGCTGACGAGTTCCGCCGACTGGATCGAGAGGGTCGGCACCTGGATCTTCCCGCAGCGGTGGCGACCGTACCGCCGGAGCGGCTGGAACCGGGCCGAGCGAACGGGAAAAATCACGGCACACCTGCTCGAACCGGCCACCCACATCGGCCCGAAAAGTTATATCAGCCCAGATGCCTATCTCCCCGATGGACGCAGTCATCTCGACCGCACCGCCGACACCGTGATCGCGCTCATCCGTAGCCGCACGGCGGGGTTTCCCGGCCGGCAAGCGGGGCGTTGAAGAAACGTTTGACTGAACGAGCTCGAGGCGTGTGCTGGAACGATGGGGCGTCCGGCAGGTTCACACCGGACGCATCCCGTTGGCGTACTCAGCCCACCGCTGCCTTGTGCTCCGGCACCGCCACCGTGATGGTCGTACCGGCGCGGCCGGCGAGCACCTCGGCGGCGTCGGTGAGCGCACCGACGGCGGCCGAACGCCCGGACGCCCGCGCGAACCGCACGCAGGCGTCAGCCTTCGGCCCCATCGACCCGGCGGGGAACGCCAACCCGGCGAGGGTGTCGGCGTCGATTTCGCGGATCGGCTCGGCCTGTGATGTGCCGTATCCGCGGACAATCGCCGGTACGTCGGTGAGAACGAGCAACCGGTCGGCGCCGAGCGCCAAGGCGAGGTGAGCGGCGGTCAGGTCCTTGTCGACAACCGCGCCCACCCCAGTGCGATGACCGGCGCCGTCCACCATGACCGGCGCACCGCCACCACCGCCGCACACGACAACGACGTCGCCGTCGACGAGGGTGCGAATCGTCTCCAGTTCGACGATCCGCACCGGCTCCGGCGAAGGCACGACCTGCCGCCACCGGTCGCCGTCGACCTTCATGGTCCAGCCGTACCGGACGGCGAGTTCCTCGGCCTGCTCGTCCGAATAGCCGGCACCGATGAATTTGCCAGGAGCGGCGAAGGCCGCGTCGTACGCGTCGACGACGGTCTGCGTCACCACCGCCACCACCGGTTTCGTGACGCCGGCGTTGGCCAGTTCCTGAGCCAGCCAGTACCCGATCATGCCTTGGGTCTGCGCGCCGAGCACGTCGAGCGGGTACGGCATGCTCAGCTCGGGGTCCGTCCTGCTCTCCCGCGCCAGCAGGCCGACCTGAGGACCATTGCCGTGGCACACGATCAGCTGGTGGTCGGCGGCCAATGAGGCAAGGGATTCCGCGGCGCGGCGCACGTGCTTTTGCTGGATCGCCGCGTCGGGTTTGTCGTGCCGCTCCAGCAGCGCGTTGCCGCCGAGGGCGATGACGATGCGCACGGATCAGCCCCCCAACGAACGTACGAGAAGGGCTTTGATGGTGTGCATTCGGTTCTCGGCCTGGTCGAACACGATGGACCGGTGGGACTCGAATACCTCGTCGGTGACCTCGGCGCCCTCAACGCCGAACTGCTGATACAAGCGGGCGCCGATGTCGGTGTCGCGGTTGTGGATGGCGGGCAGGCAATGCATGAACCGCACCCCGGGCCGGCCGGTGGCGTCCAGTACGTCGTCGGTGACGCGGTACGGCAGCAGCGACGGCACCCGGGCCGCCCACGCGTCGTCGGGTTCGCCCATGCTCACCCACACATCGGTATAGACGAAATCAGCGCCGCGTACCGCCGCGTCGAGGTCGTCGGTGACCAGAACCCGCGCCCCGCTGGATCGCGCGGCCTTCTCGGCCGCGGCGACCACGTCGCGCGGCGGCTGCAAACCGGCTGGCGCCGCGATACGGACGTCCATGCCGAGCAAGGCGCCGGTTACCAGGAGCGAACGGGCCACGTTGCTGTCCCCGTCGCCGGTGAAGCAGAACGCGATGTCCTCGACGTCCCCGCCGTGATACTCGGTCATGGTAAGGATATCGGCGAGACTCTGGGTCGGGTGCCACTCATCGGTAAGCGCGTTCCAGACCGGTATGCCGGCGTGCTCGGCGAACTGCTCCACGGTGTCCTGGGTGTTGCCACGGAACGCGAGGCCGTCGTACATACGCCCCAGCACCCTGGCGGTGTCCGCGACGGACTCCTCGCGGCCCAGGTGGGAGCCCTCGGGCCCGAGGTACGTGACCCGTGCGCCCTGGTCGTTGGCGGCGACCTCGAACGCGCAGCGGGTGCGCGTGGAGTTTTTCTCGAACACCAGGACGATATTCTGGCGACCGAGCCGTTCGACTTCGTCGCCGTGCAGCTTTTCCTGTTTGAGCTGGGCGGCCAGGGTCAACAAATCTTGGAACTGCTCCTTGTCCAGGTCGAGATCCTGGAGCAGTGAGTTCGGATGGGTTCGTACGCCCATGACGGATCCTCCTTGCTCAAAGCGGGTGGCGGCGTACCGGACAGGTCATACAGCGGGCGCCACCTCGGCCGCGGCCGAGCTCACTGCCGGCAAGGGTGATGACGTCGATGCCGTTGCGGCGGAGCAACGCGTTGGTGACGACGTTGCGGTCGTAACCCATGACCACGCCCGGCGCGATGGCCAGATAGTTGTCCGCGTCGTCCCACTGCTCCCGCAGCGCGTTACTGCGATCCGCCTCGGCCGTCAGCACCTTGACCGAGCCTCCGTCGAGCGCTTGCGCCAACGCGGCCGGCAAGCCGCGGCTCTCCTGCACGTCGATGTCGGCCGGAGCGCCGCCGGGTGTCAGACGCCAGCACCGTGCCTGATACCAGTCCAGATACGGGTAAGCCACGAAGGTGCCGAAATCGACCATGGTGAGCAGGGTGTCCAGGTGCATCGCGGAGCGAGTCTTCGGCAACTCCACGACGAGAACGAGGCTGGCCTGCCCGAGCGCGAACAACCGGCGGGCGAGCGCCTCGACGCCCATCGGTGTGGTGCGTTCGCCCATACCGATCAGGACGACGCCCGGGGCGATGACGTGGATATCGCCGCCTTCCAAAGTAGCCGGTGTGTGGTCGGCGTCGTCGTCGCCGTAGTAGATGGGGAAGTCCGCGTCCCGGAACAACGGGTGGTAGCGGTACACGGTGCGCGTATTGATGGACTCGCGGCGGCGAGCCGCCTTGGCCATCGGGTTGATGGTGGCGCCGGCACCGATCCAGGCGACATTGTCGCGCTGAAAGAGCGTGTTGGGCAGCGGTGCCAGCACGAAGTCGTCGATGTCCAGGCTTTGCCAGGGCAAGCTGGGCCGGGTCAGCGGAGACAGATCCGCCTTGGTGAGCCCGCCGATGAGATACTCGGCCAGCGTGGCCGGTGCGGCGTCTTCGAACAGGGCGCGCACCTCGCGGGCAAGACCGGTCCCGAGCTGCTCGGCGGTGAGCGTTCGGTCGAGAGCGAACATCCGGCCATCCGGTGTGGACAGTGCCTCGGCGAGGAGATCGCCGAACAGGCGTACCGTCACGTCGTTTTCACGCAGTGTTGCGACGAAGGCGTCGTGCTCCTCACGGGCGCGTCCGGCCCACAGCACATCGTCGAACAGAAGCTCGGCGATGTTGCCGGGAGTGAGCCGATCAAGCTCGAGGCCGGGGCGGTGCACGATCACCTCACCCAGCGCGCCGATCTCGGAATCCACCCCGACGGTCAGGGCATTGCCGGTGCTGGTGAGTGTCATCGCTGTACTCCATCCGCGAGGTGGCCGGTCGACCTCTCGCCGTACTCGCCACGCCCTACTTTGAGCCAGATGTAGACGGGCACGCCCAGCAGCAGGCAGAACAACCCGTAGTAGGTGGCCTGGTATCCAGCGCCGGCGAGGGCCCAGAAGCCGAAGAGCAGCGCCGTGGCCGCGACGATGACGTCACGTAGCAGGTGGCCGGCGCGGACCCGGCGGCCTTCGGTCAGCAGCCAATACACCTGGGCCGCGGCGGAGAACAGGTACGGGATGACGGCGGTCAGCACGGACAGCAGCACCACGGTGGTGAATGCCTTGGCAAAGCTGGTGTAGCTCACCACGGTCAGCGCCGAAGCCAGAAGCGTCCCGGCGACGATGCCGTAGGCCGGCACGCCGCGCCGGTTGTCCGGCGCGAACACGGCCGGGAACAGCCGTTGGCGGGCCGCAGCCTGCGGCATTTCCCCGACGATGAGGGTCCAGCCGACCAGAGCGCCGAATCCCGAGACGATAGCCGCGACCGCAACCGTGTCCCCAGCCCATTCGCCGTGGAAGATCGCGTTGGCCGAATCGGTGAACGGCGCCGTCGAGGCGACCAGTGCGTCATGGCCGACCGTGCCGAAAACGGTGACGGTGCCGAGGATGTAGACCAACGCGCAGGCGAGGGTGCCGAAGACCGTCGCGCGGCCGACGTTGCGGCCCGGCTCCGAGACGCGACCGGCTGCCACCGAGGCGGTCTCGATCCCGATGTACGCGAAAAGGGCGATCGCCGCAGCGGCACTGATCGCTCCCAGCGCGGACCCGCCGCTGGCGTTGAACTCGCCGAAATTGGCGGACTTGATGAACACCAGTCCGACCGTCGCCATGAACAGCAGCGGAACTAACTTGAGCACCGTGCTGGCCACCTGCACCACCGCGAGGCTGCGGATCCCGGCCAGGTTGATCGCTGCCGGTACCCACAACCCGGCGAGCGCGATCAGGATGGACCACCCTTTGGCATGAGAGGTGTTCCAGAACACCTCGACGTAGCCGACCCAGGCCACCACGATCGCGGCGTTGCCGGCCCACGCGGTGATCCAGTAGCTCCACGCGTTGACGAAGCCGGCGAAGTCACCGAAAGCCTCTCGGGCGTACAGGTAAGGACCACCGGATCCGGGAACCCGACGATTCAGCTTGCCGAACGTCAGGGCCAAAGCGATTACCCCGACCGTCACCAGGACGAATGCGACCAGTGAGATGGGTCCGAAGGAGGCCAGCGCCGACGGCAGCGCGAACACACCGGTCCCGATGACCGACCCGACCACCAGCGCGGTCGCGGTCGGCAGGCCGAAGCGCGGTTCCTCCGCATGGCGCGGGGGCGGCCCGCCGTCCATGTTCGGATTCGCATTGCGAACCACTGTGGCGCTCATCGCGCCCGACCTCCTCGGTCGCGCCGGCCCCTGCGAGCCGTGGCAGCAACGGACATGACATGCCTCCTGGGATACTTCTGGTAGACCGATGCGCAGAGTGGGATCTCGATGCATCGGCCGATTTCGGTACTAAGACCGGACGTCACGACGGCTCGTGACATCGGCACCCGGGACCCGGCGAAGAGCGCTCATCCGCGGTACGTCATCCCGCGCGGGCGCATCGACCACAACGCGACGCCGGACTCTGTTCGCGTCTGACACACCAACCTGGGCGACTATCGGACGAGTTCGCGGCCGCCGGCCAGGGACAGGATTTGGCCGTTGATGTGGCCGTTGCCCTGCGAGGCGAGATAGGTGATGGCCGAGGCCACGTCGTCGGGTGTGCAGATGCGTCCGGTCGGGGTCTTTGCCGACTCGGAGGCGATCGCCTTCGGGCCGAGAAAGGGAGCGTTCATGGCCTTCTCGGTGAGGGTGAAGCCGGGGCGGACGACATTGGTGAGGATGCCGTGACGGGCTTCCCGTACGGCGAGGACCCGGGCCGCGGTCTCGAGAGCCCCCTTGGCGGTGGCGTAGGCGAGCGGTCCGGACATGGGCTGTTCGACGACATCGGTCGAGACGACGACGATGCGTCCCCAACCTTCGGTACGCATGGCCGGCAGAGCGGCGTCGATCAGCGCGGCGGGGCCGATGGTGTTCGCGGTGAGGGCGGCGGTGAGGCCGTCTATCTCACCCTCGTCGAAGGACGGCCACTTCACGGCGTTGGCAATCATGATGGTGACGGGCCCGAGTTCGTGGGTGACCTCCTGCAGGATGCTCCCGGCCGCGCCGGGATGACCTAAGTCCAGGCGTACGGCGTACGCCCGTCCGCCGTCACGGGTGATCGCGTCGACGACGTCCGCCGCGCGGGCATGGTCGGTGTGCCAGGACACCGCGACGGCAGCGCCTTCAGCGGCGAGCCGCAATGCTGTCGCCCGTCCGATGGCGCCGGAGGCTCCGGTCACGAGAGCAGCTCTGCCGGCGAGACCCATGTCCATGCAAACTCCTTAGTCGGCTATAGGTTAGCCGACTATGCATGTAGCGGCACCGGATCGTCAACCCGTAAACTGCCCACGTGGACTTCGCGGAGGTGTTGGCTACCAACAAGGCGCTGGTGAAGGTGGCGAGGCTCTACCGCACCGCACAGGCCGACCTTCTCGGTGCCCTCGGCCTGCACCCGGGTCAGGACGTCCTGCTGTGGACGCTCGCGCGGCAACCCGACGGCACGTTGATCAGCGAGTTGGCGTCCCGGCTCGGCGTGGAGCAACCCACCGTGACCCGTAGTCTGAGCCGTCTCGACTCGGGCGGCTGGTTCATCAGGGAGCCCGTGCCGGGCGACCGGCGCGCCACTCGCATCCGGCTGACCGACAAGGGGCGCGCGATCATCCCCGACATCGAGGAGACATGGCGCGCGCTAGCCGAAACCGCGACCGAGGGCATGACACCCGACCAGGAAAGCCAACTGATTAGCCTCCTGGAAAAGGTACGCGGAAACCTGCTCACCGTGGCCGACGATACGGAATGACACGCGGCCCGGTCAGCTGACGGTCTTCAGAACGTCGGCGGTCGCGGGCATCCTGGCCGCCCGGGTCTGGCTGGACCGGATAGACCGTCCCGCCCCCAGTAGCCCTCGTCCGCGCCGTCGAAGACGAAACACGGGTAGTTCCCCTTGGCCTCCACCATAGCGGTCCACGACCTGACGGTAGTCCGCCGGAAAGTTCAGGCCGATCTCCGGACGCGACAGGTGCCACGGCACGCCCGCCACCTCCCCTGTGGGGGGAGGCAGCAGGCTCACCAGTCGATCGGGGCGCGGATTCGTCATCAAACCTCCGAAGTCATGCGCCAATCGCCGACGTTGGGCAAGAGGCCGTTGCCGTCATTCCACACCGTTTCCTGCTTCGCTTCGACGACCTGGCCGCTGGCTATCTCAGCCGAGTCGATCATCTTGAAGCGAGTAAACGCACGGTGAGTGGTGAGCCGCCTGGCGGACGGATCGAGATCAGTGGATTATTGCCGTAACCGCAACCAATCCAACCACTCACTCGTCTGCCGCCGGTCGTTCGCGGTGTTGTCCGCGGAGCGAGGGTGGTGGATGAGTGGACCGGATAGGGCTCCCTATGATCTTCCGGTGTTCTCACGGAAGCCGGCCGCCCCGGATACTGACCTTGCCCAGGCCGACCTCGAGGCGCGCGACGCGCGTGACCGTGCCCGCGCGGGCGATTGGGCCGCCGCCCGGGATCTGATCGTGGCCGCTGGCGACGATTGGGAGCTGCGCGGTCGCCGGCTCGCGGTGCTGGGCGACGCGGTCGCCGACTCGCCGCAGTGGCTCGACGTGTGGGAGGCGGCCACTCCGGACGATCCGACCGTTGCCATCCTGCGCGCCTCCTCGCTGATGGACCTGGCCGGCCGTGCGCGGGGCGACAGATCAGCACGGGCGACGTCGCCGGAGGAGTTCCGGGAGTTCCATCGGCTCGCGATCCTCGCGGCCGAGGCTGCCGACCGTGCGGTGGCGCTCAATCCGCTCGACCCGAACCCGTGGGTGACCCGGATGACCTCGATGCTTGCGAACGGGCGGGGCCGTCAGGAGGAGTTCGTCGCCGCGATGGGCGAGGCGGTCAAGCGCGACCCCTTCAACTGCGACGCCCACATCATGGCGGTGACCTACTTCTGCGAGAAGTGGTACGGCTCGCACGAGCAGATGTTCGCCGCCGCACGGGGCCGGCCGACGCGGCCGCCGGCTCCTCGATCGCGATGCTGCCTCTGCTGGCGCATTTCGAGTACGCGCTTCGCGCATTCGGCTTCGACACCAGGAGGTCCTCCCTGGCCGCGAAGGCCGCCTACTTCCGCCGAGCCGACGTGGTGCAGGAGATCGAGGCGTGCGAGGCGAAGTGGCGCGCGGCCGGTGAACCGCGCCTGACCGGCCGGGGCATCATGGTCCGGCACTGGCTGGCACTCGCCAACTACCTGGCCGGCCGCGACCGAAAGGGCACCCGCGCGCTGCTCCAGGAGATCGGGCCTTATCTGGGGAACGTCGGCGCGTACGGATACTTCTGGCTTAAGCAGAGGGAGGGCTTCGACGCCGTCCGGAAGTGGGCGAAATGATGCCTCCCACGGCGACGCCGAGGCGCCTGAACTCACACGGAGACTCCCAGGTGTCGACGACGGCTGGAATCTGGCTCTGGCGCATATTCCGTGAGGTACGCCGCTGGCCTGATTGACCGACTGCAGCCGTGAGAAATCGGCGCCGTGATCCGGATTTTGCACCAGAGCCTGTCGACGCTCAGGCGGCGTGGGTGGGGTCCTGGGTGCCCCAGGCGAGGCCGTTGCCGCGGTCCATGAATTTGATCGCTGCGAGGTCGTCGCCGTCGATGGCGAAGGAGAACACGTCGGCGTTCTCGCGCATGCGGGCGGGGTTGGTGCTCTTGGGCAGGACGGGGTAGCCGTTTTCGATGCCCCAGCGCAGCAGCAGTTGGGCTTCGGTGACGCCGTACTTGGCGGCCATGGTCTTGAACGGGAAGTCGTCGCTGCGGCCTTCGGCGCGCTGAGCGTCAGTTTTGCCGCTGGCATGGCCAGGGGCAATGCGCCAGGTCGAGAGCGGGGCGAGGCTGCTATAGGCGATCGGGGTGATGTCGTTGTCGTTGAGGTAGGCGACGATGTCGGGCTTCTGCGACCACGGGTGCAGTTCGATCTGGTTGGCGTGCGGTTGCGGCAGGCCGGCCGTGACGAGTTCCTGGATGTGGGCGGCGTTGAAGTTCGAGACGCCGATGGCGCGGGCCTTCTTGTTTTCGTGCAGCTCGACCAGGGCGCGCCATTGGCCGAGGCGCTGGGCGGGCTCGAACGGGGCGTGGATCAGGTAGAGGTCGACGTAGTCAAGGCCGAGCTTGTCCAGGCTCTCGTCGAACGCCTGCAATGTTTCCGCTGTGCTCTTGAACTCTCCCGGGTTGCCCGGCCATAGCTTGGTGGTGACGAACACGTCGGAGCGGTCGAGGCCGGTGGCGGCGAGGCCGCGGCGCATGCCCTCGCCGACGCCGCGTTCGTTGGCGTAGTCCTCGGCGGTGTCGATATGCCGGTATCCGGCGATGATCGCGGCTTCGACGGCGTCGGCGGTACCGGCGTTCGGGATGAGGTAGGTGCCGAATCCGAGGTACGGGATGTCGACGCCGGTCGTGAGGGTGCGGGTGAGCTGCTCGCTCATGGGTTTCTCCGTGTCGCATGGTGCGGTGGTGTCGAGGCGTGCGTCATCCGCCCAGCACCCGTGATCGGGTGCTGGGCCTGGTAATGCAGTGCGTTGGGTAGGTCAGAGGTGTTTCGGGCCGCGCGGGCTGCCGGGCGGCCCGGCAGCCCGCGCCGCGGCGAACAATGGGCGGGCTTGGCTGCGAGACGTCGCTGGCCGTTTTGGGCGCCGGGACAGCTTTGGCGGCGTGCGGGTTCGGCAACGGCCGCGGAACGGATTCGACACCCAGGACACGTCGGTCATTACGTACGGCCGAAATTTGCCGGGGGCGTTGCCCTTCGCCGGCTCGAGCACTTCGTCGCGCCGGAACCTGAGGGGCGCGGGATCGGATCGGCCGTGCTGTGCAGGGTTCTGCGCGGGCCGGGACCGGTGCGGCTCAACGTGCTCGTCGGCAGCGCCGCGATCCGGCTGTACGATCGGGCACGGTTCAGCATCGAGTCGCAGGACCCGGTCGGCGTGTTCATGGTGCGTCGACAGAGAAGTCGGTCGACCGGGACGGTTCTTCGCAGGTGTGCAGGTCACGGTCCACGGCGTCGCGGGCCGCGGGGCGAGGGCCGATCTACGACGGCAGCTTGATTCGATCGATGATTTCGTAGTAGGCGTGCAGGTCGAGCCAGGCGGTTCCGGCGACGACTTTCTTGTTCCGCATCGTCAAGATGTAGAGATACTCATTGGCGTAGGGCAAGCCATCGGCCGCGCGCGCGGCCGAGGTGAGGTGGGCGAATATCTTGTCGCCGTCGGCCCACACGCCCTTCTTGGTAACCGCCGCCTTTCCGTCCCACCGGTCGAACAGGGCCTGCTCGGCGTTGTCGATCAGATCTTTCATGCCGTGGAAGGTGCGGGCAACGAGCCCATAGCCGGTGATGGTCCACTCCACGTCGTCATCAAAGACGGCCTCGCCAAACTTACCGAAGTCTTCTGCTGCTGCGTCCAGCGCATCGCTCACGGCCTCGAGGTTGGCTCTTTCGATTTCAGAGTAAGACATTGTATTTGCCCTCAATTTCTCAGTTAATTATGCATATCTAAAACAGTGCAAAAAATGCGATCAGGAGTCATCCCGATAATCGAGGCGGCCGCGGCGCGGACCGGATCACCGAGCCCGTGGCGGTGTGCCCGGCGTCGAGGGCGGCGACGGCGAAGGCCCGGCCCAGGCCGCTGCTGACGCCGGTGATCAGGAACGTTTTCGTGGTCATGCGATTCAGCCTGTACGGCGGCCGGCCCCGCAACCAGGACGTACCGCACCCAGGCACATGGGCGACGTACGGCCTAGTCTTTAAAAGTGACCGGCAACGATCTCGGCGATTTTCTGCGCGCCCACCGCTCCCGCCTGCACCCGGGCGAGGTCGGTCTGGCGTCGTACGGACAGCGGCGGGTGACCGGGCTGCGGCGCGAGGAGGTTGCGGTGCTGGCCGGTATGAACAGCGACTACTACGCCCGTCTCGAGCAGGGCCGCGAGCGCAGTCCGTCCCCGCAGGTCATCGAAGCCCTCAGCGGTGCCCTGCGCCTGGGTGATCAGGCCCGCGAGCACCTGTACCGGCTGGCCGGAGCCGCTCCCGGCATCCGCCGCACGCCGGCTGAGACGGTCAGTGAGCCTTTGCGGCATCTGCTCGACGGGCACACCGGCGAGCCCGCGTTCGTGCTGAACCCGGCCAAGGATTTCCTCGCCGTCAACGCCCTGACCGAAGCGCTGTTCGCCCCGTTCGCGACGGTCGGGAACCTGGCCCGGATGACATTCCTCGACCCGGCCGCCCGTCCGTTCTTCTCCCAGTGGGACCGATTCGCCGCGTCGATCGTGGCCGGGTTGCGGCACGCCGGCGGGCTGAATCCCGTGTATCCCCGGCTGCGATCGGTGATCGAGTCGTTGAACGCGGAAAGTCCGGCGTTCGCGGCTCTGTGGTCGTCTCACGCCGTACACGCCAAGACGCAGGACCCCACCGAGCTCGAGCATCCCGAGGTCGGGCCGCTGTCGCTGCTGTCCCAGTCATTCGACGTGCGCGGCACGCCGGGCCAGATCCTGGTCGTCTACCAGCCCGAGCCGGGAAGCCGCAGCGCCGACGCCCTCGCCCTGCTGGGCGCTCTGCACGCCACCACGCAGTCCTGAAAAGGCGGTGTCAGCTGCGGCATGCCATTTAGCGGCCGGTGACCCCCTTCTCCTTGCCGCGGACCCTGCCTGTAGCCGGGTCGGATACCCGGTCGCGGTGCTTGACCGGCTGCTCGGCGCGGTGCTGCGCGACGGGGTGAGCCGACATGACCGCGAACACGGGAGAGGCCGAACTGGCGGCGGCCAGGCTGCTGCTGCAGCGCATGGGCATCTCCCTCGACGACCTCATCCAAACAGGACCGCAGGCGCCGATGCCAACGTTCGCCGAGTACACACCAAAGGTGCGGGCCGCCGTGTCAGCGGGCCTGCTCAAGGCGTACGGCACGTACTGGGACAAGGTGGTTGCCGCGTGGGGTGAGCGGCATCTGGAACGCCGCGTCGGCACCGCGATCGCCCGCGCCTACGCCGGACACACCGACGGTTCTGGTAGCGGCTCGACCGCGTTGTACGTCAAGGCCGGCCTGCCCGAGGTTGCGGCGGCGCTTGCCGCGATCACCGGGGAGGCGCACCCCGCTGCCGTGGATCAGTAGCGACACGAGTTGATCAGCCGATGGCAGGGCCCAGGCACTGTCATCGGCGGCACCTCTGACCGAGAGACGCACATAGATCTACGCCCGATCGAGGCTGGATTCGAGGAGGGCATGCCGTTCTGCGCGGCCGACCGGCCAGTTGCGCGAATTCGGCATTGCGACAGAACAACGGCCGAAGCGCCGATGGTCACGTTCAAGCGCGACGAGCAGTCGATCGCCCCGTCGTCGGGTCCCTGGCCTAGTCGCTTTCCGGATCCTCAGCCCGTTCTGGCCGGTGCTCTTTAATCCATGCCTCGACGTCGCGCTCGTCCCATATCGAACCCATCGCGAGCGTCTGGTAGGGCTGCGGGAAGTCGCGGTCACGGGTGATGGCGTGTGCCCGCGATCGGCCGACGCCGAGGCGGTCGCCGATCTCCTTCGCACCCATGAACCGGATCTTGTCCATGAGCTGAGGCTATGGGCAAGGGCTCTGGAAATATGTCCGTAGCCACATTCCACATACATATGACTGTACTGTGTCTATGGATGGTTGTACGCTTCGAGAAGAGAAAGCGGCAGGTAGCGCGCGTTAGCCGTGGCAAGCCGCTTCCCCACGAGAACCGCAGCAGACGAGATACGCGAGCCGACCGCCAGTCCACCCATCGGACTTTCAGCCGGCTTGCGCCGTTAGCGGCGCAGGATCCTTTTCGCGATCATGAACTACACACTGCAGTTCACCTACCACCCTTGTTGCCGCTCTGACCTGTGGGAACGCTGGAATCACGGGGCCCGAGCGTGAATGGCCGACGAGCCGAATCGGCTCCGACGAACCTTCTCTGACGAAGCAATGCGGAGCGAGTGGAACACGCGGACTGTCGAGGATTCGAACCCCAGATCCATGAATCTGTCCCGGCCTCTATCGGAAATCGTAGCGACCGGGTGACTCAGCGCGGGAAGCATGGCGAAGCCGCTGCGGTGGCACTCCAGCGGCGCGCAGCCGGTCGGCCAAGTCCGGGGTCGGATTGTCGACGAAGACCGCAACCTGGTGGTCGTCGCCGAGGTTGCAGGCCGCGACGAGCGTTCCGACATTGATCGCGTCGATGGTGCCGACATCGGTGAGATCGAGGATGAGCCGCAGCGGGCGGACATGCCGCACGGTGTGCACGAGAAGCTGGCGCAGCTCGACCGCCTTGTCGAGGCCGACGCTGCCGTGGGGATGGATGATCACGCTGCCGTCGGGCCTGGTACGGACCTCCAGTGACTGGGCACGCACTGGACCGCCTCTCGTCACCGGGTGTTCACCCATCTGATCACCGTAGAGGACGGGAGTTGGTCGCCGGAACCCGCGTCAGATCACGATTGATTGCGCCTACCGGTCCGCCTGTCTGGCGGCCGTGTACCCCAACGGTGGCATGAGAATGCCGGCGTGCCCGCGGCGTTGATCGGCTACCGGTTCCCGGTGAAGAAGTCGATAAGCAATCGGTTGACGCTCTCCGCCTCGTCGTGATGCACCCAGTGCGAGCCCTCGGGAAGCCGCTCGACGCGATCCAGATGGGGTACGTCGTCGGGGTCGGGCTCGGCGAGGTCCGGGCCGAGGTAATGATCGCGCTCGCCCCAGATGACCAGCGTCGGCGCCTGGACCGGACGCAGCGCTTCCGCGGCGCCCTTTTGCGACTGCCGGACCGAAGACCGGTAGTAGTTGATCATCCCGGTCGATGCGCCGTCCTGCGACCATGCCTCGACGTAGCGGTCGAGCTCCTCGGTCGTGTACGCCGGGCGGGCGTCCCGCAGGAAATGCCGGAAGAAGTGCCAATTGTTGGCGTGCACGACGCTTTCCGGCAGCTCCGGGACCGCGAAGAAGAAAAAGTACCAGGACCTGCGGAGCTGATCCGGGTGATGCAATCCCTGCGCCAGCTTCCGCGGGTGGGCCGCGTTGAGGATCGCCAGCCGGTCCACAACCTCGGGGTGGATCATCGCGGTGGCCCACGCGGCGGTTCCACCCCAATCGTGGCCGACCAGCATCGCAGACTCGGCGCCGCGCTCGTGGATGAGCCCGCGGATGTCCGCCGCGAGCTTGTCGGTCGTGTACGCCCCGACGTCATCCGGCCGCGATGACAGGTTATAGCCGCGCATGTCCGGTGCGACCACCCGGAACCCGGCCGCCGCGAGCGGTTCGATCTGCAGGCGCCAGCCGAACCAGAACTCGGGGAATCCGTGCAGCAGGACGATCAAAGGCCCTTCACCGGCCTCGACGTAGTGCAGCTTCACGTCACCGATTTCGGCATAGCCCTCGCGAAGGTCAATGCTGGCCTTGTCCTCGGCTGCGCTCATTGCCGCCTCCTTGCGGTTGAGTCCGAGCCGACGATAGCCATCGAACCTTCGAGTCGCGCCAGGGGAACACACTGGTCGCTCCCTGGTCAGACCATTCCCGAGCCAGGCGACCCAGACGATGCCGACGCCGACGGCCAGCGGCCCGCGCCAGAGCAATGAGGTGGACAGGGACCATGCCGAGGCGGGTTACGGCATGGCGCCGGCCGACCTCGTCGCCGCGCTGCGGATGATGGGTGCCGCCGGCTGCAATCTGGAGGATTCCGATCACGCCGGCGGCGGCCTTCGCGATCCCGACCGGCAGGCGGCCTGGCTCAGGGCGGTTCGTCAGGCCGCATCCGACGACGGCTATGGGCTCGTCATCAATGCCCGGGTCGACGTATTTGCCGGTCCTTTCTTCGCCGGGGCCGGGCCCGAGATCCAAGAGGAGCTGCTGCCGGAGGCGGTGCGGACCACCATTCCCGTACGTCATGAGGTGTGCTGAGTTCGTCGACGAGACCGCGGCGTACGGCTGGAGGAGAGCGATGAGCCTGGACTACGACGTCTTCGTGGTTGACCCGAAGCCCGTCCCCAGCGCGGTGCCGGGGTTCGACGAGGCGACCTGGCCGCCGAGCACCTCCACGTTGATCAGGAATGAGGACCGTGCGGTGCTGATCGACTGCCTTGTCACCGAACAGCAGGGTCGGGACCTGGCGGTGTGGGTGCGGTCGCACGACTGCGAACCCGAGTACGTATACATCACGCATCCCCACGCCGATCACTTCCTTGGACTACCGGAGATTCTGGCGGCTTTCCCACGGCGAAGCCGGTCGCGCTGGCCGAATCAACGAGCGCGATGCACGAACAGATCTCACCGGCCTACATGGAGATCTGGGGCGGGTTCTTCCCCGGCCAACTGACCGCCAAGCCGGTCGCGCCGGAGCTGGGCGCGGGCGCTGGACACCACGGCATCCTTGGAGGCCGACACGCTCATCGCCGGCCACCGCCACCCGCAGGCCGTCGATGACGACGCACGCCGGCAGATCAGCGAGAGCCGCCGATACCTCGCGGATTTCGAGGCCGCGCTGGAACGCAGCTCCACCCCCGCCGAGCTGATCGACCGTATGACGGACGGCCATCCGGACCTCGCAAACCCGTACACGCTGTGGGTCGCCGCGTACGAACTCCTCGGCGGAGGCTGACGGGTGCGAGCCTCGCAACGAATCCGGCAGAGCGGGCCCGCGCGGCTCAATCCCCCCACAATTGAGCCGCGCGGACGGTTCCGGCTATCCGAGCGCCGATCCCATCGTGCGCTGAGCGGCGACCTTGACCACGTGGTGGCCCGGCGGCGCCGTTTGCGCCCGTTCGCCGCGAGCTATCGGGCCTCGGCGACGAGGTCGGCGATGCTGAACGAGTTATTCAGCGCGCTGCCGGGGCGCACCATGACCCGCCACCATTGGCGCAGCGGGAAGCGGAAGCGGTGCGCCGGCAGGTTTGCCGGCCACGTGGAATCCTCGGTGACGGCGCCCTGCCAATCGACGTCGAACGAGACGTCGTAGGCACCGTCGCCGGCGCGTTCGACCTTGAGGTTCGAGAGTTCGTGGAAGTTCCATCGCGTGTTGGCCAGCATCTGCTCGTACCAGGCGGTGAACTGCTGGATGTCGCGCATCGGTGGAGCGCCGGGGATCGTCAGGACGAAGTGGTCGCCGGCCGCCAGGTACGCGGCGAGTTGCTCGGCGGGAGCACGGTGCTCGAACAGGGTGAACCAGGTGTAGACGAAACGGCGCACGTCGTTGGCGTTCGGGGCCGCGGCGTCACGAGGTGGTAATCCTGGGCTCAGCGTGGGGTCGGTGGACGGAGCGGCTGTCGATGTCATGCCGCCACGATGCTCGGGAGCGATCCTGCCGCCAAGACTGATCGCGCATAGGCGATCACCCCCATGCATCAGTGCTGGTGACTGCGGTGGTCAGCTTGCCTACCGCGTCGCGGGCGGCCGCGATGAGTGCGCTTGTCGTAGCGGGAGCGGGCAAGGTGGTGAGTGCCACCAACTCGCAGCGTTCGTCGACGAGCGGCCGGGCAACCACCTCGCGGGGCAGGTCGGTCGTCGCGATCCAGGGCGCCAAGGCGACGCCCATGCCGGCCGCGACCAGGTCGAGGATGACGCCCGTATCGTTGGCTTGCGCCGCGGCTAGTGGAGTGAAGCCGTATCGCTGACAGGCATGCTCGATCCCGGCGCGATAGCCCGTTTGCCCGTCGCCGGACGGAAGCACGAAGGGCTCGGCGGCCGCGTCGGACAGCACGACCGCGTGTTTGCGGGCCAGTGGATGCCCGACGGGCAGCATGATCATGCGGGGACCGGTCGCGATCGTGACGGCTTGCAGGTCCGGGATACGCACGGCCAGATCGGGATTCGTGTGGATCAGGCCGATCTGGGCGCGTCCGGCGCGCAACGCCGCGAGCTGTTCGGGAAGACTCGCCACGTGCAGCGTCAGCAGCAGTCGCGGATGCGTGGCGCGCAGGGTGCCCACGATGAGAGGGACCAGGCGTACGGAGAACGAACTCAGGTGGCTGACGGTGAGGGTTTCGGGCTGCTCGCCGGCGGTCGCTCTGCTCTCCGCGACGCCCTGCTCCACCATGGCGAGCGCCGGTGTGACGCGGTCGAGCAGCGCACGGCCGGCCGGAGTCAACGCGATCGGTCTCGGCGGGCGGTCGAACAACTGTACGCCGACCTGCCGCTCCAGTCGGGCTATCTGCTGGCTGAGCGCCGGCTGGGCGATGTGTAACCGCTGTGCGGCCCGGGAGAAATGCAGCTCTTGCGCCAGGGCCAGAAACGACGGCAGCAACCGCAGGTCGAGCGACGAGTCGAAGGGCGCTGCCATGCCCATAGACTATCGACGAGGGTGTCACAGCGGCCCTCGCCGGGCGAGGTGCTGGTTGCACTACGGGCCGCCATCAATCGTGTGGACCAACGACTTGCCGCGCTCGGCCAGCCCTCACACTCCTGACGAGGCGGAGACAGCCGTACGGACATGAATGCCTCAGGGGCTGCGAATCGAGACCGGCGCCGGTGGTTCATGATGTCGTGCTGATTGACGGCGGTCATACCGCTAGCCGACGAAGGGATGTCGCTGCATGCACCTGACCCAGGCGTTGCATCGAGCGTTGCAGCAAGACGAGCGCCGACCGTTGACGATCTTCGGGGATCGGGTGCGGTCGGTGGCCGAGTCCACGGATCGGATCGCGCGGCTGGCCGCCGGTCTGCGCTCGCTCGGAGTAGAGCGCGGGGATCGGGTGGCGCTGCTGGGCACGAACTCGGATCGTTTCCACGAGAGCCTGCTCGCCGTGGCATGGGCCGACGCTGTCGTGGTGCCGATCAACCATCGCTCGACGCCATCGGATATCGGCTTCGCGCTGGCCGACTGCGGGGCCCGGGTGCTGATCGTCGACGACGTCCTGGTCACCGCCACACGTGGGTGGGCTGCGCCGCTGGTGGTCATGACGGACGGGACCGCGCCGGCCGGGACGCTCTCGTACGAACAGCTGATCAACGCTCAGGAGCCAATGCCCGACAGCGGCCGGGGCGGCGAGGACCTGTTCGGAATCTTCTACACCGGCGGCACCACGGGACGATCGAAAGGCGTCATGCTGAGCCACAGCAACGTCCTGGCTTCGGCGTGGGGCAGCCTGGCGACCGGGCAGTTCGTGACGCCGGGCGGCCGTCTGCTGCACGCGGCGCCGATGTTCCACCTCGCCGACCTGGCAACATGGGTCGCGGCCCTGCTCACGGGCGGCACGCACGTGATCGTGCCGGGGTTCTCGCCTGACGGTGTGCTGGCGGCCGTGGAGCGCCATCGGGTGACCGACGTGCTGCTGGTGCCGACGATGATTCAACTGCTCGTCGACTTCGCGGATGTTCATCGCTTCGACGTGTCGAGCCTGGCTCGCCTGATCTATGGTGGTTCGCCGATGCCGGACGGGCTGCTGGCAAGGGCACAAAAGATGTTTCCCCGTACGGGATTTGTGCAGGCGTACGGGATGACGGAGTTGGCGCCGGTGGCGACGTTGCTGTTGCCGGACGATCACGACCGGCCGGAGCTGGCAGGCTCCGCTGGACGCGCGGCCCCACACGCGCAGGTTCGCATCACCGGCCGCGACGGGGCCGAGGTACCACGCGGCACCGACGGCGAGATCGTCGTACGTGGCGACCACGTCATGCCCGGATACTGGCAGCGACCGGAAGAAACTGCGGCGGTGCTGCGCGACGGCTGGATGCACACCGGCGATGTCGGGCACATGGACAAGCATGGGTTCGTGTTCGTCGTCGACCGGCTCACCGACATGATCATCACGGGTGGGGAGAACGTCTACTCGGCGGAGGTGGAGAACGTTCTGGTCCAGCACCCGGCCGTCACGGCGTGCGCCGTGATCGGGTTGCCCGACGCGCGATGGGGCGAACGGATCCACGCTGTCGTCGTTTCCGGCGATCCGGAAGTCAGCGGTGATCACCTGCAGGACTTCTGCCGATCGCGGCTGGCGGAGTACAAGGTGCCGCGGACGGTCGAGTTCGTCGGCGCGTTACCGGTCTCGGCCGCCGGCAAGGTGCTCAAGCGGCGGCTTCGCGACGAGCGGCTACCGGAATGACGCCACCGGATCCGGCGGCCGGGCTCATCGGCCGCGACGACGAGGTGGCGGTGGTGCGTGCGTTTGTCGAGGGGGTCACGGCGTACGGGGGAACGCTTGTGATCTTGGGGGATGCCGGGGTGGGCAAGTCCGCGCTCCTGGAGCAAGCCGCGTCTTATGGCGTCGCGGCCGGGCTTCGCGTGGTGCGCGCGACGGGGACGCAGTTCGAGGCGCACCTGAGCTTCGCGGGCCTGCACCAGCTGTTGTTCCCGCTGCTGGGTCCTCATCTCGACGAGCTGGACGAGATGCCGCGTAAGGCGTTGAGCAGCGCGCTCGGTCTTCTCGAAGGCGCCATCCCGGACCGGATGATGATCTCGCACGCGGCGCTCGAACTGCTCACGCTGGCCGCCGTCACGAACCCGGTTCTGGTTGTCATCGACGATCTGCCGTGGCTTGATCCCGCCAGTGCCATGGTCCTGAGTTTCGTCGCGCGGCGTACGGCCGGCACCCGCATGGGATTCGTGGCGACCGAACGGGCCGGCGAGCGCGGCTACTTCGACCGTTCCGGCGTCCAGGTGCTCGAGCTGCGGCCGCTGTCGGAAGCCTCCTCTGAGGCGTTGCTCGACTCCCGGTTTCCGGAGCTCGGGTTGCGCGCGCGCCGCCGGCTGCTGGCCGATGCCGAAGGCAATCCGCTGGCTCTGCTGGAGTTGCCGATCGCGCTGACCTCGCAGCCCGGCAGCCACCCCGGGTCCGGCGCGCTGCCCCTGACCGGCCGTCTGCAGGCCGTGTTTACCGGGCGCGTCAGCGGACTGCGCGAGCCGGTCCGCCAGGCGCTGCTGCTGGCCGTGCTCGACGGAACCGGAGATCTGAACGTTCTCGGCTCGCAGGCCGCCGATCTGGGACCAGCGGATCGCGCCCACGTCATCTCGATCGACCGGGGCGCGGCCCGAGTCTCGTTCCGGCATCCGCTGATCCGATCCGCCGTCGTCGAACTCGCCACCGCCGAGGAACGCCGCCGGGCCCACCAGATTCTCGCCCAGCGGCGCGGCGACGAACCGGGGAGGCGGGCCTGGCATCTGGCGGAGGCGAGCACCGGGCCCGACGAGGAGGTTGCCGCGTTGCTGCAACGG
The DNA here is from genome assembly GCF_012933445.1 of Actinoplanes sp. TBRC 11911. Classification (GTDB taxonomy): domain Bacteria; phylum Actinomycetota; class Actinomycetes; order Mycobacteriales; family Micromonosporaceae; genus Actinoplanes. The sequence goes on from NZ_JABBNC010000053.1 coordinate 45,137, forward strand.
GTCGCCCACGCCAACTTGATTCGTGGTGACTCGGTGGGTGCGATCACCGAGTTGCTGCGCGCTGCGGAGCTCAGCGAGATCGGTGAGGGCCGGGCCGTCCGCTTGGCCGAGGCGGCCTATCTGGGCGCCATCGTCACCGGCGACCTGAGTGATGTGCCGGCGTTGCTGGACGCCGCCCATCGGGCCGACCCGCGGTACGGAGGCTCGCTGGCCGGGGCGGTAGCCGGCGCGTACCACCTGCTCAACGAGGCCGGCGACATCGACAATGCACATCGGCTCCTGGTCGGCGCCGTCGACGCGCTGGCCGATCCGGGCGATGCCCACGACAAGGCGCTGATCGAGGTGCTCTACACGTTGCTGATGGTGTCGTTCTTCGGCGGGCGCGAGCGGCTGTGGCCGCCGTTCCACGCCGCGGTCGCCCGGTTGCGGCCACGACCGCCGCGGCTGCTGTCGATCCTGGCGGGCACGTTCAGCGATCCCGTGCGGCTCGCTCGGCCCGTGCTGGATCGGCTGGACGCGGCGATCGACCGGCTGCCCTCCGAGACCAGCCCGGCGCGGATCGTGCGGACGGCCATCGCCGGCAGCTACCTCGACCGCATCGGCGGATGTCGAGAGCCACTGTGGCGAGCGGTCCGCCACGGCCGTGAGGGTGGCGCGGTGACCTCCGCCATCGAGGCGCTGTTCCTGCTCGGCAACGACGCCTACTTCACCGGGCGCTGGGACGAGACGCTGACCCTGACCGGCGAGGCCCTCACCCTGTGCCGTCAACACGACTACCTGCTTCTGCAGTGGGTCGGTGAGTTCCTGCAGGCGCTGGTCGCCGCCGGCCGTGGCGACCACCCCGCCGCCCGGGGGCTCGCCGATCAGATGAGCCGCTGGGCCGCACCACGGCGGGTCGGCGTCGTGGCCGCCTACGTGTGGCAGGTCAAAACCCTCACCGCGCTGTCCACCGGCGACTTCAACGAGGCGTACCGGTGCGCTGCCGCGGTCAGCCCGGCCGGGCAGTTCGCCCCGCACGTGCCCAACGCACTGTGGCTGATCATGGAGCTGGTCGAAGCCGCCGCCCGATCCGGCCACCAGGCCGGCGCCGCCGCCCATGTCGCCGCCGCCCGCGCGGCACGCGTCGGTGAGCTGTCGCCACGCCTCGAGCTAGCCGTGGCCGGGGCGGCCGCCATGGCGGCATCCGACGCCGACTACCCCGAACTGTTCGAGCAGGCGCTGCACGTTGCCGACGCCGACCGGTGGCCTTTCGATCTCGCACGCATCCAGCTGGCGTACGGCGAACGACTGCGCCGGACCAAGTCGCCGGTGCGGGGCCGTGCCCATCTCAGCGCCGCCGCCGACATCTTCGACCAGCTCGGTGCCCGTCCGTGGGCGGCCCGGGCCGCGAACGAACTTCGGGCGGCCGGTGTCCGTGTCGACGCCCCACGCGATGCCGGGCTCACCGCCCAGCAACGCCAGATCGCCGAGCTGGCCGCGGCGGGACTGTCCAACAAGGAGATCGGTGAACGGTTGTTCCTGTCCGCCCGCACCGTCGGCTACCACCTGCACCAGATCTTCCCGAAACTTGGCATCACCTCGCGTGCCGCGCTGCGGGACGCGCTGGGCTGACCGGTCATTTGACAGAGGCCTGCCGGCGATCCGCGCTCATACGGTCGTCAGATCCGTGCATGAATCGGAACTGGAGAACACCATGAGTACAGCAAGGAACGTCGTGCTCGTCCACGGCGGTTTCGTCGACGGCTCCGGCTGGCAGAAGGTCTACCAACTGCTGCGCCAGGACGGCTTCACGGTCAGCGTCGTGCAGCACCCGACCCGGTCGTTGGAGGATGACGCCGAGGTGATCCGCCGGGCGCTCGACCAGCAGAACGCCCCCACGATCCTGGTCGGGCACTCCTACGGCGGCGCGGTTATCAGCCAAGCCGGCATTCACCCGGACGTGGCCGCGTTGGTGTACATCTCGGCGTTCGCGCCGGACAAGGGCGAGTCGGTCAACACGCTCATCGCGGACCCGGCGCCCGGGGCGCCCGTGCCGCCGATCCTGCCGCCGCAAGACGGGTTCCTGTTCCTCGACCGGGAGAAGTTTCCGGCCTCCTTCGCCGGGGACGTGCCCGAGGACGAGGCGCAGTTCATGGCCGACTCCCAGGTGCCGTGGGGCGTCGACGCCCTGGCCGGCGCGGTCACCGAACCCGCGTGGCGGCAGAAGCCCAGCTGGTACCTGGTCACCACCGAGGACCGGATGATCCCGCCGGCGGCCCAGCGCGCCATGGCCGAGCGCGCCGGAGCCACCGTGGCCGAGACGGAAGCCAGTCACTCCGTCTACGTGTCCCAGCCGCAGGCCGTCGCCGACCTGATCAGACAGGCCGCCGCCGCGACGAGCTGAACGCGTTTGCTCCGGCGGTTTGGATCCCGCCGGAGCACGCAACTGCTGCCTGCTGTTTATCGGAGCGGGCGGAAGGCGGCCCGAAGTCCCCCAGCAGCTCAGTCCGGAGATCGCCCCGTTCGGCTGGCGTGTTCATCCTGGGCGGGTGAGTCGCCGCGCCGGTACCCGGGCAACGCTGAGGACTCTGACCAGTGGAGGAGCAGCGGATGAGGGTTCGGCCGGGCCGCGGCAGGAACCTGCTTGTTGCCACAACGGTCGCGCTCGTCGCCCTGACGGCATGTAGCGGGCGCACCGGGTCGCCGCCCGGGGTCGCCGCGTCGTCCGCCCCGGCGCCGGCGGACACCGTGAACCGCGCGCTGGACGATCTCGAACGTTTCTGGACCGCCACCTATCCCACGATCAGCGACGGGAAACCGTTTCCGCCGATCCAGGGCGGATTCCATCCGTACACGCAGGCTGACCCGCCGCCGCCATGCGGCAGCGAGGCGGGCGTCTATCAACCCAACGCCTTTTACTGCCCGGACGGCGACTTCATCGCGTGGGACGCCGAGAAACTGATCCCGGAGCTGCAGACCAACTTCGGTCAGCTGCTCGTGGCGCTCGTCATGGCCCACGAGTACGGGCACGCCATCCAGCATCGCCTGGGCGTGACCAATCAACCCACGGTGGTGCTGGAGCAGCAGGCCGATTGCTTCGCCGGTGCCTGGCTCGCCGATGCGCTGGCCGGCCGCTCCACCGCGGCCGGCGGCATCACGCCGGCACAGATCGACAGTGCGCTCGCGGGCATGCTCCAGCTGCGTGATCAACCGGGTACGTCCGCGACGTCGGCGGGCGCCCACGGCAACGCCTTCGACCGGATCCGGGCATTGCAGGACGGTGTGCAGAACGGGGCCACCACCTGTGCCGGCTACCGCGCGGACAACCTGCCGATCACCGAGGTGCCGTTCACCCAGGAACGGGACGCCGCGAGCGGCGGCAACCTACCGTACGACGAAGCGGTTGACGTCCTGGTCAAGGACGCCGCCGAGTACTGGTCTCGCGCGTATCCGCAGCTCACCGGGCAGCCGTGGAAGGAGCTGACCGTGCAGCCGTTCGCTCCGGGGTCGGCGCCGGAGTGCGCGAGCCCCGATGCCATTGCCGATGGCGCCGCGTTCTACTGCCCGGAGGGCGATTTCATCGCCTTCGACAACGAACAGCTCGGCCCGACGTTGTACGACCGTGCCGGTGACAACGCCGTCGGAATGCTGGTGGGCGACCTGTACGCGCGAGCCGCTCAACATCGCCGCGGCCAATCGACGCAGGGTGACGGGCAGCTCACCGTCGACTGCCTCAACGGATCCTGGACGTACGACCTGCTCCACCGCGATGCCCGGAGCCAGCAAACCCAGCTGTCGCCCGGCGATTTGGACGAGGCCGTGGCCGCGCTGCTCGCGTTTGGCCGGGCCACGGCCGGGACCGGGCCGTCCGGGTTCGACCGCATCGCCGCCTACCGCAACGGCGTGCTGAAGGGCCTGTCCGCTTGCGGCTGACCTCAGGCCGTCAGCTCCCGTCATCGTCTGGTTCGGGTTTGTACGGCGACGCTGGTTGTCTGGCTGCGGCGCGAGCCTGTTTGCGGATGGTGACGAGATACTTCAGGCCCTCCGTGGTGAGAAATGCGGTGATGACCGCGATCAGGATCGGCGCGGTCTGGAGCGCTCCCACCTGGGTGAGGAAGGCGGCCATCAGGACCATCGAGAACGGTGTCGGAGCGACCGACCCCGGGACGGCGGCAAGTAGGCAGGAGAACGCCAGTCCCAGTGGCACGCTGGGGAAGACGTGGTGGACCAGCACTCCGGCCGTTCCGCCGATGAACAGGGCGGGGAAAATCGGTCCGCCAACGAATCCGCTGCCCTGGCTGACGGCGAAGGCGAGCATCTTCGCGATGAGGACGGCGATGAGCAGGCCCAGACCGAGGGTTCCGGCATCTTTGAGCACCGTCTTCAGCTGATCGCTGCCAGAGAACATGGTCAGCGGCAATGCCACGCCGATGAGCCCGAACACCACGCCGCCGAGGGTCGACTTGGCGGTGGCCGACAGCTTCAGGCGACCGAACAGCCGTGACGCCAGGCTCACGAACGTCACCAGCAGTACGGCGACCAGGGCCGCGAACAGGCCGAGGGGGATGCCGACGAGTAGCTGCCAGTCTTCGACGTCGTAGGGCGGAACCTGGTAGGCATCCAGGAATACGGCGCCGGCGATGGCGAAGTAGATCCCGAACGAGACGCTCGATGCGACGACGCCCCCGACAAGGGCCTTGAGGAACCGTTGGGCGCCAGGGCGGGCGGCCTCCAGGATCAGCATCACGACGATCACCGTGCTGGAGAACAGTCCACCGTACGCGCCGGTGAAGCCGACCAGGGTGGTCACCTGGGAGTCCTCTTTTCCGAGCGCCCTTCGCCTGGCCAACCAGGTGCCGGCCCCGCCGCCCATGGCGCCCAGCGCCTTCTCCGGGCCAAGGCTGGCTCCTCCGATCAGCGACACTGCCGAGACAGCGGCGATCCCCGGCACCAATCCGGTGTCAACCTGCTCGCTTTTCAGGTCCGCGAACAGACCGGATATCTGCTCGGGCAGGTGCATCAGCCGGCGCAGCAGCCCGACCACCACACCGGCTGCCGCGGTGACTGCCACCCACCACCAGTGCCCGCTGAACCAGCCGGAGCCGGGGGCGGCGTACCACTCGCCGCCGAAATCGATCACGCCCACGAACGCCAGACCCACGAATGCGCCGAAAATCCCGAGCGCTACCGCGTATCCCATCAGGGCCCAGAACGCCCGCTTCAGAGTGACCGGTACCTCGGTGTCCGGTTCGGTCGGGACACTCATGACGCTCACCTCCTCGCTGCGACGCTCGCACGCTCAGCCGCTGCAAGCACCACCCCGCAGGAATCCGTTGAGGCCGGCTGCGGGTCGGCTGCGAGCTGCGCACCTCGCGTTCGGCGGGCTCTGCGGTCGCAGGCTCATCCCCTCGGGGTGAAGAGACGGGCCGGGCGCGCCGGTTGACTGGACCGCGATCGCGGCGGCGGGCGCAACGACTCGGCGTTCGCTTATCTGTCCGGGGTGAGGCGTCACCGTCCGGGCACCGGAAACGCTTCCGTACGCGGCGCCATCGTACGTCGCCAGAAGATCCAGGAAGGGCGGCAGACATGGCCATCGGGCCTGTTCAGCTCATCGTGCTGGGGTTCCGTGAACCTGACTTCCACGGGGAGATCATCACGGAGCTCGAGCGGCTACGCGAATCGGACACCGTCCGAGTGATCGACTCGCTCGTCGTCTACAAGGACAAGGAAGGCCAACTGGAGGTCGAGCACCTCAGCAACCTCACCCAGGACGAGGCCGTCGAACTCGGCAGCAAGGTCGGCGCACTGATCGGGCTCGGGATCGAGGGTGAGGACGGCTTCGACAAGGGCGCCAAGGTCGGTGCCGAGGTTTCGGCCGACGGCATCGAGGCCTTCTCCGAGGAGGATGCATGGGACGTCATCGACGACATCCCCGAGGACTCGGCCGCGGCGCTCGTCCTGCTCGAGCACCATTGGGCCGTACCGCTGCGTGACGCTGTCGCCCGCGCCGGCGGCTTCCGGGTCAGCGACGGGTTCATCAGTCCGCTCGACCTCGTCGAGATCGGGCTGGTGTCCGCCGAGGAGGCCCAAGAGCTGCATCATCTCGAAACCTCTGGCGCGGCGAAGTCGAAGTGACCCAACAACCGCAACCCTCGGAGGAGTGAGATGTTCGGAGCTCGCAGAGTAGCCCGGCGAACCAGCCGGCGCACAGCACGGCGCGTCAGCCGGCGCAGGCGTTAGCCACCTTCGCGTTGCAGTCGTATTGGAACCTGGGCTATCCTGGTTACAATACGACTGTAATGTAAAGGGTGGAAAGGATGCGATGGCCGGCAAGACAACCCTGCTGCGCCGGGCGGCCGCGATGGAGGCCGCGATGTGGCGCAGTCTGTACCGGTGGGCGCGTCGCACGCCGGCCGCGCTGGAACCGGGCGACGAAGCGTTCTCCTACGTCGGTGTCGTCAAACCCATTCTCGGCGTTCTCATCGGCCTGTCCGTCGTCGAGATCCCGATTCTCGACCTGATCATCAAGCATGTGGTGCCGTGGCAGCCGGCCCGACTGATCATGCTGGCCATCAGCGCCTGGGGTCTGCTCTGGATGCTGGGTCTCCTCGCCAGCCTGAAGATCCATCCGCACGTGGTCGGCGACAACGGCATCCGCGTCCGGATAGGCGCCGGCGTCGACTTCACCGTGCCGTGGCCGGACATCGACACCGTGAGCAAGCGTTATCGCTCGATGCCGTCCAGCAAGTCGGTACAGATCGAGGACGACCACGGCCGCCGGGTGCTGCACATCGTGGTCGGTAGCCAGACCAGCCTCGACGTCAAGCTGAGCCGGCCGGTCACCGTCCCGCTGCCGAAGGGCGAGTCCGAGCCGGTCGAGGAGCTGAGGTTGTACGCCGACGACCCCGATGCCTTCGTCCGCAAAGCCCGCTTACCTCGCGGGGCCTTCGGTCGGACGACCTCGTCCATACTGGACTCATAGACGACCCGAACGCCTTCGTGGCTGACTGGATGCGCCGCGATCTCGCGCCCGGTCCGCTGGACGCCGCCGACGATTTACCGCCGCTGAGCGCCGGTCAGGCGACCCGGTCTGCGGTGGCCGCGGCTCTGGCCTCGGCCAGCCAGTGCCCCGATGCAGCCGGAAACGTGCCGCTGGAGGCCTGATGGCGCTGCGTTTTGACATGCCGTGGTGAATGACCATGCGTGATCGGCCCTATCGGCGTGGCCATGCTCACCTGCGATGACCTGAACTACGGGTTCATATTTGCGTTGGAGCGACGTG
>NZ_JABBNC010000054.1 GCF_012933445.1 Actinoplanes sp. TBRC 11911
TATGCCAGCCATAAGTCTCCAAGGTCTACAAAACGCCACGGAAAGCGGCCGAACAAAAGGTGCAGAAGCGGAGGAAAGGCACTCCACTGTGGACAAGAATCTCACCATACGGACGCGCTGCCACGATGTGGTCGCCGGTCCCAAACAGCGGACGCGGATCCCACACTTTGGCATCGTCGGGCGGCGCCGGCAGAGAGTCGATCTCTCTACAGGTTGTCGTTCGTGGAGGACTTGTTCAACTCGACGAACTCACCGCGATCCGCTTCGTCGAGGCTGTTCATGAGGCGACGGGTGTTCCCCCGATTGCCGTAGACATGCAGCGTCTCACGCAGGCTGCTGTACTCGTCGTACGAAATGATGATCGCCGCTTTGCCGCCGGGACGGGTGATGACCGTAGGTTCCTGGCCCCGGGAGTGCTGGCCCACGACGCGGCCAACGGATCGGCGCCGGCCGCGATAGACAGCCGATAAATCGGACTGGTCGCGGTTCTGCGGCGCGGGTAGAAAGGCGTAGGCCATCGCACGACCCGGGGAGACATACCGATGAGCAAGATCGAAGCGCGTATCGCCGAGCTCGGGCTGACGCTGCCGCCGCCGCTGCAGCCGCCGGGCGGCACCCGCCTGCCGTTTCACAACGTGCACGTGGTGGGCACGCTCGCGTACATCGCCGGGCACGGGCCGCAAGCCCCGGACGGGTCGCTGGCACGTCCGCTCGGCAAGGTGGGTGCCGAGGTCAGCGTCGAGCAGGCGTACGAGGCGGCCCGGCTCACCGGCCTGGCGATCCTGTCCAGCCTGTCCCGCACGCTCGGCGACCTGGACCGGATCGCGGCGTGGGGCCGGGTCTTCGGCATGGTCAACGTGGCGCCCGGCTTCGACCGCATGCCGGAGGTCATCAACGGCTTCTCCGACCTGCTCACCGAGGTCTTCGGCCACGAGGTCGGCGGGCACGCGCGCAGCGCGGTCGGGCACGCGGCGCTGCCGTTCGGCATTCCGGTGGAGATCGAGGCAGAGGTGCATCTACACGCGTGAGCACGGCACGAGCCCGGCCGCGGACGACGGACGGGCATCCGCGCTCGACGAGCTAGGCTGGGCGTACGCCGGATCCGCTCATCCTCGCCGATATCTCTTCGCCATCCCCGGGCGGAGCCGGAACGCTAGGGGGCGGCAATGGGCGGGCCTTGGTACGTGACCCGTGATCTCGGGGCGGGGCTCACGCTCACCCACGCGAGTTCCGGCCAGCTGCGGTACAACGGGCCGCCCAGCCTGGTGCCGCCCGGCGGTGACGTCGTCACGAACTTCTGCCTGCACCTGCACGGCGCCACCGAGCTGGTGCAACGCGACCGGCTGGCGGAGGTGGACGCCGGTCATGGCGTCATGTACGACCACAACCGCCCGTGGTCGATGCGGTTCACCCGGCCCGGCCAAGGACTGATCCTCCGGTTCCCCCGCGAACGGCTGCCCCTGGACCGCGGCGACGTGGACCGGGCGCTCGCCCGTACGATCGCTCCGGGCCTCGGGACCATGCGCATGCTGTCCGGTTATCTGCGCGAACTGGACGCGGTGGCGGCCGGCCTGAGCGAGTCACGTCTGCGCGAGGCCGGCCTGGTGGCGCTCGACCTGCTCACCATGACGCTGCGCGGCGTCGTCGACGACACCGACTCGGCGGCCACGGACGCGACGTTGCGGATGATGCGCCGCTACGTGCGCGACAACCTGCACGACCGCGACCTGACCGTGGCGACGCTGGCCCGCCGGCACCTGGTGTCGGTGCGGCACACGCACACGCTGTTCGCCGGGGCGGGCAGCACGCCCGGCGGCTACATCCGGGAGCAGCGCCTGCTGGCGGCCCGGGCGATGCTGTCGGATCCGCGGTACCGGGACGCGACGATCGCGGAGATCGCGGCCGTTGGCGGATTCCTCGAGCCGCGCACGTTCGAACGGGCGTTCCGCCGCCGGTTCGGCAGCACGCCGGGAGTGTGGCGCCGCGGCCGGGCGCAGAAAACGTCCGTCAGGGGGGCAGAGTCTGCCCTGGTATCGATCCCCCGGGCCGGGTGGAATCAGCGCTAACGGCCGGACGAAGGGGGATACATGGATACCGAAGTGACCGTCGCGCTGGTGCACGGCGCCTACGCGGACAGCTCGTCGTGGAACGGTGTCGTCGAGCGGCTGCTGGCCGAGGGCATCCCGATGCGGGCGGTGGTCAACCCGTTGCGCGGCATCGCGCTCGACGCGGCGTACGTGGCCGGTGCCTTCGGGCAGATCCCGGGCCGGGTGCTCGCGGTCGGTCATTCGTACGGCGGCGCGGTCATCACCAACGCGGCGTCGCGGGCGGAGAACGTGGCCGGGCTCGTCTATGTCGCGGCGTTCGCACCCGACGACGGCGAGACGCTGCAGGAGATCGAGAGCGGATCGCAGGACAGCGTGCTGCTGCCGAAGCTGCGTCCGTCGCACTACCCGATCGGGACCGGGCCGGAGACCGCCGACGAACTGTGGATCGACCCGGCGGCATTCCACGAGGCGTTCGCGGCCGACCTGAGCGAGCAGCAGTCCGCGGTGCTGGCGGCGACGCAGCGGCCGATCGCGGTCGCGGGCTTCACCGAGAAGACCGCCGACCCGGCGTGGAAGAAGCTGCCGTCCTGGGCGGTCGTCCCGACCGAGGACCACGCGGCGGGTTCGGACGTGCTGCTGTCGATGGCGAAGCGGGCCGGCGCGGAGATCACCGAGACCCCCGGGTCGCACGTGATCATGATGTCCCGCCCCGAGATCGTGGTCGACACGATCAAGAGGGCGCTGCACGCCGTCGCCTGAAAGCACGCTCCGGGCCGGCCCCCCACCGGCCCGGAGCGTTACCTCAGCTCACCTTCGTGCGCGCCCGCGACGAGCCGAACGGCGGCGTGCGGGTGCCGTAGACCCGCTCGGCGTAGTCGCCGTACAGCCGCGGCGCCGCCTCCGTGATCACCGGCCGCGCCTCTTCCGGGATGTTGTTCAACGCGTCCTGCACCGCGGACGGCGCGCCCTCGTACATGATGATGCCGAACATCAGCGGCAGCTGCTCCGGCGGCGTCTCGCCGGCGCCCTCGGCCACCATGCCGTCCCACTCGTCGGCTGAGATGTGCTTCTCGATGAGCGGCAGGACGAACCGCTCCTCCATGCCGAGGTGCTCAGTCAGGATCGGCAGCAGGTCTTCGAGCGTGTGCAGCACCGCGTCCCGGTGGGCGACACCGGCGTCGGTGCGCCAGGCGGCGATCTGCTTGGTCAGGTCCTCGCCGTACGCCGCGATCTTCTCGTGGTGGCCCTCCATGCCGTGCACCAGCGGCAGGATCTCCTCCGGGCAGCGCTCCAGCAGCCGCGGCCAGATGTGCATGTCCTCGCCGTGGTGGTGACGGTGCAGCACCGACGAGATCAGCTCGATGTGGTCGGAGATGATCTCGGCGCGGTGCCGGTCCCCCTCGAACACCCCGTGCACCAGCTCCGGCATGAAGCCGAACTCACGCCGGAACGCCGTGTGCACCATAACCATCTCGCGGGTCATCGCTCCGGGCACTTTTGTGTTGGTCATTTTTGTTCCCCCCTGGGATCTTCATCCGAGCAACAAACGGGGACGACATCGGGCCGGTTCAGGGGATGAAGCGCGGCGTGACCCAGGTCACGCCGTGATCTACCTACGCAGCGCGGAGCCGAACGGCGGCGTACGGGTGCCGTAGACGTGCTCGGCGTAGTCCCCGTACGCGCGCGGCGCCGCCTCGGCGATGATCGGGCGCACCTCCTCGGGCAGGTTGCCGAGCAGTCGGCGGACCGCGGCGGGCGCACCCTCGTACATCATGATGCCGAGGATCAGCGTCCTCTTCTCCGGCGGGAAGTGGTTGCCCTGATCGGCCGCCAGCTCGGCCCACTCCGACTCGGCGATGTGCTTCTCGATGAGCGGCAGCACGTACTTCTCCTCCATGCCGAGATGCTCCTCGAGAAGCGGCAGCAGCTCGTCGATCGTGCGCGCCACCGCCGCGCGGTTCTTTCCACCGGCGTCGGCTCGCCAGGCCGCGATCCCCTTGCTCAGGTCGTCGAGCAGTTCGTGGATCCGTTCGTGCTGGCTCTCCATGCCGTGCACGAGCGGCCGGATCTCCTCCGGGCAGCGCTCCAGCAGCCGCGGCCAGATGAGCCGGTCCTCGGCCGTGTGGTGCGCCTCGAGCACCATGTCGATCAACTCGATGTGGTCGGCGACCGACCCGGCACGCGCCCGGTCCCCGTCGAAAACACCCCGGACCAGTTGTGGCATCAAACCGAATTCGCGCCGGAATCCGGTATGCACCAAGACCATGGCCCGCGTCATCTCTCCGCTTTGCACTGCATCCCCTTTGTGACCCATTGCCGCCCCAAGGACAGAGACGCACACGGGTCAGCCGGGTTCATGTGGCGTTCATCCCTCCGCCCGCACCACCGCCCGGCCGGAGAACGCCAGTCCCAGCGCCCCGGCGACGGTGACCCCGAGCGCGATCGTCGTCAGCGCGGACAGCAGCAGCGTGTTCCGGCCGCCGACCCCGGCGACCAGCGGACCGCCGAGCAGGCTCCCGAGGGCGGTCGAGGGAATGGTCAGCGCGTTGCGGGCGGCCAGCACCCGGCTCCGCGCGTGCGGCGGACTGAGCTGCTGGAACAGCGTGGTGCAGATGGCCGTGAACGGCCCGTAGATCAGTCCGCCGACGGCGAACCCGACCAGCCCCGGCACGACCGGGCCGGTGAGCCCGAGGGGCAGCAGCGCCACTCCCCAGCCGACGACGATCACGACCACCACGAGCCAGGGCGAGAACCGGCGCAGCATCCCGGCCCCGAGCGCGCCCAGCGTGGCGCCCGCCCCGAAAACGGTCCAGTACAGGCCGAGCAGCCCCGCCGAACCGTGCATCTCGTCCGCGACGTGCACCGGCAGCGCGACCTCGACCGGCCCGTACAGGAAGAAGAAAACGCACGTCACGATCAGCAGGCCGAGCAGGCGGGGCTGACCGGAGATGGTGCGCCAGCCACCGGTCGTGGTTGCCTCCGGCACGGGCGCGACCGCCGGTTTGCGGCGCCACACCGTCAGCGCGAGGAACGCGAAGCTGGCCGCGTCGGCGCCGATCACCCAGCCCGGCCCGGTCAGCGCCGTCACCCCGCCGGCGAGCGCCGGGCCCACCACGATCGCCGCCTGCGTGAAGGTCGACAGAATCGCGTTCCCGGCCACCCGGTCCTCGTCCGGCAGCGATTCGGCGATCAGCGTGTACGCCCCGGCACTGCCCCACGCGTGCAGCAGGGACGAAACGGCGAGCAGGACGACGTACAGGATCGGGTTGAGCAGACCGGCGACCGCGAGTAAAGCGATGATGCCGAGCGCGACGGCCCGCAGGGAGGCGTCCGCCGCGACCAGCCGGAGGGCGGGCAGCCGGCGCACCAACCGGGAGAGCGCCGCCGCACCGACCGTGGCGGGCAGCGCGTAGGCGGCCACCGCGAGCCCGGTCCAGACGCCGGCCCGGCCGCTCGGGGCGATCTGCACGGCGAGCCAGGCCACCGCGACCATGCTCATGCCGTCGCCGAGCGCGGAGACGAGCATCGCGGGCATGATCGCGCGGAGGTCCGGGTGGCGCAGGACGCGTAAGACGTTCATGAACATCACTCTGCGGTGACGATCGCCGGACCCACATCCGTGCCGACCACGGAAAGCACCACGGAGCTTCCCGCACGGTCGACGCGGGCATGACGGCGGCCGCGTACGGCAGGATGGCGCTATGGCGGACATTTCGGAGTCGGCGTCGGCGCCCCGCGCACCGCTCGCACCGCTGTCACCGCTCTCGCCGCGGGAGGCCGAGGTGCTCGCCCTGCTTGGCGACCACCTGAGCAACGCGGAGATCGGCGCGCGGCTGTTCATCTCGGTGCGCACCGTCGAGTCGCACGTGTCGTCGCTGCTGCGCAAGCTCGAGGCACCCGACCGGCGAGCCCTTGCCAACCGCCCGTCCCGTACGCCTTCCGCACTGCCCGCCCCCGTGACCCCGCTCGTCGGCCGCGTGCCCGAGCGGGCTGCCCTGGCCGACACGATCAAGCTGCACCGGCAGGTCACTGCGGTCGGCCCCGGCGGCGTCGGCAAGACGCGGCTGGCGCTGGCGGTCGCGGCCGCGGTGGCGCCGGAGTTCGCCGACGGGGTGCGGTTCGTCGATCTGGTCCCGATCACCGATCCGGCGATGGTCGGCGCGGCGGTGGGCGCGGCCGCCGGTATCGGCGAGCAGCAGAGCCGCGACATGGACGAATCGGTCATCAGCGCTCTGACCGACCGGCACGCTCTGCTGGTCCTGGACAATTGCGAGCACGTACGCGACGGAGTAGCGCCCTTCCTGGAGAAGTTGCTCGCCCGCTGTCCCGAGTTGTCCGTTCTCGCCACCAGCCGCGCGCGACTGATGGTCCCGTTCGAGCGGGTCCACCAGGTCGGCCCGCTGTCCCTGCCGGACGCCGTGGACCTCTTCGAGGAGCGCGCCGCGGCCGTGGGCTGGCCGCTCGACCCCGGGCAGCACGACCGCGTGACCGAGATCTGCGCCGACCTCGACGAGGTGGCACTCGCGATCGAACTGGCCGCCGCCCGGCTTCCGGCACTGGGCCTGGACGGCTTGCTGAGCGTGCTCCCGGACCGCTTGCGCCTGCTGACCGGCGGCGCCCGCGCGGACGACCGGCACCGCTCGGTCCGCACGATGCTGGACTGGAGTCACGCCCTCCTCGACCCGGCGGACGCCGTGCTGCTGCGCCGCGTCGCGGTCTTCGTGTCCCCGTTCACGGCGGCCGCGGCCACCCGGATCGCCGCCCGCGCCGATGTTGTCGAGGGGCTGGCCCGGCTCACCGAGCAGAGCCTGCTGGCGGCGCTCCCGGCCGCGGACGGCACCCGCTACCGCATGCTGGAGATCATTCGCCAGTACGGGGTTTCGCAGCTCGCCGAAAACGACGAGCTGGCCGGCGCGTGGGCCCAGCACCTCATGTGGTGCTCGGCGCTGGCCGCCGCACTGGTCGCCGAGATCGGTTCACCGTCGTGGCGGGCTCAATTCGACGCGGCGGCCGACGAACTGCGCGCCGCCCTCGGCCGGACCCCGACCTACTCGCTGGCGATGTCCCTGGGCGAGCTGTCCTTCGCCCGGAACCTGCTCGGCGAGTCGCAGCAGCGGTTCGAGCAGGCGGCGGCCCTCGAGGGTGATCCGGTCGCGGCGCTGCGGTCCGCGGCCGCGGTGGCCGGCTGCCGGTTGCGCGGCGACGACATGTACCGGCTGCATCGCGCCGCCGCCGAGGCCTCGGGCCAGGCACGCGACCTGGCGAACGCGGCGACCAGCGCGTTCCGCTTCTCCGGGGTGTTCGAGCAGGTCCCGCCCTCCGCCGAGACGGCGGCGCTGCTGGGCGCGGCCGGTAAATTGGTGGCAGCCGATCCGGTCGACGTCGCCGCCGTGGCTTTGGCCGAGGCCGGGGTCGCCGCCGACGCGTTCGGCGCCAATCAGGGGCCGTCCTCGAACGCGGTCTCCACCACCCTGGCCGCCGCCGAGCGGGCCGTCGGCCTCGCCCGGCTCACCGGAGACCCCCTCGTCGTCTCCCCCAGCCTGGACGCGCTGGCCGGCGCGCAGAGCTGGGGCGGTGACAGCTTCGGCGCCGCCGCGACCGCGCGCAGCCGGGTGGAGATGCTCGCCCCGCTGCCGGTGACTCCGGAAAGCACCCACGAGCTGACCGACGCGCTGATCTCCGGCGTCGACACCGCCCTGGGCGTCGGTGACCTGCCGACCGCGCGGCGATGGGCCCGGCAGCTCGCCGCGATGCCGATGCTGGCCGAGGTGGGCCACCACGCCACGGCCTGGCTCATCGTCACCGACGCGCTGGCCAGGGACGTCGACGACGTCCTGGCCGCACGGTTCCTGGAGGCGTGGGAGCGCGCCGGCCGAGTACGAGCGCCGCGTCTGGCCGCCGCAGCGCACGCGATCGCGATGATTCACGGGCTACAGGACGAACCGGGCGAGCGGGCCGCGTGGCTGGCCGTCGCGGACGGGCTCGGATCGACCCCGACCCGGGCCGCCGGTTACGGGGCCGTCTTCGACGCGATCGTGGAACTCCACCATGGACGGCCCGCGTCGGCGTGGGAGCATGTCGCGGCCCCGCCCGAGGACGTGTGGAAGTGGGTCACGTGGAGCTGGCTGCACTGGTACGTGGCGCTGCGCGCCGAGGCGGCGGTGCTGTCCGGGCGTTCGGACGCGGCCGGCCTCATCGTCGCCGCCCGGCACGTCGTCGCGGGCAACCCGATCGCCGACGCCCAGGTGGAACGCGCGGCAGCCCTGCTCACCGGGGACGCGGACCGGATACGGGCCACCGCCGCGGCTTTCGAGGCGGCGGGCTGTTCCTATCAGGCGGCTCGGACGGGCGTACTCAATGGAATGTCTCTGCGAAAGCCGGGGTCATCGACCGGCCGCTGACCGGTTCGACGAACAGGTCGGTCAGGAAGAGGTCGGCGGCGAAGTCGAGGCTCACGCCGGTTTCCTTGCGGGTGGCGGCCTGCAGCACGGCACCGGACCGGAGGGCGGCACGGGCCACCGCGGCCGGTAACCGGCGAACCCGGCGCGGGTGGCCGGCCGCCGCGGCCATCCGGGTGAACATCTCGTGCCAGGTGACGTTCTCGTCGGCGACCGGGATGTTCTCGTTGCTGGCCTTCTCCAGCGCGTCCGCCGCCGTTTCGGCCACGACGGTCGCCGAGGTCACCGCGGTGCCGCCGGGCGGGGCCAGCAACGGGGACCGTGACTTGGCCCAGGTCTGCAGCGGGCCGGCCCAGTTCGGCAGCCGGCCGTTCGCGCGGCCGAGCACGAAGGGCAGCTCCAGCACGGCGAGCGGCAAACCGGGGCCGGCCGCGTCGCGTCCCTCGCGCGCCTGTTCGGCTCGGCAACGCACGTACATGTGGCGGTCCGACAGCTGCCATTCCGGGTGCAGGCGATCGAAGTACGTGTAGTACGAGCCCATCAGCACGGCCCGGGTCAGCCCTTCCTGGCGGGCCGCGGTCATCAGGCGTACGACCGGGTCGACCAGATCGTGGCGGAAAGCCGGATAGATCGGCTTGGGCAGGGGTCGTTGTTCCTCGGTGCGCAGGGCGACGACGACGCCGTCATGACCGGCCAGCAGCGGTCGCAGGTCGGTGGGCTGATGGAGATCCACCGAGTGATCGGCGTTGCTGCGGCGCGCCAGCGTGGTCACCTCGTGGCCGCGCTCGCGCAGCGTCCGGGTGATGTGGGTACCGAGGAGGCCGCTCGCGCCCGCGACAAGAATTCGCACCGCTCGATGTTCTCACGGCGCGGCGCGTGACACGCCGCGCCGTGAGATCACATCACTTGGCGTCGGCCAGCACCGTCAGCGCCTGAGCGGCCTGGAAGTACTTGTTGCGGCCCAGCTCGCCGATGGTCTTGATGCCGAGCGCCTGGCGGATGAGCGCCCCGCCGGCCTCGCTGACACCGGCGAGCGCCTCGACCGGCGCGTCGATGATCTCGGCCAGCGACTTGTCCTGCCAGGCCTTGTCGACGACCGTCGACAGATCGGCGTTGACTGCCATCAAGTTCTCCGTCCAGATGGGAACATTTTGCGCGGGCGAGCTTAGTGGATCAACGCTTGGCGGGTCCGGGCCGCCTGACGTTTGCGGCGTGTGTCTCGTCCCACCGGTATGAATATCGTTCTGTGGATCATCGCCGGGTTCCTGGCCACGGGCTTCCTCTTCGCGGGCACCACCAAGCTGCTGTTCACCCGGGAGAAACTGGCGTCGTCGCCGGGCGGTGGCTGGGCGATGCAGTTCAGCCCGCGCTTCATCAAGACGTTAGGCGTGCTGGAGATCCTCGGCGCCGTCGGCTTGATCCTGCCCGCGGCGCTGGACATCGCCCCGATATTGGTGCCGCTGGCCGCGGTGGGCCTGGCCATCGTCATGATCGGCGGGTCGGTCGTGGTGTATCGCCGGCACGACTACCGGACCGTCGCGGTGAACACGACCTATATGGCGCTCGCGCTCTTCGTGGCGTTCGGTCGCGCCTGACCGCGCCGGCGCAGGATCGCCACGGTCAGCTTGGCGACCACGACCTCGTAGAACGCGGCACCCAGGTTCGCGCCGCCGAGAAAGATGAGCGCCTCGTCCGCCGTGATCGTGTCGGTGACGGCCGCGGCCCCGAAAGCGGCCGCGTAATAGGGCACCTCCTTGGCGATCTCGGTGCCGGTGTACGCGACGGCGGCCGCCACCCGCTTTGCCCGCCGGCCGCGTACCAGGTCATACGCGGCCTTGGACAACACGTTCGTGCTCGTCCCCGTCGCCGCCAGCAGCTTCCCGTTGGCGAGCAGGTTCGCGCGCAGCCCGGCCGCCCAGGCCGCGTAGCTCACCACGAGAAACACCAGCACCCACCGATGTCCGAGGTCGTCGAGCAGCCCGGACGCGACCAGTCCGCCCCCGGCCACCGCCGCGAAGGCGTCCAGCGCCCAGGTGGACGCCGCGGTGGCCGCGATGCTGACGGTCCAGGCCGCGAACGGCGACATCGTCAGGCCTCGACGTGCGTGCGCATGCCCGTCACCCGCCGACGGCCGCGAGCAGGGTCTGGCGGCCCGGTCCGGGTAACGCGTAGGTCGGCGCGCCCCCGCCGAACTTCATGATCTTCTCGGCCATTCCCGGCTGGGCGACCAGATCGTCCGGGGTGGCCAGCATCGAGGCCAGCGACTGATATCCCCGGGCGACGTCCGGATCCACGAGCCCGGCCGCGATGATCGCCCGGCTGAACGCCCACTTCGGGTCGTCCGGCTGATAGGGCACTCCGGCGGCGTCCGCGTCGAGCTCGGCCAGCCGGTGCCGGTCGAACCAGAGCGTGCCGCGATACATCGGCTCCACGGCCGCCGCGGTCCACTCATGGAACAGGCTCGTCAGTTTGTCGTGTTCGTCAACCCCGGTTTCCCGTACGGCGTCGCGCAGTCCCTTCGCATGGATCAGACCCATGGTCGCGCCCCGGCCCAGCGAGGGGTTGGTGCACGCCCACGAGTCGCCGACCGCGAGCACGCCGGTCGCGATCGGTGCGCCGTCCACGACGAATTGGCGGTGGCGGTCCTCGATCCCGGCTATCACCTCGACGCCCGGAGTGGGGGTGCCGTCGGCCCAGCCGGCCGCGTTCGGATACTCCCGCAGGGCCGCGTGCCAGGTCTCCGGGTCGCGCAGGCCGCGCAGTGCCTTGTCGCGGCTGCTTGTTACGAAGGTGACGCTCCACGTGTCGTTGTCCGCCGGGAGGGTCAGGATCGAGAGAGACTCGTAGCGTTGCAGCATGGTGGCGCTGCCCTCCGGCCGCTCACCCTTTTTCATGAAATGTCGCCCGAAGTAGACAAAGCCGCTGTCTTCGCGCTCCTCCACCGGCCGGCGCGCACCCGCGGCCTCCAGCCACGACCCCAGCGCCGAACGCCGGCCACCGCAGTCGACGACCAGGTCGGCCCGTAAAGCATGGCCGCCTTCGGCCAGCACTCCGGTCACGCGCGGCACCGGTCCGCCGTCGGTGATCAGTCCGGTGACCGCCACCCCGCGCCGGACCGTTACGCCATCAGTGCGCGCCGCCACGCTCACGAGCACCGCCTCCAGAACGGGCCGGCGGCCGGTCACCGTCTCGAACCGTTCGTCACCGTCGCGCCACGGCCCCCGCAGATTCGCCGGCAGCAGGTCGAGTGGATTCATCCGAAGCCCGCCGACCGCCTCCAGCTCCTCGATCACCTCGGGCAGCTCGGCCTCCATCTCGATCCGCCACCGGGACGGCATCACATGCGCCAGCCGGAACTGGTTGACCCCCGGCCGTTGCCAGTCCTCCCACGCCCGAACCGCCGTGGGTGCTTCGTGCGGGTCCCGCTCCAGCACCGTGACCCGGTGCCCGTCCCGGGCGAGCAACATCGCCGTGGAAAGCCCGCACATGCCCGCGCCGAGAACGATGATCTGTCCCATCGGATGTCCCCCTGTGTTGGTGAGACATTGATGGTCGGCCTTCCGGCGGCTCACCTTCGAGGTCAGATGCCGGTCAATGGCTGTCCAAACGGGGTCCGGCGGCGGACAGTGGGGGGATCCGCAACCCGGGATCAGGGGAGGTCATCGGCGTGGCGGCACACTTAGGCGACCTGCTGGACGCCGCGCGCAGGCAACGCTTCGTCGGCCGCGAACGCGAGCTGGCCAGCTTCGACGCGGCATTATCCGGCCAGACCCCGACCCGGGTCCTGCTCGTGCACGGCCAGGGCGGCATCGGCAAGACCACGCTGCTGACCGAGTTCCGCGCGCGTGCGGTCGTGGCCGGCCGGCCCGTCGTACAGCTGGACGGTCGTGATGTTGATCCGTCACCGGAGGGTATGGCTGTCGCGGCCGCGGCCCCGCCCGGCGCCGTGCTGCTGGTGGACGGCTACGAACAGCTCACCCCGATCGACGCGTGGGTCCGCGACGACCTCATCCCCGGCCTCGGCGCCGACACGGTGGTCGTGCTCGCCGGCCGCGACTCACCGCCTTCGCCGTGGCGTACGGACCCTGGTTGGCGGCAGCTGGTCGCCGTGCACCGCCTGGACCCTTTCGACCCCGACGAATGCGTGCGTCTGCTCTCCGACGCCGGCGTGGCCGACGAGGACTGCACGCACCTGGTCCGCCTGGGCCGCGGCCACCCCCTGGCCATGGCGATGCTGGCCGACCTGGCCACCTCCGGCACGGTCCCGCACACCCTGGCCGACGCCCCCGACCTGATGTCGGCGTTGCTGGAGTCCTTCGTCCGCGACGCGCCCAGCGAGGCCCACCTGACGGGCTTGGCCACCTGCGTGATCACCTGGCTGACCACCGAGGATCTGCTCGACCGCTTAGTGGGCGCCGACGCTCCCGCGGTGTGGCGCTGGCTGGCCCACCGCCCGTTCATCACCAGCGGCCCACGCGGCCTGACCATCCACGACCTGGCCCGCGACGTCCTGGACACCGAGTTCGAACGCCGCATCCCGGAGCGCTATCACCGCTACCACCACACCGTGCAGGCGCACGTGATAGCCGGCCTGCGCAACGCGACCGGCTTCGACCGTCAGGTGCACGCGCAGCGCCTGCTGTTCCTGCTCCGCAACAGCCCGCTGGCCGAGGCCTTCGCCACGTTGCGTTCTCGTGGGTCCGCGTCGGTGGTCCCCGGGCGCCCTTCGGAGCACGACCAGGTCTGCGAGATCGTCGAACGCCTGGAGGGCAAGGCTGGGGCTGACCTGGCCCGGGCGTGGTTGTCCTCGCAGCCCGAGAACCTCAGTGTGGTCCGCGTCGGCGATCGCGTGGCGGGCTATGCCTACCAGCTGTTTTGCCCTTCAGGTTCACCTTTGGAAGAGCAAGACCCGGTCGTACGCGCGTGCCTGTCCCATGTCCGCCAGCACGGTCCGGCCCGCCCTGGGGAGCTGGTGAACATCGCGCGTTTCATCGGTGGGGCGGCCGAGGGCCAGCGGGACCCGTACGCCGTGCTGGCAGCGGGGGCGTCGTCCAACGTCGAATGGTTGACGCGGCCGTTGGCGTGGACGTTCTGCATCTTCGTGGACCGCGAGTATTGGGCACCGTTGTTCGACCATGCGGCGTTCAGCCCGATGTTCGAGCTAGATTTCGGCGGGAAGCGGCAGATCGCGTACGGGATAGATTGGCGCCGGTTGCCGATAGACACGTGGCTAGCCCTGATGGACGAGCGAGGCCATTCGGGTGGAAGCGGTCCCCCGCCGGCGGCTTTGCTCTCCCCGCCGCCGCTGGACCGCGCCCGTTTCGACACCGCGGTCCGCGAGGCCCTCCGCACGCTGCACCGACCGGATCAGCTTGGCACCAACCCGCTGATCGGCTCCGCGCTGGCGGCCACCCCAGCCGGCCCGGCTGTCGATCAGCTCCGGGCAACGCTGGAGGCGGCCGTGGCATGCCTGGCCAAGGAGCCCAAAGGCGACCAGCTGCGGGCGGTGCTGGACCGCACATACTTACGTCCGGCCGCGACCCGCGAGGCCGCCGCCGAGGTATTGGACCTGCCGTTCAGCACGTATCGCCGCTATCTGGCCAGGGCGCTGGAACAGCTGACCGATCTGCTCTGGATGGTGGAGATAGGTGACGTACATCTGGTCGCACCCGGGGCTGGCGATTGAGGCGCCTCCGTCGAATAGACCTCGTCGTGTACCTGTCGTGACCGCTGAACCCAGTCACCAGACCAGCTTTCCAGTAAATGATCTCGAGGTGATGTTGCGCCAACCCTTCCTGTCAGGGTGACATGAAGGTAGAGTCCAATCACGACCGCCGATGCACGGAAGTGGTTAGGACAGAATGATGAGCGCTGATCGGGTTGTGATCCTCACCGCCCTGAACGTCGAGTACGACGCCGTTCATAAGAGGTTGAGCCGCGCGAAAGCGCATTGGCATCCGGCCGGCACGCGGTTCGAGACCGGAAGGCTAAGACCTACCGGATGCCGCGCGGTGCTGGCCCTGGTCGGCAAAGGCAATCAGGCCGCCGCGGTCCTGGCCGAGCGGGCGATCGCGGAATTCGCCCCGTCCGCCGTGCTGTTCGTGGGGGTCGCCGGGGCCCTGCGGGACGGTGTCGGTCTCGGGGACGTGGTGGTCGCCTCACACGTCTACTCCTACCACGGCGGCAGAGCCGAGGACGACGGTGTGCGAGCTCGGCCGCGGAGCTGGGAGATCTCTCATCCAGCAGCCCAGCTTGCCCAGCATCTGATTCGAGCAGGCGGATGGTTGCCGGGGACATGTCCCAAGGTGCATTTCGGGCCGATCGCCGCGGGAGAAGTGGTACACGACTCGCGAGTCTCGGAGCAGGCCCGCTGGGTTCGGCAGCACTACAACGACGCCCTGGCGATCGAGATGGAGGCTGCGGGCGTCGCACAGGCGGGACACCTCAACCGATCGCTTCCCGTGGTCGTGATCCGCGGAGTCAGCGACTTGGCCGACGGCAGCAAGAAGAGCACGGACGGTGAAATCTGGCAGGTGCGCGCCGCGGACCACGCGGCCGCCTTTGCCGCCGTGCTAGCGCAGGACCTCGTGATTCGGCCTGACAACGATAACGAAGGCGAGCCGTCAACGAACGAAACGCGGCGCACCGCCACGTTCAGCAACATCGCGACCGGTAATGCCCGGGTGGGCGCACAGTTTGGGCAGGTGAACGGCAACGTCAGCCTCGGTGCCAGCGCACCTGCCGGACTGAGCGATCCGGCAGCCGACATCACTGCCCTTCGGAGTCTGATGACGAGGGCGCACCACAGCGGCCGCCTGGACGACCTCACATATGCGGCGGCCCAGGAGGAGTTGGACGCCGCACTCGGCTGCTTGGACGACTACAACACCGCCGTAGGAAGGAACCGAATCGCGATATCGCTCAAGAAGCTCCACGGCCTCGTCGGCGACGACAGCGAATTGGCCGCACGCGTCTCCGAAGTCATTTCAACGTTGAGGAGCGCGTCGTGACACAGCCGACGTTTGCGAACATCGCCGAGGACGACGCGCATGTAGGCGTACAGATTGGGATCCTGCACCTGGACGTCGATTACCAGCCACCGCCGGAGGCGTCACCCGAGCAGATCTTCCGCATCGGTGTGCGCTATCTCGATGCCCGGATCCTCGACGAAGCGCGAAAGCTCATCGAGGAGGCTGTGGCCCTGGGCTGCGTAACGACGAACGAGGTCCACTTTTGTCGGCTGCTCGCGCTGCTGAGCGGACGCTCACTACGCCACCTGGACCTCGACGAACTTGATCAACTCAGCTCGATCTGCCACCGGATCGGCCACGTCGACGGTGATGACTCCTGGGCCGTCGGCTTGCGGTGCATCCTCATGCTGCTCGACAACGTCGGCTCCGCCGACCCGGCGCTGACTGTCAAGAAGATCGAGGAACTGCCCGAACGACAACGGGCGCTGATTCTGGATCACCTTGGGGTGCTGCGTGAGGGGCCGCTGGAGGACCGCATGTGGCAGCTTTCGGCCGAACGGGCCAGGTCCGGGCAGCTGGCAGCAGACCGGACGGGGCGCGCCTGGATCTTCTTCCAGCCGAATCCAGCGAGGGCACGAGTACGCGAGGCCGGACGATTCTCGGTGCGGCTGGCGGACCTGGGGCGCGCCGCGCTGGGTGGACTCGTGTTCCTCATCGCCGTGGTCGAGGTTGGTTCGCTGGTGTTGCAGAGCGGTGGTCTGGTGCCGATCATCGCTTACCTGGCAGCCGTGCTGGGCGCCGTGATGTTCGCTTGGCAAGGGGCGGAATGGCACTTCAGGTATCGGCGGGTGCGCGGAAAGGATGCAGAGTTCGTTGCCCTTCCGCGAGACGAGACCGCACCGCCTGGAGGCTTCGCCAGAAGAGTGGACCGGCTCTTCGACGACTACTTCGGACGCTACGTACCGGGCGACACAGATCGGTCGACGTGGCTGCAACAAACTGCCGGGATCCGGCAGTGTCTGCGCGATGAGATCGTCGAGATCTACCGTGAGCAACGTATCCATGGCGACCAAATCGCTTGGCTCGTCCGCTACCTCGTAAGCGACGTTCGACAGCGCTGGGAGAACGGAACACTCGCTGCCTATCGCCAGCAACTGCGCACGCCTCTGCCGGTCATAGCCAGGTGTTTACTGGGCCTGGCAGCGATCGTTCTCTCCGGGTTGTGGATCATGCCGGCGGCGATCCGGGCCGCACCGCTCGCAGGCGCTTTGTGGACCATCCTGGCCGCGGCATCGGCATTTGCCGTCACCATCGGTGGTTTCCGCATAGACACCGAGAGGCGGCGCGTGCGAGCTGACAAGGACGAGTGCGCGGACAAACTGCGCGCACGCGAGGAGGCGTACAAACGATGGATGCGGAAGCTCGCCCGCAAGCCAACCGATGCGGAGATGGCAGGGTGGCTGGAATGTGACCGCAGAATTCTCATTGACGAGACGATGCGGCACTACAAGCTCAAGGCAAGTCAAGTGATCGCCCAAGGGTTCATCGAAGCACCCGGCCGATCCGCCAAGCGGGCCCGGATCCATCGCGGCCCTTGGCGCTACTCGAGGTACCAGCTCTTGCTCTTTCTCCTGACCGACGACGGCGTACGGCAGGTCGACATCGAGCTCGACTTCGAGAAGGTCCTTTTCAGACCCAGCGCCTGAACTACCGGTTCGACACGATCGCCGCCGTACGCATCAACGGGGCAGTACCGCAGCCGCAGACCTTCGAGCTGACGCTGTTCAACGGCGCACCGATCCGCGTACGGGTGACCGATGCCGGCGGCGAGGACGTCGAAGGGGGCGAGGATCCGTGGACTCTGTCGCGCGTCGCCCTGGACGCCTCGGGCCTGCCGCGCACTCTGGAGGTTCTCGAAGGCGTAGCGGCCGAGGGCAAGCAATGGATCAGCCGCAGAAATCAGCGAGCCAGCGGGCGGCTCACCGAACTCTCGGAAACGATCCACACCCTCGTCGAATGAACCACACGGGCATCGCCACAGACGGCGAAGGGAGGTGGCATGGATAGGCCATGATGAATTGCCACGGGGGTGGTGGTTCATGCTGGATGACACGGCCTTGAACGCAGGAGATCGGTGGATCGACGACTGGCAGGCCAAAATCGAGGCTCGGCTCGCACGCACTCGAGCGCTCACGGCCGGGTTACGCGAGGTTAAGGGCGTTGGCCGTTCCGGCGACGGTCTGGTCGAGGTCACCATCGACAGTTCCGGCGCTTTGATGGAGCTGCGCCTGGACGAGGATGTGCGGCGGCACTCCGCGCGCTGGATCGCCGAGCAGGTCATCACCGCAGCGAGATCCGCGAAAGGTGACCTGGCCCGCGCCGCGACCGGGGTGGTGCACGAGTCGGGCGAGAACGAAACACCGGAGGGCCGGGCGGTCCTGGCGGCGTTCACCGCCCGATTAGGTGAGTCTGGCGGGTGAGCCGGCCTGTGCAGGTAACTCCCGAGGCCCTGCGTCGGCATGGCACCCACCTCGACGCCGTCGCCGACGACCTCGCGACCGCTCGCCAGGCTGCCGACTCGACCAGGCCAGGCCCGGAGGCGTACGGCAAGCTCTGCGTGATTGTTCCCGCCATGCTGGACCAATTGCAGGCGCCGCTGGTTGGGGCGATCGATGCGGCGGCGCAGTCCGTGCGTGACACCGCGGACGCGCTGATCGGCGCCGCCTCCGACTATGAGTTCACGGACGAGACGGCAGCAGCCGCGATACGTGAGAGCGGCGGTGGCCGGTGAGCAACCCGCTTGTCGCGCCACCTGTCGAAACGCCGATAGAGTCGTGGTCTGGCCTTTGGATCGCCGAAGACATCGATCTCATCTATTCCGGAGTCAAGAACGACAGCTGGGTCGACGGTACGCTCGGCGTGACCGGCGCCGGCCTCGACGCGCTGGCGGTCATCAGCGACCCGGTCGGCGTCCTGTTGCAGTACGGCGTGGCTTGGCTCATCGAGCATGTCCGTCCGCTGAGCGAAGCGCTGGATTGGCTGGCCGGGGATCCCGGCCAGATCGCCGCGAGCGCGCAGACCTGGCGCAACATCGCCGCCGACCTGAACCTGCAGGCAGACGATATCAATCACGCTGTTCGCTTCGACCTGTCGGATTGGAACGGCGAAGCCAGCGACCAATACGGCGGGTGGTCGAGTCAGCAGCAGCAAGCCCTCGGCGCTCTGGCCCGAGCGTCGGAAACGATGGCAGCGATCACCGAGGGCGCCGGCTTCCTCATCGCAGCGGTCCGGCTCCTCGTTCGCGACGCGAACGCCACGCTTGTCTCCCGGCTCGTCGTGTATGCCGCGGAGGAGGTCGCTACCCTCGGGCTGGCGACGCCGCTTGTCGTCGAGCAGGCGCTTACTCTGATCGGTTCATGGACCGCGAAGATCGCCCGCTGGCTCCGAGCGCTGCTCCATAGCCTGCGCAATCTGCTGCCCGCGATACGCCGGGTCGGCGAGCTGCTCGAAGAGATCAAGACCATCCTCAACCGGCTGCTGAAGGCGAAGGAATCGACCTTCCTCAACCGGGTGAAGAAACGCGGAGCCGGACCGATTCAATTGTTCAACTTGGAGTCGGTGCGGAACATCGCAGCAAAGTACGGCATCGAAATCTCGGACTTGAACATCTCGCTGGGTAGCAGGACAACCCGAGGGGTCTGCGGGCGAACCCTTCCGGATGGCTCGATCGTGCTGTTCCCGACCGGCTTCCGCAGCGAGGAAGACTTGGCAAGAACTCTCACTCACGAACGGTTCCATCACGATGAACTCGCTGCTGGCAAGCCCTTCCCTAGAACCGACGCGGAGTTCGACGCCTTCGAGGACCGAGCCTACGCATACGAGGACCAGTGGTGGAACAATCAACTGATCCGTCCCTGACCGAAGGCCGATGATGGCGACATATGACGAGTGGCTCGACGCTTACAGCGCCGCCTATGACGCGCCTCCGGGCCCGTTGCCGGACGCATGCCCCAATTGTGGGCACCATAGTCTTCGATTGGTTTTCACCGGCGATCTGGATCGGTTGATCGGCTACGCACACTTCTGGTGTGACAACTGCCTGAACGGGATCGGCATCTCTCGCACGACCATCCCCGATGACGCCGTGGTTCAGGACATCCACGTGCCTCGAGAGGCTCGCGAGCCAAAGATCCCTAACTACACACTCGTTCAATAGCCCAGGCGCCGGGCCAATTCATGGGGTGAGCTCAGGCGTCAGGCGAATCGTCTTGCTCTGCGACAAAAACACCCACGCCCGACAGGCCCTCCACGAGCCCCTTGGCCTTCAGCCATTGCACGGCGTTCCGAACAACGGTGATCGACACCCCGTACTGCGCTCGCAGTTCGGCAGTGCTCGGCAGCCGGTCGCCCGGCCCGAGACGGCCAGACTCGATCTGCTCCGTAATGTCGTCGATGACCTCCTGCGTCTTGGACTTCGCCACGTTTACTCCCTGGTCCGCACGCAAAGTGGACCATGCAGGGAACGCCGCCCAGCGGGTGGCCGACTGCTTCTCGCAGTATGGCTACGCCTTCATCGAGGACGACAAGTTGAACGTCCTTGCCTCGACGCTGCGCGGGTTCCTGTCCGCCACCCGGATTCCTACCCACACTAATGAAGTGTGACCTCGGCAGCGCCGCGCCGCGTCCGGCGAGTCGCGCACGTAGGATCGCGCGCATGGCAACACCTGGTGACCTGGACGAACTGACCGCACGCGTGCACGCCTTCGCCGAAGAACGCGACTGGAAACAGTTTCATACACCCAAGAACCTGGCGATGGCCTTGGCCGGCGAGGTGGGCGAGCTGCTCGCGGAGCTGCAGTGGCTTACCCCTGAGGAGTCTGCTGAGGTCATGGAAAACCCGGAACTCGCCAGGCGGGTCCGTGCCGAGATCGGCGACGTCATGATCTACCTGGTCCGGTTGGCCGACGTGCTCGGCATCGACCTGGCGGACGCGGCACGCGACAAGCTCGCCGAGTCCGCACGCCGCTACACCGTCGAGGCCGCGCACGGCTCGGCCGCCAAAATCAGGCGGGATTGACGATGCTGTTCAACATCTTCAACGTGTCCGGATCCGTGGAATAGAGCACCACCCGTCGCATGGCACGAGTAAGCAGCACACGGTACTGGTTCCGCACCCGCGCCGCCTCCTCCGGATGTTGCTTCACCAGCCGGACCAGATCCTTGTAGCGGGACGCGGTGATGTCCACCTCCATCCGGCCCGGTTCTTCGTGCCAGGTGAGGTCGCCCCCGATGATGACGCCGCATCGCTGGAACTCGAACCCTTGCGCGGTGAAAACCGATCCGACCTGGTCGGCGCCGCGCGGGTTGTGGGCCCAGCCGGAGTGGTCCGGATACCCGTCGATGGCCGCATGAAGATTCCAGCGCTTCTTCCACCCGTCGATGTCAATGTCGAAGGGCACGTCTTCGATCGACTTGGCCGATTTCGGAAACTTCTGCCACTCCCAGCAGAAGCCGGCGAGCAGCCGCGCCTCGTCCTGCTCGGCGTCGTCCATGACCGCCCGCTCCAGCTCACGGGGTGACTGCGCCACCCGGACGCTGAATGCTTCCTCGTCGTGCCACACGATCGGCTGCCCGTCCACCAGGGCATCGACCCATTCCTCGTACGCCTGTGAGCCGCCACTGCGGTGCTGCTCAGTCAACTCGAAGACCTTGAATGACGCCCCGGTCCGCTCGGCCACCAGACGCGCATCGTCGATCGTGACGTGGTCCCGGTATGCCGACGCCTGATCCTCGTCGATGAAAAGCACCAGAACCCGAGCGGATTTATTCAGCTCGAAGAGTTGCGTTGTCTTGCTCGTCTCGAGTCTTGCCTGGAGTTCCCGCGGATTCCGGTGACCCCGGCGAACCGTGTACTCCTCCAGCCGGTGCGCCTCGTCCACGATGAGCAAATCGTGCGGGTGCTCCCAGTCCACCTCGTCCCAGTAGGTTCGTGCCGAGGTCACCAGCTGTCCCGTCGGCCGCCGGTCCCCGAGCCACCGAAAATCTGCCTTTCGCCTGAGCGCGGTACGGAGTGGCACCGAGTTGGTCGCATACGTGACCTGGCGTCCGGCGTCCGCATTCGCACCCAGAAGGTGCATGGCGATCCAGGTCTTACCCGTGCCCGGACCACCCTTGACCACGATCACCGCGTGGTTCCGATCGGCGGAAACGCTCAGCCCGGCGGAGACGGCATTCTGGATATGACCGAAGATGCCGTATTGCTGGTCGGTCAGAGGAAACAACTCCGGGTCACGAAAGACGACGGCAGCCGCCTCCAAGAGATCCGGGCCTTGATGGTAATGAGCGTCGGCCAGCCGATCCATCGCCCGGAGGCCGGACTGATCGGCGTCGAAGATCCGCTCAAGCCGCTCTCGAAAGCGCCGGCGCCCTTGAACGTCACCACTGAAGGTGCCGTTACCGCGCCGCCTTCCCGCGGCCCGCAACGTCGCGATCGACGACTCCGTGGCGTTGTGCAGAAAGGCAGCGGCATCGATGACCGTCTCGGCCGGCTCGTGCATCCCGGAGGTGAAGTTCCTGATGAACTGCGCGTACGCCGAGGCCTGGTCGAACGGGTGGCGCACCACGTCATAAGCGGTGCCGGCGTCCCGTACCTGCTCGAGCGCCGCGTTCCAGCCCGCACGCTCCCACTGCTTCAGCTCGACCACGAGATAGGCCGGCCGCCCATCGTGACCCAGACCCGCGACCACAGCATCAGCCCGGCTCCGTCCAGCTTGGTAAGGCTGATATTCCAGCGCGATCCACAGCCGCTCAAGCCCGGCATCGTGCAGCACATCAGCAAGCGCCGGCAGGCTCGCAATCCACGACCCGATTTCCCCGCTGTCGCGGCGCCCGATGGGAAACTCCTTGCGGTACAACCGCTGCGCGAGAGCGTCAATCCTTTCAGGCCGGGTGTCGGCATAGAAGTCGCGAACGGAAGCTGCATACGGCGCGCGGTGCACATGACCCCCCGACAGTTACCCGACTCACAGAATCTAGGCAGGCAGGAGGTAGGCGTTCGCCTACTAGGCAGCCTTCCAGCTGACAAACGACCAGAATGGAACGGAAACAGTTAAGGCTGCGCCGAGCCGCTCGCGAGGCTGTTGGCCGTGTGGCGGGAAAGGAGACCGCTCAATGCGGTGGCTTCTCGCACCGCGTCGTCGAAGAGCTGCAGTTTCCGGAACACCTCGCCGTGCCGGCGCTGTTCGACAACCGGGATGCGTGGCACCTGCGCTCGTCGTGGGTCGAATCTCGACGACCCACTACTGGAGGAACTGCTCGCCTGCCGCTCATTCGCCGACGTCCGCAAATAGCCGGCGAGAAACCACGGATCTAGTGTCTCCGGGTTGCCGCGCAACAGATACAACCCTCGGCCGAGCAACGCCCCTTCTTCGGTAACCACCCTGGCATGGAGACGCGATGCGAGAACCGGCACCACCACGTCACCCGGCCGAAGGTCTATCTCGGGAGTGGGAGACGGATCGGTACGCCGGGCAGGCGGCCTCGCGTTGGCGACGTCATCGCCGGTCAGCACCGGCCGGTCGACAGCCTCGGCACCGGCCTTGACCGGCCCGAGCAACTGCACCTGGCCGGCCCGAATGAGCTCGGCGACGGTGACCGCGGGCAGCGCCTCGCCGGGTTCGGTGCCCACCTCGGGAATGAGGCCGGGCAGCGTTTCCACGATGGCGGCAAGCCGCTCCCGGCCCTGCCGCAGGGCAGTCGCGGCGTCCACACCGCCCGCTGCGGCGGGGCTGTGCCGCCCCGGCGTGAGGTCAACCTCTTCATCGAGCAGGTCGATCACCGGGACCACGTTCCCAGCCTTACCGCCCGACTCGACCGCCTCGACGATCTTCCGATACGCCTCGTCGACAGAGTCGGTCGCCGCGTCCACCAGCACAATCGCACCGGCCGGCGTCGGCGTGCGCTGAAGAACCCAAAGATGTAAGCCGATGGCGTGCGGTGCGGCTGCCCCCGGCGGTAGCGCGATGATCGCCAGGATCGCTCCCCGTCGCAGGAGTTCGGCGCGAATGCGACGGCCGGCCCGCCGACTGGCCGCCGACGGTGGCATCAGTAAAACCGCGCGGCCATCCGGCTTAACGTGCGCGAGCGCGTGCTGTACCCAGGCCAGTTCCGGTTCGGTTCGGGGCGGAACCCCGAACTCCCAACGGCGGTCGTAGCCGAGCTCCTCGTGTCCCCAGTTCGTCAGCCCAAACGGCAGATTCGCCACCACCGCGTCCACTGCCAGATCGCCGTATGCGTCGTGCCGCAGCGAATCACCGGTACGGATGTCACCGGTCAAATCGTTGACCGAGACCCAAAGCTGAGCCAGCCGCGTCGCCGCGGAGTCATTGTCCTGCCCGTACACCACCCCTGCACCCGCGCGAATCGCCGCCCGCAGGAGCCGCCCTGTCCCGCAGGCTGGGTCAAGCACGGATCCGCCGTCGACCTTCGCGAGCCCGGCCATGAGATCGGCCAGCGGGTCGGGGGTGGTCACCGCACGCTGCCCCGGAAGATCCGCGAAGCGTCGCCATAGCTGTTCGAACGCTCCGCGCTTGCCGTGCCGGTCGGCCAATGCCGCCAGCTCGGGCCGCAAACCCTCAAAAGGCAGTTCCCGTACGCCTCCGAGATGCTCACCGGCGGCCGCCAGCGCTTCGGCAGGATCCCCCGCGGCCGCTAAGAGGTTGCGCCAGAGCCGGTCCTCGTCCGCGACCGCCGGAAGCTTGCCTTCGTCGACGAGCCAACGCTCGACCTGTTCGAGGTCGAACTGCGGGCTGGCCGCGGTGCCGCCGACGGGCACGGGAAACGAAGCATACCGTTTGCGCCAATTACTCACCGCCGCTCGCCCTACGTTGGCGAGGCGTGCGATGTCGGCGGCGGTAACCCGGGCTCTCGGCTGCACGAAGTGCAGTGTACACATCCCTGGCGTCAAGTCCTTGTTGACATAGTTTTCAAGGAGCGGAGATACGTATTAGATTATCGAGACGAAACGCGACGGCTCCCCGAGCACGCGACACGCGCTCGGCAGGTCGGCAAGGCGAGAGGCCAGCGTGGCCCTGGCGAGGGGCTCGGGAAGCGCCACACTGAACTTCAATCCGTCAAGCGCCTGCTTGCTCACCTCCGGCAGGCAGAGCCGCTCGGCGGCGTCGGCGATGGCTTCTCGCCAAGCCACCGGCGTGATGTTCTCACGAAGCCGGATGAATTGATCGCTAGGCCGCTGCAGCGGGTCGGTGATCTCGCTCAAGGTCGCGTTCAGCGTGGCGTTGGCCCGGTAGCCGGCCCAGGTCCACCAACGCAGATCCTGGTTGTCCGCGCGCACGATGACGTTTCCGCCGGGGTGCACCGCGGATGCGTTCTCCTCGCGCTGCACAGAAAGCTGATCCCGTGCCCGGCGGGTCATCCGCACCGGCGGGTCAGCACCCAGCAGGACGTCGCGCATCGCCCGGGTCAGCTCGAAGCCGGTGCCGGCGATGCCGCCCATGGAGGTCCAGCGCGCCCGCCCACCGGAGTCGGCAGGCTCGACGAAACACCGCCGGCGCTTCCAGTCGACGTAGGTCACCTGCCAGCTGCGCCCACCCAGCAGGAGGCGGCGAGGCCCGGGGATCTCCTCGGTGAGCACGCTCGGATCGACCTTGCCCAGCTCATCGCGGCCGGCCAGCACGACGAACTCGGGCGGTCCGAGGAATACCGCCGTCATGTTCATAAAATGGCGCTGCCCGAAACGCTTTTCCGCCTCCGGGCCGATGAAGTACATCCCGCCGTCTTCGTCGAGATAGCCCTCGCGAGCGAGGTGGCGCACGATCGGCTCGGCACTGCGGTCGAAGGGCGCCAACCCGTTCCACGAGGACGGCCACAGTTGGTCGCCGATCCGGTGCTCCTGGAGGCAGAGAGCCATGAGCTGCTGCGCGACGATGTGCCGGGGCTCCGGCGTAGGCGTGATTGGCTCGACCCATCCTCTGCCCCAAAGCTCCAGAAGGGCAGCCGCACGAACCAACGATTCACCGGAGACCGCAAGAAACAAGCAATTCCGTACGCTTCCGGCCCGTCGCCCGGTGCGCCCGAGCCGCTGCAGGAACGACGCCACGGTCGAGGGCGCACCGATCTGGATGACCCGGTCCAGGTCCCCCACGTCGATGCCCAGTTCCAGGGTGCTGGTGGAGACGATGACGCAGTCGCGAGCCTCGGCGAAGGCTGCTTCGGACCGACGTCGTTCGTCGGTGGAGAGCGAAGCGTGGGAAAGGAATGTGGTGATGCCGTGTCCGCGCAGCAACGCGCCGAGTTCTTCGACAGTCTGCCGCGCCTCGCAGAAGACGAGCCGCTTCTCCCCCGCGTGCAAGGCTGCGATGACCTTCGCTGCGTTCTGGAGCGAACCCACGTAGTCCAGCTCGATGTCGCCGGGCGGCGGCTCGGCGCCCACACTCGCCGGAGCCGTGGGTAGGTCCGGTGAGATGACCTCGGCCGGTCGCGTTCCGGCTCCCGCGCCTTGCAGCCACTCGAGCAGCTGCTCGGGATTCCCGACGGTGGCGGACAATCCGACCCGCTGAAGTGGACGCCCGACCAGGTGGGTCAGCCTTTCGAGTACCGCCAGCAGGTGCCAGCCTCGGTCATCACCGGCGAACGCATGCACCTCATCGACGATGACCGTCCGCAACCCAGCGAAGAAGGCACGATGGTCAACCTTGGTGCTGACCAGCATCGACTCGAGCGACTCCGGCGTGGTGAGCAGAATGTCCGGGCGATCGGCCAGAATGTTCTTGCGCCTGCCCTGGCTGGTGTCCCCGTGCCACAACGCAACGCGGCGGCCGACCCACCCGGCGTACCGCTCAAGCCTTGGTTCCAGGTTGTTGAGCAACGCCTTGAGCGGGCAGAGGTAGAGCACCGAGGTGCCGTTCCAGCGCTCGGTGGACATGCGCGTGAGGATCGGGAACGACGCCGCTTCGGTCTTGCCGCCCGCGGTTGGCGCGAGCAGCAGCGCGTCGTCCCCGGCGACGAGAGGTTCGATGGCGGCGCGTTGGAGCGGCCGAAGATCCGGCCAGCCCAAGGTATTGACAACGTGGTGGAGAACCGCCGGATCTAGCTCAGTGCTCACGTCGCAGACCCCTAGAGCTCCAGATTGACGTCGTCGGCGGAGGCCGCGTTGCGTTCCACGTCGGTGAGTTCGTCCGAGCGCACGGTCAGCGCGTAATGCTCACGCGGGTTCCAGTCGGGGAACTGGTCGACACGGTCGAGCACGTCGGCCACCAGCTTCTTCAGATACACGCGTGGCGCAATGCCGACCTGTCCGCCGAGCTTGCCGGTGACCGCCGTCGCCAGCTGGTGCAGGTAGTCGTCGTCGACGCGGTCGAGAACGGCCGAACTGCCGTAGATCTCACGGACGCGGACACCCAGCTCGACGAGCGCGTCGAGGGAAAACCCCGGGAGCCGGAGCTGGGTGGCTCGTGGATTGTCCCATCGGGTATCGGTGCCGAAGTCTGTTGCAAGCCGCTGTGCGAGTGGGGCGAGGCGTTGAACGCCTTGCGTGCCGTCGTAGAAAGCCGGTGTTCCGGTGATCACGAGGAACAGGCCGGGAAAGCGGCCCGAATAGATCTCGTCGATGAGCTGCCGCAGCGCGTTTAGTGCCTTGTCGCGGGCGTCCGAGCGGACACGCTGCAGGGTCTCCACCTCGTCCAGGACGAGCAGCAGTCCCGGGTGCCCGCTGTCACGCAGCACCGTCAGCAGGCCCTGCAAGAAGCTCAGAGCGGCGAAATGGTCCAGTTCGCCTTTGACGCCCGCGGCTCGACGGGCCGAGGCCGCGACATGTGGCTGCCCACCGAGCCACGCGGCCAATCCGTCCGCCGTTGCGTGGTCGCCGGCAGCGCTAGCGCCCCGGTAGCCGCGGAGGGCCGTCGCGAAACCCGGCGTGCTGCGGGAGATCTCGGCGAGGCGTACCTCCATCAGTTCGCCTACGGCTGCGGTCAATCTTGCCGTGTCGTCCTCGCCGATCGTCCCGGCAGCCAGCACATCCTCTTCCAGCGCGAAGATCCAGCCGTCCAGGATCTGTCGCAGAGCACTGGGCGGGAACTGCTCGGTGCTGAGGTTTTCGACCAGCCTCCGGTAGACCGTCTCCATCCGATGAAGTGGCGTTTCCAGCTCGGAGATTTGCACCTCGGCGGCCGCGAAGCCGCGACGTTTTGCCCGCTCGGCAAGCCAGCGGGTGAAGAACGTCTTACCGGCGCCATACTCGCCACGCACGGCCTTGAAGACGCTTCCGCCGCCGGCAACCCGGTCCACGTCGTCGTCCAGGGCGGCCTCGAAGCGGCCGAGCCCTACCGCGAGCGCGTCGAGACCGTTCGTCGGAACCACGCCGCGACGCAGGGCGTCGACGATGTCCTTACGCCGCCGTGCCGAGATCTCGGTACTCATGATGCCTTCAAATGGAACTGATCGATCAGCAGGCCCCGGTCGAGCTTCACTGTGACGCCGTCGGGGTCGACGGTAAGAACCGGATAGCCCTCGACCTGCAAGATTTTGCGCAGCGCGGTGACCACGCCGAGGATCCGGCCGGCCGGAATCTGCGCACGGGCGGCGAGGGTGTCCATCGTGGCCCGGTCGCCGTTAGCGACCAAGGTCCGCAGCAGGGCCGCGGCCCGCTCGTCCGGCAGGGGTGCCCGAGGATCACGCCGCTGCTTGTATACATCACTGGCGAGCAGCCCGGCAACGAAATCATCGGCCGGCTTGGCGATGTCGGCAGTTTTGGCGGGCGCCGGCGCCTCGAGGTCGAACAGGCTTTCCGTCTGTGCCTTCGGCTTGCGCGATGGCGAACGCTTAGCCGGGGCCGCAGTCGGTGTCTCGACGGCCAGTGACTCGCGCCACCACGCGGGGCTGGGCACAGGAGCCGCACCCCAGCCGGAAATGGCGGAGTCGTCGCCGTCGGTCAGAACGAGCAGCGGGATGACGACCTCGGCCTGGGACGCGCCGCCGTGATATCCGGCCTTCCGCGGACCGTATCGCAGCTCCTCCCGCCACGGCAGGACCACCGCGCCGTCACCCTTGGCCACCCGCGAGCCGCGGTAAAGCATCTCGCCGTCGGCGGGCGGCGGGTCGGCCGGACGCCACCGGTTCTCGCTGCTCGGGCTCGGGCGGTAGACGGCCTCAAGGCCACGGTCGACGACGTGGCCATGGTCAGAGACGATCACGACCACGCGACCGGCGGCCAGGGTGAGAAGGTCACGAACTCCCGGGATCGTGTCGCTCCCCCACACCGCCGTGCCCGGCTCACTGCGATCGAGTGCGTCGTCGATGGTGTTGACCACGGCCGCCACGAGCGGGGTCGAGGAGTCGGCGAGGGCTGTGGCCACGTCCGGTGCGATCGCTACGCCCGCCTGCCCGCGCAACTTGCTCTTGTGCAGGAGAACGCCGGTCGGATAGCGCTCCCGGAACGCTTGCAGCTCGGCGTTCTGTGAGCCGACCGCAATCCGCCCACTGAATAGGCTGCATCGGCTCACCTCGGTGATAGTTGGCAGCGCCGCAAGCACGCCCACGCGCGGACCGCCGTCAAGAGTCAACTCGGTCCAGGTCGCGGCCCGGGTAAGCGACTCGGCCAGCTCGGTGGCGGCGGCCATGCTCATGCCGTCCATGACCAGCAGGAGCACCTGGCGGCCCTGGTCAAGGATCGGCTGCACCACCCGGTCGAGGACGTCCTCGACCAGGATCAGGCGGCCCGGGTCCTGTTCACCCTGTGTCGCCGCGGCAAGCAGGTCCGCGAAACGGCGGTCGTGCCGGGCTCGGCGGGCGTCGACGGCCTGGTGAAGAAGGTGCAGCGCTTCGGCGGTCTGCGGGTCGGCGTCTCCGGCGAACACGTCCAGGCGTGCCCGGTCAGCCCAACCGTCGTCGTGCACCTGGCGCTGCAAGGCGTCGTACAGCGTGGCCGGCTCGGGATCCGGAGTGGCGAGCCAGCGCAGTAGCCGTACGGCCATTTGCATGGTCTTGAGCCGGTCCAAATCGCCGCCGCGATGTTCGCTGAGGCGCGCCAACGCCTTCTGGGCGGCTGCGATACCGGATTCGGCGGTCACCCCGGTGGTGGGTACGGCCATTCGGACGGCGGCCGCGACATCCCGCAACCGATGCACGAATCCACTCGGCAGCAATGCGCTGCCGCCGAGCAACGGGGTTGCCTCAACGTCGGCGGCGATCGTTTCGGCACGGGCCAGCATGCGGTTCGCCTCGGCGCCCGCTTCGCCGCCGCCCATCACGCGATCCACCCAGGCTTCGGCAGCGGCGGCAAACGCTGTCGCTTGCGCCTCCTCAAGCTTCATCCCACCGAACCACGGTTCGAGCCGGGCGCGGGAGACCGCGACCGCGGTGGCCGCCGCGGTGCCGGTCGGTCCCGGCCAGAGCACACCGGAAAGAAGACCGAGGGGTACGGCATCCACGCCGTTGCCGGCGCGGGCGGCGGCCATGATCGGCACCACTGCGGGTCCGGCCGTGTCCGCCAAGTACTTCGTCAGCCCGGCGATCACCTCGGGAGCGAGCTTGCTCAGCCGTAGAACGCGTCCGGCGTCGGTGCTCCATTCCATGAAACCGGCGCTGTCGATCTCGTTCCGATCGAGGCCGAAAAGTTCCGCGACGAGGCTACGCAGGGCGTGGTCACGCGTGAGGACCGCGCTGGGCGCGGGTGGCCACTCGTCAGCCGGTACATGGTCGATGAGCGCGTCGGCCACCCACCGGCCCAGGCCGGCCAGGCTCGGGTCGATCGCGGAGGCCTCGAACATCTCGACGACCACGTCCCACGGTTGCACCGTGCGGACGTGATGCTTGCTGAGGTGGGCCAGCAGGCCGTCGCCGAGGTCGTTGTCGGACAACTCGGTGAGCAGCACCACCCGTTCGCCGTCATTGCGATCGAGCAGCGCCGCTCGGGCGGCCAGAGGGGTTCGGCACGGGACGATGCGAACGGGCGTGCCGCCGATCGTGAGGGTCTGCTCCTCTTTCCAGACCGGTTCACCACGCAGCGCAAGGGCGGGGGCATCGTCGTCCTGATCGGACAGCCACGCCTCCACCTTGCGCCTGATCGCTGCCGGCTGGGCCACGGTCACTGCACCTCCCACGTAACGACCATGGACTTCCCGTCGGCCAGTTCTGCCTTGAGGCGCGCGGTCAGGTCGGCAAGCTGCGTCTCGTTGCCGACTTCGGCCTTTCCGTGTGGCTTGGCGCTGGGCATCGGCAACACGGGCGGCGTGGCCGGCGACTGGGTACCAGGTGTGGTCACCACAGCCGGCGTCGGAATCACCCGCGGCGGGTCGGACGGCGGCGCAACCAGCAGCCGGGTTGCGCTGTCGATAGCCGTCCGCAACGCGGCCGGGAGGTCGGCGGCGAGCGAATCGTGTCGAGCGCTGCTTCGCAATTGCTCGATGATCGCCGCGGCTTGGGGATCGGCGGCGGCCCGTGTGGAGACTGCTTCCAGCAACGGCCACTGTGTTGCGTCGAGGGCCTGCTTGACCGCAGCAGCCGTCTTGAGAACGTTGCCGATTGCCGTGTCGTCGAGATCGATCCGCGCGTCCGCCATCACGGTGATGCGGACCAGGTCGTCGCTCTCCTGGGCGAGGTCGGTGAGAAGAGCGGCGACGACTCGCGCATGATGCAGCCGACCTTGATCTGCCGTGGTCTCGAGGCCCAGCACGGACGCGTTCCGGCCGAGCGACTCAACGAGCTCAGCGACCGGCCTCCGGTAACGATCGGCCTGCTCGCGCAGCGTCCTGGCCAGAGCCGTGACGCCGGCCGCCGTGCGGTAGCCCTGCGTCGTCACACCGAAGATGCCCTGAGTCCGGCGGGTGGCAAGCTGCCAGATGTCCTCGTCGGGCAGCGTGATGTGCCGCAACTCCAGCTGGTCGTCGACGCCCTGCAACGAGGCGAGCGGTGCCGGGCTGCCGTGCTGGTACCAGGCGAGCTGCTGTTCCTCGGCGAACACCGCGATGATCAGGTTTTGCAGCTCGCGATCGAAGCCGCGTGCTTCCGGCACGTCGAGGAGCCGACGCAGCACGTGGACCGGGAAATGCTGTGTGTAGCCCTCCTCGGCCGCGCGGTGGCTGAGATGCCCGCTCCACCAGCACGTGCTTCCATTGAGGACATAACGGTGTTCGACCAGCTCACCGAGGCGGAGCGGGTTACAGATGCGCCGGATCGTCCGCTGGTCGGCCTGATCGACGGTGACACCTCGGGCCTCGTCGGCCACCGCCAGCTTCGCGTACTTGAGGACCCTGCCCAGCTCCGCGCGAGTCAGCGTCTTCTCGTCCTCGGGCAGCGCGGGCGTCCCCGGGTAGGACCATTTCAGCAGCTCGCCGGTGAGGTTGACGAACCCCTCGCGGAGCACGCCGCCGCGGGGGCTACCCACACGCAGTCCCTCGGTGAGCGAGTGCAGAATGGCCACATCGTCCGGCTCGACGACGGACGGATCGGCGACGGCAGCGCCGTAGGCCTGCTTGAGCGCGGTGAGCAGTGCTGACTCAAGCTGCTGCTGGCGTTGCTGGAAGTACGCCTTGGCACCTTCCCGCCACGCCTTGGACTGGTCGGCGGCGAGCTTCTCGATCCGGTTCCCGTCCGTGTTGTCCAACAGAAAGGTGACCTTGGCGAGGGTGGCGACGCGACCCATCGACTCGTTGCTGAAGAACAGCGGCATCCAGAAGACGGTGCGCGACCCCTTGGGCAGGGTCTCGATCCGGGCGAAGTCCTCGTTACGCCGGTGGCCGGGGTCGAACGGGTAGTCAACGACGATCCGCCAGGCGTCGCCGTCCGCGAGCACTGCTTGATCGGGCATGTTGTCCCGGTCGCGAACGTTGCCGAACCGCACATTGATCAGATGCTTACGGCCTCGCCATTCCCGCTGGTACGGGTATTCGCCGAGGTTGCCCGCCTTCGCGTCGAGTCCGAGTTCGGCGCAGACAAGGTCGCGCACGAGCTGCTGAAGGACCACGGCCGTGGTCTCGCGCGGCGGAACCGAGTCGAGCAGACGTTCGTAGTCGTCGTCTGCGATCTTGACCTGGATGACCGGGTCGGGCCCGTCGGAGAGATGCAGATCACCGACATCGGCGTTGAGCCGGCGCAGCCGGTCGAGAACGATCTGGCTCTCGTAGTTGGGCAGCGGCGACGCAATCGAGCCGAAGTTGAGCGCGTGCAGTTTCGCCGCGGTCAGGTTGTGCAGCGCAGGCACTTCGCTGACCAGGTAGCCAAGGATCAGCGTCTTGATCAGCTGGTCGTCGATCCGGAAGTCGTCGTTCTCGGCCGCTTGCGCTTCGGTGACGCCATGCAGGTTGAGCAGGAACGGCCGGAACCGGGTGCGGTAGGCGTCCCGGGCATTCTGGAACCTCTGCCGCAGTTGCGGCCGGTCGGGCAGCTCCCCGCGCAGCACCAGCGGCTCGAACAGTGCGGCCACCCCGATCAGGTCGTTGACCTGCAGGGTGTCGCGTCGCTCGACCAGCAGCTCGGTCATCATCTTGATCGCGGTGCGTTCCCGCTGAAGCGCCTGCGACAGCGCCACCAAAGTGGCGACTAGGGCGGGCGAGAACGGGTAGAGGCGCCGGAACGCGGTCGCGTCGGACCCGATGCCGGCGTCGCCGAACTGCGCCCCGAGCAGCAACACGTCCCACACGTCGCGTCGGTTGCGGACCGCGGCGAACGCGTCGTCGATGACCTGCCGCGCCGAGTCGTTCAGAGGCTTGAGCAGCCGCTTCTCGGTGATCTCGGGCAGGTTGGTGTCGGCCAGCACGATGTCCGAGCCGAGCCGCCCCTGCACGCTACGCATCACGTCGGCCAGCGCGGCCCGCTCGGTGCCGCCGACCTGCGGCCCGAGGAACTCCTCAAGGTTTCGCTGCCGCGCCACAAACGAGACGATCGGCAACGGCCGCGTCGAGTCGGATGACTCGACCAGCTTATTGAGCTTGGCACCCTCGGTCTGTACAAATGTGTGGTCAGCGATCTTCGTCGACAGCCAGAGGATCAGCTCGTCCAGGAAGAACACCAACGCGTCATAGCCAAGCGACTTGGCGTGCCGAGTGATGACCGCGAGCCCCGAGTCGAAGTCGAGGTATTCAGCGCTCTGCACCGCACCGGTGAAGAACGAAGTGGTCAGCGCACTGACGAGCCTGTCCCGAAGGGGCGTGCCAGGAAGCTCGGCGACCGCCTCGGCATAGGTCTCGGGCGTCAAGGCGACGGTCCGCGCTTGCTGCGCCGCAAGACCACCCCCGGACGGACCATCGGCGCCGCCGCGCAGCGCCTCGAAGAATCGCTCGTCCCCGAGGCTTTTGCGCAGGCGATCAGCGTCGGCGATCATCGCGTCGGACCGGTGCACCGCTGGGGGCGGCGCGTCCGGGTGCAGAAGCCGAACCTGCTTGAGGTAGCCCTCCAGCACGGCCTGCTCCACCGTGCGAGCCTCAAGCATGTGGAAGCTCAGGGTCAGGAACTTGCGGTCGCGCAGCACCGGATCGGTCTTGTCGATCGGCTCGGCCAGGCCGCGCACCGAGCGAGCCTCCGGATTGTGCTTGAGGATCTCCCGTAGCACGGCCATGAAGTGCGACTTACCCGAACCGAACGAGCCATGCAGGAACTTCGCCTGCGACCGCCCCGACTGCACCGCGTGCGCCACCATGCTCAGCGCCTCGTCAAAGTCGCGGCGCAGGTCATCGGTCACCACATAGCGTCCAAGGTCGGCGCCCTGCGACGCCGTAACCACGAAGTCCGAGTCGCCCACCGACACCGGAATGTCGATGAGGTCACGCAGCAGGGTCACCGTTCGCTCCCTTTTCAAGCCCACAGCCTGTCCAGCAAAGGCCGATCCTATGCCCGGGGTCCGACAGTTTCGGCCCGCCGGCCCTCACCCAAACGGTCATGCTGGCTCACGAAACGTACGCAGATCGCCGCGGTCGGCCCCGAGGTTCGCCAACTCCCCATCCAGGAAGGTGGTGAAGAACTTGGCCGGCGACCCAGGAAAGCCCGGCCGCGGCTCGTCGAACCACTGCTTCAGCCACGGCTCCAACTCAGCCACACCAGCAAGCAGCGGAAGCAAGCCTTCCTTGCCCCACCCTGCTTGCATCTTGCGGTCGAGATAGACGGTCGCCAGGGCTTGTGCTTGCGCGACGTGATCCCAGCCAGCCCACCCAAGCAACAGCGTCGCATCACCATCACGACCCGCACCCGGGTACGAGACAAACCGCTCCTTTGGCACGTCAAGCTTGCCCCGGTTACGCCAGTAACTTGTCTTGGCGAAGTCTCCAGACCCATATTTCGGGGGCACGGGGATGTCTATCTTCTCCCCGTCGTCCTCCCGGCGCTGCAACTCCCATGTCCGTTCCCACTGCACGCGTTTACGCAAACCGGTCGGGTTGTATCGCAACGACGGCAGATACGGCACGTGCTCGTCAGCGACCAGTCTGGAAAGCGCCTTAGCCACATCAAGCTGATCCGAACCAGCCCACAGGCTCAGCACTGACTGAAAATCATCATCCTGCCGCAGCCGATCGGCAAGCTGCACCACGGACAACGGCGTCGGCGCACCACCCCACAGGCCCGGTGCCTCAAGCCGGTCCAAAAGCCAGCGCCGCAGCGCCTCGGCTTGCATAGCGTCCCAACCCTTAGTGGCCCAGCGTCGCTTACACTCCGGCCGCTCAATCAGTCCGATATTCCTGTCGGACTCGATCACCGCGATGCGCTTCGCCACCACCGCTCGATATTCCTCTGGCCAATGCGAGGGCAGCTCAGTGATCGGCCTGGACCCGTGACGCTCAAACCACTGCGTCTCTATCTCACCTGCAGCGACCTCCCGCGCTAGCACGATCTCGAAGGCGCGCTCACCCAGTCCGATGGGCGGCACGTCATCAAGGCTCAAGTCGTCGTCAATAAGCCCATAAAGGTGGTACGTCTGCCAGTCCAGCTCTTCCTGCAACGCAATCATCCGCGCGCGCATCGTCGACCATGCGTCACGGGCCTGCGCCAATAGATCCCGGGTTGGCGCAGCCCCTCTCGAGATCTCCGTCGGATCCAAGGCTGCAAGGCGCGCCGCGCTCTGATCCAATATCGTTGCCAGCCTATGCGGGTACTCAGCTGGCAGAGGAAAAGACTCCAGCTTAGTCGCGTTGAACTGATATCGGTCCATCCAGCTTTCTGGCTGAATCCCGCGGCCGATTCCGCTGCCAGCCTTGTTGTGGCTGACCTGCTTAAGCCAAAAACAAGCCGTTGAGCTGTTCAAAACCCCGAGCAGCTGAAGATGATCGTCCTCCGTCGCAACACTCGTTAGTTTGATCACCGGGGCGGTTTGCTTGAAAACATTCCCACCGCGGTCCAACACGAAATGGTTATGCGTAGCGACTTCCGCAAACGCAATAGACAGCGGGCTTCGGAGCTTGGAGGCAGTAAGGCGTCCGAATTCGGACCACGATAGACCGGAATCAACTTTCGTCTGATTGCCAAACATCAGACTGTTTGAAATAGATGTCTTCGCCGGCCACATAAAGCGATGAAGCGGCTCGCACTCTCGCGTGTCAACAGGATTGAAATCGACATCATACGGAAAGGCCGCTTCATCTGGAACGGTTAGATCCCAATCTCGGATCCCATCCCCGAGGACCATCGGGCGATGATAACTCGCCGGGATCCTACGCCGGAGGAAGCTCTTGGTAGGTTGAACATAAAGGTCATCCTCAAGGGTGAAGGAAGTAATCCCGACAGAGTCCGCAATTTGCGCTATTTTCGACGGAGATCCAGCATTGATTTCTTCCATCAAGGCTGAGGCGCCGCCGCCAGTTAGGCTCCATGGGTGACGCGTCAGTACCGAACGGTCCAGATCGGTCGAACTAACCCACTGCGACTCCGAAGACGGTTCGTCGATTTGCCGGACGATAGCTGACCACACTAGACCCGCAGCAGGGTCGGCAGGCTGAGACGGTTCACCCCTAACACCGAGAATTGCGCGAATGTGGCCACTATAGCGCTGGCTAACTAGGCGGTTTTGGCCGATTAGAACGACGGTCGGTGTCCCGTGCCCAGGAACGTATGCACCCGAAACGTCGACAACCTCAATTAATTCGACTTCGCCAGCGAAGAATTCATTGATCAGCTTCTTGCCAAATTCTCGCTTCATAAACGAGTTGGCAGTAATCTGCCCGACGTAGCCCGCACCATCGCCATTGTTGTCTCCGCGCCGTCCAAGTTTAAAGAACAACTGCGCGAACGGAACCGTGAGGGCATATTTTCCCGAGCATGCCGAGTAACGCTTGCGGTATAGATCGTTGAGGGCCTTTTCCTTCACCGTAATGTACGGGGGGTTTCCGACGACGACACTGTACTGGTTCGGCCGAAGGTACTGAGCGAGTTCGTCGAAGTCTTCGCTGTAATAGGCGAAGGCCTTCTCCTCTTCCTCCCGATCCTGCTGGACGTCTACATCGAGCTGGCCTTGATGAGTTGACTCTTCTCGGCTCCAGCCCAGCAAAGAGTCACCCACAGCAAGGCGAAGGTTGAAGGTGGGTGCCGTTTCCAGCTCTTTCACGCCGCATGCGTTCAGCGCTGCGATCATCAACCGGAACCGGGCGACGGCCACCGCGAACGGGT
This sequence comes from Actinoplanes sp. TBRC 11911, assembly GCF_012933445.1. Taxonomy (GTDB): domain Bacteria; phylum Actinomycetota; class Actinomycetes; order Mycobacteriales; family Micromonosporaceae; genus Actinoplanes. The sequence continues at coordinate 37,021 of NZ_JABBNC010000054.1, forward strand.
TGATGTCAACGCCCGTCACCTGATCCAGTGCCCTCTGCACCAACTCCCGCACATCCGTGGCCGGTTCCCGCTCTTTCCAACGGTTGATCAGTCGGTCGAACGCCCCAAGCACGAAGTGTCCCGATCCGCAGGTTGGGTCGATCACCTTCGTCTCGACGAGACCGAACTCCTTGTACGCCGGCTCGAACGTCCGGTCGAGGATGAACTCCTCCACGAACTCTGGCGTCTGCAGAAGCGCATACGTCTCCCGAGCATGCGCCGACAGGTTCTGGTACAGATCTCCGAGAAAACGCGTCTCCAGGCCGGACGACTGCAATGACACGTACCCATCGCCACGACGGAAGAACTCCGAAAGCTTCTCGGCCGCAAGACCGGAGATGTCGAAACGCCACACCGGATTGTGCTTGTCGAAAATCTTGCCCGTCGGACGAAGCCCAGCCAGGTAAGTGAAGGCCTCGCGCAGCCAGTGTCGATCGTTGTTACGCGGGTTGGACACCAGGTAGCCCTGCCGGTCCTGCACCGCCCGCTCGGCCGGCGCTACCGACGTGGGGCCACCGATCCAGATCTTGGAGATAAGTTCGTTGTCCTCGCAGAACCGCACGAACACGCAACCCAGCACCCACGCCACCGCAGCCTGATCCAGCACATCCTCCAACCAGGACTCAAAGGTCCCGGCCGTCCGCTGCGCCTTCCCCGCCGCCTTCCACTCACCTTTCAGCGAGGACCGCAACTCGTCGTTCGCTGCTACAACCTCTCGGAGGTCGTCGACCAGGAACTTCACCTGGCCCTGCAGCGCCTTGAGTTCGATCATCTAGCGGTCCTCTCTCCAGCATGGTCAATCCAGATGTCCGGCAGCCACAGGGACTGGCTTACCGGGGAAGTCAGGGGAATCTGTTCGGCGTCCAGCATCGGCGGGTCCAGCCGACGCGCGGCTGTCAGCAGCAATCGGGCACCCGGGCGCGGGCGACTCGGGTCGGCCAAGTGCTGCAATACCTTCATCTGGCCGTACCGCGCCAGTGGCGCTGCCTCGGTCAGGAGCACCGGCTCGTTGGAGGTCAGCCGCTCCTCCAACGCGGGCACGACGTCGTGCTGCACTATCTCGGCAAGCGCGCGGAAGTCCGGGTCGGACGGCTTGCCCGTATCGGCAGCCACGATCGTCTCCCATGAGAACTCGGCCGTGCGCAGACGCTCGATCAGGAGCGCCGTGACATCAACCTCGATCAGGCCGAGCCGGCTGACCAGCGCACGCCGCGCAACGGTGAGCGTTCGCAACGAGGTCAACACCGCCAGATAGCCCCGCCTCTCGAGGATGGCCGCCAGCTTGGCGTCGGTGTCCGCGATCGCCGACGGACCCGCGAGCGGCGCAGCCGTTGAGCTGACCATCCGAGTGTTGCTGAACGAGAGCGTGCCAGATGGCGGTACGTACTGCTGGGTGTTGCCGTCCCAGCGGACCGGCACGCTCAGCTTCTCCAGCAAAGTGGTCAGGCGCGGGCGTTCCGGCAGCGGCTCCGCCAGCGGGAACCGGGCGCGCACCCGATCGCGCAGCTGCTCCACCGACAGACTCTGGCCAACGACGCTTCCCATCGCCAGCTTCAACGCACGCTCGGCCGGCATCCCGACCGGATAGAGCTGGCCCTGCGCGTTCACATCGGCCACGCCGTGCGAAGCCGCCGCGGCGAGCTGCAGCAACCGCTGGTCGCTCAGCACCGGCATGCCCTCTTCCCGAGTAACAGCGCGCAGACGCTCCACAGCGCGCTGCCGAGTCGGCAACGGTTCCTCGGCAATCATGTCTGCCGTAGCCTTGCCCAGCTGTACCGCATAGGCGAGCAAGCCAGCCGCCCGAGTCTCCGCGGTGGGGTCGTCGGGTTCCCGTCCAACGAGGACCGTCGGCGAGGTGCGGAACCGGTAGATGTCGACCCGCGCGTCCCCACCGAGCAGCAGCTCCGCCTCGATGGCTGCGCGCACCAGTCCGATCGCCTGCGCTGTCTTCTTAGGTTCCGCCGAGTACGAGCCACGGTTGGCGATCAGCGCCTCGGCGATCTCCTCGGCGGTCATCACCAGGCCTCGTGCGTCCAGCAAGCTGACGATCTCGTGGCGTACGGCCGCAAGCGCGGGATTGTCCCGCCAGATCTTGACGTGTTTGCGCAGCAGGACCGAGATCTGGGGCTGGGTCTGCCCGATCGCGGTGGCCGCCTCGGATTGCGCGAGCCAGTGCAGATACCGGCCGTCCGGCGTGGGGGCCTGGCCAAGCAGCATCGCCAGCGCGCCGTGATCCTTGGCGCGGGCGGAGGGCAGAAGACCCTCGCTCACCGCCTCAATCCCCCGAGGCAGCTCCCCGTCGTCGGGCGCCGGCTCGACCGCGCCGCCCAGTTCGACGCGCAGCTCGCGTACCCGAGCGTTGATCTCCTTGCGGGTCGCGTCGGGAACACCCTTGGCGCGGGTCAGCGCCGACGGCTCGTAATCCAGAAGCTCACCGACCGTGACGACGCCGAGGCGGTTGAGCGCCGACCGGGCGCGGGCGGTCAAGCCGACCGCCTCCAGCGAGGACGCTCGCGACAGCGGCTCCGGCAGCGGCGGGATCTCGCCAGGCCCGGCATCGTTAGGCTCGGGGATTTCGTGGAAGATCATCCGCCACGCGTCGGCCATCTGCTCGGCGGTATCGAAGCGCTCCCGCGCGTCACGAGCGAGCGCCTTGCCGAAGAACGCCACCAGCCGGTCAGCGACGTCGTGCTCGAACATCGCCGGGTCGAGGGTCACCTCGTCCTTGACGGTGGCCGGGTTAGCGCCCTTCGCCCAGCTCGGGAGGCTTCCGGTGGCCATCTCGAACAGGGTCACCGCGGCCGAGAACCGGTCGGCGGCCGCGTCATAACGCATCCGCCGGGGCGGGCCGAGGAACGGGTCCAGATAGGGCGGCGTGCCCGCGCCAAGCTGCTCGGCCGGACCGGCCGACAGCGAGAAGTCGAAAATACACAGGTGCGGCTGCCGGTCACTGCGACGCGGCCGGGCGGCCAGGTTGGCCGGTTTGATGTCGCGGTGCCGGATCCCTTCGGCCTCCAGGAAGGTCACGATGTCCAAGAGGTCGCGCCCGTATCGCTCGAGCAGATCCAGAGCGAGTCGCCGACCGCCCTGGAGGTCGTCGGCGAGGGTCCGCATCCCGGCGTTCTCCAGGACGAGCGTGGTAAGGCCACCCACCGTGACCGGCCCGTCCAGCAGGGCTGCCACCTGCCAGTGCTGGTGCATCCGGCGCAGTACGCCGGCTTCCGCGGTGAGACGGTCGGCGAACTGCTCGTCCCGCGCGACCTTGAGCACGACTTCGCGCTCACCATCCGTGGTCTCCTCGGTGACCAGCAGTGCGATGGCGGTCGCTCCGCTGCCAAGCCGGCTCTTGACGACCCGGCCGCCCTCCAGCACGTCGCCCTTGTGCGCCTCGAGCGGGTTGATGAAGACCTCGGGTTCGGGCGCGGTCAGCTCATCCCAGACCTGTTCGAGCTGTTCGCGGAACTTGGCGACGCTCGGCAACCGGTGCCCGGGGTCGCCGAAGGTGGCGTCATAGACGAGCAGGCCCAGGCTGCCCGGGATGCCGTCGATGGCCGCCGACAGGTGAAGGCCGCCGTCCTTGACGGCCGCCAGGAGGTCCTCGGGGGTGTCGGCCGGCGATCGCCCGGTGAAGATCCGGTACGCGATGGCGCCGAGCGAGAACACATCGAGGGGAATGCCGGGTACGTCAATCCGGTGCGCCGCCTCGGGTGCCTGGTAGCGGCGTACCTCGTCGTCGAAGAACACCTCCAGGCCGGCGCCGTCGGTGGATGACGCCCGGGTCATCCGGGTGGCGTCGGCGAGACGGCCGCCCGCCTGCCATTCGGTCACCAGCAGCTGGGGCCGCGTGCTCTCCGGCTTGCGGACGTAGACAGCCTGCGGGTTCAAAGCTCGGTGGGCCAGGCGCCGGCTGTGCGCGTACGCGATGATCTCGGCGAGGTCACCGACCAGTTGGAGCCGCTGCGCCATCGTCAGCGTGTCCTGATGCTGCAACAGCCACTGGTCGAGGCGTACGGACTCGGGGTCGTGGTTGAAGACGACAGCCGGACCGAACGAGTGGTCGACCAGGTCGAGCGCCTGCGACACGCCGGGGTGCTGGATGCCCTGCAGCAGCCGGAACTCGCGTTCGGCGGCCCGCTTGATGATCGGGACGTCCTCGCTGGCGGCGCGGCTGGTCAGATAGAACCGGACCCGGCGCGTGATCTGCTGGTCGATGACGTGTTTGGCGAGGAAGTCCTGCCAGCCGACGCCCTCGGCGAACGGCTTGCCGAAGAGGAGCAGCTGGCCGATCTTCCGGTCCGCCACCGACGGGCGGATCTTGGCGCCGCGGACCAAATCGACGATCTGCTGGCCGCGGTCCGAGTCGATGGCGTGGCCCGGCCTCGGCATCTCGAGCAGGAACTGCTTCAGGCTGGGCAGACCGGAGTCAGGGTGGTTGTCGAGTCCATAGACGTGCTGGGCGCCGATCGGGTCGAGCCGGGAGCGCATGTTCTGGGCGTGCAGGAAGACCGCCGCCCCGACGAACGGGACAAGGCGCTCCTTGCCCTGTTGCTTCGCGTAGTAGCGGATCAGGCTCGCCAGCCGCTTGGCCTTGCGGTTGGCCAGGATCAGCGGGTTGTCCCACGGCTCGAGGCGCTGTCCGGACTTGCGGCGGACCCACTGGGTGCCGCCGCCCGAGACCTCACCCTGCCAGTGCTTCAGTTCGACGATGTAGAGGGCGCTGCGGGTCAGGACCAGCGCGTCGACCTCGTTCAGCGAGCCGTCGGTGCCGAGAAACTCGACATTCGCCCAGACGTGGAAGGGATCCTGGTCCGGAAGATATGCCGCGAGCTCTCGCAGTCCGTCTTTCTCCCACTGGTAGCTGCTGGGGTTGATCTCTTCCCAGCGTGGCGAATCCAGCCGCACCACAGCCTCCATCTACGCAGCCGAGGGTTTGGAGGTTACTTCTCAGCGCAGCCCCCGGAGGCAAGTACCGTATACGGCGCGCCCGAACCCGATCGCCCAGCCTGTGCGGCCGAGCCAGAACAAGACTTCCGTCACGGGAGATCACCCGATAGGCCGATTGAGCCGGACTTTTGGCGCGGAACGTGCGCGGCGTCGGTCCGGATCGACGTGAGCAGATCGGCAACCTCCGCCGGACTCGGCTTGGTGCCGCCGGGCAATCGGCGCACCTCCGCCAGCAGGTCCGTCAGCGTCCGGCGCGCGGTGTCGCGCTGGCCGGCGCTCAGCTGGAGCAGGGCGATCTGCTTGCGAAGTTCGAGCGTGCGAGCATCGTCATCACCGTGGGCAGCACGGCGATCACCCAGCAGGCGGTCGAGTTGTTCGAGCGCTTGACCGGCTCGGCCGGTCATGGCGCGGCAGATCGCGGCTTTGACCCGGCAGTCGAACACAAGGTCGACGCCATCGCCCAAAGCCGCGGCGAGTGCCTCGTAGACCGGAGCGGCACGGTGGTAGTCGCCGCCTTCGAAGAGCGCGTCCGCGAGCTCGTACCGGATCCGGACCACATCTCGGTCGGTGCCGCCGAACGCCTCCTGCGCGGCCGCCTCCACATTGACGAGAATGTCCGCCGCCTGGCCGAACCGAGACTCCTTGACGAGGCGATGGGCTGCCTTGCGTGCCTTCGCCAGGTCGTGCCTGGAAATGCCTTCAGTTCTGGGCTGCGTCACCGGCGGTTGTGCCAGGCGGTCGCTCGGCGGCGCAGTGGCCTGTGAACGGTCCACCATGTGCGCATACATCCGGACCGGACTCTCCTGCCCGGGCGCTCGCAGCGCTCCAGGCAGCGGGCCGAGGTCGGCCACGAAGGGCGACAGCCGCCGGTACACCTCTGAGGCGTCGGCGGGGCGGTCCTCGGGTCGTTTCTGCAAGAGCTGAAGGATGAGCCGCTCGAGCTCGGCCGGCACGTCGGGACGTACCGATCGCAGGCGCGGCGGCGGGTCCTGCACCTGCTGTGCCATGACCGCGTAGGCGGTCTGCCCGGCGAAGACGTGCCGGGCCGACAGCATTTCGTGCAGCGTGCAACCAAGCGCATAGAGGTCGGTGGCCGGCTCGCTGAGGCTGGCCTCTACCTGCTCGGGCGCCATGTACGCGGGTGTGCCGACCGGCTGCCCGGTGATGGTTATCCGGGAGAAGTCGGCGAGACTCGGCGCGACGGCCAGCCCGAAGTCGAGCACCTTCACGCAACCGTCCGGCTCCAGCATCAAGTTGCTCGGCTTGAGGTCACGGTGGACAAGCGACGCCGCGTGCGCCGCAACGAGGACGGCGCAAACCTGGGCCGCGATCGCCGCGGCCCAGCCGACCGGAAGCGGCCCCTGCTCGGCAATCAGGTCGCCGACGCTGATGCCATGGACGCGCTGCATGACGAGGAACGGCCGGCCTTCGTCCACGCCTACGTCATAGATGGCCGGAACTCCGGGATGGTCGAGCCGTGCGGTGATCCGTGACTCACGCACGAATCGCCGGATGTGGTCCTCGTCGGGCACACCCTCGGGCACGCGGACGAACTTGACCGCGATCTCGCGGTCCAGCTTGACGTCGTGGCCGAGCCAGATCTCACCCATGCCACCGCGAGCGAGCGGGTCCTGCAGTTCGTAGCGACCGTCGCTGAGTTTTCGCCCCGGTTCCACGACTCCCCCGTTCCGCCGATCGGCCATCCGTGGCCGCGCGGCACCGGCCATCTTCGCTCACCTACCGATCCAATTCCACTGATCCTCACCCTTCGTGTACACACACGATACTCGATAACTTTGTTGACAGAGCTTTCACGCGATGCTTCCATTGACACCGGCAGCCGCTCAAAGACCCTCACCTGGGAGACCTCATGTCCAGCCCGCAGTACGCTCCCCCGCCTCAGCAGCCGCCTGCTGTGAAAAAGCGCCGCGGTCGGGTATTGGTGATCGCGGGAATCGCGGTCGGTGCCGTGATGCTGCTGTGCTGCGGCATCGGCGTCGCCTCAATCGCCGGCAAGGACGACAAGACGAAGACCGCCGCGGTCTCGATTCCGTCCGAGCACGCGGCCTCGGCCACGGCTGTCGCGACCACTGAGCCGACCTCCACCGAGGAGACCCCGACCACGGCTCCGACCGCCACGAAGCCCGCCCCGAAGCCGCGTGTCTACAAGGGCCGCGGCGACGACATCGTCGAAATCCCGCCCACCACCGACCTCGCCGTCGTCGTCTTCGATTGCCGCTGCAGCAGCAACACGGTCCTCAAGAGCGACGGCCCCGAAAGCCTGCTGGTCAACGAGATCGGCGCCTACAAGGGCAAGCGCTGGATCAACATGGCGGACGATTCCCAGACCAGCCAGTTCGAGATCGAGGCGTCCGGCAGCTGGACCCTGACGCTCGGCACGGTCGACCAACTCGCCCGCAAGGCGCCCTCCGGCAAGATCACCGGCAAGGGCGACGACGTCGTGGTTCTCGGCGGTGCGGCCACGAAGGCGCGCATCACGCACACCAAGGGGCAGTCCAACTTCGTCGTCGAGGCGTACAACCTCGAAAGCGGCCAGGGCGGCCTCCTGATCAATGAGATCGGCGGGTACTCCGGGACGCGGCCGCTGCAGGCGCCCGCTCTGGTGCAGATCACCGCCGACGGCAACTGGTCCATCACCCCGGCCTGAGCGAGGGAACGCATGAACGAGGAAATCGCCCTCTTCCACGACCTGGCCGCGCGGCTCGCCGCCGCCGCGACGTCTCAGCCCGTCACAGACCTGGTCCTCGCCGCCTACCAGGGCGACGATGCCCTCGACGACGTGCTCGGCGGCGGAACACCGTCCCGGCCCGGCTCCGGCGACGAGACCACACCCGAGGAGACGACCAATGTCTTCCTCGAATCCATCAAGGTCACCGGCTTCCGCGGCGTCGGGCCGGCCGCGAGGCTCGGCCTGCAACCGAAAGCCGGCCTCACCCTCGTCATCGGGCGCAACGGTTCGGGCAAGTCCAGTTTCGCCGAGGCCGCCGAACTGGCGCTCACTGATGACTCGATGCGCTGGGCCCAACGGCCGGTGGTCTTCCGGGAAGGCTGGCGCAACCTGCACCACGACGGCGACGCCGAGATCACCGTGAAACTTCGCGTCGACGGCAGCCCGAAGCCGGTGACCATTCAGCGTCAGTGGGACTCGCGTGCCGTGGATCCCGCGGATGCGGTCGTCACGGCGTACGTGGGAACCGCTCGTCAGAAGGAGCTGCCCGCGTGGCTGGGCCACGTCGGTCTTTATCGTCCGTTTCTTTCGGCGCGCGACCTCGAACGGGTGATCACCGCCAAGCCGTCGGAGCTCTACGACGCGCTGGCGCCAATCCTCGGGTTGGATCCGCTGTCCGCGGCGGAGGGACGTCTGCAGCGGCGGCGCAAGGAGCGCGACGACCGAGCCAAGGCGTTGAAGAGTCAATTCTCCGAGCTGTGCAGGAACCTCGCGGCGGTAGACGACGAGCGGGCTAGGCACGCCCTTGCGGCTCTCGGGGCGCGACCGGCCAAGGCCGACATGGCGACGCTGACGGCGCTCGCCGAAGGTGAGGCAGAGGACGCCGACGTCCGCGAGATGGCTGCGGCTCGTCAGTTGATCGTCAGCGAGCTTCCGGACGTGGAGGGCGCGTTGACCACGCTAGCCGAAGCGCAGGTGTCGGTCGAAGGACTCGCCGGCACCTCGACCGCGACGGCCGAGCGCACCGCGGACCTGCTGCGGCGCGCGCTCGACCAGCATGCGGCCGAGGGCGACCAACCATGTCCGGTGTGCCGCGTCGGGCGGCTCGACGCGAGCTGGCGGCTGGAAGCCGAGGCGGAGATCGGTCAGCTCAGTGCGGTCGGCGCTCAGGCGCGGGCGGTGCACGAGCGCCTGGCGATCAGCCGTCGTGCCGCAGATCAAATGCTTGCTTCCGTACGCTCGGAGCTCAGCTCGGCAGCAAATGCCCTGTCCGAGGTGTTGCCCGAACCGGCCAAGCGGCTGAGCGACGCTGTGGCGGCGCTGCCCCCGACGGTGGACTCGGTTGACGTGATCCGCGCCGCCTTCCGGCGGGTGGCGACCGAATACGCCGTGCTCGCCGAGGAGGCGACCCGATGGGTGGTCCATCGGCAGAACGTCTGGCGCGAACCCGCCGCCGCGCTTCGCCGCTGGCTGGACGCTGCGGCCATCGTGACCGCTGAAGCGTCGGAGCTGCGCCTCATCACCAACGCTCGTACGACATTGACCGCGATGACCTCGGAGATCAGGGCGGCGCGGCTGGCGGCGTTCGTCGGTCAGTCCGAGCACATCTGGCAGCGGTTGCGGCAGGAGAGCAATGTCGAGCTGCACGAGATGCGCATGGAGGGAACCAGCACGCAGCGGCGCGTCCGGTTCCCGGTGGCGGTCGACGGCGCGGAGGCGAACGCCCTCGCCGTCATGAGCCAGGGCGAGCTGCACGCGCTGGGGCTGGCGGTGTTCCTGCCGCGGGCTTGTGCGGAGGCAAGCCCGTACCGGTTCGTCATCATCGATGACCCGGTGCAGAGCATGGACCCGGCCAAGGTGGACGGCCTTGCCGAGGTGCTCGGCGAGATCGCGCTGACCCGCCAGGTGGTGGTGTTCACGCACGACGACCGGCTGCCGCAGGCCATCCGCAGCCTGGGCCTCGAGGCGACCGTCTGGGAGGTCGGCCGGCGGGAGGGTTCGGTGGTCGAGCCTCGCAAGGCGGCCATCCCCGCTGACCGCTACCTGGACGATGCCCGCGCTCTCTCCGCGGCGGATTCGCTGCCGGAGGATGCACGTTATCCGGTGGTGGCCGGATTCTGCCGTTCGGCGCTCGAAGCGGTCAGCATGGACCACTACCGAGAACGGCACCGCCGGGAGGGCACGACCTATGACGAGATCGAGAAGGCGCTGGCGGGCGCGGTCAAGGTTATGCAGCTCCTCACTCTCGCCCTGCTTGACGACCCCGGTCGGGGCGGTGAGCTGTACGCCCACATGAACCGGCGATACGGCAGCTGGGCGACGAACACCGTCAAGGCGGTCGCCGAAGGAACCCACGGCACGCGGCGGATGGCGATGGACGCGATGGTTGCGTACACATCGGACCTGGTGGATCAGTTGCGATGACGACGACCTACCTGAGCACGGCGGACAAGCTCTTGACCACGGTCGTACCGGGCACGCGCGGGGCTTGGCCTCGCGCGTATGCCTGGCTGCTGCGCCTCGAACTCGAGGCGGTCCTGGATGAGTTCTGGACGCGAGTGCGCCCCGACATCGGCGAAACCCAGGCACAGCGTCCGAAGCTGCTCATGTTGACCGCGTACGCAGGGCCCGACATCGGCCGGAGTGCGAGTTATCTGTGGTGGGCGCTTTCGCGGGCCGGCCACCATCACCGGTACGAGCTCGGCCTCACCGTTTCCGAGCTGCTCCGCCTGCGCGACGAGTTGAAGCGTTTGACCGGACAACTCATCGACGGACCGCCGCGTCACGTGGTGTGACAGATTGCATCATTGAACACCGGTTCAGAGGTCGAACTCCCCGCCTTTCACTCCGCTGATAAACGCCGTCCACTCGCGTCGGGTGAATATGTGCGGCGGCTTGGTGCGGTCCTTCGTGTCGCGGACCGCCACGCCGTCTTCGGTGATCGCGACCTCGACGCAGTTGCCTGTTGAGCCTGACCGCGAACTCGTGCGCCACTGCGCGCCGGACAGATCCATGTCGCGCCTCCTCCCCTATGCCGTCAGTTCGTTAGAGATCTTAGTAAGCTCGGTTCGCGTCTCCTTGGGCCCGAGCGCCGTCGCTTGAAGCTGTTCGTACGCGGCGGCGTAGGCGGAGATCTCGGCTGGGCGCTCGAGATACAACGCGCCGGTGAGGGTGTCGACGTAGACCATTTGGTCTTCGGCGGCATCGGGGTACGGCTCCGGCAACGGCGGAAAGTTCAGGATGACGAAGCTGCCGTCGAAGCCGACGCCGGCCGAGTACGGCAGCATGAGGATCTGGACGTTGGCGCTCTCGCTTACCTCGATCAGACGATCGATCTGGGCCTTCATGACTGCCGCTCCGCCGACAAGACGACGTACCGCTCCCTCGTCGACAACGACTCGCAACAGTGGAGGATCTTCCGACGTCAGGATCGCTTGGCGTTCCATGCGCAGGGAGACCTGCCGCTCCCCCTCGTCAGGTCGCACGGGGATCGGCCCACCCATGATTGCGGATCTTGCGTACTCCTCTGTCTGAAGCAGGCCAGGGATCATCTGGCACTCGTAGGTCCGGATGACGGAGGCCTCCGACTCCATGCCGACGTAGGTCGAGAACCAGTCCGGCAGGATGTCGCTGTACCGCTGCCACCAACCACGCTGCTTGGCCTGCCTTGCGACAGCAATGACGGCCTCAGCCTGGTCGCTTTCGACTCCGTAGAGGGACAGCAGGGCACGTACGTCGTTCGGGTGCGGCCGAACTTCGGCGGTCTCAATCCGCGACAGCCAGCTGGCGTCATGGTCCACGCGACGAGCCGCCTCGGACGCTGCGAGGCCCGCTGCGTCGCGGAGTTGTCGCAGCGTCAGGGCGAGCCGGCGTCTTCTGACCGTAGGGCTCTGGCGTTGGGTCATGGCTCATCCTGCCTTCTCGCGGCGTTGCATACAACACTATTGCCTATGGCAAAATCCGCCACGCAAATCGTAATGCGCATATTGCGGATTGCATGCTGCTCGTGGAACGGTGGACGAAGGCGCGGCGGTCGAGTTCCCCCTGTTCTCACCGCCGTGCCTCCCCCGGAAGGAGCGAGACGTGCTGCATGTCCGTAAGCGGTTATGGCTCAAGCCTTGGAAGACGGGATGCTCCTGTGGCTGTCCCTGGTTTCCCTGCCCCGACCAGATCAGCGTGGATAGACCCAGTAGTCAGCCGACCGTTGAGCCTGCGGCAGACGCCAGACGAGCGACCCCAAAGCCGCGAGATCTCGTAGAGGCGGACATTGTGGAGGCGGTGGCCGACCTCCTCGTCCAACGCGGCTACTGCTTCGTGCCGGACATGATGCTTCCCGAGATGAGGCGGGCGCTCCAGCCCTTCTTGAAGGCCCGCAGTTCAGTAGGCACGGCAAGCAATGACGGGCAGGAGAGCGCGTGGTGACGCGTCAGCTTGGTCAGGACGTGACGTGAAGACCCCTGAAGTGACGGACGTCCTGGATCGCGAGATCTTCTCGGACGCTGAGGCCGCGCGGCTCCTGCGTGTGGCCCTGCCCACGCTGCGCTACTGGCTTGAGGGCGGTGACCGACGCGGCCGGGGCCATAAGCCGCCCCTGCTGCACTACAAACCTCGTGTCACGCACGTCGTGACGTGGGCCGAGTTCGTGAGCGCTGGCATGCTGCGACAGTTCCGCCATCCGCAAGGGATGCCGGTCGAGCTGCGGACCTTCATTGACCTTCTCCGCGAGAACTTCGGCGTGCCGTACCCGCTCGCAGATCGGCGACCCTACGTCACGCACCGGAAGCTGACGCTGGAGGCTCAGTCCGCCGCCGGACTTGACCCGGGTTACTGCCTGGTGGCCGTCGTCAGTGACGACCTACTGCTAACTCCGCCCTCGGCTGCCTTCCTGGATCGAGTGATCTGGGACGGCGAAATCGCGATGGAATGGCGTCCAGGTTACGACCCCCAGACGCCGGTGCGGATCTCGCCTGCCGTTCGGTTCGGCCGGCCATCGATCAAGGGCATCAGCACCAAGGCGATCTGGGAGCAGGATGACTTCGGTTCGGCTCCAAAGGAAATCGCTGAGATGTACCAGCTCGACCTCAACGACGTTCGCGGGGCGCTTGCCTACGAGAACTCTCAACGTGCCTCGCAAAATGCGATCGCGCGAGGACACGCCAGCTGAACTGCCGGCCGGCCGTCGGAACGTTCTCCGGAATGCCTGGTATGTCTTCCACTGGAATCGCCAGCGCCGTCTCTGACCCGACAGCCGCGAGCTCCCGGCTCCGGATCCATGTCTAACAGCGACACGTACTTACTATCCGGGTCGAGTGGCGAGCTCCCGTACCCCTTCCGGCCGCTGTCGCACCGTGTTCATCGTGGATATCGTCGGCCGTCGTGGAAGATCGTTCTTACCCGGCCGGCGGCGTGGATATGCGGCACCTGATCGAGGTGCACCGGGAGAGTTTCGCGCCTGCGCGGCCGCGGATCGCGACGGCGGAACCGTTGCCCGACCGGGATGCGGTGTATCGGCACTTCGAACAGCATGCTTTGCGCCGTGTGGGCTGGCTCGATCGGGCTGGGCGTGCGCGGATGCGGCAGGCAGCGGCCGAGTACACCGAGTCGTGGATGGCGGAAAAGGGGGCCGAGGCCGAATCACAACGGGCCGCCCAACAGGCATGCTTCGACGATCAGTGGCGACTGTTGGTCGACAACGACGAGGACACCGTCGTCGGCATCTTGGCGGCCGCATTCGAAGCGGTGCCGGGATATGCACCCGTTGCGGGTGTGCGCCTCGAGAACGACCGGGTCGGACTGGCACTGACAGCGGCCGCGGACAGCGTCCTTCCGGCGGCGCTCAGCGGTGAGCGGCGCGCGCGGGCGTACGAGGCAATGGTGAAGAGTCACGCCCTCGCCGCGGTGAAGCACGCTTTCGCATTGGCACCAGGTCTGAGGTCCGCGCGGGTGGTCGT
>NZ_JABBNC010000055.1 GCF_012933445.1 Actinoplanes sp. TBRC 11911
CACGAAACGCCGAGGAAACCGCGGGAACAAAAGCCACGAGAGAGGACGAAAGAAGCTCTACAATGGACCTCGGTCCCATATCGCGGGCTCGGTGACCACAATGCGGATGCCAATCCCACTCAACGGACTACGTCCCACATCATGGGCCTCTGGCGGCGGCCGACACCGGTTGAACCACGCCGGGTCCGCGGCCACCGCGCAGCCGAGACCTCTAACGCGAAAGGTCTCTAGTGCTCGGTCGCGCCGAACGGAGCCACGCTGCTTCCTCCGGGAGATCGGCGAGGGTCAATGGCGTTCGCCTCGCAGAGGAAGGCGGGCGGGCCGTCACGACATTCGTCAGCCGTGTGAGCTGACGAAACTCGATCCGGTTACCCCACGCCGATAGGGCACACGTCAGGAGCGAGCCCGCCGTCACCAACAGGCTGTCGACGCCGCTTTCGAGCAGCCGGGAGCGTCTTTCGGTCGTTTGCTCTCACGCAAGCCCTCAACGGGGGTGGGCGACGCCCCGACGGCCCGGATGCCACCCAACCCACCTTCGAGCCGGGGAACATCAACAGTCCCCGAATGAGCGACAGCCCGTACCGCCCGCCCCGCTACGACCGCGGGCTTGTGACCTTGAAGTTTGTCTTGGCACTGGACGCGCCTAGGAGGTGGGCCAGATGCGGAAGTTTTGCCAGGAGCGGCTGGCCGTGGGGCCGCGCTGGCCCTGATAGCGGGAGCCGTAGACGGCCGAACCGTACGGGTGCTCGGCCGGGCTGGACAGGCGGAAGATGCACAGCTGGCCGATCTTCATGCCGGGCCAGAGCTTGATCGGGAGGTTGGCTACGTTGGACAGTTCGAGGGTGACGTGGCCGCTGAAGCCCGGGTCGATGAAGCCCGCGGTCGAGTGGGTGAGCAGGCCCAGGCGGCCGAGGCTGCTCTTGCCCTCGAGGCGGCCGGCGAGCTGATCGCCCAGCGTGATCACCTCCAGGGTGGACGCCAACACGAACTCGCCCGGGTGCAGGACGAAGGCCTCACCCTCGGCGACCTCCACTTGTGACGTCAGGTCATCCTGCTGCTCGGCGGGGTCGATGTGCGTGTACAGATGGTTGTTGAACACGCGGAAGAACCGGTCCAGGCGCACGTCGATGCTGGACGGTTGCAGCAGGGCCGGCTCGAAAGGCTCCAGGGCGAGGTCGCCCGCCTTGATCTCTTGGACCAGGTCGCGGTCGGAGAGCAGCATCGCAACACCATACCTACCTGCTGTTTCGGCGTGTTTCGGTGGGCGTGTCGAACATATGTTCGATAGACTCTCCCCATGGCTTCCTGGTCCGATTTCGTCGCCGCCGAGCCGTCGCTCGCGGCGGGCGTTCGTGCGCTGCTCCAGCAGTACGGTCCCGGCATGGGATACCTGGCCACGGTGCGTGCCGACGGCGGGCCGCGCGTGCACCCGGTGTCACCGGTCATCACCGACGACGGGCTGTATTGCTTCATCGTCAGCTCACCCAAGCGGCGCGACCTCGAGCGTGACGGACGCTACGCGCTGCACTCGTATCCACCAGAGGAGAACGACGACGAGGCCTATCTCACGGGCCGCGCCGTCCGGGTGACCGACGAAAGCGTGATCCGGCGCCTGGCCGGCGCGCTGCGGGCCTCACCCGACGTGGACTGGTGGCTCTACGAGCTTCTGATCGAGACCGCCACCCTGCGCCGGCACGGGCCGTCCGGCGCGTTACCGCTGGCAGCGGCCCCGGCGGTGATGCCGCGGGCGCGCACCTGGCGGGCCGGCTTATGCCGCCCTCTCGCGGCGGTGAGTTGAGCACGGGCGGTGGAGCCGAGACGGGCGGTCATCAGGTACAGTGATGGCCGCTGCGGGTGTAGTTCAATGGCAGAACATCAGCTTCCCAAGCTGACAGTGCGGGTTCGATTCCCGTCACCCGCTCGTCGGAGGAGGCCTGTGTCCGCAAAATGCGCGGACCTGGCCTCCTCGCCATTTCTTCCTGGGGGCCGAGCCCCCAGACCCCGCGGTGCGGTGGGCGCGCTTAGTGCGGCATGGTCCCGCGTTCTGTGTGCCTCGGATCGCAGTGCGGTGGGGGCGCTTGGTGCGGCGTGGGCCCGCGTTTTGTGTGCCTGGGGTCGCGGTGTGGTGGGGCGCTTGGTGTGGCGTGGGCCCGCGTTTTGTGTGCCTGGGGTCGCGGTGTGGTGGGGCGCTTGGTGCGGCGTGGTCTCGCGTTCTGTGTGCCTGGGGTCGCGGTGTGGTGGGCGCGTCACTCTGGGTGCCAGCGCAGCCATGCGTGGTCTGGCTCGAAGCCGGCGCGCTGGTAGAACGGGATCGCCTGGGTGCTGGAGTGCACTGTCACGTGTTCTAGGTTCAGCGTGTGCGCTTCCGTCGGCAGCGCGTTGAGCAGCGCCGCGCCGATGCTGCCGTTGCGCAGGTCGGGGGTGACGACGACGGACTGGACGTCCCCGAAAAGGCGGCTTCGGGCTATCGGGGTGGGCACCCGTTCGGCGATCATCAGCCACGCCATGCCGACGACGCGTGCGTCCAGCTCGGCGAGAAATGCCAGGTGGGTCTGCTGATGGTCGGTTAGCCAGGTCGAGAGCAGTTTCCCGTACGCCGCCCCATCCGTCCCGCCGTATCCTCGCTCGTCGATCAGTTGCCGCCAGCGGAGTTCCGCCAATGCGGGCGCGTCGGACGCGGTGGCCCTTCGCACAGTCACCGTCATCGCGGTTCGGACCGCGATGACGGCGGCTCGCAGGTTTGTGGCTTTCGTGACGTTCGGGGCCGCCCCGTCATAACGTGTATCCCCTGGTCCACAGTCGCCAATGCTTGCCCGGCGCAAGTTAGCACCGCCGATCCGGCCCTTGCTGGTGCTGTCTCAGGCTCGGGCCGTGTGGCGGGACGTCAGGTGCATCGAGCCCGGCTCTGTCTCGGACCACGGGGCGTCCGTGCTGTGGATGGCCAGGCCCGAGGTTTTCAGGGCTATCTGCTGGCCGTCCCACTCGGAATCGGGGATCAGGAGTAGGGACACCTCGGACACCGTGGGGTTGTGGCCGATCAGCAGGACTGTTTGGACCTCGGCAGGGACCGCCCGCAGCAGGTCGAAAACCTCGGTACGGCCACCGTCGTACAGGGACTGCTCGAAGCGCACCTCGGGGGAGCCCAACGCTTGACCCACCCCTGCCCAGGTCTCGCGGGTGCGGACTGCGGGGGAGCAGAAGACCAGGTCGGGGTGGATTTGAGTGGCGTTCAGCCAGGTGCCCGCGGCGACGGCGTCTTCGGTGCCCCTTGTCGTCAAGCGACGGTCGAAGTCGGAGCCTGACTCGGGATGTTCGGCCTTGGCGTGCCGGAGGAGAACCAGGGTGCGCATGAAGTCAGCTTGCCTGATTGAGAAGCGCGACGTCTGGGTAACTCCCGGTACGAAGCATTGACTTCTGTGAGGACCAAGGAGGACTCCGCGATGGGTCTCGGAGGAAGCATCTTTCTTCTGGTGATAGGTGCGATCCTGGCGTTCGCCGTCAACGCGGACATCAGCGGGCTCGACATCAACATCATTGGATGGATCCTGATGGCGGCCGGTCTGGTGGGTCTGATCGTCACGCTGTGGTATTGGAACAGCCGCCGCCGCACGGTCGTCACCCGGCAGACGAATCAGCCGGTCGACGGGGTTCCGGCTCGGCCCGCCCAGTACAGCGAGTACCGGGAGACCCGGCGCGACGACGTTCCGCCGCCACCGCCGCCCGGTTACTGATCTCACAAGCTCGCGGCGCCGGCAGTCTCCCTCCCCCTAGGGACTGCCGGCGCCGCGCTGTGTGTCAGAGGCTGGCCTTGACCGCCTCGGCGAGCGGGGTCGCGGGGCGGCCCAGCAGCGCCTCGAGGTCGGCGAGCGGGACGTGCAGAGCGCCCTGGGAGGCGGCCCGGTCGGCGTCCGCGTAGATCTCCGCCACCTCGACGGGCAGGCCCACACTCACCAGGAACTCGACGTACTTGTCCACCGGCATGTCGGTGTAGGTGACCGTGTTGCCGGACTGGCGCGAGATCTCGGCGGCCAGCTCCTTCAACGTAAACGGGGCCCCGCCCAGCTCGTACACCTTGCCCTCGTGCCCGGAGCCGGCCAGCACCGACGCGGCGGCCTCGGCGTAGTCGGCGCGCGGCGCGCCGGAGACGAGCCCGTCGCCGATCGCGCCGAACAGGCCGCCGTGCTCGACCGCCTGGGCCGGGTTGTAGACCTCGACGTACCAGGAGTTGCGCAGAATGACGTGCGGCAATCCGGAATCGGCGAGCATGCGCTCGGTGGCGCGGTGCTCCGCTGCCAGCTTCATGTCGGTGGTGTCGGCCCGGGGCGCGCTCGTGTAGACGACCAGCCCGACCCCGGCCGCCTTGGCCGCGTCGACCACGTTGCGGTGCTGCGGAATGCGCTTGCCGACCTCACTGCCGGAGATGAACAACAGCTTGTCGGCGCCGGCAAATGCCTTCTCCAAGGCTTCCCGATCCTCGTACGCGGCCTGCCTGACCGTCACGCCGAGCCCGTCGAGCTTCTCCACCTGACGGCCGACGCCGATGATGTCGGATGCCGGGATACCCCTTGCCTTCAGGGACTCGATGACGACGCGGCCGAAGTGCCCGGTGGCGCCCGTGAT
This sequence comes from Actinoplanes sp. TBRC 11911, assembly GCF_012933445.1. Lineage (GTDB taxonomy): Bacteria > Actinomycetota > Actinomycetes > Mycobacteriales > Micromonosporaceae > Actinoplanes. Next base: position 4,621 of record NZ_JABBNC010000055.1, read on the forward strand.
GGCGATGGTCATGATGACCTCCTGGGAGTGGTTGCTCAGTGCATCAACTGCCAACTACCCGGTTAGCCGGTCACTTCCCAGGAGATACAGGGCACTTTGAAGTGCTGTACGCACCTGAGGGATAGTGTCCTGGTGGATTTCAACGCCTACGACAGGAACTGCCCGAGCCGCCAGCTTCTGGACCGCATCGGCGATACGTGGAGCGTGCTGATCGTCGTGCTGCTGGCCCAGCGCCCGCACCGCTACACCGAGCTGGCGAACACGATCCAGGGGATCAGCCCGAAGATGCTGACCCAGACGTTGCGCGGGCTGGAGCGGGACGGGCTGATCACCCGCACGGTGCACGCGGTCGTGCCGCCCCGGGTCGACTACGCCCTCACCGATCTCGGCCGCAGCCTCAACGTGCTGGTCGCCGAGCTGGAGAAATGGGCCGAGTTGCACATCACGGACGTTTTGGAGGCTCGGGCGACATACGACGCGCGGGGCGAAAAAGAAGTCGTCTAGGCGTACAGGGCGAAATAGACCGCTATGTGGTGGCAGATCGCTGCGACCAGGGTGCATGCGTGGAAGAACTCGTGGTGGCCGAAGACGGCCGGCCACGGGTTGGGGCGGCGCATCGCGTAGAAGACGGCGCCGACGCTGTAGATGACGCCGCCGGTCGCGAGCAGGACCAGGCAGGCGACGCCGCCGCGGTGCATCACGTCCGGCAAGATCGCGACGGCTCCCCAGCCCAGGGCCAGGTAGAGAGGGGCGCTGGCCCAGCGCGGCAGATGCGGCCAGACCGTCTTCAGCGCCACCCCGCCCAGCGCGCCACCCCAGATGAGCGACAGCATCAGCGTCGCCTTTCCCGGCGGGAGCAACAAAACGCAGAACGGCGTGTACGTTCCGGCGATGAAGATGAAGATCATCGAGTGGTCCATGCGGCGCATGATCTGGTAGCCGCGTTCGCTCCAGACCCGCCGGTGGTACAGCGCGCTGGTGCCGAACAGCCCGCACACGGTGATGCTGTAGATCAGGGTGCTGAAGAACGGCTTCCAGCCTGGCCGGCTCAGCGCGATCGAGCAGAGCACGATGCCGCACGCGATGGCGACGAAGAACGCGAATTGATGAAGCCGGCCTCGTAACCTCGGTTTACCGAGATCGGCCGGCTTCATCCGGAACGGTGCGGCGGTCGTCACTCTTTTAGGTTACGACACCGTAGGTTCCTGGCCCGATCAGGCTTCATCCATTCCGCGCAAGATCAGCGGCAGCCGGTCGGGGCCGCCCGCGGTGACCACGACCGGTACGCCCCAATCCTGCCGGGTCAGGTGGCAGGCCGGGAACTCCTCGTCGACGTCGCAGGTCGCGGCCTGGGCGACCACCTGCAGCACGCCCTTCTCGATCGCCGGGTTGATCACCAGCGGGCGGGACAGGTCGGTGGTCACGCCGCCGCCGGAGAGCAGGAGCTCGGGCGGGGAGGCGGAGATCTCCAGGCGGGTCGGCGGCCCGAACTGGGTGTCCAGCTTCTGGCCTGGTGCGGGTGTGAAGATCACGTCGAGGGTCAGCGGGCCGGCCGCCACCGGGGAAGCGGGACGCTCCGTCTTGTGCCGCTCGCCGGTGACCGTCTTGACCACGCCGGGAGCGAGCCGGGTGAGCCGGTGCGCCGCGGACTCCACCACGATCACGTCGCCGGCCGAGGTCACCACGATGTCGCTGGGCTCGGCCAGGCCGGAATCGATGGTCGAGACCGAGTCGGTGGCCGGGTCGAAGCGGCGGACCGCGCCGTTGTATGTGTCCGCGATCAGCACCGAGCCGTCCGGCAGCGCGGCGACGCCCAGCGGGTGCTGCAGCAGCGCCTCCTTGGCCGGGCCGTCCACGTGACCGAAGTCGAAAAGGCCCTGCCCGACGGCCGTGTGCAGGACGCCGTCCTCGATATACCGCAGCGCCGACGTCTCGCTGTCGGCGATCCACAGGCGGTCGCCGGCGGCGGACAAACCGGACGGCTGCGCCATCCACACGTCGGGGATCGGGCCGTCGCGCAGCGCTTCCACCGTCGTGCCGGCAAAGACGCCGACCGTACGCTTGATCGGGTCGAACCACCACAACTGGTGGATACCGGCCATCGCGCTGATGACCTTGTTGTCGTACCAGGCGAGGTCCCACGGCGAGGACAGGTCGGCGGCCAGCGCGTCGTGCGCGTGCCCGTCGAGCGGGGACCGCCACGGCTTGCCCGAGCCCGCCACCAGGGTCGTCTCGCCGGTGTCCAGCTTGAGGCCGCGCAGCTGGTGGTTGACCGTGTCGGCGACCACCACGTCGTACCCGGCGATCTCGGCGACCGGCGGCGGCAGCAGGACCATGCCCTGCGGCTCGCTGAACGGCTCGCCACGCTCACCCGTGCCGATGCGCCGGACCAGCGTCTCGCCGTCCGGGGTGACCTCGGCCAGCGAGTGCCGGGCCGAATCGCTGACCAGCAGGTTGCCGTTCGGCAGCTCGATCACCTTGCCGGGGAAGCGCAGCAGCGTGTCGGCCGCGACCGGTGGCACGTACGGGCCGTCGCCGCGGTGCAGCGTGCCGTCCGCCTCGTGCTTCGCGATCAGCTCGTCGATCAGCCGGGACAAGCCCTCGGCGTGACCCTCGCCGGCCATCGACGCGACCAGATATCCGGTCGGGTCGACCACCGCGAGCGTGGGCCAGGCCTTCGCCGCGTACTGCTGCCAGATGTGCATGTCACGGTCGTCGACCACGGGGTGGTGCACGCCGTACCGCTCGACAGCGGCGGCCAGAGCGATTGGGTCGCGCTCATGCTCGAACTTGGGTGAGTGCACGCCGATGATGACGACCGCGTCACCGTACTTTTCCTCCAGCGGCCGCATCTCGTCCAGCACGTGCAGGCAGTTGATGCAGCAGAAGGTCCAGAAGTCCAGCACTATGATCTTGCCGCGCAGGTCGGCGAGTGTCAGATCCTTGCCGCCGGTGTTCAGCCACCCGCGACCTCGCAGCTCTGGCGCTCGCACGCGAGGAGTCGTCGTCATGCCGTCAAGAGTGCCAGGCGATCCGCGAAACCCCGCAGCGGCCGGGCGCCAAGGTGCTTGATGCCACCATCGACGCCCGGCCGGCGGGTTCGGCTACTTGTTCGGCTTCAGGCAGAGGACCTGAGACTTGTTTTCGTCGGTCTTGGAAACGACGACCGGCTGCTTCGGGTCATCGCACTTGGACTTGTCGGTCACAATGGACACGATCTGGAACGCGGTCACGTCGGTGCACTTGGCCGCGACCGCCTTCGAGCCCTCCTGCTTGACGCAATCGCCCTGCTTGAAGGCCTGCGAAGCACCGCTGTTGTCGTCACCGCCGGCCGCGAGGGCCACGATGCCGAAGACGATGGCCAGCAGCAGTCCGGCGGCGGCCACGACGGCGAGCAGGATCGGGAACATCCGGATGTGCTTGGTCTCCGGCTTGGCCGCCGGTGCGTCCTCGCCCTCGGCCTTGAACTGGTCGAACCGGCCCTGTTCGGGGCCCGGCCAGTTGGTGGTGTCGTCCGGTCCCGGCGGCGTGACGGTCCCCCGGCTCGCGCCGAAGGCACCCTCCATCCCGGCGGGCATCGGGGGCAGAGCAGGCGCCGGGACATATCCGGAGTCACCACCGCGTCCGGCGATGTCGGTGGTGAGCTCGCTGAACTGTTCCGGTCCGCGGTCGACGAACTCGGCGTGCGGCGGTCCGCCCGGTCCCGGCGGGGCGACGCGGGCGCTTGCCGAGGCACCCTGGTCGTGCGGCATTTGCCCGTACGCCGGTGAGCCGTCCCCAAAAGGCAAACCCGGACCGTCCGGGCGCGGCCCGAACGGAGAGGCGTTGCCGTCGTGGGGTCCGTCCGGTCGTTGCCCGAACGGGGAGTTGCCGCTGTCGTCGGGGCGAGCGCCGAACGGTGACGCGGGCGAGCCCGGGCCGTACGGCGAGCCGGAGTTGTCGTCGGGCCGGGCGCCGAACGGCTGTTCGGGCCGGGCGCCGAAGGGCGAGCCGGACTGTGCTTCGAAGGGTGAGCCGGGCTGGGCGCCGAACGGCGAGCCCTGCTGGCCATCGAGGGGCAAGCCTTGCTGGCCGTCGTACGGCCCACCCGGCTGGACTGCCTCGAAGGGCGAGCCCGGCTGGCCGTCGAACGGGGAGCCTTGCTGACCCTCGTACGGGGAGCCCTGCTGGCCGTCGTATGGCGAGCCCGGCTGGCCGTTGAACGGCGAACCCGGCTGGGTCCCCTCGAACGGCGAGTTCGGCTGGCCGTTGTATGGCGAGCCTTGTTGGCCGTCGTACGGCGAGCCCTGTTGGCCGTCGTACGGCGAGCCTTGCTGGCCGTCGTACGGCGACGTCTGCTGCGCGTCATACGGCGACGCCTGTTGGGCCTCGTACGGCGATGTCTGCGGCGCGTCGTACGACGAACTCGGCTGGTCCGCGTACGGCGAGCCCGGCGGCGCCTCGTACGGCGAAGCCTGCTGCGACTCGAACGCGGCATCCGGCCGGGCGCCGAACGGGGAGCCCGACTGCGGCTGGGCGCCGAACGGAGACGCGGACTCGGCGCCGAACGTCGAACCCTGCGCAGCACCGTATGGCGATCCGCCGAACGGCGGCTCCTGGTGGGATGCGAACGGGGACTCGTCCGGCGTGCCGGGGAAGGGTGCGACCGGTGCGGCTAGAGCCCCGGCCGGGGGCTCAGGCGGGTCGCCGTCGCCTGCTAATTCACCCTCCGGGTCGGTGGACGACGAACGGCGTCCGTAGACCCGGGCCTGCGAGGCGACGGGAGGTGGCGGGAGTTCGGTGGCGTCGATGGGCGCGCGGCTGGCCGTCGGCACCGACGCGCTCGCGGTCACCGGGCGGGCCGAGCCGACCGTCGGACCGGACTGCGGCTGCACGGCCGACACCGGGGCGGCCGATTCCGCCGAGTCGCGCGGTTGCGGCACCGCGCTGCCGAACGACTCGACGGCGGGAGCACCGCCGGTGCCGAGCGAGGCGCCGGGCACCCGTTGCGGGTAGGCGGATTCGCTGCGCCCGAAGGGCGACAGTTCCTCCTGGCCGGCACCGGGTGCGGGCGCACCCCCGGAGAAGGGCGCCGCGCCGAAGCCCGACTCCGCCTGCGGCGAGCCGTAGGTGCCGCCGGCCGACTCGCTCTGCGGCACGCCATAGGAAGAAGAGCCGGACTCGCTCGGTGCCGATCCGTAGGGGGAGCCGGCCGACTCGCTCTGCGGCACGCCGTAAGACGAGCCGGGCGACTCGCTAGGTGCCGAGCCGTAGGAGGAGCCGGACTCGCTCTGCGGAGAACCGTAGGGATTCGGCGATTCGGCCTGATACGAGCCGTAGGAAGAGCCCGGTGATTCGGCCTGCGGTGAGCCGTAAGTTCCGCTCGGTGACTCGGACTGCGGCGAGCCGTACGTTCCGGGCGAATCGGTCTGCGGCGACCCGTAAGCGGCGCTCGGCGTTTCCGTCCCGTAGGCCGCGCCGGTCGGATCCGGCATGCCGTAGGGGCTGCTGGACGACTGCGGTGAGCCATAGGTGCCGCCGGGCGATTCGGCCGGCGGCATGCCGTAGGCGGCGCCCGGCGATTCCGTTTGTGGCGAGCCGTAAGTTCCGGTCGGCGACTCGGTCTGCTGCAGACCATAGGTGCCACTGGGGGCCTCGGCCTCGAATGCCGAGCGCGGCGTGCCGTAGGCGCCGCTCGCCGGCTCGGCCGGCGCGCCGTACGGCTCCGATTCGAACGACGGTGCCGGACGGGCCGAACCGTAGACCGGCGCGTCGGCACGCGGCGCGGACTCGGCCGCGGCGGCCGGGTAACCGGACGCGTCCTGGGCGGGCGTGCGGCCGAACGGGTCCGGCAGGCCGCCACGACTCGGGTCGGCGGACTGCTGATCACCGACCGCGCCGCCGGGCGTGCGGCCGAACGGGTCGGCGAACGGCTCCGAACGCCCGTACAGATCGCCGGACGGCGGCTCGGCCGCGTACGGCGCCTGCTGGCTGCGGATCGGCAAGTCGCTGGCGGCCGGCGGGGCGGCCGCCGCCGTGGACTCGGGCGGACGCCGGGTCGGGAACGTGCCGCTGCCGCCGCCGCGCAGCGGGAAACCGCTGCTCTCGGGCGTGGTCTCGGCGCCCCGCAGGGGGAAGCCACCACTTCCCGGTTCGCTGCCACGCACGGGGAAAGCCTCACCGCCGCCCGCAGGGAAAGCCTCACCACCACGGACAGGGAAAGCCTCGCCGCCGCGCACCGGGAAACCAGTGCCGCCCTGGGCTTCGCCACCGCGCAAGGGGAAGCCGCCGCTCTGCGATTCAGCGCCACGCACCGGCAGACCGCCGGGCGGCTCCGCACCGCGCACCGGCAGACCACCGGGCGGCTCGGCGCCGCGCGCCGGCAAACCGCTCTGCTGCTGGGCGTCAGGAAGATCGGTCAATGTCGCCCCGGGGACGCGAACACGCTGGTCACCGAAGGCGGAAAGGCCGCCCGGCCGGTTCGCCTCGGCCGAAGGCGAGGGAGTGACCGGCGGCGGGGTGCCGCGACCGGGCTGCCCGGCGGCGAACCCGTCGAATCCCTCGAACTGCCCGGCGGCCGGGTCGGCCACCGACGGGTTGCGCTGGGGTAGCGGGTCGCCGGGGCCGGTGTACTGACCGGGGGGCTGCGTCTGCCAGGCCTGCTCACCGCCGCTCTCACCAGGGCTGACCGCGCCGTACGGCGACGGCGGATTGCGACGTGGCAAGGAGTCGCCTGCCTCGGGCTGCTCTGGCACTCGCGCGGCTCCATAAGACGTCCCGCGGGACTCCGGACCTTGGCCGAAAGACGCCACAGTGGGCACGACGAACGGCGACCCACCGTTCGGGGTGTGGTGCGGCGGGGGGCCGTACGAATTGGGGAAACCCTCGGCGGGAGGGGGAGCCGAAGCTCGACCCGACACGCGCTGACTGTCGGTATCCGGTGGGAAACCGTCCGACGTGGGCCCGCCCGACGCGGCCTCGGCCGGCTGTGAACCGGCGTACTGCCCCTCGGACGTCATGAGCGCCTCCTCGATCGATGCGGCCGTGCCAGCTTTACACGGACGCGACCCGGCGGCGAATCTCACCGGGGCCGTGCCCAGCTTCTTGAGGCCAGGCCGTGCGGGACCACCCGGCTCGGTGACTGGTCGGGGCCCCGGTCTCCACTCCGGCCAATCGGGGCCGGGGCGGTGACCGTGCCCAACCGTACCGGGCGCGGGCGACGGGAGGAATCCCGGTGTACGTCCGCCAGGGGACCTGCGGAGATCTTTAAGGGACTGTTGAAAAACGAAACGGCCCGCCCGGAGTGAATCCGGACGGGCCGTCGTGCGTTCTTGTCAGAAAGGCTGGCGCTGGGCCAGGATACGGATCTCTTCGCGCATGGCAGGGGTCGGAGCCGCCTGGATCGCGCGGTTGATCGCGCGGGCCTGGCGGTTGTTGTGCCGGCGCTGCCGTAGGCGCTCGACAAAGCTCATGGCGCTGATCACTTCCCTTTCGGCCGTCGTTGGCCGTCGTCTTCGGATCTCGTCCCGATCGATACCTATTGTGCTCTCGATCGGGACGATCACCAAAGATTTACAGGGTGACGCGCAGCACCAGCTTAAGGATCGTAGGTCAAGTTGCTTGACGGCTTAACAATTTACGTCCAGGCGAGGAGGGCTCCCTCGGGGTCGGTGAGGAACGCACCGATGTCCCGGAGGAACTTCGAGCCCAGTTCGCCGTCGATGATGCGGTGATCGAACGACAGCCCCAGGGTGCTGACCTGGCGAATCTTGATCTTTTCCTTGTGCACCCACGGGGTCGGCTTGACCGCGCCGAACGCCAGGATCGCCGACTCGCCCGGCGGCAGGATCGGCGTGCCGGTGTCCACACCGAACACACCCACGTTGGTGATCGACAACGTGCCGCCGGCCATGTCCGACGGCGGGGTCTTGCCCGACTTCGCGACCTGGACCAGCGTGTTCAGGGACTCGGCTAGTTCTCGCAGGCTGAGACGACCGGCGTCCTTGATGTTCGGCACGATGAGACCACGCTCGGTAGCGGCGGCGATACCGAGATTGATGTAGTCCTTGATGACGATCTCGCCGGTCGCGCCGGACCAGGTCGAGTTCACCATCGGGTGGCGTTTGACGGCGAGCAGCACGGCCTTCGCCACCAGCAGCAACGGAGAAACCCGGACATCACGGAACTCGGGCCGGGCCTTGAGCTTCTCCACGGCCTTCATCGTGCGGGTCATGTCGACGGTGAGGAACTCGGTGACGTGCGGCGCGGTGAACGCCGAGGCCACCATGTTCTCCGCGGTGAGCTTGCGCACGCCCTTGATCGGGATGCGCTGCTCGCGGGACGCGTCAAAAGCCGGAGCAGCCGGGGCGACATCCACCACCGCGACCGCGTCCTGTACGTCGCCCCGGGTCACCGAACCCATCGGGCCGGTGCCGGCGATGGTCGCGAGGTCGACGCCGAGGTCCCGGGCCAGCTTGCGGACCGGCGGCTTGGCGAGGACGCGACCGTTAGGCCCCTCGACGCGTGGAGCAGTCGGAGTTTCGACGACCCTTGCCGGTTCCGGCTGCGGCGCCACGGGTGCGGGCGCGGCCGATGAGGCAGCCGCCGCAGGCGGGGTTGCCGCTGGTGCGGTTGGCGCGCTGGGGGGAGGCGTACTGACTCGGGGTCGCCTTTTTGCCGTTGTGTTCTTCGGGCCGTAACCCACCAGGACGGCGGTGCGGCCGCCCGGGGCCGGACCACCGATGAGGCCGGGCTCGACGGCACCTTCCTCGGGAGCGATCTCGACCGCGGCCAGCGACTCCTCCGAGGGAACCGGGCCCGCCGACGGGTCGGTGTCGATCGCGACGATGGGCTGGCCCACCTCGACCGTCGTGCCCGCCTCGTGGAAGATCTTGGTGACCTGGCCGGCCCACTTCGCCGGGATCTCGACCGCCGCCTTCGCGGTCTCCACCTCGACGATCGGCTGGTTCAGCTCGATCGTGTCGCCGACCTTGACGAGCCAGGACAGGATTTCGCCCTCGGTCAGTCCCTCGCCGAGATCGGGCAGTGTGAACTCTTTGATCCGCGACATGCGCGTCACCAGCCGAACGAACGGTCGACGGAGTCCAGCACACGGTCGAGGTCGGGCAGGTAGTCCTCCTCGACGCGGGCGGCCGGGTACGGAATGTCGTAACCGGTCACGCGCAGCACCGGCGCCTCCAGCGAGTAGAAGCACTCCTCGGTGATCCGGGCCGCGATCTCCGCGCCCATGCCCAGGTTGCCGGGCGCCTCGTGCACGACCACCGCGCGACCGGTCTTGCGCACCGACGCGTACACCGTCTCCATGTCCAGCGGCGACAGCGAACGCAGGTCGATCACCTCGAGCTCACGGCCGTCCTCGGCGGCGGCGGTCGCCGCGTCCAGCGAGGTGCGGACCATCGGGCCGTACGCGATGACGGTCGCGTCCGTGCCTGCGCGAGCAACCCGCGCGGAGTGCAGCGGAAACGCCGTGGCGAGATCGGCGTCCAGGTCGACCTCGCCCTTCTCCCAGTAGCGGCGCTTCGGCTCGAAGAAGATGATCGGGTCGTCCGAGATGATGGACTGACGGATCATCGAGTAGCCGTCCGCCGGGTTCGCGGCGGTCACCACCTTGAGACCGGGCACGTGCGAGAACATCGCCTCGGGCGACTCGGAGTGGTGCTCGACCGCGCCGATGCCGCCGCCGAACGGGATGCGGATGACGATCGGCAGCCGCACGTTGCCCAGCGACCGGTAGAACATCTTCGAGACCTGCGAGACGATCTGGTCGTACGCCGGGAAGACGAACCCGTCGAACTGCATCTCGCAGACCGGGCGGTACCCGCGGATGGCCAGGCCGATCGCGGTGCCGATGATGCCCGACTCGGCCAGCGGCGTGTCCATCACGCGGTCCTCGCCGAAGTCCTTCTGCAGACCGTCGGTAATGCGGAAGACGCCGCCCAGCTTGCCGACGTCCTCACCCATGATGACGACCTTCGAATCGTCCTCGAGGGAGCGACGTAAACCGTGGTTGAGGGCCTTGCCCAGGGTCATCGTCTCGGCCATCAGTGGGCACTCCCCTCGAACGACGCGTGGTACCGCTCGAAGCCCGCCTTTTGGGCGTCGACCTCGGGCGAACCGTGCGGGTAGACGTTGTTGAACATGCTCACCGGCTGCGGGTCGGGCATCTCCAGCACCTTCTCGCGGAGCTCGAGCGCGAGCGTCTTGGCCCGCTCGTCCACCTCGGCGAAGAACGTGTCGTCGGCGAGCTGCTGCTTGGTGAGGAACGCCTTCACCCGGGCGATCGGGTCCTTGGCCTTCCACGCCTCGACCTCGCTGGCGATGCGATACCGGGTCGGGTCGTCGGAGCTGGTGTGCGCGCCCATCCGGTACGTGTACGCCTCGATCAGGGTCGGGCCCTGACCGTTGCGCGCCTGGTCGAGCGCCGCCCGGGTCACCGCGTACGAGGCCAGCACGTCGTTGCCGTCGATCCGGATGCCGGGGAAGCCGTAGCCGTCCGCGCGCCGGTGCAACGGGATCCGGGTCTGCCGCTCCAGCGGCTCGCTGATCGCGTACTGGTTGTTCTGACAGAAGAAGACGATCGGCGCGTGGTAGACGCTGGACCACACGAACGCCTCGTTGACGTCACCCTGGCTGGTGGCGCCGTCGCCGAAGTACGCGATCACGGCCTCGCCGTCGGCGGTGCCGGTCTTGCCGTCCATGGTGATGCCCATCGCGTACCCGGTCGCGTGCAGCGTCTGCGCGCCGATCACGATCGTGTACGTGTTGAACTTGAACTCGTTCGGGTCCCAGCCGCCCTGGTCGACGCCGCGGAACAGGCCGAACGGCATGATCGGGTCGATCCCCCTGGTGTACAGGACGCCGTGCTCCCGGTATGTCGGGAAGGCCATGTCCTGCGCGCGCATCGCGCGTCCGGAACCGACCTGAGCCGCCTCCTGCCCGAGCAGGCTGGCCCAGATGCCGAGTTCGCCCTGCCGCTGAAGCGCGGTGGCCTCGACATCTAATCGTCGGACCGTCACCAGGTCGTCGTAGAGCTGGCGGTACTCGGCGTCGGTGAAATCGACCGAGTACGTGGTGCCGTCGGCGGTCGTGACGCTGTCGATCCGTTCGCCGTCCGGGGTGAGCAGTTGGACGAAACCGCCGGCCGGAACATCCGTCCCAGCTTCGCGTTCGCCGTTCGCCATCCGTGTCTCCCTGTTCATCTCAACGCCCACGGTGGGTGTTGCCCGCCCGCGCGGCGTACTGCTTGGTAACCGCGCTTGGCCGGGTGAGGTTGTCGCGCGGCTCTGAGGCAGGAGCCGGAGCCCCGCCGGGGAGTGACGACGCCCACTTTTTGTCGGCATAGGGCGCCAGCGGTGATGCCGCCGCCACCATCCTGACAGAGAACGTGAGCCCCGTTACAGAGCGGGGAGATCACAGTCGGGAAATTGTGTTTGCCTTTAGTCCGATCTTGGGTGGTGGGCGGGGCGGTTGGACGGGGCATCGGTGCCCGTTTTTGTCCGAATAAGTGGTTTTCGTACGGTCACGTCCGTACGAACGGGCCCTTGCTGCCGATGCCTGTTCGCTGTCGCGTCGTTCACCCCAGTAACCGAGACGGATCCATGTTGATCATTGGTCAGGGGAGGACACCGGCCGTGCCGGACCAGCCAGACGACAACCCCGTGCCGCCCATGAAAGTCATGCGGAAGCGCCTGAACGGCGTGTATCGGGCCGACACCGGTTTCTCGGGGCCGACCCGGCGATACGTGATGATCGTGGCGCTTCTGGTCGGGCTGGCGTCGGTGCCGACGCTGGCGGCGATCACGGCCGGGTCGAACGAGCTGGCCGACGGGCGGACGGACACGATGGACATCCCGTTCCTGCCGCCGATGTCGTCCGGGCCGATCCGATCGGGTGCCGGATCAGCGCCATCTGAAAGGCCATCCTCTCCGGTTACGTCGTGGCGTGCACCATCCGAAGAACCGTCGCCGGCGCGTACGGCATCTCCCGCGCCGTCGGCATCCAAAAAGACTTCCGCCCGTACGCCGGGAAGGCAGCGACCGCGGACGCCGCAGGGACTCGGGTTTTCGCCGTTGCCAGGGATGCCCCGGATTCCGGGATTGCCGGAGATGTCGTGGGCGACCGACCACTCTGACCGGTCCACGAAGGACTCACGGCCGCCGGCGCGCAAAAAGCCCGCCAAGCGTGAGGCGCCGTCCAAGCGTGAGGGACCGGCCAAGCGTGAGGCGCCGGCCAAGCGTGAGGGACCGACGCAGCCCGACGAGCCCGACGAGCCGTGGGCGCCCTCTCGCGACGGCCGCCTCCCGGACATTCCCGATTTACCAGAAATTCCCGATTTACCCGACAACAAGGGACGCCGCGACGATCGGTCCGACTGCCCCGAGCGCGAGCACACCGTCCACAACGACCGGTCCCCCGACCGGTCCGAGCATCGCCGGAGGTCACCAGTGGCTGAACGACCGCACAACATCCGTGCCGCCAGCATCCTCGAGCGCAGCTACGCCAACAGCGGACACCACGGAAGCCCGAACGCCAACCACTCCTACCGGGGCAGCCACCGCGCGAGCAGCACGCATCACGGGGACGAGCACATCACCCCGGCGCAGCGGCGCAGCTCCCGCGTCGGCCGGCACCACGCCGAGAACACCGAGGACCTCAGCGGGCGCTGGAACTAGGGCTCGTCGAACCGGCGGCGGTTCGCGTCCAGCCACTCGTTGATCGCAGCCGAGTCGTCCGGGTCGACGCCCTCGGAGATCAGCTGGGCCACCGCCGCCGTGGCGGGGCTGCGCCGCTCACCGGTCGCGTACAGCCGGGCGAACTCGGGGATCATCTCCTCCAGCGTCTGATCGGTCTGCACCGCCGCGGCCTCGGGCAGCCCGCGCCGCCGCGTCGCGTACGCCGACCAGGCACGGGTGACCTTGGGCAGCATCGCCGCGTCGTCCATGTCCAGCACCGCGCGCCGATGCACCCAGTCGAGCAGGAACAGGCCGGCCACCGCCGGGCTCCAGCGCAGCGGATCCGGCTCGGGCAGGCTCGCCGCGTGATCCAGGATCAGGCTGATGCAGAAGTGCAGCGACGCCAGTTCCTCGTCGGCGGTCACCCCGGCGACACCGAAGCGGGCTGCCTCCGGCGAGGACAGGAAGTCGCGGACCAGGTCGGCGTTCGCCGCGCGCGGGGGTTCCGGCAGCGGCGGCACGGTCGCGTCCGGCAGCAGTGCGAGGCGGGCCGCCGCGAGCGCGCGGTCGGTCGCCAGCGACCCCTCGGCGGGCAGATCACCCAGCCCGTCGGTGATCTCCAGGTGGCGGGCCACCTCGACGCGCAGCCGACCCGGATCCTCCTCGCGGAACCAGGTCAGCTCGTCGTCCGCGCACATCTCGCGGACCTGCTCCAGGATCCGGGTCGCCGAGGATCCGACGAACACGTCCTTGGTGATGCCGATGTTGTGATCGACCAGGGCGACCACCGCGTGCTCGGGGCCGCCGTCCTCGGCGTCCTCATATGCGAAGGTGACCAGATAGGACGTCTGGTCACCGTACACATCCCCGTACGCGTAGTAACCGGTCGGCTTGACCCGCCCGAGTTGTGTGGTCCACGGGGGTGCCTGCGCGCCGCGGCGGACCTCGGCCGCGCCCTGCGCGTCGGGGACCAGGGTGGCGAACACCTCGCGGATGGTGGTGGCGGCCGCCGTGCGCCGCCGGGTGGTGGCGGACAGGAAGTCGCCGACGAAGCTGCGCACCGCCGCGGCACGATCGGACGCGGCGACCGAGTAGACACTGCCAAGAAGCGCGGTGCCCAGCATCTCGGCATCCAGCGCACAGTTGAGCTTCGCCACGTCGCGGGCCGCGTGCAGGACCGCCTCGTACGGAGTCTGTGGAGCCGGCATGTGGCGAGCGTACCTGTGAATCGACCCGCCGGACCGGTCACGAACGCACAGTGCTGAGAGCTTCACGCGCTTGTGCGTACGCGTTCAAAACCTCGCGGACCGGCGCCACCACGTACTCCCGGGCGACCTCGGTCACCGACCCCCGCAGGCGCTGCTCGACCCGCCGCCGGGCGCGCCGCGCACCCCAGTCCACCAGCGGCTTGAGCACCAGCCACAGCAGGAACCCCACGATCAGGCCGCCGAGCAGCAAAAACGTCGGCAGCGGCACCGCGCCGATCTTGGGGTACCCCAGCGACGGAAGCCCCAGCAGACGCAGCGCGTACCCGAGCAGGAGCCAGACCACGCCGGCCACCGCGGCCAGGACGAGCAGCCACTGCAGCCCGCCGACGGCACGCCACCAGAACGGGGTACGCGCGGCGCCCAGATCGGTGGTGGCGACGGCGCGGTCGAGGGCGTCCGGCAGGTCCGCGGTGCGCGACCGCGCCGCGGTGCTCAGCGCCGGAGCCCACACCTCGGGCAGCGGCGCGGCGGCCCGGGTGGCGACCGCCCGGACCGAGATGCCGACCGCCGACTTCTGCGCGGCGTCCGCCTCGGGCAACGACGTACGCGGCACGATGTCGGTGGAGACCGGGTCGGTCTCCGGCTTTTCGCCCAGATGCAGCCGGCGCAGCGGGTCGGGCCGGAGTTTGCGCAGCCCACGCAGCACCGGCCAGCCGGTCGAGGCGGCGGCACGATGCCGGTACGAGCCGGCCGCCGCGTCCGCCACCGCGCTCACCCCGGCCTGGGCGGCCAGCGCGTCGGACAATTGGCGCACCGTGGCGCGATCCACCTCGTCCTCGGCGGCGGGTGGCCCGATCATGCTGGTCAGCTGGGTGCTCACCGCGTCCAGGTCGCCGGCCAGGCGGCGGAGCACGGCCTGCCGGTCGGCCACCGTGCGTTCCAGTGACGTCCGCAACTCGGCGAGCATGCCGGGCTGCTTGGCCGAGGTCGCCATCACCGGGGACGTGCCCAGCCCGTCGTCCGTGAGCAACCGCTTCAGATCGCCGAGCACGGTCTCGGTGTCCTGGGTGGACAGCCGGTCGGCCTGGTTCAGCACCACGACGGTGACGTCCGCGTGCGACCGGAACTGCGACAGATAGGCCTGGTGCAGGATCCGGTCGCCGTACTTCTGCGGGTCGACCACCCACACCACCTGGTCGACCAGGCCGAGCAGCCGATCCACCTCGAGCCGGTGGCCGCGTTCGACCGAGTCGAAGTCGGGCAGGTCAAGCAGCACCAGACCACGCAGCGTGGCCTCGTCGTCGGCGTCCAGCGCGCTCTCCCGGATGAACCGGTGCCGCGGCAGCACACCGATCCAGTCGAGCAGCTGGTTCGCCGGTTCCAGCGGTCCCCAGACACACGCGTGCGCCACCCCGGTCGTCGGCCGGCGCACCCCGACCGGCGAGAGCTTCAGCCGGGCCAGGGCGTTGAACAGGCTGGACTTGCCGCTCCCGGTGCTGCCGGCCAGCGCGACCACGGTGTGGTCGCGGGAAAGTGACAGCCGGTTACCGGCGCGTTCCACCAGGGTGTGCGCTGCGACCAGATCGGCGTCCGGCAGGTACGGGTCGACCAGCTTTACGAATTTGCCGAGCGCGTCGACCCGGCGCACCAGCTCGTCGGCGTCCACTCGCCCGTCGTCCCCGGTCAGCACCCCTCGCACCTTTTCCACCAAACTCATGCGGAGCTCCCCGTCAACGCGAGTTCGATGCGGGCCGCCTCCACCTCGGCGGCGGCCATCCGTAGATCGGCGCCCGGGTCCTCGGCGAGACCCACCCCCGCGGTGCGGTCGGTGAACCGCGCCGCCTCGCGATCGAGCAGCTCGCCGACCCGCAGGAGCAGGTCTTCGCGCGCCTGCGTGGCCAGCGTGCGGATCGCCTGATCACCGAAGAGCGCCTCGAGCACCTTCTGGGCGGCCACTGTAGTGCCCGCCCCGACCGCCACCTCCAGCCCGGTGGGCAGGAAGGCGGTGGAGGCGAACACCGCGATCATCACGGCCAGGCCGGCGCCGTTGACCGCGTACGCCGCGCCGCGCGCCACGATCCGCTTGTCGGCACCCTCCTGACGGACCAGGCCGAGCACCCATTGCTGCCAGTCCCGGACCAGCCGGTCGGCACGCTCGGCCAGATCCGGCGAGGGCTTCTGCAGTTCCGGGTCCAACAGCGCCGTCCCGGCCGGGTGGGCGTGCCATGCCACGTACGCCTGTTCGGCAGCGTCCGCCGCGATCCCGCGCAACAGCGTGACCAGCTGGGACTCCAGCGCCGCCTGCAGGTTGCGACCGGGCAGCGGGCGTCCGGTGATCGCCGAGACGACCCGGTCGCGGAACTGCCCGACCTTGTTCTCCAGCGTCTTGAGGAACTCGCCGGTGCCGACGAACTCCTGCCAGCGGGCCAGCACCTCGCCGCGCAGCAGACGGCCGTCGCGCAGCCCGTCGGCGACGGTCTGCCGGCCGGTGCGATAGGCGACGGTGACCCGCTCGTCCAGCGCCTTCGCGGCCCGGGCCTGCTCGTCGGCGGCCTCGGCGAGCCCGGCCACGGCCGGTCCGAGAGCGGTCAGCGCGCCGTCCAGGGTCTGCCGGACGACCGCGCCGCGCGCGTCGGCGTCCGCGGCGAGTTGACCGAACCAGTCGTGCAGCGGCTGGATGACCTCCTCGGCGATCAGTCCCGGACCGTCCAGTCTGGTCTCCGGCAGGATGAACAGCGGCGCCGCACCGAGGTCGCGCACGGCGAGCATGTCGCGCAGGTGGGTGGTGACGTCGGCGATCGCCTCCGCCGGGACGCGATCCAGCACCAGCGCGATCACCGTGCCGCGCAGCCGGGCCGTGGTCAGCAGTTCCCACGGTACGGCGTCCGCGTACCGGGCCGCGGTGGTGACGAACAGCCACAGGTCGGCGGCGGCGAGCAGTTGTGCGGCGAGTTGCCTGTTCTGGTCGACCACCGAGTCGATGTCCGGCGCGTCCAGGAACGCCAGGCCGGAGCCGAGCGCGGTGGCCGAGACGATCTGCAGCGTGCGCGGGTCGGCGCTCGGCTCGGGCGTGCGGACCAGGCCGGGCAGCAGCTCGCCGGACCGAAACCACGGCAGGTCGGCCGGGCTGCTGACCAGGACCGGGGAGCGGGTCGTCGGGCGCAGCACACCGGCCGCGCTGACCGGCGCCCGCACCAGGCTGTTGACCAGGGTGGACTTACCCGCGCCGGTGGAGCCGCCGACCACCACCAGCAGCGGCGCGTCCAGCCGGGCCAGGCGCGGCAGGAGATAGTCGTCGAGCTGGGCGACCAGCGCGGCACCCACCCGCTTGGCGTCGTCGGCGGACGGCATCACCAACGGATATGCGGCGCCGCCGATGGTGGCGCGCAGCCGGCTGAGCGCGTTGGCCAGGCGTCCCACGGCCGGTGGCGCCTCAACTGGAGGTTTTGTCCCGTTCTGGACGGGTTCCGCCGAGGCCTCGGCAAGATCGGGATGTGGCAGACGTGACACGATGGGATCCGTACGATCGGGGTTGCCGGCGGGATCGGTGGCCATCGTGCTTACCAGGCCCTTCTCGTCCGATTCACCGTGCGATGTCACGGCTAAAGAGTGCCCGATCAATGCATGCACGACAACAGGTACCGGTATGCCGTGACCGGACAGGTATCTACCGAAGCGCCCCGGACCCTGTAGTTGCGCCGGGTGGGCTCAACTCCAACTTGACGATGTGCGAGCCCGTGGCATCATTGAGTCGGCTCCACTCAACCTTGTACGGACTGAGCTCTCAGTAAGAAGCGAGGAACACCATGGCACGTGCGGTCGGCATCGACCTCGGCACCACGAACTCCTGCGTCAGCGTTCTGGAAGGAGGCGAGCCCACCGTCATCGCCAATGCGGAGGGCTCCCGGACGACCCCGTCCATCGTCGCCTTCGCCCGCAACGGCGAGGTGCTCGTGGGCGAGGTCGCCAAGCGCCAGGCGGTGACCAACCCCGACCGGACGATCCGTTCGGTCAAGCGGGAGGTCGGCACCAACTGGTCGATCGACATCGACGGCAAGAAGTACACCCCGCAGGAGATCTCGGCGCGGGTCCTGATGAAGCTGAAGCGCGACTCCGAGGCGTACCTCGGTGAGACGGTCACGGACGCGGTCATCACCGTCCCGGCCTACTTCAACGACGCGCAGCGCCAGGCCACCAAGGAGGCGGGCGAGATCGCCGGCCTCAACGTCCTGCGGATCGTCAACGAGCCCACCGCCGCCGCCCTGGCGTACGGCTTGGACAAGGGCTCCAAGGAGCAGACCGTCCTGGTCTTCGACCTCGGCGGCGGCACCTTCGACGTCTCGCTGCTCGAGCTGGGCGACGGCGTCATCGAGGTCAAGTCGACCTCGGGTGACAACCACCTCGGCGGCGACGACTGGGACCAGCGGATCATCGACCACCTGGTCAAGACGTTCCGCGGCGAGCACGGCATCGACCTCGCGTCGGACAAGATGGCCCTGCAGCGTCTGCGTGAGGCCGCCGAGAAGGCGAAGATCGAGCTGTCCGCGGCGACCACCACCAGCATCAACCTGCCGTACATCACGGCCGGCCCGGACGGTCCGCTGCACCTGGACACGAACCTGAGCCGCGCCGAGTTCCAGCGGATGACCCAGGACCTGCTGGACCGCTGCAAGAACCCGTTCGAGTCCGCGATCAAGGACGCCGACGTCAAGCTGTCCGACGTCGACCACGTCATCCTGGTCGGCGGCTCCACCCGGATGCCCGCGGTCACCGAGCTGGTCAAGAGCCTGACCGGCAAGGAGCCGAACAAGGGCGTCAACCCGGACGAGGTCGTCGCGGTCGGCGCGGCGCTGCAGGCCGGTGTGCTGAAGGGCGAGGTCAAGGACGTTCTGCTCCTCGACGTCACCCCGCTGTCCCTGGGCATCGAGACCAAGGGCGGCATCATGCACAAGCTGGTCGAGCGCAACACCACCATCCCGGCGCACCGCTCCGAGGTCTACACCACGGCGGACGACAACCAGCCCTCCGTGCTGATCCAGGTCTTCCAGGGTGAGCGCGAGATGGCGGCGTACAACAAGAAGCTCGGCACCTTCGAGCTCAGCGGCATCGCGCCGGCTCCCCGCGGCGTCCCGCAGATCGAGGTCTCCTTCGACATCGACGCGAACGGCATCGTGCACGTGTCCGCCAAGGACCTGGGCACGGGCAAGGAGCAGAAGATGACGATCACCGGCGGCTCCGCGCTGCCGAAGGACGACATCGAGCGCATGATGCGCGACGCGCAGGACCACGCGGACGAGGACAAGAAGCGCCGCGAGGACGCGGAGACCCGCAACCTGGCCGAGCAGCTGCAGTGGCAGACCGAGAAGTTCCTGGCGGAGAGCGGCGACAAGCTCTCCGACGACAGCAAGAGCAAGATCAATGACGCGCTGGGCGAGCTGCGTGGCGCGCTGGGCGGCACCGACATCGACAAGATCAAGGCCGCTCACGAGCGCCTGTCGCAGGTGTCGCAGGAGGCCGGTTCGCAGCTCTACGGGCAGGCCGACGCGGCGCAGGCCGCGGCCGATGGCGCCGGTGCCCCGGGCACCGACGGCCCGCAGGAGACCCCGGGCGGCGCGACCGGCGCCGGCCCGAACGCTGGTGGGGGCGACGACGTGGTCGACGCCGAGATCGTGGAGGACGACAAGAAGTGAGTGCCGCGGACGACGAGAACGACGGTCGGACGACCGAGCGGGTCGTCATCCGGGACCGGCGCAAGATCGATCCGAAGGGTGGCCAGGCCAAGGACGCCGGTAAGGCGAAGGGCCAGGCCACGGTCGGTGGCATGCATCGTGCCGCCGACCCGGAGGACGGCGCCCCGGCCTCGGAGTCGAAGCCGAAGCCGGCTCCGGCGGAGGCCGAGGAGCCCAAGCCCGCCCTCGGTGCCGAACTGGAGTCACTGCGTGGCGAGCTCGACGAGCGCACGCACGACCTGCAGCGGGTGACCGCCGAGTACGCCAACTACCGCAAGCGCGTGGACCGCGACCGGTCGGTGGCCGCCGAGATGACCACCGGTGCGGTGCTGACCGCGCTGCTGCCGGTGCTCGACGACATCGACCGTGCCCGCGAGCACGGCGACCTGGTCGGGCCGTTCGCCTCGGTGGCGGATTCGCTGACCGCGGTGGCCGGCAAGCTCGGTCTGGTCGCGTTCGGGGAGAAGGGTGACCCGTTCGACCCGAACCGCCACGAGGCGGTCGCGCACCAGACGTCCGCCGACGTCACGGAGCCGACCTGTATCGAGGTGATGCGCCGGGGCTACACACTGGGCGAGCGGCTGCTGCGGCCCGCCATGGTCGCGGTTGCCGACCCGGAGTGATCTACGTGTCCGTCCCGCCTGCCGCACCGCGGCAGGCGGGACCCGCCGCTAGGAGGGGGTGGACGAGCTGAGCTCGAAGGACTGGCTCGAAAAAGACTTCTACGCCGTGCTCGGTGTGCCCAAGTCCGCCTCGACCGACGAGATCAAGAAGGCCTACCGGAAGCTGGCCCGAGACCTGCACCCCGACCGGAACCCGGACAACCGGGAGGCCGAGGAGAAGTTCAAGGCCGCCTCCGAGGCCTACGACGTGCTGTCCGACGACAAGAAGCGCAAAGAGTACGACGAGATGCGCTCCCTGTTCGGCTCCGGCGCGTTCCGGCGCGGTGCCCGCCCCGGCCCCGGCGGCGGCACCGGTTTCGACCCGTCCGACCTGTTCGGCGGGTTCTCCAACCCCAGCGGTGGCGGTGGTGGCGCCGGGGACCGTCGATTCGGCGGTGCAGGCTTCTCCGACATCTTCAGCTCGATCTTCTCGGGCGGGGGCCCGGGCGGCAGCGCCGCGCGTCGCGGCCCGCGTCGCGGCCGGGACGTCGAGACCGAGGTCACGCTGGACTTCGCGCAGGCGGTCCGGGGCACGACGTTACCGCTGACGCTCCGCTCGGCGGCGACCTGCGAGACGTGTCACGGCAACGGTGCCAAGCCCGGTACCTCGCCGCGGACGTGCCCGCAGTGCCACGGCTCCGGTCTCATCTCGCGGAACCAGGGATCGTTCAGCTTCTCCGAGCCGTGCCGTGAGTGCCAGGGCGCCGGGACGATCGTCGACGAGAAGTGCCCGGAGTGCCGCGGCACCGGCGGCGTCACCAAGAACCGCACGATCAACGTGCGGTTCCCGGCCGGCGTGGCGGACGGCCAGCGCATCCGGCTCAGCGGCCGTGGCGAACCGGGCGACCGGGGTGGCCCGGCCGGCGACCTGTACGTGCAGGTGAGCGTGCGGCCGGACGAGCTGTTCGGGCGCAGCGGCGACGACTTGACGCTGACCGTGCCGGTGACCATCGCGGAAGCGGTCCTCGGCACCGACCTGCGGGTGCCCACCCTGGACGGCCCGGTGACCATGCGGGTGCCGGCCGGCACGCCGAGCGGTCGCAAGCTGCGGGCGCGCGGTAAGGGTGTGCCCCGCAAGAACGGTCCGGCGGGTGACCTGATCGTCACGGTCGAGGTCCAGGTGCCGGACGAGGTAACGGGGGAGGCGCGAGACGCGCTCGAGCGCTTCGCGAAGCTGACGCCGCCCGCCGGGCGGGATCGGCTCGAGGCCCGGGCGCGCCAGAGCGGTTAGGACGACACAGTTAGGAGGGCAGGCAGATGTATGAAGAGATCCATATTTCGGTCGAGCAGGCCTCCGACGCGAAGGTCCTGATCATCTCGGTGGCCGCCCGGCTGGCCGGGATGCACCCCCAGACCCTCCGGCAGTACGACCGGCTCGGGCTGGTCGAGGCGGGCCGGGCGGGCGGTGGCGGACGCCGGTACAGCGAGCGGGACGTCCAGCTCCTGCGTGAGGTGCAGAAGCTCAGCCAGGAGGAAGGCGTCAACCTGGCCGGGATCAAGCGCATCATCGGGCTGGAGCAGCTCGTCGGCGACCTTCAGCAGCGGGTTCAGGAGCTGCAGCAGCAGCTCGACGAGGCGTACGCCCGGCTGGCGCACTTGGAAAGCCCGTACGCCGGGGGTGATCTGGTCCGGCGCGAGGGCGCGTCCACCGCACTGGTGGTGTGGCGGCCGCGCAAGCCGCCGGAGAAGTGACCCGAAGAAAATGGCGGTCCCACCATGCGGGACCGCCATTTTCGTGTCCTGATCAGCCGAACAGGCCCAGCCGCCGCGGGTGCCGGACCAGGCCGCCCTCGATCCATTCGGCATAGTCGAAGATCTCCGGACGGCTCATGAGCACCCGGCAGTTGTGCGCCCAGATCGACATCGGTTCGTCGCCGACCTCCTCGGCGCGTTCCACGTACTTCTTCAGGCGGCGGCGGCGCTGGGCGGTCGCGTTCTGCCGGACCCCGTCGGCGGCGTAGATGTACATGCAGTGCAGGGCGAATCGGCGCGCCGGGCACTGCCTGTCCATCGCCAGCTCGAACAACGTCGGGGCCAGGACGTCACCGGCGATCAGCAGGTCCCAGTCGGGCGGCATGCTCTGCAACGGCACGGACGCGGGGTTGTACGCCCATGCGTGGAGCTCCTCGGGCCGAGGATCCACCGGGTTTTGAAACCCGTAGAAAGCCGACTCATGCACCGCCACGTCGCCCTGCCAAA
Source organism: Actinoplanes sp. TBRC 11911 (assembly GCF_012933445.1). Lineage (GTDB taxonomy): Bacteria > Actinomycetota > Actinomycetes > Mycobacteriales > Micromonosporaceae > Actinoplanes. The sequence goes on from NZ_JABBNC010000055.1 coordinate 27,090, forward strand.
AAGTCTGTTAACACGCCGATGTCGAGGGCGAAGGTAGCGCGCCGGATTGTCAGGCGAAAGTGTTAGGGGGTCACAATCGGATACTGATCAGTAGCAATAAGCGTTGTTGCCAATGCGATCATCAATCGCCGGTGGTGACCGGTTGCACGGATTGCCGCCGTAACGCCATCCGACGCCTGATAAATCCCTTGAACCAGCCATAATCCGGTAGCCGGGCGAGCATCGGCCCGGAGACCACAGTGATTAGCACGTATGCCGTCGCCAGCGGGGCGAGGCGCGGCTCCACCCCGGACGCGACCGCCAGCCCGGCGATGACCACGGAGAACTCGCCGCGCGGCATCAGCGCGAAGCCGGCACGAACGCGACCGGGCAGCGCGATACCGGCCCGGCGCGCGGCCAGATAACCCGTCACGATCTTGGTCAGCATGGTCAGCACCGCGAGGCCGAACGCGGGCAGCAATACCGGCGGCATGTCCGCGGGATCTGTGGACAACCCGAAGAAGACGAAGAACACCGCGGCGAAAAGATCACGTAGCGGGGACAGCATCTCGGTGGCGTGATGTGCCACCGGCCCGGACAGCGCGATGCCCACCAGGAACGCGCCGACCGCCGCGGACACCTGCAGCTCGGCCGCCACGCCGGCCACGAACAGCGTCAGGCCGAGCACGCTGAGCAGCAGCGCCTCGGGATCGCGGACCGACATGAACCGGCTGATCACCCGGCCGTACCGGATCGCCACGACCAGCACCGCCACCACGGTGACCACCGCGATGCCCAGCGTCTCCAGCCCGCCGAACAGGCTGACCCCGGCCAGCACGGCGGTGACCAACGGCAGGTAGAAGGCCATCGCGAGGTCTTCGATGACCAGCACCGACAGGATCGTCGGAGTCTCGCGGTTACCGAGCCGGCCCAGGTCACCCAGCACCTTGGCGATCACCCCGGACGACGAGACCCAGGTGATGCCGGCCAGCACCAGCGCGGCCTGCCAGCCCCAGCCCAGCAGCAGCGCGAACGCGGCGCCGGGCAGCGCGTTGAGGACGGCGTCGATGACCCCGGCCGGAGCCGCCGCGCGCAGGTTGCCGACGAGCTCGTCCGCCGAATACTCCAGGCCCAGCATCACCAGCAGCAGGACCACGCCGATCTCGGCGCCGACCGAGATGAACTCCTCGCTCGCCGAGAGCGGAAGCAGGCCGCCGTGGCCGAACGCCAGCCCGGCGAGCAGATAGAGCGGAATCGGGGAGAGGCCGATCCGGCGTCCCAGGCGGCCGAGCATGCCGAGCGCGAACAGCAGCGCTCCCACCTCGATGAGGAGGACAGTCGTATCGTGCACGGCGTCAGTCGGTGTCGCCGGCCAGGATGGCGGTCAAGCCGTCCAGGCCTTGGCGGGTGCCGACCGCGACGACCACGTCGTTCGCCTCCAGGACGAAGGACGGGCCGGGCGAGGCGACGACCTCGCTGCCCCGTAACACCGCGACGATGGACGAGCTGGTGCGGGTGCGCGCCTTCGTGTCGCCCATCGGGCGGCTGACGAACGGCGACCCCGCGGGCAGGAAGATCTGCTCGGTGAGCAGGCCGGCGGCCTGTTGTCGCAGGCCGGCGAGCTGGCTCAGCATCAACGAGGCGCCGAGCAGGTCGGCCAGCGCCTCGGCCTCGTCATCGGTGAGCGGGATCGAGGCCACGCACGCGTCCGGGTCGTCCACGTCGAAGAGCACCAGGTCCCGGCGGCCGCTGCGATGCGACACCACGCCCATCGTGCGGCCGGACGATGTGATCAGGTCATGGCGCACACCGATTCCCGGCAGCGGCGTCTGTTCCACTCTCACTCGCACGTTCTTACCGTAGCTGAGCGATCACCGGCTCCGGGCGTGCTGTGGATGCCCGGCGTCCCGCGGCGATCATCAGGAGCAGACCCACCACACAAAGACCCAGGTTCATCCCGTACGCCAACCGGAAGCCGAAGTGCTGTGCCAGGCCGAACGCGGGACCGGCCAGAATCTGCCCCGCCGGATACGTGTTGGTGATCATCGTGGTGGCCCGCCCGGGCCGCCCCGGCATCAGATCCTGCACGTAGGAGACGCCGAGCCCGCTGATCGTCGCGATGAAGGTCGCGTTCAGCACCTGGGCCGCGGCCAGCATCCACACCGTGGTGGCGAGGGTCGCCGCGGTCTGGTACGCGATCCCGACGAGCGCCCCGAACAGGATCAGCCGGCGCAGCGGCACCCGCGCGGCGAGCGCGCCGAAGGCGATCAGCAACGGGATCTCCAGCAACGCGCACAGCCCGAGGACCAGGCCGGCCTGGCGCACCGAGCCGCCCAGATCGGTGCTGACGTAGAACGGCATCGCCTGCACCCCGAGCGTCATCGTCACGGTGATGCTCACGAAGCCCGCGATGATCACGTAGATCGTCCGGCGCGGCGCGGGCGCTACCTCGACGAGGGGCGCGCCGTCCTCGCCGACGGGTCTCGGCACTTCCTTGAGGCCGAAGAGCACCGCGCCCAGCGCGACCGTGTAGGTCAGCGCCGCGAAGCCGTAGACCAGGCCGAAACCCCGGCTGGCCAGCAGCAGGGCGGCCACCGGCGGGCCACCCACCCACGCGGCCGACAGCAGCGTGCGTAACAGGCTGATCGCCATCGCGGCGCGGGCCGGGTCGCCGTGCTGCAGCACCTGACGGGCGTACGCGTAGCTCTGCGGCACCAGGGACGCGGCCATCGCGGTGAGGGTCACGGTGATCGCGAGCAGCACCCAGTAGTCGCGGACCACCGCGGTCAGCGCGGTTCCGGCGAGCCCGGCCGTGGCCGCGACCAGCAGCAGGCGGCGGCGGATCGGCCGATGGTCGGAGAGCCGGCCGACCACCCATGCGATCACGACGCCGGAGGCGGGCGCGGCGATCAGGAAGACGGTGGTGCGGACGGGACCCGCATGCACCGCGTCATTGAGGAAGAGCGCGAGGTAGGGACCGACGAACGAGGTCGAGAGGCCGACCGCGATGAAGATGAGTGTCAGGGGGAACAAGCGCCGGGTGAGGCGTACCGGCGTAACGGGTGGTGCGGCCATGATTCCTTCACGCTAGGCCGCTCGCGGTGGCGTACGGGCGGCTGGTGGTGACGATCACTAATGGCCGCCCCTACGAGTTGTCGAGGTGGCGTGGGCCTCTTAGAGTTGAGTGGGTTACGCTCAAGTCTGAGGGCTAGCTATCTCAGTGTTGCTTTCACAGGGGAGCGCATGAACGCCGAACGTTTGACCACCAAGAGCCGCGACGTCATCACCGGGGCGGTGGCCGATGCCGGTCGTCGCGGACACGCCACGGTGGAGCCGTGGCACATGCTGCTTTCATTGCTGGACACGGGCGGCTCGACCGCGCCCGCGCTGCTGCGTGCCGTCGGCGCCAACCCGGCCGACGTGCGGCGCGTCGCGGTTCGCGCGATCGAGCAGTTGCCCTCCGCGCGCGGTTCCAGCACCGCCGAGCCCAGCCTTTCCCGCGAGTTCGTCAACGCCATCGGCGAGGCCGAGCTCATCGCCAAGCCGCTCGGCGACGAGTATGTGTCGACCGAGCACCTGCTCGCCGGGCTGGCCCGCGTCGGCGGCGTGGTGGGCGGCGCGCTCAAGGCCGCCGGGGCCACCGAGGAGGCGCTGGTCGCCGCGTTCCCGCAGGTGCGCGGGGGTGAGCGCCGGGTGACCAACGCCGATCCCGAGCAGACCTACCAGGCGCTGGAGAAGTACAGCGTCGACCTGACCGCACTCGCGCGTGACGGCAAGATCGACCCCGTCATCGGCCGCGACACCGAGATCCGTCGCGTGGTGCAGGTCCTGTCCAGGCGTACCAAGAACAACCCGGTGCTGATCGGTGAGCCCGGGGTGGGCAAGACCGCGATCGTCGAGGGTCTCGCTCAGCGGATCGTCGCGGGCGACGTGCCCGAGACGCTGCGTGACAAGCGGCTCGTCTCGCTGGACCTGGGCGCGATGGTGGCCGGAGCGCAGTACCGCGGCCAGTTCGAGGAGCGGCTCAAGAGCGTCCTCGAGGAGATCCGCGGGTCCAACGGCCAGGTCGTCACCTTCCTCGACGAGCTGCACACCGTCGTCGGCGCCGGCAGGGGCGAGGGCTCGATGGACGCCGGCAACATGCTCAAGCCGATGCTGGCCCGCGGCGAGCTGCGGATGGTCGGCGCCACCACACTCGACGAGTACCGCGAGCACATCGAGAAGGACCCGGCACTCGAGCGGCGCTTCCAGCCCGTGGTCGTGGGCGAGCCGACGGTCGAGGACACCATCGGCATCCTGCGCGGGCTCAAGGGCCGCTACGAGGCGCACCACCGGGTCCAGATCACCGACGCCGCGCTGGTCGCCGCCGCGAGCCTGTCGGACCGCTACATCAGCGACCGCTTCCTGCCGGATAAGGCGATCGACCTGATCGACGAGGCCGCCTCCCGGCTCCGCATGGAGATCGACTCGCGGCCGGTCGAGCTCGACCAGCTGCAGCGCCTGGTCGACCGGATGCGGGTGGAGAAGCTGGCGCTCGAGAAGGAGACCGACGTCGCCTCCCGCGACCGGCTGGAACGGCTCGAGCGCGACCTCGCCGACCGCGAGGAGGAGCTGACCGCGCTGAACGCCCGGTGGGAGCGCGAGCGCGGCGGCCTGAACCGGGTCGGTGAGCTGAAGAAGCGGCTCGACGAGGCGAAGGCGGAGCTCGAGCGGGCGCAGCGCGACGCCGACTGGGAGAAGGCGTCCCGCCTGCAGTATCAGGAGATCCCCGCGCTGGAGCAGGAGATCAGCAGCGCCGCCGAGGCGGACGAGGAGGAGAAGCCCGAGCCGCCGATGGTCAAGGAGGAGGTCGGCGCCGACGACATCGCCGAGGTCATCTCCTCGTGGACCGGCATCCCGGCCGGCCGGATGATGGAGGGTGAGACCGCCAAGCTGCTGCGCATGGAGGAATCGCTGCAGGAGAAGGTGGTCGGTCAGCAGGAGGCCGTGGCCGCGGTGGCCGGCGCCGTGCGCCGCGCGCGGGCCGGCATCGCCGATCCGGACCGCCCGACCGGCAGCTTCCTGTTCCTCGGCCCCACCGGCGTCGGCAAGACCGAGCTGGCCAAGGCGCTCGCCGGGTTCCTGTTCGACGACGAGCGCGCGATGGTCCGGATCGACATGAGCGAGTACGGCGAGAAGCACTCGGTCGCGCGGCTGGTCGGCGCCCCGCCCGGATACGTCGGGTACGAGGAGGGCGGCCAGCTCACCGAGGCGGTGCGGCGTCGGCCGTACAGTGTGGTGCTGCTCGACGAGGTGGAGAAGGCCCACCCGGACGTCTTCGACGTGCTGCTTCAGGTGCTCGACGACGGCCGGCTCACCGACGGTCAAGGCCGCACCGTCGACTTCCGCAACGCCATCCTGGTGCTGACCTCGAACCTGGGGTCGCAGACGGCCGACTTCACGATGGGCGACGAGGAGCGGCGGGACGAGGTGCTCGCCGTGGTGCGGGCGCACTTCAAGCCCGAGTTCCTGAACCGGCTGGACGACATCGTGGTGTTCCACGCCCTCACCAAGGAAGACCTGTCGGCGATCGTGGACATCCAGCTCGGACGGTTGCGGGCCAGGCTGGCCGAGCGGCGGCTCACGCTGGAGGTCACGCCGGCCGGCATCGAGTGGCTGGGCGAGCACGGGTACGACCCGATCTACGGTGCGCGGCCGCTGCGGCGGCTGGTGCAGTCGGCGATCGGTGACTCGCTGGCCAAGGCGCTGCTCGCCGGGGAGATCCGGGACGGCGACACCGTCGTGGTCGACCTGGGCGACAGCAAGGACGGGTTGTCGGTCGCGCGCGCCTGATACGAAACGGCCCCGGGGATCTCCCCGGGGCCGTTCTCGCGTTACTGGCTGGCCCTGCGATAGGCCTGGGTCATGAGTACGTCGGTCACGACCATCTCGCCCTCCTCGGACCATATTCGGATGCCGTCGCGGTGGAGCTGGTAGCGAACGTTCCGGAATCTGGTCCGGGTGTCGTCATGGTGAACGACGTCGAGGGTGTCTGCGTGGGGCATGGGACTCACCGGTCCTTAGGTCTCGGGCAGCCGCGGGACGGTCACGCGGCCGGCCTAATGGGAAAGGCGCCCGGATCGGGTCTGCCTCGGCCCCGGCGACCCCGGTCGGGGTGTGCGCTCTTCAGGGCGGGCGACCACGATGGGCAGGCGGCGTCGCACGATGAGGTTGATGCGACATCGGCGCCACGGATGGAAGTGTAGGGGTGGCTTTCGGGCCGCGTCGCCCCCCAAACGGACGACCTATATCCGGATATTTCGCGCATCTTCGCCCAATACTGGCACACCGTGACGACGTCTGCCGAGCTGTCGCGTATCTAGCTGCCGCCCGATACGGTAAGTGGATCTAGATAGGGGAGCATTGTGTCCGTTCCGAGCTATCCGGCGCCCGGGCCGGGATATTTAGCACCCGCACCACGGTCGCGCCCGACCACCGTGACGGTCGCGACGTACCTTCTCTACGCGGTCGCCGTCCTCCAGGTGATCAATGCGATCGCCGCCTTCTCGACGTACGGCGCGCTGCGCGACGCCATCCAATCGGCATACGTCGGCACCGATCTCGAGGGCAGCGAGGGCTTCATCGCCGCGTTCTCGGTCATCGGCGGCGTGATCAACCTGGTGATCGGCCTCGGCTTCGTCGCCCTGGGTTACTTCGACAGCAAGGGCAAGAACCCCGCTCGGATCGTCACCTGGGTGGTCGGCGTGATCTCGCTCTGCTGCCTGGGCGCCGGCCTCGGCAGCAACGCCGTGCTCGGCACGATGAACGCGGACACCACCGGCACCGGCCCCAGCAGCGACGAGGTCCAGCGCCGGGTCGAGGAAGCGCTGCCCGGCTGGTACAACGGTCTGACCACGACGCTCAGCGTGCTGGGACTGCTGATCATCCTGGCCGTGGTGATCCTGCTGGCACTGCCCGCCTCGAACGAATTCTTCCGCAAGCGCGTGGCGAGTGGCTGGAACCCGGCGTACCCCGGATATCCGGGCCAGCCGCAGGCCTACCCCGGCGGCCCGTACCAGGGCTACCCGGCGTACCCGCCGCAGCAGGGCCAGCCCGGACAGCCGGCGCCCGGTTTGCCGCCGTATCCGGGCCAGCAGCCGCCGCAGCCGTATCCGGGTCCGCCTTATCCCGGCCAGCCCTATCCCGGCCAGCAGCCCCCTTATCCGGGCCAGCAGTCCACGCCGCCGTACCCGGGTCAGACGCCGCCGGTCGATCCCTATGCGCCGCCGACCTCCGACCCGTACGCGCCGCCGGCCGTTCCGGCGCCGGGGCCGTATTCGCCGCCGGCCGACCCGACCGCGGCGCCGCGGTACGGGCAGCCCTACGGTGAGCCGCCGGCCGCCGCGCCGTGGGCACCGTCCGACGTGCAGCCGCCGGCCGCGCAGCCGCCCGCGGCGCCCGAGCAGCCCACCGCGCCGATGCCGACGGCCGAGCCCACCGCGCCGATGCCCTTGGCCGAGTCGACCGCGCCGATTCCCTCGGCCGAGCCCACCGCGCCGATGCCGGCGGCCGAGCCCACCGCACCGGCGGCTGAGCCGCCTGCCCCGCAGCCGTCGGCCGAGCAGCCGCCGGCCGCACCACCGGCTTCCGGCGGCGACCAGTCGCCGAAGCCGCCGACCAACCCAGCCTGACGCCGGGGTTCACCCTCGCCCGGCTCCCGGGCGAGGGTAGGTTCGGGCGAACGGATTTACGCCGGGGAGTGCTCCATGTCGTACCCAGTCCAGCCACCGCCGGTCGCCGTGGTGTCACCGCCTTCCCCGGCCGCCCGCCCGCTCGGCGTGACCATCGCCGCCGTGGTGCTCTGGGTGATGGCCGCGGCCGGCCTGATCTACGCGATCGCGACGCTGGTCGTGGTGCCCGGCACGCTGGACACTTTCCGCGGTGCGGCGGTCGACGACCCCAGCGCGTACACGGCGGTGGTCTGGTTAGGGGCCGGCGTCTCGTTGCTGGTCGCGGTCGCCCTGATCGCGCTCTTCCTGGTGCTCGGGCTCGGGTTACGCCGGGGCAGCGACGTGGCTCGCATCGCCACCCTGATCGTCTGCGGTCTCGGCATCCTGGCCGGGGCCGGCTCGGCGCTGACCGTCACCGCGCAACAGGCGGGTGATTCGGTGCCCGGGACGTTGGGCGACCAGCTCTCCGACGCGTACCCGGGCGGCTGGATCGGCACCAACATCAGCGTGGCGGTCGCGCAGATCATCGGCTACATCCTGGTCGCCGTGCTGGTCCTGACCGCGCCCCGGGCTTTTTTCCGCGCCTCCTCCGGCCCGCTGGTCATGGCCGGCCCGCGGAATGCTCCCAACCAGCCCGCGTACGGCATGCCCTACCCCGGCCAGGGATACGCCGCCGGCCCGCCGAGCTATGCCGCCGGCCCACCGGTTCCTCCGGGGTACGGCCCGCCGGCTCAGCCCAGCCCGCCGGGCTACGGCCAGCCACCGCCGGGATATGGCCCGCAGCCGGGCGCCCCAGCCAACGCGCCGGGGTATGGCCCGCAGCCGGGCGCAGCAGCGTCCAGCGCGCCCGGGTATGGCCCGCAGCCGGGTCCCTCGCCTTATGCGCCGGGTTATGGCCCACCGCCCGGATATGGGCCGCCACCGCCCGGATATGGGCCGCCACCGCCCGGATACGCCCCGGGAACCTATCCGCCCGGTGGCGCCTACGCGCCGCCGCCCGGGACCCCCTACATTCCCGCGCCGCAGCCGGACTCGCCTTTCGCCCGCCCGGCCAGTGTCCCGCCACACCAGTCGTTCGAAGCGCCGGACACACCAGAGGCACCAGAGGCCGCCGCCGCCGCGGAGCCCGCCGCCGCCGCGGAGCCCGCCGCCGCCGCGGAGCCCGCCGCCGCCGCGGAGCCGGCCGCCGCGTCCGAGACCGCACCCTCCACCGCCGACGGCCCCACCGCGCCGCCACAGTTCTCGGGAGACGCGTCCACGGAGCGTTAGGCCGTTCCATCAAGGCCCGACCCCCACGTGTTCTTCGTCTCACGACCCTTCATGATCACGCTCTGCTGCCTCATCGGACGCCCATTGTGGTTTTCGTTTGGCGTCGGGGCTCCGCGTCTCGTACTGTGCAGAGCGCGGTCGTTGCCCGCGTTGCTCGCCGGTCGCGCGTCCTTGGACGATGAAATTTGGTCACGTCCAGGTCAGAGCCGACTTCGAGACCCCTCATATTGATGGGTATGGGTCACCCGAACGGGTAAGACTTGATGTCCCTCTATCGGCTGTCCGGATGGACTCATACCCACCGGTCGGAGAGTGTTTTTCGCTAAGTGGGTAAACGTGGGACAGCGAAATTCACAGGACCTTCTCAGTTCCCCGACCGGGTGATCTGTCTCTGCCAGCGCATGTGACGCGGGACATAGGAGCTTTGAGCTGCTTCGATGCCTCTCGGAACGGGCGAAAGGGACCAGGCGAACCGTAAACTTTGTTTTTAGATCCACCCAATGTCGGGCGTCAATAGTTCCCTTCCTCACCCGAGGGCGAAAGGCTGGTGTTTCCTTCAAGCCAGTACGCTCTATACATGGAGGCACGCCACGACCTGCGTAAATTCGTCACTGAATTAGCCGTCGCGGAGCGTGGTCCCGTGCTTTCATCGGGTCGTGGACTTCCGGTGCCGACCGCCTGGTCCGGAAGATCGCGCAGCGTGGCGTGATGACGACGGCGAGGTCGGTGCGGACCGAGCCGAAACGGATCACCGGCCCGAAACGAACGATGCATTGACAATGCGAGCACCTCACTCCGGGGGCGGGATCGAGGGCTCGACACAGATGGGCAGCGTCCAGACGGCGGCTGAGGCGTTGCAGAAGGCAGAGACCGAAGTGGTTACCGCGTAAAGGTCGTTCAGGACGGCTCCGGCCGCCCGGCTGATCGACCAAGACGGTGATCGATTTCGGCCTTCTGGCCTGAAAGTCAGCCGGTTCGTTCCTGTTCACATGCAGGAGAATCGATGCAGTTGGTGGAAGGATGGAGATCGTGGGAACTGCGTTGGCGGAAATGACAATGCCTCAGATCTCGCCGCTTGCCGGCGAGCCGATCGAACGTGCCGACGCCGAGCGGCTGGCGGGTGTCCTCAAGGCGCTCGCCGACCCGGCCCGGTTGCGGCTACTGAGCCTTATCCAGTCCGCGACGGACGGCGAGGCGTGTGTTTGCGACCTGACGGCTCCCTTGGGCCTGTCGCAGCCCACCGTGAGTCACCATCTGCGGATCCTGACGGAGGCCGGCCTCCTGGAGCGCGAGAAGCGCGGCGTGTGGGCGTACTACCGCCTCGTGCCGACCGCGATCGCGACCATCGCCGACCTTCTCACGCCGCCGCGCAAGCGGGCGACCAAGAAGGCGCGCTGAGCGCTTTAGCAATGCCTGGCGTCACACCGTTGAAGACGTGACGCCAGGCTGAAGACTCCGCCTCCAGTCCCACCCCCAGGACCCGAGGAGTAACGGGTGAACTACGTCCACGGCGATCTGCGTGATCAGCTCGCTTTCGTGGGTTTCGACGTGGTCCAGGCCGGCCTCGTCGTTGGATCCGGCGGCAATCTGTCCGCACGGATCCCGGACGAGGACGCCCTCTGGGTGACCGCCAGCGGTACCTGGCTCGGCCGGCTCAGCCGGACGACCTTCGCCCCCGTACGGATCTCGGACGGCTCACCCGCGACGATCGGCAGCGTTCCGTTGCCGCGCGTCGAGCCGACCAGTGAGATCGCTCTGCATCTCGCGTTGTACCGGGCCCGCCCGGACGTCAACGCGGTGATCCATCTGCATCCGCAAACCGCCCTGCTGCTCGATGCTCTGGGCGAGCACATCCGGATCGTCACCACCGACCACGCCCATTACCTGGGCCGCGTGTCGACGGTGCCGTTCCGGTTGCCCGGGAGCATCGAGGTGGCGGCGCTGACCGCCGCGATGGCGGCGGACGGCACCGACTGTCTGGTGCTGAGCCAGCACGGTTGCGTCGTCATGGGCGACTCGATCGAGTTGGCCCACAAGCGGGCTCGTTACCTCGAAGAGGCCGCACAGCTCACCTACCGCGCACTGGCGGCCGGCCGCCTGGAGAACCTCCGGGACTCCCCCGAAGAGTTTCTCACTCGCCTCTCCGACCCCACGGCGATCTCGGTCTGAGACACACAAAACCGGCCGGCCCGCACCGGGGCCGGCCGGTTTTCGGTGTGGTCAGCGAGCCCGATGCGAACGCGGAGGCGTACGCGGGTCCTCGTCGTCGTGGTGATGCTGGGCGGCGTCGGCCAGGCCGGCGATGCTGGCGGCGGCGACCACCCCGATCGCCGCGGCCGCGTCCGGGTCGTCCGTGTTGCCCGCGCTGCCCGCCTTCTTCTTCGCCCGGCGCTCGCGCAGGATCTCGATGAAGATCGGCAGCAGCGAGATCAGAATGATCACCGCGACCACCGGCAGGATGTAGTGGTCGATGTTGTCGCCGATCGCGTCGTAGATCGAGCTGGCCAGCGCGTGCCCGATGATCAGGATGCCGTCGGTCCAGATGATCGCGCCGATGACGTTCCACAGCAGGAACTTGCGGGCCGGCATGCCGAGCGTGCCGGCCACCGGGTTGAGGAACGTGCGCACGATCGGGATGAAGCGCGCGAGCAGCACGGCCTTCGCCGGGCCGAACTTCTCGAAGTAGTACTCCGCCTTCTCCACGTACTCCCGCTTGAACAGCCGCGAGTCGGGTTTCTCGAACATCCGCCGGCCATAGCGCCCGCCGAGCCAGTGGCCCAGCTGCGCGCCGAGGATCGCGCACACCGGAGCGCCGATCAGCAGCCCCACGAACGAGATCTGGGTGCCGTCGCCGAAGATCTCGTTCGCCACCGGTGAGGCCGCCACGCCGGCCAGGAACAGCAGTGAGTCGCCGGGGAAGAAGAACCCGACGAGCAGGCCGGTCTCGGCGAACAGGATCGCCCAGACGCCGAACATGCCGAAGGTGTGCAGCAGGTCCTTCGGGTCCAACGGGTTGAGGGCGAGCTGCTCGCCGAGCGCATGCATGTCCACGGTGAGCCAGGGTACCGGCCCCGACCTATCGGTTGGCTGGACAGTTGCTGTGGACTTGGTTGCCCGGCGAAAGGATCACAGTCGCGGGTCCACCGGCTCGGATTCGGTGGCCAGGATCGCGAACACGAGCTCGTGGACCCGCCACAGCGGAGCGCCCTGCGCGACCCGGTCCAGCGCCGCCAGCCCCAGCCCGTGCTCACGCAGCGCCATGTTGCGCTTGCGGCCCAGGTTGCGCCCGCGCAGCCGGGACAGCTGCTCCGGACGGGTGTACTCGGGACCGTAGATGATCCGCAGGTACTCCCGCCCACGGCACTTCACGCCCGGCTGCACGAGGCGGCCCGTGCGGTCGGTGACGGCCAGACCGGCGTACGGCTTGACCACCATGCCCTCCCCGCCCGCCGCGGTGAGCGTGAGCCACCAGTCGGTCGCGGCGGCCTCCGATGCGGTGTCCGCCAGCTCCACGATCATGCGGCGAGTCGGGGTGAACAGCGTGGGATCGGCCGCCACCAGCCGGTCCGCCAGCGCCAGATGCCAGCCGTGATCCATCTTCGCGTACGAGACCCCGGCCCCGGCCAGCACGGCGAACGGCGCGAGCGTGACCCCGTCCAGACCGTCGGTCGGCCGCACGTACGCGCGGTAGGCCGCTGAGTATCCGTCGATCTCCGACGAGCGCAGCTCGAGACGGTCGCGCAGTCCGGTGACGTCCAGCCCGCGGCCGGCCACCCGGTCGAGCACGCCGAGCGCGGCCGGAAGCGCGGCCCGGCCCGCCGCGCCCACCCCGGCGTACCGGTCGCGGATGAGCCCGCCCGCCTTGGCCGACCAGGGCAGCAGCTCGGTGTCGAGGAGCAGCCAGTCGCTGTCCAGCTCGTCGAACAGCGACCCGGCCGCCGCGCGGACCCGGGTCAGCAGCTCCCCGTCCATCGGGGCGCCGAAGAACGGCCGGCCGGTACGCGTCCAGATGGCGTCCCCGGCCCCGGAGCGGGACACCCGGACCACCGCTCGCGAGCCCATGTGCTTCTCTTCGCACACCACCCGGTCGATCCCGGCCGCGCGCAGATCGGCGAAGGCGGACGCGGGGTGCTCCAGATAGCCGTCCAGCGTCGAGGTCGAGCACGGCGCCATCGTCGGCGGCAGCCACACGAGCGTGGCCGGGTCGAGGGCGAACCGGCTCATCACCTCCAGCGCCGCGGCCGCGTTCTCGGCCGGGACGGTGATCCGCCCGTACCCGTAGTCGAGGTGCTTCCGGCCGATCACGTCGGCGATGTCGAGTCCCTCGTCCGGCCGTTCGACGACGGTCTCGAGCGGCCGGACCGGGGCGTAGTACTCCCGCGCGGCCGGCACCGAGACCAGCTCGCGCGACGGCCAGCGCAGCGCGGTGAGCGAACCGCCGAACACGCAACCGGTGTCCAGGCAGATCGTGTTGTTGATCCACTCCGGCCGCGGCGTCGGGACGTGGCCGTAGACGACCGCCGCCGAGCCGCGGTAGTCGCGCGCCCACGGGTGACGCACCGGCAGCCCGTACTCGTCGGTCTCGCCGGTCGTCTCGCCGTAGAGCGCGAAGCTGCGCACCCGCCCGGACGCGCGCCCCTGGTAGGCCTCCTTGAGCCCGGCGTGCGCGACCACCAGCCGGCCGCCGTCGAGCACGTAGTGGCTGACCAGGCCGTCGATGAAGGCGCGGGCCTCGGCCACGAACGACGCCGGCTCCCGGTCGAGCTGTTCGAGCGTCTCCGGCAGGCCGTGGGTGAGCTGCACGTTGCGGCCGTTGAGCTTGCGGGCCAGCTTCTGCTCGTGGTTGCCCGGCACGCAGATCGCGCTCCCGGCCGCGACCATGCCCATCACCAGGCGCAGCACGCCCGGCGAGTCCGGACCGCGATCGACCAGGTCGCCCAGGAAGATCGCGGTACGCCCGTCCGGGTGCACGGCGTTGACCGGCCGCCCGGCCCCGTCGCGGGTCAGGGCGTACCCGAGAGTGCCGAGCAGCGTCTCCAGCTCGGCCCGGCACCCGTGCACGTCCCCGATGATGTCGAACGGGCCGGTGACCTCGCGCTTGTCGTTGAACAGCTTCTCGTAGCCGACCTCGGCGGCGGCGATCTCCTCCGGACCACGCAGCACATGCACCTTGCGGAACCCCTCGCGGCTCAGCGAGCCCAGGGATCGCCGCAGGTCACGGCTCATCCGGGTGAGGACCTGGCGGCCGAAGGTGCGGTCCGCTCGCGCCTCGGTGCGTTCCCAGGCGAGCGCCTCCGGTACGTCCAGGACGATCGCCACCGGCAGGACGTCGTGCTCGCGGGCCACCTTGACCAGGCCGGCCCGCGCGTGCGGCTGCAGGTTCGTCGCGTCCACCACGGTCAGCCGGCCCGCCGCGAGCCGCTTGCCGGCCACGTAGTGCAGCACGTCGAACGCGTCGGCGGACGCGGACTGGTCGTTCTCGTCGTCGGCCACCAGGCCCCGGAAGTAGTCCGAGGACAGCACCTGGGTGGGGGCGAAATGCGTACGGGCGAAGGTCGACTTGCCGGATCCGGAGATACCGACGAGCGCGACGAGCGAGAGCTCCGGAATCTGGATCACTGGGCCACCTCGGCGCTTACGGTTCGGAAAAGGGCGAGCTGCGTCGGTGCGCCGGTGGCCGGGTCGTCCTCACCGACCGGCCGGAACGTCACCTCGTAGCGGTAGCGGGCGGCCACCCGGGACGCCCACGAGCGGAACTCCGCGCGCGTCCACTCGAAGCGGTGGTCCGAGTGACGCGTCCCGGTCAGCCCTTCGTAGTGCACGTTGTATTCGACGTTCGGCGTGGTCACCACGACCGTGGCGGGACGCGCGTGGCCGAAGACCGTCTCCGCCAGCGCCGGCAGCCGCGGCGGGTCGAGGTGTTCGATGACCTCCATGAGCACCGCCGCGTCGTAGCCGCGCAGGCGGTCGTCGCGGTAGGTGAGCGCGGACTGGAACAGCCGGACCCGGTCGCCCAGCCGTTCCAGGTGGATCCGCCGGGCCGCGATCGCCAGCGCCCGGGACGACACGTCGGCGCCGACGATCTCGGTGAAGCGCCGGTCCTTGATCAGCGCGGTGAGCAGGGCTCCGCCGCCGCAGCCCAGGTCGAGCACGCGTGCGGCGCCGGCGTCGGCCAACGCCGTGAGCACGGCGTCCCGGCGGTGCGAAGCCAGGCTGATCTTCCGGGTGACCGGGAGCTCGGCGTCCTCGTCGGTGGTCTCGTCCCCCTCCAGCAACTGCAGGGCCGTGGTCGCGTACGCCTTCTTGTGCGCCAGGTAGCGGCGGGTGATCAGCACCTTCTCCGGGTGCGCGGCCAGCCACCCCTCTCCGGAGCGCAGCAGCTTCTCGATCTCGTCGGGCGCCACCCAGTAGTGCTTCGCGTCGTCCAGGACCGGGAGCAGCACGTACAGGTGGTTGAGGGCGTCGGCGAGGCGTACCGAACCGGAAAGCTGGAGATCGACGTAGCGGCTGTCGCCGCCGATCTGGGGTTCCAGCGGGATCGGGGTGGCGGTGACCTGCCAGCCGAGCGGCTCGAACAGCCGGGTGGCCAGCTCGGACGTGCCGCGCAGCACCGGCACCGCGATCTCCAGCGGCAGCGGCGCGGCGGCCAGCTCCGGACGATCCTTCGAGACGCCCCGCAGCGCACTGCGGAAAACCTTGTTCAGAGCGCTCGCGAGCAGGCTCGACGCGGCGTACGGGCGGTCGTTGACGTACTGCCCCAGCTCGAATGTGTCCTGCTGCGCGCGCAACCGCTGCGGATCGACGTCCAGCAGCAGGGCGGCCGTGCAACGGTCCGCGGCGGCCTCAGGGTAGAGGACGTACGCCGTACCGGTGGGCACGTCGAACGAATGCACCCGGTCCGGGTGCTTGACCAGCAGATACCCCAGGTCGGTGGCCGGCCGGTGGGTGGTGGAAACCGTGAGCAGCACGCCCGTAATGATCGGACCTGGCCGCCTCGGAAAGCGAACGAATTGCTAGCGGTACTCGTCTTCGGAGGGCCAGAGCGACTGATGTTGCTCCTGGACGTCCCACTCCGGGGCCTCGAGGTCCTGTTCGTCCTCGTCCGGACCGGCGTCCTCGTCATCGTCCTCGTCGAAGGCACTCATGGCCTGTTCCGCCGCGTCTTCCTCAGGCGCCTCAAGGTCAGTGTCATCCGGATCTGTCATCGTCCACCCCCTCCGAAGGAAGCATATGTCCGGCTCGAATCGGTCGAACCGAGTTGCGGGGTGATTTCGCATCGTGTTCGCCACTGCGGAATACTGCCTTTTGGAGAACTCTCAGCTTTCTCACTGCATGAGTACAAGGAGCGCAACGATGCCCATCGCTTCTCCCGAGGTCTATGCCGAGATGCTCGACCGTGCCAAGTCCGGCGCGTTCGCGTACCCCGCGATCAACGTGACCTCTTCGCAGACGGTTAACGCGGCCCTGCAAGGCTTCGCCGAGGCGGGCAGCGACGGCATCATCCAGATCTCCACCGGCGGCGCCGAGTACGCGTCCGGCCCCACCGTGAAGAACATGGTCACCGGCGCGTTGGCGCTCGCCGAGTTCGCCACCGAGATCGCCAAGAACTACCCGATCAACATCGCGCTGCACACCGACCACTGCCCCAAGGACAAGCTCGACAAGTACGTCCGTCCGCTGCTCGCCATCAGCAAGGAGCGCGTGGCCAACGGCAAGGCGCCGCTGTTCCAGTCGCACATGTGGGACGGCTCGGCAGTGCCGCTGCACGAGAACCTCGACATCGCCGAGGACCTGCTGAAGGACGCGGCTGCGGCGCACGTGATTCTCGAGATCGAGGTCGGCGTGGTCGGCGGCGAGGAGGACGGCGTCTCCGCCGAGATCGACGAGAAGCTGTACTCCACCATCGACGACGGCCTGGCCACCGCCGCCGCGCTGGGCCTCGGCGAGAAGGGGCGGTACATGACCGCCCTGACCTTCGGCAACGTGCACGGCGTCTACAAGCCGGGCAACGTCAAGCTCCGCCCGGAGATCCTCAAGGAGATCCAGGACGCGGTCGGCGCGAAGTTCGGCAAGGAGAAGCCGTTCGACCTGGTCTTCCACGGTGGTTCCGGCTCGCTGCTGTCGGAGATCCGCAGCGCCCTCGACTTCGGCGTGGTCAAGATGAACATCGACACCGACACGCAGTACGCGTTCACCCGGCCGGTCGTCGAGCACATGTTCAAGAATTACGACGGCGTGCTGAAGATCGACGGCGAGGTCGGCAACAAGAAGGCGTACGACCCGCGGGCGTGGGGCAAGCTGGCCGAGAACGGCATGGCGAAGCGCGTCGTCGAGGCGTGCGAGAACCTTCGCTCCACCGGTACCACTCTCTCGAAGTAATCGTCGCGCGATGGCCGGTCCCTCTCCGGGGGCCGGCCATCGTCGTGTGTTGCGCGGTTACTCAGAGGCGTGGGTACGATCGTGCGATCCTGAACGGAGGATCAAGATCGTGATCGGTATCGAAGGCTATGATCCGGCGTGGCACCACGACGCCGAGGCCCTCGCTGCCGTGCACCGCACCCGATTTGTGCGGCTCATCGGACGTCCACTGCGATCAAGCTGGCTGATGTGGGACATGGCCGAGCGTGGCTGGTTCGCGGACGGCCCGGTCATTCTCGACTTTGGAACAACCCACGTCGAGATTACCCACCGTAAGTTTGACGAGTGCGCGATCACGTGGGACCAGATCGACCTCAATGTACCGATCGACTGGTATGAGCACTTTGACTGGCGGCCCGACCCGCACGCGGCGTTGCGCGCGGCCCGGGGCCGGCCACTACGCGCGGTCAACATCATCGAGCTGGTCACGGTGGCGGACTGGCGGCCCCGCATCCTGCACGCGGTGGAGTTCCTCTTCGAGGGCGCCCGGCTGGCCGTCTACAACGCGATGGATGAGAACGGCCTCACCGACGTACCGGAAAAGGATCTCCCGGTGACGAACTGGCGCCGGGTCCACGTGGCCTAGCTGCGGTTCCGCTTCAGCAGACCTAACCCGATGCGCAACCGCCGCTGCGGCCGACGAGATCGTCATAGTCGCGCGGCCATCCGCTTGCGCGCGGCCATCCGCTTGCGCGGGCGGTTCCCACTCTATGGACATTGCAGGCCACATCGTGGGCTTTTCGCGAACCTTGGAGAGTTGCGCCCACATAC
>NZ_JABBNC010000056.1 GCF_012933445.1 Actinoplanes sp. TBRC 11911
TCACAAAAATCCACGATGTGACCGCGGTGTCCAGGCCGCGAACGGATCACCACCGCGCCACCGCGCCGCACCGTGACCAGATCACTTACCGCCCACCACCACGGTTAGGACTTACCCGGCTAGGCGGCGTCGTGGAAGACCAGGCCCAGCGTGTGGCGGCGGCCCGAGCGGACGGTGCTCACGCCGTGCCGCATCGGGGCGTTCGACCAGCCGCGCTTCGACGCTACCGGCCGGTCCCGGGTGGTGAACACCAGGCCGTGGCCCTGCGGCAAGGTGGTCGCCGAACCGCGGGACTGCGCGCGGGGCCGCTGCTCGACCATCAGGAACTCGCCGCCGGTGAAGTCGGTGCCGGGGGCGTCCAGGCCGACGACGACCTGCAGCGGGAAGAGCATGTCGCCGAACACGTCGCGGTGCAGCGCGTTCCAGTCGCCGGGGCCGTAGCGCAGCAGGATCTGCGCGGACTTGGACTGGCCCGCTGCGTGGCACATCCGCAGCCACTCGGCGAGGCTGTCCGGCCACGGTGCCGGCGCCCCGAGCTTGGCGGCCCAGTCGCGCGCCACGGGCAGCAGACGAGGATAGAACGCCTCCCGCAGCTCCCGCACCACCTCCGGCAGGTCGTGCGTGAAGTACCGGTACTGGCCGGATCCGAACCGGTGCCGGGCCATGTCCACGGTGGTGCGGAACCGGGCGGCGTCGTCGTACCACCCGCTGATCTGCCGGCATTGCGCTGCGGTGAGGATCGGGCCGGTCAGAGCGTTCCCGTACGCGTCGAGGTCTCCCGTCACGGCAACCCAGTCCACGTCGGCGAGTTGTTCCAGGGTGTCGGTCATCGTGAGCCGCCCATCGGTGCGACGAGCGACGGCTGCAGCGCGCCCTCGTGGGTGAGCAACCACACCTTGCGCTCGACACCCCCGGCGTAGCCCCGCATCGAGCCGTCCGCGCCGATGACGCGGTGGCAGGGCCGCACCAGCAGCAACGGGTTCGCCCCGACCGCGGCACCGACGGCCTGGATCCGCTCCCGCGGCAGGCCGAGCTTCGCGGCGATCGCGCCGTACGTGGTGGTGCTCCCGAACGGGATCTCCTCCACCGCGCGCCACACGCGCCGCTGAAAGTCCGTGCCACCCTCAGTGAACGGGA
The DNA here is from genome assembly GCF_012933445.1 of Actinoplanes sp. TBRC 11911. Lineage (GTDB taxonomy): Bacteria > Actinomycetota > Actinomycetes > Mycobacteriales > Micromonosporaceae > Actinoplanes. The sequence goes on from NZ_JABBNC010000056.1 coordinate 1,138, forward strand.
TGTCGAACCGGGTGAGCTCGCCGGCGAAGTACGCCTCCACCTGGCGGGCGATCTCGCTGAACGCGGCCGGGCGTACGGCCGGGGCCTTCCTCTGGCCGGGCATGGACAGCGACGTCAAGGTGATCCCGTCCGCCGTCTCCTCCCCCACCAGCAGCAGGTCTCCCACCGGGCTGGCGATTGTGGTCCAGGCGGTCATCGTTGCCTCCTCTTGGTCAGCCTCTGTACGCCTTCCACACTGCTGCCCGGGAGGCGCGATTGCTGGCGGGTTTCGGACATCGCGCTGGCGCCCCACCACCGTGGAGCGGCATCGGCGACAATGGATCTTCCAGGCGGGCCGGCGACGCCGGGATGACCATCCGCCCGGAATGACGCAGGGCGGGTCCGTCGGTGCGAGGCTGCCCTGGTGGCCGGGGGGTCGGGCGGGTGGAGACGCGGCGCGGGACTGCTCGCGTCGCTGCTGCTCGCCGGTTCGGTCGCGCTGTTCCCCGGGACGGGGGCGTCCGGGTTCGGGACGATCGCGACCGGCGGCCAGAACCGGGAGCACGAGCGGATCACCCGGGCCGCGGTCGCCTGCCCCGAAGGCGACGACGACACCTGCTTCCAGGCGCGATCGATCAGCCAGCTCGCGGGTGACGGGAAGCAGTTCGGCGCGGTCGGGTCGCCCGATCTCACCGAGTCGCTCAACCCGGCCGCGCACTGCGACGACGCCGACTTCCTCAACGACGGCGACGTGCAGACCGCCGCCGGCTACCCGCGGACCCGCGACCAGGCCACGACCCGCCTGCACGAATGCATCGACCACCTGCGCGACCGATTCCGCGAGGCGGTCACCGACGCCGACGGCCTTCTGGACGCCAACGGGGACATCGCCGGCGCGGAGGTCGACCTGGGCAACGACTGCGTGCCCGGCGCGGCCGCCGAGCGACGCGCCAAGTGCGCGACCCTCGAAGCGTTCGGCCGGGCCCTGCACGGCGCGCAGGACTTCTACTCGCACAGCAACTGGGCGGACGCCGCGGACCCTAGCCGCCCGGCCGGGCCGGAGAACCCGCCGGGTCTGAACCTGCCCGCGCCCAGCGCGCTGTTCGACCTGCGCGGCACCGGCACGCCGGCCATCCCGGACGGCCTCACCACCGGGTGCTTCGTGGTGCCCGACCAGCCGGCCGGCGTCGCGAAATGCCGGAACCGGGTGACCCACGCGGCGCTCAACAAGGACACCGGGCTGGTCGATCCGGCCACCGGCGCCACGTCGGATCCCACGACGCCCCGCGGGCAGGTGGGCGACAACTTCGCGAAGGCGGTGACCGGCGCGATCGTCGAGACCCGCCGGCAATGGGACGACCTCCGGGACGCCTTACGGACGACGTACGGGAGGAACGCGGGTGACAAAATGGCCTGCGCCCTCACCCACGACGACCCGGTGAACGACTGCCGGCGGCGCAACGCGACGATGCTCGCCGTCGTCGCCGCCGGCATCCTGCTGCTCGGCGGCGCCGCGGTGGCACGATGGCTCATTGTCCGTCGACGGCCTCGAGCTGACCGGACTTGATCGCCGACGCGAACCGCTCGTAGTCCTGCTCGTTCTGGTCCGCGTAACGGTCGGCGAAATCGGTGATCGACTTGTCGAACGTGTCGCTGCCGCCCAGGTACGCGGCGATCGCCACCGGGTCCCCGGACCGGGCGTGCGCCCGCGCCAGCGTCCAGCCGCAGATCCGCCCGTAGACGGGCAGTCCGACCGGCGTCATCAGCTCCACCTCGGCCGAGCCTTTCATGTCGCGAAGCTGCCGCCAGTAGAAGTGCCGGGTGACGTCACGGCCCTTGGTCCATCCCAGGTAGATGTCGCTGGCCGCCTGCATCATCCGCTGGCCCTGCACCACCCGCTCGCCCTGCAGGCGGTAGCGGCTGCGCGGCAGCGACGTCTCCAGAACCGAGTTCGTCGCCTCCTTGATCTGCAGGAAGAGCGGGTCGCCGGCGTCGCGGCCCTGCAGCAGCACGATGAAGGCCCGGGTGCCGACGCTGCCCACGCCCACGACCTTGCGGGCCATGTCGACGACCTCGAACCGTTCCAGCAGTTTGCGCCGGTCGTCCTGCAGTGTGGAGCGGTAGGCGCGGAACTGGTCGCGGACCAGCTGCTGGATCTCGTCGGGCGTCATGTCCTGGGTCATCGGCAGATCCCGGGCCGGGACGACGATCGGCGGCTGGCTGATGATCCGGTAGCGGCCGTCGACGTTCTCCGCGAGCTTGGACAGCGCCTGCAGGCTGTCTCGGGTGTGTGCCTTGCGACGGTTCTGTTCGGCGCGTTTGAGCGCCTTCTTGACGAGCTTCTGGTGCTGCTTGCCACCGTCGCGGTCCTCCGCGGTGGCCTCCCGGATCGCCTTGATCAGCTGATCCTCGTCGAGGTGCGCGTACCAGACGTCCATCGTGCGCATCCCGGCGAACATGGTCATCGCGTCGCGGTACGCGGTCACCGAGGCAAGCGTCGAGGCCCGCTGGTCGGCCTTGTCGAACCCGTTGTTGCGGGCCGCGATCATGAAGCTGGCCGCCATCCGTTTCACGTCGTACTCGAACGGCCCGGGCAGGGTCTCGTCGAAGTCGTTGAGGTCGAACAGCAGCTTGCGTTCCGGCGAGGCGAACGCGCCGAAGTTCGACAGGTGGGCGTCGCCGCAGAGCTGGACGTCGAGGCCGGCCACGGGAGTGTCCTTCAGGTCCATCGCCATCACCCGCGCCGCCCCGCGGTAGAAGGTGAACGGCGAGACCATCATCCGGCCGTGCCGCACCGGCACCAGGTCCGGCTCGCGGGTCACGTTCTGCTCGGTGAGCGTGGTCACCGGGTCGGGCCGGTCGCCGGCCGGGCGCCAGTTGGTGTGACTCGACCGTGGTGTGCGGTCCCGGGCGTCGCGGCCCTGGGCCTGGCGGTCCGCCATGCTCGGCCGGGTGATCTTCATAGTTGTCATGGCAAGGCTCTTCCCGTTCTCGTCGGACCCCGTCACCATCCGGCGTTTTCCCTGGACGAGCATCATGCGTACGGGGTGATCCCCGGTTGCCGGCCGGAACGTTGACTGGCCCGATGGGTGGGCTCACTGCGCTCGCGGCGCTCGTGGTGGCGTACACGATGATCGCCTCGAAGCTGGATCGCTGGTGGATCACCGCTCCGATGGTGTTCGTCGCCGCCGGCGCGATCCTGGGGCCGGGCGGCCTGGCCGTCCTGCCGTTCGCGCTGGGCGACGAGACCGTTCTCACGATCACCGAGCTGACCCTGGCGCTGCTGCTGTTCGCGGACGCCTCAACCGTCCGGCTCGACGACGTCGAGGGTGACTCGGGGCTGCCCCGGCGGCTGCTGTTCGCCGGGCTGCCGATGACGATCGCGATCGGCGCGCTGCTCGCCTACCTGGTGTTTCCGGGCGCCGGCTGGGCGGCCGCGGCGCTGATCGCGACGATCCTGGCGCCCACCGACGCGGCGCTCGGGCTGGCGGTCGTCACGAACAAGGCGGTGCCGGTGCGGATCCGGCGGGCGCTCAACGTCGAGAGCGGTCTCAACGACGGGATCGCGACGCCGTTCGTCACCCTCTTCGTCGCGGCGGTCGCGGCCGAGGAGGCTCTCGGCGGTACGGCGTGGGGGTGGGAAGCGGTCAAGCAGATCGGACTGGCGATCGTCGCCGCGATCGTGGTCGGCCATCTCGGCGGGCGGCTGTTGTCGGCCGCGGCCGCGCGGGGCTGGACCGCCCAGGTGTCCGAGCAGATCGCCATTCTCGCCCTGGCGTTACTCGCGTACGAGGGTTCGGTGGCGATCGGCGGTAACGGGTTCATCGCGGCTTTCCTCGGTGGCCTGCTGTTCGGCGCCGCCACCCGGGGCCGGTTGCGGGCGCCCGTGCAGTTCACCGAGACGCTCGGGCTGGCCACGTCGTTCCTGGTGTGGGCGCTGTTCGGCGCGCTCTTCGTGGGGACGCTGGCCTTCTCGGTGCGGCCGATCCTGTACGCGATCCTGAGCCTCACCGTGATCCGGCTGGTTCCGGTGGCGATCGCGCTGCTCGGCACCCGTCTGCGGCCGGCGACCGTGGCGTTCATGGGCTGGTTCGGCCCACGCGGGCTGGCCTCGGTCGTGTTCCTGCTGATCGCGCTGGAGGAGATCGAGCACGCCGAGAACGGCGGGCTGCTGGTCGCCGCGGTGACCTGGACCATCCTGCTGTCCGTGGTGGCGCACGGGGTGTCGGCGTCCGGGCTGGCCGCCGCGTACGGGAAATCGATCGCGCGGGCGGGTGACGTCGCCGAGAAGCTGCCGGCCGGGGAACCGCCGATCCGGGTACGTGACCTGGCCGGCCGCCTGCATCACTCGTCGAGCAGCCACTCCTCGGCGAGCAAGCCGTAGAGCAGGTCGTCGGTCCATTCGCCCTTGATGAACGTCTGCTGGCGCAGGTGGCCCTCGCGGGTGAAGCCGACGCGTTCCATCAGCGCCGCCGACGCTGTGTTGCGGGCGTCGCACTCCCCGGTCACCTTGTGCAGCCCCTGCACGCGGAACAGCCGGTCCAGCACGGCACGCACGGCCTCGGCCCCAAAACCTTGCTTCTGGTACGGCGTGGCCAGGGTGAATCCGATTTCCGCCTGCAGCAGGTTGTCATGCAGGTGCACGGCCACGTCACCGATCAGCGTGCGGTCGGCGACGCGCTCGACCGCGTACTGGAACCAGCCCGCCTTGTCCGGATCGGAGGCCATGAAGTTGGCGACCGCGGTCTGCGCGCGCAGCAGCGGGAACGGCGCGTCCCACGACTGGTAGCGCGCCACCGCGGGGTCCGACCGGTACTCGGCCAGCACCGGCGCGTCCGCCTTGCGAAAACGCCGCAGGATCAGCCGTTCGGTCGTGATGAGCATCCGCCGAGGATATGCACCGGCGCACACGGATTCGAGCGCAGCCGGCACAGTAGGATGAAAGTATGACCGTCAAGATGAGCATCAGCGTCCCGGACGACGTCGCCGATTATCTGCAGAGCCAGGCGAACGCCTCGGCGGCGGTCACCGAGGCGGTCCGGCGGGTGCTGCCCGAGGCGCGACGAGAGCGGCAGCGGACCGCCGCCCAGGCGTACGGGGATTTCTTGCGCGGACGCACCCCGGAGGAGATCGCCGAGCAGCGGGAGCTCATCGAGAGCAGCAACGACATCGCGCTGCGTGACACGCAGTGGTGAGACGCGGTCAGATCTGGACGTTACTGCGCGGCTCCGCCCAGCATCGCGTCCTGGTGATCAGCAACGACGAATACAACGCCGTCGACGAGCTGGCGATCTGGGCGCTCACCGTCGTCCGGGACACGCCGCACCCCAACCATCTCGCGGTGCCGCTGACCGATGAGGACCCGCTGGGCGGCGCATTCGTCCGCATCCATGGCGTCGTGCAGATCCTCGACCGCACCGGCCTGCGCGACAACCACGGCTTCGTCTCGCACCCGACGATGCGCCGGGTGGAGGACGAGATCCGCGAGTTTCTGGAGCTGCCCTGACTCTCAAGCCTCGGTGACGTCGGCGACGATGACCGTCACGTTGTCGGGGGCGCCGTTCTCCAACGTATGCCGGACCAGCTCGGCGGCCGCGGTCTTGCGGTCCGGGTTGATGCGCAGGGTCTCGGCGATCACGCTGTCTTCCACGTAGTCGGACAGGCCGTCGCTGCACAGCAGGAAGCGGTCGCCGGCCTGGACCGGGATCAGCCGGCCGGCCGGGCGGTACGGGCCGCCCTGCACCGCCTGGGTGACCAGGGCGCGCTGCGGGTGCCGGCGGGCGTCGTCGGGGGTCAGCACGCCCTGGTCGACCAGCGCCTGCACGTAGGTGTCGTCGCGGGTGAGCTGGGTGAGCTCGCCGTCGCGGACCCGGTAGCAGCGGGAGTCGCCCACGTTGAGCGCGGCCACCCGGTTGCCGGAGAGCAGGATCGCCGTCACGGTCGTGCCCATGCCGTCGCGCGCGTCGTCGTCGGCGATCGCGGCCTCGATCCGTTCGTTCGCCGTCGCCAGCGCCGCGATCAGATCCTGCAACGGCTCGCCGGTGTCCGGCATGTCGTCGACGACGCTCAGCGCCCGCACCAGGATGTCGCTGGCCAGCTCACCGGCGGGCAGCCCGCCCATGCCGTCGGCCACCACCAGCAGACGGTTTCCCACGAACACCGCATCTTCGTTGTTGGACCGCACCAGTCCTTGATCGGTGGCGGCGACCGCCCGGACCACAAGCGTCATGTCACAAGACTGCCAAACGCGTTCTCATAAGTCTCTAGTACCTCCTACATAGCGGGCGGAGGTGAGCGCGGGGGCCTGGCTGCCCACCGGGTGGGAAAAGCCGCGAAACGCGGACCGGGAAGTCCCCCGGAAGCGTTACCCGCAGGTCAGGGGCCACCCCGGAGTGATCATCGGAACCTGTCACGCGGGGTGGCGCGACAAGGGCGGACCGCCTCGGAGAGAATCGTCGGCGTGACGACAGCGATCCATCAGCGCATTGCCTCCGAACTCGGGGTTCGGGAGGCCCAAGTCACCGCGGCGGTCGATTTGCTCGACGGCGGTGCCACGGTGCCGTTCATCGCCCGCTACCGCAAGGAGGTGACCGGCACCCTCGACGACACCCAGCTGCGGACCCTCGAGGAGCGCCTGGGGTACTTGCGTGAGCTGGAGGAACGCCGCACGGCCGTGCTCGAGTCGATCCGCGCGCAGGGCAAGCTCGACGACGCCCTGGAGCAGGCCATCCTGGCCGCCGACTCGAAGGCCCGGCTCGAGGACATCTACTTGCCGTACAAGCCGAAGCGGCGCACCAAGGCACAGATCGCCCGTGAGGCCGGTCTGGAGCCCCTGGCCGAGCAGTTGCTGGGTGACCCCACCCTCGACCCGCGCGAGAGCGCCACAAGCTTCGTGGACGCCGAGAAAGGCGTGGCGGACGAGAGCGCCGCCCTGGACGGCGCGCGGGCGATCCTCATCGAGCGGTTCGCCGAGGACGCCGACCTGATCGGCGAGCTGCGCGAGCGGATGTGGACGCGGGGCCGGCTGATCGCCAAGGTGCGCGACGGCAAGGAGTCCGAGGGCGCGAAGTTCGCCGACTACTTCGACTTCGCCGAGCCGTACGCGAAATTGCCCTCGCACCGCATCCTGGCGATGTTCCGCGGCGAGAAAGAGGAAGTCCTCGATCTGACGATGGAACCGGAACCGGAGGACGAGTCGACCTTCGAGCCCCGGATCGCGGCCCGGTTCGGCGTCGTGGACCAGGGCCGGCCGGCGGACCGGTGGCTGACCGACACGGTGCGCTGGGCGTGGCGCACCCGGGTGCTCATCCATCTGGGTGCCGACCTGCGGGTCCGTCTCTGGCAGGCCGCCGAGGACGAGGCCGTACGCGTGTTCGCCGCCAACCTGCGCGACCTGTTGCTCGCCGCGCCGGCCGGCACGCGCACCACGATGGGACTGGACCCGGGTTTCCGCACCGGGGTCAAGGTGGCGATCGTGGATTCGACCGGCAAGGCGGTCGCGACCGACACGATCTACCCGCACGTGCCGCAGAACAAGTGGGACGAGTCGATCCACCGGCTCGCGGCGCTGGCCAGCAAGCACAATGTCGACCTGATCGCGATCGGCAACGGCACCGCGTCGCGGGAGACCGACAAGCTGGCCGCCGAGCTGATCAAGCGGCATCCCGAGGCGAAACTGACCAAGGTGATGGTGTCCGAGGCGGGCGCGTCGGTCTACTCGGCGTCCGCGTACGCCGCGTCGGAGCTGCCCGGCATGGACGTGTCGCTGCGCGGCGCCGTCTCGATCGCCCGCCGCCTGCAGGACCCGCTCGCCGAGCTCGTGAAGATCGACCCGCGGTCCATCGGGGTCGGCCAGTACCAGCACGACCTGTCCGAGGTGAAGCTGTCGAGGTCGCTGGACGCGGTGGTCGAGGACGCGGTGAACGCGGTCGGCGTGGACGTGAACACGGCGTCCGCGCCGCTGCTGACCCGGGTGTCCGGGATCGGCGCCGGCCTGGCCGAGAACATCGTGCTGCACCGCGACCAGAACGGCCCGTTCCGCACCCGTGACGACATCCGGAAGGTGGCCCGGCTCGGCCCGAAGGCGTTCGAGCAGTGCGCCGGCTTCCTGCGCATCCCGGACGGCGACGACCCGCTGGACAGCTCGGCGGTGCACCCGGAGTCGTACCCGGTGGTCCGGGCGATCCTGGCGTCGGCGAACGCGGACATCAAGACGCTGATCGGGAACAGCCCGTTGTTGCGGGCGTTGCGTCCGGAGCAGTTCGTGACGGACACGTTCGGGCTGCCCACCGTGACCGACATCCTGGGTGAGCTGGACAAACCGGGCCGGGACCCGCGCCCGGGGTTCACCACCGCCACGTTCGCCGAAGGCGTCGAGAAGATCGCCGACCTCAAGCCGGGGATGGTGCTGGAAGGGGTGGTCACGAATGTGGCGGCGTTCGGGGCGTTCGTCGACATCGGCGTGCACCAGGACGGCCTGGTCCACGTGTCGGCTTTGTCCAACAATTTCGTGAAAGATCCCCGAGAGGTGGTCAAGTCCGGGGATGTCGTCAAGGTCCGGGTGCTGGAGATCGACGAGGCCCGCAAGCGGATCTCGCTGACCATGCGCCTGAGCGACGAGCCGGCCCGCAAGCGGGAGCCGCGCGCCGACGACGGCCGGCCCGGTCAGGGGCAGGGGCAGGGTCCGGGCGGCGGCCAAGGCGGGCAGGGTGGGCAGCGCGGCGGTCAAGGCGGCCGGGGCGGCGAACGCGGCGGCCAGGGCGGCGATCGCGGCGGCCGGCAGGGTGGCGGCCAAGGTGGCCAGGGCGGCCAGGGCGGCCAGCGCGGCGATCGAGGCCGGCAAGGACAGGGCGGCGGACGCCAGGGACAGGGCGGCCGGCAGGGCCAGCAACGTCAGCCGCAGATCCAGAACTCCGCGATGGCGGACGCGCTGCGCCGGGCCGGCCTGACCAAGGACTGAGAGCCGGCGCGCCGGACCGACGCCCGTACGAGCAAGGTCTGGCAATGGCTCGGCACATCCGGTAGGCAGGGGTCATGGCATTCGAGTGGCCCCTGCCTTTCGTCGAACCGAGCCCGCGCCGGGTCCGGGTGCGGCTGGGCGGCGTCGTCGTGGCCGACACCGCCAACGCCCAACTGCTCATCCAGTACGGCCCGCGCGAGCTCCCCACCTACTTCGTCCCCATCGACGACGTCCGCCCGGGCGTCCTGGTCGACGAGACCGACCGCGGCTGGTCGGTGACCGCGGGCGGCCGGCACGTGCCGCGCGGCGCCTGGCACAACGACGAGTTCGCCGCGCTCAAGGACCACGTCACCTTCTCCTGGCGCACCCTGGAGTGGTACGAGGAGGACGAACGCGTCTACGAGCACGCGCGTGACCCGCACAAACGCGTCGACACGCTGCGCTCGTCCCGGCAGGTCGAGGTCTTCATCGACGGCGAGCGGGTGGCTCGTAGCGTACGGCCGGTGCTGTTGTTCGAGACGATGCTGCCGACCCGGTACTACCTGCCGTTCACCGACGTGCGGATGGACCTGATGTCGGAGAGCCAGGCCGTCTCGTTCTGCCCGTACAAGGGTGCCGCCCGCTACTGGTCGCATCCGGCGGCCGCGGACATCGCGTGGAGCTACCCCGACCCGATCCCGGAGAATCCGAAGATCCGCGACCTGCTCTGCTTCTACAACGAGCGCGTCGACATCTCGGTGGACGGCGTGCCGCAGGACCGCCCGGAGTCACCCTTCAGCTGACGGCCGCACGGCGATGTGGTCGAACGCGACCGAGAACGGCCCGTCCTGCGGCGCGGACCGGTCGGTGACCACGCCCAGCAACAGCCCGGTACCGGTGATGTCGCGGGCGGTGAGCGGTGCCGTGCCGACGGTCCGGCCGTCCCGGGTCACCTCGACCGAGGTAGCGGTGGTGCGCAGCCCGATCCGGGTCACCGCGCCGCCCACCGCGATCGGCTGGTCCAGCGGCAGCGTCCGGGTCACCTCGACCTTCTGGTTACGGTGCGTACCCACGTACACGCTGGTCGGGCACACCTCGACCAGGTAGCCGCGCACCTGGGTGAACCGCAGCCAGATCCCCGCGCACGTGTCCGGGGTGAGCAGCCGCACCCCGACCTCGGCGTCCAGGCCGGGCGGCAGGTCGTCCTGCGGCCCGGTGCACTTGTAGAGCCCGCGCTGCGCCACCTGGGCGACCAGGCCACCGTGGAACGTGCAGCCGGTGGTCCCGTCCGCCTCGGTGCTCACCTGCCAGAGCCGCGGCCCGCTCAGGTCGTCCGCCAGGATCGGGGCCGGACGGCTGGCGGCGGGCGCCGCGTTCGAACTCGTCACCGTCGGCGCGAACGCGAGCAGCGCGGCACCGAGGATCACGGCGAGCACGACCACGGCCACCGCGACCGGCAGGAACCATTTGCGCGGCCGGGCCGGTTCCGGGTCCGGTGGCACCGGCGCCGGCATCGGCAGCTCCGACACCGGAACGGTGGTGATCGCGTCCTCCCGGTAGCCGACCATCACCGACTGCGCCTCGGCCGCGGCCTCCCGCAGGTCCGGCTGGCCGTTCAGCGCCGCTGCGGTCGCCTTGCTCCGGCCCGAGATCAGCAGGTCCAGCAGCTCGCGCGCGGTCGGCCGGTCGGCCGGGTTCTTCGCCAGCGCCAGCGCCACGAGGTCACGCAACGGCCCGGTCAGGCCGTCCAGGTTGGGCTCCGCGGTGAGGATCCGGCCGGCGGTCACCGGCGGCGTCTCGCCGCGGAAGGGGGTGCGGCCGGTTCCCGCGTACGCCACCACCCCGCCCCACGCGAACACGTCGGAGGCCGGAGTGAGCGGCTCGTCGCCGAACCGTTCCGGCGCCATGTAGGCCACCGTGCCCACCATCGCGCCGTCGCCGGTGATGGTGTTGCTCTGCCCCTCGACCGCCCGCGCGATCCCGAAGTCGATCACCTTCGGGCTGCCCGGCGCGAGCAGCACGTTCCGCGGTTTGAGGTCGCGGTGGATGACGCCGGCGCCGTGGATCGCGGTCAGCGCGGTCGCCACCCCGATCGCCACACTGTGGAGATTCGCCGCGGTGAGCGGGCCGCGCTCCTCCACGACGTTCGCCAGCGTCGGCCCGTCCACGTACTCGACCACGAGGTACGGACGGTCGTGGTCGGGGTCGGCGTCGAGGACCTCGGCGGTGCAGAACGGCGGCACCTGGCGGACGCGCTCGACCTCGCTGCGGAACCGCAGCCGGAACTCGTCGTCGTGCGCCAGGTCGGCGCGGACCATCTTGACCGCGACCAGCACGCCGGACGGCGACCGGCCAAGGTAGACGGTGCCCATGCCGCCCTCGCCGAGCCGCTCGACGAGCTCGTAATCGCCCAGACGCCGCGGATCGTGCGGTCGCAGCGGCTCCTTAGGCATGCTCCCCCAACTCCCTGACTCGCCGGGACACTGTATCTGGCGTACCCCCGTCATGATTGACCGCATGGACGCTCGCCTTGATCGCGAACCCCTGGTGTCCCGCTTCGCGGACTCGGTACGCGAGGTCGCCCGGGTGAGCGGCTTCTACGCGGGCGGTTCGATCGGCTCCGGTGACTACCATCCGGGCATCAGCGACCTCGACCTGGTGGCGGTGCTGTCCGAGCCGCTGACGCGCACCCGCCGCACCGCTCTGAAGGCCGTGCACGCGGCGTTCGACGTGCCCAAGCTGCACTGCGCGTACGTGCCGGTCGCCGAGGCGGACGATCCGGACCGCACGCACGTGACGTGGGCACACGAGCAGATGTTCCGGCGCCCGCTGAGCCGCATCTCGCGGGCCGAGCTGCATCGGTTCGGGGTCACCGTCTACGGTCCGGCGCCGGCCTCGGTGTTCCCGCCGGTCAGCGACGCCGAACTCGCCGAGGGGGCGCGGGCCGAGCTGCGCGGCTACTGGACGGGTGCGCTGCGCCACCCGAGGCGCTGGCGCACCGACCTGCACGTCGACCTGGGTCTGACCACGGTGAGCCGGGCGGACGCCACCATCGCCGAGGGCCGGCTGATCACCAAGCGGGAGGCCATCGACCGGCTGCCGTCGCTGGGTGTGCCGGTCGAGCTGGCCGGCGAGATCCGCCGGCGACGCGCGGGCGAGACGGTTACGCTCACCGAGGACCAGGTACGCGACCGGGCCGTGCTCGTCCGCGCCATCATGCGCCGCGAGCTCGATCGCCTACTAAGGGTCGCGAAGTCGGGGGCTCCTCAGGGCCTTTCCCGATGGGAATCGCCGCCGTGATGGGCGACTCTTGATTGGTCAGCAAGTCAGCGCAAACGAAAGCGAGAGAACCCGATGAACTCCGTCCATGAATCGATGACCCGTCAGGGCCTGGTGCGCCCGCGGACCGGCCGGATCATCGGCGGGGTCTGCGCCGGTCTGGCGCGGCGCTTCGGGATCGACCCGTGGATCGCCCGCCTGATCTTCATCGCCACCCTGCTGATCATCCCGGGCAGCCAGATCCTCATCTACCCGATCCTCTGGATCCTGATGCCGAGCGAGCAGTACGCGCCCACCTACTGAGTCTGACGGCCTCGCTCCGCTCGGCGGAGCGAGGCCGGTTTACTTGATGGCTTCGGTGAGCCGCAGGGCCAGCGCCGGGCAGACGTTGACCGCCTTGCGGGCGCCGTTCTCCAGCCACGGCGGCAGCGGGGTCTGCGGGAACGCCGGGAAGCCGTTCGCGTCCAGCCGGATGATCTCGGGGGCGACCGCCGAGCACAGCCCGTGGCCGTCGCAGCGCGACCAGTCCACGGCCAGCTTCCGGGCACCCTGCTCGGCCGTGTACGGCAACGGCAGAATACCCCGGACCTGCTTGCCGCAGCCCTCGCCGCCGGCGTGCGCCTCGACGTCGGCGGCGAAGACCTCCAGCGCGGACAGCGCGAACCGCGCCGTACCGTCCGGGTGGCTGCAGGCGCCGCGGCCCTTGACCACACCGGCCGCCTGGCGCACGTTCTCCACCGCGTTGCCGCCCAGCGACACCAGGGTGACCGCCCGGGCCAGGTCGGGCAGGCCCAGCCGGCACGGGCCGCACTGCCCCGCCGACTCGCCCGCCAGATACTGCACGACCTGAGCTACTTCGCCGAGCGCACAAGTATTCGACCCGATCGGGATGAGCATGCCGGCGCCCAGCGTGCCCCCGACCTTCGCGAACCCCTTACGGGAGATCGTCACGGTCTTCGCGGCCTCCGCGGTGATCCACTTGCCGTGGTAGCCGCCGACCAGCAGACCCGGGCCGATGTCCGCGCCGCACATGGTCAGCACGTCCATCAACGGGGTGCCCGACGGCGCCTCGACCACCGCCGGGTTGGTCGCCGAGCCGCCGACGGTGAGCATGACCGTGCCGGGCTCCTCCGGGATGCCGACCGCGTTGTACTCCCACGGGCCGAGCCGGGCCGCGATCGCGAGCTGCGAGTACGTCTCCGCGTTCGACAGCAGCGTAGGCAGGCCCATGACGCCGTTGTCGCTGGAGCGCACCTTGCGCCCGGGCGGGATGTGCGCCTCGCCGTTGATGCCGCGGACCAGCGCGCCACCCTCACCGGAGATGAACCGGTGCGGCACCGTGACGATCCGGGTCGGGCAGGGCATCCGCCGTTCGGCCAGCGCCGCGGTGATCGAGCTCTGGCCGATGCCGTCGTCGGCGATGCCGATGACGATCTCCTCGGCGTCCAGGGCGGCGGCCGCCAGCGCGGCGCCGTCCAGGATCAGATGCGGCGCCCGGGTCAGGATCGCCTTGTCCTTCCAGGACGGCGGCTCACCCTCGGTGCCGTTCACCACGATCACCGGGGGCAGTTCCTGACGGCGGCACGAGTCGAGCACCGCGCGCACCTTGCGGGCGAACGGGAACCCGGCGCCGCCGCGCCCGCGCAGCTCGATACGGTCCGCGAGACCGATCAGCTCACCCGACGTGAGGGCCGCGAACCCGCCGTGCACCTCCTGGTGCGCCAGCAGGTCCAGCCGGCCGTACTCGTCGAAGCCCGCGGTGATCCGGGGGGTGCCGATCGCGGTGACCGGTGGAACCTGGGCCGTGCTCAATTCGCTTCTCCTCGCAACTGCGACCAGTAGTCGTCGTCAGTCACCTCGTCGTCCTTCCGGCCGCCGCGCGGGGCGCGTCCGGTGTCCTGCTTCTGTGCCTGCCGGCGGGCCCGGCGCGAGGCCATGTCGACCAGCGTCGGCGTCTCGTCCGGCTCGATGTAGTCGTCCTGCGCGGCCAGGTCCACGAACTGGCTGCGGCTGTGTCGTCCCGAGTCGGCGCCGTCGATGTCTGCGCCCCGGTCGCGCCGAGCCCGGGGCGCATCCTCCGCCTCTCCGCCGTAGCGGGAGTCGGTGCGTCCGCCCCTTCGTGGTGGTTCCTCGTCGGCGTAGCGCGGCGACCGGGCGCGCGGCCTCTCGTCGTAGTCGCCCGGGTCGGCGTGCCGGCTGCCGCGCGGAGCGTCGTCGTAGTAGTCGTCGGCGCGGCGGCGGCCGCCGGACGTCTCGTCCTCGGCGTACCGGCGCTGGCGGGGGGCCTCGTAGCCGCCGCTGCGGGAGTCGTCCATCTCGACCCGGCGCATCCGCGTGCTGGTGTCCTCGAAGTCGGGGCGCCGCATCCGCGTGCCGGTGTCGTCGGAGCGCATCCGCGTGCCGGTGTCGTCCGGACGCATCCGGGTGCCGGTGTCGTCCGGACGCATCCGGGTGCCGGTCTCGTCCGGACGCATCCGCGTTCCGGTGTCCTCCATGCGCATCCGGGTGCCGGTCTCCTCGCCGGCGTACCGGCGGCCGCGCGGCGCGGGCTCGTCGAACTCGATCTGGTCGTCGTTCGCGTACCGGCGGCCGCGGCCACGCTCGTCCTCGAGCGCCCGCGGCGACATCAGCCCGGTCGGCTCGTTGAAGGCGTCCTCGACCGCGCGACGCTGGCGCGGGGCGGCGGCCGGCTCCTCGAAGACCGGCGGGGCCATCACCGGCTCGAACGTGTCCACCACCGCGACCGGGGCGAGTTCCTGCTCGCGCTCGCGGCGGCGCTGCTTCTTCGGGGCCGCGTTCGAGGTGGGAACGATCTTGCCGACCGGCTTCACGGCGCCACCGGACGCGGCGGTCGAGGCGAAGTCCTTACGGCGGTTCAGGGACACGGACAGGCGTACGGCCAATCCGACCAGAACCGCGAGAATGCAGATGACATAGCTGACGATGACCCAGGATTTCGCGGGCCGTCCGGCCGCGAGGCCGTGCACCAGGGCGATCGGCCACATCAGGTACGAGATCGCGTGGATGCTGCGCCACATCCAGGGCTGGCCACGGCCGATGAACCGGGAGCGGGCCAGGCCGGTCCACATCACCAGGATCATGATGTAGCCGGAGATCACGCCGAGGCCGATGACGAACCGGTGGAACACCGACGTGAACGGCACCAGCGCGATGATCAGCGAGATGTGCCCCTCGACGACCTTGGTCCACACGTGGCCGATGAGCGAGAGCACCGCGATGATGCCGGTGGTGCGGTGTGCCGATTGCAGAAGCACGCGTTGCCGGATGGACAGCACCAGCCGGTCGGT
Source organism: Actinoplanes sp. TBRC 11911 (assembly GCF_012933445.1). Taxonomy (GTDB): domain Bacteria; phylum Actinomycetota; class Actinomycetes; order Mycobacteriales; family Micromonosporaceae; genus Actinoplanes. The sequence goes on from NZ_JABBNC010000056.1 coordinate 16,642, forward strand.
GGCCACCAGGCCGACCATGATGGTGATCGACAGCGAGACCAGGCAGATCACGCCGAGGTAGAACTCCGCGTACAGGAAGAAGTACACGTAGCCGACCCGGCCGGGCGGGGTCATCATCGCGACCGCCCAGATCGCCGCGATCGCACAGATCACCAGTGCGATCACCGCGCTCTTGGGCACCGGATCCGTGCCGGTAGCTCCGACATCGACGGCCACACGATTGGCGGATCGCTGGTTGTTCTTCGTCCGGGCCATTGACTCCTCGTTCTCCGCAGCGGTCACGTCCCCTGGGCGGTGGGACGCCGGCATTCGTGGGGAATGCCCCCTGCACTTCTGTTCGGGCGCGCATCGGCGGGCAGCCGGTCCGCGTCCATCCCCCAACTACGTAGGTTGTGCGGGTTCGGATGAACGTCAGACGGTTCTTTTGTCGCCTACTTTGCTCTTCCCCCCGGCACAGCGCGTCTGACCTGCTCTTTCTCGGGGCAGAGGTGTGGACCTAAGCAAAAAATAAGGCGCCGACGTAGAGTGACCCGCCGCACCGGATGAACCTTTCGGCATGCTGCGACGAACCATCTGGTGTGCAGGCATACAAGGAGATGATCGTAGTGCGACACGTGGCGGCGGGCGTCACCGCGGCACTGACCCTGCTCACCGCATCCCTCGCCTGGGCCACACCGGCACGCGCCGACGTGGACGGCTTCGACGTGCAGTTCGGCCAGAAGCCGGCGTCGTTCACCACCGGTAAGGCCGCCCGTACGCTGACGGCGGTCGTGTCCACCGACCGCGAGTCCCGGCGCTGCGTCAAGGTTCGCTGGACGCTGATCATCCAGTCACAAGGGGTGAGCCTCGACCAGATCAAGGTGAACCGGGTCGAGAACGGCGGCACCTTCAAGACACAGGCGAAGCTCGGCGACGACGGCGCCCGCATCACCGACGTCAAGAACGATCCGGGCGAGCTGTGCACGGGCCGCAACGTGACCGGGCAGTGGGACATCTCCTTCACCGGCCCGGACAACGGCTCGGTCAGCTTCGAGGCGCGCGCGTCGCAGGGCGGCCGGGTGCTGGCGTCGGCGAGCACCACCAGCCGCGTGGTCTCGGCGGTGGCCGCGAAGCCGAGCACCAGCCCGTCCCCGGCCGACGAGCCCACCGAGGAGGCCGCCACCGTCCAGCCAACCCCGGCGGAGTCCTCGGCGGACGCGGCCGCGCTCAACCCCTCTTCCGGTACGCCTTCGGTCCTCGGCCCGGGCCTGATCGTCGGCGGGGTGCTGGTGTTCCTGGGGGTGGCCGTGCTGTTGCGCCTGCGCAGCCGCAACCGCAAGAACCCGGCGTGGCAGACCGAGACGCAGCAGCTCCCCACCGGCTTCTACGACATGCCCCCACGCCGCCGCCACTAGCCACCCGCGACAAACCCGCCCTCGCAAGCTCCGAACGGTGGCCCTCTCACGCGCCTCGCTCCAGGCTGCCGACATTTCCGACATTTCCGGCCAGCGGCCGGGCGGCTGCAGCGCGCTCGCAAGCCGCAAACGGTGGACCCCCTCCCGAGCCTCGCAACAGGTTGCCGACATGTCCGACATTTCCAGCCAGCGGCCGGGCGGTTGCAGCGCGCTCGCAAGCTGCAAACGGTGGACCCCCTCCCGCGCCCCGCTACAGGTTGCCGACATATCCGATACTTCCGGCCAGCGGCCGGGCGGCTGCCGCGTGCTCGCAAGCTACGAACGGTTGCCCTTCAGGTGCCTCGCCGCACGTTAACGGCATATCCGATATTTCCGGCGGAACCGGTGGCCGCAGCGCCGGCAGCCGCAGCGCCGGCAGCCGCAGCGCCGGCAGCCGCAGCGCCGGCAGCCGCAGCGCCGGCAGCCGCAGCGCCGGCAGCCGCAGCGCGGGAAGCCCCAGCGCCGGAAGCCCAGCGCGGGCAGCCGCAAAATGCGAGTCGCCCTTTGGTCGAGCGCCGTTATGTCGTTTTCGACCACGTTCGGGGGCTGCGATTCCGAGTCGCGCGGGCGGGTTTTCGAGACCTTGGAGAGTTCGGGCTCGAATGTGGGCGTAACTCTCCAAGGTCTCGAAATCAGCGAGAAAACCGTGGCCACAAAAGCTGTTTAACGGACGAACTAACCGTCCTTTTCGGACTGTCGTCCACGATGCGGTCAGCTCCGTTCGGATGGCGGGACAGCCGCCACGCGCGACCGGCACGCGCCGGCCGACCGTCGCGGCACATACCCGCGAAAGCTGCCCTATATAGGGCCAACCAGGCAGGAAGTGGCGGCACGGCTGGCACGACCGGCACGACCGGGCACAACGCGCACGGCCGGGCACGACGCGCAGGGTCGGGGCACGACGCGCACGGCCGGGCACGACGCGCAGGGTCGGGGCACCACGCACACGGCCGGGCACAACGCGCACGGCCGGGCACGACCAGCACGGTCCGGATGCCAACACTGAAGGGATCCCCGGTCCGCCCCTTCCGTCCATCATTAGGAATGTTTACCGTTACGGCATGCGTCGGTCATTGATTCTCGTCACTGTCTTGGCGGTTCTTGCCGCGGGATGCGCCGGGCCCGGGTCGGAGACCGGCTCCCGCTCCGCCGACGCGCTGCACAACGCCGCCGACGTCGCCTTCGTGCAGGCGCTGATTCCGCATCACCGGGCCGGCATCGCGCTGGCGGCCGACGTGGCCAAAGCGCGGCCTTCGGCACGGACGCTGGCCGAAGCGATCATCGTCACGCAGCAGGATGAGGTCGTCCGGATGACGTCCTGGCTGGACAGATGGGGCGTTTCACCACCACCGTCCGCCGCCGCCACCCCGCTTTCCGCATCGAAGGCCGATCCGGTGAAAGCCCTGGCGGCACAGCAAGCCGACGCGATCACGATCGCGCAGCGGGAACAGGGCGACGGCAGCAATCCGGCCGCTTTGGACTTCGCCCGCCAGATCATCGAATCGCGGACCGCCCAGATCGCCCAGCTCACCCCCGCCTGAACGTCAGACCGTTTCCTCCACCCGGACCACCACCACCGTGGCATTGTCGTTGCCGCCGGCTTCGAGGGTGTCGTCGAGCATGATGTGAGCGGCCGCCGCCGGGTCCATCGTCGTGCCCAGCACCTGCGTCAGCCGCTCGTAGCTCAGCTGATCGGACACCCCGTCGGTGCAGAGCAGATACACGTCGCCGGGGCGCAGTGTCACCGACAGCACGTCCGGCTCGGGCGCGTCCGGGTGACCCACGTACCGCGTCAGCCGATACCGGGCCGCCTTCGCCTCGGCCGAGTCCGCCGCGAACCAGCCGTGCAGGATGCCCAGCCAGGCGATGGTGTGGTCCACGGTGAGCAGTTCCAGAAGACCGTCACGCAGCCGGTACGCCCGTGAGTCGCCCATCTGGACGATCCATGCCGCGGCGCCGTCGGCCGTGAAGGCGGTCAGCGTGCAGCCGGTCAGGCGGTCCGGGTCGCGGCCCTCCCGGCGTACGGAGGCCTGGATCTGGGAGACGACGGCCCGCAGCGCGGCAGGTGAGTGGGCACCCGGGGCCTCGCGGGCGAAGACGGCGGCGGTCGTGCCCGAGGCCAGCCGGCTGCCCGGACCGTCGCCCATGCCGTCCACGACCGCGGCCACCGGCGCGGCCGGGTCGAGCACCAGCGCGTCGTAGTTGTCGTCGTAGCGCTTGCCGGTCACGCTGCCGGCCGCCGCGGTCAGCCGCCGGCCGCCAGACTGCCAGGCCACCTTGGAGATCTCCACAAGCATTTATACCGAAACCGGGCCCCGCTCCTCGTGGGTGAGAGCGGGGCCCGGCCGTTACGGGGGCGGAATCAGGTCAGGGGCGGGTAGGCGTTCGCCATCAGCTCGCGGAACTGCGCGGAGAACCACGCTCCGGAGATGGGGGCGTTGGGCAGGGCACCGGTGCGGCTGTTGCCGTTGCGCGCGTTGCCGGTGTAGTTCGGGTCGCACATCTGGTCGAAGCCCTTGCCCTCGTTGTTCGGGATGAGCGAGCTCGAGCCGTCCGACTCGCCGGGCGGCTTCACCCAGACGTACGCGTCGATGCCGCTCGCCGGCGCCGACCGGGGCCGTTCGCCGAGGCCCGCACCGGACTGGTTGCACCAGTTGCCGGCGTGGATGCGGCGGTCGATGCGCGACTCGTTCACGAACGTGTCCACGGTCGTCGACGTGCTCGCGCGGGCCGGGCGGGCCGAGCCACCCCAGCCGTTGCGGGACGTGTCGATCAGCATGCCGATGTTCGACGGGAACCCGATCGAGACCAGCCGGCTGCGGAACGCCTGAGCGAACGAGAGCTCATCCACATATTGATTCCAGTCAACCCACTTCGATTGCCGTACGCTTGTGCCCCCGACCGTGGTGCCGACGGTGAAGTAGGGTTCGGTCAGCGCGGAGTAGTTGGCCGTGTTCGTGATGAACCCGGCCACGTTGTTCAGGCTGCCCGACGCCTGCACCGTCGACTTCATCAGGTCGGCGACCGGGTTGAAGTTCGAGTCCCAGCCGATCCAGCCGTGGTGCGCGGCGTCCATGTAGTTGTACGTGTTGGGCAACGCGCCGAGCTTCTGCAGGGCGTACGCGATGCCGTTGACGTACCCGCCGTTGGCCTTCATCGTGTCGCACTGCGAGGTCGCGCCGGCCTGACCCGAGGTGTTGGTGACCAGGTTCGGCAGCGAGTCGATCTCGATGATGTTGATGATGCGCAGACTCGCGTACTTGGCGTCGGCCTGGATCGCGGCGATCGGATCGATGTACTCGCTCTTGTACCGGGGCAGGTCGGCCGGGCCGAGCTCACCGTTGGAGGCGAGTGCGGCGCAGTCCCGGCCGGGCAGGTTGTAGATCACGAACTGGATGTAGCCGGCGCCCTGCGCGAGCGCGGCGTCCAGGTGGGCGCGCATGCCCATCGAGCCGTTCGAGCTGCTGCCGGTGCTGCCCGCGATGGCGGCGATGCGGTCCATCCAGACGGCGGTCGGGTTGTTCGAGACCCGGGTGCCGCCGGGCTCGCCCTCGGCCTTGGCCTTCCACTCCGGGTTCACGTAGCCGCGGGCCCCGGCGTACGGGTTGTCGGCCTTGTTCCCCGCCGGAGGGGGATTGCTGGTCGGCGGTGTCGACGGCCCGCCAGTTGTGCTGCCCGTGCACGTGACGCCGTTGAGCGCGAAGCTCGCCGGTGCGGTGTTCGTGCCGGAGTAGTCGGCGTTGAAGCCGAAGTTGACGGATGCGCCGGTGCCGATCGTGGTCGACCAGGACGGGTTGGTCGCCGTGACGCGGGTGCCGGACTGGCTGATCGTGGCGCTCCAGCCCTGCGTGACGCGCTGGTTGCCCGCGAAGGTCCAGGCCACGTTCCAGCCGCCGGAGATGGGATCGCCGAGGTTGGTGACGTTCACCGTGCCGGTGAATCCGGTGTTCCACTGGTTGACGGAGTAGCTGACCTGACAGCCGGCCGCCGCGCTCGCACTGGTCGCGGCGGCGACGCCGAGGCCGGAGACGAGTGCGAAGGCGGCTGCGGCGGTCAGGCCGCGGGAGAGAACAGGTCTCATGTGGTGGCTCCTTGAGACATGCGGCGGCGCCAGGCGCCGGGGATCAACCGCAGGACATCGAGGGTCATCTCTGCGGCCGTGGGGACAGCATGACATGGGAGCGCTCCCAGAGCAATGGCCTCTGGATCGCCGCTCGCGCTATAACGGGGTCATGCACGTTTTCGAGCTCACCGAGGTGCTGTCCACGGTCCCCGATGTCGAGGTCAGCGTCCGGCGCGGAGCTCTCCACGTGCACGTGCCCGCCCTGGGCGACACCGCCGAACTCGACCCGGACGATGTGGACGCGGCCGCTTCCATTTTCGTGCCGACCCGCAAGGCCGCGGTCCAGCTCGACGTGCGCCGCGGCCGCGAGTTGCTTCCGCTGATCGTCACCGAGGGCGACCTGGTTTTCACTCCCCTGTACGCCCAGGACCTCGTCGAACGCGGCGCCCAGGTGACCGTGCCGGCGATGCCGGGCCTGATCGCCTATTCGGAGATGCACCGCGACGTGCGGGCCTTCGGCCGTACGGTGGACGCTCCCGGCGCGACCCTGGACCCGCCGATGGTCGCGGGGACGCTACTGGCGCACCGGTGTTTCGTGGGCGGGGCGGTGCGGATGGGGTTGTGGCCGATCCGGGTGGCGGCCTGGTGGGAGTACGCGTTCGCCCGGGTGGGCGGGTCGGCGCCGACGGCGGCGTTCCGGGCCGACCCGATCTGGGACGACTTGATGGCCGACGTGGCCGAGGCCCGGCGGCGGCAGGCGGCCGAGGTCAGCGAGTAGCCGGCGCCGCACGTCAGCGAACGCGGCCCGCCTCAGTAAACGCCGCCCGCCTCAGTGATCGAATCCGCGCAGATGCCGCACCACCGGCCCGTTCAGCGACGCCAGCACCTCGACCGACGCGGCCGCCACCGTGCCGTCCGGGCCGGGACGACCGCCGACCACCCGGACCAGGTCGCCGTGTCGCAGCGCGTCCGGGAAATGCCGTCCGGCCAGGACATACACGACGGTCGGCCCGGCCACCGGCCGAACCGGGAAGCGCAACGCGCCGCCTTCGTCGACCACCGGCCCGACGACCACACCGGCCTCGCGCGTGGGGCGGGCCACCTGCGGCGGCGGCAATTCGCGCGTGAACGCCATATCTCTCCCGTTAAAACGATCTTGCAGGAAGCTTACGCGAGGGCGTCGCCCGGGGTTCACGGCGAGCCCCGGCGCCGGCGGCAGCGGCGCAACCTAACTGCGACCTCGGATCCTCATCTCCCTCCTCAAGCGCCATCCCGGGGTGCCGACTTCTACTGCCGTGAGCGTGAGCAGCGGAATCCGGCCCCTGGGCGCGGTCCTCGGCGTCTCCGAGCCGGCCCCGGCGAGCGGAGACCCCCAGGACACGCTCCTGGCTGAGCTGGTCGCGTTCATGATCCGGGCCACCCCGTCGGCGCAGCACATGCTCACCGTGGCGGAGCAGCACCTTCGCGAGGCGTGCGGGCTGAGCGCCGCGACCGTCTTCGAGCTCGACTCCGAGACCGGTCTGCTCAACCCCATCGCGCGGGTCGGCGACGCCGGCGCCCGCGACCTGATGACCGCGGGCAAGGTGTTCCGCCAGGCGGCCGGCGCGGCCCCGCTGATCGACGGCACCCGGATGGCGATCCGCCTGCGTATCGGCGCGCAGACGGTGGGCGTCCTGCTGCTCACCGCGACCGATCTGAGCAACCTGCGGCCGGCGACGTTGGCCCCGCTGGCGCTGCATTTCGCCACCACGCTGCAGGCGCTGGCCGCGGAGAAGCAGCGGCAGTTCGTCACGCACGTCGCCACCACGATCCGGCGCCTGTTCGAGGACGGCATGGCCGCCACCACCGTCGAGGCGGCCGGGCGCGCCCTGGCCTCCGCGGCCGCGGCCGGCTTCCGCACCGAGGTCGGCGCGGTCTTCCTGGTTGACCCCCAGGGCTTGATCGGGTACGTGCACAGCGTCGGCCTGCCGGTCGACGACGAGGCGCTGGCCGCCCTCGCGGGTAAGCCGGCCGACTTGTCGCCGGTGTGGCGCGCGGCCGCCGGCGGCGGAAAGCCCGTGCTGGCCGCCGACGCGTCGCAGGCCCAGGTGATGAAGGGCGGCCTCGTCGAGCTCCTGGGGCTGCGCTCGTTCATCGCGATCCCGATGATGTCGGCGCAGGGCACTGTCGGCCTGATCCTGTGCGGCGACGCGTCGGCGACCCGCGAGTGGACCAGCCGCGACCGGCTCTTCGCCGAGCAGCTCTCCGTCGAGGGCGCCGTGATCGTCGACAGCGCCGGGATGCGGCAGGCCGCGCAGGCGCACGTGGCCGAGCTGAGCCACCAGGCGTACCACGATTCGCTGACCGGTCTGCCGAACCGTTCGTTCCTGCTGGACCGCGCGTCGAGCGCGGTCCGGGAGGCCGCCGGCGACGAGTCCCGGGTGGCGCTCATGCTGCTCGACCTGGACGGCTTCAAGCAGGTCAACGACACGGCCGGGCACCAGGCCGGGGACGCGCTGCTGCAGCAGGTGTCCAACCGTCTGCAGGGCGTGGTCCGCGGTCACGACGTGGTGGCCCGGCTGGGCGGCGACGAGTTCGCGATCCTGCTGACCCGCGACCCCGACGACCAGGTCGCGAACGGCGTGGCGACCCGCATCTGCGAGCGCCTGCGCGAGCCGTTCGTCATCGACGGCGACCTGGTCCACATCGGCGGCAGCGTCGGCTACGCGATGTTCCCCGAGGACGCGACGACGTACGAGGCCCTGATGCGCCAGGCGGACGAGGCCATGTACGAGGCGAAGCGCGACCTGAAGCACGCCGGAGGCGGCTCCCGCAGGGCACACAAGGCGGCCTGAGGAGGCGCATTAGGCGGCTTGAGGAGGCGCACCAGGCGGCCTGAGGAGGCGCACTACGCCGACGACACGATGCCGGCCACGGTGAAACCGACCAGCGCACCCCCGACCAGCAGCCCCACCCCGAACCGGCGCGTCTCCGGCCGCCACAACGTCACCCCGACGACCAGCAGAAACAGCGGCACCCACCCCCAGTAGGCCCCGTTCAGCCCGACCATCGCCGGGAACATCGTCAACGGACCGACCCCCGCGACGCACGGCCCGACGCACCCGATCGTCAGCCCGCTGAGCACCCCTGCGACCAGCCCCCGCTCGAGGAACTGCGACGCGACCGGCGGCGAGGCCACCGTCAGGATCGGGTCCTCCTCCCCCTGCCCGGTCACGGTGATCAGGTAACCGGCCGGGTCGTGCACGATCAGTACCCGCCCGTCCAGCCCGCTCACGTCGTCGACCGGGCACCCCGAGCTCTCCCAAAGCTCCCGGATCAGCCCGTACGCCTCCCCGGCCGCCTCACCCCCGAGATCGCGCAGATGTCCGCCCCGCAGCACGCGATGCCCGCCACCGCCGAAGAAGCTCGCAACCGCCGACGGCACTGTCAGCCCCGGCGTCTCGTCCGGCCGGCCCGCCCCCGCCCCCGGGTAGGCACCCGCCCGCACCTTGGGCCCGCTCGGCTCCGCGGCTTCCGGCTGCCGGAGAAACTGCGCCGGAATCGGATCGAGCCGCAGCCCCGGATAGGCCTGCAGCGTCGCCGCCAGCCGCTGCTCAACTCCGTGGACAGCCTCACGACGCCCCGGCGCCCCGCCTTCGGAAGCACGCGCTTTCACCCGGGCAGGATCGCGCACATTCCCGCGCGCGTCAGCGATATGCCCCAAATGCGCAAATGCCGCCGCGGGCGCGGTCCTACTGCGCGCCGTCGGCCAGCTCCGCCACCCTCTCCCGCACCGAGTCCGCACGCTCGGGCGTACCGCCGATCCGGTCGATGTCCTCGCGCAGCCCGTCCAGCCACACCCGCAGGTCGGCGATCACGTACAGGTCCTGCCCCAGATCGGTCGGCCACGTCACCGGCTCGGGCTCCGGGATCGGCCGGCGGGCCAGCTCCTCGTCACCCTGGAACAGCGCGACCGCCCGCCGGTCGTAGCGCGCCGCCACATCGGCCGCGACCACCGTCAACGGCCCCACACAGGGCAGCAGACCGCCGGCCGGGCAGGAGCGGATCAACGTCTCGGCCCCGCGCACGGCGTGATGCCCGGAGATCAGCGTGGCCTGCCAGTCGAGCAGGGCCATCGGGTGCTGCTCGCTCTGGAACAACGCGAACGACGCCTCGGCCAGCTGCCCGGCCCGGCGCGCCCGGGGCAGGGCCGTCCCCGGCGTCTTGCCCTGGGCCATCACCCCGATGGTCTCGCGGATGACCTCGCCGCTGGTCGCGATGAACGTGCCGGTGGCGCGGTAGAGCTCCCCGCCACCACCGCGCGGCCACGCGAACAACCCGATCAGCACCCCGATCGCGGCGCCGAGCAGCACGTCCAGCACGCGCACCTCGGCGATGCGCCAGTCCACCGGCGTCACCTGGGCGAACACCAGCGTGATGACCAGCGTGAACAGCGCCTGCCCCCAGCCCAGCCCGAACAGCGGCCCGGCCGCGAAGCCGATCAGCGTGACGATCGGCAGCGCGATGATGTAGACCAGCGGGTCAAGCGGGAACAGCAGCAGCACGGCCGCCGCGATCGAGCCGCCGACCGTCCCCACGAGAGCGGGGCGCAGCGTCGAGCGGGTCTCCGCCGCCGACGTACGCAGCACGGTGAGGATCGTCAGCAGCACCCAGAAGCCGTGCGACAGGTCGAGCTCGCCGGCCAGTAACCGGGCCACCGCCAGCGCCACCGCCAGCCGCAGCGCGCCCTGGAAGGCCACCGAGCGCGGCGTCAGATTCTCCTTCAGCCGGTGCCAGTAGAGGTCCGGGGTCTTGTGGTACGCGAACCAGAACGCCCCGGGCCGCGCCTCCACCGGCGTGGGGTCGGCGTGCTCGGGCGGCACCCCGGCGGAGATCCGGATGGCGAACACGAGCTGCTTGGCGAACTCTCCGGTGGACAGCGCCATCGAGCTCAGGTGCAGCTGCTCGGACGGCCGGCCGTTCGGGTCGGCGTTCATCCGGGCGACACGGAACTCGTTGAGCGCCGCGGTGATCTCCTCGGTGCCGGGCAGCGGGCCGGTGCCGCGCAGCCAGGCGCTCGCGGCCTCGGCGCAGGCGGCCGCCTCGCGCAGCAGACGGGTCGACGCGGGCAGGTTGATCGCGTCCTTCGCGTCGGCCGCGGACATGTCCAGCGTGCGCCCGAGCATCAACCGGGCGGTGCCGGCGGCCGAGCTCAGCGCGCGGTCGCGGCGCCCCGCGGACGCCGGGCGCATCACCGGTGGCATCCTGGACGGGCGCAACTGATCGGCCAGATCGGCCGCGGCGGGCACCAGGTCGGCGAGCCGGGTGCGGCCCTTCGGGTCGCCCGCCCAGTAGTCGGCCACCGCGTTGAGGCAGCCGGCCATGGAGGCCACCGCGTCACCGAGGCGCCGCGAATAGGTCGGTGGCGTCGGGTCGGGCCACAGGAACAGCTCGGCGATCGCGAGCATGACCAGGGCCAGCGTCAGGCCCTCCAGCCGGACCAGGAGCGAGCCCGGATCATACGGCGGGAAGCACGGCAGGATGTAGAGCAGCTGCATGCCGGCGGCCAGGCCGACCAGCCGGGGGCCGCCGACCCCGACGAAGCTGAGCACGAAGCCGAGCACGAACATGCCGAGCGTGGCGGACCACGTGGTGATCGAGAGCAGCGTGCCGAGGCTGACCAGCGCCCAACCCACCGGCAGCACCGCGATGATGGTCGCGGCCCGCTGTTTCGGGCTGCCCGGGATCTGGGAGAGCGCGCCGAGGGCGACCGCGCCGAACAACGCATAGGGCGCCATCTTGGCGTCGCCCAGCACATAACGGCAGAAGTAGAAGGCCAGGCACGCGACCAGCGCCACCCGGGCGGCGCGGCGCACCGCGCGGTATTGCGGGTCCTTGCGCCGTAGCCACTGCATGACGTTGCTCACGCGTCGGATATTGCCACCCGATCGATGGTGGCGGCCAGTGCGACCCCCGGTGTTGTGGATAACCTCAGACGCGCCGGTCAAGCCCTGTGGATGGCGACGCGACGCCCGGACCGCGTCCCCTAGACTTCGGACCCATGCTCACCATGCAGGAGGCGCTGGCCCGGTTGACCGCGTATTGGACGGAACAGGGCTGCCTGACCGTCCAGCCGATGAACACCGAGGTCGGTGCGGGAACGCTCAACCCCGCCACGTTCCTGCGCGTGCTCGGCCCCGAGCCGTGGCGCGTCGTCTACGTCGAGCCGTCGGTGCGCCCGGACGACTCACGCTACGGCGAGAACCCTAACCGCCTGCAGACGCACACGCAGCTCCAGGTGATCCTCAAGCCCGACCCGGGCAACCCGCAGGAGCTCTACCTGGGCAGCCTCGCCGCGCTCGGCATCGACGTCGCGGCCCACGACGTGCGCTTCGTGGAGGACAACTGGGCCTCGCCGGCACTCGGCGCGTGGGGCCTGGGCTGGGAGGTCTGGCTCGACGGCCTGGAGATCACCCAGTTCACGTATTTCCAGCAGGCCGGCAACATCAACCTCGACCCGGTGAGCGTCGAGATCACGTACGGCATCGAGCGCATCATCATGGCCCTGCAGGACAAACAGCACTTCAAGGACATCGAGTACGGTCCGGGAATCTCGTACGGCGAGGTGTTCGGCCAGGGTGAGTACGAGATGTCCCGTTACTACCTGGACGACGCCGACGTGGCCGCGAACCGGCAGCTGCTGGAGATCTACGCGGCCGAGGCGCAGCGGCTGATCGACGCCGGCCTGCCGGTGCCCGCCCACACGTACGTGCTGAAGTGCTCGCAGGCGTTCAACGTGCTGGACGCGCGCGGTGCCGTCTCGACCGCCGACCGGGCCGCCGAGTTCGCCCGGATGCGCCGTCTCGCGGGCGAGGTCGCCAAGCTGTGGGTGGCCCGCCGCGACGAGCTCGGCCATCCGCTCGGCCTGGTCGAGGCCCCGCGTCCGGCGACCGCGCCCGCGCTGCCCGCCGAGAAGGACGGCGCCCGCACGCTGGTCTTCGAGATCGGCACCGAGGAGCTGCCGCCGTCCGAGGCCCGCTCGGCCCGCGACTATGTCCAGCGCGAGCTGACCGAGGCCCTCGCCGGGACCAGGCTCACCCACGACGAGGTGCGGGTGTTCGCGACACCCCGGCGTGTGGTCGCGGTGGTCGGTGCGGTCGCCGCCCGCGAGGACGATTACGTACGCCAGGTGCGCGGCCCCAAGATCGCCGCGGCCTACGACGCGGACGGTAACCCGACCAAGGCACTCCAGGGGTTCGTCCGCGGCCAGGGTGTGGCCCTGGCGGACGTGCAGCGCGCCGAGTTCAACGGCGTACCGCACGCGATCGTGGAAAAGCAGGAGACCGGTGGCGCGGCACCCGCCGTGCTCGCCCCCGTGCTCGCGAAGCTCGTCTCGGGCCTGCGCGCCGCGAAGAACATGCGGTGGAGCGACCCCGCGCTGTCGTACAGCCGGCCGATCCGCTGGCTGACCGCCCTGTGGGGCGACGACGTGGTGCCGGTCGCGATCGGCGAGCTGGCCGCCGGGCGTACCACCAGGGTGTTGCGGACCGCCACGGAACCGCTGGTGGAGATGGCGTCCGCCGAGACGTTCATGGAAACGCTCGCGCTGTCCGGCATCGTCGCCGACCCCGAGGACCGCTACGAGCTGATCGTCACCGGCGCGCAGGACCTGGTCTACCCGGACGGCCGCATCGACGTCCGGGGCGAGGCCGCGCTGATCGACCAGATCACCTACCTGGTCGAGGCCCCGACGCCGCTGCTCGGCACCTTCGACGAGAACTACCTGGCGCTACCCGACTCGGTGCTGACCACGGTCATGCGCAAACACCAGCGCTACCTTCCCGTACGCGACGCCGCCGGCGCCCTGCTGCCCATGTTCGTGACCGTCGCGAACGGACCGGTCGACGTCGAGTTGGTCCGCGCCGGCAACGAGGCCGTGCTGCGCGCCCGCTACGAGGACGCGGCGTTCTTCTACCGCGCCGACCGCGAGACGCCCCTGCCGTCGCTGGTCGAGCGGCTCTCCCGGCTGACGTTCACCGACAAGCTGGGCTCGATGGCCGACCGCGCGACCCGCATCGCCGGGCTGTCCACCGCGCTGGCGGCCGAGCTGGGCCTGTCGTCGGCGACCCTGACCCGGGCCGCCGAGCTGGTCAAGTTCGACCAGGGTTCGCAGCTGGTCACCGAGATGACCAGCCTCGCCGGCGTGATGGCCCGCGACTACGCCCTGCACGCGGGCGAGCCGCCGGCCGTGGCGCAGGCCGTCTACGAGGCCGAGCTCCCCCGCAACACCGGCGACAGCCTGCCCGCGTCTGTCCCGGGTGCGCTGCTGTCGCTGGCCGACCGCCTCGACCTGGTCAGCGGCCTGGCGGCCACGGTCGGCCTGCCCACCGGAAGCAGCGACCCCTTCGCCGTACGCCGTGCCGTGCTCGGCCTGCTGGCGGTGCACCGCGCCCACCCGGCGCTGTCCGCGCTGTCCCTTTTCGACGGCCTGGCCCGTGCCGCCGACCGCCAGCCCGTGGCCGTCACCCCCGAGGTGCTGGCCGCCGCGAACGAGTTCCTGACCCGCCGCCTGGAGCAGGTCCTCGTCGAGGAGGGCCGGCCGGTCGACCGGGTGCGCGCCGCCCTGCCGCACGCGGCCCGCCCGTCCGTGGTCGACGTCCTGCTCACCCAGCTCGACCAGGTGATCGACAACCCGGACTTCGTCGCGGTGGCGGCGGCCATCCAGCGGGCCCGCCGCATCGTCCCGGCCGGCACCCCCGCCGGCTACGACCCGGCCGCGCTGAAGGAGCCCGCCGAACTCGCCCTGCACGAGGCCGTGACCGCCGTGACCGCCCCCGCCGAGCCCGACCTGCTGCGCTTCACCGCCGCGGTCGAGCCCTTGGTCGCCCCGGTCAACACGTTCTTCGACGAGGTCTTCGTGATGGCCGACGACCCGGCCCTGCGCGCGGCCCGCCTGGGCTTGCTGGCCACGGTCCGCGACCTGGGCGCCGGCCTCCTCGACTGGCCCGAGCTGAAGATCTGATTCGCTCGATCGTCCACGGCCGCCCCGGCAGAATCAACGCGTGCTGGACTCTCTGCGGGCGGCCGTGCGGCCGGGCCGGCGAGGCGGGTCGCGTGCGTGTCGAGCTCCGCATCCGGCACCGCGCGACCCGCAACCACCACCGCGCAACCCGCCACCGCAACCGGCACCGCGCGACCCGCAACCACCACCGCGCAACCCGCCACCACAACCGGCACCGCTCGACCCGCAACCGGCAATGGGTAGCCGCGTAGGCAGCGACGGGCGACCCGTAATCGGCGACCCGCAGCAGTCTGCGACCACAGCCCGCCACCAGCGTCGACCGCCGATGACCAACGGGCCGCACATTACTCCAGGTCGACGCACGCCTCGTCCGTTCATCCCACTATGCGGCGGCCGCAGCCACATTCTGGGATTTCTTGAGACCTTGGAGAGTTACGCCCACATGCGAGCCCGAACTCTCCAAGGTCTATGAAACGTCGGGGAAGGCGGCTGAACATAAGGCGCGAAAGCGGAGAAAAGACGCTCTACTGTGGACGCATATCTCACATTGCGGACCCGCTGCCACGATGTGGGCGCCGGTCCCATACAACGGACACAGATCCCAGATTATGGCCTCGTACGGCGGCGGGCGGTGGGCGCCTGCTAACGCGGGCCAGCGAATCCAACAACGGCGCGCCGGGACCTAACGGGCAAGATCTCTGACGCGAAAAGCGCGTGGCGCGGGACTTCCACGTAGATTTGGGCGTGACCACTCACGCACGTCGCCGTGGCGGGGTGAGCGCTCTGGACGCGCCAGCGGCCAGCTCGGCCCGCCGCGGCCCTCGGCGGGAGCGACGGTCCGTACCACCCACCCTGCTACGACATCATGGTCTTGATCGTGAAGGAGGGTGGCGCCCCACCGCGCCGCCCTCCATTGCACTCAGTGGCGCAGCGAGCGCGCCAGCACGCCGATGTCGCTCTGGTCGGTGAACAGGCCGTCGATGCCGGCGTTCAAATACGTGATCTGCTCGTCGATGGCCCGCCCGTACGCGTTCGGGTCCGTGCCGACCTGATAATCGGCCGGGAGGAACTGGTTCTCCGCGCGGAACGTGTACGGGATCACCTTCAGGTTCGCCGCGTGCGCGTCGTGCACCAGCGAGGTCGCCTTGCCGAGCGTGTTGTCGGCGTTGCGCGGGATGACCTGGCTCTTGTCGGGGCCGATGCCGTCCGCGTACTTCGACAGCTCCTTGAGGCCCGCCGGCGTCAGGTACTGCGCGTACGTCTTGCTGTCGTCGAACGGGCTCCCCGAGGCACTCGTCAGGAAGACCAGATTCACCTGTACGCGGTATTTGTCGTTGAGCACCCGCAGGTTCGCCGCCTCGAAGGACTGGATCCAGACGCGGGCGCCGCGCCGGTTCAGGCCGTTGCGGTCGAGCGTGTGCACCAGCGGCGTCTCGAGTTCGAGGCCGAGGTTGCGGAAGTAGGTCGGGTGCTTCGTCTCCGGGATGACGCCCAGGTCACGGCCCAGTTCCTTGGACAGCTTCGCCCGCAGGTCCAGCATCTCCTGGAAGGTCGGCACCGCGAACAGTCCGTTGTAGAGGGTGTTGCGCTGCCGGACGGCGGGCAGGCGCTCCACCGCGCGCAGCGTCTTGAGCTCGGCGAGCGTGAAGTCGTGGGTGAACCAGCCGGTGGTGGACACGCCGTCGAGCAGCACGGTCTTCTTGCGGTCCGCGAACTCGGGACGGCTCGCCACGTCGGTGGTGCCGCCGATCTCCGGCTCGTGCCGGCAGACCAGCACGTGATCCTTGGTCGAGACCAGGTCGGGCTCGAGGTAGTCGGCACCCATGCGGGCGGCCAGCTCATATGAGGCGAGGGTGTGCTCGGGGCGGTAGCCGGAGGCGCCGCGGTGCCCGAACACCTCCGTAGTGGTCCTGGTGCGGTCGTGCGCCACCGCGGGAGCGGCGACGGCGGCGGAGAGAGCGGGGGCAGCGGCGGCAACGGCGCCCATGCGAAGCACTTGACGTCGGTCGGCCACGAGTTCCTCCACGGGACTCGCACCCGGCGGCCCTCGCCGGGGGTCCCGCCCAGGAGTGGACGGGACGTAACCGACAAAGAGGCGACCCTGTCGTGTCGATCACTGAAACGTCGCCGAAAGTATCCGGTGTTCACCTGACTGCCATTGAAGCGCTACCCGCGGAGCACTACTTTTGGCCGTCGAGTCCTCACGGTGAGGAGTTACCCGCGATGCAACCAGGTGTCGTCCCCCGCAGCGATCTGACGCAACTGCTCGGCCAGCGCCTACTCGAAGGCCATGCCCTGGAGGTATGCCGGGAGTACCGTCTGGTAGCGCGCGCCGGCGCACTCTTCTACGAGAACCGCGACCTGGGCGTGGAGGTCGCCGTCGACCAGGAGAACCGGGTCGCGTACGTAACCCTGCACTTCCGCGGCGACCAGGGCTTCCGCCCGTACCAGGGCATGCTCCCCGGCCGCGGCGGCACGATCGCCAAGAAGATGAGCCTGTGGGGCGCGCTGGGCCGCCCGTGGCGCAGCGCCGGCGGCGTGGACGAGTGGGTGTTCCCGGGCTTCGTGATGCAGGCGCAGTACGAAAGGGACGACGACCACGTCCTGCGCATCAACATCGGCCGATAATGTCGTAGCGGGGTGGGTGGTGCGGACCGTCGCTCACGCCGAGGGCCGCGGCGGGCCGAGCTGGCCGCTGGCGCGTCCAGAGCGCTCACCCCGCCACGGCGACGTGCGTGAGTGGTCACGCCCAAAAGCCAACGGCGTCAGTGCTTGCTGACGATCGTCGGATAGACGTGGGTGAAGCTCAGCGCCTTGCCGAAGCCGGTCGCGACGATGAACGTGATGCCGAGCAGGATGCCGGCCACCACGACGGCGAACAGCAGGTAGCCGATCGCCCGGCCCAGCGGGCGCACCAGCCCGCCCGGCGCGGCGCCCGACCAGGCCAGCGAGCGGATGCCCAGGGCGAACAGGATCGGTAACCCGGCGCCCAGGGCGAGGCCGGCCAGCAGCACCCGCCACGCGCCGTCCAGGGCGAATCCGACGTTGTTCATGGCAGCCGTACCTTTTCGGAAGCGACGCTGGCGGGAACAGGATCGGGGGCGTCCGGCTCAGGCACGGCCGCTGCGGACCAGTCCTCGTTGACGTTGTGGTGACCGACCGGAAGCAAGCGGGACCGCCAATACATCGCGCCCGCCGCGGCCACCAGCAGCACGAACACCGCCAGCGCTCCGGACAGCCCGCCGCCGAGCAGGTCGCCGATCCACCACATCGCGGCCCCGACGAGGCCGGCGGCCGGCAGGGTGATCAGCCAGGCGGCGCCCATCCGGCCGGCGACCCGCCAGCGGACGTGCGCGCCGGGGCGGCCCACCCCGGAGCCGAGGATCGACCCGGTCGCGACATGGGTGGTGGAGAGCGCGAACCCGAGGTGCGAGGACGCCAGGATGACCGCCGCCGACGACGACTGCGCGGCCATCCCCTGCGGCGGCGCGATCTCCACCAGGCCCTTGCCGAGGGTGCGGATGATGCGCCAGCCGCCCAGGTACGTGCCGAGCGCGATCGCGACCGCACAAGCGATCTTCACCCACAGCGGGATGGACGTGACCGACGTCCAGTGCCCGGACGCGATCAGCGCCAGCGTGATCACGCCCATCGTCTTCTGCGCGTCGTTCGTGCCGTGCGCCAGCGACACCAGCGACGCGCTGCCGATCTGCCCCCACTTGAAGGAACGCTCGGTGAACAGCCCAGCCACGATCTTGAAGATGACCCAGGTGCCGACGGCCGCGACGAGCCCGGCGATCACCGGGGACAGGACGGCCGGGAGCAGCACCTTGCCGACGACGCCGTCCAGTTTGGAGCCGTTGCCGGTCCAGTTCACCCCGGCCCAGCCGAGGCCGGCGACGGTGGCGCCGATCAGACCGCCGAACAGCGCGTGCGACGAGCTGGACGGCAGGCCCAGCAGCCAGGTGAGCAGGTTCCAGACGATGCCGCCCACCAGCCCGGCCAGCACGATCAGCAGCAGCGCCGAACCACCGTCCGCGGTGAGCGCGGCCTGCGGCGTACCGTCCGGATTCTGGATCTTCACGACCGCGTTCGTCACGGTCAGCGCGACCTCGACCGACAGGAAGGCGCCGACCAGGTTCAGCAGCCCGGACAGGGCCACCGCGGTACGCGGCTTCAGCGCCTTGGTCGCGATGGTCGTGGCCATCGCGTTCGCGGTGTCGTGGAATCCGTTGGTGAAATCGAACGCCAGAGCGGTCACGACAACAAGCACCAAAATGACCGAGCTTTGTGTCACGCGGTGATCGTCGCTTGCGTTACAAAGCCAGATCCAGAGGGTGAACATCACTGTTTCGATGTTCCGCGCACGTTAACCTGAAGTTTCCCTAAGTTTGACTCGGCGTAGTCACTTGACGACTCAACGCTAAAGGCCGGGCACACGCGACCCGGCCGTTAGCGGGGAGTTCATCAATCGTTAGGGGGATCGACCAACGGCCAGCCGCCCGCGGCGAGACGCGCCGCGACCCGGACCGTGTCCTCCGGCGCCGCCTCCTGCAGCATCGACTGGCTGATCATCGCCTCGATGTCGCCGGAGCTGATCGCCTCGGTGGTCAGCAGCGACTGGTCGGCGAGATCCTGCGCGATCTTGCGGACCTCCTCCTCGGTCAGCTTGCGCCGCAGCAGTCCGAGCAGGGCGACATAATCCTGTTTCGGTACGCCCGTGGGATAGCCGGCACGCAGCCAGTCCACCGCGCGCATCAGGAAGTTGGAGCGGTTCTCGCTCACCGGCATGCCCTCACTTGTCCACGATCGTCGGGAAGATGTGCTCGAAGCTGAGCTCCTTGCCGAAGCCGCTGGCCACGATGAACGTGATCCCGAGCGCCACGCCCAGCAGCACGACGACGAAGAGTATCCAGGCGACCACGGTACCGACGGGGTGCGCCGGCCGCCCGGTGGCGGACGAGGCGTCGCCGCCCGCGCCGTAGGCGAGTGACCGGATCCCGAGCGCGAACAGCAACGGCAGGCCGGCGCCGAGGACCAGCCCGGCGAGCAGCACCTTCCAGGCCCCCTCGAGGGCGAATCCCAGGTTGTTCATGACGATGCCCCCGTCCCGGCGGGAACGCGCGGCGCGGCCGGCGTTTCTTCCCACTCGTCGTTCACGTTGTGGTGGCTGACCGGCGTGCGGCGCGAGCGCAGGTACATGAACGCGGCCAGCGCCAGCAGCACCACGAAGATCACGATGGCGCCGCCGAGGCCGCCGATCGCGTCGCCGAGATACCACATGACCGCGCCGACCACGGCCGCCGACGGCAGCGTGATCAGCCAGGCGGCGACCATCCGGCCGGCCACCCGCCAGCGCACCTGCGCGCCCGGCTTGCCGACGCCGGAGCCGAGGATCGAGCCGGTCGCGACGTGCGTGGTGGACAGCGCGAAACCCAGGTGCGACGAGGCCAGGATGACCGCCGCCGACGACGACTCGGCCGCCAGGCCCTGCGGCGGTGCGATCTCCACCAGGCCCTTGCCCAGCGTGCGGATGATCCGCCAGCCGCCCAGGTACGTGCCGAGCGCGATCGCCAGCGCACACGCGATCTTCACCCACAGCGGGATGTTCGTGGTGTCCGTCCACTTTCCGGTGGCGATCAGCGCGAGCGTGATGACGCCCATGGTCTTCTGCGCGTCGTTGGTGCCGTGCGCCAGCGAGACCAGCGAGGCGCTGCCGATCTGACCCCAGCGGAAGCCGTTGTCGGTGAAGCGTGCCGCGACCCCGACGGTGACCCGGTAGATCAGCCAGGTGCCCACCGCGGCCACCACCCCGGCGATCACCGGGGAGAGCACGGCGGGCAGGATCACCTTGCCGACGACACCGTCGAGCTTGGAGCCGTCGCCGTTCCAGTTCACGCCGGCCCAGCCGAGGCCCGCGATGGTGGCGCCGATCAGGCCGCCGAACAGCGCGTGCGACGAGCTGGACGGCAGGCCCAGCAGCCAGGTGAGCAGGTTCCAGACGATGCCGCCGACCAGCCCCGCGAGGATGATCAGCAGCAATGCCTCGCCGCCGTCGGCGGTCAGCGACTCCTTGGGAGCGCCGTTCGAGGTCTGGATCTTGACGACGGCGTTGGTGACGGTGAGCGCGACCTCGACCGACAGGAACGCGCCGATGAGGTTGAGCGTGCCGGAGAGTGCCACGGCCACCTTTGGCCGTAGCGCGTTCGTGGCGATGGACGTGGCCATCGCGTTCGCGGTGTCGTGGAACCCGTTGGTGAAGTCGAACCCGAGGGCGGTGATCACCACCAGGGCCAGAATGACCGTTGTCTCTGTCACACGGGTCAGCCTCGTGCGGCAAAGGTCAGACCTGAAGACTTCGATGGCGACGAATACAAGGTTTCGCTCGCTGTTGGACAGCGGCTCACCGAGCGTTCCGGAAAATGTCAGACCACCCGACGTTTACCCAACCCTAGCGGACGGGCGCGGCCGGGCCCCGCGCGGGGCCCGGCCGGCCGTGTCTCAGTTGGTGGGTGTCAGGACGACGGTCGCGGTCCCGGTCTGCGGCGGCGTCCCGGTGTCGGTATAGGACGCCACGAACACTCCGGTGAGGTCGTCGGATCCGGCGTGCCCCGGATCCAGGAACGTGACGATCGACCCGGTGCAGCCGCTCGCCGTGGACAGCGGGTGGCCGTGCTGGGCGTGCCCGAGGATGTACGTGACGGTGACCCGCGAGCAGTCGACCGGCGCGTCATCGACGACGTTGACCTGGAAGTTGACCGTGTCGCCGAAGGCGAACGGCTGGTCCTCGGTCGGCGTCACGAAGCTGACCCGCGGCGCGAGCGTCCCGACCGGCAGGATCACCTCGGCCGAGGCGGAACGTCCGGTGCGGTCGGTGACCTTCAGCACCGGGCGGTAGTTGCCGTTCTGCGTGAAGGTGTACGACGCGTTCGGCTGCCGCGAGTCGACCCGCCCGTCGGCGTTGAAGTCCCACTCGTACTTCAGCGCGTCGCCGTCCGGGTCGGTCGTCCCGGCGCTGGAGAACGCCACGGTCAGCGGCGCCTGGCCCGAGGTGGGCGTCGCGGCGGCGTGCGGGATCGGGGTGCGGTTGCCGCGTACGTAGTCGATCCGGGCCAGTTGCGCGTCCGGGTTCTCGGCGAAGAACCCGTCGCCGTACTCCAGCACGTAGAGCGCGCCGTCCGGCCCGAACTCCAGGTCCATCGGGTTGTCGAAGACGATCTCCGGGAGCACGTCGTCGATCCGCGTCACCTGGTTGCGGCGGTCCAGCGTGAACGCCTTGACGTAGTCGCGGGTCCACTCGGCGAACAGCGGCTTCCCGTCGAACTGCGCCGGCCACTTAAATTGTGATTTAAGGTTTTTGTCGTATTTGTACGACGGGCCACCCATCGGCCCGATCCCGCCGGTGCCCAGCTCCGGGAACTCGGCGGACGCGCCGTACGAGTAGATGACCTCGGCCTTCTCCACCGGCGGCAGGTTGCGCAGACCGGTGTTGTGCGGCGACTCGTTCACCGGCGCCTTGCAGTTGAACGGCGCGCCCGACACACCGGTGCCGAAGTCGTAGTCCACATAGGCCAGATCCGGCGACACGCAGTACGGCCAGCCGTAGTTCGCCGGCTTGTCGATGGCCATCCAGCGGCCCTGCCCGGCCGGGCCGCGCGCCGGGTTCGCGGCGTTGGCGTCCGGCGAATAGTCGGCCATCAGGACCACGTCGGTCCGCGGGTCGATGGTGAACCGGAACGGGTTGCGCAGACCCATGGCGTAGATCTCGGGACGGGTCTTGGGCGTACCCGGCTTGAAGAGGTTGCCCTTGGGAACGGTGTATCCGCCGTTCTTGCCGACCTTGATACGCAGCAGCTTGCCGCGCAGGTCGTTGGTGTTGGCGGCGGAGCGCTGCGCGTCGAAGACCGGGTTGCGGTTCGCGCGCTCGTCGATCGGCGCGTACCCGTCGGAGAAGAACGGGTTGGTGTCGTCGCCGGTGGACAGGTACAGGTTGCCCGCCCGGTCGAAGTCGATCTTGCCGCCGACGTGGCAGCACTGGCCGCGGTCGGTCGCCACCTGCATGATCTTCTGCTCGGTGCCGAGCTGCAGCGTGTTGCCGGCCAGCTTGTACCGGGACAGCTGCAGGTAGCCCTTGAACGGCGCGAAGTCGGCCGCGGTGCCCTCGCTGGGCGCGTCACCCTCGTTGAAGCTGGGCGTGGTCGGGTCGTCCGCGGGCGTGTTCAGCGGCGGCGAGTAGTAGACGTACACCCAGTGGTTGTGCGCGAAGTCCGGGTCGATCGCGATGCCCTGCACGCCCTCCTCGTCGTGCTGGTAGACGGGGATCTTCGCGGCCAGCACGTTGCGCCCGGTGGACGGCTCGTGGATGCGCACCTCGCCGGTGCGGGCGGTGTGCAGCACCCGGCGGTCGGGCAGCACCGCGAGCGCGATCGGCTCGCCCGGGAAGTCGTTGAGGGTGACCTTCTGGAAGTCGGACGACGGTGGCAGGTCCGGCGACGGCGGATGGGAGAATGCCGCGGTGGGCACCGCGAGGACGGCGGCGCCGACGAAAGCGACAAAACCGAGGCGACGCATCATCAGAATTTCAACCCCGCAAGATAGTCGTAGCCGCGCTCGGCGGTGACCAGCGCGTCCGCCGGGGTGCGCGGCGGCGTGCCGGCGTCGTCCCGCTCCACGATGTACTCGATCAGCCCGGCCTCGCGCGAGTGCTCGAAGATGCGGCCGAAGTCGATCAGGCCGTCGCCCGGGTCGGCGAAGCTGGCGTTGACGTCGAGGTCCTTGACGTGCACCTGCTTGATCCGCCCGCGGTGCCGGGAGATCAGGTCGACCGGGTCGTGCGCGCCGCGGAACGCCCAGAACAGGTCCACCTCGAGGTGCACGTTACGAGGGTCGGTCTCGCCGGTGATGATGTCGTAGCCGGTCTTCGACGTGCCGTTCTGACGCAGGAACTCGGCCTGGTGGTTGTGGTATCCGAAGCTCAGCCCGGCGCGGCGGGCCAGCTCGCCGGCCTTGTTGAGGTCGCGGGCGAAGGCCTTGTACACCGCCGCGTCCCGGATCGGGCCGTTCGCGCCCTGCCCGAAGAACGGGTGCACGATGAACTTGTTGCCGACGACGTTGGCGTCCTGCAGCGCACGCTGCCAGGTGGCGGTGTCGAACGGCTGCGGGATGCCGACGTGGCCGGAGGTGGCGCGGATGCCGGCGTTGTCGAGTGCGGTGCGGAACTGCTGGGCGGTGCGGCCGACGAAGCCGGCGTACTCGACCCGGGTGTAGCCGATCTCGGCGAGTTCGGCGAGCGATGCTTCCAGGTCGATGCCGAGCTGGTCGCGCAACGTGTAGAGCTGCACGCTGATCTGGTCGCGGGGGACCCGGTGCAGCGAGTGGCCCGACGAGGCGGACGCGGCGGCCGGTATCCCGACGGTGGTGGCGGCGCCGGCCGCGGCGGCCGCGCCGAGAAGTCTGCGGCGACTGAAGGACTGCGGCATTGCGTTCTCCTCAGATCGACGAACGAGACGAACGGGACGCTTAGATCGATGAATAGACATCTTTGAAGACACTACCGAGGTTTCGTCATCGACAAAGCTAAGTTTCTTCAGATCAAGCGAAAGTTCACGAGGCCACGGCAAAACGCCCGCGCAGATTACTCTCGGTAGCTAACGGAAAGTTCTGTAAATTTTTCGGGATCGCGTGCAACGCAGCGAACGGTTGATCGCGTCTACCTTTTCGGAGCACCGAGAGTCCGCCGAGGGGGAAGCGATAATGGAACTGACCGGATTCGAGCCGATTACGCCCGAGCAGCGCGAGGAATTCCAGCGTGAGGGCATTCTGCTCATCCGTGGCGCACTCACCGAAAGACAACGCGACCGGCTGGAGAAAGCGGTCGACCGCGTCTACTCGGAGGAGCGGGACGCGGGCCGCCTCAAGCCCGACGGCACCCTGCACATGCTCGGGTTCCTGCCGCACGACGACGCGTTCGGCGACCTGCTCACGCACGGCCGCACGTTCCCGTACATCTGGGGTCTGGCCGGCTGGAACATCTACTCGCACCACAACCATCTCGACGTGACGCCGCCGAACCCGTCCGACAAGCCGCCCGCGTGGGGCTGGCACCAGGACGGCTACCGGCAGAACTCGGATCCCGAGTCGCTCGCCGGCGACACCCGGCCGATGCTGTCGCTCAAGGTGGCGTACGTGCTGTCGGACCTGTCCCGGACCGGCCGCGGGGCCACCAAGGTCATCCCGGGCAGCCACCTGAGCAACACGCTGGAGCGCACCGACGGCAGCGACCCGCGCGGCACGGTGGAGATCACCGCGAACCCGGGCGACGCGTTCGTCTTCGACCGCCGGCTCTGGCACTCGCGGTCGGTCAACCACAGCACGGTGACCCGGAAAATGCTCTTCATCGGATACACGTATCGATGGATCCGCCCGCTCGACGACATGCCGATCGACCGGGACTCGCCGTGGTGGGCGAATCGGACAGAAGTGCAGAAACAATTGCTGGGTGAGTCGCCGCACACCGCCAATAACTGGGGTGTCGGCTGGGACGGTTATATCGACGAGAAAATTCCGCTGCGGCACGAATTGTCGTCGCGTGGACTGCTCGACCGATCCATTCCGTGGCTGCGCTGACGATTACGTAATGTAGTCACCCGCCGGTCCCGGCCTCCCCAAGTCGAGGACCGGCGGGCCACCACCGAACGCTCAGCCGACCCGCTGTGCCGCCTCCGCCCGGCGTAACGCCTCGGCCAGGATGTCCAGGCCCTCGCGCGCCTCGTCCTCGGTCAGGGTCAGCGGCGGGCCCATCCGGATCACGTTCTGGTACAGGCCGCCCTTGCCGACCAGCAGGCCACCGGCCTTGCATTCGTCGAAGACGCGCAGCGTGGCCGCCGGGTCGGGCTCGGTCGTCCCCGGCCGGACCAGCTCGATGGCGATCATCAGACCGCGGCCGCGCACCTCGCCGACGATCGGCAGGTCCAGCTTGCGCAGCCCGTCCAGGATGATCGAGCCGGTCCGGGCCGCGTTGCGCTGCAGGTCGCGGTCGAGCACGTAGTCGAGCACCGCGTTACCGGCCGCCGCGGACAGCGGGTTACCGCCGAACGTCGAGAAGCTGATCGCCGGCACCGCGTTCATCACCTCGGCCCGCCCGACCACGCCGCCGAGCGCGAACCCGTTGCCGATCCCCTTCGCGAAGGTGATCAGATCCGGCGTCACCCCGTGGGCCTGATAACCCCAGAAGTGCTCCCCGGTACGCCCCCACCCCGTCTGCACCTCGTCGGCGATCAGCAGGATCCCGTGTTCGGACAACACCTTCTGGTACGCCCCGAGCACCCCGTCCGGCGCCGCCACGAACCCGCCCACGCCCTGGATCGGCTCGGCGATCAGCGCGGCCACGTCCCCGGCGGTGACCGTGGCGAGGACCTCGCGCAGGTCGTCCACCGCGGCCTCGGCGATGTCCCCGTCGCTCATCCCGGCCATCCGGCCGCGCAGCTTGTCGGCGCTGGCCAGGAACGAGACCTGCAGCGGCGACAGCGCGCTGCCCGACCAGCTGCGGTGCCCGGTGATCGCCATGGTCGCGAACGTGCGCCCGTGGTACGAGTTCTTGATCGCCAGCACCTGCGACGACCGGCGCACGTTGGTCGCCACCATCAGCGCCGTCTCGTTGGCCTCGGTGCCCGAGTTGGTGAGGAACACCCGCGCGTCCGGGATGCCGGACAGCCGGGCGATCTTCTCGGCCAGCTCCACCTGCTGCCGGATCAGGTAGAGCGTGGACGTGTGCACCACGCCGGTCGCGAGCTGGCGCTGCACCGCCTCGTTGATCTCGGCGATGTCGTACCCGATCATGTTGGTCAGCACGCCGCCGAAGAAGTCCAGGTACGTCCGCCCGTCGGAGCACGTCACCCGCCTGCCCGACCCGGAGACGATCTCCAGCGCGTCGTCGCCGTAGTAGACCGGCATCCAGTTCGGCATGACCGCCCGGTGCCGGGCGAGAAGGTCGTTGTCACTCATGAGGCAAACCTTTCGGGAAGGAACTAGCGCCAGCCGCGCGGATGCGGTGCCGCCCGGGTGCCGCTGCCGCGGCTGGTCAGGAACGCGGCAGCGGCCAGTGCATCGGCCAGATCGTCATAGCCGCCGGCGACCAGGCCGGCGGTCACCCGGACGTGGTCACCGGCCAGCGGGGTGACGCAGAACGGCTCGCCCGGCGCCACCGCGATGCCGCGCGCGGCCAGGGCCACCATGGCGATCTGCTGGTCGTCGACCGCCATCCAGAGATTGATGCCGTCCGCCGCGCTGGCCCGCACCCCGCGGTGGTGCAGCGCGGCGAGCAGCCGCCGGCGCCTTTCCCCGTACGCCTGACGCGCCGCGGCCACCCGCGCGGCGGCGACCGGGTCGGTCAGTAGCCCGGCCAGCACCGCCTGCAGCAGCCGGCTCGACCAGCCCGGCCCGAGCAGCCGCCGATCGGCCACTGCGGCGACCACCTCGGCCGGTCCGCCGATCGCGGCCAGCCGCAGGTCCGGCCCGTGGCTCTTGGAGAAGCTCGCCACGTGCACGGTCCGCGACGGCAGATGCGCGCCCAGGCTGATCGGCGCCGCGGTGGCGATGTCCCCCGCGTGGTCGTCCTCGACCACCAGCACGTCCGGGAAGTCGTCCAGCACGGCGGCCAGGCCCAGCGCGCGCACCGAGGACAGGCTCGCCCCGGTCGGGTTGTGCGCGCGCGGCTGCAGGAACAACGCCACCGCCGGCACCTCGCCGAGCACCTCCCGCAGCGCGTCCGGCAGCGGGCCCTCGTCGTCGACCGGCACCCCCGTCACGGTCGCGCCGACCGCCTGCAGCAGGTCGAGCAGGGGCGGGAACGCCGGATTCTCCACCACCACGTGGTCGCCGAACCGGACCGTCACGCCGATGACCCGGTCCAGCGCGTCCAGCGCGCCGTCCACCACCGTGATCCGCGCGGGCGGGAACGGCCAGCGCGACCGCAGCACCTCCTCCAGGCGGGGCAGCACCGGCGCGTCGAGATAGCTGGTGGTCAGCCGCCCGTCGCCGACCCGGCGCAGCGCGTCGGTGAGGTCCGGCAGCAGATCATGATCCGGTACGCCGGTGGAGAGGTCCCGTTCGACGCCGGCGGCCGGCGAGCCCAGCTGGGAGTACCGCCATCCGGGACGGGCCGCCACCGCTTCGGTCACGAACGTGCCGGACCGGCCCCTGGTCCGGATCGCCCCGGCCCGGCTCAGGCTGCGCCACGCCTCGCTCACCGTGGTCGGGCTGACCCCGAGCTCGCGCGCGAAGTCGCGGACCGTGGGCAGCCGGGTGCCCGGCGCCAGCTCGCCGGTGCTGACCAGGCGGCCCACCGCCGCGGCGATCCCCCGCGCGCTGCGGTCCGCGATCGCGTCGCTGATCAGCTCGATCACGGCAACCCTTTCGAAACAATCCGTTACGTACGAGGAATTGTCCGCTTGAATGTGTGTCGTTAAGGTCCTACGGCATCGCAACGTCTTAAGCAAGGTCTAGCGCTGGGATGATGACCGGGGGTAGACACACGATCACAGGTGCTTGCGCGCACGGGGACGCATGCCGACGGGCAACAAAGTTCACAAACCGAGAGGGGCGCAACT
>NZ_JABBNC010000057.1 GCF_012933445.1 Actinoplanes sp. TBRC 11911
CTAAGCGTGTAGCCAAAGGTTCTGTCCGTAACTCACTCGGTTGGAGGGACGGACCAACAGAAAGACCTCGTCAGGGATTGCGATCAAGTTTCCACACCGGAACGCGATCCATGACGAGGTCACCGCCAGTATGCGCCCCGCGCACGTGTACGCGAGCATGTCCGAGCAACAACACACCGAACTGATGAACGCTCTGCACGGCCCGTGGCGCACCGCCACCCGAGCGATGATGGTGGTGCTGTCCGCGGCGGGCTGGACTGCTACCGAGATCGCTGACCTGCTGCACTACGACCCCAAAACAGTCCGGGCGTGGATCGTCCGGCATCAGGTTGAAGGACTCGAGGGGCTACCCGACCGGCCGCGTCCGGGGCGGCCCCGCACAGGCAGCCCGCGGCTCGGCGCACGCATCCACGCCCTGCTGTGCACGCCGAAAGCTTGGACCACCACCCGTATCTGGAAAGCCTTGGGCCGCCCGCAGATCAGCCTGTCCACGATGCGCCGGCGTATCCGCGAACAAGCCCGCTGGGCCCGCCCACGGCTGATCGCCAAAAGCGATCCGAACCGCGACAGCATCTGCGCCGGCATCCGCGACCGCATCGCCGCCCTGCCCGAAGGCTCGGTCGTGCTGGCCGAGGACGAAACCCACCTCGACCTGCTCGCCCGAGTCCGGTCCTGCTGGATGCCCACCGGCCTGCGCCACCGCATCCTGACTCCCGGCACCAAGCGCCGCACCGTGCACGGCGCGGTCAACCTGGCCACCGGCGCCTGGCACCACCATGTCAGCGTCCGCAACGTCTCCGTGGTGTTCTGCTACTTTCTGCAGCACCTGCTCGACGTCTACCCCCACGCCCCGCTCATCGCCGTGATCTGCGACAACGGCAGCACCCACCACTCCAAAATCACCCAGCGCTGGCTGGCTGAGCATCCCCGTATCCAGGTCATCGAAGGCGCGAAATACAGTCCGCAGGACAACCCCGTCGAACGGGTCTGGGCCGCGATGAAAAGACAGATCGCCAACACCGCGACCGCCACGATCATCGATCGGGTCCAGCAAGCCCACGCGTTCTTCCAGCACCGCTCCGACGCCCAGAACCTGACCACCGCAGCACCCTGGACCTCACCCTGGCTACCCGAGGGTTACGGGAAAGATCTCTGGCCAGGCGCTTAGTTGTCGGGGTACTCGCTTTAGTGGCCGTACGCCGACACTAGTTCGCGGGCCCAGTCGACTGCGACCTGCGGGTCGGTGGCGGTGCCGCCGTAGAGGCCGTCGATCAGCAGCCAGATCCGGTCGGCCGTGGCGGGGGCGGCCAGCGCGTCCACCTGTGCCCGGGTGTCCATGATGTAGGCCCGCGCCACCCGCGCCGGGGCGTCGTCGCCGGCCGGGAACTCGGTCAGGTAGTTGCGGAACGCGCAGCCCCGGTAATCCCGCTCGCTCACCCTCGCGGCCACCTCGGCCACCAGCGCGACCAGGCGTTCGCGCGGGTCGTCCGGGGCGCCGGCCAGCGCCGATGCCACCTCGCGGTCGCGGGCGGCCCGGGTGGCGGTCAAATACGCGGCGGCCAGGTCGGCCTTGCTGGGGAAATGCCGGTACAGCATGTTCTTGCCGCAGCCCGCCGCCTCGATGACCTGGGCCATCCCGACCGCGCGGACGCCGTTCAGATAGAAGAGCCGGGTCGCGGTGCGCAGGATGCGGTCGCGGCCGGAGGCGTCGGGCGGGCGTGCCATGGTGAGAAGTTTAACGGACCGAACGGTCCGCGAGTCATTGACCGGGATGCCTTGCGGCGCGCAGTATCGGACCGAACGGTCCGAAAGTGAAAGGAGACACGAGAAAATGCGGGACGCGGTCATCGTCGACGCCGTGCGCACGCCGGTCGCCAAAGGCAAGCCGGACGGCGCCTACCACGCGATCCACCCCATCGACCTGCACGCGCACGTCCTGAGGGCGATAGCCGAGCGCACCAGGCTGGACTCGGCCGAACTCGACGACGTCATCGGCGGGACGGTCACCGCGATCGGCGAGCAGAGCACCAACGCCACACGGCTCGCCTCCCTGGCGGCCGGCTTCCCGGAGGCGGTGCCGGGCACTACCGTGGACCGGCAGTGCGGCAGCAGCCAGCAGGCGATCAGCTTTGCCGCGCAGGGTGTCGTGGCCGGGGCGTACGACCTGGTGATCGCCTCCGGCGCCGAGTCGATGTCGCGGGTGCCGATCGGCAGCGCCCGGCAGAACGGCTTCGTCGGCGGCCCGGGGCTGGAGAAGAGGTATCCGGGCGGCCTGATCCCACAGGGCGTCGCGGCCGAGCTGATCGCGCGCAAGTGGGGACTGAGCCGCACCCAGCTCGACGAATTCTCGGCGCGCAGCCACGAAAAGGCAGCCGACGCGTGGCGGCAGGGGTTCTTCGACGCGCAGATCACCCGCGTCAACGAGTTGGCGACGACGGACGAGTCGATCCGGCCGGAAACCAGCGTCGAGCGCCTAGCGGGGTTACGGACGGCCTTCCAGGATCCACGGTGGGAGCAGCGCTTCGGCATGATCGACTGGAAGATCACGGCGGGGAACTCCAGCCCGGTCAACGACGGTGCCGCCGCCGTGCTGATAACGACAAGCGAGACCGCCAAGGGGCACGGCTGGCGGCCCCGGGCCCGCATCCACACCGCCACCGCCGTCGGTGACGACCCGATCTTCATGCTGACCGGCATCATCCCGGCCACCGCGAAGGTCCTCGACCGGGCCGGCCTGGACCTCGCCGACATCGACGCGTTCGAGGTGAACGAGGCCTTCGCCCCGGTCGTGCTGGCCTGGCAGGCGGAGACCGGCGCCGACCCGGCGAAGGTCAATATCGACGGTGGCGCGCTGGCGATTGGGCACCCGCTCGGCGCGAGCGGAGCCCGGCTGGCCACGACGCTACTGTCCGTGCTTGAGCGCACCGGCGGTCGTTACGGTCTGCAGGTGATGTGTGAGGCGGGCGGCACCGCCAACGCCACCGTCATCGAGCGGCTCTGATGCTGACGCGAACCTCACATCACGAACGCCTCCAGGGCGGTTAGCTTGCTGACGGGGATTGGCCGCACTCTCACCCAGCCGGATCCTCGGGTCAGCGAACGAGGGTTGGCTCCCGACGAAAAGCGAGCGACCCCGCGACGGCTCCCGCACAAATAGGACTGATCAACCACTTCTGATCTGCCATGTCCGAGGCCACAGCCATCAGCGCCGACCTGGTCATCCCAACGGCACGTCCCACGCTTCTAATACTGCTTACGACACTTCGCTCGGTCGCCGCCGCCGCATCGGTCACCCTCACGTTCGCCGATAAACGTCCTGGATTCCTTCCGTGGAGCCATCCAGCACCCTCATCGCATTCACCGGGGCAACGCAACCCGGAAGGTCGCCCCTTGGCCCGGCTCGCTGACCACTTCGACCGAGCCGTGACGTGAACGTACTATTGCGGCCACACCAGGCCAAGCCCCGGTGCTGGTGGACGGGCGGTCGGTCTGCCGGTGGTGGCGGT
This sequence comes from Actinoplanes sp. TBRC 11911, assembly GCF_012933445.1. Taxonomy (GTDB): domain Bacteria; phylum Actinomycetota; class Actinomycetes; order Mycobacteriales; family Micromonosporaceae; genus Actinoplanes. The sequence continues at coordinate 3,507 of NZ_JABBNC010000057.1, forward strand.
GCTGACGTCAAACCCGGCGAGGCGCAGGCTGGCAGAGAGCAGCTCGAGGATGTTCGCGTCGTCCTCGACGACGGGCAGCTTGCCTCGCTCTGCTTGGGCTGGGTCTGAGCGGCCAAGCGGCCAATTGCTTAACAGTGCACTACAGATCAACTGAACGACATCTGAGATGTGTCTGGGAGCTTGCCCTGTTCACCGGCTGGCTGCGTGAGCTGACGCCAGATAGATTTCGCTGAGCCCGTGTGCCGGAGTAGTTCAGCCCGGGCACTCGGTGCCGGTCCGTCTAGTCGGCAGGCAGGGCCGCGTCAACCTGCACTCCTCACATCTGTTCGTCTACGCCAGCCCGCACGGAAGTCGCTCGGTACGAGCGGCGATGGCCGAAAGCCGTACCCGCCTCGACTTGGACCACTCCCTGAAGGGGCCTTGCCGGGCAAACCCGCAGTGCTGTACGGCCCAAGCCGCGGCGGCCGCACTGGCCGACGACCGGCCAGAGCCACCCTGTCAGCCAGCCGTGCGATCGCCGGCAGAGGTGTGACCGAGCTCGGTCAGCCTGACCATCGACGGGTGCAGCGCGACGGACGACCAGGCCTTGACGCGTAAGCGCGGGCTTGCGGCAGAGCGCTACGGTGCCGCCGCCGACACACAGCCGCGAACGAGGCCGTCCGAGCCGCAATCACTCAGCTCATGCCACCGAGCACGATCTGCAACACCTCTTCGCCGTCGACAACCGCCCTATCGACGCCGCCGATGTCACGATTTCGTCAATGCCGCGCGCACCGCGACAAAAGCAGCGGCTATGGTGGACCGTGGCAGCGCATTGACTCCGCAGCCTTGCCCAATTCGGGGAGCCGAAAACTATGGCCAAGCAAGTTATCACGCTACTCACTGACGACCTTGACGGTGGAGACGCCGACCGCACCCTCGAGTTCGGGCTCGACGGCGTGAATTACACCATCGACCTCTCCGAAAAGAACGCGGGCAAGCTCCGCAAGGCGCTCGACCCCTATCTCACGGCCGCCTCCCGAGTCGGCCGTACGAACGGACGTATCGGGTCACGCCCTTCGGCTGCTGTGTCCAGCCGGACAAGCCGAGAGCAGAATCAGGCGATCCGGGAGTGGGCTGGCAAGAACGGGTACGACGTTTCGGAACGTGGGCGCATCCCGGCCTCGGTCGTCGAAGCGTTCCACGCTCAGCGCTGACCAGCTCACCTCCAGCACAGAGCAGTCCTGCCCAGACTAGGCACGGCAGCCGGAGACTTGCGAATAGTCTCCGGCCGCCGACGGCAAGCGCACGCTATCGGCGGCTGTAGCGACCCAGTCGCTGCCACGCAGCAGTATGGTGCCGCCCTGTCTCCAGCGGCAGAATCATCGCCTCGGCGGGCACCACGCGTTCAATTGCTGCGACCGTTGCGCGGCACCGCGGCGGGCCGGACCCACCGGCACCACAAAGCCCGTCTCGCGCAACGCCTCTTCAGCCCGCTCAGTACTACGCTTTCCGGATGCGTTACCTCACCCGGCAGTTCGCTATTGGCGCCTCGCGTCGTAGCAACGGCATCGAACAGTTCCTCGGCGGTGCCGAGATTGACGACGAACCCGCCATCCGATGGGTAGCGATCAGCCCCATGAACAAGCAATACCGCGTCACGCTTCACACCGTGCAAGATCCTGATGACGACCGGGTTGCCGACCTGTCCAAACTCCTCTCGCTCGACCCTGTCGACGAGGCTTATGCCGGCGGCAAGGCCTCCGCGAAGACGAAGCAGAACCGATATCGCTCGCCGAACACCTCACCGGCGCTCGCCCGGACCGCTGGGTCAACTACGCGGCAGTCGGCGAAGGCTACAGCGATTACGTCAGGACTCGGCGACCCAGCCCAAGCGAGATTCCAGTCAGCGCCCTATCTCGCGCACACGAAGCCTCCCGTCGGCTGATCTGGGCCGGCTGGCGTGCGAGGCATCGCCAGCACTGGGCAGTGATTGCAACCATCAACCACGCCAATACCGCGGCGGCCAGCAACAAGCCAGCTGCAACACCGGCAAACATGCCGACCGCCGGCGCTACGACCAGAAGCGGCAGCACACGGACACTGACGGCACCGCCAAGAGCGTGAGCGGAGGCTGCGTAGCCAAGATTGCGGGTCACCGACCAGGCGGGGCGTCAGCAGCGATCTGGGTGTCCATGTCCCCTTCTAGCGCGCCTTGGCCGACCCCCGCCAGGAACTGAGCGGCCAGCACCATCGGTGCGAACTCCGGTGCCAGCGTCCAACCGGCCAACATGCCGAGCCCCCACAACGGCCAGCGCGCCATGACCGGCATCCGCCTCCTGCCCACCGCGCCCAATACTGCGGTTGAGAGCAAGGTGCCAAGACTGAACGTCACCGCAGCGGCGGCTATCCACCGGCGCCCATGCAACTGCTCGGTGAGTGGAACAGCCAGCATCGTCGGGCCCGCCGCGATCACCATGACACCACTGCCAGCTGCCATCAGCCCCGTAACCGGCCACCGGGCCGCCGATTGGTGGCAGCAGTCCGACGCGGACACGGAACCGCCCGTCGGGCGTTGACGCCCGACACCCGCACGCCGGGCGCTCAGTTGCGTCGGGACCAGCGAAGCCGGATAGATCATCCACACCACAGCGAGCAGCCAACCGCAGATCGTTCCCGAACCACCGCCTGGCAGTAACCGGTTCACGATCGGCTCGCTGTTGGGGCAATACGGTTCCTCCGGGCCGCCAGTGCTGGTGAGCGCAACGCGTTGGATGTTGGCGATCGTGAGGTTGAGCATGTGCTGAGTGCTTTCGTGCTGACGCGCACGGCTCGTACGGTGACACGGAAGCGGCCGCGTTTGAAGCGTAGGCGGCGGCCGAGGAGCCGTCACTCGACGACCCCGACGCGCCGCGCGCCACCTCCCTCGTGCCATCGGCAAACGTCTTGCCGAGTCCCGTCGCATGGGACTACCCAATTCAGGCGCGAGAACATCGGCGATCGCCGCAGGCAAGAGTACCGGCGACAATGGCGGGTCTTCCGTGTCGTACCCGCGTCGTAGGCTTTCGTTCTGATGGCTACACGAGGTGTTGAAGGCGCTTACCAGGGAGCGCTTCGGGCGTTCCAGAATCCGATGCTCGCCTTGCTTCACCAGACGCACGCACCATTCGTGGTGACGGTGCTGGCGATGGTCTTCACCGCGAAGCGCCCGACGGTCGCGGTGGCGGACGCGCATGCGGAGATCAACGACGCCCTCGAACAGTTACGGAATGTCGGCTACGGCGACGAGGACAGCCAGCCGCTGCCCGTGGGAAACGCCCGTGATCTTTGCCGGCAGTGGGTGCAGGCGGGATGGCTGGTGCGGCAGGTGTCCGACGACGATACAGAGGTCTATCGGCTTTCGGCGTACGGCGTCGGTGCACTCGAGGTCGCTGGGCGGGTCGGCGCAGCCCGGACGCGGGTGTCGGAGTCGCGGGTCAGGACGTTGCTGGAGGCGATCGAGCGCCTGGCGCAGGATGCTGATCCGGACCTAATGTCGAGGATGGTGCGCCTGCACGAGGAGATCCAGCAGCGGCAGAAGGAGCTGACCCGGCTCGAAAAGGGTGGCGCCGTCGAAACGGTCGACGACGAGCAGCTGCTCGAGGCGGCCGAGAACGTGCTGCACCTGGCGCGGGAGCTGCCCGCGGATTTCGCCCGCGTGGCAGAGTCGATCAAAGCCATTCAGCGCGACGTCGTCGCAGAATTGCGGCACGACGTGCGGCCTACGGGTGAGGTATTGCGTGAGTATCTCGCACGAGGCCAGCGGATCCTCGACGCGACACCGGAAGGCCGCGCCTTCGCCGGGGCACTGCGCCTAATAGGTGACCCGCTGCAGATCGACAGCCTGTGGGGCCAGCTCCGTACGGTGCTGCGGCACCGGTTCACCGAGCTGTTGCCCCTGCAGCAGCGGCGCGAGCTGACCGAGATTTCGCGGCGGATCGAGCACGGAGTCAGGGAGGTGCTGGCCGCCCAGCGGCAGGCGTCGCATGTCATCACCACCCAGGTTCGCAACCACGATCCGATGCGGGACCGCCAGGTGGACGAGCTGTTGAGGGACGTGATGTCGGGCCTGCACAGGTGGGTTCCCGGATCTCGCCGTGGCGAGGCCATCGAGCCGTTGCGCCGCCTGCCGGTCGCCGACATCGGACACCTGCGTCAGCGGACGAACGATCCACGGCTACCGCAGCCTCCCGCGCCGTTGCGGGACTGGGATGAGTCCGACGACATGCCGACTGCGGACACCCGGGCGTGGGGCGGCCCTCGGTATGCCGAGTTGCGGGCACACCTGCAAGCCTTCGCGGGCGGGGCGGCGAGCGTCGACGTGGTGGCTGCGTTCCGTGTGGCGGACGAGGAGATCCAGCGGCCGGTTGATCTGCTCGGTCTGCTGGAGGTCGCCCACGGCGCCGGGATGACCGAGACGACCGAGGTCGTGGTCGTCGAGACGGTGCGACCGGATCGGACTCGGCGACGGTTCGCTCTGGGCGGTGCGGTGGCGGCGAATCCGGCGGTCGTGGATAGGAGTGGTGACGATGAGTGAGCCGGATGGGGCCGACGACGGCTGGTCGGCAGGCGAGGCGGCCGGGTTCATCGACCCTGTCTCGATGGAGGAGGATCCCGCCGAGCTGTTTGCCGGTGACGCGGGCACGCTGGAAGCTGAGGTACGCCGTGTGCTGGTCCAGTTGTTACGGCGCAAGTTCCTGCTCGCCGAGAAGAATCCGGGGCAATGGCGGACGTTGCTGGAGAACCAGCAGATCATCGAGTCGCGGATGCACGACCTGTTCGTCCGCCTGGTGGTCGACCACGACCGCGGCGTCGCGTACAAGCAGCAGGTGCGCTCAGGGGAGCTGGACGTGCCGATCCTTCTCAAAGACGACCCCTACAACCGGGCCGAGACTCTGGTCCTGGTTCACCTTCGCACCGTTTTCCAGAGGGAACGCGGTACGGGTGAGACGTCCGCGCGGGTGGACATCGAGGAACTGGAGCAGACCGTGCTGACCTACTTTGACCCGCACGACCACAACCTGGCCAAACACCAGCAGGAGGTGCGCAACGCAGTGCAGAGGCTGGTCACCGAAGGTCTGCTGGCAGAGGAGTCCGCGGGCCGGTATCGGATCACTCCGTTGGTGGAGGTAGTGCTGAGCACGGAGAAGCTCGCCGAGCTGGACCAGTGGCTGCGCGAACAGAACGAGGCCACAGCGTGAGCATGATCGACACACTGTTCGGGCTGGTCCCCGCAGCATCACGAGGCCAGCAATGGGTGGCGCGGGACCTGCAACTGGTCAACTGGGGCGGCTACGACGGATACCACCACCTGCGGCTGGCGCCGGGTGCGACCCTGCTGAGCGGAGGGTCCGGATCGGGTAAGTCGACGCTGATGGACTCGTACATCGCGTTGCTGATGCCGCACACGACGCCCTTCAACGGGGCGTCCAACGGCGGAGTGGTCGGCCGGCCTCGTGGCAAGGACCAGCGCAACGTCCTCTCCTACGCGCGCGGCAAACTCGACGAGTCCCGCAGCGAGGGTGAGACAAAGCTGCGGGTGCTGCGCGGCGACGGCCGCGACACCTGGTCGGCCATCGCGATGACATGGGTGGACCACATCGGCGCCGAGTTCACCGCGTTGCGGGCCTGGTACGTTCCGTCGTCGGCCCGCAATCTGGACGACGTCGTGCCAGTACGCGCCACCTGTGATCACGGATATCAGCTGCGGATGTTGGAAGGCCCGGCGGGCAAGAAGTTCGCCCGTGCCGACGTCGTAGCAACCGGTTTGACCTGGAGTGACACCGACCGGGACTTCACCGCGCGTTTGCACACCACGCTCGGGATCGGCGCCGCGGGCGACGGGAACAAGGCGGTCGCTTTGCTGGGACGGATCCAGGCCGGCCAGCAGATCACCACGGTCGACGCTCTGTATAAGACGATGGTTCTGGAGGAGCCGGCCACACTCACCACCGCGGACGCGGTGGTGCAGCAGTTCGACGAGTTGTCCGGAACCCGGGCCAGGATGATCACAGCCCGCCAGCAGGTGAAGGCGTTGACCACGATCCGCGAACACCGGCGTACCATCGACGAAGCGGTTGACCGGTTGAGGTCAATCGACGAGATCGGATCCTTCACCGATGCGGCGTCCCCCGCCGCGTTGTGGCGTCATCAGCGCCGGCTCGACCTGTTGCGCTCGGTGGAAGGGGACCTAGGTCAGCTGCACCGCCGAGCCCAGGACGAACTGGCGGAGACGAATACCCTGGTCACCGCAGTCGAGGCGCAGCGTGACGGGGTCGCCGACACCATTCGCGCGTCCGGTGGCGACCCCATGGAGACCGCCCAGCGGGAGTTCGGCGTCGTGGAGCAGCAGCTGGGCGACGTCGGACTCGCGCGGGAGCGACTAGACCGGGCGCTGGACACGATTGGGGCCTCGGTGTCGACCGCTGAGGACTTCGCCGGAGTGGTCGAGACGGCGCATCGCTCTTTGGCTGATGTCGACGCCCGGCGGACTGTTCACAACGCGTACGCCGAGGCGTTGGCGGAGAAGAAGGAGGCCGTGCGAGAACTGGAAGGGCTGCGCGCCGAGCGCGACGCGGCTAAGTCCCGCCGAGGCAACATCCCGACCGACCTGCACGCGGCTCGCGCAGCGTTGGCCGAGGCTGCCAGCCTCAGCCTCGAGGACCTTCCGTTCGTCGGCGAGCTGATCGAGGTGCGCACGGAGTTCGAGCCGTGGCGCGAGGCGTTCAACCTCGCGCTCGGCGGATTCGCTACCCGAATGCTGATCGACATCGGCCGGTTGAACTCGTTCCGCGAGGCGATCAACGCGGTGCCGATCGCACGACGCATCCAGTTCGAGGGCGTCCGTACCGGGCTGCATGACGAGGTTGGACTGGACGGCAACACGCTGGCCGGCCGGCTCGACTACCGGCCGTCGCCGTTTACGGCCTGGCTCAAGAGCGAACTCGCGCGCCGGTTCGCCTTCGTCTGCGTCGACACACCGCGGCTGTTGCCGCAGTACTCCAAGGCACTCACGATCACCGGGCAGACGTCGGAGGGTGGTCGGGGCGCGCACGGCGGCCACGGCCGACGCAATGTGCTCGGCTTCACGAATAGCAGGACGCTTGCCGACATCGAGACCCGGATCAGCCGCGCACGCGAGCGCCTTGACGTCGCTGCCGCGGGGCTAGAGCGGGAGGAGGAGAACCTCAACTCGATGGAAGTCCGACGTACGGTGTACCAGACCTTGACCGACCTGTCGTGGAAGCAGGTGGACGTTGACGCGGTTCGGGCGGAGCGAGAACGTTGGAGCCGCGTCCTTGAAGAGATCCGTGCCGGCAATCCGGAGATCGATCAGCTGCAGCGCCGACTGGACGGCCTCAAGCAGCAGGTCAGGGAATTGACCGAGCGTGTCGGCCGGCAGAAGGAGATCGTGAAGGCGGTCGGTGAGTCATGGGCGTCGACTGTCGACGAGGTGGATAGCGCCCAACTGGCGCTCGACAGGGCCGAAGAGACAGGCATCGACCTCAGCCATGACCACCGGGACTACCTGGAGACCCTCTTCGACAGTGACACAGACAGCACCAGCCCAACGGAAGTGCTCGCACAGTTCGACGCAGGAGTGAAACGCGCTGCCGAACGCGTCGACACCGACCGGCGATCCGCCACGGAGTCGATCGGCCGATCGAGGAAGGCTCTGCACGACACCTTTTCGACCTTCCTCGAACGCTGGCCGAACCCCAACCTCGGCATCGACCCGGACGCGTCCTACCGCGACTTCGACCACCTGCTCACCGACCTGGAGACCAGTGGCCTGCACGAGCTGGAGACCGATTGGCGCGACAGTCTGCTCAACCTGTCCGGCAACGACCTGACCGGTCTGGACAGCGAGCTCGCCGCCGCTGTCCGGGAGATCCGCGACCGAATCGACCCGGTCAACCGCATCCTCGCCGAACTGCCGTTCGCCGACGACGAACACCGGCTGCGCATCGACCCGCAGGAGAGCCACTCCACGGGCCGCGCTCGCTTCCGCAAAGAACTGCGCGACGTGCGCGCCTTCATCGACAGGGCCGCAACAGAGGATGACCGGGAACGCGCCTATCACCGGATGGCCAAGGTGATCGACCGTATCCGCCGCATCGCCCCGGATTTCGCCGATCTCGTCGACGTGCGTAACCACGTCCGGATCAGCGCCGAGAAGATCGACCTCGACGGCAGACACGTCGCCGTCTACGACCACATCGGTGAGAAGTCCGGCGGCGAGTCCCAGGAACTCGTCGCCTTCATCGTCGGCGCCGCACTGCGGTACCAACTAGGCGATGCGGGCGCCGCCCGTCCCCGCTATGCCCCGGTCTTCCTCGACGAGGCGTTAATCAAGGCGGATGCGCATTTCACCGGCCGCGCCATCGGAGCGTGGCGGGGACTGGGCTTCCAGCTGGTCATCGGAGCGCCAAATGACAAGCACAGTGCGATCGAACCACACGTGGACGCGGAGTACGTGATCCTCAAGAACGCCCACGGCCGATCCCGGGCGAAGCTGCTAGTCGGGATTCCGGACGCATGAGTGGCCTGGTCACCCCGCAAGACGCCGTCGCGGCTGTCCGCAGCAAGCTCGGACAGAAGTGGGCGGAGGCGGTGTGCGCCGAGTTCGGTATCGGCGACCGCACCGTCTTCTCCGTCCGGTTACGCCCCCGGGTCGGGACAGGCAAGGCGGTCGAGAAGCTCGGGTACACCACCTGGCACGGGTGGCACATGCAGTGGCGCGACTTCTGCGACCGGCTCCCCGCCGGCGTGGAAGTCGACCGCACCGCCGTGACCATCCGAGGAGTCAGCGGGGAATTTCCGGCCGCACTGAACGCAGACCTCGACGGTGCCGCCGCGCTACCCGGCGACGCTGAACCACCGACCGTAGACCTCAGCCGGGCCCGTGAGTTGGCATCAGCCCTGCGATCCGCGGGCGCCACCCTCACCCCGGCCATGCTGCGGGCCGTCTATGGCCTTCCGCCTCACGACGTGGACGTGCTCATCAACGCAGTGACCTGGCTACGCCAGCACCCCGACGCCGGGCACTGGACGCTGCGGCAACTTCCGGTGCCCGGGATGCACACCAAATGGCTCGACACCCACGGTGCGCTGCTGCGCGACGTCGCCGGACGTGATGTCCGCGACGAAGTCCGGCCGCGGCTGACCGTCATGCACCTGACCTATGTCGACCCCGGCCACGCTGCGTCGGGCCGGCGCAGGCACGACGCCTGGACCATGGGGGACGTGCACGACATCGCCTACCAGCCGCGCGTCGTCCTCGTCGTCGAGAACCGCGACTCCCGGCTCTGGTTCCCGTCGGTCAGTGACGCGATCGTGGTCGAGGGCGGCGGCAAGGCCGCAGCCGCCCTCCTCGCAAACGTGCCCTGGATCCGCGGCGCAAATCACGTCGTCTACTGGGGTGACATCGACGCGGACGGCTACGCGATCCTCGACCACTTTCGCGCCACACTCGCCCTACCCGCCCCAGACGGGGCACCAGCTAAACATGTCGCCTCGATCCTCATGGAAGCCACTGACCTATACCGCTACGCCCCGCATGGTGTAAACCACGACAAGGCCGGACGGCCGATCAAGCCGTCACAGGAGCTCTTGCCGCATCTGACCGAGGACGAGACCATTGCGTACAACACCATCGCTACCGCGGGCCCTACCCCATTTCGCCGAATCGAACAAGAAGCCATCCCTCTCGCTCACGCCGTAACTCAACTGCTACGGATCTCGAAAGCGCAGGGGCCAGATCCGAGTCGTCGCCCACATCCGTCGTCGTAATAGACACGGCCGTCGATCGTCCAGATCGTCATCATCAGCGCATACCCGAAGCCGGATACCGAAGTTGGACGCCCTACCAGCATCACTGGCCAGTCCCTCGACCACGCAGGGAGGGGTCGAGCGGCTGCCACGCGGGCCACAGACACGTCGCGATCCTCCGGGTCCGATCAGGAGAGTCTTTCCTGCTGTTCGGTAAGTGGGTTCGGCGGCCGGCCAGCGTCACCGGAGGTGATGGCGGAGGCATTCAGCACCGGATTCCAGCGCATCCGCCATCGGGCGTGGCCAGTGCCAGTCGTGTTCAGGCTGCGGTTCACAAGGTACAGACAATTCAGAGCAGCCTGCGCACTCGGGAAACGCCCGCGGGCCCGGACAGCTCGCCGATAAAGGTGGCCGGCCAGGGGCACGGCTCGAAGGCCACCGGCGGATACCTCGTGACCTTCGCCGAAACCGTGGACGGTCCGGTCGGAGTTACCGCGCGGCGGTTGCTGGTGTTGGACGCCGGGATGCGAGGCCGGCGTCGCCGGCATTCGAGGTGGTCGCTGCCGAGGGCACGGCACCGTGAGGCTGGCACGCACGCTGGTGTGGCTGCGACTGGCGGCCGTGATCATCGCGCTCGTCGTCATCGCGATCTGGTTGGGCACTCCAGCGATCGCCGGCCTTTCGAACGTTCGCGCCACCCTCGCTGTGAGCATGCCGATAGACGCGCTCGTCGTCTTGCGGATCGCCATTCGCCGTACCAGCCGTGGATGACGATCCGTACTCTTTGGGTATCTACGCTGGCTGGGACAACATGTAACCGTCGGCGGATCTCCGCATCGTGGAAACGTCGACTACATCCCGCCGGCAACTATGCCGGGCGTACCCGCCCCGTCTGGTCGCTCGTCAAGACACCCGGCAGGAAGAGCACCGGGCCGGCGTGGTCGGCCTGTATCTCATTGATGTGTCTTGTTCGCTCCGAGTCACGTCTGGCCATTCGTTGATCTCGTCTTTCCTGGATAGATCGTTGCTCCCAGCAACTGTAACCACTGACTATCAGCTTGTAAAGTCAGGAGCTGACAGATGACTTGATGCTTTTATAGTCAGATCCTAGAATTCCGATCGCCGGCCGAACGGTTAGGAGACTCATGTCAGCCATGGATCGAAGCCCCTGGGCACTCGAGCACTGCTCGATCGCGATGACGATGGACGCCATCGGCCTGCGGTCGTCGGTCCTCATCCTTCGCGAGGCCTTTTACGGGGTCACCCGCTTCGACGACTTCGTGCGATTCACCCAGGGCGCCGAGGCCAACGTCGCTGCCCGGCTCAAGCACCTCACCACGCTGGGGTTGTTCACGAAGCACCCCTATCGGGAGCACGGTAAGCGCACCCGCGACGAATATATGCTGACCGACAAGGGCAAGGACCTCATGCCCGTGCTGCTGGCCCTGATGCAGTGGGGCGACAAGTACCTCCAGGAGGGTGGCACGCCCGTGCGGGTGACGGAGCGCACAACCGGAGATCCGGTCCGGATCGTCGCGCGTGGCAGTTCCGGCGCCGATCTGGGTGTCGGAGACATCACAATCGCGGTGAGCGGCGAGTAGCGGGAAGCGCGTCGGCGAATTCATCCGGACAAATCATACCCACCTCGCTGACTCAGGTCGGGACAAGCGCACCCGCTACGAATACCTGCTGACCGACAAGGGCAAGGACCTGCTGACCGCGCTGTTCGCACTGAAGCAGTTGGGAGAAAAATATCTGCATCCTAGACCGGTGGCGAGCCGTTGCGGCTTGTGCACTGGAGAACCGATCACCGTCGTCGCGCGCGCCGCGTCGGCGAACGACCTGGGCCTAGACGACCTCGCCGTCGTGGCGAACGGCAGGCTGGTGCCGCCAAGCGAAAAGGCGCGCTTCCCCATCCCGTACGCGTAAACGCCCGGCCTGACATGGCACAGCGGCCGGCGTAGCCTGGCTCGATCGGGAAGGAACTTTGTTCCCACGTGTCCTAGACCCGGCTAGTGAACTGCCTGATAGCGGTCATGAGAACCCCCTATCCAATGTGAACGAGGCTCCCATAGCCTCCCTCAGCTCCAACCACTGACTATCTATTCATCGAGTCAGGCAGAAGTGGTGGCGGCCTCGAGGTGCGAATCACATCCCGCTCAGTCGATTGACCCAAGCATCGGCGCGCTACCCCGATGAGGCTGGTCTAAAAGCCCACCTCCGACTTAGGGAAACACAACACATGCGAATCTCTCGAAATATCCTGCGAACGACCGCGGTCGCCGGCCTCGCGGCCGTGACACTGGCTGCCTGCGGTGGCACCGCGTCCGAGGCACGTCCGTCCCGGGCCGAGGCCACCGCGAAGCCGACGGTCGTGCTAGTGCACGGCGCGTGGGCCGACGGGTCGAGTTGGGCGCCCGTCGCTGACCGGCTCCAGGGCGCCGGCTTCACGGTGGACATCGAACCAAACCCATTGCGCGGTCTGGCCTCCGACGTCCGTTATCTGAAGGATTACCTCGCCAGCGTCGCAGGGCCGGTGGTGCTGGTCGGGCATTCGTACGGCGGAATGGTCATCACCGCCGCGGCCACCGGCAACGCCAACGTGAAGGCGCTCGTCTACGTGAACGCCTATATTCCGCAGCAAGGCGACACCATCGAGAAGCTCACCGCAGCACAGCCCGGATCCGCTCTCGACCCCAAGAAGTCGATCGACGCCGTCCCGATCCGCGATGCCTCGGGCAAGGACATCGACGTCGACGTCTACGTCAAGCGCGCGGAGTTCGCCCGGCTGTTCGCCGCCGGGATTCCGGCCGGCACGGCGGCAGCGCTCGCCGCAAGCCAGCGGCCATTGACACTGTCCTCGCTGACCGAGCCGTTCACGGCCGTACCGGCCTGGACGACCATTCCGTCCTGGGCTTTTATCGGGTCCGCCGATCGGGTCCTGCCGCCGAACGAGCAGCAGGTCATGGCCGGCCGGGCACACGCACACGTCGTCCGGGGCCCCGCGCCGCACCTGTCGATGGTCTCCAGCCCCACCGCCGTCACCGCAGTGATCAGCGACGCCGCCCGGCAGCGCTAGTGGTGTGCCGTACGCCCATACGGCGGCCGCACGGCCCCGTCCCGCAGCCGAGGTGAGCGTTGACACGTGACTTCACCCGCGATAGTTTTTTAGTTATCGATATAAAATACTCGATGAGGAAGCAACAGAAGAAGCCGTTCACGGGGAAAGTCGCCCTGGTGACCGGAGGCTCGCGCGGGTTGGGCGCAGCAACCGTCAGGATGCTGGCCAAGCAAGGCGCCGATGTCGCCTTCACCTACCACAGCTCACGGGGTTTGGCGGACACCGTCGTCGAGGACGTCCGCACCAAGGGCTCCAAGGCCGTCGCGTTACGGTCCGATCAGGCCGACACCGGCGGCGCGACCGTGTTGATCGACGAGGTGGTCGCGTACTTGGGTGGCCTGGACATCTTGGTGAACAACGCGGCTATCTCGGTGGAGCAGGGACGCACGGTCGACGATCCGGATGCGGACACCGCCGCACAGGACCGGATGCACGCTACGAACTACCTCGGCGTGATCGCCCTCACCCGGGCAGCCGCCAAGGTGATGCGCAACAACGGACGCATCATCTCGATCAGCTCCGGGCTCGGCACCCTGGTCGGACTGCCCGGTCTGGCCGACTACTCGGCGACCAAGTCTGGGATCGAGCGATACACCGCCGGCGCAGCACGCGACCTCGGACCTCGTGGGATCACCGCTAACGTGGTGCAGGCCGGGCTGATGGAGAGCCCGACCATGAAGCCTCCGCCCGAGGTCCTCGAGGCCATGGTCAGCTCGCTCTCGCTGAAACGCGTCGCCGATCCCGACGAGATCGCCGCGGCGGTCGTGTTCCTGGCCAGTCCGGCCGCGTCCTACATCACCGGGGTGAAACTGGACGCGAACGGTGGATACAACGCCTGACCGGGGCAGGCATCGGCAGCTGCTCGCCCGAGCGCGGTAGTTTAGTTGCCACGAGGTTCGGTGGACTGGAGGCGATGATGGCTGGAGGCCGGCCGCGTTCCTTCGACCACGATGAGGCTCTCGATCGAGCCCTGGAGGTGTTCTGGCGCCAGGGCTACGAGGGCACCGGCATCGCCGACCTCACCAAGGCGATGGGCATCAACAACGCGCCAAGCCTCTACCACACCTTCGGGAACAAAGAAGAACTTTTCCACCAGGTGCTGGACCGCTACGCCGAGGGCCCCGCCCGCTACATCCGTGAGGCGATGGCCCGTCCCACGGCACGTGAGGCGGTCGAGGCACTCCTGCACGGCGCCGCCGACGCGACGACCGACCCGGACCACCCTCGCGGGTGCATCACGGTGCATGGCGCTTTGCCGCTTTCGCCTGGTGCACGGGCGGCACACGACGAACTGACGGCACGCCGGGCGGCCGGCGAGGCCGCCCTGCGTGATCGGCTGCAGCGAGCCCGTAAGGACGGGGAGATTCCCGCGGCGGCCGACCCCGACGGCCTGGCACGGTTCTTCACCACCATCTACCAGGGCATCGCGGTTCAGGCTGCCGGCGGAGCGACCCGGCGGCAGCTTCACCAGATCGTGGACACCGCCATGGCGGCCTGGCCTCAGCAGACAGGCGCCTGACCTCGTAGGCCGGTCGCCCGGCCTGCCACGAATCGCGGCCGCACCGTTTGCGGCCGACTCCATCGGATCTTGACGCCTGGCCCTCATCCGGGCTAGTTTTTTAGTGATCAGTAAAAATGAGTTCCTTCAGGGAGATCACCGTGTCGCACGACAATGAACAGCTCATCCGCCACCTCTACCAGGTCGCCGAAGACCAGGACGGCCAGGCATTCGCGGACTGCTTCGCTCCTGACGGCGTCTTCACCAACACCGCGTTCGGGCTCACCGCCCGCGGCCACGACGAACTGTCCCGGAGCCTCGACCCGATCACCGGCCCCTTCCCCGACATGCACCGCGAGATAACCGCCGTGCACGTCGCCACCGACACCGTCATCGTCGAATGCACGCTCGTCGCCACCCACAACGGTCCACTGCCAACACCCGCAGGCGTCCTCGCCCCGACCGGCATCAAGACCGAGACGCCGTGCTGCGACGTCTTCTACATCAGCGACGGCAAAGTTGACGTCTTCAACTGCTACCCCGAGGTGATCGTCACCTTCGCCCAGCTCGGCATCCTTAACAACCTCGAAGCCGCCGTCGCCCGCTGAGGCACGACGCGACCAGTTACCGCGGACGTTCGGGCAGGGACCCGAACGTCCGCCCACACACGAAGGTGGAACACCGATGAGGCATACGGCAATGGACCTGGGGCCGACGGGGCTCTGGAGCGTCGAGTTGCGCACGGCCGACCCAGCGGCGATCACCGACGCCGCAGCCGAGCTCGACGAGCTGGGCTGGGGAACGCTGTGGATACCGGGTCTGGGCGGCGGCGACATCCTCGGCGACTCGGAACGACTGCTGCGGGCGACGCGCACGGTCACCGTCGCTGTCGGGGTCGCGAGCATCTGGCGGCACCACGCCACCGACGTGGCGGCGGGACACGCGCGACTTCGGGACGTGTACGGCCGCCGCCACCTTTTCGGCCTCGGCGTCAGCGACGCCGCCGCCGCGCACAACGCCGGACACCCCTACCGGCCCGTGGCGGACATGGCCGCCTACCTCGACCGGCTCGACCACGCCCCGGATCCATTACCCGCCGCAGAAAGGGTGATGGCGGCGCTCGGCCCGAGGATGACCGAACTGGCCGGGCATCGAACCACTGGCGTGCACCCGTTCATGGTCACGCCGGAATACTCGGCTATGGCACGCGCACAGCTCGGCGACGGCCCGCTCATCGCGCCCTACCAAGCCGTCGTCCTCGAACGCGATCCCGGCAAGGCCCGCGCTGCGGCCCGGAGCTTCCTCGGCGCGTTTGTTCGCATGGGCCACTATGCCCGAAGCCTGCTCCGCCAAGGCTTCGCGGCGGAGGACCTCGCCGCGGGCGGTAGCGACCGGCTCATCGACAGCATCGTGGCCTGGGGAGACGTCGAGGCCGTCGGCGCCCGCGTCGACGCCCACCACCAGGCCGGCGCCGACCATGTCAGCCTGCATGTCATCGGCGCCGGCTCGGGCATGCCGCTGCGCCAGTGGCGCGAACTAGCCCCACTCGCCGCCCAAGCCCGGCCCGTGCCAGGGAATGCGGTTCAGGAAGGCCTGCCCACGGCCTCGTGATCGATGTCCACGGCATCCCCCTCGGATTCAGAGGGGACGCCGTGGACCGCCCGTTTCAGTGCGCGGACCGCGTGGTGCGGCTTCTTCTACGTAGTGACGAACGTGAAGATGTCCCCGGTAACGACATCGGCCGGTTCCTGGGGCACCACCGAGAAGATCACTTCAGGTCGTACGCGGTGGCCAGCAGAGTGTCGGTCGGCAACGTGCCGCCACGAACTGCACGCAGTCGTCGACCAGGACGTGCCCGAGCACGGCCGTCGGGTTTCCGGCGGCATCGAATGCCCGCACGCAGCGACTCCAGCCACAGCGCGGCGACGCCGGTCTAAACCGCGCCGACCCCGGAGGCGGCACTCGCCGCGACCGACTTATTGCCGATCTCGCGGCCGCCGCAATCAGCGGGGCGACCGTGAGCCTCGGCTCGGCCACCGCGACCGGGCGACACCCGCAGTTGGTTCGGAGCTGAAGCCGTGACGATCACCCGGTGGTCGGCCATGCCCGCTCCACTGTGACCAGCGGGAGCGGACATGCACCAATCAGACATCTTCCTTTGCCGATGACTTGAATCCACCAGCGGTGCCAAACTCTGTAAGACCCCGAGCTCGGGCTCAGAATCCGGCCGGCCACCAGTTATAGGGCTCGAGAGTCGCTGACGAAATCATGTCGTTGATGGAACCGATTCGTGTGATATGACCACCGGCACTCCGCTGGTACACCGTGACCGCAGTGATGCCATGAACGGTCTCATACGGCTTGACCACGAAAAGGGTGCCACTCTTGTTACTGTCCGTGAATACGAAGACCGCGGACCCCGTGTTATTAACGATCGAGGAGACCGCATCATTTGCGCTTGCGCCATTGGTGAAGCGTTCGTTACCGAAGTTCCAAACAACATCACCGTTCTTCTTCAACGCACCGGCAACGAAAACGCTACCGGTCTGGTCCGAATTGGCGAAGAAACAAACCTGCCCTGCGCCGCACGAATAGGCGGCATTCGCGGCTGGCGCAAACATGGTAGTACCGGCGGCAAGCACACCGAACGCAGTGAGCGCCTTGATCACGCTACTCTTCTTCATCACAAACCCCTTACCACTTCACCTGGTAGAACCGATTTTCTGACGCAGTAATTTGATACAAGACGGAGAGCCACATCACCCATTGGGGCACGCATCCAGATACCCGGTTGCGCTCTGCCTCCGTCAATCCTGAGGGCTGGCAATGGTCTTGACTGGGTTTATTTGGCGGAACGATGTCGGGAGTTCGAGCTCTATTCCGAAGAGGTCAGCCTGACGTAGGAATTGGCGTAAACTTTCTGTTCACGAGTCCTCCCTCACGGTCCTCGTCTACAGATGCGTCGTTACACGTTTGCATGCGGAGTTACGCGTATACGAACTCCAATGTAGGGACCTAGCTAGTAGAAGGTCAAGTCAGAAAGGTTGTAACGGAGGACACGCTGAACCATCCCGAGCAACGGACTGATGACTGACGGTCGTCACGCGTGCAGTCGCGTTCGATGTGGAGAATGACGAGCGGCTGCGACGATGTTTTCGATCCGTCACGGATTGTGGCTGATGTCGCCCAAGGCTCGAAAGGTCATCTTGCGTAGGAGCTCGCGCGTTCGCCGATCGCGCGTCGCCGCTTGTGCTTCGTACTTGGCGACGGTGTGAGGCCTGTGTTCTTCAGGCTGTTATACGCGACGGTGACTGTGTCGGACATGCGCCTTGGTGGCACCGGCATAAATGGCTTGGGCCGGCCCATCAACGCGGCGCCCGCAACGTGCCTCAGTGGCTACAGTGCAGGTTGGGAGTCTCTCTACACTTGGCGCCGTGATCGTCAACTCGCGGGTTTCCGTCACGGCCCCGATTGCTGGTTTCCTGCTCGGATTTCTTGACTTCGTCTGGATCAAGTTCATGCCATCGCTCGTGGCCGGACTCGGCAACTCCGGCGCGGTCTGGGCGATTGCCGCGTTTCTGCTGACGTTTTATCACTGCTGGTCGCTGGGCCGCGCTCTCCCGGGCGCGGCGCTCATGCTGGTGGTAGCCGTACCCAGCTACTACGTAGCAGCGGCCCTGATCCAGTATGACAGTTGGTCGAACGCAGGAAACTCAACGTCGCTGCTATGGATGACACTCGCCGTCATCACCGGAATCGCGTTCGGCCTCGGCGGCGTCGTGGCCCGCCGGCCCGGACCGCTTCGCCTTCCGGCGCGCGGTCTGCCTGCCGCGGTGCTACTTGCCGAGCTGCTGCTGGATCTAGACCGAGTCGGTGACCCCAACTACCGGACAACGGAAGTCGTCTCGTACGCGCTCGTTCTGTCCGTTCTTGCTGTCTTGATCACCGTGGTGGTCGCACGGAGATAGTGGAATCTTTTGGCAGCGGGCCGTTGTCGAAGGGCGCGGCAGACCTTCCCGAGGTACACCGGTCGACGTAGTGCCCGAAGGGTGAAGTTTCGAGACCTGTCGGGACGTTCGTCAGCAACCCCGCCCATCGGGCAGAAGGTCCATTACCTGACTACGAACGATGTCGTCGAGTCCGTCGCAAGAGTCAGCCAGTTGGCACCCCATCGCGATAACCCCCGAAGCACCGGGCTATCCGGCCGTCCATCTGCTCGTCAGTCAGGAACAACAACCCACCGTTGGGATCGGCCCGCAACGCTAACGCCGGGCGCGAGGGAAAGACAAGTCATCTGCCTGTCCCACGCGGGCGCTCACGCCCGGGCCAATTGTCCAGACCGGACAATATTGAATCCGCCGGCGTGCACCAGTTCCTCCACCGTCGTCAGCTGCATCCAGGACGGCACACCGGCCTCCCGCTGGCCGCAGGGCCGGTCGCCTCGGACAATCGGCGCTACGCGGCCGCCGGGCTCTCGGCGTTAGGGCTCGGCGCCGGGATGGGTGGCTACCACAGCCCCGCCGACACCCCGGACCACGCACCGGCATGGGCGGCGTTCGACGCGAGCAAGCTCGCCGCGCACCGCCTCGTCGCCGTCGACGACCAGGAAACGGTGATCGGCTGGGTGGCGATCTCCGCCGTTTCGGGCCGCGCCATCTACGCCGGAGTGGTCGAGCATTCCGTCTATGTCGACCCGGCCGCTCGAGGACGCGACGTTGGCCGGGCCTTGCTCGACGCGCTGATCCCTCCACCGAAAAGGCTGGGATCTGGACCTCCAATCCCGCATCTTCCCCGAGAACGCCGCCAGCCTCGCCCTGCACCACGCCGCCGGATTCCGCACCGTCGGCGTACGCGAGCGCGTCGGCCGCCACGCCAGCCAAGGCAACCGGTGGCGCGACGTCGTCTTCATCCAACGCCGCAGCCCCCTGATCACCTGACGCGCTCAGACAGGAGCTCTCGTATGACCACCCATATTGACCAGTTGCCGATCGTCGTCATCGGCGCCGGGCCGGTTGGCCTGGCCGCCGCCGCCCACTTCGCCGGACGCGGGCTTCCCTTCACGATTCTCGAGGCCGGGGACTCACCGGCCGCGGCCGTCCACGCGTGGACGCGTGCTGCTCTTCTCGCCCTGGCGATACAACATCGACACCGCGGCGGCCAAGTTTGCTCACCGACGCGTCCGCCCGGACGACGGCATCCTGCCGACCGGCCGACAGCTCGCCGACGACTACCTTCAGCCGCTCGCGGATCTGCCCGCTTTCAAACCACACATCCGGTACGGCGTACGCGTGGACGCCGTGACCAGGCTCGGCCTCGACCGGGTCCGCAGCACCGGCCGTGAAGAAACCCCTCTTCTGGGCCGCCTCGCGAGCGGCGAGGACGTGCTGGCCCGCGCCGTGATCGACGCGTCCGGCACCTGGGAAACACCGAACGTGCTCGGCGCTTCCGGGTCCCCGCACACGGCGAGACGGCCGCGGCGGCGTACGTGGAAAGCTCTCTCCCGGACGTCTTGGGCCGCGACCGCGACCGGTTCGCTGGACGCCACACCCTGGTCGTCGGCGCCGGCCACTCGGCCGCCACCACCCTGCTCGCCCTGGCCGAACTCGCCAGGCAGGCGCCAGAAACGACCGCGACCTGGGCGATCCGCGCCGCGTCCCCGGCGCGGACCTACGGCGGGGAAAGCGCCGACGCGCTGCCCGCCCGCGGCGCGCTCGGTAGCCGGCTGCGTGAACACGTCGAATCCGGCGCAATCACCCTGCTCACCGGATTCAGCGTCCAGCGGCTGACGCCTGGGTCGGACGGCGTGGCGGTCTCCGACGGCACCCGCACCGTCGTGGTGGAGCGAATCGTATCGGCCACCGGCCTCCGCCCCGACCACAACATCGTCTCTGAGCTGCGCCTCGACCTCGACCCGATCCTCGGCTCCACCCGAGCCTTGGCCCCGCTGATCGACCCGAACCTGCACTCCTGCGGCACCGTGCCACCGCACGGCGTCGACGAGCTCACCCAACCCGAGCCCGGCTACTACGCCATCGGCGCCACGTCCTACGGGCGTGCTCCGACCTTCCTGATGGCCACCGGCTACGAGCAGGCCCGCTCGGTGGTCGCGGCCCTCGCCGGAGATTGGCAGGCCGCCCGCGACGTGGCCTTCCCGCGCGCCGATGGCCTCAAATCTACAAACCTGTCCGAATTCAGCAAATCGCACAGGTGACTCAATCCGGACAGTGATCATTAGGTACCTTGCTGAACTGTCTGTTCACGACGGAATCAATCGCTCACGGCGGCCGAGCCGGTAGCGTAGGCCCGCTAACTTCAACAAACTGGGGGCGGTCGGGTGTCTGACCAAGATCTTTCCTATCCCACTCCGCTCGAGCTTGATGAGCGAACCCGGAACCTACTACGCGACAGCGGGCTGCGTGACAATGGATTTTCGTCTGATCAGCTTGCCAAGGAAGTCGTCAATCGCCGCGGTCAACTGGCCGAATCTCTGACGGACGAACTAAGCAAGTTCCGCGCGGCGACCGACCGACTGCGACGCAATCGGTCCAGCGCTGTCCAGATTGCTGTACTGGTGGTCGTTGCCATTACCGCAATCATACTCCTAAGCTCGCTTCATGGGCGCATTACTCAGCTCAAGAAGATAGAGGATGGTTCGATTCTCTTAGCCAACCTGCTCATCGGGGGCGCAGCATTGGCAGCCGGCGTTGTTATTGGGTTAACCATATGGCAGCGCTTTCAGCGGGTTGGAGACCGCAAGGCTGACCTCGACCGCGCCTTGGCACAGCAACTTCCGCCACTTCTTCGTTCGATTATCAACGACTTCGAATCAAGCCGAGCCTATGAGAACGATTTTGATGCGACTGATGGTCCTGCTTTGGTCGAGTTGGCCACAGAGGCGACGATACCGTCAAGCACCTTCGAGCAAATCTTTGATTTCATCGACTCGCACGATTCTTCTGCCATCGGAATTGCTGGAAATCGGGGCATCGGTAAGTCCACTATCATGGACATACTCGACCGAACACTCGGTGGAACGACGGCCCGCGTTCAGGCACCCGTACTCTACGATCCTCCGGGCCTGATCCGACTCATCCATGTTCGGCTCGCCGAAGCCGCCAGCATTCGCAACGCTAAGCCTAATATTCTGCGATGGAACATAGAAATACTCAAGCAAGTCGCCAAAGGCGTGGGAGCCATTCTCGTCGCCGCACTTCTCACAGTTATGCTATTTGTGGAGCTGGACGCGCTCAGCTTTGACAGCAAAAAGGGCTGGCACGTCGGCACAGTAACGCTCATCTCGGTGGCGGTTGTCGGGGCCTTGATCGCCTACGCAGGGTCGCGTCTTCTGCCACGGGTTCGTCGACGCATCCTTGTCGAATCTCGGCCTACGGACGCGCGAGGTATGGGTCTTCGGCAGTTGGAGATTCTCCGCAAGGTCACGGAGGTCCAAACGACGCAGGGGGCGAAGGCTGCGTTCGGGAAGTTCGAGATTAACCAACAGCAACAACTGAAGACCACGATGAGCACCCTCTCGCATGCAGAAAACGTCGCAAACCTTCGCAGCTTTTGCGAGCGCCTTGCGTACCTCTCAAACGAACCGGTTTTGATTTGCATCGACGAGCTGGATAAAATGGCGAAGCCCGACGATGCAATTGCTACTGTGAACGGGATCAAAGACCTGATGCACGTACCCGGCGTGCATTTCGTTGTCTCTGTTTCCACTGACGCAATGCATCAATTCGCAGTCCGAGGTGTTCCACTCCGCGATGTTTTCGATTCTACGTTCGACGTCGTGGTCGAGGCGCGCCGACTGACCCTAGACGAGGCTCGGCAAATACTTCGGCGTCGTACGACCAATTTCTCCATGCCCGCCGTAATGTTCTGCCATGCCTGGTCGGGCGGGGTTGCACGTGATCTTATACGTAGTGCCCGAGCGTGCGTCGATCTCCGCAAGCGGAAAGACAAAGCGATTCCGATAAACGAGCTCATCGAGACCGTCGTGCGTGCCGACTTGATCGAGGTTTTGAACGCGGCTGTTGCTAGGCTGCGAGCCGCAAATGATCTGGCCACGTCGCGTGGACTGTATTCCGCGTATCACAGGTTCCGCGCCGGAACCGGACCGCTGGATGAAAGCATCGCTAAAGCCCTCGAAGCTATTAAACAAGTTGAGATCGGCAAGCCGGACACCGAGGCGGGGGCGGTCGTTCACGCGCTTCCGCAGCTACTTGAGTTCGCTGCGCGCGTCACTGAAAAATTCGCTGTGATTAGATCGGCCGAGGATTGGAAGGATGAACGTCTGGGCGATGCCGTAGAGCAACTGGCCTCCATTAGGTCGGCCTTAAACGTACATCCGGACGCTGCGGCGATTCTGCTGGAGGAGTTTAACGAGGCTGATGGCCTCGGATAGTCGCTGCGTCGTCATGTCGGCAAATGTAAACTGTTTGACAGAGGACGTATTGTCGGGTGCGGCGCGGGTCTTGGCGCTTAGGCACTGTTTTCGACCGAAGACAACGCGCGTCATCCTCGCTGGCGCCGAAAACTCAGCGATACAGTGCTGGAACTCTAGGACCAGCCGCCTGGCCGATGAGTCTCTCGGCCGGCAGCCGCTCAGAGGCTCACGAATCACGCCGTCACTCGTTGACCGACGCGCCTCGGCCAGCGAGGGCCACGTACGGATCGAGCCTGATCATCTTTCAACCTTGCCGCGGCGGCGGTGGACGAGTTGATTGACGGCAAGGATCCGTCGTTTCAGCCGCACTGATCCCTCATCTACCGATGCGGTATCGATCTGGTCCAGGAGGGCACGGGCGGCATCAAGATCGCCGGTCCGGGCGTGACTTTCGGCCAGCCAGGTTTGGTAGAGAGCGGTCTCGCGGATGTGGCTGTGGTCGTAGCCGGCCAACGCGCGCCGCAGCAGCGGTTCAGCCTCGCCTGGAATGCCGAGTTGGATGTGGCAACGGGCGGCCATAACGTCTATCTCGTTGCGATTCAGCCAGTAAACCCACTCCGGCTCAGCTGCCCCGTCCGACCGCCGTTCGTAGGCGTCATCGACCGCGTCGAGGGCGCGGCGCGTCGTCTCGACGTCATGGCAGCGGGCAGCGGCCCAGGCGAGTCGTTCCGTCAACAGAGCCCGCACGGCAGGAGTGGCGTCGTGCGCACCGCTGACCGTGGAACGAGCGATCAAGAAGCCGTCGTCGCGGTTACCGACGTTGCTCATCTGGTAGGCGAGACTGGACAGCAATTGTGCGCCCAGCACGCGATCGCCGGCATCTTCCGCCGCGCGTACGCCAGTGAGGTATAGCTGCTGAGCTCGTTGGTATTTGCCAGCGTCACTGGCGATCCACCCTGCGAGTTGGGATAACTCGCCGACGACGGTGAACAGCCGGACGCCGAGCCGGTCCGGATAGACCCCCTCGCGAGTCAGCACGACGGCATCATCGAGTGCGTCGCGCACGAGTGGCAGCAGGGTTCGACTGCCGACCGTGTCGTCGAGATGCCGGAGCTCGATCACGCGAGCTTCGAGGCTCTGCAGGGTCGCCCCGCCGATGCGTCGCCCGGGGTTCAACTGTGGAGCCAGTGGTGGTCTATCCAAGAGCCATTCGTGAGTGAGACGGACGGGGTCGAACGGCGTGCCGATCGCGACGCCGAGCACCTGCTCGTATCGCTCTATCACATCGGGGGTCGGCACCCGGAGGCCGGTTTCGATGTGACCCAGGTACGACTTGCTGAAGTGCGTCATCGACGCCATGGCTGCCAAGCTGTGCCCGGCATTCTGGCGGGCGGAACGCAGCTGTGCGCCCAGGTCGCTGCCGGTTGTAGACGACAGCAGACGCGCTTCGTCTTCCATGCCCATCCCTTGACCGTCGATGCTGGATGCAGGCCCAGCCGGAACGCGTCAGAGCCCGGACTGGCTGGCGCCATCTGGGGAAGGCCGGGCGCGGTGGCAAAGATCAGCCCTCTTTGCAGCCTGTAACGCCCGGTCTTCCCCCATATTAGACCCGATGGCGCTTGACCCCCAGCTCAGGCGGACTGTTCGCGCCCTACGGTTGTGTTGTGATGGCCACTGTTCGCACGCCGGGAGCACGCTGGGTACTCAGCAGATGTACGTCGCGGGTTTGAAGGTCGGGGCGTATACGCACCAGCCTGGCGCGATGACGTAGTCGTTCATACGGCCCGTCGTGGGCGGTGTCGGTCTCTACCTCGGCGACCAGGGTGGGCTCGACCTGCAGATAGGGCAGCGCCAGGCGATCGGCGAGCTGGCCGGCCCAGCTCGCCGGCAGGGGACACGGCCACGGATGACCGTTCGCATCCCCGGAAAACGGCATGGTGCGTAGCCTGGCCAACTCCTTTCGCTGCGCGGCGGGTATCCGGTGGGTCTGACCTGAAAAGCGCAGCATTCCTCGCTCGTCGTATCGGCCAAGTAGCAGCGAGTATGGCTGTTCGAAGGTGCCGGTCAGGCCACCGATGACATAGTCAGTGGTCTGCCGTGTCCTGATCTTGATCCAGTCACCGCCTCCCGGCCGGTAGATACCGTCGCGGGGCTTGACGACAAGCCCCTCGATACCAGCGGTCGTCCAGTCCGCGATCCATTCCCGCGCGGTGCGCTCGTTGCTGGTCTGCGGACAGATCACCAACTGCGGTGGCGCTGAGTTAGCCAGTCGCCGCAAGCGGTTGCGCCGTACGTGAAGGGGGTGGTCGAGCAGGTCCCGACGCCGGGCGTCGCGCAGCACGTCGAAGGCGACGAAGTGGGCGGGATTCTCCGTGGCCACCTCAGAGACGCGGCGGCCGACGGTGAAACGCCGCTGCAGCGACGTGAAGGAGGTCCGGCCGGTCTGCTGATCCCAGATAATGATCTCGCCGTCCAGGACCAGGCCGGCTGCTAGATGACCGGCAAGCGCCTGGCACAGATCGGGGAAGTATCGGCTCAGGTCCTTGCCATGCCGTGACTGCAGCCGTACGCCATCCGCAGTAACCCACAGCAAAGCACGGAATCCATCCCATTTCGGCTCGTAAACGACCTCGCGCGCCTGCGACGCTGCTGGTATGTCGAGCGCACTGACAGCCTTCATCGGCTCGACCGGCCAGCCCAGCGACACGGAGCCTCCTCCCGACGAGGCTCCGACGCTAGCCAGCAAAATCGGCCGCTGACCTGGACGAATGGGTAGTTGTGCGGGACGGGCGACTACGCCCTGTCGAGCCAAGAGTACGCAGACGGCGCAGCATAGGACGAACGGCGCGGTAAGGCCGCCCTCAGGCTCGTCACGAATCGGTCAGATCGCGAAGGAGGCGTTCGGCCAGTTGCTCGATTTCGGGATCGATGTCGACACCTGCCTCGTTGAGACTGCGACGCAGAGTTTCGAGCCGAGTTTGGATGCCTGCGGCGTTTTTAAGCCGGGCGGCCGTACGCATGGCTCGGTGGGCGAGCTTCTCGGATAGCGGGTCGAGTTGGCAAGCATCGGCGTAGAGCCGGTGGGCTGCGGCGGGATCAGTTTCCGATAGAAGGTCAGCGGCACGAGCGTAGATCTTGACGAGCTGCCGCCGAACATGCTCGCGATCGATATCGATCCATTCGTAGTCACAGTCGTCGGCGAGGCCTCGGCCAGCTGGTGCAGCGCTGATCGCCGTTTGCAGGTGATCGAGCTGAGTGCGGTCGTCAAAAGCGTTGGCCAGCTGCCCGTACGCGTCGAGAACAGTCCACCAATCCACATGCACGTACGCCGGATCGAGGTGATATCGGCTGCCGGTGTTCGGGATCGGCTCCTTGCGCCGGCGGCCTGGCTTGCCGCCAGTTGTCTGGTGGTCGCTCGCCCCAAGGTCGGACGGCTCAGTAGTGGGTTGTGCGGCGCGAAGAACCCCTCGTAGGTTCGCCACGGTCGTGGAGAGACGTTCACTGGCCCTCCCGACCTTGGCGTCGGGCCAGAGCGCTTCCATAATGTCCGACAGCGCGGCTCCTCCGCGGTGGACTGCGAGGTAGACGAGTAGTTCGAGCGCCTTTGCGCGCAATCCCGTCATCGGTTCTCCACGAGGGTCAAGAACGGCCGGGCTCCCCAGCACATGTACGCGGACTCGCTCGGAATCCTGGTCGACGCGGACGTTCGGTGGCCCATCCGGCGCGAGAGGCTCCGCGGACGCGATCGGCGACGGCGGGTCGGCGCTGGCGATGGCCCCGACGGTTGAATGCTCACCTGTGGTCGGAAGGCGAACGGCCATCGTCTCCAGTGCGGTAATGGCGGAGTTGATGTCGAGCATGCCGATGCGACCCGTACTGCCTCCGGCGTCTGCAGTGCCATCGGAGTTGACAACCAGTGTGGTGCCGTACGGCCAGTTACCGATTAGGAGCGCGCCGATGACGGTTGCGGCTCCGAGTCGAATGAGGTTGGCAAGGCGCTGCTCGTGCTCAGGGCCTGGGGCGTGGCTGATCAGTAGCAGAGGACGCAAGTGAGGCCGTTCGAGTGTATGGAGGTTTTCGGCGTCCTGGTCTTCGAGAAGGCGGGCCCGGCGGATGATTTCCTCATCCAGGATCGTCATCGCGCTCATCAAGCCTTGAGGAATGGTGAGCTGGCTCAGCGAGGGTAAGTCGGCAACGCCCAGGCCGAGTAGCGTCGACATTGCGGACACGGTGGCGAGTATCTGAATGCCATCAGAATCGTCTGCGTCTCGGCCAGTCAAGCTGGCGACGAGAAGGCTTCGGACAGCGTCGTGGGCGCCAGGTCCGGTGAGGCCGGCACCCGAGGAGAATGCGAAGTGGCCGATGCCGCCCAGCGTGACATCGACGGGAATTGCCTCGAACGGCGTTGGCTTGTCCCCTAGTCGCCAGTCGGTCTCGGTGACGAGCAAGCCTGACGCGACGTCGATGGATAGCAAACCTCCGGGCAGAAGCTCCAAGATTCCGTCGTTCTCCGGGCTAGTTATTGCAGTGCCAGGCACAACGTCTTCGGAAGTATCGACGGCTCGCTCGGTACCGACGGAGCCTTGATGAGAGAACGAGCGATGGTAGGGCGGATTGCGCCGCTGATTGTGCACCAAAATGGCATGCCAGGTGGGCGGATCGCCAACCGTCTGGCGAACGGTGGTCCGTCGCAGTAAGTAATCCTCATCCACGCGCGACGGATGAGTCGGCCGGTCAGTCACCGAGGCGAGGTTCGCAAGGCGGGGGTCGTGTGCCGCTTTGGGGCCCAGCGCGCTGGTCGCGATGCGTCGCAGACGGCGGGGCACGCGGTGGGCTGTCCATACTGAACCGCGCCTGCCGACCTGCGACGTCAGCAGGAACATCAGCATGACTGCGGCCGACAGCCAGAGCAGCCAGACCATGGTGCGGAGGATCGCTGTCACGTATTGGTAGCCCAATGGATCATCCAGCCACGCCTTCACCTGTGCCACTGATGGTTTCTGCCCCGGGAGCGGGCTGCCGCCAACTAACGCGAGCAGGACCGGAATGCCAACGAACACAGATGTGACCGTCAGCACCACTCGTGGCTTTTTGAGCATCGTGGATCCCTCCTCGGCGACGGCGTGGAGTCGGTCAGGAGTCCTGGTTTGCCATACGAGGGGCCCGGATCAACCTCCACGCGCGATGGGCCCACCAAAGAGTTGCCGCGGCCGCGTAGGTGATGGCGAGTGTGGCCGGCCCAGATCGAGAAATGAGGAACGTTAAGAACCCTAGGAAGCCGCCGAGCGCGAGTCGGCTACCGGGACGATCCGCGAGTGCCCGGGCTATCCCGACACCGACGAGGAACCCGCCGCCGGACGTCACGCATTGGGATAAGCCGGTCGGCCACGACCACAGAGCTCTCTGCCACGCGATCGTGGCCGCAATGACACCGACCGTAGCGATAAGCATCGAGCCGATCGGGAAGGCAGGAAGGGTCCCGCACTCCAAAGTACGTGGCCAGCGGTGATGCCAGACAAAACCGGCGACCGCGCATGACCAGAGGGCCGTGGGCAGAATTGGCAAAACGGCCCAGCGCTGTAGGCCGTTCACGGGCTGTGTAAAGAAGACCATGGTGGTGATGGCGTACACGCTCGCGGCGGCTAACCCTGCCCCCAACGCTGGACCAATCCCGCTTGCGGCACGGCGAGGCGGAGGCGGTTCCGACTCTTGATACGGCCGCTGATCCAGCAAGGCGAAGGCCTGCACGACCGCAAGTACGGCGAGGACTCCTGCCGTGGCTAGTTCGCCCCAGCCGACCAGGACGTCGTCGTACCCGTGTGGACGGGCTTGACTGCCGCTGCGGTAAGGCGCCGTGAGTAGGAAATGCAGGTACAGCAGCAGCGACGTCAGACCGGGCAGAAGCAACGTGACCAGGCCGCCTAGCGGTGGCAGCCACGGCATGTCCTCCGCCCGCAGCCGACTCATGGCAGCGCTTCGCGATCGAACTCGCCGTCGTGAACGCCGCCGACGAAACTCGTCCATTCAGCGTCGGTGAACAACAGCGCCGGCCCGTCAGGCTCTTTGCTGTCCCGGACGGCCACGGCGCCGGCGAGGAAGGCGACTTCCACGCAATTGTTGCCACCGTTGCCATTACTGCGCTGGCTCTTCCGCCAAACTGCATCGACCAGGTGATGGGCGTACAACATGGGAGTCTCCGATTCGTTACTGCGGCTGAAGGTGGCGTGCGTTGGGACCGATGTCTCCTAGCTCTCACGGCCGGCGCCGCGTGGATCCCGGCGCCGACCGATCGTTGTCGCCTCGTACTCGCACCTGCCCGTAGCTATTCAGCGGGCAAGGATCGAGAAGGTCGTGTCACTACCGCCGAAGAACGTCTCGCTGTAGTCCATGGCGAGGCCGGTGTCGAACGGCATACATGAGAAGACGTTGATGTGTACGCGATCGAGACCCTCGCTGACGTGCACGATGATCGAGCTCGTCTCGATGGCCTGGAACGCGGTGAAGCCGGCGGCCACGGCGCTCGCGTGGCCGAAGTGGTGAAGCCAC
This sequence comes from Actinoplanes sp. TBRC 11911, assembly GCF_012933445.1. Taxonomy (GTDB): domain Bacteria; phylum Actinomycetota; class Actinomycetes; order Mycobacteriales; family Micromonosporaceae; genus Actinoplanes. Next base: position 32,850 of record NZ_JABBNC010000057.1, read on the forward strand.
GTCTCGCCGAAGGGTTTCATCTTGATGTGCTCGACCAGGCCCGCGATGTAACGTCGTAGCGCCCCTGGGTCACTGATCACGTCCGGAGCGCATCCGTCGATGTCCATCACGAGCTCGAGGCCGAAGATGAACTCACCGTCGGAAGGTTGATGGCCGCGGCGAGTCACGTGACCTCACCTGACCGATCGAAGCGATAGACGACGAAGGTCTGGGCGTCGGCCAGCTCCATGTCCGCCGCGGGATTCATCCAGGACAACAGTTTGAGGGTGACGTCGGGAAGTCTGCGCTGCGTCACGTTGTAGGTGCAGAAGTCCATGACGGCGATCCCGGAGTCGGGGATGACGTGCGCATACATGTTCCGAATCAGTTCGCGGAAGCCATGCACATGCCGGCCTGCCACACCGACAAAGCCGACATACCAGATCGCTCGCCGAGCGAAATGCTCCGGCCAGCGTCGCGCGAAGTAGGGCGGCGAGATCAGTGGCCACGCTCCGAGATTCTGTGTCAGGACGGACATCCCGGCGAGAGCGTTGTTCTTGTCGTGGACGTAGAACTTGAGCACGCGCTGGTCGTAATACACCGCCGCGAACTCGTCGGCCGTCATCAAATGACGCTGTGCGGCCATGACGTTGATGTCAGCGAAAAGGGTGGAATACAAATCCCACGCCTCCGTCACGTCGGGGATTTTCGGTGCCACTTGCTGAACGATGGTCATTCGAGTACCTCGTCGAATGTGTAGGTGATGGGGGCGACCCGGCTCCTGTACGCCCGTCCAGCACAGAAGCGGGCCTGGCGTTACCTGTAGATCTGGTTCACCGCGGTCGTGAGGCTGCACGTTCCGAGCTGCGGCCGCCCGCGGCCCGTCGCACCCGAGAATGTGAGGCACGCGTGCTTACCCCAGCTTTGGAACGCGCCGAAACTCTTCAGCACGTACCTGCCGCTCGTGGGGAAGATCTCCCACACGTTTCGCGACCCCGTTGTGGTGCAAGAGCTGTAGAGGTACGAGTTGCTGGCGGACCCGCTGACGCCGAGGCACGTACCGCTCTGCCTCTTCAGGACCCACAGCGTGTGGTCGTTGTAGTAGCCCTCCGTGGTAACTGTCCAGTTGCCGTACTGCGTTGGCGTGGTGGCACAGCTCTTCAGATATAAGTCTTCGAGCGGGTCGTTGTACGCGTAGACGCACGTGCCGTATTCGGCAGACTTCAGGTCCCGGTAACTGGCAGCCTCGGCCGGTGTTACAAGCGGCAAACCGGTTCCGAGCAAGACGAACAGAGCCGTCCCTGCTTGGAGAATCCTTTTCAGCATGCATCCCTCCCCGTGAGGCGAGGCCGTGCTGGCCCTTTTCGCCGGCCTCCTGTCGTCCGGTCGGCCTGGACCACCGGATTTGTTGTGACCACCTCTGCTTAATTGCCCGAACTGAACCCGGTCAGTTGATGCCGCGTTCTCGCCACCGGTCGCTGCAAGCCAGCTGTGTTCATTTGACCTGTGGTGCGGTTCTTGTTCGGGCGCATCCCAGCAATGCGCTCACTAGGCAAGATCCTTACGGATTGGGACGAACGTGCGCTAGATACGAGCTAATGACTCGCGATGACGACATTTGACTAGCATTGCCGCTTAATGACGACCTTGACCGACGTTGATTGACGAGCTGTTCTAATGGAGCTTGGCCCAGGTGCCACGAATCGGCTGGCGCTAGCCGGGCGGGCAACGGCGCGATCACCGGTCAGCGCTATGGATCTAGACGCAGTCGAAGGCGCCATCGTGGCGAGACCAGATGGCGCCCTACCTGCTCGATTTGCGCTAGCCCGAGCTTATGCTGCAGTTGATGACCGTTGATTGAGCGACTCGGCGACCGCCGTGGCGTAATGCCTGGCCCAGGCGATGGCGGCGGCGGTCAGTGACGTTTTGGCCGCGTTCGCCGTCAGTGCCACGGCAGGGACCGACGCGCCCAACTCGCGTAACAATGCACTTAGCGCCTCGGACGCGGTTTGCTCATGGATCCGAGAGGCCGCTAAAACAACCGGAATCGCGACTGTGCCAGCCAAGGCGTCGCGAGGAAGTTGGTCGAGAAAGACCTTGAGCAGCCCGGTGTACGTTCCCTTGTACGCGGGACTCGCGACGATCAGCAGGCGTGCCCGGCGCACAGTGGTAAACGGGTCAGCGTGAGGAACAGACGCGGCTATCGGTTGCGCGGTGAAGCTGACCCCGACTATTTGGCTCAGCTCCAGCACCTCGTGGTTGTGCCCCGACACGATCCCCATCGTCGTCAGAGCACTACGAACGGCTTCGGCGAGTGCCCATGTTCGGGAGGACGAATGGGGGCTGCCAACCAGCTCGACGACGCTGGCGTACCCCGTTGGCGAAAGCTCTTCGGGCACGCCGACGCGACTCACCCGGCCACCACTTCCATGCTGTGGAGGTAAGCGGCTGCTTTCTCGGGGGTCATGAACCACTCGACGAAGTCGTTCGGATCGGTGAAGCCGTTCGCGAGCCGGTCTGCGATCGCGGGATACTGGGTAGCCGCGTACAGGACTTGCTGGACATGCGGGGGCGGCTGAAGCATCAGGTTGGTCCATTCGGTGACCGTTCGCCCGTGTGAGGTCCAAAAGTCGTCGGAGGTCTGTCGCATCCACGGCTCGTCAAATTGCTGGTCACCATGGGCCACGATGGCTCGCAGATAGTGGTCAGCGCACTTGGCCGCGTTGTTGGCGCCTTGGCCGGTCAACGGATCATTCGTGATGACGACGTCGGCCATACCGAGCACATGACCGCCACCGGGCAGCGCGGCAACGGCACGACGAACCGTGGGCGCGAAGCGGCCGCGCAGGGTGGCTTTGCCATCGGCAAGCTCGACGTAGCGACAGCGCTCGTAGACCGAAGGCAAGTGTGCCTTGATCGCATCAAGACTCAGCCCCAGATGCTCGGTAGGGGAAATCCGGCTGGGGCCGGCATGCCACCTGTCGAGCGGGGAGTCAGGCACCGCTTCCCAGAAGAGGATGTGGCACGGGCCATTGATGCCGAGTGCCGGGATGACAAACAGCTCGCCGAGCCCTGGGATCGCGTGCAGTTCGACTTCTGGGCGGTCTGAGCTGGGTTGCAAACCGTGCACGTACGCTGCGGCGAGACCTCGCTGCGGGACCTGATACGGCGACCGGCTGGCATCACGTTCAAAGATCGCGGTCAGGTCGCCCCTCCCGGCAGCAACGACTGTCAGGTCGTAGTTTCCACGACTAGCCAGTTGGTCAAGATCTTGTGCAGTCGCCGGGCTGTAAACGACATGCGCGCCGCGCTGCTCAGCGAGCTCAAGCCACCGCGCCAGCTTCAGCCTTTGGTCGGTGGAGCGCGCCGGATGACTCAGAGAGCCTGTCATGCTCAGCGACGGCCCCCCGGCCTGTGAGTGGAGCCCGATTCGGAGTCCTGCGATGGCCGGCGTCTGACTCTCCCAGAGCTCAAGTCCATATCGGCGCTCGGTGGACAGCGCCGGCTCGAACATCACCTGCGTCGAGGTGGGCCACCCGTGTCGGATTTCGTCTGCGGTTCGGGCCGACATGATGGTGACGTCGTAGCCTTCGGCGAGCAGGCCGAGGCCGAGCTGAAGTCCGGATTGGCCGGCTCCGACGATAAGGATGCTGCGCATGGTGGCTCCTAAAGCCTTACGGGCGGCGGGATCGGCTGTGAGGAGTCTCGCCGACTTGCGCGACAGTCCGCATCGGCGCAACCACGTACGGTGCCCCCACCGTCTACGCGATTCCCTGTAGCCTGCGCTCGTGATCATCGACATCCATGGAAATCTGCCGCGGGATGACATGGTGCCGTTCATCGGCCGTGACGACGAGCTGAAGACTGCGGTTGGGGTGCTCAAGTCCTTGCCGTTGATCACCCTCACGGGTCCCGGTGGAGTCGGCAAGACACGACTCGCGCTGCGAATCGCTAACGAGCTGCGCGGCTCTGCCGCCCGCGACGGGGCATGGATCGTCGAGATCGCAAAGCTGGACGGGCGAGTCGATCACTCACTCGATCGGCTCTCCGCACACGTGGCCCTTGCGCTCGGCATCCGCAACCATGGCACGTCCGACTGGGACGCTGTAGTCAACCGGCTTCGGAATCGGCGAGTGCTGTTGATCATCGACAGCTGCGAGTATCAAATCTCAGAGATCCGCACACTGGTCGCCAAGCTACTACGGGCGTGCCGAGAGATGCGGATCGTTGCGACCTCGCGTCAACCGCTTGGCGTCGACGGTGAGCGGATCCTTGTTGTTCCCCCGTTGTCAATCGCCGCCTCGGTACAGCTGTTCCTGCAAACGGCGGAGGCGAACGGCGCCAACGTCCCGGCTGTCGCCCACCTCAGCACCTTGGAGGCCCTCGGCAAACAGCTTGACGGTCTGCCGGCAGCCATCATCCTGGCAGCCGGCCGCGCTCGGACGCTATCGCCGCAGGACCTCATGGAACGTCTATCCGACAGGTTCAGCCTGTTGACGGATACGGTCCGTCAGGTCGATGAACGCCATTCCGCCCTCGCCCGCGTCGTCGACCTGAGCTACGACATGTGCACTGCCGAAGAACAGCTCGTCTGGGCCCGGGCATCCGTATTCGCCGGCTCTTGGAACCTCGCCGCAGCCGAGGAGGTTACTAGCGGAGCCGGAATCGAGATGAGTCAAGTCGTCAATATTATTGCTGGGCTTGTCGACAAGTCTGTGATCACCGTCGACACCAACTCGAGCCTCGCTCGGTACGCGATGCTCAACACCCTGCGCGAGTACGGCAAGGCAAAGCTCGACGAGTCCGGCGACACGTTGCGTGTCCAGGACCGCCACAGCGCCTACTACCGGCGTTACCTGAGGCGAGCCGCCGCGGCGTGGCCGAGTCGGCAGGAGCTGGAGACGATGGCACAGGTACGCGGGGAGCTACCCGACATTCTCAACGCCATCGACCACGCTTGCGCCGTCAATGACCATGAGACCGCTCGAGCCTTGTCCCGCGACTTCGTACGGACACGAACTCCGTTCTTTTGGGGCTTTCTTGGCGTCAGCGCCCAGCAACTCGACCGCGTACTCAATGCCTCCGTGGCCAATACGCCCGCAGCAGCCAACGACATCGCGGCAACCGCGGCCGCCGCAGCGTGGATCGCGGCAACCCAAGGCCGCGAGCATGACGCGCAATCCCTTCTCGGGCGGGCCGATTCGGTGCTGCGGCAGCACCAGTTGAGCACCATCGCGCCCGTCCTTTTCGCGCGCGGCGGTAGCGAGGCGCTCCTGACCGGCAGCCGCGAGGCCATCGGCCTGCTCGCGGCAGCGCGCGACCTTTTCGCCGGGCCCGACTCCGCCGGCGACCGTCGCATGGCCGTCATGATGTGGGCTATCGCCAACGGCTTCGCCAACGAACCAGCATTGGCCGTTCAGGCGTGTGAGAAATACCTGGCCGAAGCCGAGAGCAGCGAAGCACCATGGGACATCTCGTGGGCAACGTGGGCCTCCGCGCTTGCAGCCCTACACCGGAACGACCACGATCGGGCCACTGCGTTCATACATCGCTGCCTCGCCCTGCAACGCGACATGGACGACCAGTGGGGGCAAACCTGGAGCATCGAGCTGTGCGCTTGGGTCATCGCGGCAGGTCTCGACAACGCCAAAGACTCGGTCGGCCAGGCGAGACGCGCGGCGTGGCTCCTCGGCGCCGCTCATGCGCGCCAGCAGCGACTCGGAGTCGTCCTATCCGGCCTCCGCCCGCTGGCCCTGGGCCATAGGAACGCGAACCTTCGCATCTCCGAGTACCTGGACGAGGTGACACTTGCGGAAGAGTTTGCCGCAGGGGTCAACGGCCATGGCGAAGCTATCAAGATCGCTCTTGACGAGCAGACACCCCGCCGACCGACCGCTGCCGATGGTCTCGACGGGCTCACTGCGCGAGAGCGCCAGGTCGCCGAGCTAATCGCCAGAGGCAACACCAAGAGCCACGAGATCGCACGTACGCTTCGGATCAGTCACCGAACAGTCGACACCCACGTCAACCACATCCTCGAGAAGCTGGACCTAGGCAACCGAGCCGAGGTCGCGGCTTGGATGGCGAAACGGATGTGAACGTAATGACCTGTTCAGCCTAAGAACGGAGCTGCTGGCACTGGGTACCACCGACCGATGGCCTGCTGTGGGAGATGGCAGCGCCGACCTGCGTGCACCAGTGCGTTGGTCGCCGTCGATATCGCCATTGCGTAGACCGCCTCAGGGACTACGTAGACCCCGATAATCGATCTACGTAGATGACCCGATGTGGCTTAGCTGAGGATGGGGAAGACTGCGGGCGCCCGAGGACGCGATACGCCTTGTTGCCACCGCATCGACGGTGCGAACGCCCGCGGGACGGTAGGCACACATCAGACGATGCCTCGGCGACCCCGAGCGTCGGCCGGCTACCTCGTATGACGGCACCACGCCACAACCCACCGGCAGACCACAACGAGTTCCAGGATTGGCCCGCCGTGGTGAATTGCGATTCATGCACGGAGGAGCGACGGTGAAGCCTGGCGTCACGGATGATCGACCGGAACTGCCTACGACGGAATCCAACACTAACGGCAGCGCAAACCAAGCCCACACGCCCGATAGCGGAGCCGAACCCGACGACACGCTTTGGGAAAACCTCTCGGTTGGCGAGCGGATCCAAGCCGAGCGGGACATGCATGGGTGGACCTTGCTGCGGCTAGCAGCACAGATACAGATAGTTGCCAAGGAGGATCTCATCGTAACCGCGGCGCTTTCATCGCTGACATCGATGTTGAGTCGCTATGAACACAACCACGCAGTACCCAACGAAAACACAAGGCGCCTCATCGCCAAAGCACTCGGCGTTACGGTCGAGCACCTCGGCATGACGCAGAAGCCCTACTGGCGCATGAGGTAGGCCGCGGAGCGCCGCTCCATCGAGACCAGAGCGCCGACGGCGGCGACCGCGCAGTGATACTCGCACACGCAGCCGGACTTCGTCTCGGGGAAGTTGATCTGCACCAACTTCGGCTTGGGCGGATACGTCCCCATCTTGTCGTTGATCGATACATGCGCATACATTACGAGGGTCTGAGTCACGGCGGGGGTCTGATGTGCTACTTCAGTTCCGAGATGGGATGCGGTTGGCGCACACGGTTGCTCGCATGCGAAACGGGATGGAGCACACGATGCGTAGACGTCTGGCACTCGCGCTTGCCTTGCTGATCGGGTCACTGACCGGAGGTGTGGCTCTACAGCCTGGCGCAGCCGACGCCGCCACCTGCCTGTCGCCGGTGTACGCCTTCTATTCGAACGGCACCGGAAAATACGTGACGACCGAGACCACGTACGGCGGAAGCGACAACGGAATGCTCCGGGCGGCTCACACATGGACCGGAGGCCTGAACCAGTTGTTCAGGTTCTGCCGCACCGGAAGTGTCGTCAACATCGGGGCATTCCGTTCACTGGCGAACGACCTTTACGTGACCGCCGAGATAACCAAGACGGACACCAACTACGGCATGCTGAGGGCGCGGTCGACAACCATCGGGGGCTGGGAGACGTTCACCGTCTTCGGGGACTGGCCGGAGGTCTCCACCGCCGATGTCAACCTTTACTCCAACGCCAACAGCAGGTACGTCGCCACCGAAGTGAACTATCCGGGGAACCGGGACGGAATGCTTCGCGCTCGTACCAGTGGTGCGACCGGAGGGTGGGAGACCTACCGCATCATCTGCATCTCGGGCTGCTAGCCCCCGCGATCAGCTCCGGCGGATCTCAGCGCTGCGCCTGGACCAGTCCCGAGCCCGAGTCACTCCGATCGCTCGGGTTCGGGGGTTCGGTCCAGGATTGCCCTTCCGACCAGTCGGGCGTCCAGCGTTCGGATCGACGCCGCCGGATTGTCCACACGCAGCGGCTCCAGCCACAGCGCGGCGACGTCGGCGCACGGGTGGCGTGCCCATTCGCGTCCGCTGCACCTTCAGTACGGCTCTGAAGGTGCGGAGATTCCGAATGTACTATTCTGAAGCCGTAGCCGAAAGTCCGATGTCCAGAGCAACCGGGCTTTCGGCTTCTCGCTCGCTACAAGGCCCGCGGAAGATCCAGCTCTGACCAACTCTTGCTTGCGTTTTCAGGCGCATATCATATTGCTAGTGGTTCAGCACGGTGAGCGTTGGTCGCCAATTCGTTCACGGAAGCGGCCGGCAACCCTATCTGCTATGACTCCTCGGCTCTTGGATCGGGACCAACGGAAGCTCGACTTCCGTCAAGTGATCGGCGTTAACCATGTCGACCTCGCCAACCACGGTAACGATGACCGCCTTGCCGAACGGGCGCCAGGTCACCCTAAAGCACGGATCGCTGCCGCGTAGATCACCGTGTTGCCCGCGCCTCTAAAGCTCCCTAGGTCGCCGGACCTCGCGGGGCGCTTCTCGCTACCACAGGGTGGTTTGCGTCGATCGCGCGGTGGCCCCTCCTCGCCGGGGAGTCGGCTACCCGAAGATTGCCGGAGGCGAACGTCACCGCGAAGCGCACGACCGTCGGAGTAATCCGTCATGCCCCGAGTATGGGGTGACACGGATCGTGCGATCCCCGGCCGGTCGTACGGAGCCACACGTAGCCCCAAGGCACCTACACCCGTGAAGCGGCGTCGCCGGCCAAACGAGCGTTACGTGTCGCTGCCCTGCGCTCCCGTGCGGGGTTCGAATCGGGCCTCGGACACGACCTATCCGCATAGGGGCCCTGGCGAATCTGCGTATAATCAAGTGTCGGCGCTCGCGTAATTCCCCGGGGTTTGGCTCAGGTAATTGCCCAGGTGGTGGTCCTCGGGTTGTAGTTCTACTTGGTGGTTGTGGTGGTTGTCGACCCGGCGGAGCCGGGTCGTTTGTTGGGTCGGTAGCTGGGTCCGTTCATGAAGATCTGGTGGCTGGTGTTGATGAGCCGGTCGAGCAGGGATTCCGCGACGACGGGGTTGGGGAACAGGGGATACCAGTCGGCGGGTGAGCGGTTGGAGGTGGCGATTAGTGATCGGCCGTTCTGGGCGCGTTCGCTGATGAGTTCGTAGAGGTCGTCGGCTTGTTGGGCGGTGAGTTCGCGCATGGCGAAGTCGTCGAGGATGAGCAGGGCGGGCCGGGTGAGCTCGGCGAGGCGGCGGGGCCAGGTGCGGTCGGCGTGGCCGCCGGCGAGGTCGGCCAGAGCGCGGCTGGTTTTGAGGTAGCGGACGTCGGCGCCGTGGCGGACGGCGAGGTGCCCGAGGGCTTGAGCGATGTGGGTTTTCCCGACGCCGACGGGGCCGTGCAGGATGACCGATTCCCCGGCGTGCAGCCAGCGCAGTGCGGCGAGGTCACGGATTTGCGCGGCGGGCAGTTTCGGGCTGGCGGTGAAGTCGAACTCTTCCAGGGTGGCGGCTTGTTCGAAGCGGGCTCGGTGCAGCCGGCGTTGGATGCTCATGGTGTCGCGGCGGCTGATTTCGTCGTGGCAGAGGACTTGCAGGAATTCGAGGTGGCCGAGTTCCCCGGCTTGGGCCTGGGCCAGTCGGGCGTCGAGGGTGTGCAGCATGCCGGACAGTTTCAGCGTGCGCAGGCTCTCGCGCAGGGCGTTATCGATGATGGTCACGAAATCTCCTGGCTTTGGTAGAGGAAACGGCCCAGGGCGGTCATCAGGTCAGCCCAGTCGGTGCCTTCGAGGCGGGGGAAACCGTTGCGCTGCAACACATCCGCGATGTCATGCAGGAGCCCGTAGGTGAACCGGGGGTCACCGTCGGCGGGTGCGGGCAGCGGGTAGGACGGCTGCGGGCTGTGGTGCTGCTCAGAGACGTCGGTCATGCCGGTAGTTCCTGATCGCCGCCGCCTTGTTGGTGGTGGTGTTCGCTCGTGGTGGCCGGGTCCGGTCCGGGCGTGTCGTTCGTGGTGGGCAGGGGGATGACGTCCGCGAACAGCTGCGAGGGGCCGCGCAGGTGGGCTGCGGCGCCGCCGTCGCCGCGCTGCGGCCGGGCCGGGTCGGTTTCGGCGCCGATGACCAGGATCCCTTTGATCGTCCGGTAGGACGGGTCACCGGCAGTGAGGGCTTTGGCGCAGGCGGCTTCGAGACGGGCGGGGCTGTGTTTGCCGGCCAGCCCGAGTACGCCTTGCGCAGCCCGCAGCCGGAACAGGGCGTTGACCTCGAGCAGAGCGGCGATGACCTGTTCGCAGGCGGGGCCGATCTCGGCGGCGCGGGTGCGGCACCAGGTCGGCGTGCGCATCCGGAACGCGATCTTCTCCGGCGGGTAGTGCCCCAGGTCGGTCTGTTTCCCCGACGGTTTGCGTCCGTGGGTGGCCACCAGCGTCCCGTGGTGGAAGATCTGCACCACCAGCGGGGTTTCGCGGGCGTCGATGCGCTGGCCGATCAGCCGCCACGGCACCGAGTAGATCGTTTTGCCGACCTTGGCGTGGATGTCTGGGCCGACTGTTGCCGTCGACCACGTCGCCAGGGTGAACGGGCGGGCCGGTAGCGGCTGCAACGCTGCCTGCTCGGCGGCGGCGAACACCGCGGCGGGTGCGGCTCCCGACAGTGGCCGGCTGGCCCGGGCGCCGGCGACCTGCACGCACCAGTCGAGCGCGGCTCTCTGCATCTGGGCGAGGGAGCTGAACTGCCGGCCACGCCAGAACGAGTCACGAATGTAGGGCATCGGCCGCTCGACACGGGCCTTGTCGCGCGGCTTGCGGGCGCGGGCCGGATCCACCAGCAGGCCGTAATGCTCGGCCAGCTCCGCATACGAGCGGTTGATCTTCGGGTCGTAAAGGTCGGGTTTGTCGACGCCGGTGCGCAGATTGTCTGGGATCAGCCGGCGCGGGACCCCGCCGAAGAACGCGAACGCTTGGACGTGGGCTTCGGTCCAGGCCCGCTGGTCCATGATCAGCACCGGCCGCACGAACATGTGCCGCGACGCGGCCAGGACCATCGCGAACGCCCACACCCGCCGCTGTTTGCCGGTCTGCGGGTCGGTCCAGGAACCCAGGTGCCCGTAGTCGATCTGGGCTTCCTCGCCCGGCACCACGTCGGCCTCGTCACGCAACACGACTACCCGGTCGCGGCGCACCTGTTCGGCCATGTTCGCCGCGACATAGCGTTTCAACGACGCCAGACTCGCGGTCAGGCCGTGCTCGTCGCGCAGCCGCTGATGAATCGTTGCCTGCGTCACCCCGGCCTTGAGATGCTCGGCGATGTAGTCGTGGAACACCGCGATCTGCGGCCACGTCACCTGCCGCAAGCGGGTATCGGCCAGCTGCGGGAACCAGCGGGTCACCAAATCCGCCCAGTCCTGCTGGCTCATGACAGCGCCGCCCGGCGCCATCCCGGCCGCGACCGCCGGGGCCAAATACTTACGGATCGTCTTACGATCCACACCCAGCGACACCGACAGCTCGCTGATCGAGCGTCCCGCATACCAATGGATGAAGATTTCGGTCACATCGACCACGTCGAACGTTCTCCTCGCCATCGGCTCCCTCACCCGTCGTCACAGACGAGGAAGCACTCTGCCCTGATCGCGAGGACCACCCACCGCCGCGCACACCCCAAGTGACCTGGGGAATTACGTGAGCGA
>NZ_JABBNC010000058.1 GCF_012933445.1 Actinoplanes sp. TBRC 11911
CCGGGTCAGCTCCCCGGCCGGCGGTAGGCGCCGTAGTACCGATGCTCGGCCAGCTCCCGCGCCACGATGTCGTCGCGTTCCGGGCCGCGCATGGTCACCTGCCGCACGATCACCTGGGCACCACCCCAGTTGATGATCTCGGCGGCGGTTTCCACGTCCAGGTCGGCCGGGGTGCGGCCGGCGTCCTGCTCGGCCCGCAACAAGTCCACCTCACGTTGCACGAACCGTTGCATGATCGCATTCCACGCCTCCCGGACGGCCGGGTCGTAGCCGGCGACCTCGAGCACGGCGGCGATCACGTGCCGGCGTTCGCGGAAGAAGGCGAGCCCGGCCCGGTACGCCCGGATCAGCTCGTCCAGCTCGATCGTGGTGGCGCTGCGATCCAACGCACCACCCAACGTCTCGACAAGACGCAGCATCAGCTGTGTCTTGTCCGCGAAATAGAGGTAGAACGTCGGCCGCGCGATGCCGGCCTCGGCCGCGATCTGCCCGATGCCCAGCTCGGTGAACGAGGCGCCGCCGGCCAGCAGACGTTCGGCGGCGGCCAGCACCGCAGCCTCGGTGGCGGCGCGCCGGGCGACGGGCGTGAGCGAGCGAGGAGCGTTGGCGGGCACCCCGCGATTCTACGGGCGGTGTCCTGACAGGGTGTCAGCCTCCTTCGACGCCCGTTGCTGACACCACGTCAGACAATCTCACCACAGCGTGTCAGACACAAATGACAAAGGCGTGCCAGAAATATTTTGCCTGCTCGTGCGGCACATCACAGCGCGGAGACACGCCTTCGGGGGCCACACTGACACGTCGTCAGACAACTGACTGACGCTCTGTCAGGAAGGATCGTCCAGTGACCAATGGGCAATCTGAGCAAGGCGATAATCGAACGGACGTCGTTGTTGTCGGCGCCGGACCGGCGGGGCTGGCGACGAGCTGGCATCTGTCGTTGCAGGGCATCCGGCACGTCGTGCTGGAACGCGACGTCGTCGGCGCCACCTGGCGGTTCGAGCGGTGGGACGACTTCGCGCTGGTCAATCCCGCGTGGTCGATCAGGCTTCCGGGCTTGGACGTCTCGGGGCTCGAACCGGACTCGTACCTGTCGCGCGACGCCGTGGTGGGGTTGCTCGACTCGTACGCGCGGTCGATCAAGGCCCCGGTGCGGGCCGGCGTCGAGGTCTTCCGGCTCCGCCAGGACGGCGCCGGCTACCACCTGTCCACGTCCGAGGGTGATTGGCACGCCCGCGCGGTCGTGGTGGCGAGCGGCGCGTTCCGGCGCCCATGGATCCCGGACCACCCGGTGCCGCCGGGTGTCACCGCACTTCACGCGATCGACTACCGCCGGCCGGATCAGCTGGCCGACGGCGCCGTACTCGTGGTGGGCAGCGGACAGAGCGGCACCCAGATCGCCGACGAGCTGCGCGGCGCGGGGCGCGAGGTCTACCTGTCCACGAGCGCCGTCGGGCGGATGCCGCGCCGCTACCGGGGGCGCGACTTCTACCGCTGGCTGCGCGATCTCGGCGATCTCGACCAGCCCTCCGAGCAGGTGCCCGACGAGATCAGGCGGGCCCCGCAGGCCGCGGTGAGCGGAACGCACGGCGGCCGCACGTCCGCCCTGCAACAGCTGGCCCGCGACGGCATCGTTCTGCTCGGGCGGCTGAGCGGCACCGACGGCGGGCGCTTCCTTTTCGCCGACGACCTCGCGAAGAACATGGACGTCGCGGACGCGTTCGCGGCTCGATTCCGGTCACACGTCGACGAATACCTCCAGAACTCGCCAGATCCGCTGCTGCCGCCGGACGCCGACCCCGCCGAGCGTCCCCTCGACGTGCCGCCCGACGCACCGGTCGAGATCGACGCGGCGCAAGCCGGCGTCTCGACGGTCGTGTGGTGCACCGGCATGCGGCCGGACACGCTCTGGCTGCCCGACGACCTGCTCGAGCCGTCCGGCTTTCCGCAGCACCAGCACGGCTCGACGGCCTGGCCGGGGGTGCATGTCGTCGGCTTTCCCTGGCAGACCCACCGCGCCTCCGGCGTCCTTTATGGAATCCCCACCGATGCCGAACGCGCCGCGGATCGGATCCTTCTCCACCTCGCATCCTGAGTCCGCCTCCAACACCCGCACGAATGAGCACGGAAGGAGGAGGCGTGACCGGGGTCCGCTACCGTTCCGCAGCCGGGCGCTGGCTGTTGTTCGCCACGGTGCTGGGATCCAGCCTGGCCTATATCGACTCCACCGTGGTCACCATCGCGCTGCCGATGATCGGCCGAGACCTCGGCGCCGGATCGAACGGTCTGGAATGGACGATCAACGGGTACGCCCTGAGCCTCGCCGCCCTGATTCTGCTGGGCGGCTCGCTCGGCGACCGTTTCGGCCGTAAACGGATCTACCTGGTCGGCACGGCCTGGTTCGCGGTGGCCTCGCTGCTCTGTGGCCTCGCCCCGAACGTCGAGTTCCTGGTCGGCGCCCGGGTCCTCGAGGGCATCGGCGGCGCGCTGCTCACGCCCGGGGCGCTGGCCATTCTGGAGGCCTCGTTCACGCTCGAGGACCGGTCCCGCGCGATCGGCGCGTGGTCCGGCCTCGGCGGCATCGGCGGCGCGCTCGGACCGTTCCTCGGCGGCTGGATCGTCGAGACCGCGAGCTGGCGGTACATCTTCCTGCTCAACGTGCCGCTCGCCGCCGCGGTGCTGTGGGTGACCGCCCGGCACGTCCCGGAGTCACGCAACCCGCAGGCCGCGCGGCACATCGATGCGATGGGCGTGGTGACCGGCGCGATCGGGCTGGCCGGGCTCACCTACGGCTTCACGGCATGGACGGCGAGCGGGCCGGGCGACCCGCTGGTGGTCGCCGCCCTTGCGGTCGGTGTGCTCGGCATGGCGGCTTTCCTTGTCAACGAGCGCCGCTCGGCGCATCCGATGCTGCCGCTCGGTCTCTTCCGTATCCGCGCGTTCACCGGCGCCAATCTGGTCACCTTTCTGGTGTACGCGGCGAACGGCGGCGTCTTCTTCCTGGTGGTGCTCAACCTCCAGGTGGTGGCCGGGTTCAGCCCGCTGACCGCCGGCCTCGCTCTGCTACCCGTCACGATCATCATGCTGGCGCTGTCGGCACGCTCGGGCGCGATCGGCCGGCGGATCGGCCCGCGCATCCCGGCCACCGCCGGTCCGCTGATCTGCGCGGTCGCATTGGTGATGATGGCGAGAATCGGCCCGGACGCCCATTACGCGACCACCATTCTTCCGGCCGTGACTATTTTCGGATTGGGCCTGGCGGTTTTGGTCGCGCCGTTGACCGCCATCTCGCTCAGCTCACTCCCGGACGCGTACGCGGGAATTGCCTCCGGGGTGAACAACGCCGTGGCGCGGGCCGCTAGTCTGCTTGCGGTCGCGGTCCTACCGCTGGCGGCCGGGCTGGGCGCCGGTAATCTCACCGACGCGGCGCAACTGCATCCGGTGTATCGCGATGCGATGTTATTGTGCGCGGCCCTGATGGTGGGTGGCGGAATCCTGGCGGCGATTTTCCTTCCGAACCGTTCGTCGTCGCCGTCTCCGGTCACGTCGTTCAGCGACCCGGCCGCGCCTCCGGTGCAGACCACATCATCACCGCATTGACCCCGTACGCCACGACGTGCGGCCGGCCCCCACACGTTCGGTGGCGGGCCTATTCGAGCGTGCTTATTACTGCGCATATGCGTCTATGCGGTATTGGCTGTCTCGTGCGCCTCAATCGCTTGGACATCGGATTTTCGCGTCTTACCTTTTCTCGCGTGACCCAAACTGAAATAAAATCCGCCGGGCTGGAACTGCGCTGGAATGCACGGCTCCGGGGAATTCTCGCGGTGCTCTGCGTCGTCCTTTTCCTGGACGGCCTCGACATTTCGATGGTCGGCGTGGCGTTGCCGTCGATCGGTACCGCGCTGCACATGTCGACCACGTCGCTGCAATGGATCGTCAACGGATACGTCCTGGGCTACGGCGGTCTGCTGCTGCTCGGCGGCCGCACCGCGGATCTGCTCGGCCGGCGCAAGGTCTTCCTGGTCGCGCTCGGCGTCTTCACGGTCGCGTCACTGCTCGGCGGGCTGGTCGACGACGGCGGCCTGCTGATCGCGACCCGGTTCGTCAAGGGGCTCGCGGCCGCGTTCACCGCACCGGCCGCGCTGTCCATCCTGACCACCACGTTCCCGGAGGGCCGGGCGCGCAACCGGGCACTGTCGATCTTCTCGGTCTTCGGAGCCAGCGGTTACTCGTCCGGCCTGATCATCGGCGGCCTGCTGACCAGCCTCGGCTGGCGCTGGAACTTCCTGGTTCCGGTGCCGATCGCGCTGACCGCGCTGATCGCCGGCAGCCTGCTGATCGCCAAGGACGGCCGCGCGCATCACGGCGGGCATGATCTGGGCGGTGCCGTCACGCTGGTCGCCGGCACCCTGCTTGCCGTGTACGCCGTGGTGGCCGCACCCGACCGCGGCTGGCTCGACCCGCTGACCGTCAGCCTGTTCGTGATCGCCGCCGCCCTGCTCGCCGGGTTCGCCGCCGTCGAGTCCGGGGTGCGGCAACCGCTGGTCCGCCTGGGCATCCTGCGCAGCGGCACGCTCGTGCGCGCCAATCTGAGCCTCGTCGCGATGCTCGGCTCGTACTTCAGCTTCCAATTCATGATGACCCTCTACCTGCAGGACGATCTGCGCTGGACGCCGCTGCGGGTGGCGTTCGCCCTGCTGCCGGTCGGCTTGATCGTGGCGCTGAGTGCCCCGCTCACCGGCCGGCTGATCACCGCGTTCGGCACCACGCCGATGATCGTCCTGGCGCTCGCGTCCTATACCGCCGGCTACGTCTGGGTGCTGACCGGCGGCGACCGACCGGCGTACGCGTCGCACCTGCTGCCGTCCATGATCCTGCTCGGCTTCGGGTTCGGATTCGGCTACAGCGCGGTCATCGCGCAGGCCACCGAGGGCATCGCGAGCCACGAACAAGGCTTGGCGTCGGGCCTGGTGCAGTCCAGCGGCCAGGTCGGCGCCGCGCTGGTGCTGGCCGTGGTCACCGGCTTGATCGCCACGGCGGGCAGCACGTTCACCCAGTTCCATCCCGGCGTGAACCTGGTGGCCGGCGTGGCCGCGGCCGGCCTCCTGCTCAACGTGCCGGCGCTGTTCCGCCGGCGCCCGGCCCGACGGCACTGAGGCCCGGTGCCGCTCCCGCACCTTCGCGTTCAGTTAGGCGGCGTGTCCTCCTACTCTCGCGGCCCCGTGCTCCCGCGGACGGTGAGCCTCGGGACGAGCACGATCTCACTCCGCAGGGTGCGGCCCTCGTCCAGGCGAGAGACCGCCGCCTGCACCGCGTTGCGCGCCTGGGCCGGCGCGTCCTGGTTGACCGAGGTCAGGTCGATGTGGGCGAGCCGGGCCAGGCTGCTGTCGTCGTAGCCGACCACGGACACGTCACCGGGGACCTGGACGCCCGCGCGCAGGAAGGCATCCATCACGCCGACGGCGAGCCGGTCGTTGGAGCACATCACGGCGGTCGGACGGTCCGGTTCCGCGGCCAGCGTCCGGCCGGCTCGCACGCCGCCCTCCTCGGTGTGATCGCCGGGCACGACCTGGGCGGTGAAGCCGGCCCGCCGCATCGCCCGGCGATAGCCCCGGCGCCGGGCGGCGGCCACCGCGCCCGGCCCGCCGTCGACGAACGCGATGCGGGCGTGTCCGAGACTGATCAGGTGGCCGAGGGCCGCGCCCACGCCGACGTCGTCGGCCGAGCGGACCACGTCGACCGCGGCGTCGCGCACCATGCGGCCGATCGAGACGCACGGGATCTGCGCGGCCAATTTGCCCAGGAACGACGCCGGGGAGTCGGGGCCGAGCAGGATCAGCGCCTCGCAGCGGAAGTCGAGCAGCGTCTCGACCGCGCGCCGCTCGTCACGGTCGCGGGTCAGGGTGGACAGCACCACCTCGTAGCCGGCGCGGTCGGCCTCGGTGTGGATCTCCTCCACCAGCTCGGCGTGGAACGGGTTACGCACGTCGAGCAGCACGCCCAGCTGATGTCGCCGCCGTCGCGCGAGCAGGCTGGCCGCCCGGTCGGCGCGATAGCCCAGCTCGCCGGCCGCGGCCAGCACCTTGCGCCGGGTCTCCGCGCTCGGGCCCGGCGCGCCGCGCAGCACCAGCGAGACGGACGCGGTGGAGACGCCGACGCGGGCGGCGACATCCTCCAAGCGAGGCCGCTGATCCACTTAATCACTCCCTGCTCGGCCCTTGACACACATCGTGATCGACATCGATAGTACAGGGAATTAAAGCGCTTTAAAAGCGAGGTTCCCCATGACTAGTCATCCCTCTCCCGGTGTCGCGGTCATCGGTGCCGGCATGGTCGGCCGGGCACACGCCAACGCGTTCCGCAACGCCGCCACCGTCTTCGACCTCGACCAGCCGGCACCCCGGCTGGTCGCCATCGCCGACCTGCATCAGCCCTTCGCCGACGACGCCGCCCGCCGCTACGGCTACGAGCGCGCCGAGACCGACTGGCACGCCGTCATCGACTCCGCCGACGTCGACGTGGTCGTCGTCGCGGTGGCCAACAGCCTGCACCGCGAGATCGTCGAGGCCGCGCTCGCCGGCGGCAAGCACGTCCTCTGCGAGAAACCGCTGGCCCCCAGCGTGCACGACGCCCAGGCGATGGTGGAGGCGGCGGCCGCCGCGCCCGCACAGGTCGACGCGGTCGGCTTCACGTTCCGCCGCTCCCCCGCGATCAACGCCATCAAACAGCAGGTCGAGCAGCGGCTCGGCCCGGTGCGCCACTTCGTCGGCAACTACTGGTGCGACTACGGCTTCGACCCGCAGCGCCCGATGAGCTGGCGCTATCTGGGCGGGCCCGGCACGGGCGTGCTGGCCGACATCGGCAGCCACATGGCCGACCTCGCCGAGTTCTTCTGCGGCCCGACGACCGGCGTGCAGGGCACGACCATGGCCACCCTGGTGACCGACCGCCCCAAGCCACTAGGCGTCGCGGTCGGGCACGCCGGCGGGGTGCGGGTCAGCGACGAGCGCGTCCCGGTGGAAAACGAGGACGTCTGCACCTTCACCACGTCGTACGGGAATGGGGCCGTGGGCACTTTCTCGCTCTCCCGGGTCGCGTTCGGCCACGCCAACACGCTCCGGTTCGACCTGTTCTGCGAGAACGGCACGGCCTCGTTCGACCTGACGCGACCGGCCGAGTTCCACATCATCGACGCCGGGCCGGCCACCGAGGTCAACGGTGCCCGCACGGTGTTCCTCGGCCCGTGGCACCCCTATCTGGCGCACGGCCTGCCGATGGACTTCCCGACCGTGGGCCACGGCCAGAACGACTTCTTCGTCTACCAGGCGCGCGCCCTGCTCGACCAGATCGCCGGCATCGAGAAGCTGCCGCCCTGCCCCGACATGGCCCACGGCCTGCACAACCTGCGCGTCCTCCAGGCGGTCGTGGCCGCCACCGACAAGCCTGTCCAACTCTGAGGAGTCATTTCATGAAGCTCGGCGCCTACACCGCCTGCCTGCACGACCGTTCCCTCGACGAGACCCTGAAGATCCTCGGCGAGCTCGGCCTCACCAGTGCCGAGATCAACACCGGCGGATTCATCGCCGCCCCGCACATCCCGATCGACGACATCCTCGCCAGCGCCGGCGCGCGAGAGGATTATCTCGGCCGCTACACCCAGGCCGGCATCACGCTGACCGGCCTGAACGTCAACGGCAACCCACTCAACCCCGACCCGCTGGTCGGCCCCAAACACGCCGAGGACCTGCGCCGCACGATCGAGCTGGCCGCCGCCCTCGGGGTCAAGCGGGTCGTCACGATGTCGGGCCTGCCCGGCGGCGAGCGCGACGCCCGCGTCGCCAACTGGGTGGTCAACCCGTGGGACAGTCAGTATCTGGACATTCTGGACCATCAGTGGAACGAGGTGGCCATCCCGTTCTGGCGCGACATCCAGTCCCGCGCGGCGGCGGCCGACGTCAAGGTCTGCATCGAGATGCACCCGCACAACCTCGTCTTCAACCCCGCCACCCTGCGCCGCCTGGTCGAGCAGACGAACGCCACCCACGTCGGCGCCGAGCTGGACCCGAGCCACCTGTTCTGGCAGGGCATGGACCCGGTCGCGGTGGTCGACTATCTGGGCGACCTGGTCTTCCACGCCGCCGCCAAGGACACCCGCATCAACGCCGACAACGTCCGCCTGTTCGGTGTGCTCGACGACCGCTTCACCCGCACGCCCGCCGACCGTAACCCGCTGAACCTGGGCGGCAACAACACGCTGAACCAGTGGCCGGAGAATCCGTCGTGGCAGTTCGTGGCCGTCGGCCGGGGCCACGGCGACGAGTTCTGGGTCCCGTTCCTGCAGGCCCTGCACCGCGTCGACCCCGATATGGCCGTCAACATCGAACATGAGGACACGGAGCTGGACCAGATCGAGGGCCTACGCCTGGCCGCCGAGAACCTGATCGCGGCAGCCACCAAGGCGGGAGTCTGAGGCGTTCCTTGCCGGCAAGACGATGGCAGTCGCCTTCTGGACATGGAGGTTGCGATCTAGCCCCGCGCGCGGCCAGGCTCGATTCCCGCCTTACGTCGTAGTTCTCGCTGCCTCAGGAGAACCCGGTCCATCGCGCCCTGGGGGTGACATGGATGTCAGCGCGATAGCGATCGCTCTGATCGGTGTCATCGGAGGTGCTGCCGCCACCGGTGTCGGGGCGATGTTGCGCACCCGGACGTCGCGGCGGACCGCCGCCCGACTGGTGTTCGCAGAGCTCGAGAGCAACTCCGCCATCGTTGCTTTCTTCCGCGCGACGGGTGTCTGGCCTTCGGTCGCGACGAGCCGGAAGGCCTGGGACGCGAACAGTGAGGTCCTGGCACGCACCCGTCGCACCAATCTGTTCCAGGCAGTGAGCAGAGGCTATGCGGCGCTGGAGGCGGTGGCGTATATCGCCCGGGAGGAGGCCCTGGACGAGCAGGACGCCCATCGTCTGCTGGGCGTGAACGTTCGCTGGCTGGACGAGGCGCTGCGCTCGGTCGGCGAGGCCGCGATGATCCCGACCCGGCAATTGGATGCGGTCGTCGACCGCCTCACCCTCGAAACTGCCGCGCAGGCGCCGGCCACTCCACCGCTTCAGGACGTTCCGGCTTCCCTGCTGTCCCAGATCGTCGACATGCAGATCGGCACGGGCCAGCTGCCAGCGCGTGACGTCCGCGTCGCCGAGGCCAGGGTCGAAACCCGCACGTCTCCGGTCAGTGCCGCCATCAGGATCTACGACGCGCGGGGCAGCAGCAAGCTACCGCCGTCCCTTTCGCATCTCGTACGCACGGAGAAAGGGCCGCCCAGTCCGGACGTGACGGTGGAGGAAACCTTCGCCGCGATGACCCAGACGGCGCACTTCTACCGCGAAGTGTGGCAGCGGGACCTGACCGAGGACGCCGGCGGAACTGCCGAGGCGGTCGTTCACTTCGGCGAAAGGTACAACAACGTGTTCTGGGACGGTCAACGCCTTTTCGTCGGCGACGGCGACGACGTCGCCTTCGGGCGATTCTCGGCGCACGTGGAGATCATCGCTCACGAGCTTTCCCACCTGCTCCTCGGCCGGACCGGGCTGAGGTTCGAGGGGCAGGCCGGCTCGCTCGTGGAATCCTGCGCCGACGTCATCGGAAGTCTCGTGAAGCAGTACGCGCTCGCCCAGACCGCCGACGCGGCCGACTGGCTCATCGGCGCGGGCCTGGTCAACCCGAGGAAGTCGGCTATGCCGTTGCGCTCCCTGAAGGCACCGGGAACGGCTTTCGACAACGATTTGTTAGGCCGGGATCCACAGGTCTCGCGGATGGCCGACTATGTGCGCACAAGCGAGGACAATGGCGGGGTTCATATCAACTCCGGAATCCCCAATCACGCCTTCTATCTACTGTCTACCAGCCTCGGCGGTGCGGCCTGGGAGCAGGCCGGCATGATTTGGTACCGGGCACTGACCTCCGGCGTACTGCCGCCGACGTGCAGCTTCGCCACCTTTGCCGGCGTCACTGTCGCGGTGGCCGGCAACGACAACGGCGCGGGAGGCCGCGCCGCCGAATCTGTCGAACAAGCCTGGACCACCGTCGGCGTGACGCCTCGCCTGACCAAGAGGGCGATGGCGCTGACCGGCAAGAATTCGCCGCGAGAGGAGTGACCTCGGGCGTCGGTCAACCCGCCAGCGCCGCGCCGTCTGGGAACTCCAACGCCGGGCGCCGATCGCGCCGCTCCACGATCCGGCTCAGCATCGGCAGGTTCTTGCTGATCACGCCGGTGACACCGACCTTGCGGGCGCGCGCCAGAGCCGCCTCGGTGTCTACCGGCCAGGCCAGGATCAGGTCGGTGGCGCGGCGCAGCTCGGCCACGATCGGAGCGGTGAGCAGGCCCAGCCGGATCGACACGCCGTACACGCGTTCGCGCCGTAGCCGGGCGCGCAGCCGGGCGAGCTGGAACCCGTCGCCGGCCGACAGGACCCGGCCGATGTGGGCGTCGTCGGTGAAGGAGTCCAGCATGGTCCACCGCCTGGTGCAGACCGCCAGCGGCACGCCGGGGGCGTGGGCCCGGAGCTCCTCGGCGACCCGCGGCGCCACGGTCAGCGACGGGCCCTTGAGGTCGAGCATCAGGCGCGGGTCGCCGGCGGCCACCGCGAGCACTTCGTGCAGTTCCGGCACGATCAGGTCGCGGCGGCGGTGGAGTTCGAGCCACAATTCCCAATAGAGGTGCGGTCCGATGGCTTTGCGGTGCCGGACCTCCAGCGCACCGCGGTAGAGGTGGATGTCGGCTTCCACGAGGTCGACCCCGGCCGCCAGCGCGGCGCGGAGGTCAGCGATGTTGTTGCCGGCCCGGTGGGCGACGGCAAGCAGCGGGCTGTCGTCCATGACCGGAAAGCTATCGGTCGATGAATGCCGGAATGCCGCCCACAAGCGACCGCCGGCTGAGCAAGGGGCGAACGATCACCAGTACGGCAACGACCGTCACATGAGTGAACACGCCCACGCGCCGGACGTTCGAGGTGGAGGAAGCGTTCCCGATGGAGGGTCAGCAATGCGGGTTTGCCTGTTCGCGCTCGGCACCCGGGGTGACGCCGAGCCAGCCTTCGCCCTAGCCTACGCGTTGCAGCGGCGCGGACATCAGGTTGCCGTCGGTGTCGCGGAGGACTTAGTGGCTCTCGGGCGCAACGTCGGTGTCGACGCCCGGCCGCTCCGCGTGAACGCCCGGGAATTTCTCTATTCGACGGAAGGACGGCGTCTTCTGGCCGCGGGCAAGGACTGGCAGTTCCTGGCACGCATGGCCGGCCGGAGCCGCGAGATCGCTGACACGCTCCACGCCGACATGATCGATATCGCGACCGGTGCCGACATGATCATGTGTTCGATGCTTCTCGAGGACGAAGCGGTGAGTCTCGCCGAATGGCTGCGTGTCCCCTTCATCGGCCTGAGCTATTTTCCTTTCCGGCGGACCACCGTTCTTCCTTCGCCGTACGCTCCGCAACACCGGCTGCCGCGCTCGCTGAATTGGCTGACGCACGTGATATTCGAGCAGGCGCGGTGGCGTTCCCTCGGCTCCCAGTCCAATCTGCTTCGGCGAAAAATCGGCCTGGCCCCGGTTTCCCAACCGGCCGGGAAAAGGCTGGCCCGCATGGGCGCACTGGAGATTCAGGCCTACAGCCGTTTCGTCCTGCCCGAGTTGTCCGGCTGGAGCAGCCGGCTTCCGTTGGTGGGTTACCTCAGGCTCGCCCAGGAACAGCGCGACATGCTCGCCGACCAGAAACTGGACGGGGGCCTGGCGACGTGGCTCGACGCCGGCGAAGTACCCGTCTTCTTCGGTCTCGGCAGCGCCCCCGTGCTGGACGTGCCGGGCACCGTACGAATGATCCGCGACACCTGCGCCGCTCTCGGCGTTCGCGCTCTGGTGTCGGCCGGGTGGAACACTATGGAGTCCACCGCCGACGACCAGATGTACTTCGTCGACGACGTCAACCATGACGAGGTTCTCCGGCACTGCCGTGTGGCTGTGCACCATGGCGGCGCGGGCACCACCGCCGCGTCACTGCGAGCCGGCACCCCGACGGTCGTTTGCGCGGTCACCTGGGACATGCCCTTCTGGGGCGCCACGGTCGCCCGTCTCGGCGTGGGAAATACGTTCCCGTTCGCCGATTTGAGCGCCGCGCGGTTGACCGCCGCGATCGCGCCGCTGCTCTCCGATGAGGCGCGGCGGCGATCGGCTCGGCTCGGCGCCCGGCTGCGCACCGAGGACGGGCCGGGCGAGGCCGCGAAACTCATCGACCAAGGGTTTTGAAATCGCGCCGCTCCCACCGGGTGTTCAGCTGACCGAGCCGGGTCACGCACTCCAGCACGGCGTCCGGCTCCAGACCGAAGTCGATCAGGCAGGCGAGCTCGTCGACCCCGGCGTCGTGGAAACGGTCGAGCGCCGGCAGCAGGCTGTCCACCGAACCCACGAGACCGTCCGGGCCGAGGTAACGGTCGGCGGCCGAGCGCACCGCCAGCCGGGTGGCCGCCTCGCGGGTCGGACTTCCGGCGCCCTCCGGCCGCAGGAAGTCCATGGCGGACATCAGATATCTCGTCAGCGATGGCCGGGCCCGGGCGACGGCGAGTTCCGCGGTTTCGTCGACGTACGTGTGAACCATGAGCGTGACGTGCCCGTGCCAGGTCGAGCCGCCCGCCGCGAGTTGCTCGCGATAGATCTTCACCTGCTCCTTCAGCTGCGGCAATCGCTGCCGCATGAGGTGGGTGAGCACCCCGGTCGCGGAGACACCCGCAGCCCGGAACACGCTGGGGTCGCCGGTGGTGGTGAGCCAGAGCGGGATCTCGCCGGCCGGGCGGGGCAGAACCTGGTACGAGCCGGCGGGCTCCATCACGTCGGTCCGGTAGGGTTCGCCACGCCACAATCGGCGCAACTGCTCCACCGTGTCGAGTGCGATTCGCTTTCTTTCCCCGTACGCCTGCGGATTGAGCACGAAGTCGGCGGGGGAACCGCCGGGCGCCAATGATATGCCGGCCCGCCCCCGGGATAGGTTGTCGACGACGGCCCACTCCTCGGCGAGCCGGACGAGATGGTGCAGTGGCGCCGCGACGCTGCCCGCCCGGATCCCGATCCGTTCGGTCACGGCCGCCACCGCCGCCCCGGTGACCGACGGATTGGGATATCCGCCACCGAATCCGTGGAAGTGCCGCTCCGGAGTCCACACCGCCTCCAGCCCGGCCCGGTCGGCCAGCCGGGCGCCTTCGAGCAGCAACCGATATCCGGGCTCGGTGGCGGTCGTGTCGTCCGCGAAATAGAAGAGACTAAGTCGCATCGCGGCCCGCCCTGATGGTCGCGGCCACCTGATCGATGCTGAGCGGGTCCATCATCGCCCACGTCTCTTCATCGATGCCCAGACCGAATTCGGCGGCGACGTAGGCGAGCAGTTCGACGACGCCGACCGAGTCGAGATAACCCATCTCGATCAGGTCCACGCGGCGATCGAAATGCGGGTCGTCGTCGGAGACCTGACCGGCGGAGCGCACGAACTTCTCGACGACCGCGCCGACATCCTGGGGCATGGTTCCTCCTTCACCGGTTCAGTGCTTGGTCGAGACGCTGGGCCGCCACCACGAGTTGCGGCCTCGTGGTGTTCAGGGCAAGCCGGAAGTAGCCCGGCTCGTGAAACAGCGACGACGGCATCGCCAGCACCCCCAGCCCGGCCAGGCGGCGGACGAACTCGGTGTCGTCGACGCCCTCGGGGCAGCGGACGTAGACGAAGGCCGTGCCCTGAGCGGGGACGACGTCGTAGCCGGCGTCGCTGAGCCGGGCCCTGATCCACCGCTGATCGTCGCCGAGAGATTCGTGCTGCGGTTCCCAATCGGCGATCCGCATGACCAGATGCTGCATGAGTGCGGTCGGCGCGGCGAATCCGGTCGAGCGCATCGCCCGCTCGATGTCCGTCGCCCGATCGTCCAAGCCCGGCCCGAGGGCGAGGTAGCCGACCCGCTGGCCCTGCAGGGACCAGGCTTTGCCGTACGAATACACGCTGACCGTGCCGGGATGGACCTGCATCGGCAGGCTTACCGGCCGGCCGTCCCAGATCACGTCGCGGTGCGCCTCGTCGCTCACCAGGGTGAGCGCCCGGCCGAACCGGCGCTCGCATTCGTGGAGTACGTCGGCGAGACCACGGATCTCGGCGGCGCTGTGCAGGACACCCGTCGGGCAGGCCGGCTGGCTGATGACGACGCCCGCGGTGCGCGGCCCGCAGGCCGCCCGCAGCCCGTCGAGATCGAGTCGCTTGCCCGGGCCGCTCGGGACCTCGACCATGGTGAGCCCGGACCGGCGCAGGTACAACGGATAGTCCATCCAGCAGGGCGTGACGACCAGGATCTCGTCGCCGGGCCGGAACAGCGCCGCGAACGTGACGCTCAGCGCGGCGGTGGCGCCGGGCGTGAGCACGACGTCGCGATGCCGTAAGCGGAGTGCGTAGCGCCGGTTCATCGCCTCGGCGACGCGGCGGCGGACGAGAGTGCCGCCGCCGAAGGGCGTGTACTGGAGGTCGTCCTGGTCGAGGTCGCGGACCAGCTCCCGCAGCTGCGTGAAAGCTCGGTCGTCGCGGCCGGCTCGCGGATTGGGGTACGAGAGGTCGATCGGCTTCGTGCTCGACGACCGCAGGGTCCGGCCGTGCAGTGCCGCGAATTCCTCCAACGGCTTCGCGAGGTCGTCGGTGTCCGCCCACATGGTGCTAATCCCGCTCGGCGCGGGCGCGCACGGCCGCGCGGTCGATCTTGCCGGACGAGGTACGGGGCAGAGTCTGGGCGATGTGGAACCGCGTCGGTTGCTGGTGTGCCGCCAGCGCCCGCCGGCAGTGATCCTCGAGGGCGCCGACGTCGAAGCCGACCGGGTCGGCGGGAACCACCACGGCGACGATCTCCGGTTCGGTGCCGCCGCCGGTCCGGGCGAACACCACCGTCTCGAAGACCAGGGGGAACGCCATAATCACGTCCTCTACCTCGGTGGGGCTGGTGCGGAACCCGCGGGACTTGAACTGCTCGTCACGCCGGCCGACGTAGTAGAGGTAGCCGTCCTCGTCACGACGGACGTAGTCGCCGGAGTGCACGACGAACTCGGTCACCGCCCCCGGCGGGGCGAACGGGTAGGGCCGGAAGACCCGGGCGGTATCGCCGGGACGGCGCCAGTAACCCGCCGTCACGGTCGGCCCGCGATGGACGAGCTCGCCGACCTCACCCGGACCACAGGGGCGGCCGTCGTCGTCGAGCACCAGGATCTCGGTGTCCGGGATGGGCCGGCCGATGGAGCCGGGACGCCGATCGATCTGCTCCGGCGAGAGGTAGGTGGACCGGAAGGCCTCGGTCAGCCCGTACATGAGATATACGGCGAGGTGGGACTGAGCCGCTCGGATCCGGTCCAGGTCGGCGGCCGGGAACACACCGCCGGTGTTGGTGATGTAGCGCAGGTCCGGAAGGCTCGTCGTGAGGAACGGGGTCAGCAGACGCCACAGCGTCGGCACGCCGGCCAGGCCGGTCACCCGGTGGCGGCGCAACGCCCGGGAGACGTCCGGGCCGGCCGCCGAGCGGGGGATGACGACCGTCCCGCCGGCCCAGAACGTCGCCAGCACCTGGTTCAGACCGGCGTCGAAGCTCCACGGCAGCGCGGCCAAGGTTCGATCGCCGGCGCCGAGCCCGAGATAGGACGCGACGATGCGGGCTCCGGCTAGCAGATTCGCATGGGTGACCATCACCCCCTTGGCCTTGCCCGTGGAGCCGGAGGTGTAGATGAGAGCGGCCAGCTGCCCGCCGATGACCGGTGGCAGCGGCGCCGGTGGCGCTGCATGATCGACGTCGAGGACGTCCAGAACGGGATACGGGCCGGCGCCGTCGAAGCCGAGTCGTTTGCGCGTGCCGACGCCGGCCACCAGCCCCTTGACCTCGGCGTCGTCGAGAATGTGGTCGATCTGCCCCCGGGTCAGCGAGGTGTGAATGATGACGGCGACCGCGCCGGCCCGCAGGGCGCCGAAGAACCACGCGAGGCAGTGTGGCGAGTTCGGCAGCAGCAGCGCGACCCGGTCCCCCGGTCCGACGCCGCGCTCGGACAGCAGAGCGGCGCACCGGTCGGCGACGGCGGCCAGGTCACGGAAGGTCCACGTGACGGAGTCGGACACGACCGCCTCCGCGTCGCCGGGCCGCGCCAGCAGATCCGCCACGGTGAACACGGTCATCGCGGCAGCGCCGCCAGGAAATCGGCGAACAGCGTTTCCGCGTGGGCACGCTGGGACTCCGAATGCGACATGACGACCTCCGTGACCTCTGCCGTCTCCGTGACCACGAACGAAAGCGGAACGAAGGGCGCGTGTGTGGGTAGCCAGTGGACCGAGGTCGCGCCGAACGACGGCGACGAGAAGCCGCTGAGGTTGACACGGCCGGGGTGCGAGATGAGCGCGGAGCATATGTAGCGGCCCTGCCGGAGGCTGTACCGGTCGACGGCGCGCAGGCCGGCACGCGCGAGTGGCAGCGGCAGCCGTCCGGCGACTCGTTCCGCCATGCCGAGGGCGAGCTCCTCGCGCCGCGCCATCTTGAGCAGCAGCCGCCGGTGTGCGCGTCGCCAGGACTCGCCGGCCTCGACGTCGAGAAACAGCGGCAGGCTGAGGTTGGCGGTCGACGAGACGTGGGGTGCGTGCCGTCGAAGGTCCACGGGAACCATGATGCGAGCGGGGTTGCCGATCACCCGGGCCACGGCGACCGAGAGCCGGGCGACGAACCCCGGGAAGCGGCCCGGAAGCGTCCGGCGGATCCAGCCGAACCGCCCGGTGGGCGCCGCCGCACCGGCATCGGTCAGGGGTGACGACCAGGACATCGCCGGGTGCGTCCGTACCCGGCGTGGACCGAGCTCGTCGAGCAGAGTGCTCTCGGTAAGCACCGAGGCGGCCGGCTCCGGCCGCTCGCCGCGGAGCGCCCGGAAGACGTTGTCCACCCAGAGGAACGTGCCGCGGGCATCCATGACGGAATGATCGATGCGGAAGACGACGGTGGCCGGGTCGCCGTCCGCCAGGTAGATCTCGCTGGCGGGCCCGTGGTGCGGGTCCAGCGAGCGCCGCAGCGCACTGTCGAGGCCGGTGACCAGCCGCACCGGCGAGGGACGGCCGGTGTCCGACCAGTAGCGGCCGCGCCGCACGAGCCGGGTGCCCGGTGTGGCGGCCGACGCGAGGGTTGCCGCCCGTTCCCACTCGTCGCGGTGCAACCGGCCCGCGCCGGTCACGACGAGCTGGATGACCTGGGGCGGACGGAGCTCGCTGACGGCCAGGTAGCCCCACTCGACCGGCGAGATCGCGCGATGACGGCGCGTCGTCATCGGCGGTCCCCTTTCCGCGCGGCCCAGACGGCCAGCCGCTCGTGATCGATCTTGGCGTTGTGGCGAGGATCGACCGGAAACGACGGATGAAAGAGGAATCGGTCGATTCCCTTGGTCACCGGATGCCGCTCGGCGAGCTCGGTGAGCTCCCGCACGATGCGAGGACGGTCACCGGCGCCACGGCGCAGCTCGATACAGACGACCGGGCGGCGGCCTACCCCGACCAACGCGCTGCGGCGTACGTCGGGGTGCGCGTCGAACACGCCCTCGCATTGCACCGTGTACAACGGCCCGGCGTCGGTGCGCACAATGTCTCGCTTGCGGCCGCACAGCCACACCCGGCCGGCTTCGTCGATCCGGCCGACGTCCCCGGTGCGGTGCCAGACCCGGGAGCCGTCGGCGATCTTGTGGTCCCGGTCGGCCGAGGCCGGCGTCGTGTAGTGGCGGCTCACCGCGGGGCCGCTGACCACGATCTCGCCAATCTCGCCGTCCGGCAGGGGCTCGGCCCGCGACCAGTCGGGCAGTGGCACGTCGACAGCGCGGATGACACGCAGCGAGACGCCGTTCACCGGCCTGCCCACGCACGTTCCCGCGCCGGTTCGGGTGTCGTCCCAGGTCCTCTCGCGGAGCTCGGCGATCTCGATGGTGGTGATCGGCACGACTTCCGTGGCGCCGTACGCGACGGTGATGCGGGTGCCGGACGGAGCGAGCTTGGCTTCCAGCATCGCCATGCTCTCGGGCGAGGCCGGGGCTCCGCCGGTGATGACGCGTCGCAGCGAGCGAAGACGCCGGTCACCCGCGCTCGCGTGGCGGGCGAGCGGGTCGAGAAGGGCTGGTGAACCGAACATCACCGTGGCCCCGAACCGTTCGACCGCCTCGGCCAGGAGAGCCGGGTCGGTCCGGGCGATGCGGCCGTAGTCGATGTCGGGAAAGACACAGGTCGCGCCGGCCAGCAGGTGCGTGAGGCCGAACGACAGCGACGTGGCGAGGCAGATATCCGAGGCGTCGTGGCCGAAACGGCCGTCGCTCGCGTGCGCCAGCGTCGCGTCCAGCAACTCGTAGGTGAACTCGACGCCCTTGGCCGGTCCGGTGCTTCCGGTCGTGAAGGCGATCAGCAACGGGTCCCCGGCCTCGACCACCGCCTCGGCGGCCGGGGCCGCCGAGGCACCGGACCGGCGAGTCCTGACCGTGACCACTGAACGCAGGCCGCGGAAGGTACGGCGGTACAGCAGCCGGATGAGGTGGGCCGCCGGAACACCGACGAAGGCCTCGGCACCCGTGGTGCGGTAGCTGTAGAGCATCCGGCCCAGCCCCATGCCGGGGTCCACGACGACCGGCACCGCGCCCAGCTTGAACAGGGCGAACAGGACGGCGACCAGTTCCGGCCGGACGGGCACCATCACGATGGTGCGGGTGCCGCGGCCGATGCCGGCCGCGGACAGCCGCGCGGCGTGCTCGTCGATTCTTGCGACCAGCCCCGGATAGGTCTCGGTCCGGCCGCCGGAGAAGATCAGCGCCGGCTTCGCGTCACCGAATTCCTGCGCGTGGCGCCGGAGCAGGTCGTACGGCCGGTTCACGCCGTCCCGGCCCGCAGCCGCAGCGCCGCCCAACCGGGAAAGGCGGCCCGCCGGTCGGCCCGCGCCCGCACCACCACCGGGCGGTACGGCGCCAGCATGGCCAGCGCGTCGGCGAGCTGCGTGCGCGCCAGCAATGCTCCGGGACAGGTGTGCGGCCCGGCGCCGAAGATCAGATGCGAGACCCGCGACGGCCGCGGATTCCCGGGGTCGGGCCCGATCCGGTACGACTCGGCGGCGTGCCGGTTCACCAGGAAGAGCCGGTCGCCCTGGTGGACCGGGCACCGCCCGATCGTGCCGTCGGCGGCGGCCGCCCGGGGCAGCATCGGGGTCGGGGCGATCACCCGCAGCAGCTCGTCCACCAAGGCGTCGCGGGTGCCCGGGTCGGCGGCATGCCCCCAGAGGCCCTCGTCCGCGCACCACGCGACCGCGCGCGGCAGTGCCGCCATCATCGTGGTCGTCGCGGCGATGGCCGTGACACCGGCCATGCCCTGATCGAGGGTGGAGGCGTTCACCAGGCCGAACAGCCGCGCCACCGCCGCTCGCGTGGACCGGCGCGGACCTCGGCGGCCGAAGCTGAGGATCTCGTCGCGGATCGTCCGCGAGGCGGCGTCGGCGGCGGCGACGGCCAACGACTCGCCGCCGCCCGGCAGGCCGAGCAACGCGGCCGCGGTGACACTGGCGACCTCACGCGTCGCGCCCACCACATCGATGGCCTTTCCGTCGGCGAGCGGCGCCGACCTGCGGCGCAACACCTCCAGCCAGAGGGGACGAACCCGGGCGACCCCATCGGATCCGAAAAGCTGCGCCGCGGCGCGCCGGCTTTCCCGATGACCCGCGTGGTCCTCGTTGAACAGCTGCCGCCCCTGCGACAGCAGATCGGCGCTGCCGCCGGTGGTGCCCTTGGCCGTCCGGTCGATCGGCAGGCGGGTCAACGCCTCCCGGTACTCGTCGGTCCCGTTGACGATCACCGTGCGGCCGATGCGCAGGACCGTGCGGCGGCGAGCGATCGCCAGCATCATGAACAGGATGGGATGGCTGCGGAGATAGACCCGGCGGTCACGGCGGCGGGCGCGGTTCGTCACGCCTTCTCCCATTCCATGGTCATGACGCTGATGCCGCCGCCCAATCCCACAAACAGGACCTTCGCCCCGGACGGCAGGTCGTCGAAGACGCGGGCGAGTTGCACGCCGAGCGTCGCGCTGGCCATGTTGCCGAGTTCCGGGAGCGTCAGCACCAGCTTCTCCGGGGGTACGCCGGCCGCCTCGACGAACTGATTGAGATAGGGCAAGGTCACCTGGTGCACGAGCACCTTGGCGTAGTGACCCCAGTCGAAGGCGGTAACGATGGTCCGGGCGACCTTCTCGAAGATGTCGCGCAGCTCGGCGCCGTCACCGTAGAAGTAGGTGTGCTCGTCACCGCGCGGGTGCTGGGAGCCGGCGCCGGCGATGCCGCCCACCTCCCAATATTCGGAGAAGGTGTCGGTTTGGATCCGGCCGATGCCCCCGCTGGTGACCTCCTCGATCAGCAGTGCCGCCCCGCCGTCGCCGAACGTGTAGCCGGCGAAGGAATCCTTGGCCTGCTCGACGCTGTCCGGCTGCCAGCGCATGGCTCGCGTCGGTGTCTCCCCGGACACCACCAGCACCCGCCGCGCCCGATCGGCGAGGATCAACGCTCGTGCCACGTCGATGCCGTTGAGGAGGCTGTTGCAGGCGTTGTTGATGTCGAAAACGTGCGCCGAGGTGCCCAGTTCGGCCTGGACGATGTGCGCGGTGGCCGGCTCGGCACGGTCGCGTGACGCCGAGGCGAAGATCAGCACATCGACGTCCGGCCCGTCCGGAACGTCGCGAAGCAGGGATCGGGCCGCCCGGACCGCGAGAGTCGACGCCTGCTCGTCGGGCCGGGCGACACGGCGCCGCCGGATCCCCGTCGCCCGCTCGAACACACCCCGCCGAAGCGGCAAGCCGCTGGCCGAGACCACCTGGTCCTGCAGTTCCTCGGTGGTCACCACGCGTTCCGGCAGACTCGCGGCCGCGCCGACAATCCCCACACGTCTCATGCTTAGCGTAGCCTTCCGAGCACTCCATCGTGGATTCCGGAAGGCTACCCACGACAAGGTCGGCTGAGCATAGGACACAAGCCACAGAGAATTTCGTACGGGAATTGAACTACGTAACGCGCAGATCAGTCCTGAATGCATTCACCCCGGCGGCCGATAACGCAAAAGCTAACGTTTTCCGGCGTACTTCTGCAGATATTGATTGACCTGCGAGAGGTTGTAGCGGCCGCTGTCCTCGGCCCGTTCCTCCCAGGCGAACACGCACACCGTCGCGATGCCGTCGAAGCCCACCTCGGTCAGCGTGCGGAAGAACAGGTCCCAGTCGACCTCGCCCTGGCCGATGTCCAGGTGCTGGTGGACGCGTGCGGTGGAGCCCGGCGGATTCACGATGTACCGCAGGCCGGACGATCCACGATGGTCGAACGAGTCGGCGATGTGCACCTGGGTGAGCAGCGGCCCCGCGTACCGCATCACCGCGGCCAGATCGCCGCCCTGGTGGAACGTGTGCGGCGCGCAGTACAGGAAGGACACCAGATCCGAGTTGATGCCGCGGACCAGGTTCACCCCGGCGATGCCGTCCTCCACGAAGTCGTCCGGATGCGGTTCCAGGACGAGCCGTACGTCTTCACGCTCAAATATCGGTAAAAGTTCGTCCATAGACCGCCAAAACGCCGCCTCGGACGACGACGGGTGCGACGGGCGGCCGTTGAACTCCGAGTTCATCACCCGCACATCGAGGTCGACGGCGATCTGAATGGCCCGTTTCCAATATCGCACCGCGGCCTGCCGCTCGTCCTCGGAAGGACCGGACCAGCGGTAGAGCGGCAGCACCGACGCGATCTCCACCTGGGCCGCCGAGAGGGCCTTCTTGAACGCCGCCACCTCCGCCGACGACACCCGGGGGTGCAGGAAGAACGGCAGGAAATCGTCCCGTGGCGACATCTCGATGTAGTGGTATCCGAGGTCCGCCACCACCCGCGGCAGGTCCAGCAACGGCACGTTGCGCAGCATGTACGGATCGAGGGCGATCTTCACGACGACTCCAGGTAGAGCTTGGGCTTCTCGGCGAGCGACACCGTCACCCGCTCTCCGCTGCGTAACGCGTCGACGCCGGCGTCCGAGGCCACGGCCGCCGCGTAGCCGTCCCACGCGCTGGGCCCGAGCGGACGGCCACCGCCGGCGATCGCGTGGATCCACTCCTGGAATTCCACGTCGTACGCCTGCAGGAATCGTTCGCGCCAGTCGGCCGGCACCGGCGTCGAGTTCTGTCCGTCCCGGCGTACGGAAAGGGGGTGGGGTGAGCCGAGCGATGCCGTGCCGTCCTCCCCCACGATCTCGCCGCGGATGTCGTACCCGTACCGGATGTTGACCGAGACCTCGACGTCGACCAGGACCTCGTTGTCCATCTCGAGCAGCACGAACAGCGGATCCTGCAGCTCACCGCCGTGCCGGTTGCGGCGCGGCTCCAGCACCCGCACGGCCGCGATCTCGGCGCCGAACATCCAGCGCACCATGTCGAGCTCGTGCACCGCCGAGTCGGTGATCGCCATCTCCTTCGTGAAGAACGACGGCACGCTCGCGTTGCGGTGCGCGCAGTGCATCATCAGCGGCGTGCCGATGTCGCCGCGGTCGAGGGCCATCTTGAGCGCGCGGTAGGCGAAGTCGTAGCGGCGCATATAACCCACCTGCACAAGCCGATTCCCGTACGCCACCTCGGCCTCGACGATGCGCTGGCACGCCTCCCGGGTGGTGGCCAGCGGCTTCTCGCAGAAGACCGGCTTGCCCGCCGCGATCGACGCCAGCACGTACTCCTCGTGCGTCGGCCCCCAGGAGCACACCACCACCGCGTCCACCTCGGGCGAGGCGATCAGTGAAGCGCCGTCGGGGAAGACCGACGCCCCGATGCGAGCGCCGATCTCGCCGGCCACCGCCGCGTCCACGTCGGTGACCGCGGTGACCTCGACGCCGGACAGCACCGAGGTCATCCGCCGGATGTGGTCCTGGCCGATCATGCCGGTTCCGATCACCCCGACCCGGATCATGCCCGTACTCCGATTCCGCAGTCGCGCAGGTAGGACCGGGTGCGCGCGGCCACCCCCGCGGGGATGTCGAAGTCCACCGGGTACATGTCCTGCTCGACGATGACGAACGTGTCGGTGCCCCGCTTGTCGAGCGCCCGCACCACCGACGGGATCTCCGGCACCCCGGCCGGCGGCTCACAGCTCACGCCGAGCGCCACCGCCTGCCCGAACGCGAGGTCCTCGCCCCGCGCCCGGGTGATGATCGCCGGATCCATCTGTTTGATGTGCAGATAGCCGATGCGGTCCGGGTGGTCCTCGATCAGGTGGGCCGCCTCCCCACCCCCGTACGCGAGATGGCCGGTGTCCAGGCAGAGCGAGACGAACCGGGGATCCGTCTCGGCGAGGAGCCGGTCGATCTGCGGCCGGGTCTCCACGTAGCTGTCCGCGTGGTGGTGGAACTGAAGCCGCAGCCCGTACTCCTCGGCCAGAGCGCGCCCGAGGTCGCTGGTGCTGCGGATCAGCGTCTTCCACCCGTCGTCGTCGAGCGTGCCCGGCTCCAGGTAGGCGCCGGTCACGTCGTCGCGATAGCCCGGGACCGGCACGAACACCAGGTCGTGGGCGCCGAGCGCGGCGGTGAGCTCGGCGACCGGACGGGTCTTGGACAGGATCTCGGCGAACTCCCCGGCCCGGTGCAGCCCGCTGTATCCGTGCATCGTCCCGCCGGACACCCGCAGGTTGCGACTCGCCAGCTCGTCGGCGAGCCGGGCCGGGTCGGTAGGCAGATAGCCGTACGGACCGAGCTCCAGCCACTCGTAGCCGACCCCGGACAGCTCGTCGAGGAAGCGCTGCCACGGTGTCTGCCGCGGGTCGTCGGCGAACCAGACGCCCCACGAGTCGGGACAGGAGCCCAGCCGCAAATTCGGTCTTGTCACGACTTTTCCCCTGAAGACCCTGAAGAGATGCGGTCGATGCCCAATTCGTGAACCTCCTCGCCGAGCATCTTCGCGGCCGCCGCGGAATCGGCGCCCGCGTTCTGCAGCTCGTGGCTGAGCTCCTCCAGCTCCGCGCCGCCGGCCATCAAGGCCGTCAGCTCGTCGCGGGTGATCTCGCTCTTGCGGTAGTAGCCGAGGCTCTGCCCGCGCTTGAGCAGCAGGAACCGGTCGCCGACCGGGTACGCGTGATGCGGGTTGTGGGTGATGAAGATGACGCCGAGCCCACGTTCACGGGCCTGGATGATGTACCGCAGCACGACACCGGACTGCTTGACACCGAGGGCGGCGGTGGGCTCGTCGAGGATCAGCACCTTCGCACCGAAGTAGACGGCCCGCGAGATCGCCACGCACTGCCGCTCGCCGCCGGAGAGCGTCCCGATCGGCTGGTCGACGTCGCGCAGGTCGATGCCCATGTCGAGCAGTTCCTTCTTGGTGGTGCGCCGCATGAAGTCGATGTTCATGAACAGCCCCTTCTTGACCTCGTTGCCGAGGAAGAAGTTGCGCCACACCGGCATCAGCGGAACCACTGCCAGGTCCTGGTAGACCGTGGCGATGCCGTGGTCGAGGGCGTCGCGCGGCGAGCTGAACTGCACCTCGCCGCCCTCCACCTCGTACGTGCCGTGGCTGTGCTGGTGCAGACCCGCGATGATCTTGATGAGCGTGGACTTGCCGGCGCCGTTGTCGCCGAGCACGCAGGTCACCTCGCCGGCGCCCACCTCCAGGTTCACGCCGGTCAGCGCGATGATGTTGCCGTAGTTCTTGCCCGCGTCGGTCAGGCGGACCAAAGGAGTCGTCACCGCATTGCCTCCGCTCGTCTGCGGACGAAACTGTTGAGCAGGATCGCGCCCAGCAGCAGCGCGCCCAGGAAGAAGTAGAACCAGTCCGGGTTCCAGCCGGCGTACACGATGCCCTGGTTGGCCATGCCGAAGATGAAGGCGCCGATCGCCGCTCCGATGACCGACCCGTACCCGCCGGTGAGCAGGCACCCGCCGACCACGGCCGCGACGATGTAGATGAACTCGTTGCCGATGCCGACGCCGGACTGCACGGTGTTGAACGCGAACAGGATGTGCATGCCGGTGAACCAGGCCATGAAGCCGACCGCCATGAACAGCCCGATCTTGACCCGGGCGACCGGCACGCCGACCGCGCGGGAGCTGGGCGCCGAGCCGCCGACCGCGAAGATCCAGTTACCGATGCGGGTGCGCAGCAGCACGTAGGTGCCGATGATCACGAACAGGATCCACCAGAGCAGCGTGATCCGGATCGAGACGCCGCCGACCGAGAACGACGACGCGAACACCTTCCGCGCCGAGTTGAAGCCGTCGATGTTCGACACGTCGTTGGTCGCGACGTTGCCGGTGATCGACCGGGTCAGCGCCAGGTTCAGCCCGCGCAGCATGAAGAACGTGCCGAGCGTGACCAGGAAGCTGGGTATGCCCGTCTTCACCACCAGCAAGCCGTTGATGAAGCCGACGGCCAGCGCCACCGCGAGCGAGACCAGCACGCCGATCCACATGTTGGTGGTGAACTGGTAGCTGAACATCGACGCCACCAGCGCCGACGACGTGACCGCGACACCGGCCGACAGGTCGAACTCGCCGCCGATCATCAGCAGCGCCACGGCCACCGCCGGGATGCCGAAGGTGGAGCTGACGTACAGCACCGAGGACAGCGACTCGAACGGGCGGAACGGCGGCGCGACCGCGAAGAACACCAGGTAGATGACGATCGCGCCGACCAGTGCGCCCACTTCCGGCCGGGTGAGCAGCCGGGACAGCAGAGACCGGCGGGCGTACCGCTCGTCGGGTGCCGGCGCCGGGGCCGGCCGGGTCTGAAGGGTGGTCATCGTGTGCCTGCCGCGGCGAACTTGCCGACGAAGTCGACGTTGGCCTTGTCC
Organism: Actinoplanes sp. TBRC 11911; assembly: GCF_012933445.1. Classification (GTDB taxonomy): domain Bacteria; phylum Actinomycetota; class Actinomycetes; order Mycobacteriales; family Micromonosporaceae; genus Actinoplanes. The sequence goes on from NZ_JABBNC010000058.1 coordinate 25,894, forward strand.
ACCAGGTACGGACCGGTCAGGGTCGGCTTGCCACCGCCGAGGATGTTGCCGTTGGTCTTGTACAGCCAGATCCCGTCGATGGCGCTGTAGCCCTGCAGGAACGGCTGCTGGTCGATCGCCCACTGCAGCGCACCGGACTTGATCTGCGCCGGGATCTGCGGGTTGAAGTCGAAGGTGGCGACCTTCGCGCTGCTGCCCGAGTCCTTCACCGACTGGATGGCGCGCAGCGCGAACGGCGCGCCGAGCGTGATGACCATGTCGATGCTCTTGTCCTGCTGCAGCTTGGCGGCGATGGTGGTCTGCACCGACGGCTCGTCACGGCCGTTGACGTAGATCTTGTCGTACTGGCCGCCGAAGCCCTTCTGGACGCCGTCGCACCGGGCCTCGAGCTGCACCTGACCCTGTTCCTGAACGACGCAGAGCACGTGCTTGGCGCCGTCCTGCTTGGCCCGCGCGCCGGCCGCCTCACCGGCGACGCTCTCGTCGGAGCCGAAGTACGCCAGCGCCCCGGACTGCTCGAACGAGGTGATACCGGCGTTGAACGCGATCACCGGGATGCCGGCCGCGATCGCCTTCTTCACCACCGGGATCAGCGCCGGTGGGTCGGGCAGCGTGACCGCGATGCCGTCCACCTTGCTGTCGATGGCGCTCTGGATCAGGTTCGCCTGGTTGGCCGAGGTCGGGTCGGACGAGTACTTGAGCGTGACGTTGTCCTTCGCCGCCGCGGACTCGGCACCCTTGCGGATGATGTCCCAGAACGTGTCGCCGGGCGCCGCGTGGGTGACCATGGCGATGGTGATCGCGGGGGTGTTCGCCTTGCCCGCGGTCACCGCGGCGCTGTCTTCCTCGGCCTTCTTGCCGCCGGAGCTACTGCACGCACCCGCGGTCACGGCCAGCCCTAGCGCCAGGCCAACCGCAGTGATCCTTTTCCACATATGAGCCTCCAAGGGGGAGAAAAGGGCATCAGGATGCCGTCGGGAAATGCAGTGACGCATCCGCCGGCGACGTGACATGCGGCCATCGCGAAGTGACGACCTTGGCTCGGGTGTAGAACGAGACGCCCTCGGGACCGTGGATGTGCCGGTCGCCGAAGAGTGAGTCCTTCCAGCCGCCGAACGAGTAGTAGGCCATCGGCACCGGGATCGGGACATTGATGCCGATCATGCCGACGTGCACCCCGCGCTGGAACGTGCGGGCCGCCTCCCCGCTGCTGGTGAAGATGGCCGTGCCGTTGCCGTACGGGTTGCTGTTGATGAGGTTGATCGCGGAGTCGACGTCGTCGGCCCGCACCACGGAGAGAACCGGTCCGAAGATCTCCTCGGTGTAGACGTCCATGGCGGGTTGCACCTGGTCGATCACCGTGGGTCCGACCCAGAAACCGTTCTCGTGGCCCGGGACGCGCAGCCCGCGCCCGTCCACCAGTACCTTCGCGCCCTGCTGTTCGCCGGTGCCGATCAGCGACTCGATCCGCTGCTTGGCGGCGGCCGTGACCACCGGGCCCATCTCACTGCGCGGGTCGCGCCCGGGCCCGACCACCACGTCGGACGCCTTGCGGGACACCAGATCCATCAGCGCGTCGCCGGCCGAACCGACCGCGACGGCCGCGGAGATCGCCATGCACCGCTCGCCGGCCGACCCGAACGCGGCAGCGGTCAGATGCCCGGCGGCGAAGTCGAGGTCGGCGTCGGGCAGTACGATCGCGTGGTTCTTCGCCCCGCCGAGCGCCTGCACGCGTTTGCCGGTTTTAGACGCCATGTCATGGATATATCGTGCGATAGGGGTCGAGCCCACGAACGAGACCGCCGCGACGTCGGGGTGGGCCAGCAGAGCGTCCACCGCTTCCTTGTCGCCGTGCACCACGTTGAAAACTCCGTCCGGCAGGCCGGCCTCACGCCACAGCCCGGCGACGTAGTTCGACGCGGACGGGTCCCGCTCGCTGGGCTTGAGCACGAAGGTGTTGCCGCAGGCGATCGCCACCGGATGCATCCACATCGGCACCATGGCCGGGAAGTTGAACGGGGTGATGCCGGCGCACACGCCGAGCGGCTCGCGGAAGCTGAACACGTCGACGCCGGTCGAGGCCTGGTCGGAGTAGTCGCCCTTGAGCAGCTGCGGGATGCCGCAGGCGAACTCGACGACCTCGAGGCCGCGCTGCACCTCGCCGGCGGCGTCCGAGATGACCTTGCCGTGCTCGTCCGAGATGATCTCCGCAAGCTCCTTGGTCCGCGCGTTGACCAGCTCCCGGAAGGCGAACATGACCTTCGTACGCCGGCTCAGGGAGGCCTGGCTCCACTCCTCGAAGGCGGTCTTGGCCGCGGCGACGGCGTCGTCCACGTCGGCGATGGAGCCCAGCACCACCTCGTGCTGCTGCTCGCCGGTCGCCGGGTTGTAGACCGGGCCGCGCCGGTTGGAGCTGCCGGATCTGTACTGTCCGCCGATCCAGTGTTCGATGGTTGCCATTCGCTGTCCTTTAGAGGTAGAGCCGCTGGTCACGCTTGGCTTGCTCGTACGCCTCGCGAGCCGCCCGCGTTGTCGACAATTCGGATATTTCGGATACAGGCACGTCCCACCATGACTCGGACGACGGCACCGGGGAGAGCGGATCGGTCTCGATGTGCACGACCGTGGTCCGCTCGGCCTCCCGGGCCCTTTTCAGCCCGTCCCGCAGGTCGGCGATGGTCCGGCAGCGGATCACCGAGGCGCCCAGGCTCTCCGCGTTCGCCGCGAGATCCACCGGCAGGTACGCCCCGTCGTAGTCCTGATCGTCCGACCGGAACCGGTAGCTGGTGCCGAAACGCTGCGAGCCGAGCGACTCGGACAGCGCCCCGATCGACGCGAATCCCTGGTTCTGCACCAGCACGACGATCAGCTTCACGCCCTCGGCCACCGAGGTGACGATCTCCTGCGACATCATCAGGTACGACCCGTCGCCGACCAGCGCGAACACCTCGCGGCCCGGGTCGGCCATCTTGATCCCCAGCGCCCCGGCGATCTCGAAGCCCATGCAGGAGTAGCCGTACTCGACGTGGTACTGCTTCGGATCGCGCGAGCGCCACAGCAGCTGCAGGTCCCCGGGCATGCTGCCGGCCGCCTGCACGACGACGTCCCGCTCACCGGCGGCCTCGTTCACCACCCCGATCACCTCGGCCTGGGCGGGCAGCGGGCCATGACCCATCCCGTACGCCTCGTCCACGCGCGCCTGCCACGCCGCGACATCCGTGGTGTAGTCCGTCGGCCAGCGGCTCCCGCCGAGCGCGACCTGCAACAGGGCGAGTCCGCTGCGGGCGTCGGCCACGATCGGATACGCGGACTCCTTGGCGGCGTCGAATCTCGCCACATTGATGTTGACGAATCGCACGTCCGGGTTCTGGAACGCCGTACGGGAAGCGGTGGTGAAATCGCTGTATCGGGTGCCGACGCCGATCACGACATCCGCCTCGCGGGCCAGCCGGTTCGCGACCGGCGTCCCGGTGGAGCCGACGCCGCCCACCGAGTTCGGGTGATCCCAGCTCAGCGCGCCCTTGCCGGCCTGCGTGTCGGCGACCGGAATGCCGGTGGCGCGCGCGAACCCGTCCAGTTCGGCCGACGCTTCCGAGTAGATGACTCCGCCGCCCGCGATCAGCAGCGGTCTGCGCGCATTTTTCATGATATCGGCGGCACGTTGGACGAAATCGGGCTCGGCGACCGGCCGCGTGACGTGCCAGACCCGTTTCCGGAACAGCTCATCCGGGAAGTCGTACGCCTCGGCCTGCACGTCCTGCGGCAGGCAGATCGTGACCGCGCCGGTGTCCGCCGGATCGGTCAGCACCCGCATCGCCCCCAGCAACGCGGCCGGCAGCTGCTCGGGCCGCCAGACCCGGTCAAAAAACCGCGACAGCGGCCGGAACGCATCGTTGACGCTCACGTCGTAGCCTTGCGGGCTTTCCAGCTCCTGCAGCACCGGCGCGGCGACCCGGGTCGCGAAGACGTCCGACGGCAGCAGCAGCACCGGGATCCGGTTCACGGTCGCCAGCGCCGCGCCGGTGAGCATGTTGGTCGACCCGGGCCCGATGCTCGCCGTGCACGCCATCGCGGACAGCCGGTTCTTCATCCGCGCGTAGCCGACCGCCGCATGCACCATGGCCTGCTCGTTGCGGGCGAGGTGATACGGAAGGTCTGCCTCGCCGGTACGCTGGGCCTGCAGCAATGCTTGCCCGACCCCGGCCACGTTGCCGTGCCCGAAGATGCCGAAGCAACCGGCGATCGAACGCTGCTCCTCGCCGTCGCGCTCGGTCCACTGGTTGGCCAGGAACCGCACGACAGCTTGAGCGACGGTGAGTCTCACGAACGCGTCCTTTCCTTGACGGTGCTCAGCGGCAGCCGTTCGTCGATCGGTGTGTCCACCCAACTCGTCCGTACCCAGCCGTGCGCCGGGTCGTCGCGCACCAGCCATTCCCGGTCGCCGGGGCCGGCCATCACGTTGAGGTAGTAGAGGTCGTAGCCGGGCGCGGCCATCGACGGCCCGTGCCAGCCGTACGGGATGAGCACGACGTCCCCGGAACGCACCTCGGCACACACGTCGATGGGCCGGTCCGGATGCCCGTACACGCGCTGGAAAGCGTGCCCGGCGGTCCCGGCCGGCGAGGGCGCCACCTCGAAGTAGTAGATCTCCTCCAGGCTCGACTCGCCGTCGCCGACCTCGTCGTGCTTGTGCGGCGGGTACGACGACCAGTTGCCGGCCGGCGTCAGCACCTCGCACGCGATCAGCCGGTCCGCCTCGAACGCCTCCGGCGTGCAGAAGTTGTTGACCTGCCGGCTGGCCTGCCCGGCGCCGCGCAACTCGACCGCGACGTCCTCGGCCGGCCCGTACCGGAACGGCAGCTGACGCGACGCGCGCGCGGCCGGCAGCGCGAACCGTCCGCCGTTGGGCGCCCGCACGGTGACCGTGGAGTCGCGCGGCACGTACGCGAAATCGGTGACCCGGGAGAACACCGATCGCCGCCCGGTCAGCGTCATCCGCTCGTCGTCGCAGGTCACGTCGCAGCTGCCGGACAGCGGCAGCACCAGCATCTCGTCCGGTCCGGTGTAGAACCTCGCGCGCGCCCCGATCGCCAGATCCAGCACGCGCAGGCTGCTGTAGTGCCAGCCCGCGTTCTCCGGGGTCACCACCATCTCGAACGGCTTGACGGCGGTGCTCCCCCGGCGCATCAGCGGATTGACCCGGGCTCTCATAGCAGTCCCACCGCCCGGTCCACCGCGTCCCGCACGGTCCCGCCCGACGGATAGAGCAACGAACGGCCGATCACCAGACCCTGCACGGTGGGCAGGCTCAAGGCCTTGCTCCATTCCCCGTACGCCGCCTCGGCGTCCCCACCGAGGATCAGCGCCGGGAGCGTGGTCGCGGACATGACCCGTTCCATGTCGGCGACGACCGGAACCTTCAGCCAGCTGTACGCGGATGTCGGCCCCAGACCGGCCGCGACCGTACAGGCGCGGATCATCGCGTCGGCGGTGAGCTCGTTGCGCACCCGCCCGTCGACGCGGTGCGAGATGAACGGCTCGACCATGGCCATTCGGTGATGGGCGGCGAGGGCGCCGATCGCGGCGCCGCACGCTTCCAGCGTTTTGACCGTGCCCGGGTCGTCGGGGTCGATGCGCAGCAGCATCTTGCCGCCCTCGAAGCCGGCACTGGCGATGCTGGCGGCGTCGTAGGCGGTGAACCGGTCGTCCATCTCGAAGGAGGTGCCGGCGAGGCCGCCGCGGTTCATCGAGCCGATCACGACTTTGTCGTCGAGCGCGCCCAGTAAGAGAAGGTCTTCGAGGATGTCGGGGGTGCCGAGCACGCCGTTGACGCCGGGGCGTTCCAGGGCGCTCTGGATCCGGTCGAGCAGGTCGACCCGGTTGGCCATGGCGAACGGGTCGGTGCCGGCCCGCAAGGCGCCGCGCGCCGGATGGTCGGCCGCGATGATCATGAGTTTGCCGTGCGGTCCGAAGAGGGTGGCCGGCCTGCGGCGGGCCGCGGCGGCGGCGGCGATCGCGGCCGGGCGGCGGGTCCGCGCGTCGAGCAGGGCGTCCAGGTCAGGCATCGGTGGTCTCCCCGTTCCCGGTTTTCAGCAGGGCGTGCACTTCGCTTTCGGTAGGCATGGCATCGGCGCAGGACAGGCGCGAGGCGACGATGGCTCCGGCTGCGTTGGCGAAGCGCATCGCCGCCTCGAGTTCCCATCCGGACAGCAGGGCGTGGCAGAGGGCACCGCCGAACGCGTCCCCGGCGCCCAAGCCGTTGACGACCTGGACGGGGACCGGCGGGACCTCGACCTGTTGTTTCTGCTGCGACGCCAGAACGCCGGCCGGGCCCTGCTTGATGACGGCCAGGTCGACGCCCGCGTCGTGCAGGGCTTGCGCGGCGTCGGCGGGCTTGCGGCGGCCCACCGCGGTTTCCGCTTCGTCGAGATTGCCGACGGCCACCGTGGCGTACGGGAGGGCCTCGGCGTACCACCTTCTGGCCTCTTCCCTGCTCTCCCAGAACATGGGTCGATAGTCCAGGTCAAAAACGGTGATGCCCGACTTATTGCGAAATTTCAGAGCATTTAGCGTCGCTTCCCTGCTCGGCTCCTGAGAAAGCCCCGTACCGGTGATCCAGAAAATGTCGGCGTCTCTGATCGCCGCAAGATCGAGTTCGTCGGGTTTGATCTCCAGGTCCGGCGCCTTCGGATAGCGATAGAAATAGAGCGGGAAGTCGTCGGGCGGAAAGATCTCGCAGAAGGTCACCGGCGTCGGCAGCCCTTGCACCGGCGTGACAAACCGGTCATCGACTCCGAACCCGCGCAGTGCATCATGCAGGAACGCGCCGAACGGATCGTCCCCGGTTCGGGTGATCACCGCGCTGCGCCGCCCGTGCCGCGCCGCCGCGACCGCCACATTGGACGCGCTCCCACCCAGAAACTTGGCGAAGGTCTTGACCTCCCGCAGCGACACACCGACCTGCTCGGGGTACAGGTCGACGCCGATGCGTCCCATCGTCAGGACCTCAAATGCGGGCATACGTCGCGCACCTCCGGAGCGTCCTGCTCCCGGCAGATGATCAGAAAGAGGGCACGCCGCGACGTGCCGTATGCCGTGCTGGATAACGGCGCGGTAGTTATCGATCATCGCCCCTGGTAGTCACCCGGCGACGCTATGTTTGCTGGCTTCGATGTAATACTGTGGTGGCGCTCGCGTCAATACTTTGTCATGACAAACTGAAGAACGAGGGGGTGTCGTGACGTCGTCCACGCCGCGCAGCCCGGTACGCCCGGTCGAGGTCGACCGGACCAGCCCGGTGCCGCTCTACTACCAGGTGGCCACTCGCCTGCAGGAGCTGATCGAGAGCGGCGAGATCGGCGTGGGCGCCCGCATCGAGAACGAGGTGGATTTGGCGTCGCGCCTGGGGGTTTCCCGGCCGACGACGCGGCGGGCCATCCAGTATCTGGTCGAGCGCGGCATGCTGGTCCGCAAGCGGGGCGTGGGGACACAGGTCGTGCATCCCAAGGTGAGGCGGCCGGTAGAGCTTTCTTCCCTGTACGACGACCTAGTGGCCGGCGACCGCGCACCCCGCACGGAGGTCTTGGACATCCGCCAGATGCCCGCGTCGGACGCGATCGCGGCAGCCCTGGAGATCCCGGCCGGCACCGAGGTGACGTGGATCGAGCGCCTACGGTTCGCCGGGGGTGAGCCGCTGGCCCTGATGCACAACGCAATCCCGCTCGACGTGTTGCCGCTGTCCAAAGAAGATCTGGCCGAGCACGGCCTGTACGAGTTGTTGCGGCGGGCGGGCCACGTCCCCCGGATCGCGACGCAGGTGATCGGCGCCCGCTCGGCCACGTCCTCCGAGGCCCGCATCCTGGACGAGAAGCGAGGCGCGTCGCTGCTGACCATGACGCGCACAGCGTGGGAGGCAGGCGGCCGGGCCCTGGAGTACGGCAGTCACGTTTATAGAGCCTCGCGCTACAGCTTCGAGCTGAACCTGTCCGCCGGCTGATCGCCCTTGGGCCTCCGCCTTCGACGTCGGCGCTGACGCCAACCGTCGCTGGCGTCTCTTTACGTCCACGTCACGCTGATCGGCTGGACTTTCTCACGCTCGGACGATTGGGGGCCGGGGGTGACCAATCACTGCTGGTGGACCGCTTCTATGCAGTGCTTGGTCACCCCCGGCCCCCAATCTTGCATGGAGTCATGCTGCGGCTAGGCGATGGCTCACTCGCTGCTGCGTGCCTGGCTGCGCTCGGCGGTCACCTTCCGCGAAGTGGTCTGGCTACCGCGCGCGGGTTACGCCGGGCGGTCCACTCAAGCAGGCCAAGCTGGGTGCCGGGTCAGGCGACGAAACCGCGCCGGTTGCGCTCCGGATCAAACCCCCAGCAACTCACGCTTGGGCGGGCTCACCCACAGCTGGAGTGCCTGGCCATCCCGGCCCGGTCACCTCCAGCCCAGCAGCCTCCCCGATCACCCCACGTGCGCGGGGAGCGCTCCGGCCGGGCGTTCTGCTCGATCACCCCGCGTGCGCGGGAAGCAGCAGCGCCGCGCTACGCAAACCCCCTTGAACCTCTCCCTGCCCTAGCGACGCCCGGGACTGCGCAGGCCAAATGAGAGCCACACCAAAGTGGGCAGCCGATGTGAGAGCGACAGCCCGGACGCCTGGACCGAAGCCTGGCCGGGCCCGCAGCCCTAGAGCAATGAAACAAGTAGCCAATGTGAGTGTGCCGGATTCTCCTAGACGAGATATCATATTTTCATTTGCTACGAGCCGGACGACTCTTCGCCGAGGTCCTTAAGTGACTCCACGACCGACTCCGGGACCGCGAAACCTTCTGCTTTGCCGGGCCGCTGGTACCTCGACTCTAGCGCAGTGTCGATCCCTGCAGGAATTTCGCCTATTTCCTGAAGGTAATTGGTGGCATTCACAACAGGCTTCGTGAATCCTACAAGAAGCATGCTCTCTGGACGGCCGGTGAGCTCATAAACCTTACTGCGGAGAATGAAGCCATTCCCCGGCCCCGCTGCGAATCGAATAACAGCCTCCTGCTCGGACGCCCCGACCTCGGCAAGACGTGACAGTAAAGCCTTCAGGCGCCCGGGCGTCCAGGCTAGAGAAACTCCGTCTGATGCGTCGATGGTCAGACTAGGCGGATCGACGTCATCGATTGTGCTTTCATCAACCGTTACGTCTAGCAAGGCGCCAGCAATCTCTAGAAATTCTTGTCGCCGCAGCATGTGCAACTTCACACCAGCACGAGCTTGCATTTCCTGGATTAGTTCCACTCTAGCCGCGATCGGTTCGCCGCTGATATCGAGACGCCACCAATCCTCCTTCTCGTCATCGGTTACGAATAACACGTCTCGTCCCGCTACTGAAGCGTAGTCAATTACCTGCTCCCATATCAGGTAGTCGCCAAGCCCCTCCTCGACCTGACCGTGCTTCCAGCTGTCCATGTAGCCGGGAGGGATCCGCTTCTCGAAGCGCTCCAAACCCCGCCTCTTGTGGGTTTCGAATGCTGCGGGATCGTAAGGCTGGCCCACTCGCGACTTAAAAAGCGCCAGAAGGCGCTGCAGGATAGCGTCGTCGTGTGCGCTACTCAGGGCCGCCTTTAGATTAATTCCTCGGCTGCCGTCGTCAGCGCTAACGCTGGTGAAAATCCGCCGGAAAAGCTGCTCTAAATCCCTTGTCAGCTCGTCTGCTTCAACGGTTGACATGGCCCGGCGGCGCCAAGATCTGATTTCGGCAAGTGCCTTCTTTTGGGCTTCACGAAGTCCTGCCAGCGAACTTGTTGTAATAACCTCACGAATCACGCCATCGCGTTTCCGCCAGAATTCCGCCTGCACCTGGGCGGGCATGAAAAGATTCACTTTTACTTCTTCGAGGACGTCAAAAATCTGACTTCTGGCGTTAGCGCCACAACGATACAGGTGAAGTAAGATATTAGTGTCCAGTGCGATGATTCCCTCGCGCAGCACCGAGCCGATCTCGTCGGAGTTCACGTCTCCGTAGATTTCGAACCCGTCCCAGAGGTCCCGCAACTCGTCACCGTCCGCCACGACCAGCTCCAGATGTCGACTAATTACCGCACGAAGGGCCGCGTTGAGACTATCGGAGCGGGGGCATACACGACTACTGGGTTGATGGATTTTGCTACTGCGCCGAAATCTACTTCGCGAGGTGAGGGAGGCCAGCGGGATCTCTATCCGGTTTGAACGAGGGCACCTTACTCACATGCCGCGATCCAGGCGGTGGCACATGCGTCGTGATTCTGCGAAAACCGGACCCGTGTCAACGCGACAGGCAGGGCCATTACGGCCAGCAACACACGACCCCTCCCGAGAGGGGGCACCCGATCAAAGACTGTGTGCGGCCGTAGCACCGACCATAAGCTGCCGCCATGGTTGCCACTACTCAGATGGTGGGCGCTATCGCACTCGGCGCGATGCTCCTCGCGATCGTCGTGCTCGGGCTGGTCTCGTGGGTCAAGAACAGCCGTCGCAAGCGCGATGACGAGGAAGACAGCGGTTCCAGCACTATTACCGACGACGCGACACCGGGCGACTGGGACAGCGGTTCGCACGGCGATCTCTGAACGCACGTCGTGGTCGCGTTCGGCGAACGAGCCACCGCGGCGCGCGTCGGCGTCCGGCCCGATCACTCCCGGCGTGATGGGAGGCCACCGGCGTACGAGCGGGTAGTCCGTCGGGCGCGCGGTGCCGCCGGCGGTGACCCATCTCGTGGTGGAGATCCTCACCACCCGCGGCTCGGCCGAGGCGAGGGCATATCAGGCTGACCCGGGCATCGACGGCGATGCCGTAGACGGCCTCGACAACGTCAGAGATGTTGGCTCGTGACGGGACGGGGACTGTCCGAAATCTGCACTCGTCGATGGCAGGGAGGCGCCTTGACCCTGTCATCAACCACTGCGCAGACTCGGTTACGACGCAGCGGTGGGGAGGGCGAATGAGCGGTCACGAGTTACCGCAGATTTTCATCTCGTACGCCCACGCGGACGGTGGCGACATGAAGGACCTGCTCCGCCGCCGTCTTCCTGATCTGCCGCCTGGCTGGCGGGTCTGGACCGACGATCTTATCGACACGAGCGATCGCACGTTCTCCCTGCCGATCCAGCGTGCCATCGACGCATCGGCTGTCTCGCTGTTCGTGGTGACCGCAGCGAGTTCGGAAAGCGAGTATTGCGCGTTGGAGGTCGAACGTGCCCGGTCACGCCGCCTGCCGTACGCGGTGATTCGGCCTCGGCCCGAGGTGGCGTTACCGCTTACCCTCGGCCTTCCGCCCAAGCTGATCGACATGGTCGAGGGAGACGAGGCTGGCTGGCAGAAGCTCGAGCGGTTCCTTCGTGACGTCGGCACGCCCAGAGAGAGTCTGAGCGTCATCGAGGAGGTTCGTGAGCGCGAAATCGCTGCCGCCGTCGGCGCCACCGGCACGGAACGCGAGCGCTTCGAGCTCCGCGATCGCGAACTCGCCGCGTCGATCGAGCGCGAACGGGAGCGCATCGCCGATCCGGCTGCCGCCGAGCGCCGCACCCGGGAGCGCATCAAGCAGGACCTCGCCTTGGATCGTGAACCCGCTCCGGATCCGACGGCCGATCCGATAGTCACTGCCGCCGGGGTACGCATGATCAACGAACTGCCCGGCATTCCCCCGGTGCGGTTTCACGACCGTGCTGACCAGCTGCGGCGGCTCACCAAGCTGCTCGAGGGCCCCGACACTCGTCTGATCGCGCTCACCGGGCGGGACGGGATGGGCAAGACCGCCCTTCTCGACCGTTTGCGCCGGTCTGTCGGGTACGCGCCGCTGAGCGACTATCGTGCCGTGGTCCTGCTGGACGCGTCCGGATACCGGCGGATAACCACAGCAACCTTGTTGTTCGATCTGGCCCGGGTGCTGGAGGACCCCGAGGCCGGCACCATACGAAACCAGCTCGAACGGCCGGTCCCGTCAGTGGACAAGCTGACGATCGTGCTTGGCGCGCTGGGTGAACGTGGCGTCCTGGTGGTGGTGGACGGCGCCGAGGAACTGCTCGACGACGAGCAGGAGCTGAAGGATCAGGACCTTCGGGAGGTCTGCTTCGAACTCGCTGTGCGCGAGGGCCACGGAGTCCGCGTCCTGTTTGTTGCGCAGTGCCCGCCTCGCGCACTGTTTCGGGAGGTGGGTCGTCCGCGGGCAGTCGAGGTCGAGCCGCTCGAGGGATTGCCGATGCCGGCGGCCGGCGACTTGCTGCGCACGTTGGACAGCAAGAACCTGTTCGGTCCGGCCGCTACGGACGACAATTTCATGAGCCGACTGTGCGATGTCACCGGCGGCCGGCCCCGATCACTTGAGCTGTTCTACGGCATTCTTCTCATTGAATGGTTCACCAAGCCGGACCAGCTGCTCGATCGGCTGGAGCAGGAGTCACGCGGCGCTGACGTCGCCGTCGTGCTCTTCGACCGAATGCTGAATGATCTGTTCGACCTGGAAGTACGTGTGGTTGAGGCGCTGGCCGTGTACGGCCGACCCGTGCTCGCCGGCGCGGTTGCGCGCCTGCTGCCCGACGTCGCCGACGGTGCTTCAGTAGAAGAGCTGCTGGGGGGCCTTGAGCGGCGACAGCTGGTGCGTCGCGACGGCGAACGCTACTACCTGCCATCGCAGGACGCCGCGCACGTCGTCGCACGGTTGCGCAAGGACGCACCCGACAATCTCCGCACGCTGCGCCAACAGGCTGCCGACTATCACCATGCGGCATGGACGCCGGAACAGATGGTTCGCCAGCTCGCCGACCTCGATGGACATCTGAACGAGATCGAGATGAGAGTCGCGGCCGGCGAGTACGAGGTCGCATCCCGGCTGATGAACGACCTCGACCAACGATATCTGCGGCGCTGGGGCCAGAGCGCGTTGCTGTTGCCGCTGCGTGCGGACGTGGCGGAGCACCTGCCCGACCGGCGCTCCCGGATCGACAACCTCAGCATGAGCGGGGCCGCGCGCTCCGAGCGCGAGCAGTACATGGAGGCAGTCAAGGAGCTGCGGGGCGCGTTGCGCCTCGCCCGTACGGTGCCTGAATGGAAAGTCGTCCTGTGGCGCGAATTGGGCGCCGTGGAAGGCCTCCGCGGCCGACTAACGCGAGCCAACAGATTGTTCCGGATGGCCGTCGCGGGCGCCCACGTCCTAGGAATGCGCGAGGAAGCGGCTCGGGCCCACCTGAATCTCGGCCTCGGAATGGCTCGCCTCGGCCACTTCCCGGCGGCGCTTCGGCACAATCGGCGCGGGTTGGCGATCGCTGAACGCCATCCGGTCGCCGACGAGATCGTTGTCCGGCTCCATCTGACCCGCGGCTGGACACAGGGCCAGCTCGGACGGCACCAAGAGGCGCTAAAGGCCAACGCAAGGGCGAGCCGGCTCGCAGTCGGCCGGGACCTTCAGCTGCTGGCGGGTGTCTGCGCGCTGCGGCGTGCGGAGCTGCTGGTGGATTCCGACGAGGCGCAGGCCGCGCTCGAACCAGCGGAACAGGCGCACCGGGCGGGCCTGGTGGCACGCAACGCCGCTCTGCTTTGCGACGCCAGCCGGACGATCGCGCTGGTTCACCTCCGAGGCGGGCGGGTGGATGAGGCCGCGGACGCGGCCCGTGCCGGGATGCTGCACCGCAGCAGCCAGAACGCTGTCGAGCTGTACCTCCTGCGAGGCATCGTGGCGTTCCGACAGGGTGGCCGCCGCGATGCGGCCCGATCCGCCTTTGCGGAGGCGGCCCGGCTGCATAACGGCGTGGGTCAGGTGGCGCGCCGCGACTACGGCGAGCACAACATCCGCGGGCTGGTGCTCGCAGGCCTCGCCCTCTGCGGTGACCGCAGCCAACTCGAACCGGCGATCGCGGCGTTCGGCCGGGCCCGAGCCGCTGCCGTGGCTCCTGGCTCGGTGCGCCGCAACGAGATCCTTCTGCGCCAATTCGGCGAGTCGGCCGACCCCTTGATAGTGGACCGGCTGCTGCGCACGGTTCAGGGCTGAACCTTCAGGTTAGAAGCCACACCACCAGCGCGATAATCAGTCCGGCCAGGACGATGAGGCCCGCGATTCGCCAGACAGGCTTGTGCGGTGAGACGCCCCCTGAGTAGTCAAAATCCTTCGATTTGTCGATCATCGAATCGTCCCTTCGATCCGCTACTCGGCGTCAACGAGCCGGGTGTCCGGCACCCAGGTCCGGTCGTCGTCCTGCCACGCGACCAGAACCTGCCAGCCCCGGCCGGACGACTTCAGGTCCACCACCTCGCCCTCCAGGTCGAGTTCCGGGTCGTCCCCGTCGTGATAAAGGGGATCCAACGCGACGATGTCGCCGACATCGAAAGGCGGGTCGCCGACCGCATCGCACACATAGCCGGGGCCGTCGTCGTAGTCGTCCGAGTTGTCGCCCATAGCCACCTCCGAGGCCTACCCACTTCGGACGCTAGGTTGGCGCTGAGCCGCGGGTCCATGACGCAAATACACGTGGCGGACCGCTGACACTGGGCGACATGCCACGTCATGGTGATGTGCCATGGCTGCCGCGATGGGACAGGATCGGCGTTCACCATTCGGCCGGACGCGGAGGATCAACCAGCGATGTTCATCCGGATCGCAGTCTTCGATCCGCTGCCGGTGTACCGCCGCGGCGTGCTGGCCATCCTGGGCGACGCCGGCTTCGACGCCGATACCCCGGACGACCTACTCGCCTGGCTGCGTTCCGAGGAACGCCGGCTGGTGCTGCTGACGATGGTCTCCCCGGAGGACTGGGAGCTGCTCACCGAGATCCGGCGTGCACGCGCGGGCACCGAGGTGCTGGCGCTGCTGGACGAACCGAGCGTCGCCGGATATCTGCGGGCGCTGTCCGCCGGTGCGGTCGGAGCGGTGCCCCGGAACGCGCCGCCCAGGCTTTTACGGAATGCCTTCGACTCGGCCACGCAAGGTCGTAGCATCCTGCCGGTCGAGGTGGTGCGCGCGCTGTCCGCGGGCACCGCTGCTGCCGCGCCAGCGGCCGGCCAGCCGTCGTCGCGCGAGCTGGACTGGCTGCGCGAGCTCGCCCGCGGGGTGACCATCGCCCGGCTGGCCGAGCAGGCTGGCTACTCGGAGCGGATGATGTTCCGGCTCCTTCGCTCGACCTACGGAAAACTGAACGCGGCCAGCCGCACCGAGGCGCTTATGACGGCACGTGCCAGGGGCCTCCTCTGATCTGGCGGATAGTGCGACCGGAGGCCAACCACCTCGGATCTCGAAGACGCCGCTGAAGGCGGCGCTGAAGATAACCAGCCCGACCGCCGTGGACCTCGATCATGGCCTCGTGACCGGCTGCACCATCGGCGTATCGCGGCGCGGCGGCTTACCTTCCACTCGACGAGTACGCAGTACGAAGGGATTGAGTGTTGCGGTGCCGCCTTCCTCGACACGTCCCATACCTTGCACACCCGTCGGTGCGGCTGCTCGGCATGCGGCACTCGGGTGCACACCTTGCCCGCCTGCTTCCCCACGTCGATGGCGCGGACCCGGGCGACCAGCCGTTCATGCTCGGTGTCCGGAACCTCCTGCGGCTGATCCACCCACGACGGTGTCCGCTTGTTCATGACCCCTCCCCACCACAAGATCACCGTTGGCGGGTTGCCCGGGGGCCTCGGTCGGAAACCGAAATTCTGACCGGCGTGCTCAAGGCGACTGTGCGTGACCCTTCAGATCGGGGCCCCGGCGTCAGACTAATTGACGAGCTCAAGATCTCGAGGACGTTACCGGTGTCAACGGACGACCCAACCAGACAACGAGCCAGAGACCAGCCCCGATTTACACGCCTGCGAGGCGTCACCCGAAGGGGATAGGGGGACTAAGTAGTCGTTACCTGGTCGCCCGGCAGGATCTGGAATGGATGAGTGTCGCCCAATTGCCGGGTCGTCCAA
>NZ_JABBNC010000059.1 GCF_012933445.1 Actinoplanes sp. TBRC 11911
CCGACACGTGAGATACCGACGGCGGAGTCGGCAAGTCTCCGTGCCGAGGTGAAGACGTTGACTGAGTTGCTGGCGATCGCCGACGATACCGAGCAGCAACTGCGGGAGGCTACCTCTCGCCACCAGGAACAAGTTCTGGACCTTGCTGCAGATTTAGAGATTGCCCAAGCCGAGCTTGAGCGCCGGACCACGACGGTGCGGGAGCTGCAGCGGCGCCTAGTCGAGGCGCAGATGTACGACCTTGCCTATTCGCCAGTGGAAGCACCGCCGCCACTTCCGACTTCCTTTGCGGACCTTTTGGATCGCTTAGACGGGTTAGCCGACCGCCTGTTGTTCACAGGGAACATGGAAACCTGCCTAGACCTCGACGAACAGATGCAGAGTTCGGCGTGGGCCCAGACCGGCTGGCAGGGACTACTTGCACTGGCTGACTACGCCGCAGCGTCGACCAATAACGAATTTGCCGGTGATTTCAAAACCTGGTGTGAGTCTCCGCCGAATGGGCGGTATGCGATCTCTGCCGGAAAAGTCGCTCGTGACGAATCATCCACCGTGCGCAACAGTGCCAAGTTTTCAGCAACGCGGGTCTTCCCGGTACCAGAATCAGTCGACCCGAGTCGCCAAATATTTATGGGTGCACACATTAGATTGGGCAACTCGACGACGATTGCTCCGCGCATGCACTTTTTCGATGCGTCACGCCGCAATGGTCTAATTTACGTTGGCTACATCGGACCTCACCTAGCCAACACGCTGACCTGACATTGACATCGAGACCCATGTTTCTATACGAAGGTAACGTAGCGTTGGCAGCGGAAGCTGTCCAAAACCAGGCGACGGAAGAACCGTAAACGCTAAAGCGCGGTCTGTGCTTGGCGCCTTACCCGATGCAATGACATCGGATCGCCTATAACGACACCGTGGCGGCTCGTATGCTGCAACGTTCGGCCCACCGAGTTGGCACTACCCGAACCGCCTGTCAGGCCCTGACAGGCGGTTCTTCCAGCTTCGTTCGGCGGTAAGACATGGCATCTGAGCTGCGCTGTCAGGCGCCGACAGGTTGTGACCACGCCTGGATCGCTCGGGGTGGCGATGACGATAAGGGCAACAGAGCGGACCACGCACCAAGGCCACCGCCGGCCTGACCGGGAAGGGCGGCAGCTCGCCGTCATCGGCAGCAGATGATCGCAGCTGACCTTGAGAACCCGGGCGAACGAGGACGAGTATGTCCAGTGCCTGCGTGACGAGAGGCGCCGCTACGTTCAGGGGTCGGCGAGTACAAGGTAAGGGTCGCCAGAGCGCACCCAGGCATGATCAAGACCGCCGGACCAGGCCCGGAAGTCCAGGCGCCGCGCTTCATCGGCGGCAAATGAGGATACCGGCGGTACGTTCGATTCGGCGTAGGTTCAATAGCTCGCCTCAGTGGCGGTCATCGTCCGCATGGTCACCGTCGTCGCTGATAGTCAGATACCCCGTCCACTCCGGCGATCCGCGGCTTGCTGGCTAGTGACAGATCAACGACAGATCTTTTAGATCGATATCTTTACATGTTTCTATCTTCCCTGTTCATCTCACGGGGGAGGTAGGCCTTCATGTCGTTCGCGCGTCGTTACGTGCGGGCTCGCTGGCTGGCGGGCTTCAGTGCGTTCCTTCTTGTCGCTACCCTGGCGCCGCCCGCGGATGTGGCGGCGCACGCTGATCCGGGCGACGTTCCGACTGTCACGGCCGGTCAGGCACCTCAGCAGCGGGGACTTCCGGCGGGAGCGGCCAGGAACGCCGGCGTCCCGGACAATCAGCGGCCCCCGGTCGTACCGCCGCTGGTGGAAGCCGGTGGCAAGGCCGAAAAGGTAGGCAAGTCCGAGGTCTCCCGCGCCGCGGCGGCGCCGCCGGGTGAGGCGTTCACCGACGTGGTGCTGCGGCCTGGTTTCGTGGTCGGCGACACCTCGCTGGTGGCCTACTTCAACCTGAAGGATCAGGCGTTCGACGAGTGGCGGGTCGACCTCTACGACACCGACTCGCAGACTAGGCAGGAATCTGTCGTGCTGGGCCGTGACCGGCTCGGCAACGACGGTTGCGGCGAGCTGCGCACCTTCTGCAAGTCGCTCGGCGCGACCGAGGGATGGCAGTTGGACGCGACGAAGCGGTACTTCGTCACGATCACCGCGCTGTATCCGGACGGCGAGGTGCCGTCGGCGAACTCGGAGGACGCGCAGCCGCGTACGACCGTGGACCCGCCGGCCATCCCGGATCGGCAGGCCGCCGGTTGCGGGTGTTCCGTCGCGCTGGGCATGACCGACGCCAGCCAGGCGGTCCGGGCTACCGGCGTGAACACCGGCACGGGCGCCTTCACCCTCAGCACCAGCGACCTCGCCATGAATTCGTTCGGGATCCCGTTCTCGTCGGGCCGCGCCTACTCGTCGTTGAATACCGGTGCGTCGGCGTTCGGACCGGGCTGGGCCTGGGCGTACGACCTGAAAGTCACCGTCACCGACGACGGTGCCCTGGTCCGGGCCGAGGACGGCTCGGACACGCTGTTCAAGGCGAACGGTGACGGTTACGTGCGGCCGCCGGGCGTGCGGTCCACGCTGCGGAAGAACAGCGACGGCTGGGAGCTGGTGACGCGGGACAACATCGTGTTCACCTTCGACGCCCAGGGCCGCCTGACGTCCATATTGAACGCGCGGCGGCAAGGGCTGCGGTTCGCGCACACCGACACGAGCGTCACGGTGACCGACGCGTCCGGGCACCAGGCGGTGGTGAAGCTGGCCGGCGGTCTGATCGAGTCGATCTGGTTGCCGGACGGCCGCAAGTCGGAGTTCTCCTACACCGGCGGACTGCTCACCAAGGTACGCGACGCTGCAGGCGGCTACTGGCAGTACAAGTACAGCGCGGCTCGGCTGCTCACCCAGGTGATCGACCCGCGCCGGGTGGTGACGCTGACCAATGAGTACGGCGAGACTGGCCGGACCGTACGTCAGCTCGACGCCCTGGGCGCGGCGACGACCTTTGCCTGGGACGCGACGAAGCAGGAGGCCAAGACCACCGACGCGGACAACGTGGTGGTCTGGGACGGATATAAGGGCAACGTGCTGCTGTACTCGCAGCGCGGCAACGGCGACACCAACAACCACCGGTATGACGGCACGCTGAACCGCAACCTGGTGGTCAACGCCAACCAGAACCAGCACGAGTCGCGGTACGACGCGGCCGGCAACCTGATCGAGCAGTTCGCACCCGGTCGGCGGTTCAGTGAGAAGACGCAGTACGACGCGCGCAACCACCCGACCACCCACGTCGACGCCGACGGGCAGACGTGGAAGGACGAGTACAACGAGTTCGACGAGTTGGTCAAGACCACCGACCCCGAGGGCAACTCGATCACGTCGACGTTCGACGAGCGCGGCCTGCAGACGACCGTTATCGACCAGCGCGGCAAGGTCAGCCGGTTGGACAACATCCCGGCCGGTGCACTCAACGCGGGCCTGACCAAGGCGTCGATCACACCCGAAGGCCGCCGGGTCGAGTACGGCTATGACAAGGTGGGCCGGCAGATCGCGGTCACCGATCCGCGGGGCACCGTGGCCGGGGCCAAGAGGGAGAACTACACGACCCGGACGGTCTACGACGACCTGGACCGCATGGTGGCCGTGTACTCGCCGGGCAAGAAGAACCCCAACACCAGCGAGTACGACGCCGCCGGTCGCCTGAAGAAGACCACGACCCCCGGTGGCGTCTCGGTCTCGTACACGTATTTCGACAACGGCCTGCCCAAGGCGACCTTTGAAGCACGCCGGACGATGCTGTACACGTACACCGCCGCCGGTCGGCGGGCGACGGCCGCGATCGACATGGGGCATGAGGCCGACCTGGTCACCAGCTGGCAGTACAACGCCAAAGGCCTGGTCGAGTCGGTGACTTCGCCGCGCGGCAACGTGCCGGGAGCCACCAAGGCCGACTTCACCTCGACGTACGTGTACGACCACAACGACAACCTGATCCAGATGCGCCGGCCGTATCCGAACGGTCAGGTGTCGGTGAAGGACTTCCGGGTCGACGACCTGGACCGCAGCGTCGAGACGGTGGACGAGTTCGGTAAGTCGTCGGCGTCCCAGCGCGCCAACAGCGGCCTGGTCACCGGGGTGCGAGACAGCCTCGGCCGGACGACGGCGATGTCGTACGACAAGTCCGGGCGGCAGACCAGTATCACCGACACCGGCGGCGCCCAGACGAAGACCGAGTACGACCAGGCCGGGAACAAGATCAAGCAGATCTCGGCGACCGGCGGCGTCACCAGCTTCGAGTACACCGACGACGGTCTGCTGGCCTCGGTCACGGAACCGCGCGGGAACGTCGCGGGCGCGGACAAGGAAAGGTTCACCGCACACTTCGAGTACGACCTCGCCGGCAACGAGGTCAAGTCGATCGACGCGCTCGACAACGTCACCACCACCAAGTACGACGCGCTGAACCGGGCCGTGTCGAGCACCGACGCCAACGGTCACGCCACGCACTACACGTACAACGACGACGACCAGACGCGGACCGTCACGGCGCCGAACGCCGAGTATGACGACGACGACCCGGAGGAAGAGTCGACCTTCTACGGGTACGGCGAGGACGGGATGCTCACGTCCGTCACCGACCCGCGGGGCAATCGGACCACGGTCTACTACGACGAGGCCGGGCGGCTGATCCGCAGCACCGATCCGATCGGGCGCAGCACGTACGCGAAGTACGACGCGGACGGCAACCGGGTCCAGACGCTGACCCTCGACAAGAACGAGGAACTCGACGATCTCAGCCCGAAGGACTTCGCGAAGCGGACCATCGTCGATGAGTACGACATCGTCAACCGCCTGGCCAAACGGACCACAGGCGCCGATGGCCCGGTCTACAGCTGGGGGTACGACGCCAAGGACCGGATCACCTCGTACGGCGACCGGCTCGGCGTGCGCGAGGTCGGCTACGACGACGAGGACCAGATCAAGTCGGTCACCCGTAAGGAGGCCGGTCGGGCGGACGAGACCTTCGGGTACATGTACGACGCGCGCGGCAACATCACCAGCCGCCAGTATCCGGACGGCACCGACGTCTCGTACGACTATGACCAAGCGAGCCGGATCACCTCGCTGACCACGAAGGGCTCCACGTGGAGCTTCGGCTACGACGTGGCGGGCCGCCGGACCACCACCACATTCCCGGCCGTTACCGGCCTGACCGAGAACCGTGTGTATGACGACGCGGGACGTCTCACGTCGATCGGCACCGAACGCACCGGGGAGGCAGTGCCGGGCGTACAGGACCCGATCTCCCAATACGACCTGACACTTGACAAGGTCGGCAACCCCAGCCGGGTGGTGACCACGCGGGGCGGTGTCGCCGAGTCGGTCGCCTACAGCTACGACGAGGCGGATCGGGTCATGTCGGCCTGCTACGGCGTGGCGTCCTGCACCGACAAGACGGTCAAGCCGGTCGGCCGGATCGACTACAAGTACGACCTCGTAGGCAACCGGACCAAGCAGGTCCGGACCGGTACGGCAGGCAACGACGTCACCGAGTACGAGTACGACGACGCCGATCAGCTGGTCGAGGAGGAACTCGACGGTCCGGGTCACGAGCGCGAGACGGAGTACAAGTACGACGCCGGCGGCAACCAGATCAAGGCGGGTGGCGAGAGGTTCGAGTACAACCTGGACAACACCTTGGCCGAGGCCACGCTGGCGTCGGGGCAGTCCACGACGTTCGACTACGACGCCGCCGGCCTGCGGGTCGCCTCGACCTCGACGTTCCAGGCTCAGTCGGAGACCCAGCGCTGGTCGTGGGACGTGGCCGGCACGTTGCCGCAGATCGCGATCGACACCGTCGAGCGCAACGGCGCGGTCACCGAGAAGCGCGGCTTCACCTACGGGCCGGACGACGAACCGCTGGCTTTGCTGGATCCGGCGAGCGGGGTGCACGCCTACACCCACGACTGGTTGGGCGGCACCGCGAACATGCTGTCGCCGACCGGGGCGGTGGAAGAGGGCTACGACTACGACCCGTTCGGTCGGCCTCGGGTCGGGCCCACGCTAGCCGGGCAGCAGATGCCGGAACAAAGCATCGAGAACCCGATGCAGTACACCGGCGCCTACCAGGACTCCACCTCGGGCAAGGGCAACTACTTCCTGAGGGCCCGCAACTACGACCCCGGCACCGGCAGGTTCGACAGCCGGGACGCGATGCCCACCGGCACCGGTGCCACATCTGCCTACCCGTACGCCTCGAACAACCCGCTGGCGTTCAGCGACCCCACCGGCATGGTCCTCGACGCCGGGCCCACGGCCTCCGCGGCGGCCGCACCGGCACCCGTCCAGGGGCCGTCGCCGGAGGATCTCGCCAAGGCCAACCAGCTGCAGTCCAAGAGCACCCTCGA
The DNA here is from genome assembly GCF_012933445.1 of Actinoplanes sp. TBRC 11911. Classification (GTDB taxonomy): domain Bacteria; phylum Actinomycetota; class Actinomycetes; order Mycobacteriales; family Micromonosporaceae; genus Actinoplanes. Next base: position 6,413 of record NZ_JABBNC010000059.1, read on the forward strand.
CGTGATCCTGGAGGCCGGCGGCCAGATCCTGATGGAGTTCCTCGGGATCAACGACATCCTCAACTGCCTCAAGGGTGACCTGGTCGCCTGCGTCTCGATGGTCGTGGGCGCGCTGCCGTGGGGCAAGATCTTCAAGGCCAAGAAGATCGCCGAGGCGATCTTCAAAGCGGGCAAGGCTGTGGTCACCTTCTTCCAGGAGTTGAAGTGGGCCAGGGCCATCATCAAGGGCGCCGAAGACGCGGCCAAGGCGGCTAAACAGGCGGCGGCCGCGGCGGCGAAGGCGGCAGCGGATAAGGCCGCGGCGGCACGCGCGGCGGCGGAGAGAGCCGCCAAGAAGGCAGCAGCCGAGGCTCAGGCGAAGGCGAAAGCCTTGGCCGCCAAGGCCAAGGCGAAAACGAAGAAGGAAGCAGGCGGCGGATCGGGTTGCCCTCCGCACAGCTTCGTCGCCGGTACCGCGGTGCTGCTGGCCGACGGGACCAGCAAGCCGATCGAGCAGGTCGAACCCGGCGAAACCGTCGTGGCCACCGACCCGGAGACCGGCGAGACCGTCGACCGGCAGGTCACCCACACCATTCGAACCGACGACGACGAGCAGTTCGTCGACGTCACCGTCACCGGCTCCGACGGCGAACAGCACACCATCACCACCACCGACCACCACCCGTTCTGGTCGCAGACCCGCAAGGCGTGGGTCGACGCCGTCGATCTCCGCAAGGGCGAACTGCTGCGCACCGCGGCGGGCACCTACGTACAGCTCTCCGCGGTGCGGTCGTATGAGAACCAGGAACGAACCTACGACCTCACCGTCGACGACCTGCACACCTACTACGTCGTAGCGGGGACCACACCGGTCCTCGTGCACAACGTCGGTCCGACCGAGTGCCAGCTCGTCCTCAACGAGGAGATGAAGCCCGTCACCTCGGGCATCCTGGACATTCAGGTGGACGAGGTGCCGTTCGCGAGCGGCCCCCGCCAAGGTGGATTCGTCGATGACATGGGTGCCCGCGTCCCCGGCATGACGGGGACGAACTTCCATCACGTCGAGATGCAGGCGGCCGCGTACATGCGCCTCAACAAGCTGAAGAAGGGCGTGCTTTACATCAACCACCCTGAGGGAATCTGTACGTCCTGTACCGGAGCCGCCTATACAAGGCCCGGTGGACCTCCGGTCAAACCGATTGAGGACGCACTTCCCGAAGGCGCCGAAATGTGGATCTACAACAAGGCCGGACAGTTCCTGGGTAAATTCACCGGAAACGAACTCTGATTGGCGCGTGGGTGCCGGCGAGGCAATGGCTCGCCGGCACCCACGCATTGGTAACCGTGACGTAGGCTTGCCGGCGTGGATGAACCTCGGTCGCTGGTAGCGGGTGGCGTCGGCCAGTTCCTGCGTCGCTGGTATGGCTTGGTGCCCGCCGCGAGTTCAGGAGCCGTCCCGGTGGGGTTCGCCGTGCCGTCCGAGCTGGCCGATTGGCATGCGGTCACGGCACGAGCCACAGTGCCGGTCACTTTCCAGGATCATCCGATCGCATTTGCCGATCTTTCTCCGGATCCGGACGGCATGCTGACGTTCTGGGTGGAGAATCAGCACGGTTATTTTTGGGCCGTCGATCTCAAGGATCCGCAGAGACGGGTGTTCTGCAGAGAGGTCGCATCGGACGAGTGGGAGCCGGCCGGCGAGGATCTGAGGAGATTCCTTCTACATGGCACGCTCCGCGAGGCGATCTTCGGCGCCGACAAGAAGTTCACGGTATTCGTTGACGATTCTCTTGTGGACGACGCCTTGGAATCGTTTTCCGTGCTGGACTTCCCCGCGTTGGCCGGCGAGGAACCGGGAACGAAGATCTGGTCGAGCGTTGACGCACTGGCCCGGGTCGGTGCTCCTCCGGCCGGGTACGACCGGCCAGGCGAACAGCTCCAGATGATCACCATCGCCGTGCCGAACGATACGAGCATCGAGACGTACGGATCCCGTTTCGGTCTCGAGATCTCTGACGAAGCCGTCACTCTCCCGGTTGAGATTCCTTACGAGCCGCCGCCCTTCTAGCCGGATTCAAGGCCGGCAGCCGCCGGAGGACCTCGACCGTCCGGAGCGCCTGACGTTCCGTCGACCGGCCTCGGTCGTGTGGGGTTTGACGTGACGAAGCAGCGGATAGAACGTTCGGTCTTGACAATGCCCGGCGGCATCGCCATCGTTGATTGAGACAGAACGTTCGTTCTGCTGAGCGATGGCCGGCCCTCGGCGCCCGCCAGATGTCCGCTCGCTCAGCAGTCACCGGGAGGAAATGACCATGACCATCCTTGCCGCCTCCGGTCTATCGACGACGGCGGCCGCCTTGCGGCGGCTGTACTTCACGCGGGCCGCCTTCGCCCTCGTCTGGGCGGGTGTGACGTTCACGGTCGCCGATGACCTCACCGCGCTCACCACCACGCTCCTGGTGATCTATCCGCTGGTCGATGTGGCCGCCGCCGTCATCGACGCCCGCGCCTCCCGCTCCACCGGATCGCCGGTACTGCTGTACGTGAACGTCGCGGTCAGCCTTCTCGCCGCCTTCGGTCTGGCCTTCGCCGGCTCCTCGGGCATCTCCGCCGTGCTGCGCGTCTGGGGTGCCTGGGCGGTCGTGGCCGGGCTGGTCCAGCTGTTCGTGGCCGTCACCCGCCGCAAGATGGGCGGCCAGTGGCCGATGATCATCAGTGGTGGCCTCTCGGTGCTCGCCGGTCTGTCGTTCGTCGCGGCCGCTTCCGCCACCGATCCCAAGCTGACCACCGCGGTCGCTTACGCGATCCCGGGCGCCATCTTCTTCCTCATCGCCGCAACCCGGCTCGGCCGTACCGCCAAAGGAAATTGACATGGACAACATCGCGTACGACGTGGTGGTGATTGGTGCAGGGCCGGTACGGTGCACATCACGCTGACCGGCGAGTTGCTGGTCGCGATCGGCCGGGCACCGAACACCCAGGACATCGTCCTCGACAGCATCGGTATCCCGCCGGGCTCGTGGCTGACGGTCGACGACGCGCTGCGCGTCGTCGGTGCGGGGGAGTGGCTGTACGCGGCGGGCGACGTGAACCGGCGAGCGTTGCTCACGCACCAGGGCAAGTACCAGGCTCGAGTGCTGGGTGACGCGATCGTGGCCCGGGCCAAGGGCGAGCCGGTGGACACCGGCGCGTGGGGCCGGCACGCGTTCAGGGCCACGCCCGGATGATCGTCGATGAGGACCGCAAGGTGATCGTCGGTTTCACCGTGGTCGGACCGGACGTGGCCGAACTGCTTCACGCCGCCACGATCGCCGTCGTCGGCGAGGTGCCGCTCGACCGGCTCTGGCACGCCGTCCCGGCCTTCCCACCCTCAGCGAGGTGTGGTTGCGCCTGCTGGAGACCTACAGGCGCTGAGCCGCTTTCGCGCGCTCTCTCTGCCCTGAACGCTCAGCCTCTCGAGGCTGCGGGCTGGCGCTGGCTGTGAATCCGGACCAGCCCCTCGATCCCTCGGAGGAAGGTCTCGACCACCAGCGCGGGGTCGAAAAGGCAGCCGGCGGCCATGGCGCCGTCGCGGAGCATGACGAAGTGGCGGGCCGCGGCGTCCGATGTGTCCTGGGCAACCCCTGCCATCAACGTCTCCAGCGTTTCCAGGAACCACTGCCGGTGGGCGATGACCTGCCGGTGCACGGGATGCTCGACGTCCGGGAACTCCGCGGCGGCGTTCAGGAAGGCGCATCCGCGGAAGCCCGGGGACTTGATGTTCGCGGCGATGTTGTCGGCGATGGCCAGGAGGGCGTCGGCCGGCGCCGGGTTGGCAGCGACGGCCGCCTCGGCTGCTTGCCGTTCCATTTCGTGGACCTCGCGCAAGTAGGTGACGACGAGGTCATCCTTGCTGGGGAAATGCCGGTAGAAGGTGGCGCGGGTCACCTTCGCCTCGGCGATGACGCGATCGACGCCGACCGGGTGGATCCCCTCGGCGTAAAAGATCCGGATCGCTGTGTTGAGGAGCCTGGTTCGAGCTTCCGAGGGCCGGTCTTCACGTGCACCGCGCGTCATGCAGCCACTCTAGCGGAAAGAACGTTCGGTATCTACTTGCGTACGCGGTGGTGGACCCTTGTCGGGTGGGGAGTTCCGGCCGCTTTCAGATGGCGAATATGGATCTCCGAAGCGGCCCCGCCGGCCAACCAAATTGTCGTACGGGTGTGCCGATTAGCGGGTTGTTGTGGGTAGTCCGGGAGGGCTAGAAGCGCACAAAAAGGGCGGCGCGCAAGGGATCGGGGCTCGTTCGACGGTTGCTAAGGCCAGCCGAACAAGGGATCCACGTGCGCGCCGCTGCTGTGCTCAACCGTTTGCTCGGGTTCAAGGGAACGGTCGTCGATGATGTCGATTTCACCGGCACGGAGATGATCGTTCGGGTGCGGCTGCGGGCGGCGTATCTGGTGTGTCCGTGCGGGAAACGCAGCCAGGCCCGGTATGACAGCTCGCGTCGGCGGTGGCGTCATGTCGATTTCGGCCGGTGGCGGGTGTTGATCGAAGCGGAGATCCGGCGGGTCGACTGCGCCGGCTGCGGGCGGGTCCGCAGTGAGTGGATGCCGTGGGCGCGCCCGGCCGCCCGGCATACCCGTGACTTCGAGGACATGGCCGCCTGGCTGGTCAAACGCATGTCCAAGTCGGCGGTCGCGCACCTGTTGGGCACGACCTGGGAAACGGTGGACGCGCTTGTAGCCAGACTCGTCAATGAACACCTCGACACGCCCCGGCTTGACGGGATCTACCGCATCGGGGTGGACGAGATCGCCTACCGCAAGGGCCGCAAGTTTTTGACCGTGGTCGCCGACCACGACACCGGCCGGGTGGTGTTCGTCGGCGAGGGCCGCTGCCAGCACGTATTCGGCGAGTTCTTTGAAGCTCTCGGTGCCGCCGGCCGGGCCCGGATCGAGGCGGTCAGCATGGACATGACCCCGATCTATCGCAAAGCCACGATCAAACATGTGCCGCACGCCGCGATCTGCCTGGACCCGTTTCACGTGATCAAATGGGCCGGCGAAGCCCTCGATCTGGCCTATCAAACCAGCCGCGAGCAGGATGTGAAGATCAGCGTGGATGGGCTCACGCACGCCGCGACCTTGCAGAAGGTCCGCGGCGCCCTGCGCCAGCCCGCCGAGAAACACGACCCGCTGCGAGCCGCCATCATCGAGCAACTACGCCGTAGGCATCCGCGGCTGTACCGGGCCTGGCGCCTCAAGGAAGACCTGCGGCTGCTCTACCAGCTCCCCGCCGACCAGGCCGCCGAGCACCTGCGCCGCTGGATCAACCGGGCCAGACGCAGCACCATCGCCGCGTTCGTCACGCTGGCCCGCCGGCTACGCCGGCACCGCGACGGAATCCTCAACGCCATCCACCTCCAACTGTCGAACTCGCTGGTGGAAGGCATCAACGCCGGCATCCGGCTGATCCAACGCCGCGCCCACGGCTACGCCGACCTCGACAACCTCATCGAAATGATCCACCTCTGCCACGGCGGAATCTCCACAGAGCTACCCACACCAACCCCCTAAATGGCACGGGTGTTCGAGAATAGTCCCCATGTTGGCGGAGCTGGAGCAGGTGGGTGAGGACGCGGCGAAGCTGGCCGCCGCCCCGGTGTGGCCAGTGTCCGACGACGAGCTCACCGACCTGCTCCGGGCGGCGCATCGCCTGCAGCAGGCCGCTGTCGTCCTGCAGGCGCGGCTGGTGCGGCAGGCCACCACCCGCGGGTTGCCCGCAGCGCAGGGCCACCGTTCCACGGCCGGATGGCTACGCAGCCTGCTGATGCTGGATCCGCAGCCGGCGCGGGAGCTCGCCGAGGCGGCCGCCGCTTCGGCGCGGCCGGCGATCGAGCAGGCGATGCTGGACGGCCACACCGATGCGCGCCAGGCCGCGGTGATCGCGGCGACCGTCGAGGCCATCTCGGCTGGCCTGCGACGCCCGCATCCTGCCCATCGTGCTCGGCAGCGCCGGGCAGATCCTCGACACCGGCCGCGCCCGCCGGCTGGCCACCGGGCCGCTCCGCCGCGCCCTGCACATCCGCGACCGCGGCTGTGCGTATCCGGACTGCGACCGCCCACCACGCTGGAGCGGCGGGCACCAATGAACATTCGTCCACGACTGTTGCGACGAGCCGCCAGCTGGTTCTGCCTTCTCCAGTCCGCAGAACCACGTCACCTGACGGGCAACATGCGTGCTGCTGCTGCTCCTCCTCGAGAAGTGTCCGCCCGCAGCTGGGCCAGCCCGAGCAAGGCCACCGACGTGGGCCGAAGGAATGACCCGCGACCGCCGAGGGAGAGTCGCCCCGCACGGTAAGCCCTTGTTCGAGGTGGCACGCGGATCCGCCGACATCAGTTGAGTCGAGAGTCGGGTCGTTGACATTACGACTGTGTCTTGAACGCCGATAATTACTTCGTCGGGAAACCTTGGCCCGTGCGAATAAGGTTCTGGGGGCAGTCAGCATGGGAATGAATTCACAACCGCATAGGGATCCGCTGCAAGGGGAGGTAGACGATACGTCCGACATCAAAAGGGTCAGCAGTAATCCTTCTGTGCCCCAACTGGGGTTATCGAACATAGCTGTGGCTATCGTTGCCGCTGTCACTGCGGGATTAGTTTCGATCGCACTTCTCGTAGTCGTAGCGCTATGGTATGCGGGATTCCCTGAACTGGCGAGGGACGATGCAATAACGACACAGACAATTTTCGACCTGTTGAAAATAGCATTCGCTTTGGTCGCGGGTGTCGGCGGAGTTGTTGGGTTGGTAGTAGCCTACCGACGCCAGCGCGTAGCGGAGCATTCAAACCAATTGGCCGAATTCTCGCATCGGTTGGCACATTCGGCCGACGAACGTGCCGAGGCAAAGAAGGTTCTAGAAAACGCGGCTGAGGAGAGGGCGAAGCTGGAGGTCGCTCGGAGTGATGTTCGCCTTTTCAATGATCGATTTGGGCGTGCTTCGGATCAGCTTGGGTCTGAAAAAGCAGCTGTGCGACTCGCTGGCCTCTATGCCATGGCCGGCCTGGCGGATAATTGGAAAGAGGGCAGGCAGACATGTGTGGACGTAATGTGCGCATACCTCCGGATGCCCTACATGCCGCCGCCGACTCGCGATTCAGGAAAAAACGAGGAGGGAGGTGAAGGACGGCGTGCGGCCGAGGAAGAGCGAGAGGTCCGCCAGACTGCGCTGAGGCTCATTGCCGACCACCTTCGATTGCCTGACAACTCCCCGAATTCGTGGCAGGGCATCGACCTGGACTTCACCGGAGCAACAATTGACGGTGCAGACTTCAACAACGCCGTCTTTGGTGGTGGAAGGGTATCGTTCTCGTACGCTAAGTTTGTCGGCGGACTTACAGAGTTCTTCCGAGCAAATTTTGGCGGAGCTCGAGTCAGTTTCTCCAACGCACATTTCCGATCAGGCCAAATCCGCTTTGCCGAGGCGAAATTTTCTCGTGGATCGGTTAACTTTGATGCCATTCGGCTGGATGGAGCGCTATTGAATTTTGCGGGGGCGTCATTGAGAGAGGGTGCGTCCCTACCGTTTTGGCACTCAACTCTTTCTGGCGGCGAGCTGAGGCTCGCCTCAGTGACTCTCAATCACGGAAGCTCAATCGCATGCTCGGACGCTACCCTCAATGGCGCTGAGGTATCCTTCAAGAATGCCCATTTCAACGGGGGTACATTTTCGCTGCGAGGGGCAAAAGTCAATGCAGGCTCCATCCGGTTCGAGGAAGCACAGCTAAGCTCCCATTCTGTCGACCTTGAGAATATCCAGCTCAATGGTGGAATTGTTTCATTTGAAGGTGCTCTCTATACTCCATCGCGTTACCGTCGAATGTGGGCCGGGGAACCGCCGGTCGGTCTAATTCTGCCACCAGAGCCAGGAGCTGAGGACGCCAATGACTGAAATGGGCTCTGAATCGGCGGCGATCCGCCGTGGTCCGCGCGGCATGAGATACGGATGGGCGAAGTTTGAAAGCTCGCGCGAACAACACCAGTGAGTCGCAACTGCCGGTCGGCCAACGGCGCTTAGCTCGCGGCATAGCTGATGACGGATGTTAACAAAAGAACCACTTGACTGGAGCAGCGGGCACCAAATGAACTTTGGCCGATGCTGTTGAGCCGTAGGCCAACGGATCCTGCTTTGAGAATGGCATTCTTCGGGAAACCGCGCGGGTCAGAGTAGACCGTGGGCGCGGGCGGTCATCATCGCCTCGGTGCGGCTAGCGGCGTTCAGCTTCTTGTACGCGCCGCGCAACAGACGGAACATCATCCGCTCGGAGTAGCCGGCCGTCTCGGCGAGTTGGGCGACAGTGCTGCCGCTGGCCAGTCCCCGAAGCCAGGCCAGCTCGTGCGCGGTGAGTTGGTCAGGTAGTGGGTCGGCGGTTGTGGTTCCCGACGATAGGACGCGGAGTACTTCGATCGGCAGCACGCTCCGGCCACGGAGGACAGCCTCGAAAACCTCGCGCATTGTTGAGGGCGAGGCATCGCGGGGAACGGCGCCGACAGCACCGGCAGCCAAGGCGCGCACGTATCCCGCCACGCTCGGGTCGTCGAGCACCGCCATCACCTCGGTATCGGGCCGGAACCGTCGGATCTCAGTCAACAGGTTCCAGGCGTCGGGTGCCGAGAGCGTGAGTACGACCAGGCGCCGCTCGACACCTCGCGCCCAGGCCAGCAGATCGTCGGGCGTCTCGGCGTCGAATCCGGTCTCACCGAGCGTCGCCAGGATACCTCGGCGGAACACCGGGAGCGGGTCGAAGACGGCGATCCGGGTGAACATCGCTCGACGATCCCTTCCCGGTGAACGGATGGTCCGCTGATCCTGGCCCACGCGACGGCCAACAGCACGCGACCGGCCGGGCATGTCGCGGAACCGCCCGGCTGCGACGGATGGTGTCAGGGTGCTGCCGTCCGGAATTGCGTCATGGACCCGCACGTTCGCGAGCACTTAACGTCCGCATAGTTGTCCATCCAGTCTCGGCTACCCAGCTCGGTGGTGCGGCATGGTCGATGAATCGATTGCCGACGATGACGGCTCCCTGTTCGGCTCCGGCGACGACGGCGAGCCGCCGTTCGACATCCACGATCTTGTCGCATTGGATCCCGACTTCCTCGACGAGGACGATCCCGACGCCGACCTCGAGGGCTATGTCGTCGAGCTGCGCCCAGCGGAGCGTGGGTGGAACGTCCGGGTGGAGTGGGCTGAGGGCGGCGGCGAGTGGCTGCCGTCGACCCGGTTGGTTCTCGCCTAACGGTTGCCGAGGTCTTCGATGAATGATCGTTCCGACGCCTCCGACGACGGTTGGATCAGTCCAGGGTCCAAGTCGAACCGAGTTGGCTGCCTCGCTGGACTGATATTGATGCTAATCATCATCATCATCATCTTGGCCGTTGCACTGCATGGCAAGCTGCGTTAGCCCTGCGCGGCGCGCAGCAGGCGGCTCAGTACGGCCGGATCGGCGGACTCTCCGAACTGTTCCAGAAGCATGGTGTTCCGGCGGACTGCACCAGGGGCCGTGACGATCTTGCGGGCGCGTCCGAAGGCGGCCTCGGCCTCCTCGATCCGCTGCTCCTCGCCGCACAACGCCAGCCCCGCGACAATCGTGCCCCTCAGGTTGAACGCCTGATAGTTGCGGCGGTGAGTCGGGCCTTGAGCGGTTTCCCGCTCAAACGCCTCGCTGAAGGCGGCACGCGCCGGATCCCGGCGGCCCGCGCGCCGGAACGCCACGATCCCCTGCAGCAGGTACAGCGACACAGCGTTGCCACTGCCGCGGTGCAGCATTCCGGAACGGGCCGCGTCCGCCGCATCCTCGACGCGGCCCAGCCGCAAGAGAGCCAGCGCGATCGTTCTACTCGCATCGCACACCAATGCCGCGTCCCGGGCAACAAGGCCGATCCGGTGGGCCTCCTCGGCGAGCGGCAACGCGGTCGCGGGGTCGTCGCCATTCACCACCAACTCTGCCCGGCGCAGCCTGCACAACCCCGTCAGGATCTCGTGTCCACGGGCATGGGCAATCCGGTGCGCGCGCTTGTTCGATGCCAGCGCTGCCTCGATGCGTCCTTGCTGCCCCTCAACCCACCCCCGGTTTAGCCAGAGCCGAATGACGATCTCGTCGTCGATCGGATCCCGGTTCCCGATCGCGAGGCCCTTGCCGATCTGGTCCAACGCTGCCTCGAAATTGCCGGTACGCGCGAGTCCGAGTCCGAGGTTGAGCCGACTGCGGGCTTGCTCCTGGCGCATCCCCAGGACGACGCATCCGCCGAGAGCTCTGCGGAACAACCAGTTGGCGCGGCCGAGGTCGCCCCGACGCTGTTCGAGTGAGCCGAGCTGCCGCCACAGCGCGACCCTCCAGGAGAGGTCGTTGGTCCACCGAACCAGGCGCAGCGCGGCCTTGAGGTCGGAGACGGCCTCTGCATACTGTTCCTGCTGCGAACGGGCGGCCGCCGCCATGCTGAGGTTCATGACCCGGTCGTGGGGGTCTGCCAGGTGCGCGGCTACTTCACTGCGTAGCGGCAGGATCAAGGCGCTGTATCCCCAGCGACGGAGGTACTTCTTGTCGAGCGCGGCCATGAGGCGCAGTGCGACTTCGTGCTCGCCTATTCGGACCCGCATGTCAATCTCGTGCAGATGGCCGTCCAGATCGGCGACCTGGCGGACCATTTCGTCCGGCGTGCGGGAATCGCGGTGATAGTCGGCGGCCCGGCGGCGCATGGTGGCGAGTGTCTCGGGTGCAATCCGTTCCATCCGAGACACGACACGCTCCGCGTCGCGCGGTGGCAGGTAGTACCGGTCACCGTCCCGCCGGGCCATTCGGCTGTTCTCGAGCTGGTGCAGCGGGCCTGCGGCCTCCACGCCGTCGAGTACGTCTTTGAGGACGAAGTCGACGCCGCCGGCGCGGACCGGACGGCCATACACGGCGAGTGCCTCAACTACCCGGAGCTGCGTGTAGAGCAGGTCGGTGAGCATGCGGTTGAACAGGGCGTCGGCGACCTTCGTGCTCTGCTCGAGGTTCTCCACCGCGTACAGCAGCTGGACCGGCGTTGTGAACCCCTCTGCGAGGAGGATGCCGTGGAACAGCTCCAGCGAACGGGGATGCCCGTCCGTGGCATCACGGAGCCGGTCGAGGAACGCCTCATCCATGCCGGCCGCGCCCAGTAGGTTCGCACTGTCGAGCGTGCGCAGGAATTCGCCTGCCTCCGGCATCGGCAGGCCATTGTCCAGCGATACCCCAGTGGCCCGCGGACCCAACTCCCGCAGGAGCGGGCCGGGCGGGCGCTGCCCCACGAGAAGCACCCGAACCGCGTGCCCGTCGCGGAGGGCGAGTTCATAGCAGACCTCGCGCAGGTCGGGATCGACGAACTCGTCCCGTTCGTCCAGGAGCTGCTCAGCGCCGTCGACCACCACGAGCACCGCGCGCTCGGCCAAGGCGTCGAGCAACGTCGTCAGTCGGTCGACCGACGAGGCCGGCTCGTCGAGCCGCTGCCGGATCGCGGTGGACGCCGGCTCGTCGAGTGCCCAGGCCAGTCCGGCGAGCAGGGCGGCGCTAGTCACCCGCCGGTGGCCGCACCCGTCCAGGAAGACCACGGCGCGGTAGGCGGCCAATTCCTCGTGACCGAGGCTGTCCCGCAGTCGGGTCAACAGCGCCGACTTGCCGATACCGTCGCGGCCGGTCAGGGCGATCAGGCGAGTGGTGGACCCTGCCAACAGGAGCTTGAGTACCTGCAACTGGTCGTCGCGATCGTGGAAACGTAGCGGCGCCGGCCCGGGAAGATTGTTGATCAGACGCACCCCGGCTGAGCTGATGACCGGGTCGTCTGCCGGGTCCGGCGCAGGTTCCCGCTCCACGGCAAGGTCGACCTCGATCCGCTCGCGGACTCGGCGCTCGGCGCCGGCCGGGTCGGCAAGGCGTTCCTGTTCCAGGCCGAGGGACGCGGTCAGTTCGTTCCCCCGTCGGGTGAGCCGCTCGCGCTGCACGCCGGTGGCCTGGGCTGCGGCCTCGTTCACACGGTCGCGCGCGTCCTCAATGGCGGTCGCCCGTGCCCCAGGCGTGCCAATGCTCTGCAGGAGCCGGCCCAGTCGGCCCCAGGCTTCCTCGTCATCCTCCGGCAGATCGATCAAGGTCGGTGCGGCGGTCAGCGAGAACGGTGGCCGGACGTCCGGCCGGGGGCGAACCAGAACGTAGGGAAGACGCAAGGTCTGCGCGTACTCGATCTCCTTCTCACACCAATGACTCTCCCGGCTGGCCTGCGTGATGACGAACAACGCGGCGTCCGACGTATCGAGTGCATGCTGTATCTGCAGCGTGAACGTGCGGTCCCGGCTGTCGACGAGGTCGTCGGTCCACACCCGCCAACCCGGCCGGATTTGGGGCATCCGATCGCGCAGGACCTCCATGGTCGGGCGTCCGTCCTGCCGGGCGTACGAGATGAAGATCTGCGGTGTTCCGGGACTGGTCATCCGCCCTCCAACCGCCGCACTGCATCGAGTGTGCGGACGGCCCGATGGCAGGGTCAAGGCGGAAGCCCGCCATCGAGGACGGCAGATTCCCGACAGATTCGGAAGAAGCGGCTGCTGCATTGATACCGGGAGTTGGTCCAGCCCCGGTTCGAGTACTCGACCTGCACCATCGATGCGGGTCGGGAACAGAAGGATTCCGTCGGATGTGACAAATGGGCGGCTTGACTGAAGCGGAGGGCACCATACGAACATTCGGTCGAGGACAGTACCAACGAGTGGGTCATCGTAGGCGGGCTGTCTTCCGTTCGGGCCTTGCAGGCACTGTGAGGGAGGCTGTCCTCATGGTAGAAGTCTGGTGACCGAACCCCTGCGCTGTCTGTTTTAGCCGACCATCCGCTGTCGGACGTAAGGAGCACTTGGTTGTGCCACCGACTCTGTACCGCGACACTGGCTACACCCTGCGTCACCTGATTGAGAACATCGACGGCGGTCGGATCGGGCTCCCCGACATCCAGCGCCCGTTCGTCTGGTCAGCAGCGAAGACCCGTGACCTGTTCGACTCGATGTACCGCGGCTATCCAATCGGCACCCTGATGTTCTGGGAGACCGGCGCGGAGGTGGGGACACGACAGATCGGAATGGAAGCCGGCGACCGGTCACCGCAGCTGCTGGTCGTCGACGGCCAGCAGCGACTCACTGCCCTCTTCGCTGTGCTTACCGGGCGCAAGATCGTCACCAAGTCGTTCGAGCAGATCAACATTCGCATTGCGTTCCGGCCGGAGGATCAGACGTTCGAGGTCACCGACGCGGCGATCGAGCGGGACGCCCACTTCATCCCGGACATCACCGCGCTCTGGGCCGACGGCGGCTACAAGCCCACCATCCGCCAGTTCTTTCAGCGTCTCGAACAGGCCGGCGGCCAGAGCCTGTCGGACGCTGACAAGGACGAGCTCGAGGAACGCATCGACCGGGTCCGGGACCTGCACGAGTTCCGTTTCCAGGTGGTCGAGCTGGGCGCTTCGGCTGACGAGGAACAGGTCGCCGACGTCTTCGTGCGGATCAACTCCGAAGGCGTGAAACTCAACCAGTCGGACTTCATCCTCACCCTAATGTCCGTGCACTGGGAGAAAGGCCGACGCCAGCTCGAAGACTTCAGCCGCGCTGCGGTGATCGCAGGGCTTCCCGGCCCGAGCCCGCGGAACGCGTTCGTGGACCCCAGCCCGGATCAGCTTCTGCGTGTCGCGGTCGCCGTAGCCTTCCGGCGAGCGCGCCTGCAGCACGTCTACAGCATCCTGCGAGGCAAGGACCTCGACACCGGAAAGGTCACCGCCGCGCGGCGGCAGGAACAGTTCGACCGGCTCGCCGAAGCACACACAAAAGTCCTGGACCTGACCAGCTGGCACGAATTCTTCCAGTGCGTTACGGCGGCCGGTTTCCGCAGCCGCAAGATGATCACCTCAGCCAACGCCCTGCTCTACAGCTACACCATCTGGCTGATCGGACGCCACGACTTCGGGCTCACATCCGACCAGCTACGACCGGTCATCGGCCGATGGTTCTTCATGGCGCACACCACCGGCCGATACTCCAACTCGCCGGAGTCACAAATGGAGTTCGACCTCGGGCGACTCGGGAATCTGCCGCAGGGTGACGGCCGCGCCTTCGCTGCGGAACTGGACCGAATCATCGCGGCGAACTTCACCGGCGACTACTGGGACATCTCCTTGCCGAACCGGCTCGACACCTCGTCGTCGCGTTCACCGGTGCTCGTCGCCTACCTGGCGGCGCTGAACATCCTCGACGCCAAGATGCTCTTCGGCGACCAACGGATCCGTGATCTGCTAGACCCCTCGGCCAAACCTGCCAAGACTATCGAGCGAGACAACCTCTTCCACCGCAAGACGCTCGCCGGGCTGGGCATCAACGACCGGCGCCAAGTCAACGCCATCGCCAACATGGCGTACGTGACATGGCCAGCACACGAGAAACTCAACACCGACGCGCCGCACGATTACTGGCCGAGAATCACTGACACGATGGACCCGAAGGTTCTCGAACGGCAGGTAAGGTGGCACGCTCTCCCAGTCGGCTGGGAACAGCTCGACTACCCGACTTTCCTGGAACGGCGACGCCGACTGATCGCCCAGGTCGTACGCGAAGCGTTCGAGACCTTGACTGGGCAACGGCCCACCTACGTCCCGACCACGCCGGCCGACATGATCGCCGCTGGCGAGTCCCAGAGCACCGAGTTCAAGGCCAGCGCCCGGTGGAACGTCCACACCCAGCAGGCCGACAAGTCGCTACGGCACAACATTGTCAAAGCCGTCTGCGGCTTCCTCAACGGCGAGGGCGGAAACCTGTTCATCGGCGTAGCCGACGACGCCACAATCCTCGGCATCGAGAACGATCTCTCAACCCTGGAATCGAACGCCAGCGTCGACCAGTACGAACTGTTCGTACGCCAACTCCTCGACAGCAGCCTCTCCGCCCCGACAGCGGCCACCGTCCGCATCCGCTTTCCAGAGATCTCCGGCCGGGTCGTCTGCCAGATCAGTGTTGCCGCCGCAGGCAAACCGGTATTCGCCAAACCCACCAAGGGCGGCAACGATGCCACCGACTTCTGGGTCCGGGTCGGCAACGCCACAAAACAGATCCACGGCGACGACCTTCTGCACTATCAGCACGAGCATTGGGGGTGAAACCGACCCGCGTTGAAATTTGATGTGCCACCTCGCCGCAATCGGCAAGGCCTCAACAGCGATTCAGCAGCAACGTGACCGCCGTTGAATGTGAGATCGTCGTTCCGACGGTGAAGCCGAGTCGTCCGTTCGGTCAGCGCGGCGTTGCTTTTACATCCACTGACGAGATCGAGACGGCCGTCGACCCGCGTCTCGACTTCATCCCACCATGCACATCGACGTATACAAACAAAGCCCGCACGGCCGCTGCGCCTCCCTGCTGCCAAGGTCGCCGACGCCAAGGGTCGTTGATCCTGCTCTTGTTGTACCTCAAGGATATGTCCGCTCTTGCCAACAGCAACCAGGTCTGACCGTCCCGCATGAATGTCGGCGATCATGCGCTGCCAGCCCGCAGCCTTTGATCGCCGCCATCGTTCCCGGCGGTTCTGCCATTCGGAAGTGGTACTGGCTGCAATGGCAATAGCCGTTCGCGGGTTTAGTCCGAGGAGTTTACGCTAGTCGTCTCTCGTACCCCATGCGAACGAGTTTCTTGTGGGCGGCGGCCACTTCGTCGCCCAACTTTTGTAACGCGTCAGCTTTGTGATTGAATTCGCCGTCGTTTTCGAACTGGTCGTGCCGAAGTGCTGTCACTTCCTCGTAAGCGTTGTCCATGAAGCTGTTGCCTGCGATCTCGCTAAGAAAGATTGCGCTCTTCTGCTGCAAGTCCTGAAGTAGGTATTGCATCTCGCTGTCCAAGAATTCGACGTTGCTCGTCCAGAGGTTATTGAACGTGCTAAGCTCGTCGAGCTTCTTCCATTCCCAGTTACGACCGTGGAACCACTGGGTTAGGTAGTCCATAGTTTCACCGTTCTCAGGGAACTCAGACAAGAACCGTTGGAATAACCCAAAATCGTGCGAAGACGGCTGCCGCTTAAGCTTTTCCAGTTCGACAGTAAGGCGGTTTCTGGATTCTTCGGAAGTGATCTTTTCGCCAGAAAGAGACTGCAACTCCCCCTCCAGGTGGCGCTTGTCCCGGACAAGCAGAACGATCGCGGCGGCGAGAATGATCGCTGTCCCGATGGCAACCCAGAAGATCATGACGGCATGGTCGCGCAGCCATCCTTCGAACTGCTGAGAGAAGACTGCTCCGGCCGCTCCGGCCACATCTGCAATCCATCCCGTCACCAGAAGCAAGATCGTGGTGAGGGCGACGAGGATGCTAGCCGCACCGGCTGCTGTCCGCTTCACGCCTCGCATGATAGGGAAAGGTCCAGTTCCGTCGACGGCCGCGCTCAGCCGACAGGCGCCAGGTCCGGCGACGTGGCTGGCGCCGAATGTGACAAAAGAACCGCTTGACTGGACGGACGCCCATCACATCACCGAGTGGACCGCCGGCGGCGAAACCATCCTGGACAATTTGGTGCTCCTTTGCCGCCACCACCACCGACGCATCCACCACCCCGGCACCGGCTGGCGAATCCGCCTCGGCGCCGATCGCCTCCCCGACTTCATTCCGCCGCGCAGCATCGACCCCTACCAACGACCCCGGCGCAACCTCTACCACCCGGACCAACGACCGCCGCCGCCCTGAAACTGGTCGCCGAATACAAGACCGTCACAAGGTGAGGGGGCGGCGTGCCGCATCGGCGTCGAGGAAGCGCTAGCCGCCCTGAAGGCCCGCCGCGGCGCGCGGCACCAGGCCGTAGAGCAGCGTCTGCACCGTGCCGTCGATGACGTCGTCGAGCGGGCGCCCGCCCAGCGCGCCCTGCGAAGCCATGGCGGTCAAGCCCTGGATGACCGCCAGGATGGCCATGTCGACGCGGTCCTGGTCCGCGCTGAGGATCACGCCTTCCTCTCGCGCTTTCCGCAGCATGGCCTGGACGCCCCCGTACGCGCGTTGGTTGGCCTCGCGGATCTCCGCTGTTCCCTTCTGTGGGCCGCTCGTGCGCGCCAGGATCATGCCGGCCAGCGCGGGATGATCGGCCGCCCAGCGCACGTAATCGGAGACGAAGGCGCGCAGCTCGTACGCGAAGTCGCCGGACCGTTCGCCGTCGAGGTGGTCGGCGAGCTCATCGAGGCCGTAGACGACCAGCGCCTCCTGAAGCGCCGCGCGGGTGGGGAAGTGCTTGCCGGGCGCGGCGTGGCTGACGCCGAGGGTGCGGGCGATCTCCCGGAGCGACAACCGGTCGAATCCGACCTCCTCCAGCCGTGCGGCGGCGTGGCTGAGCACCGCGACGCGCAGGTTTCCGCGCTGGTAGCTGATCTCCATGCCGACAGGCTACCGAAGTAGGCGTTGACAACCTAGTTGTCACTGACTAATTTTGGGCCTATGCACACCTGGTTCATCACCGGCGCCTCGTCCGGATTCGGTCATGCCCTCGCCCGCGAAGTGCTCGGCCGCGGCGACGCCGTCGTCACGGCCTCGCGCAACCCCGATGTCGATGCTGGTCAGACCGGCCGCCTGCTGGCCACCCGCGCCGACGTCAGCGACCCGGCCGAGGTGCACGACGCCCTGGAACGTGGCATCGCCGCCTTCGGGCCGATCACCCGGGTCGTCTCCGGCGCCGGCTTCGGGGCGCTCGGCGCGATCGAGGAGCAGCCGGACGAGCTGATCGCCCAGCAGATCGCGGTCAACCTGATCGGCTCGATCAACGTCGTGCGCGCCGCGGTCGCCCACATGCGTACGGTCGGCGGCGGGCGCGTGTTCCAGTTCTCCAGCTCCGGGGGCGAGGTGGCCGATCCGGGGATGAGCGTCTACAACGCCACCAAGTTCGGGATCGAGGGCTTCCTGTCGTCGATCGCCATCGAGGTCGCGCCGTTCGGCATCGACGTCACGCTGGTCGTCCCGGGCGGCAGCGGCACCGGTTTCATGGCCAACATGGTGCGGACCGAGCCGTTGCCGGCCTATGCGGACGGTGTCCTCGGGCAGATCCGGGGGCTGCTCGCCGGCGACCCGGCAGTGCTGAAGCCGATGTATCGCGTCGATCCCGCCAAGGTCGCGGCGACGATCGCGGACGCGGCGGCCACCAGCCCGGCGCCGCGGCGGCTGGTGCTGGGCGCGTCCGCGTACGAGTCGGTGCGCCGGGAACTGCAGCAGCGCATCGACGAGCTGGACGGGCAACGTGACCTGGCCTACGCGGCGGATCTGAGTGATGCCTGACCGGTGACGTAACGGATAACGCGGACTGTCGAGCGGGAACGGACAACATGGCCTATTGAACCCAGGTCCTCCGAATTCGTTTGCCCTTCCGTGAAGCCTCCGGAATCGGAATCGGCCCGCATCGAGCACGTGATCGTCCTCATGCTGGAGAACCGTTCCTTCGATCACATGCTCGGCTATCTCCGGCATCCCGACCCCCGTTTCGACGGCCTGTTGTCCGGGCCATTCTCCAATCCGGACGGTAACGGTGGGAAGGTCGAGGCGACCCCCACGGCGGGCGTGTCCGTCCAAGTTGAACCCGGTCACACCCATGACGGGGTGATGGCACAGATCGGCGCCACCCGAGTCGCCGGGCAATGGCACACCGACAATCAGGGCTTCGTCGCCGACTACGAGAACGCCGGGCGGCATCCGCATCAGCATTTTCACGCGGGTTTGTTCGGGCCGGTGTTCGACCGGTTCGTCGCGCTGCGGAACAAGGTTCGATCGCTGTTCAGCGGACCGCCCGGCGTCACCGGAATCGGGCCGAAGATCATGGAGTGTCAGCCGCCGGAAAACGTTCCGGTGCTGTCCGAGCTGGCCCTGGGATACGCGGTGAGCACCCGCTGGTTCTCCTCGGTGCCCGGCGAGACGTGGCCCTGCCGGAACTACGCGCACGCGGCGACCTCGGACGGCGAGACCGAATGCGTGATCCGCCCGTACTACGATAAAACGATCTTCGAGCTGCTCGCCGAGAACGGGCGCGACTGGCACATCTATCACGACAACATGCCGCAGATCTGGGCCTTTCCGCGGCTGTACGATTCGCCGGCCGACCATGCCCGCTGGTTCGACCTCGCGGATTTCGCGGAGCACGTGGCGGCCGACACACTGCCGGCCTATTCGTTCATCGAACCCAACCATCACGCGGAACGGCTCCACGTCGGCGAGGTCGCCGACTCGCGCAAGAGCAACAGCCAGCACCCGGGCAACAACCTGCCCGAGGACCAGACCGACGGCGGCTCCGACTTCCGGCGGGGTGAGACGTTGATCGCGTCGATCTACGAGGTGCTGCGCACCCATCCCGACGTGTTCGAAAAGACGCTGCTCGTCGTCAACTACGACGAGCACGGAGGGTTCTACGACCACGTTCCGCCGCCGGGCGGGATTCCCGGTCCGCGAGACCCGCGGGGGTGGCTGGCACGGCTTCAGGGCGCGCTGTTCACCCGGAAAGTCACGGCGTTCGACTTCACCCTGCTCGGCCCGCGAGTGCCGAACCTGTTCATCTCCCCGTACATCAGCGCCGGCACGATCGACGATGTCGTCCGCGAGCATGCCGCGATTCCGGCCACTCTGCGGGCGCTTTTCGCGCCGGACGCCGACCCGCTGACCCGCCGTGACGCCTGGGCAACCCCGTTTCATGAGGTGCTGAATCTCGACAAGCCCCGGCGCGGTGCGGATCTCCCGGACCTGTCGGCGTTCGCGGGGGAGTTGCCGAGGATCCAGGAGCCGGAAACCGCGGCGGCGACCACGACGAGCCCGGTCCCGGCCGAATTCGAGCCGTTCTACCAGCAATCCGAGCTGGTGGCGCGGCATCTTCGAAGTGTCGGCGAGCCCGAGATGCGAACGCTGGGACGGCACCGCGACGGACCCCGGGTCACGCACATGTTCCAGCAAGCGGCGATCCGGCATCGCTCCAATTAGGGCACCGGCTCGTCTGCCCAGGATGAGGCGCCCGCCGGTTGCCCGGGCCATGGTCGGCCCTGGGTAACGGCGGTCATTTCGGTCCGGGAGGAGCAACGCAAATGGCTATCGACACTTTCATGGTCTACGTCGGGGTGTATCCGAGCGTCGCGCTGGCGGAGGAGGACTACGACGCGGTGAAGGATCTGCACGTCAAGGCGAACTTGATCGACGCGTATGACGCCGCGCTGATAGAGCGCCGCCCCGACGGCAAGACGAAGATCGTCAAGAAGCATGAAACGCCGACCCGGGTCGGTGGGGTGCTGGGCGGCGGCATCGGCTTGGGAACCGGGCTGGTCGTCGCGCTGTTCCCGTTCGCGGCGCTCGGTGGGGGGCTGCTCGCGGCGACGACCGCCGGAGGTGCCCTGCTCGGATCGCTGACCGGGCACGCCGCCGCCGGGATGAGCCGCCGCGACCTGAAAGAGCTCGGCGAGCACCTGGACAGCGGGCAGGCCGGCCTGCTGGTCGTGGCCGTGTCCGACATGGGGGCGAAGGTGGAACGGGCCCTGCGCCGCGCCCAGAAGGTGGAGGCCCGGCAGATCAAGGCGGACATCGCCGAGATCGAGCAGGACGCCAAGGCGGCGGGCGCGGACGCCGGGTGACTTCGGAACCCGCGTATGGCCGTGGGCACATCCGGCCCGTGCCGAGCCGGATGATGCCACCGGCGGAGTAACTTGCCTCGAAGTGGCGGTGGACAGCGCCATGGAGGAGGTCATCCGGCATGACTCACCCGAATTCGCCGGCCGAATTGCGCGCCGGATTCCTGGGTAACGTCGTATTGCCCGCCGATGCGGGCTATGACGACGCGCGAGCGATTTACAACGGCATGATCGATCGGCGCCCGTCGGTTATCGCGCAGTGCGAGAACGTCGAGGACGTGATCCGGGCGATTCGCTACGGGCGGGAGACCGGGACGGAGATCGCCGTCCGGGGCGGCGGGCACGGTGTGGCCGGCAAGGCGCTCACCGACGGTGGCATCGTCATCGACCTTCGCCGGATGCACGCCGTCACCGTTGATCCCGAGGCCCGGACGGCACGGGTCGACGGGGGAGCACTGATGTCGCACCTCGACGAGGCAACCCAGCCGTACGGGCTGGCCACCACCGGCGGACGCGTCTCCAGCACCGGGGTCGCCGGCTTCGCGCTCGGCGGCGGGTCCGGCTGGTTCGAGCGCAAGTTCGGGCTGGCCTCGGACAACCTGCTGTCGGTCGACCTGGTGACCGCCGACGGCGAGCTCGTGCGGGCCAGCGCGGACAGCCATCCCGACCTGTTCTGGGCGCTGCACGGCGGCGGCGGCAACTTCGGCGTGGCGACCTCGCTCACCTTCCGGCTGCACAGCCTGCCCACGGTCACCGCCATCCTGCTGCTGTGGCGCCCGGAGGCGGGGCCCGAGGTCGTACGGGCGTACCGGGAATTCATGAAGTCGGCGCCGGACGAGGTCGGTGGCGCTTTCAGTTACGCCACCGCGCCGGACGCCCCGTTCGTCCCCGACGACCTGGTGGGCGAGCTGGCCTGCTCGGTGCTGATCACGTACGCGGGGAGCGAGTCGGAGGCGCGCGACGTGTCCGCGGCCATGCTGAAGCTCGGTCACGAGGGCGCGCTGATCGGCGAGCTGCCGTACACCGAACTCCAGTCCCGCGGTGACCGGCCGCCGGGCTCGCGCAACTACTACTCGGCGGAGTATCTCGGCGGGTTCCCGGACGAGGCCGCCGACCGCTTCGGCGCGCGAGCCCGCGACATGCTCGTGCCGTCGCGGTCGTCGCAGGCGCTGTTCGCGCTCGGCGGGGCGGTCACCAACGGGGTGTCCGACCATCCGATTCCGTGGCGCCGGGCCGAGTGGGCGGTCCACCCGTACGGGATGTGGGATGTTCCCGAGGACGACGCGCGGGTCATGAAGTGGGGCCGCGACCTCATCGCTGATGTCCGGCCGTGGTCCGTCGGCGCCGTGTATCTCAACTTCATCGGCGATGAGGGCAACGATCGGATCGTGGCGGGGCTCGGCGAGGAGAACTATCGGCGTCTGGTGGCCACGAAGGATCGCTACGACCCGGACAACGTCTTCCACCTCAACCAGAACATCAAGCCGTAGCCGAGCCGACCGTGGCCGTGGCGGGTTTGTGCCGGACCACCGTCGGCGAATGCGCGAGCCCGGTCACACCGACCACCACCAGCGCGGCCGCTCCGGCCAGCGCCGCCAGCCCGCCGGCGCTGCTGGGGAAGTGCGCGTTGAACGCGAGCACCCCGATGAAGTAGCTCGCGACCGGGTTCGTGATGGTCATCGCGGTCACCGCCAGCGACAGCGACCCGGTCGCGAACGCGTCCTGCTCCAGGATGAAGCCGCTGACGTTGGCCGCCGCGAGCAGATAACCGGGCCAGTCCGTCGCGGTGGCGGCGACGCCGTTGTGGAACAGATCGTCGGTGGTGATCTTCAGCAGTGCCGCGCTGATCGCGAAGAAGACGCCGGCGCCGATCGCGATCGGCACCGCGCGTACCGCGTGGTGGCGGCCGGCCGCGCTGAGCACGAGCAACCCGACGAACGCGCCCGCGCACACGGTGGCCACCAGGACCCGCTCCCGGTTCACGACTCCGGCGTGCGGAGCGGTGCCCGGCACCGAGATGAAGATGGCGATGCCGGCGCAGATCGCCGCCGCCGAGCCCAGCTCCAGCAACCGGGGCCGGCGGTGATCCCACAGCGCCGCCAGCCACAGCGTGAAGATCAGCTGGCTGACCAGGAGCACCTGGACGACCGCCACCGACCCGAAGTACAGCGCCGCGGCCTGCACCAGCGACCCGCCCACGTTCGCGGCGGTGCCCCACAGCCAGACCCGGTCGCGCCCCAGGCGGCGGGCGGTCCGCAACACCGGGAGCGCGGTGGCGACGCCGGTCGCGGCCGGCGGCGGGGGATCGGCGTTGACCGCCATGTGGGCCGCGTGCTGCTGCAGCGCGGCCGACGCGGCGAACAACAGCGCCGACAGCAGACCGAGAACGACCGAGACCATGCGGCCTGTCTAGCGTCACGCCGATCTGTTACGGAAGGCGTGCGCAGCGTGACAACGGTCCCAATCAGCTGGAACGCGCGCGACGCACCGTCGAGGCGTACCGGGAATGCCCGGAATTTCGCCTTAAATCCCTCGTCGCTCTGGTGATCAACTTCGCCCTGGTGATCAACTTTGGGTCGTTCCGCGCCTTGGCGGGCCTTGACACCAGCAGGTCCTGGTAAGAAGCCACTAGCTGACACTCGCTTCCTGTCGTCGTTGCCATACGGGGAAAAGGGCACCGTCGGCCAGCACTCGCAGCACCCGGTCGACACGCAGATAGCCGGCGATATGGGCGGTCACCGCGTTGATTGACGCCGGCGAGGTGACCACCACGGGCAGGCTGCCGACGTCGAGCAGGTGTTCCACGGTCGCCGCGTCGCGCAGCAGTTCGGCGGGGCGGTGGCGTACCGGGGTCGGGACCACGTCGTGCCAGGGAAGATGCTCGCGCAGCTGGGCGATCATGAGCTGCGTCATGGCCCGTCGCGTCGCCCCGAAGATCAGCAGCAGCTCGTCCTCCGCCGCGATCTCGGCGAGGCGGCCCACCACCGACTCCGGATGCCAGTCGGCGTCGCCCTCGCGGACCGCCGCCACCGTCAGCGTCGGCCGGCTCTGCACCTCCCACCAGCTCGCCTCGGGCTCCCGGACGACCGTGGGCTCGTGCCGTCGCACCGTGACGCGGTGCCCCCGGAAATCGGCCGGTACCGCCGTCAACTCGCGCCGTGTCGTGAAACTCTGCCAGAGCAAGGCCGTCACCCCAAGCCGTTCTCGATCCCGGTACCGGGCGTGTCCGGCACTGCGACCAGGCTGCATGACTCTTCGTCACCGGCACCAGACCCATCTGTGTCCACCCAGTACTGGAGTCGTGCGCCCCGGCGAAAATGCTGGTCGGAGGACTAGCGGACAGTTGTGTCCGGGGACCCCTCTTCCTCCCGAGGGATGTCATGAGTCAGGGTCGGGGTCGCACGGAGATCTGCAGCAGCGGCGGCGGAAGTTCACAATCGATCCCGTACGCCTCCGGAGCCGCCCGCCGCACCAGGGCCTCGATGTCGCGCAGCGCCGTCCGGGACCCGCAGCCCCGCTGGATGCCGCGCACCCGCAGCCGCACCACGCCGGCCTCGTCGATGCCCAGGTAGTCGGCGTCCACCCCGTCGAGGGCGACCCTGATCCGCTCCTCCATCGGCACCGGATGCAGGTCGTGCACCAGCAGCAGGCTCGCCACGAGCGGATCCCGGCACAGCTCGGCAACCCGCTGCGGGCCGAGCGCCGCCACGATCCGGGCCAGGCCGTCGCCGTACAGGCCGACCAGGCTCCCGGCCAGCTCCTCACCGAGCTCCCCGGCCCGCGGGTCGGCGCAGTTCCGCAGGTCGCCGAGGATGCGATCGATGTCCTCGGCGGTCGTCACGGGGTGCCCGCCACGCGCAGCGTGAAGCCGCGCAACATGTGGATCAGCGGCGTATTGTCCTCGTCCGGCGCCTCCGGGGCATCTGGCGTCTCCATGAACGGCATGAATTTGTCCGGGAAGCCCGGCATCGTGCACGCGATACAGATGCCGCCCACGTTCGGGCAGCCACCGACGCCGTTGATCCATCCGCGTTTGGGGACGTTGCAGCGCACCACCTGACCCCAGCAGCCGACCTTGACCAGGCAGTTCGACGAGCCGTACCCGCTCGCGTAGTCGCTCTGGTCGTAGAACGAGGCCCGGTCGCATCCGGAGTGGACGGTCTGCTCGAACAGCCAGCGCGGCCGCAGCGACTCGTCCAGCGACATCTGCGGCGCCTGGCCGCCCACCTGGTAGAGCAGTTGCAGGATCGTCTCGGCCAGGTTGTCGGGAAGGGTGGGGCAGCCCGGCACGCACACGATCGGCATCCCGGCCTTCGACTTCCAGTCCCAGCCCAGATAATCGGGCACCCCCATGGCCCCGGTCGGGTTGCCGGCCATCGCGTGGATTCCCCCGTACGCGGCGCACGTGCCCACGGCCATCACGGCGGTGGCTTTGGGCGCGAGCCGATCGATCCACTCGGACGCGGTGATCGGCTGCCCGCTCGACGGGTCGTTGCCGAAGCCGCTCCAATAACCGTCGGTCTTGTTGCCCTCGTCGGGCACCGACCCCTCGACGATCAGGATGAACGGGTCGAGCTCGCCCCGGTCGGCGCGGTGCCACCATTCGATGAAACTGCCATCGCCCTGGTCCGGACCGCTGTCGAAGTCGAAATAGGGCCAATGCAGCGCGACCTCGGGCAAACCCGGCAGCGCACCGGCCACGATCTCCTCGATGCTCGGCTGGGTGGCAGCCGTGAGCGCGACGGACTCGCCGTCACAGCTGAGCCCGCCGTTCATCCACAGTATGTGCAGAACCTGTCCGGCCTCCACCGGGCGGATGGTATGCCTGTCCGGCTCCCGGCAAAAGAGCGCTGTCACTCGTACGGGTGGGTCCGCTCACCGTAAGCTGAACCGATGGCGGAGAAGATCGAGATCGTCCCGCTCGAGGTGGTGTCCCGCCCGTTCCCGGCGCGCCCCGCCGCGCTTCCCGACGTCCGCGACTTCGTGCGCCGCCAGCTCCTCGGCACCACGGTCACCGACGACGACATCCGCGTGCTGTGCGAGCGAGTCGCCGACGTCCTGCTCGAGGGCGCCGGCGCCGCCGGCCAGATCCAGGTGTCCCTGCGCATCTTCCCCGACTCGGCCGAGGTCGACGTCCTTTTCGTCCCTTCCGCCGGTACGCCTCCCCGCCTGCCCGCCGCGCCCTCGAACCCGGATCAGCCGGCTTCCGCACCGCCGGCGTCCCCGGCCCCGTCCTTCGCGGCGTGGCTGCGGGCGCGGCTGCAGCGCGAGGGCCTGACGATGGAGGCAGCGGCACGCCGCCTGGACGTGTCCACAAAGACGATCAGCCGCTGGGCGGGCGGCACCACCGAGCCACGAATGCGCGACCTGTACCGAATCCGCGAGGTCTTCGGCGAGCCGTTCAAATAGGCGTCGCTTGCTAGCCTCGGCCGAGTGAGCGGGCGGCGACCGCATGCGGGACCCGGCGAAGGTCCGACGACGTCGGGCCGTCGCGGTGGCGACGCGTCGCCGTCGCCCGGAATCAGGAGCGTGGCCGAAGCACACGAGGAGATCGCCGCCGCCCTGCGCGCGGGCCGGCCCAGCGAGATTGGCCTTTATTCGCGCTCCGGGGCGCTTTCGAATCGTGAAGTCCTCGATCAGGGCTCGGGGCTTCCTCGCTCGGCGGAAAGTGTCCGGCACTACGCCGAGCTGGCGGAGGTCGATTTTCGCGGCGCGCACATCGAAATCGTGGAAAGCGCGGACGACGTCGCCTATCTGGACTTCCAAGGCGCGGTGGCCCGGACCGACGCGTTCGGGGTGCAGCTCGGCCCGGCCGCTTTCCAGGATGAAGAGACACTGGTACGGACGCTCGGACACGAGAGTGTGCACGTGCGGCAGCATGAGGAGGGCCGGATCACGACGGTGACGGGCCCGTTGGAAGATGAGGCGTACAAGGCCGAAAATGGCTTTGTCGCGGCATGGAGGAGAAACCGCGAATGACCCGTCTCATCGTGCAGAACGTGCATCGCTTGTCGAGCCGCCCCTGGACCTTTCTGACCGGACGTCTCGAAGGGGACGCGTTGCGCATCGGTGATGAGCTGACGTTCTCGGATGGCCCGGCGGCTTCCGTGGTGGTGCGATCCGTCGAGTTGCACGGCGGGCCGGGGATGACGACCGTCGCCGTCGAAGGCGCATTCGCCGGGGAGATTCGGGCGGGCGCGGTGCTTACGCGGGGGTGACACTGGGTGAGTGCTGCTGACGGTCGCGGGGTCGAGTTGCTCGGGTAAGACGACTGCTGTGCGGGCCTGCGCCGCGATCGCGGGGCTGGTCGTGCACGACTTCGATGAGATCGGTGTGCCGTCCGGCGCGGACACCAGCTGGCGTCAGCGCAGTATGGAGGCCTGGGTCCGGCGGGTCCTGCGCTATCAGGCCGGCGGCCTTGACGTGGTGCTGACCGGGCAGTCGCCGCTGGGGGAGGTGCTGGCCTGCCCGTCGGCGACGCGGCTCGACGGGATCGCGGCCTGCCTGCTCGACGTCGACGACGCGGTCCGTCTGCGGCGGCTCGACGATCGCAGGCGGTACGACGGCGACGCCAAGCGGAGGTTCCTCGGCTGGGCGCGGTGGCATCGAGGGCACGCCGCCGACCCGCGCCATCAGCCGGAGGCGCTCACCAGCGGCGGGTGGACACCAATGAGGTGGGACCGCTGGCAGGACTGGACGAGCGACGATCCGCGCTGGAACGTGTGCGTGATCGACACGACCGGTCGAAATGTGGAGCAGTCGGCCGTGGACATCACTCGATGGATCGCGGACGCCCGCGCGGACCTGGCCTCCGGACGGCTCGGCTTGACCGGCGCGTGGGCGGTCAGCGTCTCCCGGCCCGGGGCCAGCGCGCGAACTCCGGGGTCGGTTCAGCCGGTCACGGATGGACCTTCCCACTGAAACAGCCGCACGGCAGGATTGGTCAGATCCGGTGGGCTGGGCTTTTCATTCATTATTTGGACTTTAAAGAGGATTGCTACGATCCGTCGGTCACAACCGAGATTCGTGAGATACCTCGTGTTGCGCTCGCGAAGTTGCCGATGGGTGAGTGCCAGCGCGGATCCAAGCACGCCGCGGCCATACATTCCGTTGAACATCGTCAACGTGGCCGAAGCGTTGTACGGGTTTGGTCCTCGGACGATAAGCCCGATGTCGACGGCAAGCTCCCAGCCGGCCTCGACCTGTTCCAGAACGGGTTCGAAGTTCTGCTCGTCCTCGCTTCCGTGGTTCACCACGAAAGCAGCTCGTTGTGGACTTTCCGGACCGGACGGCTGAGAACGTTCCGAGTTCTGGGAGGTAGCACGCTGGTACGACGGAAAGTGCTCCTGGGTAATAGGGAAGTCAATATCGGCAAGTATTCTTTCGGTGACTTTGTTGAAGTCGACACCGCCGAGTACGACGAGGTGATCGGTGTCATGGACGGTGGGGTCGTATTCGTCGGACGTGATGTGCCGCACGCGGGAACCTGGATTCGCGCCGGGCAGATGGCCCCAAAGCTCCAAAAGGGTGTCGGGGTCGGCGTACCTATAGGTGCGCACGTAGTCCGGGACTTTCGGCTGAGCGTAAGGCATCCGCATCTCGGTCGGCAGCTCTCCACAGACGAGCGTCACGTCGTTCCCATCAGGAAAGTGCCAGAAGCTCGCGCGTGGACGGGGCGCCGCGGCGGCGGAACGGCTTTTGGCTTCCTTCGCCGCCGTCCTGAGGTTGAGCAATTCGACTTCCAGCTCGTCCCGGCCGCGTTCAGTATTCCGGAAAAGCTCCGCATACCGGCGCACCTTTTCATCGATCGGTATTTCTTTACCGTTCTCATACCCCGAAACCATCGGCCCTTTGACCCCCAGATGGCTCGCCACTGAACCCTGGGTCACGCCGGCCTCGTGCCGAAGCTCCTTGAGACGCAGAGCCAACTTGGAGATCGGGTGATCCTGTTCCGTTTCAGGGCGCATCGCGTCTCCCCTCGCAAGCCCTGATGGACGCTCACGCATCGTGCGGCTTGGCCCACTTCAGTGCTTGCTTCAGTGATTTGCTGAAGTTTAGCCTCAAGTTTGAGGTTCAGTCATGGTGACCAAAGTAGAAGCTGATGACGGGGAGGGCAAGGGCGTGACCCGGCTGGACCGTTAACGCGGAAGGGCACCCCTGGTGTTGGCCAGGGATGCCCCTAATTTCCGCTACCCTGCTCATCAAGCGAGGTCGCAGTGCGAACTCTAGTCGATCCAGTGCCCACGACAAGTCATCTCGCAAACGCGTTGCCGCAGCTA